>NZ_JBHVWX010000003.1:335308-532942 GCF_042882065.1 Nocardia sp. NPDC058244 | reverse complement strand
AAATATTTTTTTTTTTGTTATCGTACCCACTATCCGACCCTGGGTCCTGCTCCCCCCCTCCCGGGGGGCCTGGGGCCGGGGCGTCGATCACCGTCCGGTGATCGACGCCGTTTCCATGGGTCGGCGCTGCGCTTTCGCGCGTTCTAGACGCATAATGCATAACGTGCCGAACGACAACGATCGCCGCCTGTCCGATTCGACGACTCGGGATCTGCCCCGCCGCGCGAACTCGCAGCGTCAGCAGCTCTCCGAAGACGTCGCCAGCTACGTTCGGGAGCTGATCATCTCGGGCCGTGTGCGCTCGGGCGAGTTCCTGCGTGCCGAGCCGATCGCCGAGGCCGTCGGCGTCAGCAACACACCGGTGCGCGAGGGTCTGCTGCTGCTCAGCGGCGAAGGCTTCGTCGAGCTCGTGCCCCGGCGCGGTTTCATGGTCTCGGCCTTCAGCAGGCAGGACGTGCGCGATCTGTTCTGGGCGCAGGCCACCCTGGCCGGTGAGCTGGCCGCGCGCGCCGCGAAGTCCATCTCGCCGCGCCAGCTCGCGCACCTGGCCGACATCATCGCCGAGCACGAGCAGGCGGTCGCCGACGGCGCCGATCTGGATCGCATCGTGGCGCTCGGGCACGAGTTCCATCGCACCGTCAACCTCGCCGCCGACTCGCGCAGGCTGGCGCTGCTGCTGCGCTCGATCGTCAAGCAGCTGCCGAACCGGTTCTACGGCAATATCGAAGGCCACGCCAACGAGTCGCTGGACTTCCATCCGGCCATTCTCGAGGCGCTGCAGAAGGGGCGCGCCAAGGCCGCGAGCAGCCTGATGCGCGACCACATCATGTCCGGCGCCGACGAGCTCATCGCGATGCTGGAGAAGCAGGGCATGTGGTCGGAGCCGGAGAAGTCCACCGCCTGAGCGGAGGTGTCCAGAAATCTGGACACTCGTCCTGGCGGTTCGCGCGCAGCATGGGTGACGCAGCACACCCACTGCAGCGAACCGGACAGGAAAGGCACCGTTCAACGATGAGCACCCCCGATCAGGCCACCAAGGATCTCGCCGAGAACTGGATCAAGGCCCTCGTCGACATTGATCTGTTCACCGAGATCAGCACCGAGGACTGCCTCGTGTGGCACAGCGCCGACGACAAGTGGGTCACCGTCGCCGACGCGGTCGCGGCCGTGTACGAGCGATCCGGCGACGGACCCGTGCCTGCCTTCGCCTCCGTCGGCATCACCTACACCGAGAACGGCTTCTTCCACGAGTGCACCACCGAGGTCACGATCGGTGGACAGGAGATGAAGCTGCACCTGCTGCAGATCGTCGAGGTCCGCGACGGCAAGGCCGCGCGGGTCCGCGAGTACATCGGCCCGGAGATGGGCGTGCAGCCCTGATCCTGGGTGCTCGGCCGTAGGGGCCGGTGTCGGTGATCGTGCGGTCACCGACACCGGCCCCTGTCGGTTGTCAGCGGGTCAGGACCACCACCGGTCCGTCGGACATGATCACGCCGGTGTCGGCGGCGGGTCGCCCGGACGGGACGAGGCTGCCGTCGGGGCGGATCGTGTAGGTGTGCACCCGGGTCGTCACCTGTGCGGTGAGGACGTCGACGAGGTAGAGGGTCGTGCCGTCGGGGTGCAGCGCCACCTGGCCGGGCAGGGTGCCGCCGGGACCGGCGTACGGTGAGCCCGGCAATTCGGTGAGGCGGCCGTCGTCGTGCACGTCGAAGCCGGCGATCGAGGTCCCCATCGCGTTGGGGACGTAGAGCCGCGTGCCGTCGGCGGTCGGCACGGCGCCGTGCGGGACGCCGTGGGTCGGGTAGGGGGAGCCGGGCGTCGGTGTCAATCGGCCGTCCTCGCCGACGGCGAAGCCGGACAGGTCGAAGCCGAATTCGTTGCTCACGTACAGGTATCGCCCGTCGGGGGTGAATCCGGGCGCGACCGGACCGAGCTCCACCGCGGTGGCGCCCAGCGGCGTCAGGGCGCCGTCGGGTGCGATCGCGTAGGTGGACAGCGTGTTTCCGAGATAGGTGACGACCCGCAGGAAACGGCCGCTGGGATCGACGCGGGCCATGCCGACGGCGCTGAAGCCGTCCACCGGCACAGCGGGCGCGCCGGTCGCGGTGAGCGCGCCCGAGGACGCCACCGCGAACGACTCGACATGGCCGGGCGCGCCGCCGACGACCACGAACAGCCGGGTGCCGTCCGGGGTGAGGGCCGCCGAGGTCGGCGGGCCGCCGACGGTGATGTCGGCGCCGGGAATCGGGCGCAGTGCGCCGTCGTCGTCCAGGCGATAGCCGCTGACGCCGGCATCACCCGCGTGCGGGACGTAGACGGTCCGTCCGTCCGGTGCGACGACCAGCGACAGGACGCCGAAGCCGGTGGGAAACGGGCTGCCGGGCACGGTCGACAGCGTGCCGTCGTCGGCGACGCGCAGGACGCTGATCCCCATCGACGCGGTGCCCGCGGTGATCAGGAAGCGGGACGGCGCGGCGGCGGTGGCCGGCGCCGGCCGGCTCACCGTGGTGCACAGCACGGTGAGGAAAGCCAGTGCGGCACAACGGAAGAACCGGCGGCGAGAGTGGAGGGTGGGTGGCGAAGCCATCGAACGATCTCCTCGATGAGATGTGAAAGGGTGATCTACCTGCCCGGCAGATCGGAACCAGATCGAACGATCACATTTTGTATTTGGGGCAGCAACCACCGTTGTGCGAAATAACAACAGGTGACGGCGTTCGGCACCGGATCTCAAATCCTTCGCCGCAATAGAAAAGCAAACTATATTGTGCATAGTTCAGGTGGGCGACGTGGCCTGCCGGAACACACGGAGGTTTCGTTTCCGATGCTCAGGACCGTTTTCGGACAGCCGGGGCGCGTCGCGGTCGGTATGGCCGCCGCACTGGCACTCTCGCTGTCTCCGTCGCTCGCCCACGCGGACGACGCACCGCGCTATCTGCTCGTCACCGGCACCGGTTCCTCGAACATCAGCGTGCTGCGGGTCGACGACGACGGCACGCTCACCCGGGTTCCCGGCGCTCCGTTCGCGAGCGACACCGGGTCGCTGACCCTCGAGCTCACCCCCGACGGCCGTCGCGCCTACGTGGGTCACGTGGTGTCCGGCTCGATCATCGGCTACGACCTCGGCGCCGACGGCGCACTGCACGAGATCGCGGGCAGCCGAAGGGATTTCGGTGCCCCGGTGATCGGCGTGACGATCACCCCGGACGGGTCACGGCTGTTCGCGACGATCGGCACCGTCACCACGGAGGTGCGTTCGTTCGACATCACCGCCGCGGGCGTGCTGGTGCCGACCGGCGCGCCCGCCACCCCGGTGCCCGGCGTGAGCGGGCTGAGCCTGCCGCAGGTCACCCCGGACGGGCGCAACCTCATCGTGAGCACCTTCGTCGGCGCGTCGGTGACCAGCTACGCGATCGGTGCCGACGCCTCGCTGACCCAGGTCGGTGCCATCATGGCCACCGGGGAACGGCCCGCGCTGCCCGCCGTCACCCCGAACGGCCGCTACCTCTACCTCAGCAACGAGGGCAGCGGAACCCTGTCGGGCTACGTGATCGCCCCCGACGGCGGTCTCTCGAACGCGCCCGGATCGCCGTACCCGACCGGCGCGACACCGCACGGTTCGGCGATCACCGCCGACGGCACCCGCATGTATGTGCCCGCGTCGACCGGTGGCCAGGTCGACGGGTTCCGCATCGGGGCCGACGGCGCGCTCACCGCGCTGCCCGGCTCGCCCTACAAGACCCCCGACGGTGCGCTGCCCGGCCGTCTCGTCCTGAGCGCGGACGAGAACGAACTGTTCGTCATCGACACGCTCACGCTGCAGGGTCCGGCCCGGGTGCACACCTACACCGTCGCCGCCGACGGCAGTGTCGCCCCGTCGGGTCTGCCCGCGGCGGACACCGGCGTGCTCTTCCACGACGGCCCGTCGGCCCATCTGACCCCCGCACGATGACGCCACGCGGCGGGCCGCCCGGCCCGCCGCGACCGCGTCGCCCGCACCCTCCGAGGAGAACCGCTGTGCCATCGGCCGTCGTCGAGCCGAGCGCCGAGACCACCCGCGCCCGCCGCCGCCCGTTCCGTGATCGCTTCGGCACGAGTGTGCGTACCCGCATCATGGCGATCGCGCTGGTGCCCAGTGCCGTGCTGTTCGGCACCGGCGCCGTCGCCGTGGCACTGGTCGGGTTACAGGCGCAGTCGGTGAAGGAATGGGCGGACTATCGCGGATCGGTCATCGACCCGTTGCTGCGCTTCGTGACCGCGATCCAGGCCGAACGGCTGGCCAGCGTGACCGCCCAGGCACCCTCGCCCGCCGCCGCGGCGGAGCTGCGGGCCAGCCGCGACGACACCGATCGCGCGATCCAGGAGACCGTTCGCATCGCCTCGTCGGCGCAGAACATCGACCAGAACACCGGCGCCGAATCCATCAGGGCGCTGGGCGATCTCATCGGCCGGATGCAGGTGATCCGGGAATCGGTCGACAGCAGGCGGGCCACGACGGGCGATGTCGACCAGTATTTCACCGATGTCATCGCCGCCATGCTGGCCTCCGGCCAGGATTCCGCGCGGTACAAGTCCTCGGACACCACCACCATGGACGCCGAGCTCACCTCGATCGAGCTGCTGCGCGCGGCCGAGGGCCATTCCCGCGTGGTGGGTCTCGTCGCCGCCGGCGCCGCGCACGGCATGCCGACGCTGCGGGAGCGCCGCACGCTCGCTCAGCACATCGGCGTCTACCGCAAGCAGTTCGATCTCGTCGACACGCGGCTCTCGGCCGAGGTCAGGGCGAGTGTGCGCGCGCTGACCGCCGGGTCCGACTGGCGCTTCGGCACGGCGGGTGAGGACGAGATGTCCGAGCGCGGCGACCTGACGATGCCGGCCGAGGAGTGGCTGGCCGCCGAACGCGCGGTCGACACCCGATTGATCGCGGTGATCCGCGACCAGTTCCGGGTGACGGTGGACGCGACCAGCGGCGCCGCCGACCGCATGCTGAATCGGCTGATGGTGATCTCGGGCGTCATGCTCGTGGTCACCTTCGCGGCCGTGTCGATCTCGTTGGTGCTGGCCAATCGACTGGTGCGCCGGCTGAAGGCGTTGCGCTCGGCCAGCCTGGGCCTCGCCAATGATCGGCTGCCCGAGCTGATTCGGCGTATCCATCACGGCGATCAGGTCGACGCGGAGTCCGAGACCGCGGTGGTCGATGGTGGTCGGGACGAGATCGGTCAGGTGGCCGCGGCGTTCGCGGTCGCGCAGCGCACGGCGATCGAGACGGCGGTGGTGGAGGCGAGTACCCGCAACGGGTTCAACAAGGTGTTCCTCGATATCGCGTTTCGCAGTCAGGCGTTGGTGCGCAGGCAGTTGGATGTGCTCGATGTCGCCGAGGCCAGGCAGGACGATCCCGAGGATCTGGAGCTGTTGTTCCAGCTCGATCATCTGGCGACGCGGGCCCGCCGCAATTCGGAGAATCTGCTGATTCTCGGTGGTCGCGCGCCGGGGCGGCGGTGGCGCAATCCGGTGGCGCTCGAGGAGGTCGTGCGGAGCGCGGTGTCGGAGACCGAGGGGTATGCGCGGGTCAGCGCGGTCCGGTTGCCCGCCGTGAGTGTGCTCGGCAGCGCGGTGGCCGACCTCATCCACCTGCTCGCCGAACTGATCGACAACGCGGCGGCGTTCTCGCCGCCGGAGGCGCCGGTCTCGGTGCACGGCAATGCCGTCGGCAGGGGAGTGGTCGTCGAGGTCGACGATCAGGGTCTGGGGATCGTGTTCGAGGAGCGTGAGCGGCTCAACGCGCTGCTGGCCGAGCCGCCCCAGTTCCATGAGATGGCGTTGGCGGGGCATCGGCATCTGGGGTTGTTCGTGGTGAGCAGGTTGGCGGTTCGGCACGGTGTCACGGTGACGTTGCAGGAGTCGCCCTACGGCGGGGTGAAGGCGATCGTGCTGGTGCCGTGGGCGGTGCTCGAGGCCGGCGACGACAACCCCACCACCGCGGTGGAACCGGTGACCACCCGGGACCTCGGGCCACGCTTCCCCGAAGCCGCCGCCCTGCCCAGGCCCGCCCCCGCGCTGCCCACCGGGCGCAACGGGTTCGCGGCCGCCATGACACCCCACGGCTCGGACGACGCGCCCGCCGACCGCAGACCCGCCCTCCCGCGCCGCGATCGGCTGACCCACCTCTCGCCGCAGCTGAGTGTCGAGTTCGAGGAAACCGGCACGCGCACAGCGGTTCCCGAGCCACCGGGGCGCACCAGGGGGCCCGAGAAGATCCGCGCGGCGATGAGTTCGCTGCAGCACGGCACGCGACAGGGTCGCGGCCGCCCACCCCATACGCACCCGTAGAACGAACGGTCGGAACATGAACGAGGACATGATGGTTCGCCAGCCCCCCGCGGGAACCCTGGACTGGCTGCTCACCACCCTGGTGAAGAACACGTCCGGCGCCGAGTCCGCGGTGGTGCTCTCCGCCGACGGCCTGGCGCTGGCCGGTTCGGTCGGGATCGAGCGCGAGGACATCGAACACCTGGCGGCGATGGCGTCGGCGCTGCACAGCCTGGCCCGCGGCGTCGGCACCCGCTTCGGCAAGGGCGCGCTGCACCAGACGGTGATCGAGCTCGAGCTCGGTTATCTGCTGGTGACCGAGGCCGGTCAGGGCGCCTGCCTGGCGTTGCTGGCCGACGCGGACGCCGATCTGGGGTTGGTCGCCTACGAGATGAACGTGATCGTCGGACAGGTGCGCGACCATCTCTCGGCGTCACCGCGGAGTTCGACGACGCGAGCGTCGCATCTGTCGTGAGCGGGGGACCGGAGGACGCGTGGGGCTACGAGGACGACGATCCGGGACCCCTGGTCCGGCCGTTCGCGCTCACCCGTGGCCGGGCGGGCAAGGAACTCCAGGATCTCGACATCCTGACCCTGGTGATCTCGGTCGGCTACGACGCCGACGTCGCCCAGCTCGACCGCGAGTACGCCGAGATCTTCCGCCTGTGCAGGCACCGTCCGCTCTCCATCGTCGAAATCGCCGCGCACCTGGGGTTGTTGCTGGTCACCGTCAAGGTGCTGGTCAGCGATCTGATCTCGGCGGGCTATGTGATCTTCCGTTCCCCTCCACGGGCCGATACCGGCCCCGACCCCGAACTTCTGCAGGCGGTACTCGATGGCATACGCAATCTCTGACGGCTACAGCTCCCCGGCGATGTCGGCCGAGCTGGCCGTGAAGGTCCTGGTGGCCGGTGGATTCGGCGTGGGCAAGACGACGATGGTCGGCGCGATCAGCGAGATCACCCCGCTGCGCACCGAGGAACAGCTCACCGAGCTCAGCTCCTCGGTCGACGACCTGCGCGGCATCGAGAACAAGCGAACCACCACGGTCGCCCTGGATTTCGGCCGGATCACCATCAATCCGCGGGTGATCCTGTATCTGTTCGGCACGCCGGGACAGGATCGGTTCTGGTTCCTGTGGCCGGAATTGTCGCGTGGCGCGCTGGGCGCGGTGGTGCTGGTCGACACCCGCAGGCTGGCCGACAGTTTCGCGGCGGTGGACTATTTCGAGTCCCGGCGGATTCCGTTCGTGGTCGCGGTGAACTGCTTCGACGGCGCGGATCGCTACGAGCCCACCGAGATCCGTGCCGCGCTGGGGATACCGACGCATGTGCCGATCCTGCTGTGCGACGCGCGTGACCGGGCGTCGTGCAAGGAAGTCCTGGTGTGTCTGTTCGAATACATCACGGCGAACACCACCGCCGTTCGTGATCGGTCAAGCTGAATATATAAAGCGCGCAATAACTCTGAGCGCTTAGCTGTGCACAATATATTATTGGCTCGACCCGGAGATCCGGGCAGTCATTCAGCGAAAGGTGAACCATGAGCGACCTGCTCGACCTCGTCCGCACGCATTACGCCGGCCTGGAGACCGGTGATCTCGACCTCGCCGCGAGCCCGTTCACCGACGACGTGGCGGCCGAGTTCCCGTCCGGTCCGCTCGCCGGTATCGAGGCGCTGCGCGGTCTCATCGGCGCCTTCATCACCGCCTTCCCCGGCATGCGGATCGAGCGCCGCAACACCTGGGTCGACGGGGACACCGCGATCGCCGAGATCGTCTTCACCGGCGTCCAGACCGGTCCGCTGGCGACCCCGGACGGCGAAGTACCGCCGTCCGGGCGGACCGTGACCTTCCCGCTCATCGACACCTTCACCCTGCGGGACGGCAAGGTCGCCGAGCATCGGGTCTACTGGGACAACGTCAGCTTCCTGACGCAGCTGGGTCTGCTGCCCGGCCAGGAGTAGCCCCGGCCATCGGTACCGCGAAACCCCTTCGGCTCCGCCGCGGGGGTTTTCGTCGTCTGCGCTGGTCAGCGGCTCGACAGTGTGCAGATTCCTGGACAGTTCGGTGGGCTGTCCGAGACATAGCCTCCCAGGTATGACCTCTGATTCAACGTCGACAGGTGGTTCGGGGAGGCGGCGGGCAGCCTGGGCACTGGCCCTGGCGGCGACCGTTCTGTCCGGCGTCACCGCGGTCGGCCCCGCGTCGGCCGACAGCTCCGGATACCACATCTACGCGCACGGCTTCCTCAGCGACGGCATCGCCGGCTACACCGCCGCCGACACCGGGCAGCCCACTCCGATCGGGGCGAAGGTCCCGTCCGGAATCCTCAACTGGCCCCAGGCGGCCACTCCGGACGGCCGGTTCCTGCTGGTGGCGCCCGGGTCGAATCCGCAGCTGATCCCGTACGAAATCGGCGCCGACGGCGAACTGTCCGCGGGCACGCCGCTGACGATGCCCGATGTCCCCGTCGACATCACCTTCTCGCCCGACGGCCGCTTCGCCTACGTCGTCGTGGGGCTGCACAGTGCCCAGGTCGTGGCGGTCCGGATCGGTGCCGACGGCACCCTCACCCGGCACGGTGCGGGGACGCCGTTCGGGGAGTTGGTCGACGGTATCTCCTCGGCCACCGTCTCGCCCGACGGTCGCCAGCTCTACGCCGCGAGCCTGCTGCCGCGGCAGCTGCTGGTGTTCGACATCGCTGCCGACGGCACCGTGTCGCCGGCGAAGCAGCGGGTCGACACGGGGCTCAATCCGATCTTCCCCCGGGTCACCCCGGACGGCCGTCATGTCTACGTCGTCAACGAGATCAGTGGCTCGGTCTCGGGTTTCACCCGGGCCGAGGACGGGTCGCTGGCCGAGATCGCGGGCTCGCCGTTCCGCACGGGTCTGCTGCCGCACGTCACCAGCATGACGCCCGACGGTCGGTTCCTGTATGTGCCGAACATGGGGTCCGGGCACATCAGCTCGTTCCGGGTCGAGCCGAACGGCGTCCTGACCCCGCTGCCCGACGTCGATTTCGCGCCGGGGCAGCCGGGGGTGTTCGCCGAGTCCTCGGCGATGTCGCCCAGCGGCGAGGTGCTGTGGGCACTGGGGACCGACCCGCTGCGCGGTGGCGAGGAGATCCTGCGCCGCTTCACCGTTGGCGCCGACGGCGTTCTCGACCTCGACGAATCGACCGCGATCTACACCGGCACCTACCTCGCCGACGGGCGCACGATGACCCTGCTCCCGCGCCGCTGACACCCTCGCCAAGCACCCTCCGGCGCCGGTCGGAGGGTGCTTCTGTGTTCCCGGTCTATAAGGAGCATCACCGCAGTTATTCAAGTAAATTGATCAATTCGGTTGTATGGTTCGGCTATGGCCAACGACCGATCGACCGCCCGCGAGCTCGGTGAAGTGCTCCAGCCCATCGCTCGTCGGCTCCTGGCCGGGCGATCGATCTCGGTCGGCAAGCTAGGCGTGATGAGCTATCTGGCCAAGCACGGCCGGGCCACCGCCACCACCCTGGCGGCCGAGCAGACCGTCAGCCCGCAGGCCATCGCCACCGCGGTGCGCGAACTCGAAGCCCTCGGCCTCGTCGTGCGCACGCCCGACGGCGAGGACCGCCGCAAGATCTGGATCGCACTCACCGACGGCGGCCGGGAACGGCTCGTCGACGAGCGCGCGGCCGGGCTGGACTGGCTCGACCGCGCCCTCGCCGACCGGCTGACCGCCGCCGAGCGAGCGCGCCTCGACGCCGCCCTCCCCGCCCTGCGGAAACTGGTGGACGCCGGGCCGCCCGCATGAGGGCCGGGCCGCGCAGGCTGGCCCCCACGCTCGTCTACACCGCGCTGACCTCGGCCATCGTCAGTTCCCTCGGCATGCTGCTGGTCCCGGCGATCTCGCACGACATGCACGTCGACGTCAGTGCCGCGCAGTGGATGCTCACAGTGAACCTGCTGGTCGGCGCCGTGACCACGCCGATCATGGGCAGGCTCAGCGACGGCCCGCACAAGAAGCGGCTGCTGCTGTGGTCGCTGGTCATCATTCTCGCCGGCTCGCTCGTCGCCGCGCTGGCGCCGAACTTCACGGTCTTCCTCGTCGGCCGCGCCCTGCAGGGCCTGAGCTACGGCATCGTCCCGGTGACGATCGCGCTGGCCCGCCGCTATCTGCCGCCCGACCAGGTGCGCAACGGCATCTCGACCCTGTCGGTGACCGTCACCAGCGGGCTCGGTCTCGGCTATCCGCTCACCGGAATCCTCGCCGACCTGTTCGGCTACCGCTTCGCCTTCTGGGCCGCGGCCCTGTTCCTGCTGTCGACGGTGCTCGTCGTCTGGCTGGTGGTGCCGGACGGGCCCGACGAGCGCGCGCCGCGCACGCCGTTCGACCTGCGCGGAGCGGTGCTGATCGGGGTCGGCCTGGCGAGCCTGCTGCTCGTCGCGGGCGACGGCGCGCGCTGGGGCTGGGGCTCGCCCGCGACGATCGGCCTGTTCCTGGTGTCGGTGGCGATCCTGGTGGTGTGGGGCCTGGTCGAACTGCGGACCCCGCATGCCCTGGTCGACCTGCGGGTGCTGCGCACCGGCGACGTGCTCGTCGCCAACGGCACCGCGATCGGGCTCGGCGCCGCCATGTACGCGTGCCTGTCGATCGCCAGCCTGATCGCCCAGGCGCCGACCTCGACCGGGTACGGGGTGGCGCTGCCGCTGTTCTGGGCCGGCTTCGTCATGCTGCCGCTGTCGATCGGCAGCTTCGCGGCCAATCGGGTGGTGCGCGTCGTCTCGGCCCGTATTCCCATGCGGGCCCTACTGATTCCCGGCTCCGCGCTGGTCACCGCGTCCAGCCTGCTGCTGTGGATCGCCCACGACGAACTGTGGGAGATCCTGGTCGGCATGTTCGGCTTCGGCATGGGCATCGGCACCACCTACGCCGCCATGCCCGCGCTGATCGCCCGCAGCGTCGCCGACCGCGAACTCGGCAGCGCGGTGAGCTTCAACCAGGTCCTGCGCACCGTCGGCGGCTCCTTCGGCAGCGCCATGTCCGGCGCGGTCCTGGCCGCCCACCTGGCCCCCTCCGGCTACCCGACCGCCACCGGTATCGGCATCGGCCTTGCGGTGGGCGCCGTCGGCTGCACCGCGGTCCTGGCCGTGCTGTCGGCCACCCATGTGCTGACGCGACAGAAACAACCGTGACCGCGCGGAACCTTCACAGCGGCCACTGCACGTGCTTGACCTCGAAGAACTCGCGGAGTCCTTCCTCGCCGCCCTCGCGGCCGATTCCGCTATCTCTTCGGGACATAGAAACCCCTGGGTGATGGCGGGATTCACCGGTGATATGGGTAGTCGACTACGCGTGAGGCCGGTGGGCGGGGCGACGACGATGGCGTGCACATCCATCGCCCAGCCAGGTTTCGGGAGTGATCGTTATGACTGCCACCCACACGCCGTCGACAGCCGTGAACTCGGCGAACGAAGCCGTGCCCCGGACCGGCTACGAGCCGGGGTTTCTGGCCACCAGGATCGAGGTGCCCGAGCTCGACGCCGGGATCGGCGGTGACGCGGTGCGCCTCGACGGGTCGGTGGTCATCCGGTACACCCACTTCTCGCTGGCGCTCAGTGCCGCGCGGCGCTTCGCCTTCTGGGTGGCGTGGAATATCGACGGCGCGTCGATGAAGCGCATCGACCGGACCGGCATCGAGTTCGTCAAGGACCCGCGGCTGCCGGCCCAGGCGCAGGTGGGAAACGAACTCTACCTGCGTAATCGGCTCGATCGCGGGCATCTCGCGCGACGGGCGGATCTGCTGTGGGGGAGCATGTCCGAAGCCGAGAAGGCCAATATCGACTCGTTCTTCTACACCAACATCACCCCGCAGATGGACGACTTCAATCAGAGCAGCCGCAACGGTGTGTGGGGACAGCTCGAGGACGCCGTGTTCGCCGATGTCGACATCGACGACCTCCGGGTGAGTGTCTTCGGCGGCCCGGTGTTCGCCGCCGACGACCGCGTCCATCGGGGCGTCGCGTTGCCCCGGGAGTACTGGAAGGTGATCTGCTTCGTCGAGGGTGGTCGGCTGAAGTGCCGGGCCTTCCTGCTCTCGCAGCGGCTCGACCAGCTCGAGGCACTCGAGCTCGACGAGTTCCGCGTCTTCCAGGTGTCGGTGACCGAGCTGGAGCAGCGGACCCGCCTGCGCTTCCCGGACGCCGTGCGTGCCGCCGACACCGTGCCGGTCACGGAGTCGGCCGCGCCGCGCGCGCCGCTGACCGCCACCGCCGACATCACCTGGTGACGGTCGCTTCTACGATGGAGCGATGATTGCCGCGGTCCTGTCGTTCACTCTCGCCGCGGTCGTCCTGGTACTGCTGCCCGGCCCGGACACGCTGGTCGTGGTGCGCAGTCTCGTCCGGGGCGGCCGCCGGGCCGGGATCCGCACGGCCGCGGGGGTGCTGTGTGGGCTGACGGTCTGGGTCGTCGCCGCGGTGCTCGGACTCTCGGCGCTGTTGCGCGCCAGCGAAGTCGGGTACGAGGCGCTCAAGATCGTCGGCGCCTGCTATCTGGTGTGGATCGGGGTGCAGTCGCTGAAGGCGCTGCGGCGGCCCGTCGGCGCGGGCGTGCTCGATCCGGCGGCGTCGACGGCGCCGCTGGACCGGGTGGGCAATTTCGGCGCGGGCTTACTGACCGACATCCTGAATCCGAAGATCGGCGTCCTGTTCGTCAGCTTCCTGCCCGGGTTCGTCCCCGACGGCTACTCGCCGGTGTGGACGACCCTGGGGTTGGGGGCGGTGTACATCGTGCTGACCGCCCTGTACTGCGCCGCGCTCGTGGTCGCCGCGGGGTCGATCTCGACCTGGATGCAGACCGAGCGCATCCGCCGCCGCATCGACGCGCTCACCGGCCTGGTGCTGGTCGGGTTCGGTGTGCGCCTGGCGACCGAATCCTGACCGTGCTCAGTGAACCCGTTCGTCCGGCGTCGGTTCCGGCTCCGGGGGATGACGTTGCAGTTCCAGCCAGTAGCTGATCACCACCACGGCGTAGCCGGACACCAGTGAGCCCACAGCCAGTGCACAGAGCCCGCCGATCACGGCCAGCGCTGTCACCACGTCCCTCCCGACCGGTCGCGGCGGTCTCCGCGCAGCCGGTCCGATCGAGCGCGCTTGGCCGCATCCGCCAGATCGGCGATGTCGAACGCCAGCGAGCGGCCCTCCTGCACCAGCTCACGGCCCGAATCGGTGGCTGTGCGCCGGATTTCGCGTTGATGCGCGGCCACCGCGGCCCCCACCTCCCTGGCGAATTCGCCGAACGCCGCCAGATCCCGCGCGGCCAGCTCGACCCATTCGCCTACTACCGTTGATACCAGCAACCTCATCGTCGCCACCCCGCCGGAATATTGAGTGAACAGTTGTGCACTGACATCACTACGCTATCCGGTAACGGAGGTACCGGCAAGTTCTACCAGGCGCCGGAGCGACGACGCAGTCCCGGTGCCCGGCACCGGGACCGCGTGTCGGCGGCGGGAGCAAGGACCGCCTCTACGCCTACTTCCCCGGATCAGGGCAGGGGAACCCAGGTGCCGAAGAACCAGAAGCCGTGCTGGGGCACCTGGTCGCGGTGTTCGGGGCGGTGTTCCTGCTGGGGGCGGTGTTCCTGCTGGGCCTCCGGTCGCGGCTGGTCGTGGCCACCCGGATCGGCACTCGCGACGCCCGCCGCCGCACCCGCCACCCCGACGGCGAGGGTGCCGGCGACCGCGGTCTTGGCCAGTGTCGACTTGATGCTCATGCGGATTCCTCCTGTCGTTCGACCCGGGGGAGTGGGTCGGCGGTCAGCGGTGTGCTGAACCGATAGGGAGAACCCTCGTCCTCGAAACTGGGGACGCGGTGGGGTGTGGGTGTGCGTGAGCTGTGAATTCGACGCGCGGCGGACTCCCGGTGCGGCGCTCAGGGCATCTCGACGATCTCGGCCCTGGCGATCTCGGTGATGGCGCGCAGCACGGACTCCCGGGCGGGCACCCGTGCGGTGGTGGCGAGGTGGTCGATCAGCAGGATCGCCGCGGGCCGGGGGTCGGTCGGCGGGCGGTCCTCGCCCTCGTCGATGCCCAGCGCGCCGGTCAGCGCGCCGACGACAGCGGCCGGGTCCAGGCGCGGCAGCCAGACCACCGACCGCCGTACCACCGCCTCGAGGACCGCGCGGACATCGTCGCCGGTGAGACCGTCCGGATGGGCGATCTCGAGCAGTTCCCGCACCACCGCCGCGAGCACCGCGCTCACCTGATCGGCGGGCAGTTCGGCGAGATCGCCGGTCGCGGCGCCGAATCCGGGCTCGTCGGCGGCCTGCGCGGCGAGCAGGGCGGCCTCGATCGCGGTCGCGATCGCGCGGGCCGGTGTGGGCCACTCGGTCGGCCACATGGCGCTGTCCTCCTCGCGGGTCGATCCGCCGCGCACGTCCGTGCGCGGGCAGGTGCCAGCGTAGCGAGCGCCGGTGGCGGGCTCGCGAGGTCCGTACGAGCCACCGGGATCGGTTATCCTGGAACCGATCTCAGGAAGGCTGCACATGCCCATCAGATTCCGTCAGCGCAAGTCGTTCGGCCCGCTGAAATTCAACTTCACCGAATCCGGCCTCTCCTCGTGGAGCATCAAGATCGGCCCGTGGACCTGGAACTCGCGCACCAGGAAGAACAGCGTCGACCTGCCCGGTCCGCTGAGCTGGCGCCAGCGCTGACCCACGCCCAGCGGTAGCGTCAGCCGGCGAGGGTGGTCGGCTGGTTGACGATCGCCGTCATGATCGCGACCGCATGGGTGAGCACGGTGAGGTCCTCGTCGGAGAGCTTGGACAGCTGCTCGGTCAGCCACTCCTCGCGGGCCTGGGCCTCGTCGGAGAGCAGGGCCAGGCCGGATTGTGAAGCGGCGATGATGATCTGACGGCCGTCGGTCGGATGCGGGGACCGCTCCACCAGGTTCATATCGGTGAGCGAGGCGATGACGCGGGTCATCGACGGCGGCTGCACGCATTCCCGGCCCGCCAGCGTGCCCGGTGTCATCGCGCCCTCCCTGGCCAGCGTGGACAGTGCCGAGAGCTGCGTCAGGGAGATGTGCGGATCGGCGCGCCTGCCGCGCAGACGCCGCGCGAGCCGGACGGTGGACAGGGAAAGGTCACCGGCGAGAGCGCGGGTGTCCGGCAGAGGCGTGGTCATACCCATGAACTTTACGAACAAAACCTCCTCGGCGGCTACCGATCGGGGGGACCGGGGGCGAGACCCCCGGCACACCGCCGCCGACAGGCGAGCTCAGCTCGCGGCCGGGCCGTAGTCGAGGTGGACGACGCCGTTGTCGTAGACGTCGGTCGAGAGCAGCGCGAGGGGGGTCTGTTCGCCGTCGACGAAGAACCGCTCGCCGGTGCCGAGCGCGATGGGGTACACGAACAGGTGCAGGTGGTCGACCAGGCCGTCGCGCAGCAGCGCGCGGACCAGCGTGCCGCTGCCGCTGATGTAGATGGTGCCCTCGGTCTCGTCCTTGAGCTTGCGGATCACGTCGGCGTCGTAGCCGCCCAGACGCACGCTGTTGGCCCACTCCTCCTTGGGCTCCTGCGATCCGACGATGTACTTGGTGGTCTCGTTGAAGAACGGGGCACCCGGGTCGTCCTCGACCGTGCGGGTCGACCACGCGGGGGCGAACATCTCGAAGGTGTTGCGGCCGAGCAGGATCGCGGTGGCGTCGCCGGTGATCGCGCCGAGGGTTTCGCCCATCTTCGGATCGAATCCGTAGGCGACGGTGAACGACGGGTCGTCGTACATGCCGTCGAGCGCGATGAACTCGTGTACTGCGATGCTGCCCATGATGGTGTCCCTTCGGTGGTTGTCGTCAGCGGTGCTTCGCTGTCGAAAACTACCTTGCCGGAAACGCCTTACGGTTTGTTTACGGTGGCGCGCTGGCGATCGGACACGGTGCGCGGCAGCGCCGGAAGACCCCGGACAGAACAGTCCCCGGTAGCCTCGATCGTCACCACGAACCTCAGTCGTCGCTGACTGTTCTGGTACCCGATCGGCTTGCCGGGGGCCTGGGCCGGAGCCTGGGAATCAGTCACCACTGTCGACAGACGTCTCCGTCGGCTGCGCGGCTATTTTCCGGTGTTCCGGTATGTATCCAGTCTTCTCCGGATTCCGCCGCTGTCAATACCTGCGCCTACCCCAATATGGCGGAAAAAGGGCATTGTGCGGAGGGTGGGCGTGGAGGACAGTGGGTATGTCCGGTGGTGCCCACCGGGGCGCCGCCTTTACCCAGGTAGGAGGTGGCTCGTGTACGCACGTTCAAGCACAATCGCGGCTCAGCCGTCGTCGATCGACGGCGGGATCGCATACCTCCGCAACGACATCATGCGGAATCTGCCCGAAGTCGAGGGCTGGGTCGGTCTGTCGCTGATGGTGGACAGGGCGACAGGACGCTGTATCGCGACGACCGCGTGGGAATCCGAGGAGATGATGCAGGCCAGCAGGCCGCGCGTCCAGATGTGGCGAGACGGCCTGGCCCAGGCGCTGAACGGGCCGGTGGACAAGGTCGAGGAATGGGAAGTGGCGGTCATGCACCGCGATCACCTGGCCGGCGCGAACGCGTGCACCCGGTGCACGTGGGTGCAGGTCGATCCGTCGGCGATCGACGGCGCGATCGAGACGTTCAAGGCACAACTGCTGCCGGAATTCGAGAAGCTCGACGGCTTCCGCAGCGCCAGCCTGTTCGTGGACCGGGCCACCGGCCGTGGCGTCGGCTCGACCGTCTGGGCGAGTCGCGAGGAGCTCGACAGCAGCCGTGAGCACGCGGACCGGATCAGGGCGATGGCGACCCGGGTCACGGGCGCGCGCATCGTCGACGTGGCGGAGTTCCGGCTGGGATTCGCGCACCTGCGGGTGCCCGAGATGGTGTGAATCCCGATCACCGCACGGCGCGCCCGTACCGTGGACGCCATGGGCGAACGTGTGGTGGTCATCGGTGGCGACGCGACGGGAATGGCCGCCGCGTCGCAGGCCCGCAGACTGCGTGGTGTCGACGAGCTCGAGATCGTGGTGTTCGAGAAGGGGTATCACGCTTCGTATTCGGCGTGCGGCATCCCCTACTGGGTGAGCGGGGACGTCGGCGAGGTCGACGACCTGATCGCCCGCACGCCCGCCGAACACCGCGATCGCGGGATCGACCTGCGCCTGCGGACCGAGGCGATCGAAATCGATCCGGCCGGTCGCCGGGTGCGCGCGCGTGATCTCGGCACCGGCGCGGAATCCTGGACCGACTACGACGACCTCGTGCTGGCGACCGGCGCGACACCCGTGCGGCCGCCGCTGCCCGGAATCGATGCCGACGGTGTGTTCGGCGTGCAGACCCTCGACGACGGGCAGGCCCTCATCGACGGGCTGGCGGCGGCGCCGGGGCGTGAAGCGGTGGTCGTCGGCGCCGGGTACATCGGCGTCGAGATGGCCGAGGCGCTGGTGGTGCGCGGATTCCGGGTCACCATGGTCACCCGGGGTGCCGAGCCGATGTCCTCGCTCGATCCCGATATGGGCGCGCTGGTGCGGAAAGCCATGGAGGGGATGGGCATCCGGGTCGTGCCCGACGCCGAGGTCACCGGGCTGCCGACCGGCGCGGACGGCCGGGTCCGCGCGGTGGCGACCGCCGACGCCGAGTATCCGGCCGACGTGGTGGTCCTCGGGATCGGCGTGCGCCCGGCCACCGAGCTCGCGCGCCGCGCCGGGCTGCCCCTGGGCGAATCCGGCGGTCTGCTCACCGACCTGGCGCAGCGGGTGCGCGGATACGACGAGATCTGGGCGGGCGGGGATTGCGTCGAGGTGCTCGATCTGGTGTCGGGGACGTCGCGCTATGTGCCGCTGGGCACCCACGCCAACAAGCACGGCCAGGTCATCGGATCCGGTGTCGGCGGCGGCTACGCCACTTTTCCCGGTGTCGTCGGTACCGCGATCAGCCGGGTGTGCGATCTGGAGGTGGCGCGCACCGGCCTGCGCGAGAAGGACGCCGAACGCGCGGGGTTGCAGTTCCACGCCGTCACCATCGAATCCACCGGCCGCGCCGGCTATTTCCCCGGCGCCGCCCCGATGACGGTGAAGATGCTCGCCGAACGCCGCACCGGCCGGCTGCTCGGCGTGCAGATCGTCGGCCGCGACGGCGCCGCCAAGCGCATCGACACCGCGGCCGTCGCGCTCACCGCGCGGATGACGGTGGAACAGGTGATCTCGCTCGATCTCGGCTACGCGCCGCCGTTCTCCCCGGTCTGGGACCCCATCCTGGTCGCCGCGCGCGCCGCGGCCCGCGCGGTGGTGCGCGGGTAGGAACACCTCAGCCGGACTGGGTCGCCAGGTAGATGAGCAGGGTCAGTCCCAGGGCGAGGGCGCCGAGCACCCCGCCGACCAGGGTGTCGGCGCGATTGTCGGCCTCGCCGCGTTCGATCCGGTCCCACCCGAAGAACGCTGCCGTCACCGCCGCCACGGCGGTCGGCGCCGCGAGGAATTCACCGGCGAAGGGGATGAACGAGAGCACGAACGCGACGATGCCGAGTACCAGCGCCAGCAGTCCGACACCGTTGCGCGGGGGCGGCGGGACCTCGGGGTCGGGCATGCCACGAGGCTAGCCGGTGTCGCGGCCCTGCGTGGTCCCAGCCGACGCCGGACCGCGCGTTCAGGAGAACACGGCGACCAGGAAGTCCGAGTCGTCGGCGAACGGCCGCAGATCCCAGGTCGAGAGCAGCAGATCGACGGTGAGACCGGCGGATTCGGCATCGGCCAGGAATTCGGTGAACGCGTAGCCCCGGTCGGCGCCGAATCCGACGACCACCCGGCCACCCGGACCGCGATGCCGGGCGAAGGCCGTCAGCACCGCCGACCGGGTGGCCGGCGCGAGGAAGGTCATCACATTGCCCGCGCACACGATCACGTCGAAGTCGCGGGTGGGCAGATCCAGTTCGGCGAGGTCACCGACCAGCCAGGTCGGGCCGGGATGATCCGCGCGCGCCGCCTCGATCAGCACCGGATCGCCGTCGACGCCGACCACGGTGTGCCCGGCCTCGTGCAGGTAGCCACCGATCCGGCCCGCCCCGCAGCCCGCGTCGAGCACCCGTCGCCCGCGCCCGAGCATCGCGTCGATCAGGCGTGCCTCACCGACGATGTCCTCGCCCGCGGCCGCGAGGTTGCGGAAACGCTCCACGTACCAGCTCGAATGCGCCGGGTCGGCGGCGGTGAGCTCGTCCCAGCGGCTCGGGGTGCGCTTGCTCGGCGACGCGCTCATGCTCGGGTCCTCCTCGGGTTCGACCCGCTCGACCCTACGCCGACCGCGATCACTGACTCGGCTGCGGCAGATTGCACGCGGAGATCCGGGGATTGGCACCCAGATAGTTGAATGGTCCGGCGAGGACGGTGACGGCGATCGTGCCCAGCCCGCCGCAGTCGGTCGGCGGGTTCGCGAAGTACTGGCGTTGCGACGCCGCCAGCAACCCGAGCCCGAACCAGACCAGCATCAGCGTCGACAGGAGGAACTTGGCGATCTGGTGCGATGGCCGAGCGTGGATCTCTCGAACCTCGCGAATCTCTCGATTCCGTCGATTCCGGCGACCGCTCATCGTCATCGCGTCCTTCCCGTTTCCGAGTAGCTCGCTGATACTCCCTGTGACCAGGGCCGATCCTGTGGAACCACCGACACGCGCGACGCTCAGTGCTATCAACAGTGCAGCCCGGCGCCCGGACAGTCAACCGTTACGGGGTGTCGCGACCGGTGGATCCGGCGGCCGCGAACAAGCGGTGGTCAAATCCCACGACTCGGCACGGTTGTGGGACAGAATGTCGCCATGCGGACATTTGCCGGGATGTTGCACGCTGTTGTCGCCGGAGTTCTGGTCGTCGCCGCTGGTCACGGGGTCGCGGGCGCCGCGCCGTCGGGCAGCGCCGCGCTCGACCAGCTGCCCTGGACCGTCGGTCCGGAGGGAGTGCAGGCCACCGGGGCCGCGCTGGCCGACGGGCTCACCGGAACCGTGGTGTGGTCGCGCAACGCGCACACCCCGGTCCCGATCGCCAGCATCACCAAGGTGATGACGGCCATCGTCGTGATCGCGGGCAACGATCTCGAACGGCCCGTGACGGTGCCGAACGAGGCGTTCGCCTACTGCGCCAGGCACAACGGGAGCACCGCGGGCCTGGCACCCGGCGAGGTGCTCACCGCCCGCCAGCTCCTGTACGGGCTGATGCTGCCGTCGGGCTGCGACGCCGCCTACGCGGTCGCCGAGTCCTTCGGGCCGGGACAGGACGCGTTCATCGCCAAGATGAACGACACCGCGCGCCTGTTGGGCTTGGCGGGAACACAATTCACCGATCCCAGCGGCCTCCCGAACCCCACCGACGACTCCACGCATTCGACCCCGGTGGACCTCGTCGCGATGGGCGTGCGCGCGATGAGCCTGCCGGTGTTCCGTGAGATCGTCGCCGCGCGCGACTATTTCGTGCCCGCCGGCCCGGGGAACCGCGAGCACCGCTGGGAGACGACCAACCGGCTGCTGCGGGAATACCCCGGCACCATCGGCATCAAGACCGGCAACACCGACGCGGCGGGCCACTGCCTGCTGTTCGAGACGGTCCGGGCGGGCATCCCGGTGATCGGCGTGGTGCTGCACAGCTCGCCGCACAGCAGCGTCGCCGCGAAGGAAGACGCCGAGCGCCTGCTGAACTGGGCCTACGACCCGATCATGCGCGTGCTGCAACCGGCCTGACGACCAGCGCGCCGATGTCGGAGGGTGTTCCTACACTGTCCGGCGTGACGCTTTCTCCCGCCGATCTGCTCGGCTACACCGAACGCGACCTCGACGCCGATCTCGCCCGCTGGTTCCCGGACGCCGAACCCGTCGTCGTCCCCGGCGGAACCCGTTCGGCCGCACCGTTTCTCGACCGGCTCGCGCCCGCCGACGCGGCCGCGCTCGCCGCCTTCGACCGCCGCGTCCGCTCCGGGCGGCTCCCGCAGTTCCTCGACATCTTCGACTGGTCCTACGCCTTCGATTTCGCCGCCAACGACTGCGGCATCCTCGACGCGGACTACACCACCGCGCTCACCGACGACGACGTGTTCTCCGTCGGCGCCGACGGCGGCGGCAATCTCTACGTCGTGCTCACCACCGGCCAGATCGCGGTGTGGTTCCACGAGGAGGAGGTGCTCGAGGGCGGCACCCGCTTCGACAACCTCGACGTGTTCCTCTGGTCGTATGTGCGCTACCGGGCGGTGCGCGCGGGCCGGCTCGCGCGCGCCGACGTCGAGGCCGACTTCACCGCGCTCGGCCAGGACGGCGCGCTCGCGCGGGATCTGGGTCTGCTGGCGATGATGTCCTAGCCATCCGGCGCGCTCAGGCGCGCGGTGCCCCCGCGGTGAAGGCGTTGTAGAGGACGCTGAGGTCGAGGGACTCGATCGGGCTGGTCGGCGGGCGCGGCGTGCGGTCGATCTGCCGGTGCAGGGCCTCCATCTTCTCGTCCAGCTGGGTCGCCACCTCGGCGGCCTGCGCGAGGTCGCTGCGCAGGTTCGGCGGCACCTCGCCCCGGTACTTGTAGTAGATCTTGTGCTCGAGGCTGGCCCAGAAGTCCATCGCGATGGTGCGGATCTGGATCTCGACCGGCACCCGCTGGGTGCGGTCGGAGCGGAACACCGGGATCGAGACGATCAGGTGCAGGCTCTGGTAGCCGTTCGGCTTGCGGTTGGTGATGTAGTCGCGCTCCTCGAGGACGGTGATGTCCTCCTGACCGGCCAGCATGTCCCGGATCGTGCCGATATCGGAGATGAAGCTGCACACCACCCGCACCCCGGCGATATCGAGCACGTTCTCCCTGATCGCGGCCAGGTTCATCGCGTAGTTCTTGCGCTGCACCTTCTCCAGCACGCTCTCCGGCGACTTGAGCCGGGAGCCGACGTGCTCGATCGGGTTGTACTCGTGGGTGTTGTTGAAGTCCTCGCGCAGGATGTTGATCTTGGTGGTGATCTCGTCGATCGCGAACTTGTAGCCGAGCATGAAGTCGACGAACTGTTCGCGCAGATCGCGGATGTCCTCGACGGTGGCGTGCGCTCCGTTCCCGGGCGGGCCGTCGTCGGCGTTGGGGTCGAGCTGCCAGGTTTTCATCGCCCTCCATTGTGCCCGCATCGCCGGGGTGCTCCGGCGGGCGCGGGTAGGGTCGGTGCCACCATGATGCTCACCGATCGCGTCGCGCGCGGGATCGCGTCCGGCGACGTGACCCAGGTGTTCCGTCGCTGGGCCCGGCCCCGGGTACGCGCCGGTGGCACGCTGCGCACCTCGGCGGGCACCGTCGAGATCACCGCGGTGGACCAGGTCGAAGCCGGTGCCATCACCGACGCGGACGCGCGCGCGGCGGGCGAGGCGGACGCCGACGCCGTGCTGGCGGCCTTTCGCGGCGCGGCGCACTATCCCGTCTTCCGGATCGCGGTCCGCTTTCTCGGTCCCGACGACCGGATCGCGCTGAGCGGCCGTACCGATCCGGACGCGCACGAGGTGGCCGAGATCACGGCGGCACTGGCGCGGTTGGACCGGGCCAGCCGACGGGGGCCGTGGACGGCCGCGGTCCTCGACGTCATCGTGGCCCATCCTGGCCGGCGGGCCGGTGACCTCGCGGATCTGCTCGGCCGGGACCGGGAATCGCTGAAGCTCGATGTCCGCAAGCTGAAGAATCTCGGTCTCACCCGCAGCCTGGAGGTCGGCTACGAGATCTCGCCGCGGGGGCAGGCGTATCTCCGCGCGACCGGGCGGTGATGGGAAGATACGCCGATGTTCCAGATATTGCTGGTCGGTGCGCTCCTCGGGCTCGTGCACTGGCTGCTGTACCGGCGATTCGGCGTCGCCACCGGACTCGGGCGCGCCGCGCGCCGGGCGCTCGCGGTCCTGCTGGTGATCCTGTGGATTCCGCCGGTTGTCGCGGTCGGCGCGGGCAACGTCTACTCGCCGGAGCCGGTGCGGCCGATCGTGTGGTGGGGTGAGGTCTGGTTCGCGGTCATCTTCTACCTGCTGATCGGGCTGCTCGTGCTCGGCGTGGTGCTCGCGGTGGCCCGGCTGCTGAAGTTCCAGCACCGTCGTGGGCTGACCCAGGTGGCCTCGGCGGTGCTGGTGGTGGCCTCGCTCGGGACGGTCGCCTACGGCGTCACCGAGGCGAACGACCTGCGGGTGGTCGAGACCGAGCTGTCCTTCGCCGACCTGCCCCGCTCGGTCGACGGGCTGCGGGTGGCGGTCGTCGCCGACATCCACGTCGGCGCGGCCCGTGGCGCCGGCTTCACCCAGCGGGTGGTCGACCTGGTCAATGCCCAGCAGCCCGATGTGATCGTGCTGCCCGGCGACCTGCTCGACGGTTCGGTCGCGTATGTCGGCCCCGATATCGACCCGCTCGCGGGGCTGCGCGCGAAGTACGGGAAGTTCGTTGTCGCGGGCAATCACGAAGGGTACGTGGACCGTCCGGACAACTGGCTCGACTACTACGACACCCTCGGGCTCACCACCCTGCGCAACAGCCACGTCCCGCTGACCGTCGGTGACGGCGCCATCGACATCGCCGGGGTCTACGACTTCGACGCCACCGATCCGGCGCCCGATGTCGACGCCGCCCTGGCCGGACAGCAGCCGGGCCGGTTCACGGTGCTGATCGCCCACCAGCCCCTGCAGGGCACCGGGGCGAGCGAACGCGGCGTCGACCTGCAGCTGTCGGGACACACCCACGGCGGTCAGATGTGGCCGCTGAGGTACCCGGTCGGCTGGATCAACGGCACCGTCGCCGGCGCGAGCCGCATCGGCGACATGCAGATGTACACCACCCGCGGTGTCGGCGCGTGGGGTCCGCCGGTGCGCGTCGGCGCGCCGCCGGACATCACCGTGGTGACGCTGCGGGCCCGCTGACGATCGGTCAGCCGTGGCGCCGGAAATCCGGCAGCTGCCAGGTGCCACCGAATGCCGGGCCGTCGGGGCCGTAGATCCGGAAATAGGTGAACCAGCCGGTGCCGGGGGTGGTTTGGATCCATCGGTCGATCGGGGTGTTCGGCGGCGGCGTCGGCCCGAAGTAGAGGGTCAGCGGCTCGGCGGTGTCGATGTCGGCCAGCTCGTACAGGGAGCGCAGCGCGGGCCGGTTCAGCGGCGAGCGCAGTTCGCTGCGGGTACGCGCGTCGTAGGCGGTGATCGACCAGAACAGGGTCGCCGGAACCGGTTGCGGGACAGTGAGGCTGTAGTAGCCGGCGCCCTCGAGATAGGCCCCGGCGGAGTCGCGCAGCCCGAGCCAGTACAGCGAGCCCGCGCCGGGAGTACGCGCGAACATCGCCGGTGACTCGATCTGGGCCTGGTAGAACCACTTCTCGCGCGCGTACAGATCGGTGTAGCCCGCGGCGTCGAAGGTTCCGTTCTCCGAGCGCAGGACGGCCCACTCCCAGCGGCTGTCCGGCCACACCTGCCGATCCGGCCTGCGATCGGCGAACGATTGCACGCACAGGTGCAAGTGTCCTCGCCGGGCCGCGTCGGTGAGAATGGCCGTCATCCGCCGATCGGGCACGAACGGGAGGTCGCGCGCGATCCCGAGCGTCGCGAGTTCGCCGTACTGGTAGCGATAGTCGGGGTTGGGCGGCTCGGAGTTCAGGATCTCGTGCAGGATTCGCCAGTAGTCGAGCGTCTCCTCCCACCGCACCGGGGTGAAGTCCAGCCCCTTCTGCTCCGAAAGATCCACCCACTCCAGCGGATTCGACTCGGCGTCGGCACCCAGCGGATACACCCGCACCTGCTGGATGAGCGCGATCGCGGGGTCGACCTCGGCGCCGTGCGGCAGCGCGCGGACGAGGACGAGCACCCGGTTCGTCGTCGCGGTGCCGGTGAAATAGCCCTCCGGCACCGGCTCGTCGTAGCCGGGCGGCAGCAGCAGGTGCTTGCCGCCCTCGGCCCCCGCCGGTCCGGGCAGCCCCAGGTCGAGCACCCAGAGCTGGTTGAGGTCGTTCGCCGTGCCCATGAGCGTGCCGGGCGGCACCTCGATGACCATCGGCCCGGCCGACAGATCGATGGTGAGCCCGGCGTAGGGCGTGTCGGAATTGGCGGTGAAGACGTACTGATCGGGGCTGCCGACCAGCAGCACCATCACCCGATTCGGCACCGCTCCCGCCGCGAGATTCTCCCGCCACGTCGCCTCGAGCGAGACGGTGGGGAAGAAGAACCGGTACATCGCCAGCGCCCGCTGGTAATCGAGTTCGTCATAGGCGCGGCGGACAGCGTCCGGGCTGGGAAAACCGCCACGAATGTACTGCGGTGCAGTCATGCCCGACCTCTTCCGTCGACAGCATCGGCCCCTCGCCGCCGACGTTAGGCAGACGTGTACCGCCTCGCTTCACCCGAAACGGATGAACCACGCACCGTGTGCCGGGCTGCTACCGCCGTCACCCGGCATCCTTGTCGTCGGGTTCCGGAACCGGCGTCGGCGCGTATCGGGCGGCGACGGCGATCGCGCGATCCCGCAGGGACGCGCGCAGCGACGACGGAGCCAGCGCTTCCGCGTCGATGCCGAGCTGCCACAGCGCCCATTCGGCGTGCCGGGAATCCTGGAAGGTCACCGCCAGCCGGAGCCACTCGTCGTCGGGTTCCTCGGAGTGGACGGCCAGTGCGGTGCGCACCAGCTCCTCGCGCCGCGCGGGCCGGACCCGGACCAGCACGGCGAGCTGGTCGCCGCCGATGCGGAAGCGGGCGCTGCGTTCCTGCCAGGCCCGGTCCAGATCGACCCGGTCGGGCCGCTGTGCCGGTTCGGGCAACTCCTCGGCCGCCAGCACCCGGGACAGCCGATAGGTGCGGTCCGCCCCGGATCTCGTGGCCAGCAGATAGCCGTGGTCACGCACCATGACGATCCCGATCGGGTCCACCGTCCGCCAGCTCGGTGCCTGGCCGACCGCGGCGTAGTGGATGCGCAGCTTGTGCCCGGCGAACACCGCGCGGCGGATCGCGGCCGCGATGTCGCCGGGGACCTCGTCGTCGACCGCCGGACGCGAGAGCAGATCCGTCGCCGGGTCGATGAGCAGCCGTTCGGCGACGTCGGCCGCGGTGGTGCGGTGGGTGTCGGGCAGCGCGTCGACCACCTTGAGCATGGCCGAGGACAGCGCCGAACCGAGACCGAAAGCCTGTGCGCCACGGCGTGATCCGGCGATCAGCAGGGCCAGCGCCTCGTCGTGGTTCACCCCGGTGAGCTCGGTCCGGAACCCGGGGAGCAGCGCGAAGCCGCCGTGTCTGCCGCGTTCGGCGTAGACCGGCACACCGGCCGCCGAGAGCGCCTCGATGTCGCGCAGGACCGTGCGGGTGGACACCTCCAGCTCGGTGGCGAGCTCGGTCGCGGTCAGCCTGCCGCGCTGGCGCAGCAACAACACCAGCGACACCAACCGGTCTGCGCGCATCCGAGAACTCTACCGAATACACGACAGAGGATGTCGTGATTACTTGCGAGGGTTGTCCCACGGCGTCGCGGACGCCGGACTACGACGAATCGAATGGAGCTGAAGTGGGACTGGAACGAACCGCGGTCAACCCGGTGACCTGGTCGGTGGCGATGGGATTCAACCAGGGCGAACTCGTCACCGGGCACACGCGCACCCTGTACTGCTCCGGGCAGACCGCGATGAGCGGCGACGGGACGCCCCGGCACGGGGGGGACCTGGCCGCGCAGCTGGCCCTGAGCCTGGACAACCTGGAGGCCGTGCTCGCCGAGGCGGACATGTCGCTGGCCAATCTCGTCCGGCTCAACGTCTACACCACCGACGTGGACCTGCTGTTCCAGCACTACGGCGTGCTGGCGGCCCGGCTGGGCGCGGCGGCGGTGGCACCGGCGACCACCATGCTCGGCGTGAGCCGGCTGGCGATTCCCGGGCAGCTGGTCGAGCTCGAGGGGACCGCCGTCGACTGAGGCGTTCCGGCGCACCCGCGCGGCACGGTGGTGCGGGTGCGCCGCGGAAGATGAACCGGGAGTGGAACTTTCGCGTCAGGCGACGCGGCGCGTCGGGGGTTCGAGCACATCGGCCAGCGGACGGCGCGGGCTCGCGGAGACCGGGGGAGCGGTGTGGTGCAGGCGGCCGACGCGGACCACCACTTGGGGATGCGCGCAGTCGTGCAGCAAGGAGTGCCGGATCGCGTCGCGGAGTTCGGGGATGCCCAGCGGTTCGGATTGGATGCAGGTCGCCAAGCCCAGGCTGGTGGCCCCGAGCAGCAGGGCGCTGGTCGCCTCACCCGCCCGCAGGCGGGCGCGGCGGTCGTCGGCCGCGGTGCAGATCACGACCCAGCTGGCGTGGTCGGCGCCGTCGCCGGGATCGTCGAGACCGGGGTCGCGGAAGGCGCGGAGCGGGAGGGGGTCGTCGTGCCTCGGCAGCACCGTCGTGTGCGACGGCACGCCGTCCCCGTGATCGGCGCGCCCGCTCCAGGTCGCGAGTTCGCGCAGATACGCGGCGTCGGCGCGGTGCCGCGCCGCCGCGGCCCGCATCGGCTCGGCGAGCAGGGGCAACAGCTGTTCCGGGATATTCCGGGCGACCGCGCCGAATTCGACAACGGTCGAGGACAGCGCGCGCAAGGCGCCCGCGGGCAACGGCAACGGCGCGAATCGGCGCCGCTCGGATTTCCGGAGCAGAATCGCGGCCGCGAGCTGGATATCGGTATCCGACGGCGGCCTCGGCGAGACGGTGACGGTGGCCAGATGATTCGGGTCGTCCGGGTCGGGCAGGAATTCGGGAATCGCCGACCAACCGGTGACCGCGAGCGCCACACGCAAATGATGGAGGGCGGCGCCGCAACTGACGACCATGGCCTGTCCATCGGGATCTTCCACCGGCAATTGCCGCGCGGGATCGCTGTACAGCTCGACCCGTCCGTCGCCGACCTGCCAGCGCCACGGCTGCGTGTTGTGCACCGACGGCGCCTTCACCGCGAGTTCCAGTGCGGCGGTCATCGTATCCACATCGAATAGCAACGGTGTCATTTCACGATCCCTCCTGACGGGATTGCGGCACGCGCTTCTCTTCCGGTCTTCCCACTGTGGAAGACGCGCCGCAATCGACCATAAGTCGGTCTTCCGAATTAAGCGAATTCATATCGTTTCAAATACCCCGCATATCGGTCCGGCGCGCCCGGCCGTCGATCGAGCTGACCGGGGGTACAGCGGCGCGAGCTATCGGTTCCGTAACGAAAACAATGCGCGGGGTATTTTCGCCGATCGCATCGCTCAGGGGAGGTCGGTGAAATGGACGTCGTGGGCGACGGCGGTGGCATGCAGGCCGTCGGGGGCGGGGCGGATGGCGGTGAGGCGGGCGCCGAGGGGCAGTTCCTGGAGGGGAACGACGAAGGTGAGGGGGCCGCGGAGCAGCGACAGCGGGACGGTCGGGCCGCCGAGGGCGGACTGGACCGAGACGGGGGTGACCTCGATGCCCGCGTCGGTGGGGGCGACGGTCACGAAGACGGTCGCGGGGACCGAGAGGCCGGCGACCGGGAAGGTGCCGGTGACGCGCAGTCCCTCGGGACTGTCGGAGATCGACTCCACGCCCGAGGGCGCGAAGGTCCGCACGACGTCGTAGGGAACCACGGCCGTCGCGGTCGCCGTGGCGGCGACGAGGTTCGCGGTGCGGTTACCCACGATGTCGGCGAGCGGCGCGGAGACGTCGGTGAGCACGACATCGAGATCGCGGACGGAGATGTTCTCGCCACTCCAGTCGCCGACCCGGATGTCGATGTCGCGGTAGATGCCGTCGATGGCCTGGGTCAGGAACGGGACGCCGCCGATCTCGACGTCCGGTGGCTGCGCGAGGTCGTACCGGGCGGCGACGGCGCGGCCGATCTCGTTCTGCGCCAACACGACTGCGACGCGATCGCCGACGACGAGTCCGATCACCCCGACGACGATCAGTATCAGCACTGCGCGCATACGCTCACCCTCTCGGCCATCCCACCATCATGCTGTGGATCGTGGCCGCGTGCGGGCAGGGCGACACCGAAAGGCGGGAACCGCTACGTCGCGCGGACGGTCACCACGGTCTCGGCGCTGGGGAATTCGATCACCCGGAGCCGCCCGTTGACGAGATCGATCGTGTCGGCGATCACCCGTCCGGCGTGCTGGGCGCCACCGGCGAAGCTCGTGCTGATCACCCGGAAGCTGCGTCGCGGCGTGAGGACCACATCACCGGATTGCAGCAGTCCGGCCGAGGTGGCGGCACCCGGGCACTGCTCGATCGTGGTCTTGCGGCCCCGGCCGCCGAGCAAACCAAACACTGTGTTTCTCCCGTGGTGTCCGTCGCGGAAGCCGCGTCCCGTCGCGGGAATCGCGAGCGGGTATCGGAGACTTCTTACCCACCGGCCGCACCCAGGAAACCCCAGGCAATCGGACCCGACGCCGTTCCCGATGAGCGGGAAGGGGCGCAGGCAGCCGCGCGGACCCGGTCCTACGGTGAGCGACATGACCGCGACACCCCATCCCGACGACCCGGCGAACACGCCGGGCGTGCCCCCGATCGCCCTGGTGACCGGCGCCAGCCGGGGCGTCGGCAAAGGCATCGCGCTGGCACTCGGTGCCGCGGGATGGACCGTGTATCTGACCGGCCGGGGCAGCGCCGGTGACGGCGGGCCGCTGGAGGTGGCGGCCGCCGAGGTGAGCGCCCGCGGTGGCACCGGCATCGCCGTGCACTGCGATCACCGCGACGACCCGCAGATCGCCGCCGTCTTCGCCCGGATCGCGGCCGAACAGGACGGGCTCGACCTGCTGGTCAACAACGTCTGGGCCAATCCCGACGGCTTCGCCGGTTTCAGCGAACCGTTCTGGCGGCGACCGGTCGGCGACTGGGACTCGCTGATCGGCGTCGGCCTGCGCGCGCACTACGTCGCCTCGGTCGAGGCGGCGCGGCTCATGGTCGCTCGCGGCCGCGGCGTCATCGCCAACATCTCCTCCTTCGGTACCCGCGGCTACCTGCACTCGGTGCTGTACGGGATGTCGAAGGCGGGCCTGGACAAGATGGCCGCCGATATGGCGGTGGAACTGCGCGGTACCGGTGTCAGCACGCTGTCGCTGTGGCCGGGGATCGTGCGCACCGAGCAGGTACTGGCCCTGGGTGTCGAGGACATCGAGGGCTTCCCGATCGCGGGCGCGGAGACGCCCGAATTCGTCGGACGGGTCGTGCTGGCGCTGGCGACCGACCCCGCGATCGGCGACCGCAGCGGCGCCACGGTGATCACCGCCGAGGCGGCGCTCGACTACGGCATCACCGACATCGACGGTGGACAGCCGGTCTCGCATCGCGCGGCCTTCGGCGGCGGCGCGGTCTTCGGCATCCGAGAAGAAAAGGAACTGTGATGGATCTTTCGGGCAAGGTAGTGCTGGTCACCGGTGGTGCGCGCGGTCTGGGCGCGGCCTTCGCGCAGGGCATCGTCGCCGCGGGCGGCAGTGTCGTGATCGGCGACCTGCTGGACGACGACGGCGCCGCCGTCGCGGCGGAGCTGGGCGAGCGCGCCCGCTTCGTGCACCTCGACGTCACCGACCCGGCCGCGTGGCAGACCGCGGTCGACACCGCGATCGAGGCGTTCGGCTCGCTGACCGGCCTGGTCAACAACGCCGGGGTGACCGCCACGGGCGTCCCGCTGGTCGAGGAGCCGCTGGAGACCTTCCAGCGGGTGATCCAGGTGAACCTGGTCTCGGTCAACATGGGCATCCACGCGGTCGTGCCCGCACTGCGGGCGGCCGGCGGCGGTTCCATCGTCAACATCTCCTCGGCCGCCGGACTCGTCGGCCTGGCGCACACGGGCGCCTACGGCGCGGCCAAGTGGGGCGTGCGCGGGCTGACCAAGGTGGCCGCGATCGAGCTCGCGAGCGACCGGATCCGGGTGAACTCGGTGCACCCCGGCATGGTGCTCACCCCGATGACCGCGCCGACCGGCATCGTCCTCGCCGACGGCGCCTTCCCGAACGCGCCGCTGGGCCGGGTCGGTCGCCCCGAGGAACTGGCCGGTGCCGTCACCTACCTGCTCAGCGACGCCGCCTCGTACACGACCGGCGCCGAGCTGGCCGTCGACGGCGGCTGGACCGCCGGTCCGCCGGTCGTGCGCGTCGAGGCCTGACCCGACTCAGGGCCGAGCAGGCTTGCGGCACAGCAACATCTGGTGGGCGCCCGCCTGGAACTCGTAGTCGACATCGACGATCCGCCCTTCGATCCCGTGCTCGCGCAGATCCGCGAGCAGCCGGTCGAGGTCGCGGTAGCGTTCGTCCGCTCCGATCGGAACCAGCGGGAAGATCCGCGCCTCGGTGCCCACCCGGAGCAGTTCGCGGACCGCGGCGAGATGGAACGCGTAGTCGAGGTCGGCGGCGTAGCTGAACAGCAGATGCGAGCTGAGCACGAGGTCGAAGGCGTTGTCGCCGAACGGCAGACCGGGCAGTGCGCCTGCGACGTAGCGGTCCGGTTCGGTCCGGCTGTGCGCGGCGAACAGCTCGGCCGCGCGCTGCCGGACCGTGAGGTGTTCGCCCGGGCCGGCGAAGTACGTGAACCGGAACTGCTCCGGATGGGCGCGAACGTAGTCGTTGCCGCGCACGACCTCGCCCGCCGCGGTGGCGGCGACCTCGGCGGTGCCGCCGTTCGCGTAGGCGAGGTCGCAGGCCGTCACGTCGCCGCCGAGGCCCCGGACCGCGGCGGTGAACCCGGCCGCGCCGCCGGGACAGTCCAGCAGGCGGCGGCGCAGGTCCGCGTCGGTGAGGGCGAACATCGCCCGGTACTCACCCAGTGCGCGGGAGCTGACCAGGAAGCCGCCGAACGGCTGGTTGCTGGTGTGGTCGGAAGTCATTGCCGGTACCCCGTTCTCGTCGGGGCCGCCGACCGGCGCGGACCGCGAGTCCGACGCGAGGACGGGATGCGGCCGCTCCGGGGGCGGCCGCACGCACAGTCGATGATGGCCGCTACCGCGGCCACCACCCCTGCGCTGTCATCGTCACCTCGCCATTGAATCACAGCGGGCCAGTGATTTACCGCGGGCGATCACAGCATGCGCTGCCTGCCGTGCGCAGCGAATTCCGATTCCAGGTCACGTCGGTCCGCGTCGGTCATGCGGCGGTACCGCGGTCGGCCGCGACCCGCCCACCGGTGCACCGGCTCCTGTGTCCGCCAGGCCTGCTCCTGGAGTTCGCGCTTGAGGATCTTGTTCGACCCGGTCACCGGCAGATTCGCCGAGACCCGCACGAATCGGGGCATGCCCTTGCTGCCGAGATCGTCCTGGGCGCAGAGGAACTCGGTGAACTCGTCGAGATCGAAGCCGTCCGGATCGGCGACTTCGACGGCGGCCATGACCTGATCGCCCGAGCGGGGATCGGGCACCCCGAACACCGCGGCGGCGATGACGGCGGGGTGCCTGCGCAGCACCTGCTCGATCAGCAGCGTCGAGGTGTTCTCGCCGTCGACCCGCAACCAATCACCTTTGCGCCCCGCGAAATACAGGAATCCGTCGGTGTCGAGGTAGCCGAGGTCGCCGGTCCAGTACCAGCCGTTGCGAATCCGGTCGGCGTCGGCGACCTCGTTCTTGTAGTAGCCCTCGAAGACGAGCGCGCCCGCCTTGTCGATCATCTCCCCGATCGCCTCGTCGGGATTGCGGACCCGGCCGTACTCGTCGAGCTCGGCCCGCGCGCACTCGCGCAGGGTTTCCGGATCCACCACCGCGACACCGGGATGCGCGGGCCTGCCTAGCGCAGCGGGCGGTGCGGCGGGATCCAGTGCGGCCAGGCTCGGCCCCTCACTGGAGCCGTAGCCCTCGTGCAGTGCCGCGCCGAAGCGGCGCCGGAACTCGTCCTGGTCGGCGACCGACGCCTCGGTCCCGAAGCCGCGGACCAGCGGATTGTCCGCATCCTGCGCGGTTTCGGGGGTGGCGAGCAGGTAGCCCAGAGCCTTGCCGACGTAGGTGAAGAAGGTCGCGCCGAAGTACCGCACGTCCGGAAGGAATTGCGAGGCCGAGAATTTCGGCGTCAGGCACACCGTCGCGCCGACCGACAGCGCGGGCGCCCACAGTGCCATGATGGCATTGCCGTGGAACAGCGGCATACAGCAGTAGTCCACGTCGTCGCGGATGTGCCCGAACTTCGCCGCCGCCGCGGCGGCGATCACCGCGAGGCGGCGCTGGGTGCACCGCACCGCCTTGGAGGTTCCGGTGGTGCCGGAGGTGAACAGCAACAGCAGCAGATCCGCGGGTCCACCCACCGCTGTCGGCTCGACCCGATGGGCATCGACGCGGGCGGCGTAGTCGGGGCTGTCGACCAGCAGGAACCGGTCCTCGGTCAGGTCCAGATCCAGCCGCCGCAGCCGCGCCATCCCCGCCGCGTCGGTGACGATCAGCTGGCAGTCGACATACCGGATGTCCTCGGCCAGTTGCGCGTCGCCGCGGGTGGGATTGAGCCCGGCGACCGTCGCGCCCGCCAGCGCCGCCGCGCCCAGCCAGAAGACGAAATCGGGCACATTGTCGAGCAGCACGCCGAGGTGGAACGGGCCGTCGCGGCGCAGGCTCCGGGCCAGTTCCGCGCGCGCGGCCGACTCGTGGACGACCGCGTCCCAGGTCCAGTCGGTCTCGCGGGTGCGCAGACCGAGGCGCTGATCGCCGAGCCGGTCGAGCAGCATGGTCGCGATGTCCGCGTGGTTCCCGTTCGTCATCGCACGCCCGGGTGGACGAGGTCGATGTACTCCTGCGGCAATTCGTCGAAGGTCAGTTTGCGGATCTCGGACGGGCCGGAGTGGTACGAGTCCTCGCCCTCGATGCGGCCCTCGGCATCGATCGGCCACAGCAGCAGCTGGCGGAACACGATCAGGTAGTCGGCGTCGGGATCGTCGACGGGGATGCCGATCTGGAGGGCGTAGGAGCCCGGGTAGATCTGCTTCAGGAAGCCCTCGGTCACCACGCAGTCGTCGTCGACGACGAGCCGGTCCAGCTCGTACTCGAGGACATTGCTGCGACTGGCGACGAAGTCGGAGTAGTAGGTGTGCACGGTCTCACGCCCCTTCGGACCGATATCCCGGCCCGCGTTCCAGAAGTGGTAGGCGGGTTCGGGCACCAGGGTCCGCATGAGCCCGTCCAGGTCGGGGGCGGCCTCGGCCTTCATGTGCTCGATGACGATGCCGAGCACCTGGCGATGCCGTTCGTTCGTGGTGACGGCCAGGCGCTGCTCCAGCGGCGCCCAGGTGCTGGTCGGATCGATGACCGCCATGGCGGGACTCCTTCTCGTTCACCGGGTTTCCCCGGTTGCCTCATCGGTGCCCGCCGATCATCGCGCGCCGGAGTGATCCAGATCACCCGACACCTGTCGCGGGATGGTCCATCTCGGACCGACGCGCGTCGGATCCGTCGGGCGACAGCTCGGCCGCGGACAGGGCGATCCGCCGCATCATCAGCGCCAGCGTGGCCATGAACCGGTCGAGCGATTCGCCGACGTCCCAGCCCATCGCCGCCTCGACCTGCGCGATCCGCGCGGCGACCGTGCTGTGGTGCAGGTGCAGTTCGTCCGCGGTGCGGCGCAGCGAACCGAACAGGCAGAACGCCTCGAGCGTGTCGACGGCCAGCGCACCGGCCTCGGTCGCGGCGAACTCGTCGAGCCGCATCACATCCGGTGCGCCGAGCAGCTTCGGCACCGGAAGTTCGCCGAGCAGCGCGAGTGAACCGAGCCGTTCGAAGGCGATCACCCGGCGGCCGTGCCAGGTCGAGGACGCGAATCGCAGCGCCCGGCGCGCCTGCTCCCACGAGGTGGCCGCCGCCAGCGCGGGCAGCCGTTCGCCCATCCCCACCCAGGGCCCGTCGGCGCCCCGGCGCGAGGCCGGAAATGCTTGGACGACAGCGGCATTCAGTACATCGGACAGTTCCCGGCAGGTGCTGCCGTCCTGGAGGAGGACGGCGGTGACGGTGCCGAGGATCGTCGAGCGGACCACCGGGACGCGCGCACCGATGATGCGCACCGCGTCCGCCGCGCCCGGACCGGAGATCGCGAGCAGGCACAGCGGCCGCGCCGGGTCGACGCCGAGCAGCCGCATCGCGCGCACCCGGTCGGCCCGCCGCTGTTCCTCCGAGAGCACCACCTCGAGCAGGGCCGGATCGGCGAGCCCGGTCGGCCCGGCGGCGCCCCGGCGCGAGGTCACCCGCAGGCAGTGCCGCATCCGGGCCACCAGCACCGCGTCGAGCGGGCGGGCGTCCCCGGCCCGCTCCAGCCACACCACCGGGTCCACACCGAACGCCGCGGGCGGCGGTGCGGCGGCGGCCAGCAGTCGCCCCGCCGCGTCGTACCGGATCGTGGTCCCCGACGGCCACCGCGCACCCGCCGGACACTCGGCCAGCACCGCGGCCGCCCGGATCACGGTGTCGGCATTGGCGTCGGACTCGGCGAACCCGTCGAAATACTCGACCACCCGCAGCAGATCGTCGGCGAACTCCGCCGCACCCGGCGGCTCGGGATCGATCGCACCCATTCGGCACCTCCACTGGCGGGGACGTCTCGACCAGAGTGTCAGCAGCATGCCGCCGCGCCGCCGAATTTCCCCCGCCCCGTCCCGCTGGGTGGCACGATCCGAACCCTCCGCGGCTCGCCGCACCGATCGATCCACCGGCCGGTGGGGCAAGATCATGGTGTGCACCCGACCTTCGACGACTTGGTGACGGAGGCCGCGGCCGTGTCGGTGGACGGCTGGGACTTCACCTGGCTGGACGGGCGTGCCACCGAGGAGCGGCCGCCGTGGGGATACCAGGGGTTGATCGGGGAGCGGCTCGGGGCCGCCGCGGCGGGGCTGGACCTGCAGACCGGCGGCGGTGAGGTGCTGGCCGGGGTGCCGCGACTGCCCCCGGTCATGGCGGCGACGGAGGCGTGGCCACCGAATGTCGCCGTCGCGACCGCGTTGCTGCGTCCTCGGGGCGTGGTGGTCGTCGCCGACGACGGCGAGCCGCCGCTGCCGTTCGCGGACGGGGCCTTCGATCTGGTGGTCAGCCGTCATCCCGTCACCGTGCACTGGGCCGAGATCGCCCGGGTCCTCGAACCCGGCGGTGCCTATCTCGCTCAGCATGTCGGACCGGCCAGTGTGTTCGAGCTCTGCGAGTTCTTCCTCGGTCCGCAACCTCGGGACGTGCGCGAGCGGCGGCACCCGGATACCGCCCGCGCGCAGGCCGAAGCCGCGGGTCTCGAGGTGACCGACCTGCGGTCGGCGCGACTGCGGATGGAGTTCGGTGACATCGGCGCGGTGATCTACTTCCTGCGCAAGGTCATCTGGATCGTTCCCGGGTTCACCGTGGAGCGCTACCTGGATCGGCTGCGGGAACTCCACGAACAGATCCGCGCCGACGGCCCGTTCGTCGCCCATTCGACGCGCTTTCTCATCGAGGCCAGCAAGCCGCGCTGACCGGTCGGTCCGGCCGGAAAGTTTGGTTCTTCTCACGATGGCGACCGGTCTCGTTTCGTTCGGTCGCCAGAATCCGGAGATCTTTCGTTCGCCCACGGCGGGCCGCGCCACCATGGGTTCTGGTGCAGTGCCTGCCGACCGGGCACCGCCGTGGCACGGGGGCCGCGGTGACGAGGCACTTCCCGGCAGTGTGGCCGGGCCTGCGGAAGCGCGAACGAATGCCGAGTGACGTCGTCGATGTGGCCGTGGACTTCGCCGTCCCGCGCCGGCCGCTGTGGGATGTGCTGCTGGAACCGCAGAGCTACCCGCGCCTGTGGACCGGGATCGGCGGGTGCGAGCGGATACTGCACCCCGACGGCGGCACCGTCTGGCAGGTCCGGGTCGGCGACGCCGCCCTCGGGGTCCGGACGGTGGGCCTGGCGCTGACGATCGGGCGCTGGTACGAGAGCTTCGAACTGCACAATCCGGAGACCGGCAGCTTCGCCATGGTCCGGCTCACCGGCGCCGACGACCGCACCTCGGTGAGTGTCACCGTCTTCGCGGCGCCCCGCCTGCATCCGGCGCTGCGCGGCGCGACCAACGCCACGATCGTCAACTGGGTCAAGGACGGCCTGCGCCGGGCGGTCGACCTGGTCCGCGGAGCACGGACGTCGGTGGTGGCCAACGGCGACCGGGCCCCGATCCGGCGCCGATCCGAAATCGCGCGGTGGTGGGTGAACTCGGGCCTGGTCGCACCGCCGCTGACCTCGGCCCGGCAGCTGCGCTCGCTGTACCGGTGGGGATTCAATCTGGCGGGCGGGTACGCCGCCGGCGCCGCGCACAGCCCCGACCAGCTCGCCCTGCTCGACGACGGCAGTACCGCGACCTTCGCCGAGACCGACAAGCGCACCACAGCGCTGGCCGGCGCGATGTACGAGGTCGGCCTGCGGGCGGGCGACGCGGTCGGCCTGCTGGCCGGAAACCATTGCGGCATGGTCGAAACCATGGTCGCCGCGGGCAAGCTCGGCGTCGACGTGGCACTGCTCAACGCCGGCCTGTCCGGACGGCGCATCGAGGAGATCGTGCAGCGGCACCGCCTCTCCGCGCTGTTCGTCGACACCGACCTGGCGCACCTCGTGCAGTACCTGCACCGCGATCTGCCCCGCTTCTGCACCGACGACCGGCCGGTGCGCCCGGATCAGACCACCATCGAGGACCTGATCGCGTTGCGCCGCACCAAGTTCCCGGTGCCGACCGTGCCCGGCAGGCAGATCGTGCTCACCTCGGGCACCAGCGGCACCCCCAAGGGCGCCCGCCGGCCGCACGCGAAGGGCTTCGACACCCTCGTCGCGCTGCTGTCCCGGATTCCGATCCACGTCGGCAGCACGATGATGATCCCCGCGCCGCTGTTCCACACCTGGGGACTGTCCGCGCTGCAACTGAGCACCGCCGTGCGCGCCACCGTGGTGCTGTCCCAGGGTTTCGACGCCGAGGACTGCCTGCGCCGCATCGCCGAACACCGGGTCCAGACCCTCATCGCGGTGCCGACCATGGTGCAGCGCCTGGTCGACCTCCCGGAGACGGTGCGCACCCGCTACGACCTGAGCAGCCTGCGGCACGTGATCAGCTGCGGCGCTCCGCTGGCGGCGATCACGGTCGACCGCTTCCTGGCCGACTACGGCGACGTGCTCTACAACCTCTACGGGTCGACCGAGGTCTCCTGGGCCAGTGTGGCCGGACCCGAGGAGCTGCGGGCCGCCCCCACCACCGCGGGCCGCCCGCCGCTGGGCACCCGCATCGCCGTCCTCGACCCCGAGCGCGTGCCGGTGCCGGTCGGCATGATCGGGCGGATCTTCGTCGGCAACCACATGCTGTTCGACGGCTATGTCAGCGATGCGCCGCCGGAGGAGTCCGACGGCATGCTGGACACCGGTGACCTGGGCTATCTCGACGCCGAGGGCCGACTGTTCGTGGCCGGGCGCGACGACGAGATGATCATCTCCGGTGGCGAGAACGTCTTCCCCCGCCCGGTCGAGGAGGCGCTGTCGTATCTGCCGCAGGTCACCGATGTCGCGGTGGTGGGCGTGCCGGATCGCGAGTTCGGTCAGCGGCTGGCCGCCTTCCTGGTCAAACATGAGGGCTCGGGACTCGACTCGGACATGGTCCGCACCTACGTGCGCAATCGCCTGAGCCGCTTCTCCGTACCGCGCGATGTCACCTTCCTCAACGCGTTGCCGCGAGGCGAGACCGGCAAGGTGCTCAAGCGGCTGCTGGTCGATCCGGAGGGGCTGGCGGGCTGATCCCGGTCGCCGGAGCCGACCGTGCTCAGCCCGCGGTGCCGGGCACGGCGATCCGTCCGCTGTAGATCGCCCGCAGCGACGTGGCGGCGAATGCGGCGCAGTAGTCGATCAGGTCGGCGATCGGCACGTCCAGCCGTCCGCTGTGCTTCTCGACGATGACGCGCTCCAGCGTTCCGACCACCGAGAGCGCGAAGATGTCCATCACCTCCGCGGGCGGGTGCTCCTCGGGCCTGGCGCTGGTGCCGGTGGCCGCGACCAGCCGGGCGAATCGCCAGAGTGCCTCGCGCATCCGGTCTTCGGCACCCGCGCCCGCCGGTTCGACGAAGACGATCCGGAGCTTGCGCGGATCGCGATCCAGGGCGGTGAGGTAGGTGCCGATGCCCGCGCGCAGCTTGCCGGTGCCCCGGGCAGGCGTCGCTTCGACGGCCGCCGCCACCGACCGGTACAGCTCGTCGATGACGCCGTCGAAGACCGCGGCGAACAATTCCCTGGTGCCGGTGAAGGATTCGTAGAAGTAGCGGTCGGTGAGCCCGGCCTCGCGACACAGGTCTTTGACGCCCGTCGCGGCGTAGCCGTCGGTGCCGAACAGCGCGAGCCCGGCATCGAGCAGCTTCGCCCGCCGGGCGGCGGCCCGTTCCTCGGCGCCCAGGCCGCCGTAGGTGCGGCCGGGCCGGGTGCTCACCGCGTCACCGTGATCGTCATGTCGGCATTGTCTCCCATCCGCGCCGACTCTGTGTCAGCATGTGACGATCGCGATCGTCAGATTGAGAACGGGGTCGATCAATGGCAGCTCGACAGCAGGACCACCTGGTCAGCCGACGGACCGTGCTGCGCGGTGCGGCCGCGGTGGCCGCGAGCGCGGGGCTGGCCGCCGGGCCCGCGCAGGGGAGTCCACGGAGGCGAAACAGTCCGGCGGGCACGACCGTCGCGATCTTCGGCGCGGGTATCGGCGGTTTGACCGCTGCCCACGAACTGGCCGAACGCGGCTTCGCGGTGACGGTCTTCGATCGCAAGGAACTCGGCGGGAAGTCACGCACGATCCCGATGGCGGGCACCGGGGCCGGGGGCCGGGCGGCACTGCCGGGCGAACACGGCGCGCGCGGATTCACCTCCTTCTACCACCACGTGCACGACACCATGCGCCGCATCCCGGTGCCAGGCACGCGGAAGACCGTGTACGACAACCTGATCCCGTTCTCGGTCACCGACCCGCGCTACCCCCGCGCCGGCAACCTGCCCGACGGCTTCCCGCTGATGTTCGGCTTCTACTTCGATCCGGCCGAAGCGCTCACCCCGATGGGGCTGCAACGGATCCTGACCGAGGTGTTCATGAAGAACAATCTCGTCCCGCTGCCCGAGGCCATCCACATGGCCGGGCGGGTGGTCACCTATCTGACCTCGAGCGAGGAACGGCGCTTCGGGCAGTGGGAGCACGTCAGCTGGTGGGATTTCATCGGCGCGGGCAGCCGATCCGCGCAATTCCAGGCGCTCGCCGCGACCGGCCTGACCCGGGCGCTGGTGGCGGCCAAGGAATACGTGGCCAGCACCCGCACGATGGGCAACATGATGGAGGGCTTCTTCCTCGCGCTGCTGCGGGAGCTCACCGGCGGGCCGAAGGTCTACGAGGTGCTCAACGGCCCGACCAACGAGGCCTGGCTGGATCCGTGGATCACGCTGCTCGAGGGCATGGGTGTGCGATTCCGGCCGGGGGAGGCGCTTGAGGAATTCGTGGTCGCGGACGGACGCATCGCCGGTGCCCGGATCCGGGGTGCGCACGGGAGCGCCGCGCGGGTCGAGGCCGACTGGTACGTGTGCGCCGTGCCGACCGACCGGGCCCGCGCGCTCTGGACACCGGAACTGCGGGACCTGGATCCGGCGCTGGGCCGGATGGACGCGCTGAACCTGGACTGGATGAACGGCCTGCAGATGTTCGTCAGCGAGCAGCTCGATCTCGGCCGGGGCTACAACATCTACCTCGACGCGCCGTGGCGGCTGACCTCCTACACCCAGCGCGCGTTCTGGGACGTCGACTATCCCGCCGTCTACGGTGACGGCTCCGTCGCCGACGGTCTCACCATCGACATCGCCGACTGGGACACCCCGGGCATCCTGTTCGGCAAGCCCGCGAAATACTGCACCCACCAGGAGATCTACCAGGAGACCTGGGCCCAGCTGACCGCCGCTCTCAACGACGACGGCCGGATCCTGCTGCCCGACGGCATCGTCCGCGAGTGGATGATCGACCCCGGCATCGTCTGGAACGGCAGCGAGAACACCAACGACGAACCGCTGCTGGTGAACACGATCGGCTCCTGGGACAACCGGCCGACCGCGCGGACCCGCGTCCCCAACCTGTTCCTGGCCGCCGACTACGTGCAGACCAACTTCGACCTGGCCACCATGGAGGGCGCCAACGAAGCGGGCCGCACCGCCGCGAACGCCCTGCTCGCCGCCGCCGGCTCGGCGGCGACACCGGCGCAGCTGTTCACCCGGGAGTCGATTCCGGCGTTCGAGCCGTTGCGGGTGGCCGACGCCGCCCGTTTCCGCGCGGGTCAGCCGAACCTGTTCGACCTCGGGTGATCGGCACAGCCGCGGGTCGTGTCGCTAGGCGGTCGCCTCTTCGTACGCGGCGATGATGTCGGCCGCGATCCGGCCGCGCGCCGAGACCGGGTGACCGTTGTTGCTGGCCCAGGTCCTGATCGCGGTCAGATCGTTGCGTCGCGCCGGAGCGGCGGCCGAGGTGGCCGATTCGGACCGGCGACCGCTCCCTTTGATCCGTCCGGTGCGGCGAGCCGCGGGGATCCACTGTTCGAAGACATCGCGGAGTTTGGCCGCGTTCGTTTCCGACAGGTCGATCTCGTAGCTCGCACCGTCGATGCCGAACGATACGGTCTCGTCGGCGGCGGAGGCGCCGTCGAAATCGTCGACGAGGGTGACAACGACTTTGCGCGCCATGAGGATCCTGTTCGATGAGGGGCTGTTTCCTCAGTGATCGTAATGCGAGCCCGGTGATCGCTTCCGCCGCCCCACTCCCGGGGATATTTCGGGGTTACCCGTCGGTCGGTGGGAGCGCGGTGCGGTGGTCTACCGGCCGACGTCCTCGGGGCGAACCGCCAGCGCGACGGTGACGGCGAGCAGCCCGAGCACGGCCGCGGTCGGCGCCAGCGCGACCGCGCCGGCCAGGGCCAGCGCGCCGCCGCCGAGACCGGCGCCGAGCGCGACCGCGAGGTAGACCGCTGACCCGTTGAGGCCCATCGCGATCGGCGCGATCGCGGGGACGAGCGCGAAGAACCGGTGCTGCTGCGGCACGATCGAGATGCCGACGCTGATGCCGAGGCCGATCATGGCGACGACCGCGCCGAGGGTGGTCGTGCGGGCCGCCGCGAGCAGGACCGCGGCGGCGGCGACCCCGACCGCGCCGAAGGTGAGCGTGCACGGCGCGCCCCGCCGATGGATGAGTCGCGCGACGATCGTGGTGCCGATGACCTGCCCGCACCCGAAAGCCAGCATCGCCGCGACGACCAGCGTGCCGGAGACATCCAGGACCGTGGGCAGGTAGGCGATGAGGAGGAACGCGGGCACGATCACGGTCACGGTGCCGAGCAGGATCGCCCGCACCCGCGCGTCGGTCAGGATGCGCAGCCGGTCACCCAGCGACAGCCTCGGCGCGTGCGCGGGCCGGAGGAACGCCACCGCGCACCCCGCGATCACCGCGGGCACCACCAGGATCCACACCGCGGCGCGCCACCCCCAGGCATGCCCGGCCAGGATGCCGAACGGGAGTCCCGCGACCAGCGCGAGGGACCCGCCACCCGCGACGACGGCCAGTGCGCGGGCCCGATGCGCGTCGTCGCTCAGCAGACCCGCGGTGCTGAACGCGTTCGCCTGATACGCCGCCGCTCCGAGCGCCGCGACGACCCGCCCGGCCGCCACCGTCGCGAAGTTCGGCCCCGCGGCCTGCAACACCAGCCCGGCGACGAACACGACCATCCCGCCGACCAGCAGCACCCGGCGATCCCAGCTCCCGGTCAGCGCGGCGATCACCGGCGACCCGATCGCGTAGACGATCGCGAACAGCGCGGTCAGCTGCCCCGCCGTGCTGATCGAGACGCGCAGATCGACGGCGACCTCCGGAACCAGCCCGGCCAGCACATAGCCGTCCACCCCCAGGGTGAAGGTGCCGATGGCGAGCACGAGCAGATGCGCGAGGGTCAGATTCCGCGGCCCTGCCACCGACGGCGCGTCGAGCTCGGCCCTCGTACTCATCGCGGTCCCCACAGCATGGTCCTCAGTCTCGACGGTCGGCGCCGCAGCGGCGCCCCGACCCCACAGCTCCTATCGCTACCAAGCTTTCACCGATCCTCGCCCCGCACCGAGCGGTGCCCCGGTCGCCTCAGGCGGTTGGGGCATGATCGGCGGATGGAGTTCCAGCTCGCGATATCGGCCCGGCCCGACAGTCACCAGTTCGCCGTCTCGATCGAGCCGGAAGGGATGTACTACGAGTTCCCGAAGGAAGGCAAGGTCGTGCTGACGTTCCGCGGGCCCGACGCGATGCTGGCCGAACTGACCCACTACCCCGATGCGGTGATCGTCTGGCGCCCGCCGGATACCGAGGTCTGGGCCACCACCACGGACGGAACCCACGAACTGATCGGCGGGTTCAGCGGCAACCCCGCACCCGGTTTCGACACGGGGGGAAAGCCGTTGGACCAACCCCTGCGCGGCCTGATCGAACGCGTCTTCCACCACCGGGAGCCATGACAGGAATTCCGTCGCACCGAGGGTTGACTCGGCACGATAGCGGGCGCACCATCGGTGGGGTCGATGCTCCGGGGTGGGAAGAGGTTTGCCGTGAACGTAAGCGGGCAAGGGTTTTTCGATCAGCTCGACTGGTTCGACGAAGGTCATTGCGCGCGGTTGGACGGGGAGCTCGCGTGGGCGCGCGAGCACTGTCCGGTCGTGCACACCGGGTTCGGCGGTGGCATGCATGTAGTGACGCGGTACGAGGATCTCGTCACCGTGGCCGCGCATCCGAAGATCTTCAGCTCGGCCATGCCCGGCTTGACGACCGTGCCTGTGGCGTTGCCGCCGATCGACGTGGATCCGCCACTGCACCATGACTTCCGGGCGTTCCTGAACGGACCGTTCGCCAAGCCCGCGCTGCAACGGTACGAGCCGGTGGTGCGGCAGCTCGCCGACGACCTGATCGATCGGTTCGCCGAGCGTGGGGAGGTCGAGTTCGTAAGCGAGTTCGCGATCCCGTTCACCGCGGGCGCGCTGGCCAAGATCGTGCTCGACGACGACAACGAGGAGCGCCTGGCCCGCGCGGTCGACGCCGTCACCCAGGTGTCGGTGCAGAACACCCCCGAAAGTTTCGCCGCGGTGGCGGGATTGGCCGCCGAGCTGATGGCGGAGCGGGCAGCGGCGCCGCGCGAGGACCTGCTCCAGTCCATCGTCGACGCCACCGTAGAAGGCGGCCGTCCGCTCACCATGGAGGAACGGCTCGGGGTTGTCACCGTACTGCTGCTGGGCGGTCTCGACACCACCCGCGGCGCCCTGGCCTACATCGCCGAGTACCTCACCGCGGTCCCCGGCTTGGAGCAGCGCCTACGTGAACCCGACTGGGCGACGCGCGATCTCGACGAGATTCTGCGCTACACCTCGACCGTCAGCGTCATGGGACGGGTCGTCGCCGAGGACAACAACCTGCTGGGCATCCCCCTGGTCAAAGGCGACCGGATCGCCGTGCACTGGCGCTCCGCCAACCGCGACACCGTCCGCTTCGACAACCCCGAACACCTCGACTTCGACCGTAACCACAACCCCCACTTGGCCTTCGGCATCGGCATCCACCGCTGTGTCGGCCGCCACTTCGCCCGCATGCAACTCGACATCGGCATCACCCGCCTCCTGGACCGCCTCACCGGCTTCCGCCTGGCCCCCGGCACCGAGATCGAGCGCTCGGTCGGCATCAGCGTCGGCGCACCCCGCGAACTCCTCCTGACCTTCGACAGCGTGAAGCGCTGACACCCCCGCTCCGCATCGAGACCGGCGGGCGTGCGGTCGCTAGCCCGGCGTTGTCAGGCCCAGGAGCAGCGCCTCGAACTCGGCGGCGTACCGGTCGGCTCGTTCCTCCGACAGCGAGGTCGAGAAGTCGACGCCGAGCCTGCCCGCCCGGGTGTGGATCATGTGCACGGAGGTGCGCAGTAGTGGATGGTCGGTGTGCCCGGCGGCCGTCATCATGGCGACGAGCGGTGCCCAGTCGAACCGCAACGCGTAGCGCAGGTCGGTGATCGTCGTCTCCGGTGGCGTGGGAGTCGGTGCCAGCACGCCCAGGTTCGTCGTGATCGTGCGCGGCACCAGGGGCCGCGGCTGGTCGACGGTATCGGCCATGTGCAGGAACGATTGGTGCACAACACCCGCCGCCAAGTCCGCGGCCAACTGTCCCGTCACGACGGCGCCCACGTCGGCGGGATCCGAGCCCGGGTGTACGGCGACGACAGCGTTCGCCATTCCGAGGATGTTCGTGCCCGCCCAGACCGGCACCGGCGGGTTCAGTCGCGGCCGAATGTCCACGGGCGAAACGACATTGATGTCGATCGGCCGATCACCCTCGATCGGCAGGAACCGCCGGGTCGCGACGCCGGCCACACCGGCGACGAGGCTGTGCACCGTCTGACCTCGACGCCTGGCGGTGGCGAGCAGGGCCCTGGTGTCGGCCGCGCGCAGCCGCACCTGCCGCCAGCGCACGGGAGCCACCGCCCGGCCGCTCGGCAGATTTGTGGGAGTGGCGTGCGTCAACCGGCTCGGCGGGCCCGCGGTCCTGACGATGCCGCGTTCGCCGAGTAGTGCCTCGGGAGACAGAGGCACCGGATGCGGTCGGATCGCCGGTGTCCGCCCGGCGGCGAGTTCGGTGTAATACGACCACACCTCGTCGTGCCAGAACTGCACGAGCCTGCCGTCGGCGATCGCGTGATGGCACGCGAGAGCGACCCGAGCCGGGTCCGTGCCGACGGAGAGCCGCGCGACCGGACCGCCTGCGCCGAGCGTCGGGGACTCGTCATCGATCCGCCCGATCGGCGCTGCCGGCGGCCCGGCCGGGACCACAATCTCGAGACCGCGCAGTCCGGCGACGGATTCGTCGTCCCCGGCGGTGGGCACGAGCCGGGCGGTGAGCACGGGATGCGACAGGCACACCAGGTCCCACGCCGCCCGCAACATGTCGAGATCGAGCGGCCCGACCACCTCATCGGTGACCCGGATCGTCGCCGAGGTGACGGCGAAATACGACTCGAACGACGACAGCGGGCGGGCGAAGGCGCGGGTCGGGGACGTTTCCGGCATCACGACCCGAGACCACGCAACCAGCGACGGACGTCGCCGGCCGACGTCAGGTGCACCACGGTCAGTTCGGGAAACCGGGCGATCAGTTCTTCGGTGCGGACCCGACGGTCCTCGTAGCGGGCCCAGGCCCATCGAATGGGGTGGTCGTGATCCGGCCAGTGCCGGAACGATTCCCGATTGCCGTTCCACAACTCCCGGCCGGTGACGGCCCGGGTGAACGAGCGCCGCACGACCCGCGTCATCACCGTCCGCTTCGGCAGGTCCAGCCAGACGACGGTGTCGGCCCGCGTCCACAGCAGATCGCCCAGCCACCGCCGATACTGGTCTTCGGTCACCCAGCACGGCCCCGCCGTGAACTGCTCGACCTCGGCCTCGAATTCCGGTCGCTTCACCCAGCCCGGCCCGTGATGCAGCGCATCCAATTCCCGCCTGGGCAGGGCGAGCCGGTCGGCCAGCGCGCCCGCCAATGTCGTTTTCCCCGCCCCCGAGATTCCGGAGATCAGAATCCTCTGCACCGACTCACTTTATCGGTGCCGCGGCCTCGTCAGCGGGGAGCCAGCCGGTGCACGACGATGCCCGAGTCGAACCGGGTGGTGCCGAGCAGCTTCAGGTGTGTGGTGTCGGCCTTGCCGTCGAAGAGCCGGGTGCCCGCACCGGCGATGACGGGAAACACCCAGAAGTGGTACTCGTCGACGAGCGCGTTGTCGAGCAGGAGCTGGGAGAGCGCGCCGGTGCCGAACTTCAGGAGCGCACCGTCGGTCCGGGCCTTCACCTCGCGAACGGATTCGACGGTGTCGCCGGCGAGCAACTCGGCGTTCCAGGTCAGCTCCGACGGCCGCAGGGTGGTCGAGGCGACGTACTTGGGCAGGGCGTTGATGCGGTCGGTGTAGGGGTCGCCCGCCGGGCGCGTTGGCCAGACCTGGGCGAAACCCGAGTAGGTCTCGCGGCCGAGCAGCAGCGCGTCGGCGGCGGACAGCAACTCCGAGGCGTAGGCGGCGTGCTCGTCGTCCCAGTACGGCGCGCTCCACTCGTGCGGTGCGTCGACGCTGCCGTCGAGAGTGACGAAGGTGGATTCGATCAGCTTGCCCATTGTCTTCTCCTACATAGTGGTTCGTGCGATGTGAACACTGTGCCCGTGCGGGTTTACGGTTTCCTTACGCACGCGACGACGGCCCGTCGTTCACTCGTCGGGGGTCGTCAGGCCGGTCCGGAAGGCGATCACGACGAGCTGGGCGCGGTCGCGGGCACCCAGCTTGGACATCGCGCGGCCGACATGGGTGCGGGCGGTGGCGGGACTGAGGAACAGGGCCGCGCCGATCTCGTCGTTGCTCATTCCCCGGCCGACCAGGGCGAGGACCTCGCGTTCCCGGTCGGTGAGCACCGACAGCCGGTCCGCGGCCGACGCGGCCAGCCGGCGTTGTGCGGCGAACTGTCCGATCAGGCGGCGGGTGACCCGCGGCGCCAGCAGGGCGTCCCCGGCCGCGATCACCCGGATGGCATGCAGCAGTTCGGCCGGGCCCGCGTCTTTGAGCAGGAACCCGCTGGCCCCGGCCTGCAGGGCGTCGAAGACGTTCTCGTCGGTGTCGTAGGTCGTGAGGATCAGGACCTTGACGTGCTCGAGCCCGGGGGTGCCCGCGATGCGCGCGGTGGCCCGGATCCCGTCGAGCGTGGGCATGCGAATGTCCATCAGCACCACGTGCGGGCGGGCGGCCCTGGCGAGATCGCACGCTTCGACGCCGGTGGTGGCCTCGCCGACCACGCTGATGTCGTCCTCCAGGTCCAGCAGCACCTTGAACCCCGATCGGACGAGATGCTCGTCGTCGGCGAGGACGACCTTGATCGCGGGCGCCGGGCTCACCGGAGCGCTCCGACCCGAGCCAGCGGGAGCTGGGCGAGGACCTCGAATCCGCCGTGCGGCAACGGATTCGCGGTGAGATCTCCGCCGAGCAGGCGGCAACGTTCCCGCATGCCGGTGATGCCGCGACCGTCGCCGCCGCCGTCGGCGAGTTCCGGTGCGCGCGCCGCCTCGGCCGGTCCGGTGTCGGCCACCCGGACCCGGAGCCGGTCGGCACTCGACTCCAGGACCACGGTCACCGAGGTGCGCCCGACGTGGCGGATCACATTGGTGATCGACTCCTGCACGATCCGGTAGGCCGCGCTCTCGACCGCGCTCGGCAGCGGCGTCCGGGCGTCGGACCGTTCGACGGTGAGTTCGAGTCCGGCCTCGCGGGCCATGTCGAGAATGTCGTCGAGCTGCCCGAGCCCGGGGCTCGGTGCGCGGCGGTCGTCGCCGCGCAGCACGCCCAGGATCGCCCGCATCTCCCGCAGTGCTCGCGCGCTGGTCTGCTCGATGATCCGCAGCGTCTCGCGCGCCTGCTCCGGTCGCTTGTCGAGAATGTGCGCGGTGACACCGGACTGCACATTGATGATCGCGATGGCGTGGGCGACGGTGTCGTGGACTTCCCGCGCGATCCGGAGCCGTTCGGCGTCGACTCGCGCTCTGGCCTCCTCCTCGCGATGTCGCTCGGCCAGCTCGGCGCGTTGCTGGGCGTCGGCGGCGATGATCCGGCGGGAGCGCACCGACATCCCCAGCGTCATGCTGATCACCGTCGCGCCGATCCGGAAGAACACCCAGCCGATGGCCACGCTCGGCTCGGTGTCGGCGGCCGCCGCCAGCCAGCCCAGCGACAGCACCGCGATGCCCGCGCCGGCGATCACCACCGAGCGGCGACGGTCGCTGTGCGCGGTGAGGGTATAGGTGGCGACGAACAGCGCGAGGCAGGACAGGCGGTCGGGAAATCCGAGACCGAAGTACACCAGGCTGAGCACGCCGGTGATGCCGAAAACCAGCACCGGATAGCGGCGCCGGACGACGAGCACGCCGCCACCGAGGATCAGCAGCGCATAAGCGGCATGCCCGAAATCGGTGACGGGCCTGGCCACCGGCTCCGCCCCGAGCGCCGTCCCCGCGCTCTCCACCTGCATCCCGATGACGAACAACGCCAGCAGCAGATCCGTCAGCCACGGTGGCCTGCGGGCCGCCCACGCCCTCGCTCGCGGTACATCCCACCGTCGCATGTCGTGATCGTAGGGGACCGGTCGCCGCGTCCGCATGGGTGCGCGGGTGCGCTCCGCTACGCGGCTCGGCGTAGCCGAGCGGGCCGGGACTACGTCGATCGGCGTAGCGGCTCGATGCCGGCGCCGGACGCGAAAACCCCAGGCCGGGAGTGGAATCGGAGGCATGAAACGTATCGTCTCCGTCGGGGCGGCAGTGCTCGCTCTCACCTCCATGACCGCCGCCGGTCGCGCGTCGGCCCAGCCACCGGAACCCGGCAGTGTCGTCACCGCACGCGAACTGACCGGCGGCGAACTGATTCCCGGCGCGGCGCGCGGCTACCGCCTGCTCTACCGGACGACCGGACAGCACGGCGAACCCCAGGTCAGCGGCGCCACCGTCCTGGTGCCCGCGGGTGACCCGCCCGAGGGCGGCTGGCCCATGGTGTCCTGGGCGCACGGGACCAGCGGCATGACCTACGGGTGTGCCCCCAATCTCGATGGCGGGCAGGCCGACACGTTCGACGAGACACCGCAGATGTCCACCTACCTGGACCAGGGCTACGCCGTCGCGGCGACGGACTACATCGGGCTGGGCGGACCGGGGACCTACGAGTACCTCGCGTGGCGCGCGGCGGGCCACGCCCTCCTCGACGCCGTGCGCGCCGGCCACACCGTGGACCCGCGGCTGTCGCGGTCGTTCGTGGCTGCCGGACATTCCATCGGCGGCCAGGCCGCGCTCGCCGCGTCGCGGCTGTGGCCGGACTACGCCGCCGACCTGGACCTGCGTGGCACCGTCGCCTACGCGCCGACCAGCAATATCGGCGAGGCGATCGCGGCGCTCGCCCGTCCCGGCACACCGGCCCTGCCCGGCCTCGACGGACTCCATGCCCGGCTGGTCATGATCCTGGCCGGGCTCGATCACGCCCGCCCGGACATCGGGGTGGCCGACTATCTGACTCCGCACGGCAGGCATCTGCTCGATGTCGCCCGGGCCGGCGAGGACTGTCTGGGCGTGCTGGAGGCCGCGGTCGCGGGCCGACCGGTCGGCGCGTTGTTCGCCGCGCCGCTGGCCGATCCGCCGCTCATGACGGCGTTGGCGGACTATCTCGACCCGCCCACCGACGGGTTCCGGCGGCCGGTGCTGCTCCTGCAAGGTGACGCGGACCGGGTTCAGCCGATGCCGACCACGGTGCTGCTACAGGAGCAGCTCCGGTTCGCCGGGGCCGACAGCAGGCTCGTGCGCCATCCCTCGGCCGATCACTTCGCCATCCTGGTGGCCACCGCGGGCGAGACGCGATCGTTCGTCGCCGGGGTGCTTCCGGCGAGCTGACCGCGAGATCGAAGACTGTTACGCCGCAGCCGATTCCGCCGTCTCGGTGGTCGGCTGCCGTCGGCAGCGGCGGCGGGCACGCAGGACGTGTTCGGGGTCGCCCGCCGCCCGGTCGTAGACGAAGAACACCACCCTCGTGATCAGCCGTGCCGGTGCGTCCAGCCATCGGCGCGGCGTGATGCCGAGCTCGGTCGCCGCCCAGCCGGGCAGCATCCCCACGATCACCCGCAGCAGTATGTTGGCGCAGTACCAGATCGGGAAACGGGACAGGGCCGCCACCGTCGCGCCGACCGGCCTGCCGAAGCGGGCGAACAGCTCGCCCACCCGGCGGGCGCCGTCCCGGGCGACGGTGCCGTGCCACGACCCGACCTCGCGCAGGATCCAGGCCGCTTCCGCTCGCGCGGCGGCGCGGTCGGCGGCGGACTCGGCGAGCTCGCCGCGCACGGTGTGCCAGTACGCGTCGACGGCCGCGCGATCGCGGGGAACGGCTGTGCCGCCGAGCTTCTCACCGATCGGGGCGATGTCGGCCCAGTACCGGTCGACGTCGTCGGGTGCCAGCGCCCGTCCGCTGAGCTGCTGATAGCCGTCGAGGAACCCACCCCAGATGGTGACGTGCACCCAGGTGATCAGGTCCGGGTCGGCGGCGTTGTAGTCGCGTCCGTTGATCGTCCCCGAGACCGGCACGTGCATCCGGTTGACGACCTCGATCACCTGATCGGACACCGGACCGGCCGCATACGTGGTCGCGCGGACGAATCCCGCGGTCCGGGCCAGGCGGCCGAGCGGGTCGCGCTCCAGATCGGTGTGCTCGAGCGTGCCGCGCAGGACCACCGGATGCAGGCTGCCGATCAGCAGCCCGACCACCCCGCCCAGCAGCGCGGCGGGCTGGTGACCGAGCACCCGCCACGCCGGACTGTCCGGGCCGGTGTATCCCTGATCGCCCGCCGGTTCGTCGTAGGACTCCCACGGGAGATAGCCGGCGTCGAGGATGAGGACGGGCAATCCGTGGATCAGGGGGCGCGGGCTGTACCGGCCCCAGACCGGCTCGATCGAACTCATCGTTCCCCCTTCCCGCGCCGACCCCGGAGCTCTGAAGGGTCTGCGGGACAAGCTGTTCGGCAGTAGGGGACACCCTAGCGGCGGAAGCGATGCGCGACAACGCGACCGACTCACCGCCAGGGCGCCGCCCGCAGGTGGGCGATCTCGTGCCGGGTGCGCGCGGTCGCGGTGTCGGCGGCGCGGCCGACCGCGATCATCGACAGCACGGCCCAGCCCGGATTGGGGGCGAGATCGGCGGTGAGCCCGTCCCGGTCGAAGGCGCGGAATTGGTGGCAGGCCAGGCCGAGGACTTGGGCTTGCACGGTGAGGTGGGCGACGGCCTGGCCCAGGTCGTAGTCGGCGAATTCCGAATACGGCAGGTCGGAGTCGTCGACGAAGCGCCGGGCCAGCGTGACGATCAACAGCCCCGCGTCGGGCGCCCAGCGCGCCGAACTCGGTGCCAGAAACTGGAGGAGCCGCTTGTGCTCGACCTCGCCCGGCCGGGCCGGATAGAAGCTCCACGGCTGCGAGTTGCCCGCCGAGGGCGCCCACCGCGCCGCCTCGAGCAGCACGTCGAGGGTCTCGTCGTCGACGGTTCCCGCCGGGTCGAACGCGCGGGGGCTGTAGCGGCCGGCCAGGAGCGGATGCAGGCGGATCGGTTCGGAAGACACGCTCACTGCCAACCCGGGTCCGCCCGTTCCTATGCCCATCGTCACCGCGCGGCGATGCGCCCGATGATCTCGACCGCTCTGGCGAGCTGCGCGATCTCCTCGCCGGACAGCTCGGACAGTCGTTCGGTCATCCAGGATTCGGAGGCCCGGGATTCCTCGGCCAGCAGCGCCTGCCCGGTGGGGGACACCGACAGCAGCGTCTGCCTGCGATCGGTCGGGTGCGGTCGCCGATCGATCAGGTTGAGCTCGGTGAGCGACGCGATGGTCCGCGTCATCGAGGGATGGCGCACCTGTTCCCGGTCGGCCAGCGCACCGGCCGCCATCGCCCCTTCCCGGCCCAGGGTGGTCAGGGCCGAGAGCTGGGACAGCGAAATCTGAGGATCGGCGCGGTGGCCGCGCAGGCGGCGGGCGAGCCGCACGGTGGCCAGGGACAGGGCGCCGGCCAGATCAGGGGTTGTCGACAACGTGGACACGGATCCGAAACTACGAACCGGTCCCGGTGGTCAGCTGTCAGTGAGCTGAGAATTTCCCATGAACTCCCGAGCGCGGACCGGGTCGGTGCCGTCGAGATCGGTTGTCGCCCAGACCGGTCGACGGTGGCACCGGATCAGGGGAGGAGAGTGTCGAGCATCCGCATGAGCAGTTCCCGTACCTGCGGCCAGGGCGGATGGACGTCACCGAGGCCGGGAATCGAGGCGAGGGTCGAGGAACCGCGCACGGTGGACACGGCCACCGAGATGGCATCGGGAAAACCCGCCGCCCGCGCGTAGGTGGGCAGCGCCGCGGCCGCGATCGCGTGGATGGCCGCGAGTCCGGCCCGCGTGGAGGGCACCACCTGTTCCGCGATCTCGGGATCGGTCCTGGCCGCGTTGAGCAATTCGAGCACCGCCGGGCCGATCGGCAGGTTGTGCAGGTCCCACAGCCGGTCGAGCAGTTCCTCGGCGCGGTCGCGTTCGGTCTCGGCGCGTAGCGGCGTGGCCACGGCCTCGGCGGCCAGTTCGTCGACCATCCGCTGCAGTGCGGCGTCGACCAGGGCGTTCTTGGTCGGGAAGTAGTGCTGCTGGGCGCCCTGGCTCACGCCCGCCCGCTCGGCCACCCGGCGGGTGGTCAGCGCCGCGTACCCGCCGTCGGTCAGCACCTGGATCGTGGCGTCGAGCAGGGCGTCGACCGTCGCGGCCCGCCGCTGCGACTGGGTACGGGTCGGGTTCGGCACAGGCCGATCCTACCGATGCCCAGATTTGCCAGTCGAATGACTTGTAATGCAACTGACTGGTAACTACGGTTGCGTGGACCGCACACCGCAATCGGGAGAGACACGATGAAGGATTTCAACGGCAAGGTCGCCGTGGTCACCGGCGCCGCCTCGGGCATCGGGCGCGCGCTGGCCGTCGAGCTGACCGGGCGCGGCGCCCGCCTGGCGATCAGCGACGTCGACGCCGCAGGTCTGGCCCGCACCGCCGAACTCTGCGGCGGCGCACCGCATCAGCAGATCCTCGACGTCGCCGATCGCGCGGCCGTGCACGCCTACGCCGACGCCGTGGCCGCCACCTTCGGCACGGTGAACCTGGTGATCAACAACGCGGGCATCACCAAGTTCGGCACCGTCGACGAGACGCCCTACGCCGATCTGGAAGCCGTCATGGACGTCGACTTCTGGGGCGTCGTGCACGGGACCAAAGCGTTCCTGCCGCACCTGATCGCCTCCGGCGACGGGCACGTGGTCAATATCTCCAGCGTCTTCGGCCTGTTCGGCGTGCCCACCCAGAGTTCGTACAACGCGGCCAAGTTCGCGGTCCGTGGCTACACCGAGGCCCTGAGTCAGGAGATGCTGATCTCCGGCCACCCGGTGGCGGTGACCTGCGTGCACCCGGGCGGCGTGCGGACCGGCATCGTGGCGAGCGCGACGTCGAGCGTCGGCACCGACATGACCGCCCTGCGCACCCTGTTCACCGAGAAGCTCACCCCGACCAGCCCCGAGTCCGCCGCGCAGACCATCCTGCGCGGCGTTCTCGCGCGCAAGCCGCGCGTGCTGATCGGCTACGACGCCGTCGCCATGGACACCGCGGTGCGCCTGCTCGGACCGACCTACCAGCGGCTGTTCGCCGCTGTCGCGACCAGGGTGCTCGGCGCGCTCGCGCCGCGGCCGGTCCAAACGGGAGCGCACCTATGACCGAAGCGATCGCGCAGCGCACCCTGTCCGACCATCGCGGACCCCCTGTGGCGCAACACTGTCCATCCGGCTGGTGAATCGGCGCTGAGCGAGACGCCGGCCGGGGGTCGAATCCGCCGTGTCAGCAGACCGGGCCACCGCGTGACCGAAACCCGGCGGCTCAGGCGCGGGAGTTCGCCGGTGCCGCCGGGGGGAACGGATTCACGCGCCGAGGACGCGGCGCTCGAACTGGGCGACGACCCTCGGATACAGCCGCGGGAACAGGCGAACGACGCGGTCGAGGAACGCGGCGTCGCGCCCGACCCGGATCCGGGGCGAGCCGGCCGCGACACCGTCGAGGACGATGGCCGCCGCCTCGTCGGCCGGCATCCGCAGGAGCTTGTCGTTGTAGATGGCGGCACGCTTACGCTGTGCGGCAGTCACTTCCGCACCGTCGGCGAGCGCCTCCGCCACACCGTTGGACGCGATGTCGGTCTTCACCCCGCCGGGATGGACAGCGGTGACCCGCACCGGGTGCCCGGCCGCCAGCATCTCGGCGCGCAGCGCCTCGGTGAAGCCGCGGACGCCGAACTTGCTGGCGCAGTAGGCCGACAGTGAGGGCTGTGCGAGATAGCCGTTGAGACTGGAGATGTTGACGACATGGCCGTCACCGGAGGCGATGAGGTGCGGGAGAAACGCCTTCGTGCCGTGGATGACCCCGAAGAGATTGACCGCGATGACCCTGTCGTAGTTCGCCCAGTCGCTGTCGAGCACGGTCGCCGAACGCCCGGCGATCCCGGCGTTGTTGTAGACCTGGTGAACGGCGCCGAAGTGCGCGATCACCTCCTCGGCATAGTCGATCACCGCCTCGCGATGAGCCATATCGACTGTCGCGGAGTGGATGTCGGCGCCGAGCGCGGCCACCCGCGCGCTGGTCTCGGCGAGGCCGTCGTGGTCGATGTCCGAGGCGGCGACCAGCGCGCCGCGCCGTGCGAGCCCGAGCGCCAGCGCACGGCCGATGCCCGAACCCGCGCCGGTGACGACGGCAACTCTGCCCTGGAAGGTGGTCATCCGAGCTCTCCTGCGGACTGCGTGGCGCGGGCGTGGTCGGTGATGACGCGGGCGAGCCGGTCGAGGACGCCGGGCGCGAGATGGTGCCGCATCCCGGGGATTTCGAGATAGCGGGCGCCGGGGACGGCGACCGCGGTGGCGCGACCACCACTGGGATGCACCATCAGGTCGGTGTCGCCGTGGATCACCAGGGTCGGCGCGGCGATGGTGCGCAACTCCACGGTCCGGTCGCCGGACGCCTGGATCGCCCCGATCTGGCGGGCGATGCCTTCGTGCGCCCGCGGACCGGCGCCGCGGATCCACGCCCCGGCGGCCCATCGGCACTCGAGCGCCGAATCGGGCGGGAAGGTCGTCGACCCGATGTGGCGCAGCAGGGCCAGATGGCGATCGACCGCCTGGTCCGTCGTGCGCGGCGGGCGCGCACCCAGCCGGGCCTTCGTCGACCACGCGGGCTGACCCACCTTCGGATTCCCCGTCGTCGAGAAGATCGACGTGAGGGTGACGACGCGTTCGGGATGCCGGGCGGCGAGGGTCTGGGCGATCATCCCGCCCATGGACATGCCGACCACGTGCGCGGCCCCGATGTCGAGGTGGTCGAGCAGCCAATAGACGTCGTCGGCCATATCGGCGAGCGTGTACGCGTCGCCGCGCGGACGCGAGAACAGCATCCGCGCGGTGCCGGGCGGTCGACCATGCCCGGCACTGGACCGGCCGACATCCCGATTGTCGAACCGCACCACCCGGAACCCGGCCTCGGCGAGCTGGTCGACCAGGCGCGGCGGCCAGACCGTCAGATCGAGGCCGAGCCCGGCGACGAGGACCAGCGGGACGCCGCCCGTCGGCCCGTCGATCCGGTAGCAGATACGCGAGCCGGTCGGCAGCGGCGTCAGCCGTTCCCGCGTCGGCCCACCGTCGGAACCCGTCACGCGGGGACCGTCGCCGTGCGTCGCGCTGTCTCGAAGTGCAGCTCCGGGTCGAGGACGTCGGCCTGGCGCAACAGCTTCACATCGTCCTGGTAGTTCATCGAGGTCCGCCACGGCATCCGGTCGCCCTGGCTGGGCAGCTGATCGACGACCCGCTGGATGTAGCCCGCGGCGAAGTCGAGGAAGGGCCGGGTCGACATGGCGGTGTCGGCGATCTCGGCGCGGGCGATCCGGTAGCCGTTGTCGTCCATGTGGGCCAGTACGCGGCAGAAGTGTTCACACAGCAGGCCGATCTTCAACGTCCACGAGGAGTTCGTGTAGCCGATGGCATAGGCGAGATTCGGTACGCCCGAGAGCATCAGGCCCTTGTAGGCCACCGTGTCCGCCGTCGCGACCGTGCGGCCGTCGATCGTCACCGGGACACCGCCGAACGCCTGCACGTTCAGCCCGGTCGCGGTGACGATGATGTCCGCCTCGAGTTCGCGGCCAGAGGTCAGCAGGATCCCGTTCTCGGTGAAGGTGTCGATGCGATCGGTGACCACCGAGGCCGTGCCGTTGCGGATGGACCTGAACAAGTCACCGTCGGGCACGGTGCACAGCCGCTGCTCCCACGGGTTGTACGGCGGATTGAAGTGCTCGTCGACCGGATAGCCCGCGGGCAGCTGCTTCGCGTTGGTCCACCGGATGATCCGGCGCATCCGGTCCGGGTACTTCTGCGACAGACTCCAGACCAGCTTCTGCTGGGCGATGTTCTTGCGGCGGGTCAAGGCGTAGCCGCGCTCGTCGCCGAACAGGCGCTTGAGCGCGTTCGCGATCGGGTCCTTCCTGGGCACCGGCAGGATGTAGGTCGGGGTGCGCTGCAGCATCGTCACGTGCGCTGCCGTCTCGGCCATCGCGGGAATCAGCGTGACCGCGGTCGCGCCGCTGCCGATCACCACGACGCGTTTGCCCGCGTAGTCGAGGTCCTCGGGCCAGTGCTGTGGGTGCACGACGGTGCCCTGGAACCGGTCGCGGCCGGGGAATTCGGGGGTGAACCCTTCGTCGTAGCGGTAGTAGCCCGCGGCGGAGAAGATCCAGTCGGCGGTGAGTTCGAGGTGTTCGCCGGTGTCGGTGCGTTCGACCTGCACGGTCCAGCGTGCTTCCGCCGACGACCACGAGCCGCCGACGACCCTGTGGTGGTAGCGGATGGTGTCGTCGAGTCCGTTCTCGGTGGCCGTTTCGCGCAGGTAGTCCAGGATGCGGGCGCCGTCGGCGATGGATTGCTCGTCGCGCCAGGGTTTGAACTCGTAGCCGAAGGTGTGTAGGTCGGAATCGGAGCGGATGCCGGGGTAGCGGAACAGGTCCCAGGTCCCGCCGAGGCTGCCGCGGGCCTCGAGGATGGTGAAGCTCTTGTGCGGCAGCAGGGTTCGCAGGTAGCGCCCCGCACCGATGCCGGAGATCCCGGCACCGATGATCAGGACGTCGACGTGGTCGGTGCCCGTCTGCGCCGGTTCGGCGGTCGGGGTGGATGTCATGGCGGCTCCTTGATCCGGCTCCGCGGTGCGTGTGCCGGTGCGGAGGCTGAGGGCGACGTGTTCGGCCCTGGCGGGACGGCGCCGGGGCGGGGTGTGCCTTCCAGAATCCGCCGGATCGACGGCCTTGCGCTACGACATAAAGACGCAGCATGATCGGTAGATGCGGCAAAATGATGCACGCGATCTGCACTGGCCCGAGCCCGGTCCGGAGATCGTCGCCCTGATCCGGACGGCGGCCGAATCGGCGCTCACCCCGTCGGGGGAATGGCTGGAAGACCTGCACGCGGCCTCCCTGGCGGGGGAGCGGATGCGCCGGATCGCCGAGGACCCGGTGCTCGCGGCGGCGGTGCGGCGCGCCAACCTCGCCAACATCACCCACTGGGCCTGGTCGAACGTGCAGCATCCCGGCCGCCGGGTCCCACCGCACCTCGGCCCCGAAGCCCTGACCGCGGCGCGGGACCTGGTCCGGCGCGGCCTGGACGAGTCCTCCCTCGACGCCTATCGCACCAGCTACAGCGTCGTCTGGAACCGCTGTATGGAGATCTGCTTCGGGCTGACCGACGACCCCGCGCAGCTCCGCGAGCTGCTGGAACTGGCGTCGCTGTCGATCTCGACCTATGTCGAGGACACCGTCGCCGCCATCACGGCCCAGATGAAGGCCGAACGCGAAGACCTGACCCGCGGCACCAACGCCGAACGCCGCGCGACCGTCTCGCTGCTGCTCGAGGGCGCGCCGATCCGCCGCGGCGAGGCCGAACGCCAGCTCGGCTACCGGCTGACCGGCCCGCACACCGCGGCCGTCCTCTGGGCGAGCTCGCCCGGCGCGAGCGACCAGCTCGAAATGGCCGCCGAACTGCTACTGCGCGTCGGCGGCGCCGGCCACCGGCTCACCATCGTGGCCGGCGCCGCCGCGCTGTGGCTATGGTTGCCGATCGACGCCGCGCCGGACCTGGACCCGGTGACCACCGGTCTCGCCGACGCCCCGGACGTGCGCGTCGCCATCGGCAGACCCGGCCTCGGCATCCCCGGCTTCCGCCGCAGCCACCTCGACGCCCTCGAAACCCAGCGCATGCTGACCCGGCTCACCTCCCACCGCCGCGTAGCCCGCCACGAAGACGTCCAACTGGTCGCCGTCCTGACCGCCGACCCGCTCCGCGCCGACGAATTCGTCGCCGACACCCTCGGCGACCTCGCCACCGCCGAACCGGACGTCCTCGAAGCGATCACCACCTACCTCGAACACCAATGCAGCATCACCCGCACCGCCGACCACCTCTACACCCACCGCAGCACCATCGTCCGCCGCCTCTCCCGCGCCGACGAACTCCTACCCCGCCCCCTGTCGAGTAACACCATCGCTGTCGGCGCCGCCCTCGAAGTCCTCCGCTGGACCCGATGACCCCGAACCCACCCTCGCGGTCACCTCACGCCGTCGCCGTTGTCCGCGCAACGCAACCGAATTCACCTGCCATGGGCACCCTTTGCCACCACCGTGCAAGGCGTCCCACTCGGGTGCTTTCGGCCGTGCGCGAACGCCCAAAAACAGCCATCTACCAGCCGATTAGTTCCTACGCAGAGTAGTGCGGTAATCTTTTCGAGCACCCGGAGACGGGGGCAAGAACGGGCTGTGGCGCAGCTTGGTAGCGCACCTGACTGGGGGTCAGGTGGTCGCAGGTTCAAATCCTGTCAGCCCGACCATGCAAAAATCCCCTCTGACCTCGGTCGGAGGGGATTTTTTCATTCTCCGACAACCCGGAGAGCGGGACCAGAACGGGACCGCAGGTGGCTGGAGAGCTTGTCGCCGGCATCGGTGACCTCCCGCCGATCGGGGTGGAGGTAGCGCTCGGTGGTGCGGCTGTCGGCGTGGCCGGCGATCTTCTGGAGCACGTGCAGACTCACCCCGGCATCAGCCATCCACGTCAGCCCGGTGTGGCGCAGGTCGTGACGGCGTAGATGTTCGTAGCCCAGCTTCTCCACGACCTCGTCCCAGTGGGTCGCATCGCGGAGGACCCCTGTCGCGATCCGTCCACCACGCGGGCCGACGAACAGTCGCGCGTCCGTATTGCTCTCACCGACCGCGGCGATACGGTCGCGAACCAGCTGCCGAACCTCCTCGATCAGCGGGACGTACCGGCGACGGTTTCCCTTGGTGCCCTTGTCGTCGAGCCCGCCCGGTCCGGGTGTTGTCTGCCGGCGAACGGTCCACGTCCACGTGCTGGTGTCGATATCGCCGACACGGCAGCCCGACACTTCACCGATCCGCGACGCGGTGCAGGCGGCGAAGGTGACGACATCGCCCCACCCCTGGTATTCGCCGGACGAGCACGCCACCAAGGCATTTGCCAGCGTCGTCAGCGAAGCCCAGTCCGGGAGCGCCAGCGACCGCGGATCGTCGAGTTCGTCTTCGATCTGGGCATACAGCTTCTGCCACCCTCGGACCTGGGCGGGATTGTCGGGCCTCAGCCCGTCGCGCTTGGCTTGCTCCAATACCCGGACCAGGACGGCAAGCGTGTTCTTGACACTCGACTTGCCTGTTCCATCGGAGATCCAGCTCACCACGGCGCGGTCGATCGCCCCATTGGTGATCATGCCGATCGGAATGTGTCCAAGGGTAGGAACCACCCGCATCCGCCAACCGCACCCGTACGGGTCGGTGGTCTTCTTCTCCAGGCCGCGCAGAGCCAAGTCCATATTGGTATTCCCATAGTCGGCCAGCGACATTGACGCCGTTTTCGGGTCGATTCCCTGCATGGCGAGACGCTTCATGTTCTCGATCCATGCCACGGCCTCTTCGCGAGTCTCGAAGGGTTCGGCGACGGATGGCCGCTTCTTCGTCGCCGGATCGGTCCACCTCACCCGGGCCCGAAACGGCCGCCTACCGTAGTCGTGCCGCTCTTCGATATCCGTCGAAAGTTTTACTCCCACAGGGAGGTTCACGAGATTCGCCATCACGCAGCCTTTGCCGGATCGGTACGCAACCCTTGCAGCCACGTCTCCACATCCTCAGCGCTGTACTTCACGACACGCGGCGAGACTCGCACATACGCGGGTCCACACGGAGGGTTCGCGGTCCGCCACCTGCGCAGGCTGGAACTGTCTATTCCCAGTACCGCCGCCAGTTCGGCGGTTGTGTACAACCGACCATCTACCAATCGGGGGTTCATCGGTCGACCTTCCTATGCTGCTTCGGATTGCTGAACAGAACTCGGTGTGCCGGGCGGGTCATTGGCCAGGGCCAGGCGGTTGTTGTACTCGATGCGCCATTTCTGCCGGGCCATCGCGTGCGCGATCACGAGGTTTTCGCGCGGTGGTGCGTCCGGGTCGCCCGGCGGGACGGGATAGACGCGGATGTGTGAGGTGTCGGGCTTCTCGATGCCTACGGCGGCGAGCTGTTGCCGAACGTATTCCTGCCGTTCGGCCTTGTGGTCGGGCAGCGTCTTCCCGGTCCACTTCTTCGACACCAGAACCCGCCGACCAGGGACACCGAGGAACTCGCGGCGGTGAGCCTTGGTCTTGCAGTAGCCGGGCTGGGTCTTCTCGCTGGCGCCCTTGGGAACGATCCCGTACCGCAACCACACACCGCACTGAGGTGAGCACGGAGTCACGCACATTTCCGCGTGGAGCCGGTCGTAGTGCTCAGCTACGCGGCGCGACGGAGGTTCGAGCAGGTCGCCGACACTCTTGGTCAGGTACTTGGTCAGGTACCGCACCCGGCGTTCCATCTTGTCGGTACCACCGAGGACCTGAATCGGCTTGGCCTGCACCCCGAAGCGGATCACGTGGGCGGGTTCGAGGTCGTCGACGCCATCCATCACCGCCAGGGCCTCATCCCAGGTCGTCAGCGGCACACCGGTTTTCGGGTCGGTGAACGTGCCGGCGGTGTAGTCCCAGACCGGCATGTTCTCGCCGGTGTAGACCTCACGGTCGAAGTGGGGCCACCAGATTTGGCGGTAGGTCGCCGCGGTGACCGCCTTGAGCAGCTTGTTCGACACCGACCCTCGAATAGCCACGTGCACATGGGGAGCGGCGCGCTTCTGCGGCTCGACGCTGGCGAAGTACTGCACATCCCAGCCGACAGCACGGCGCAAGTTCTGTACCCAGCGGTCGACCAGCGCGGCGAAGTGGATCGCGTCGCGGGCAGCCCGGGCGTAGTCGTAGGTGTCCGGGTCGACCGGGGAGCCGTCCGAGACCATCGCGCCCTTGCCGTCCTTGCCCGCCTTGGGGTCCCACACCTGGTTGATCGCGCCGTACCCACCCAAGGTCAGGGTCAGGAAGGTGGAGGGCTGGTAGCCGTTGTAGATCGCGCCCACGGTGCGCTTTTCGACCTTGCGGCGGGGAAGGTCGGGCACGTCCTGGCGGCGGCGAGTCGACTTGGCCTTACGACGGGGCAGCTTGTCCAGCGGAGCGAAGGTGCCCCGGACACCGAGGTCACGCAACTCCTGATCGATCTCAGCGACCAGGGCGCGGATGGAGTCAGCGGTGTCGGTGTCCTCGTCCTCGCGGGCCTTCCGGTACTGGTCGAACAGGTGCGCGCGGGCACTGAGGAGGTCTATTTGTTCCTGGGTGGGCTCGACGGTCTCATCGACCGGTTCCTTATCCAGGCACCAGCCCTCGCGGAGCTGGGTCATACGCAGGACGCGGTACGCCTTGGCGCAGGCGGGGCACACGTTCTCGAAGCGGCATTTGCACGGTGCCCCGACGTAGGAGATCGTGCCGGTGCGGTCATCGACGGCGCGCATCGCGACGACGCGGGCGCACACACCTTCCTTTTCGGCGGCGGCTTCGGCGATGTCGCGCAGGTCGGGCAGGGCGCGACGCTGGGCGGCGGTGAGAGGGCCGAGAGAGGCCGCAGGCATGGAATCGGCGTGGTTGTCGTTCATGGTGTGGCCTCCCTCGGCGTGGTGGATATCGGTAGTGGTGTGGTCATGCAGCCTTGGAGCCGGGCAGGGGCTTGAATCCGGCCAGGGACTCGAACGGCACGACCACCGGAGCGGCGAGGGAATCGGAGCGGCGGAAGCTGATCTCGACCACTCCGGGGCCGGCGAACCGGATCCGTGCCTGTTGAGCGCCGAACCCGTGAGCGAGGCTGTCGGTGCGGCTGGTCCAGGACTCCGGCGAGTGACCCGGCAGCATCCGAGCCCGCACGGTGTCGGTGGAGTCGCCGATCCGGACCGAGACCAGCCGGGGCACGAACACGCGGTCACCGTCGCGGGTCGACAGGCCGCAGGCGGTGAGCAGCTTGACCCAGCGGCGGCGGTAGCGGTGCCAGGTCAGGAATCGGGACCGGATACGGCCGGTGAACCAGCGCTCGAAGGTCTGCGGACTCCTGTGTCGCCACAGCACCATCCCCGCGACAGCTCCACCAGCCACCCCGATCCCGGCAGTCCAGCCGTAGACCCAGGCAGCGGCAATGGCGATGCCGGCGGGCACCGAGACCATCGGGAACAGGACGGCCCACCAAGCCAGGGTGAACACCGACAGCAGTAGGCGACCGGCCCCGGTGAGCGCAGCATCGAGGACTTCTCCCGCCGGGTCGTGCGTGGTCGTGGTCTTGTTCATCGGTAGGCCTCCGGATCGAGGTCGGACATTGCGAACAGCGGAAGCTGTCCTGGTGTGGGATCGGTCGGCAGGGGGACGATCTTCTTCCGACGCTTGCGGGTCCGATCAGCAGCGGCCTGAACGACCGGGTTTGATTGTCTGCGAACAGTTTTGGGTGTCTCGCTAGTGGTCATGCCGCCTCCAGGCCGGTGGTGTTGTCGAGGTGGTCGAGCAGGTGCAGGCCCAAGTGGTGTGTGTAGGCGGGCGGGATGGCTTGGGCCAGTTCGGGTCCGGTCATCCAGTCGATGCCCATGCACGCCGGTCCGAGCCAGGTACCGACGTCACCGGTGATCGAGACGTTCATGCCCGCGGCGAACCCGCGGCGACGATTCTTGGTCGAGGTGCGGGCAGTGTGGGCGGGATGCCACGGCACCGCGGGCAGCAGCGGGATCCGGGGGTCGATCGCGAACTTTCGGTGCCGGTAGGTGCGCAGCCCGAACATCGACCCGCACAACACCGCGTCAGCGCGCATGTCCGCGCCCATCACGTTCTCCACCACCCACGGCACCGGCTGTTCAGCAAGGTGTTCCAGCGTCGCGCCGAGCAGCCAGCCCGACCCGTTGACCCCGGCCCGTGAGGACAGGGTGGTGTGGTCGTGGCAGGGCGGGGACGCGGCGATCACGTCGAACTCGTGACCATGGGCGGCCAGGAATTCGAGGGCGTCGCCGTGGTGGAAGGTGAACGGGTAGCGCGGTTGCGGGTCGATGTCGACGCCGGTCACGTCGAACCCGGCGAGGTGGTAGCCCATCGAGGCGCCACCGGCTTTGCAGTACAGGTCGAGCAGGCGAGGACGAGCGGGGCTGTTCATGCCGCGTCGTCCCATCCGGCGTAGTCGTCGTAGTCGTTCCAGGCCGGGGCGGTGCCGGTCTCGGCGAGCATCGTGGCCGCCACCGAGCGCGGGTCCAGGCCACGGGCTTCGGACCGGCAGCGGGCACGGGCGGCGAAGTCGATCACGTCGGCGAGGCCGTTGTCGGTGTGGGAGTTCTTGCGGGCCATGGTCATTTCTCCAGTTCGGGAAGGTCGGATTCGAGGAGGCCGCAGACGCAGCACACCAGCGGGCCGGTGACAAGTTCGGCCCAGAGGTCGTTGGTGACCAGGACATGGCCGTGGTCGCGGCACTGCTCGGCGGCAATACAGCCGTCACAACGGATGGTGTCGCCGTCATAGAGCCAGCCGGAGTGGGTGTCGGTGGTCAGGAACTCGGCGGCCTGGCTGGTGGTGGTGAAGCAGGTCGGCTTGCCCTCGGCGTCGGTGTAGATGTCGCCGCAGATGTCGCAGTAGACGACGACGTGGGATTCGGTGCAGAAGCCGCGTTTCATGCCGCACGCCCCTGCTGCTGGTCGTCTTCGCCGGGAATGTAGTCCGGGTCGAAATCGGAGTAGTCACCCTGCGGAGCGGTGTCGGTGCCGGCGGGAGCGTAGGCGGCCACGATCGCGTCAGCGGCGTCGTTGTCGATCCAGAAGGCGCGCACTCGAACGAACTCGCTCGTGCCGTCCTGTCCCACGTAGCCGACACCCGGGGTCGTGTCGGGGATGTCGTGGCACAGGGCACCGCGGTCTTTGGAGCCCTGCCCGTGGACCATCGCGGTTTGGGTCGGTTCGTCCAGGCGCAGACCGATCCGGACCGGGAACAGCTGCCGGTTGGGCATCGTCTCCTTCGACGGGTCCTGGAGGGCCGCGATCACCGACACCCCGACCGCACGGCCCTTCGACAGCAGCTGTCCGGTGAGCTGACGGAACTTCTCCTGCTGCTCACGGGTCGCGTACGACGACAGCGACGCGGCCTCATCGATCACGATCAGGATCAACGGCTCGTCGGAGGTAGGAATGTGCTTGCGGACCCCGGCAGCGCGCAGACGAGCAGACCGCTCATCCATCACGGCGACGGCCTCTTCGAGCATCCCCAGGATGCCGTCAGCGTCCCAGTGAAAGCGGACCCACAGTCGTTCACCGGCACCGAATTCCATGCCGCCCTTCGGGTCCGCCATCCACACGTCCACGAACCCAGCCTTGATCGCGGGACCGATACCCTGGATCACCGACCACAGCACCGAGCCCTTACCCGAACCGGTCGCACCGGCGAGCAGGATGTGGGCGTAGAGGACGCGCAGCAGCCACGGCGCACCGTCTTCCCGAACACCGACGTGCACGGCTTCCAGGTCGACACCGGTCGACTCCACACCGGCGGTGACGGGGGCGGCGAGGGTGTCGAAGGTCCGCAGCTCGATCCGCACGAATCCCGGACCGGCCTGGGAGACCAGGACACTCGGGACACCGAGGTACTGGGCGAGGGCGTCGCGGGTTTCCTCGTTGGTCCAGTCGGACAGCTTCTGGCCGCCGACTACGTGCACGTCGAACACCGCGCCCGAGGGAGTCGTGTCGACACCGCCGACGATGTTGGGCCAGTTGCCCTCCGAGCCGAGACCGACCGCCGCCCACATCAGACGCAGGTAACGGTGGTCGGTCAGAACCAGAGCAGCGGTCCGCAGTTCGGGCGGGATGCCGGCAAACGGATCGGGGTCGATGGCCTTGCTGACGACGCCGTCGAGGTAGCGCCACCGCAGCAGTAGCCCGGCAGCGATCACCGTCGACAGCGCGACGACAGTGGTACCCATCAGGCCACCGCCTGCAAGGTCGCGGTGTAGGCGTTCAGGGCCTCCGTGAGCTGGTCGATCAGCGTCGCGGCATCGATCGGCGGCATGAACAGCTCGCCGTCGCCGAGCTTGACGACCACCATCCCGATCTGTGCGGAGTACTTGACCTCGAAGGTGTTGTTGCCGGAGTGGACCAGGATCGACATGAACGAGTGATCAGCCATTTCAGTTGCCCCCTGTAGGGATCGGGACCGCGATAGGCAGCAACGGCGCAGCCGAACGCGGAGGAGTGATGGTGTGTACCGGCGCGAGGGCCGGAGCGGGCGCCGGAACCGCGGGCACCACATCGGGCACGAGGTCGGCGGAGTCGGGTCCAGCCACCACGGCGGTGGGAACGGTCGGCGGAGCGGGTTTGCGCGTCCGCAGCAGCACGGCCAGGCCGTGAGTATCGAGAAGCAGTGCGGCCGGGGCGATCACGGCCAGGACCGCGGCCATGATCCCGAAGCCGGAGACCAGGGCGTGAGCGATGTTGCCGCCGATCGAGACCGTCGCTCCGGCGATCAGCACCCGGGCGAAGAACGTTCGTTCGGGGCTGTCGGCGAGGGCGAGTACGGCGATGGTGGCTTGGATGATGGTGCCGTCCACGATCACCGGGAACAGCCACGCGAGATGGGTGGGAGTGTGGGCCATGACCGCGAGGTCACGCAGGGCCGCGAACGAGAGGACGAACGCAGCGGCGCCGATGGCCAGGACGACCAGGACGGCGGACCAGCGTGCCCACCGGATGACCTTGGGCTGCTGATCCGCCGTACCCATGGTCACACCGCCGGGAAGTGGGAGGCGGCCCGCTGCTCGGCCAGCGCGTGGTCGGCGGCATCGTGGGCCATCAACAGATCCGGCAGGATCTCGGCCAGGTACCGCACCGCCGGGATTTCCAGCAGGACAGTCACATCACCGGCGGTGGTGTCATCGAGCAGGATTCGTACCGAACCCCGATACGACGCCTGGTCGATCTCCGGGACGTAGACCGCCTCTACCTGGCCGTCCTCCCGCAGGCTCACAGTGGTGCGCTCCACGGTGATCACGCGGCCTTCTGTGCGGCGGGCTGGTTGGCCTTCGCGCCGGAGTTGTCGCCCTTGATCCCGGTCGCGCGGATGTAGAAGGAGATCGACTTGAACTCGCCGTTACCGATCACACGCGGCTTGAGCATCAGCCCCTCCAACACGATCGGGCGGAACCCGGGTGCCACCTCATCGGCCGACGGCGTCGGCATGACATCGGAGATGAAGGTGATGTCGAGGCCGGTGTTCTTCGCGCCCTTGCCCGCACCGGACGGGTCCATGACCGTGGCCTTCCACATCCGCATACGGGAACCGTTGCCGTCGCGGTCCATGTCGATCTTCTGCCGCTTGGGAGCGTTGCGGTCGCTGCTGAATTCCTCGTCCGCCTCGATCTCGCCGATCAGCATCAGACCCCGGGGGAAGACGGCGGCGAAGTCGGTGGGAATCCACATGTCCTTGAGTGCCATTGACGTATCTCCTTGTAATACTTGATGTTTCGGGTTCTCAGGCGGTTCAAGTTCCTCCTGTGCATCAAGAATGCGCCGACATATAGGGACGCCAAAACCCAAGAAATGGGACCTTTTGGGACATTATCCGGTACTATGGAGTCATGGGAAACGAGCGACTTCGCGGGGCGATGAGCGCGGCGAATCTGACCAAGAACGGTCTTGCCGAGCTGGCCGAGGTGTCAACCAAGACGGTTGAGCGATGGATCACGCAGGATCGTTGCCCGCATCCGGAAATGAGGCTGCGGGTCGCGCGGCTGCTGAACCGTGACGAGACGTACCTGTGGCCAGAGCTGTTGGCGGGCAGTCGTTCGGCCGCAGCGTCGCAGTCCGAGCTGGTCCAGATCTGGCCTACCCGCCCGGATGTCCCGCACGAGGTGTGGCGCACGCTAATGCGGCAGGCAACCAGCCACATCGACGTCTTGGTCTACGCGGGCGGTTTCCTTGTCGAGTCGCTGGACTTTGTGAACGTCGTCAAGCAGAAGGCCGCTGAGGGTGTCGAGATTCGCATTCTGCTCGGAAAGCCGGAGGCGCCCGAGGTCCTCAAGCGGGCAAAGGAGGAAGGGCTCATGTCCCTTCCTGAGCGGTGCAAGTCCACCAAGGAGTACCTGACAGGAGCCGCCGACTCGCCGAACGTGCAGATCGCCACACACGGAACTCCGCTCTACAACAGCATCTACCGGTTCGACGGTTCCATGCTGGTGAACACCCACAGCTACGGCGCCTATGCAGCAAAGTCTCCGGTTCAGCACCTTCAGCATGTGCCGGGAGGTCAGTTGTTCAACTACTACATGGAGTCCTTCGAGGCCGTCTGGAAGCTGGGAGATCTCGAAGTAGGCTGAGCCGATGGGACGCCGAATCGACTACCATGATGACCCGAATGCGCCTGCCGCGAACAGCGTCCGGCCGAGCGCAGGCGCTTTTGTGCGCCGCGGCGACGCGATATTGCTCATCTGTCGATCCGACAACGGCAACTGGTCTATGCCTGGTGGCGCCCACGATCCTGGCGAGTCGCTCAGTCGGACCGCAGTCAGGGAGACCCAAGAGGAGACCGGCGTCGATGTCAAACTCACGGGCATCGTGGGCATCTTCACCGACCCCCGGCACGTCATTCACTACACCAGCAACGATGAGGTGCGACAGGAGTTCACTGTCATTTACCGCGCGGAAGCCACGGGCGGTGAACCGACGCCGAGCAGCGAGAGCACGCTAGTCGAGTGGGTGCCTATCCAGGACATTCCTACCCTGAAAATGGACCCGAGTCAGCGCAAGCGGGTCGATTGGGCGCTCACCCAGGAACAGCCCTACATCGACCCAGCGGCACGCTGAACCGCGGCTCGCAGAAGTGGCGCCGAACGAGAGATAGCGGTGTGCACGATACTGCCAGGCTCGTACCGGGTCAGGATCTCGTCGATTCGCTCGTCAACCGAGAAGGGCTGCCCGCTCGGGCCGGTGGAGAGGTCTGCCCACCACATGAAGTCGTTGGCCCGATCGAGGTCGGCTACACCATCCAGGCGGAACTCGTTGAACGCGGCAAGATCGATGCCGCGAACCTCCGCCTCGACGACTGCGGCTGTGTGGAACGCGACCAGGTGGCAGACGACAGCGGAGTGGCCCAGGGCCTTGAGCAGGCGAGCGCCGTCGATCGGGTGGAAACCGATCACGGGGTGCGCATAGCCGACATCGTGCAGATACGCAGCGTCGATCGCATCGGAGCGGAGTTGTTCTGGCAACTGGTCTGCAACACTTTCCATACGTCGGCCGACAGCTAGGGAATGTGCGCGGCGCGAATCTGTAAGCGGGGCAAGCAGTTTCATCATCGCGTCGTTCACGATACCCATGATACGCGCGATTCTCTTCGCTCGCAGGTTGCTGGAAACCCTCAGCTGCCTGCGCGCTGCACGGTGGGCGCTGTGGATTTCGCTACGCGTTACGCGGCCTGTTACGCGTATTCGCGCAATCTTGTTATCATGATGGCATCACGCGAGTGGTGCCGAGCGGGTGGACCACCGTTCCAGCGGTGGCCCACCCTGATGGATCAGCTAGCCCCATACTCGGCGGACCAACATGAGCGCCCCGGCGATCACGGCAGCCCATGCAAGGACAATGCCGTAGTCGACCGGGGCCTTTGTTTTGCTCCGGCGGTGTTGTGCCATCTCCATCACCTCCTTCCTCGGAACGATGCGGCGTGGACCGTTTCCACACCGTCCCTGGGCTGGAGGTGCACCCAGACTAGACGAGCCGCCTAGGGTCGAAGGCCATGTACGCCAGCCGATCTGATTGGGTTCATAGCCTGGGTTCACGGCTCCCCGAGTTGTCGAGCGCCAGTCACTTCACGAAGTGGTTGCTGAATTTCGCTATATAGAGTCAAGGGCGCCTGCGGCGGCGCAGAGCGCCGCCGCCGCGCTGCGACGCGCAACGCGGCTCCAAACGGACGTCGCCGCGGCGCGTCGGCACGTCGGCGACGCTCAGCGCCATACCGTGGCGGCCCTGCCTCTTCTGGCCGCTTTCTGCTTTTCACCGAGCAGTGCTGGGCGCGACGGGAGCCGTCCCCGACCGACTCTCCCGGAGTCGACGACGAATCCGCCGGCACTGTGCCACTCGACCGGCTGTGGTCCAGGCCAGGCGAGCAGAACGTGAATCGGCGCGTTGGGTGGGTGGTTCGTCGGGCCGAGACCCGGAGCCGTGACCCCTCCCCGGCTACCGGTCGAGGTGCTGGTCGAGCCCGAAGTTCTCGGCGACGTGACGGGCGCCGGTGTAGCGGGTTCGCGGGCCTTGAGGTGGGCGCGTCAGGTGCCGAGGCGGGCGGCGGGGTTGGTGCACTCGCGTAGATGGCACAAATCGCGCCGGGGGCGAATGGCCGGGGTCCTTCCGTGTCGGAGGAATCTGCCGAGTGGCGTACCAGACCACACCCACCCCGGCAAGGACCAAGCGTTGTCACCACCCGAGGTGGTCACCAGCGGCGACGTCTGTTCCTTCAACTCACCAATCAAAGTGGTGGTCGAGCCGGGTGACCACCTCGGGTGGTGAGACCTTGCCGGGGTGGGTGCGGCCCGGTCCGGGCGGTGCCCAGATTCCCCCGACACGGAAGGATCCCGACCATGGCTCTCACCCCCGACACGATCTGCGCCATCCGCGAGTGCACCAACCCCGCCACCCACCTCTACGAGTTCACCTTCCAGAACCAGCCGCGCAGCCAGGCCCGGTGCGAACCCCACTACGCCGGCGCCCGCCACGTCGCCGAGAACTTCGACCGGTGGCTCGACCATCACCTCGACCGGTAACCGGGGAGGGGCCACGGCCCCTTTCTCTGCCCTCCTGGCTTGCCGAACGGATAGCGACCTATCGGCCGCTCGGGCTAGGTCGCGGTGTCGGTCTCGCGGGCATCGACCGCGGCGAGATGGTCCCGCCACACCGTTGCCGAACGATCTACGGACGGCTCGGATTCGGGCGCCGGTTCGTACTGCGGCACCGGAGTAAGTACAACGTGCTCGATCTCTGTCATGCCTGGTTGGACGTTGCCGAACAGCTTTCGGTTCCACCGAGTTCCATAGCGACCTGTCGGCCGCTCGGCCTTGGTTGGGGTCGGCCTGCATTGTGATCCCGCGCCCCTCACACCTCAAGGGCGCCGGTGGCGTCAGCTGCGCTGATGGACATTCGTCCACCCTTGACCTGCGAGCCTCTGCGCGTGACAGGCAGGCCCTATGGGGCAGGCGGGTAGCCGGCCCACCTCATGCGCAACCCGACCCCAGCCAAGGCCGAAATGCGGTCGACTACCGAGGGAACTGATCCATCGTGTCGTAGAGAAAGCCTACGAGCGGGTTGCTGCGTAGTGCGATGGGGTAGGCGACAGTCCGATCGTTCCGTCTGCCGAAAGTTTCCGTCGATGGCCGTTCGAACCAGTGATCAATGCGTGTCGCGTTGATCGGCGACTCGTCCCCCTTGACCAAGATCATCAGAAACGGCGAGAACCCCATGACCCAGCACTCCGTCGTGGAGGACACACCGGTGGCAACCTCAAGTGTCATCGCTTCAGCGCCGGTGTTGAAGTACGCCGTGCCGACATTGGCGAGGGCAACGTGCAGGGTGAACGGTGCAATCGAGGCGGGCGAGTCGCTGAAGTAGGCGGCCTTCAGCTGTGGATGGTCATCGAGCAGCCTGCGGTCATGCTGCACTGCCAGGAATCCACCCAAGATGTGGCGCACGATTCGTCCTGGATGCAGATTGCGAATCCTCTCGGACGGCACTCCTCTTCCGTGCTCCAGCGGCAGCATGATCGCGCTGCCGTCGGTCTTGGATGCGCTCCACAACTCGCCGTAGTCGCAGCCGGTTTCCTGGTGGAAAGCTGCGGCGGCGGCGTGTAGGTGGCCAACGGTGTCCTCATGCCAGGCTGTGTACGCCTGCGGGAGGCCGCGGTGACCCGCACCCCCGTTGCACTCGGTGCACAAGGATTCGAGCGCATGCCCCTGTGCAAACTGCTTGACGACTTCGAGCTCGCCACCGACATGCCGATAGAGCGTGACGCTGGAATCGTTGCCGGTCGCCTCTGGCGGGAGATGCTCGCGGGTCATCTCCCGCTCATGGCCGCAGTGGCGACACCAACCCATATCCACACCTGCACCATCCACCCGTACCCAGGACCCGGCGCAACCCATTTAGACCAGCGTGGCGGCATTTCGGCTGGATCGACCGGCAATCGCTCCAGGCCGTCCCCAGGCCAAACGCCCGGCCTCAGCGATAGTTGTGCGCTCAGGACTTGCGATGTTGAATCCAGTGCAGTTCGAACCACTTCCGCTGTTCGGGGGTTACGGCGATGGATAGTGGCATCCCGTGAAGTTCCTGGTACACGGGGAACCCGTGGTAGGGCTGCGAGACGTCGATGGCGTCGTCAGGGGTGACTGCGATGATTCCGCGGTCGAACAACGTATGGAGGTCGCGGCGTAGCAGGATTCCGCCGTGCTCGTGATGCCTGCCAACCCTTGCGTAGCTGTAGAGGTGGCAGGCGTCGAGCACCTCGCTCGGGAGGTTTCCGGTGAAGGCGCATCGTGTGTTGTACTTCGCGAGTAGGTCCTGGCGAAACTCCCTCTGACCCAGACGAACTCGAGTTGGGCGTGTGGTGTGGCCATCCCGCATCTGACGTGTTGTCGCGTCAATCGGCCCGAAGACCTCTGCGCCGATTGCAGGTGAGGCTGCCGTACGCACTGACTCCCAGCGTAGCGGCCGAAAACTGTTCTGAGAACGGGGCTTTACGCAAAAGGCGCGGAGCTCCGCGGCGCTGAACGTGCCATGGAGGTCAATCCAGGACTGTGCGTGCGTCGAGCGGTAGGTGATGACGTCCACGTCCTCGAACACAGGATCGTCGAACGTGGCACCGCATTCGTAACAGCGATACGTTGGCCGCAACGTTTTCCGCGGTTCGTAGTTCGTCGTCCTGCACTCTGCGTTGATGCATCGTCCACGCCGCTTGACCGCGTTGCCGGTGTCGATCCGTTCAATCACTGACGCGCCGAGGGATTCGACCTCGTTCCACAGGAGGATGACGTCGCCGGCACGGACATTCAGATGGTTGGGGACGGTGCTGTCCCAGCTGTAATGGCTCGCCGGGTCGTCGTCGTACTTGCTCCCGCCTCCCAATCGGCGGTAGTCCGACTTCGACATCACGAGCCATGCTCGACGGTCCGTGATGTCTGGCAACGACAACTTGCTCTTGGCCACTAGTCCCTCGCCGGTTCGCCTGTAGCGCTGGGTATGCGCTGTTCATGATCGCTTAGAGTATGCAGCTTCGGTCTGACAGCCTCGGCCCCCAGTACTCGCCGTCGTTGTGTGCTGGCGGGCTTGTGGGTAGTCACGCCACTGGTTAGGCAAGCGGGACGCGTGGTGGCCCGTCCGATCCTGCCAGCAATGCTTCGCTGTCGCGGGTGCTCGCCCGATGTCCGTTCGGACAGACAGAACCGCAGCGAGGCTCGATTCACCGCCGGTGGGCTCCTACGACCTTATCGATTAGCGCATATGTTCGACTATTGCGTGTTCAATCCCGGTCGCGCGACGTTCGGTCCCATCGGAGGTGGATCAACATTCGACCGCCTGACGGGAACGACTGGCCTTGTCGGGACGGTGGTGAGCCAACCCGCAGTGTGTATGGCCACCTTGCAATCCCATGGCGAGTCGTTCCCTCGCACTCTATGGTTACTTCGATCGATCAGCTTGCGTGGACCTGCTATGAATAGCTATCCAACCTCTACCCGAGAGGAAGAATTGAACAGCATCGGAGATTTGGAAGCCAATCTGCGTCAACCATTTGAAGAAAAGCTATCAGAACTCGGGTTTCAAGCCAATGCGTATGAGGGTGACGAGGTTGCAATAACTCTTGTCGACACGCCTGAGTATGGGTATTTGAAGTTTTCAATTTCGCAGCAGTGTGTACCACTTCTGGTGGAGCAGCTCAACAGCAACCCGCAGAGGCTTCCGAACTATCATGCGTTCGCATTCGATACGGGAGTTATCGAGTTCGCGATTAGACTTCTTGACAGGAATCGAAGGAGGCAATCCAGAACTCTTGTCTCTGACTCTATACCTTGCGCACATCCAAGAAGACCTGTTAATAGAGACCGAGATGTCTATGTTCACGTCACAGACCCAGAAAGCCGAGTCTGTCTTGAGATTTCGAATATTTCGCCAGCATTCGCCCTGCTATCGATAGAAAAACCAAGGCCCAGTCACCATGTTACCGCAGCAGGAATCGAGAACGGCATCTCATTGAAAGTCCTTACCCCGACGAGGGGGCCGCATGACAAGGATTCTATCGCACGTGCCGAGAGCCTGGCTGTGGCATTCTTCTACGAACTATCAGCGCGAAACTCCGTGCCGATGGATTTGGTGGTGGAGCGTGTCGGGCGGTACTGCATCGAGGATGACGTAGAGGACGGGCCGTATCTGAGTGACGCCCGATTCCCTCGGACGCGAATCGGTAGTGAAGTCGCCCAGATATTCAGCTTCGCGGAGGGTGCTCGACAGAATCCATTGCTTGCATTTCTTTCATACTACCAAGTTCTGGAATACTTCTTTCCATACGCCGGGCGTCGGCACACTATCCACCAGGTGCGAAAGGAGTTGGCCGACATTCAGTTCACGAACTCTGATCAGGATATCTTGCGGATAATCTCCGTAGCCGAAGGGGCTACCAGAAGTTCGGAAGCGGACCAGATTACTATTCTTCTCCGGGAATCGGTTCGAGAAGATAGACTGCTTGAATTCTTTCAGAACGTAAAACCTGATGATCATTTTGGCAAGTCGAAGACCATCAAAGGTGTCGAGACTATAAATCCCAAGAACCCCCACAAGCCACTTCTTTCGCAGGTGGCCGACCGGGTGTACCAATTGCGCAATCGAATAGTGCATGCCAAGGATGATCCAAGATATGACGACGCGAAGTTCATCCTACCTAAGAGTCCGGAAGCGAAGGCGATTGGCCCGGATGTTGAATTGGTTAGACTTCTTGCAATTGAAGTGATAACTGATTCTCAGCTGTGGGGCAGGTCGTGATCTGCGGGGCAGAGCGGCTCGTAGTACAGGAGAATACGGTCGCGAAATGCCCGGCCGCGAAACGCCCAACCTGCGGCCTAAGGCGGGACCAGAACGGGACCACACGCTACGAACAATGCTGAACAACCCCCATGTCAGCGCCGATCGTTGAACCACCGAAAATTGCTCCTGAGCAGGCGTTTTCGCCTACGGGCTGAACTGGGGGTCAGGTGGTCGCAGGTTCAAATCCTGTCAGCCCGACCATGCAAAAATCCCCTCCGACCTCGGTCGGAGGGGATTTTGTGGTTATCGGACCAGCCGTAGCTGGGGACCATTTGGGGACCGCCTCGGCGTTTTGAGGTGCGCAGAGAGCATGTCACCGTCCTTCTGCAGCGCGACGATGTCCGGATGCAGGTATCGCTGGGTGATCCGCGGGTCGGTGTGCCCGGCGATCTGCTGGAGCCTGTGCAGGGGCACGCCGGCGTCGGCGAACCAGGTGAGCCCGGTGTGGCGCAGATCGTGACGCCGCAGGTGCTCATAGCCCAGGCGCGTCACCACCTCGTCCCAGTGCGTCGCCTTCTGCAGGACTCCGGTCTGGATGCGCCCGCCGCGCGGGCCGACGAACAGGCGCGCGTCGGGGTTGTCCTTCCGCGTCCGAATTCGGTTGGCCAGCATCGGCCGAAGCTCCTCGATGATCGGAACGCGCCGAGACCGTTTGCCTTTCGTGCCTTTGTCCATCATGCCGCCGGGGCCAGGCGACGTTTGGCGGCGCAGGTTCCAGATCCATTGGTCGGTGTCGATGTCCTTCACCCGGATACCGGACACCTCCCCGATTCGCGACGCGGTGCAGGCTGCGAAGAGAATGACATCGCCCCAGCCGCGGAACTCGTCCGAAGACGCGGCGACGAGGGCGTCCGCCAGCGTCGTCAGCGTCGACCAGTCCGGCAAGGCCAGCGCCCGCGGGTCGTCCAACTCGTCTTCGATCCGTTCGTACTGTCCCTGCCAGCCCGTGATCTTCACTCGGTTCTGGTCGATCACCTCGTCACGGACGGCCTGGTCCAGCACGCGGGCCAGCGCGGCCAGGCTGACCTTCACCCCGGACTTGCTGACCCCTTCCGCGATCCAGTTCATGACCGCCCGGTCGACGATGCCCGCGCTGACCATCGTCACTGGCAGGTGGCCCAGCGCCGGGACGACACGGCGCGCCCACGCCGGCTTGAAGGCGTCGCCGACCGTCTTGACCTCGATGCCACGCATCGCCGTTTCCCAGCTCGCGCTGTCGTAGTCGGCGAGCGTGGCCGTCGCCATCTGCGGATCGACCCCGCGCGCTGCTGCGCCCTTGATCCGCTCGACCCAGGACTCGGCTTCCTCGCGAGTATCGAAGGATTCGGACTTGGACGGTCGCGCTTTCGTTGTGGGATCGGTCCAGCGCACCCGCGCCCGGAATGGCTTCGCGCGGTTCCGTTCCGCGATGTCGGCGCGAATTTCGACACCGAGCGGGATGGCGTGAACTGCTTTCGAGTCCATCACGCCGCCGCTGGATCGGTCCGGTTGCGGCGCAGGTACGCGAGCAGATCCTCGCCCAGGTACCGGGTCACCCTGCCGGAAAGGTGAACGAACGGCGGTCCCTGCGGCGGAACCGCCGTCCTCCAGCGTCGCAAGCTCGACGGGTCGACCTTGAACAGTGTTGGCCGGGTGGGGAGGGAGGAGTCGCGAAGCGCCGCAGGTCAACGCTAGTTTTGGGCCATGTATAGGCGGGATACGGCCGGGACTAGCTGAGGCCCGGCCGTATCCCGTCCAGGTCCCGGTCGAATCCCGGCCAGGTCCCGGCCAGACCGCGCGCCAGAGCGGCTCCGCGTGGTGCCAGATCGCATTCTCGTCTGGGCGGTACCCCGCTGTCGCGTTCGGCAGTCCCGCGGGAAGGCTTGGGCTATCGCCCAAATGTATGGTGCCGCTATGCCTGTGCTCGGTCTGAACCGCTGGCTCGGTTCTGTCGTCATTCTTCTGCCGTTCATCTACGCCGGCTTCGCCGCATACGGCCTATGGCGCCGTTGGGGCGCTGACCAGTGGGGCGACCTGGCGACGTGGATGGCTGGAATCGCAACGACTGGCGCGGTGCTCGTTGCCCTCTGGCAGACGAACCTCGCCCGTAAGCAAGCCGAACAAGCGCGAGCTGACGCTGCAGCCGCCGTGGCGGATGTGAACGCCCGCCTCGCGACGGAGCTGGCCGCAGCCGATGCGCGGCTAGCGCGTGAGCTCGATGCGGCCCGCCGAATGGAGCAGGTCAAAACAATCCCGCCGATCTGGGAAGAAGTGATGGCGGTGAGCAATGCCTACGTGTACCACCTCAAAGAGGGACTCAGGACTGGCCCGGCTGCCAATACAGATGAGGCCTGCGACCATTGGCGCGCACAGCATGCGACGCCGATGTCTGACGCGCTCGCTCGTCTTGAGCTGGCATTCAGCTCTGCCGTTATGCTGATCAGCGAGCCACATACGCAGCAGCTGGTAGTCGACCTATACACGAAGTGCCGGCAGGTCCAGGTTTTGGCGCTGGAACTTCAGCGAGTTCGGCTGCTAGAACGCCGAGCCCCTGATCCAGCTCCACTGGAAGCTCTGCTCCAGGAGATACGCGAACAACGGAAACCGATCACGCGCGTCGTGCGAGAACACCTCACTCAAGTACCGCCTCTCGCCAACGGTGCAACCTGACGCGCGCTCCGACCATGGATGCTGGGGACCAAGTGGGGCTCACGCCGTGGAGTTCCTCCGCTGGCTGGTTCACGACACCGACGAGCTACCAGCACGGCCAGGGGCGCCAACCTCGAGCCGGCACACTTAGGCGACACGGCCTGCCGAGCGCGCTTTGATCCCCGTTACAGCCGTAACCTGTGACTATGGCGCAAAGAGGGAGCCGCCAGCTCGACGAAAAATGCCCACGCTGCGGTCAGGCGCTGAGGCAGGAATACTACAAAGTGCCCGCTGGCGGCGGATATGAATACGTATTTGGTTTGAAGTACTGCGTGACCTCGCAGTGCCTCGGTCCAGGGGCGACATCGCCGTAGAGGCTGCAAGCTACCCAGGGGATGCGGCAGTGCGGTTGTTTGCACGAACCGTGTCAGCGGCGCGGACTATCCTGCATCCGTGACCAATGCTGATGCGGTGCTCGACGCTGAATACCGAGCGCTTGTTCGTTCTCTTCACAAGGACACGATTGACACTATCATTGCAGTTGAGAGTTGGTGGGAGCCGCACTGTTTCCGTGCAGTGACACTGGGGGCGTACGCGCCTGACGATCAAGACCCTGCGGAGCTGCCCGCGGAGACGGTGAAGCTAGAGGATCAGTGGCGAAACGAGCTGGTTCCCAAAATGTCGACCCTCATCTATGGCCACCCGGATCCCGACGTCCGGGACGCCGCTGATTTCCTCGTCAAGCGCCTCTGGTCGATGATCATGATTCTTCACAAGTATCGCAAGCGGCGGCGTCAAGATGAAGATGAGAATAGTGTTGCGGTTCATTTGGTCCATGATGGATTCGAACGACTTCGCCGAGCTGCTTATCACGCCCCGTTTCGCATCGAACGCCCTGTGCCAAGGTTCGATGGAATTCGAGTTGGCAACTTCGAGCCACTGCCTGGGAAGATGCTTGAGCTGATTCGGCAATTTCAGGATGCCGGCGTGCTCGAGAAGGACGATGAAAATGACATCCTCGGCAGTCGGATCCCACAGGCAGTCAAGCGGCTGTCGGATATCTTCTTCATGTCGAAGGAGCAGCGGACCGCTTTGCTGCAGCCGTTTGACGTGGACGATCCGGCCGTGGCCGAACCTGAGCGTGGGGATCCCTCTCGAAAGTTCGGGTTCACTTTCGACGACTGATGCCACGCCCGGTCGGCTAGGCTGACCCGATCTCCGAGAACGACCGTCACCGAACACTCCCTGCGGCAGGGGTCGACGGTGTCTCGCAGGCGGGTGTTCGAGCACGGATGCTGGGGACCAGCCGGGGACCACACGCATTGTGCGGGTGCGAACCATACGACGTCAGCACTTGGCTTGCGTCCGATGCGAACCGTGCGTGACGTGCGACAACGGCTAGTAGCCAGTCCTGGGGGTAAGGTGGTCGCAGGTTCAAATCCTGTCTAGCCCGACAGTGAAAACCCTTGTGACCTTGGTCGGAGGGGTTTCCTTGTGTCTCAACACTTGACGTGGTTTGGCCAGATCGCACAGAAACCCCACACTTTTGAATCTGATCGGTCGTCCAGCATGCGCATGATGCCCGCGCGAACCCACCGGCTTGGACCGACTGTGTCGGTGGATCGGAGAGGCGTCGACGGGTCGTCGCGATCAAACGGCTGGAGCGCGATCGTGTTACGTAACTCCTTGTAACCGAGTAAATCCCGGGGACAGTGAAGGAATGAAAAAGACAGTCGATAGCGCCGTGCTCGACCGGGCGCTGGCGGAGCTGGGCAGCGGCGAGAAGGTCTGGTCGAAGACGACGCTGGCCGAGCGTCGAGTACTGCTGAGTCGTGTCCATGCCTTGACCGGTCGGTACGCGGCGGACTGGGTGCGCGCGGCTACCGAGATCAAGAGCCTGGACGAGGATTCGCCCCTGTTGGGCGAGGAGTGGATGTCGGGGCCGCTCGCTCTCCTGCAGGGGCTCGAGGCTCTGGGGGACACCCTGGCAGCGCTCGCCGACGGTCGCAGCCCGCTGGACGGTGTGAAGATCGACGCCGCGCCCGGCGGGCGCGTCGCGGTGCCGGTGCTGCCGTTCGACACGCTGGACAAGCTCATCCTCAACGGGTTTCGGGCCGATGTCTGGTTGCGCCCTGGTATCGACGCGGGAACCGCCCGGCGTCGCGCCGGCCTGGCGCAACTCGACCCGACCGCCACCGGGGGGATCGGCGTAGTCCTGGGTGCGGGCAACATCATGTCGATTCCGCCGCTGGACGTTCTTTACGAGTTGTTCGCGCACAACCGGGTGGTCGCGCTGAAACTGAACCCGATCACCGATCCGCTGTTGCCGGTATTCGAGAAGATCTTCGCGCCCTTCATCGACCTCGGGGCTTTGCGCATTCTGCGTGGTGGTGCCGCTGAAGGCGGCTACCTCGTCGAGCACCCCGCTGTCGCCCACGTTCACATGACCGGCGGTACGCAGACGCACGACGCGATCGTGTGGGGCCCGGGTGCCGAGGGGGACAAGCGACGGCGGTCCGGTAGGCCGCTGTTGGACAAGCCGATCACCAGCGAGCTCGGTGGCGTCTCGCCGACCATCGTGGTTCCCGGGCCGTGGAATGACGACGATGTGAAGTTCCAGGCCGAACACGTAGCCACCTCGCGGCTGCACAACGGCGGCTACAACTGCATCGCCGTACAGGTTGTCGTCGTGAGCCGGGACTGGGAGCACAAGGCGAAGTTCCTCGATGAACTGCGCGCGGCCCTGCGGCGGGCGCCCCAGCGCGACGCCTACTACCCGGGAAGTGCGGGACGGGTCGACGCGGCGTTGAAGTCCTATCCCGGCGCGACCGAGTTCGGAGGGCGGGTATTGGTCGAGAATCTGCCGACCTCCGACAGCCCGTTGCTGCGCACCGAGTACTTCTCCCCGGTGCTCGGTGTCGTCGAACTCCCCGGCGACGGTGCGCGATTCCTCGCCGGCGCGGTGGAGTTCGCCAACAACGAATTGATGGGCACGCTCGGAGCCAACCTCCTGGCGCATCCGGATACGCTCGCGGAACTGGGACCGGCGTTCGATGACGCGATCGAGAATCTGCGGTACGGCACCATCGCGGTGAACGCATGGACCGGGCTGGCGTTCGGCATCGCGCGCGCGGCCTGGGGCGCCTACCCCGGCCACACCCTCGCCGATATCCAGAGCGGCACAGGCGTCGTCCACAACGCGCTGTTGCTCGACGATGTCGAACGGACTGTGGTGCGGGGACCGTTCCGGCCCGCACCGCGAGCACTGCTGTCGGGAATGTTCACGCTCAGCCCGAAACCACCGTGGTTCGTCACCAACCGAACCGCGGTGGCGACCGGACGTGACCTCGTCGAATTCTACGCGCGGCGCCGATACGCGAAGCTTCTCAAGATCTTCTACTCGGCGCTGTCGGGCTGACCGCTGTTATCGAAATACAGCTCGGGACGGCAATCGTGGAACGGTTGCCGTCCCGAGCTGTTCGTGTTGCTCCGAGGTGGTCGGACTTTCGTAACGAGAGCACTGTCGAATAGGTTGTTGCCGTTTCCGTAGGGTCGTAATCTTTTGTCTGGGAGTCGTCGACAACGTAGTCGGAGAATCCTGGAAGTTTCATGCTCGAGTATCCGGAAAGTATTTGCGACTTTTGTCGAGATCGACGGAAATGCCGGGTGTCTATTCTCGTGGCCGACCGTCGAGAACGGTGTCGGTACACAGTTTTCTGGAGTGGAGTTCTCAATGACCACGCACACGCAAACGGTCGAAGATTTCGTCGAAAGCGAACTCGCCGAACAGGCCGGGAAGCCTTCGAGTGCGCTGCACGAAGATCTGTTCGCCCAGCTCGATGCCGAGATCGACGCACTGTGGCAGCAGGCCCGCGAGGGCAGGATGTGGAAACACGTCACCACCCACGGCTTCGATCGCGGGTTGTACTTCCTGGTGATGAAGCAGGTGTTCCACTACACGAGCCACAACGCGACCAATCAGGCCGTCGCCGCGTTCCGGACCACTCCGGACCAGTTGGGTCTGCTCAAGTTCGTGTACGAGCACGCCCGCGAGGAACTCGGCCACGAGCGGATGGTGCTGCACGACCTGCGCGCCATCGGCCTGATCGAGAAGGGCGAGGTGATCGAGGACGCACCGCTGCCGGCCACCGACGCGCTGATCGGCTATCTGTACGGCGTGGCGCTGCGGGAAGGCCCGATTCCGCGCCTTGGCTACTCCTACTGGGCGGAATCGGTGTACACCCACATCGCGCCGCTGCTCGACGCCGCGCGCGCCACGCTCGGTCTGACCGATCGGGAAATGGCCTTCTTCGTCGCTCACGCCGAGATCGACAGCAAGCACGCCGACGAGGTACGTCACACGATCACCAGGGCGGTGACCACGCCCGAGCAGGCTCGCGATGTGCACCGGGTGGCGGTGACGACCCTGTCGTTGACGTTGTGGCTGCTCGAACAGTCCTACGAGAAGTGGGTCGAGCAGAAGTCCGCGGAGTGACAGTCGAGACGCAGGCACCAGCGCTGTCGGCGCTGGTCTGCACCACCCCGAGTGAGCTCGACCAGGCTCGTGCCTTTCGGTCCGGTGTGTTCCGTTCGCGTCGCAACATCGGCTTCGATGCCGGGGTCGAGCGGCGGCGAGACGCGGACGCGATCATGGTCATCGTGGTCAGGCACGCGGGCAGGCCCGTCGCGACTCTGCGGACCACAGCATTTCCCTGTGCACGGTCGACGATCACGCCTCGACCGGAGCTCGACGACCTGGGCGTCGATTCCGAGGTCGGCCGGCTCGCTGCCATCGCCGATCCGAGCCGTGCGCGTTTCGCGCTGAGCGCGATGGTGCTCGGCGCGTTGTGGATGCGGGATTTCTCGTCACACCGCACGTACGTCGCCCATGCCCATCCGTACCTGGTCGATTCCTACCGCGCCGTCGGTGCGGTCGACACCGGCCTACATCAGGGTATGCCGGGCCGGGACACCGACTATCGACTGGTAGTCGGTTCCTACGCCGACTGCGCTCGATCCGGTCTGGAACTGCTCGGCCTGGCCGAGCATCAGGCCGGTGACTTGCTGAATCGGTGATACAGGTCGTACCCACGATTGCCCGGCCTCGCCGGACGGTGAGGCCGGGCAATCGGCAGCTTCTGAAATTCTCGAGGGCAAGGAAAAGCAATGCGCCCCCATATCATCGGCGCCCGCGCCGCACGAACGATCTATGAAATTCTGTACACCTACCGGCGTGCGACGATCATCTTTCTGATCCTCGGTGTGGCAGCGGGATGCTTCGGTATCTTCACCATGCGCCTCGATATGTCTTTCCGGCCGACCTTCACCAACGATCCCGATCAGATCGAACGAACCGAGGGAGCTGAACGTGAATTCGGCCGAGCGGGATTCAACGAACTCGTCGTGATGGTCGATATCGGCGATGCTCGCGACGCCGCGAAACTTCGCGTTGTGCACGAACTCGCCGAAGGAATCGCGAAGTCGCCGCATGTCATCGCGGTGCGGGAACCGCTGAATTTCCCGTTCACCGACCGGTCGGGCGTCTTCCACCCCGCAGGTGTCGGCGCGCAACTGCCACACGCTGACCCGGCTACCATCGATCGACTCGTCACCGATGTCGCCGCCACCCCGTCGGCTCGCCGCCTCATCTTCGGCGACGGCAATCGCCGCGTGGCCGTGACCGCCACGTTCGACATCGCCAACCAGGACTTCGCCACCTGGCGCGAGGCCGACCGCGAATTCCGGAATCTGGTGTCTCGCTGGGCATCCGCGTCGGGAGCTCAACCGCCGTTCGACCGCATCGTCGATACCCAGATCACCGGATATCCCGATGTGGAGCAGGTCTACGCGCACGAAGTGCTGTTCAGCACGCTGCGTGGAGTCGCCGTGTTGATCATGGTGATGATCGCGATCCTGTACGTGTACTTTCGGCGGGTCGTCGACGTCGTCATCTGTCTGATCGGGGTCACCCTCTCGGTGCCGCTGACGCTGGGCGCGATGAACCTGCTGGGTCAGCCCTTCTCGATCGTCAACAGTCAGGTGCTGACCCTGGTACTCATCGTCGGTATCGCGGAGGCGCTCCAGCAGCATCAGGAGTACATCCGCCGTCGCGAAGCAGGCCGCGACCATCCGGTCGCCAACCGTGAAGCCTTCTCGCTGCTCGCCTGGGCCGCGTTCATGACCGGGCTGGCCACGGTACTCGGATTCGCCGCCCTGGTGGTGGCCGACATGAGCGCCATTTCGTCCTACGGCCTGTGCACCGCGGTCGGGGTCGGTATCGCCTACCTGGTCAACTGGCTGGTCGTGCCGCGCGCGATCGATGTGTTCTACCGAGGATCGGCCCAGCGACAGTTCGGGGTGCGCGCCAACAAGGCGAGCATGGCGATGTTGCGCGTCGCCGACCGTATGGTCACCGGACGCCCCGGCGCGGTCGTGGCCACGTTCGTGGTCGTCGTGGCGGTCCTCGGCTGGCTCGGACTGTCCCAGATCTCGATTGATCAGAAGGTCAACGAAGAACTGCCCGCCGGCCATCCCGCACTGGTCGCGCAGCGCACCTTCGAACAGGAGTTCACCGGATTTCTCGGTCCTGAGCTGTGGATCCGACCGACGTCGGGCACGATCGGCGACCATCGTGAGCAACTCGTACAGTTGGTCGATCAGCTGTGCGCGCAGCCGGAGGTTCGCTACGTCGGTTCGGTCCTCGATCTGATCCCGCAGCCGATGGCCCCGGGCGCCGCCGACGGCCCGAACTGCCGCCGCGAAGCCGCCGACCTGACACCCGCGGTCGCCGCGCGAGCCGGCGCGTACGGACCCGGGCTGCACCAGCTCTCGCGGTCTGTGCTCGATGCCGATGCCACCCAGGCGGCGGTGATCATTCGCGTCGCCGATATCGGCACCAAGGCATCGATCCCGTTCTCCGTCCGGGTCCAGGACATCGCCCGGCAGGCGATGCCGTCGGCAGACATCGACCTCGTCGGGCCGTGGTGGCTGGCCCAGCAGGGGATGCACTCGTTGTCCTTCGAGATGGGATTGTCCGCCATCGCCGCGCTCGCGCTGATCCTGCCGGTGATGTGGGTCGCCATCCGGGACCGTCGCCTGTTCCTGGCGGCGATCGTGCCCACCGTGCTGCCGATCATGGCGGTGCTCGGATTCATGGGACTGGCCGGCATCACGGTTCGGATCGGCACCGCGATGATGCTGGCCATCGCGCTCGGTCTCGCCGCGAGCAACACGATTCATCTGTGCCTGCGAATCCGTGACCGGGTGCGCGCCGGAGTCGACGCCGAAAGTGCGGTGAGCGCCGTACTGCTGCGCACCGGAACCCCGGTGATGTTCGGTTCCTATGTCCTCATCGCCGGCTTCGTCTCCATGCTGGGCAGTTCGTTGCTCGCGTTGCAGGACATGGGCGCGGTCGGCACGTTCACCATGGCGTTCGCGATGGTCGCGGACCTACTCGTCGGCCCTGCGGTCTACCTCCTGCTCGTCCGTATCGGAAAGCCCGGATCGGCGAACCGGCCCGCCGACACCGAACCCGTACAGATCACGCCGGTGCTCGAGACCGTCCCAACAGGAGCCCTACGATGACCCACACCCTCGCCGCTGCCCTGCGCGACACCCTCGCGCGACACCCCGAACGACCGGCCATCACCTATCGCGCAGCACACGGTTGGCATACCGTCACCTGGCACGAGCTGGGCAGTCTCGTGGCCGACACCTGCGATCGACTCGACTCCATCCAGCTCGGCCGGGTGGTCGCGGTGATCGCCGAGACCGATGCCAGGTATCCGATTCTGGAGCTGGCGTTGGGACTGACCGGCCGGATCGTCATGCCGCTGTACACGACCAGCAGTCACGACGAACTGCGCGAACTGCTCGCCGCGGCGCCCGCCGATGCGGTCGTCGTCGGTGACGCCATGTCGATTCCGGGCAGCACATCAATCCCGGTACACCGCTTGGTCGACCTCGTTCCGCTGCCGGGTGTCGACAGGGGAGTGGAGGTGCTCGGTGCCGATGTCGAGCCGTTCGACTCGAGCGATGTCCTGCACCGGATTTCGGTGTTCGATCCACCCGCGCGAGCGGCCGCGCTGTACTTGCAGAGCACGGGCACTACCGCACCGGCCGGGCTGATCGAGCTCTCCGGCGCCGCGATGGCCGCCGCCGCCGACGCGCTCGCCGAGTATCCGACCCAGAAGCACCCGCGATTTCTGTCCTTTCTGCCGACCGCGCACATCTCCGAACGGTTGCTGACGGTCTACCTGGCGGTGTGGGTGGCCGGCCACACCTGGTACGGCGGGGGCCTCGCCGACCTGCCAGCCGATCTGCGGGATTGCCGACCCACGCTGTTGTTGGCGCCACCGCCGCTGCTGCGCACGATCCGGCAGGAAACCGAGACGGCCGCGGCGGGCTCCGCGCTCGGACGATCGCTCGTAACGGCCGCCGAACGGACTGTGGCCCGGATTCTGCTCGCTGGTCGAACGGGGGTCACCAGAAGAGGACTCGCGCCCCGGCTATTGGGGCGATCGGTGCGCGCCTCGCTGGGGCTCACCGCGGTCAGTGAGATCTTCGCTGGGACAAGCCCGCTGGACGCGTCGACCCAGGCATGGTGGGAGGCAGTCGGGTTGCCTGTGCGCAACGTCTACGGGCAGACCCAGATTGCCGGCGCGGTGTCGTCGACCGCGCTGGTCGGTGCGCGGCTACCCGGGGTCGGTACCCCGGAAGGATCGGTCAGGGTGCGGATCGGCGACGATGACGAGCTGCTGATCGACAGCCCGGCGAACTTCACCCGCTATGTCGGTCCGGATGGGCCCGAGCGCACTGCGGCGGCGTTCACCGCCGACGGCTGGCTTCGTACCGGCGACCGAGCGCGGTTGACGGAGGACGGCGAGCTCGAAGTGATCGGCCGGACGCACGGTGTGTTCGGCCCGCCGGCGGCCGCGTTGTCCGCCGAGGTATTGGTCGGGCGGCTGGTCGAGCGCTTCGGTTCGGTCGACGCCGTTGTCGCCGCCCCCGAATCCCGTGACAGCGCGGTGCTCTACCTCGCGTTCCGCCCCGATCGGTGGACCGAGGCGGACCGGAGCGCCGAATCCTCGATAGACGCTCTCGCCGAGGACGACGCGCGCTTCGGTTCGGTCGCCGACGCCCTCGCGGTGGCGGATCCGCTGGGTGTCGTCACCGCGGTGTGTCTGCTCGACGGCGCGTTCGGCATGAGCACCGGGGAGGTCGGCCCGACCGGCAAACTCCGTGCATGGCGTATTCACCAGCTGCGGTCGAACAGCCTGGTCGCCCGCGAGCGGATGGGGGTCGACGCGCTCTCGGCCGAGTCGGCGGGGCTGAGCACGTAGGCACACCGCGAACGAGCAGGCCTGATCAACGGGCCTGCTCGTTCGCCGTTCGCTCGTGATCGGCGTCCCGTTCGGTAGCGCCAGTGCGGCGGTGTGTTCCGTGCGCGACGATGTCGGCGATCGTGTCGATGTAGTCAGGGCTGAGCGTCAGCCCACGCAGCACCAGCCGCGCCCACAGCGAGCCTGCCAGTAGATCGATCACGGTGCCTGCATCGATATCGGCCGGTACCTCCCCGCGTGCGACGGCTCTGTCGAAGATGGCCTGCTCGCGCTCGAGTCGTTCGCTGAAGAACCGGTGACCGACAGTGGCGAGCGCCGGTCGTGACGCCGATGCGGACAGGACCGCCGCCGCGATGGCCGCGGTGTCCTCGGCTGTCAGCAATCGGGCGATCTCGCGCGCGAGCGCGGCGAGATCACCGCGGAAGGTGCCGGTGTCGGGGAGGGAAATCCGTAACGGTGCAGCAACAGTCAGGGCCGCGGCCAACAACGCGTCCTTGGATGGCCACCACCGATACAGCGTCGTCTTGTTGACCCCGGATCGGTGGGCGACCGCCTCCATCGTCATGGCGTCGTACCCGGCGTCGGCGAGAAGCTCCAGGGCGGCGAGGTAGATGACCTCGGCTTTGCGTGGGCCTGCGGTGGGTGGGTCGGTTGCGGACACACCGTCACGATACAACGCAACGTTGCGTTGGATATCCGGCTGAGATACGCTCGAATGCAACGCAACGTTGCGTTGCTTTTCGCGAGGAGGGGTTGCGATGTCGGATCGTCTGCCGGTGGTTCTCGTTCATGGAATCAGACTGAGCGGCGCGGCCTGGACCACGGTCGCCGATCGCGTCGCCGACGCTCATCCGGTGATCGCCGTCGATCTGCCGGGTCACGGACGGCGTCGTGGCGAGAAGTTCACGCTGGTCGCCGCCGCCGAAACGGTCAGCGCCGCCATCGATTCCGTCGGTGGTCGCGCTGTGATCGTCGGGCACTCCCTGGGGGGATATGTCGGTATCGCGGCCGCCGCCGAGGCTCCTGGCGCAGTGGCAGGCCTGGTCGTCGCCGGCTCGACCTGCGTGCCGAGCCGGTCGCTGATGCTGCCGTTCTCCGTGATGCATCGGGTGCTGTCGCTGCAGCCCGATGGCGGTCAGCGGTCGAGTGCGCGACTGTTCGACATGATGCTGCCGCGGCCGGTGGCAGTCGCCATCAACGGTGCGGGCATCGCTACCGAGGTGATCCCGGACGTGGTCGCCGAGCTCAGCCGATTCGACGTGCTCGCGGCGCTGGCCTCGTACCAGGGTCCGGTGTGGCTGATCAACGGCCGACACGATCACCTGCGGATACACGAACGCCGCTTCGTCCGGGCCTGCCACACCGGACGACTGAGCGTGGTCCCCCGAGCCGGGCACTACCTGCCACTGGCGGATCCGGTGCGTTTCGCCGACTTCGTTCTCGAAGCGGCGGCGTCGGCCGAGCACCGGCTGAGTACCGATCCGAACTGAATTTCCGAAGCCCGACGAATGATGGCCCGCAGGCGTGATGCCCGCGGGCCATCGACGGTCAGCGCTGCGACACCGTGGCCTTCGTGTCGGCCGCGGGCAGATCGTCTCGGTGTAGCGCCGAAGGCCACCAGTTGTAGCGGCCGAGCAGACCCATCAACGACGGCACGAGCAGAACCCTGACCAGGGTCGCGTCGAGCACGACAGCCAATGCCGCACCGGCACCGAGCATCTGCACCGGGGTGAGTTGTGAAGCCAGCAACGCGCCCAACGGAATGACCAGCAGCAGTGCCGCCGCGGTGACCACCGGCGCGGTACTCGCGAGACCGACATCGACCGACTCGCGAGGTGACGCCCCGGCCTGGCGGGCCTCGGTCATGCGGTGGAACAGGAACGAGGCGTAGTCGGTCGACAGGCCGTAGGCCAGCACCGCGACGATGACCAGCGCGGTCACTTCCAGTGCGGGCGAACCACCGATCGCGGTGTGCTGGAACACGATAACGAGGATGCCGAGAGTGGCGCCCAGTGACAGCACACCGATGACCGCGTTCTTGATCGGGATGACCACCGACCGGGTGAGGACGCCAAGGAACAGCCCGCTCAGCACGATCAGCAGGAGCGCGACGTACGGCAGTCGGTGCGCCAGGCTCTGCAACAACGATTCGAATCGCGCGACCTCGCCGAGAACCTGCGCATCGGGGACGGTGCCGCGCACCGACCGCAGAATTTCGCGACTGCGGGGCGAGGTGGCAGGGGAATCCACGGCAGCGTTGATCACACTGGATCCATCCGACAACGGGACGGGGGGCTGCACCCGGAGTATCCCGGGCAGGGCGCCGATCAGTTCGGCGGCTCGCTGTGGCGTCATGGGAGAGCTGGCGTCGACGAGCACGGCGATGCCGGTATCGGCATGGTCGAAGTCGTTGCGTAGCATCGTGGTTACCCGCGCGGCGGCGGAATCCGCGGGCAGTACGTCGGTGTCGTACCCTTGGATCCGGGCGCCCAGTGCTGGTGCCGCGAGTAGTGCCAGCACCAGCGTTCCGGTCACCGCGACCACGGCCGCATGACGTTGGACCAACCCACTCCACTGCCGCCACCGTCGGCCGGCATCGGCGGGACGTGCTCGCCGCAGGCTCAGTGCCTCGATCCGGTCGCCCAGCAACAACAGAATCGCGGGCAGCACCACCAGCGCGAAGATCAGGCACGCCCCCGTCAACGCGACGCCGGCGATCCCCATCGAATACAGGAAACGCTGCGGCAGCAGGCACAGCGTCGCGAGCGCCGACATCACGGTCAATCCGCTGAACGCGACAGTGCGCCCGGCGCTGCGCATCGCGACGTAGACCGCGTGCGGCACCGCCGACGTGCGACGCTCGGCGCGGTAGCGCGTAATGATCAACAGGCTGAAGTCGATCGCGAGCCCCGTGCCCAGGGCTGTGATGAGATTGAGGGCAAAGGTCGACAACTGCAGGGCCTGTTGGGCGACGAGCAACGCGACGAATGTGGTCAGGACGCTGAACCCGGCGCCGATCAGCGGAATCGCGGCAGCGACCGCAGTGCGGAACACCCACAGCAGCGCGATGACCAGCAGCGGAAACGCGACCAGTTCGGCGATGAACAGGTCCTCGGTGGAGATGGTCGCGGTGTCGTGGTTCGCCACGGTAGGACCGCCGACGATCGACCGCTGCGCGAGTCCGGGTACGGCCTCGATCGCACGCTGGACCTGGTCGAGGAAATGGGTGTCGCCGCCCGCGTCACGATCCAGGGCCACCAGCAGATAGGCGTGATCGCCATCGTTCGAGATCATCCGGGGGTCGCCGGTGGTGTCGAAATCCGCCACCGCCACGATGTGGGCGACACCGAGCAGTGCGGGGCGGATCTCGGTGAGTTCGGGGCACGGGTGTGTGCTCCCACGGGTGCAGTCGACGATCACCTGCAACCCTTGCTCGGAGTCGATTCCGGTGCGCTGGGTGTAGTCGGCCATCGCCGCGCTGAAATCGGAGTTGGGGTCGTCGTAGTCCGCCAGCGAGGCAGTCATCTTCGGCGCGACGAGCACGGCCGCCAGCATGCCGAGTGCGGCGAGCGCCAGGGCCGCGGCGACGACAGTGCGAGGGCGCAGCAGTGCGAGGCCGATCAGAATTCTCATGCGAGCACCCCGGTCACGGTTGTGAGATCGATGCACGTCCAATAGTTGTGCCCGCTCGAGACCGCCATCACCCGGTCGCCCGCCGCCATGGTCGGCGCGTAGGTGTCGAGGTTGACCAGAACATCGGCCGCCAGGCAATGGCCGTGCGCGGCGGTCTGCCGCAGCATCCGCGCCGGGTCGAAGCCGCCGAGGCGGGCGAACATCTGGACCACGGTGTCACCGAGATTGCCACAGATCAGGTGTGGGAACGCCGTCGGCGCGATATCGGCGAAGAAGCCGCGGTAGGCGCGCTGGATTCCGGCGACGGTGCCGCGAACCATGTCCATGGTGTCGACCGCCGGATCCACATCGTGCATGCCGTGGTCGACCGAGGGGGTGATCTTGCCGATCGCCCACGAGGTCGAGTTCGGCGCCGGTGCGGCGGAGACGATGGCCGCGGCGGCGGCATCGCTCATCAAACAGGTGCCCGCGTCCACGAGCCGCGGACGGTCGTCCCAGATGTCGGTGGTGACAATGAGAACGGTGCGATGCTCGCCCGATCGCACGGCGTTGCGTGCCGTCGCGAGCGCCGCGCCGAAGTTCGCGCAGACATTGCCGGTGACGGCGATCAACGGTGTCGTCCTGCCGCCGAGCGCGTCGGCGAAACGGTTGGGGTCCTTGCTGATATCGGCACGGGTGTCGGTTGATTCGGTCGAGTACAAGATCACATCGACCTGGGTGATATCGAGGTCGGCTCGTCGCAGTGTTGTTGTCGCGGCTTCGTGAGCGAGTTGCCATGGGGCGCAGTCGGCGCGGAAATAGTACTCGATGCCTTCGGCGCCGGTCCGTGCGCGCAGTGCCGGGTCGGCGTCGATTTCGTCCAGGAACGACTGCTTTTCGCCGTGCGCCCAGGTGATCGAATGCAGGTACGCGGTGGTCATGCGGGTACTCCCGGGTGTTGCGCCGCGCTCGAGGGCGGGGTGAACGCGGTATCCGGACCGAGCAGCGCGGTCAACAGCGCACGCATCGTGTCGTCGAAGGCGCGGTGGGCGATGGGTTCGAGTACGTCGGCGACAGCGGGCATCCCGAGGTCGAAGGTGGCGTTCAGGGTGACGCGGGTGGGTCGGTCGAGCTCGCCGGTCACCTGCCAGGCTCCCGCGAACTCGGCGAAGTCGCCGTCGATCTGGCGGAAATCGATGCGGTGGGCCGAGGTATCGATGGTGTCGTGCTCGCGCCATTTCAGGATTCCGCCGTGAAACCGCACTGCCCACTCCGAACTCGGTGGGTCGCCCGCGTGGTCGACGGTCAGCGAAACGATGACCTCGGGCACCAGGGCGGGATAGCGGCGGAAATCGGAGACCAGAGTGAATGTGGCTTCCGGCGGTGCCGTGGTGGTGGCGGTGATGGTGTATTCAGGCATGAACGATCGCCTCTTCCCTCGAACGCGGTGCTGCGCCGGCTCGAGCCCAGTGGTCGAGCGAGCGGTTCAGCTGAAGCAGTGGATCGGTGACGGCGGGCTGGTAGTCGCCGACGGTCGTGGCGTCGGGAAACGGGTCGACGATCGACACGTAGGGAGCCACATGGGTGAACAGGTTGTCGATCCGCCGGGCCAGGCCCGGGTCGAGCTCGGACAAGAAGACAGGGCGAATCAGTCGCTCGTATTGGTCACGGTCGATGAAGCGTGGGGCGCGGGGGCGTGGCTCTCCCGTCGATCGCGGGGCGAGGAAGGCCTCGATCACCTCCCAGACGCGAGGGGCCGCCGCGCCGCAGGTGAGCCACACCAGATCGTGCCCGGTGTCACCGCGATCCAGCGCGACCCGGCTCAGCTGCGCCAGTGCGGCAGCGACGACATCCTGGGTGATGATGTCGACGCGGGAATCGGCGCCACACGGGAAGAAGGGCAACCGACCGCCCCGAACGAGTTCGGCCAGCCGGAACAGGCCCTGGTAGTCGGCGATGTGACCGTCGCTCGAATCGCCGATCACGATGGAAGGGCGCACGATGGTCCAGCGTCGGGCGTGGTCGGTGACGAGGCGTTCGCCGACGAGTTTGGATTCGGCGTAGTTCAAACGCGCGCCGCGGTTCTCGGCCCGGTCGATGGCCTCGACGAAGGCGGTGCTGACGTGGATCAGCGGGACATCGGCGTCGTTGGCCAGCTCGATCGCGTGCCGGGTGCCGCGGGCGTTGTCCTCGGCGAGCACGGCGGGATCGGCATTGAGGGAGGTGTTCGCGGCACAGTGCAGCACGCACCCGGTGCCCTCGATCAGCTGGTTGTACGCGGTGTCGTCGAGGCCGAACCGTGGCGCGGTGATGTCGCCGGTGATGGTGTCGACGCCGGGGAGTGGCGTGCGATGGGTGAGGGCGGTGTAGGACCCGGCAGTGAGCCGCTCCCGCAACGCGGTGCCGACGACACCGGTGGCGCCGGTGAGCAGGATCGGGTTGCTCATTCGCCGCTCGCCGTCGTGTCGAAGGCGACGATGGCCGCGTGCGCGGCCGCCCAATCACCGTTGAACCTGCGGTCCAGTGCGTGCACCCAGCGTTCGAGGCCGAACGCCACGCAACTGGTGTGCACCGGATCGCCCCGGAAGCTGATGCGGGCACGATCACCGAAGAAGTTGCGGTGGCTGTTGAACGAGGCGATGGCGACGCCGTCGTCGGTCACGATCTCTTCCTTCACCGGCAGCAATCGCTGCATCAGCGCTCGGGATCCGTTCGGGTCGAAGAACGGATCGGTGGCGTGCTGCACCTGCACCGACAACCCGAGGTGTTCGGTCAACGACAGCACGCGGGGTTTGACATGGGTCAGGTGCGTGGTGGCATGGTCTGCCGGACCCAGGGCGACCAGCTCTCGCATCGTGAACTGGTGCAGTCGGCGTAAGCCGTGATAACGGGTTTCGTTGCGGCAGCACCGGCTCGCGACAGTCACGAGCAACGGCTCCTCGAGTACGGTGTCGGTCAGTGCGGCGTATGCCCCATAGCAGGCCGCCGAGGTGATGAACAGCTCCTCGTGCGAACCGTCGGCGTCGGCTGTCATGGTCGGTGTCGCGGCGACGGCGAGGTGCGGGAAGTTGTCGAAATAGTCGAAGGACGTCAGTTGCGAACGGGTGAGCAACGCGGGCAGATCCCACGGTTGCGCGTGGATCTCGGTGGCCCACTGCTGAAAGATCGCGTCGATGGCGTATTTCACGCGAGTGACATCCGGGCCGAATACTGCGAGGCCGTCGGTGACGCGGTATCCGGGTGTGGTCGTCTCGATCATGGATTCCTCGGGGTGAAGTAGGTGTCACGGAGCCCTCGTAGGCTGCGAATCGAGTCGAGATCGAGTGTCTCCATGTCGATTTCGTCTCCCGTGAGTTCTTGGATCAGCAGCAGGAACTCCACCAGGCCCAACGAGTCCAGGGTGCGGCTCTCGATCAGGTCCAGATCGGGATCGTCGCCGGTGAAGTCAGGGTTGCGGGTGGCGAGAAAGCTGATGACCTCCTGCGGTAGGTGGTGGGTCACTCGTCCCACCCACCCGCGTAGAGACCGAGGCGTCGGTAGAAGCGGTCCAGGCGGCGCATGATCTCGGTGTGGACTTGTGCGCGGGCGGGATGGGTCAGCAGCCGGCGACGCATCGCCAACGGGTTGTCCACGCCGGCGTAGGCATAGCAGCGGGGGTTGTACATACTGGCCACCGAATAGCGGATGTAGTTCTTGACGTAGTTCGCGACGTCGCCGTGTTCGGCTTCGCCGCCGTTGCTCATCGCCTCGGCGTAGAGCGACTCGACGAGCCGTTTGCCGAACGCGACGTGGCGGTTCTCGTCGTGGTGATGCACCGCATGTAATTCGGCGATGATCGGCGGGATGAGGGTGCTGCCACCCAGCCGCGCGTTGTAGTAGTCGAACAGCTCCTCGAAGACCAGGATCCTGCTGAACACCATGAAGTCGGTCCATGGGCCCTTGGCTACCGGACTCGCCAGTGGGCTGGGCGCCGCCGCGGGATACACCCCGTCCCAATAACGGTTGCAGAATTCGGCGAAGAACCACATGTGGTCGTTTTCTTCACCGATGAAATGGTGTAGATACTCCGATTCCGGACGGAATCGGGGAGTGTGGATTCGCGCGGCGACCTCGCCCATGAGTTCACGTATGCCGTGGACGTGCAGGCTGAAGAAGTTGATCGTCTCGGCCTGGGAGAGGCGTATCGCATCAGCGCTATCCCAGTGCTGCTCGGTTCCGTGACTGGTCAGGAAAGGTGGGTCCATCCACCACACTTCGCGGTCGACCTCGGCCGGCCAATCGAACCGTGTGTACGGGTTGTAGAAGTCACGTCGAGACAGGTCCGTCAACCGTCCCAACGCCGCCTCGAGTTTCGCATTCATCGCATTCCTAGGTAGGGCGGGGTCCCGCGCGGTTCCGGCGGACATGTCGGGTTGAGCATGCGTAATGCGAGGGCGTCGACTCAACGGGTTTCGTCACGGCCCCCTCGACTCGATGCCGGGTCGATTCGATGTGCGTCGACGATCCCTGTGAGCAACCGCGCAATCGAGGTGGGACCGACCTCTTGCGTTCCGGCGGACCGTGGGTCACAGTGGTGTCTGACATATGTCTGTCATCGTGTATGACATGCCGTTATTGCCGGGCCTGCCGCTGAGCTCTCAGCTCGTGTCCGAGCCGGTGGAGGAGGTTCCCGCGAGATGCTTACGAATCGGACGTCGTCTGCGAAAGCGCGCCGCAAGCAGGCCGCAGCGGATCTGATGGTTGCCTTGCGAGAGCTGCTCGAGGAGGGAACGGCCTTCTCCGACATCACCATCCAGCAGATCACCGAGCGCGGCGGGGTGTCACGCCCCGCCTTCTACAGCCACTTCGTCGACAAGAACGAGTTGTTGTCCAGGCTGGTGGTCGATGCGCTGTCGCCGGTCACCGCGCGGATGAGTGAACAGATGGGGGAGTGGCCGTCGGGGCCGGCGCACATGCCGGCGGCACTACGCGCTGCGATCGAATATCTGGAGCCGCACCGCGTGGTGATCGCCGCCTTCCTCGAGGTGGCCAACTATGACGCCGATGTCGCCGCGGCACTACAGGCCTCCCTCACCGCGTTCCGCGGCGAGCTGACGCAGCGGATCCAGCGACAGCAGGAGGCGGGTGTGGCGCTCGGCGGTGACGCGAGCACGATCGCCCTGGCGCTGTCCGCGCTCGCGATCGAAATGGTTCGTGAGTTCGTCAACGGCGAGAACGGCGTCGACGCGCAACGATGGGTCGAGATCATGTCACTGGTGTGGGGTCGCGTCGTCTACGGCGACCAGGCCGACGCCGCGGCGGGCTGACCAAGCGCCCTGTCGACGGACCGACGACACAAGGGGTCGGCCGGTGATTCGAGTCACCGGCCGACCCCTCGTCGATTATCTGGTCAGTCCGGGGTGGAGGTGAAAGCCACTACCACCGAAGAGATCGACGCAGCCGCGATCACGCCACAGACGATGTTTCCGCCGGCGGTCGTGATGCCCTGCCACTGCTGGATCGCGATCGGCATGAATGCGGCGGCGATCACGCAATCGACCACGATCACGGCGACGATCGACCGTTCGTCGGTGAGCAGCCGCCGTAGCTGTGTGATCATGGTGGCGCCGCCGATCACACAGGCGATTCCAGCGAAAGCGAGCAATGCGGGTGTCAATCCATGGTGGACCGGCCAGAGTCCGCTGACGATCGCCACGAGCGCGGTGCCGCCGAGGATTTTGACCGTCGCATCGAAGAGCAGGCCGATCCGTGCGGTGGATAGGGCGGAGGCGGGCGGCCGAGAATTCAGAACAGACACAGACGATCAGCGCCCCGTTCCCGCGTACACCACCGCGGTGGTGTCACCGGCCAGGTCGAAAGCCTTGTGCACGGTCTTGACCGCGGTGTCGAGATCGGTGTCGGCGACCAGGACCGAGATGCGGATCTCGGAGGTCGAGATCAGGTCGATATTGATCCCGGCCTCGGCGAGCGACTCGAAGAACATCGCTGTCACGCCGGGGTGCGACTTCATCCCGGCGCCGACCAGGGACACCTTGCCGACCCGATTGTCGTAGGCGATCCGAGTGAATTCGATGTCGGCGCGGTGCTCGGTGAGCAGGCCGACCACACGCTGACCGTCGGAGCTGGGTACGGTGAAGGTGATGTCGGTCCTGCCGCTCTCGATGACCGACACGTTCTGCACCACCATGTCGATATTGATGCCGGCGTCGGCGACGACGCGAAACACCTTCGCGGCATAGCCGGGCAGGTCGGGAATGCCGACAACGGTCACCTTGGCCTCGCTGCGGTCGTGTGCGACGCCGCTGAGGATTGGTTGTTCCATGACAATCTGCTCCATCGATCCGGTGACGAGAGTTCCGGTGTTGTCTGTGTAGGAAGACCTGACGTGGATCGGCACGTTGTATCTGCGGGCGTACTCCACGCACCGCAGCATCAGAACTTTCGCGCCACAAGCGGCCAATTCCATCATCTCCTCGTAGGAGATCGTGTCGATCTTGGTGGCATCGGTGGCGAGGCGCGGATCAGCGGTGTACACGCCGTCGACATCGGTATAGATCTCGCAGACGTCGGCCCCGAGTGCGGCGGCGAGTGCCACCGCCGTGGTGTCCGATCCGCCGCGCCCCAGGGTGGTCACATCATCGGTGTCCTGTGCGATCCCCTGGAAGCCTGCGACCAAGGCGACGCAGCCATCGGCCAGTTCCGGTTTCAGCCGGCTCGGAACCATGTCGATGATCTTGGCGTTGCCGTGGGTTCCGGTGGTGATCACACCGGCCTGGGCGCCGGTGAACGACTTGGCCCGGACTCCGAGTGACTGGATAGCCATGGCCACCAACGCATTCGAGATCCGCTCGCCGGAGGTCAGCAACAGATCGAGCTCACGAGACTCGGGCTCGGCGCAGACCTGGCGGGCCAGATCGACGAGATCGTCGGTCGTGTCGCCCATCGCCGAACAGACCACCACCACCTCGTGCCCTTGCCTCTTGGTCGCGACGATCCGTTCGGCGACCCGACGGATCCGTTCGGGAGTGGCGACCGACGAACCACCGAACTTCTGGACGATCAGACTCATGCGACCACCTCGGTGTCGCCCACGGCCCCTGCTGCCACCGCGGCGGTGAAGGCGGCCGCCAGCGCGGGCACGAGGTCGGCGTCGGTGAACATCGTGTAGTGGTTGCCGGGGACCGAGATGATGTCGACCTCGCCCGCCAGGTGGGCGATCCACGCGTCCTTGGGGACGAGTCGAATCCGCAGCGAGGCGAGTTCGTCCTCGGGGTGTTCCTCGGCGGCGTCGAAGATCACGCAGCGGCCCCGGAACCGACTGTCCGGGTAGTAGCCCTTGAGCGCGTTGTGGTTCTGGCGCCAGGTCTGGGCGAAGCCGACGATGTCCTCGTCGGAGATATTGAGCCACTCCGGGCGGGACTCGAGCAGGGTCGGCAGTTCTACCAGGGTGTCGGCGGTGCGGTCCGTGGCCAGAGTGAGACCGGGCACCGCGGCCGAGATCATCTGCGGCAGGGCAGTCAGGAACTCCGCTTCGGTGAGCTCGTCGCCGAGGTAGGCCAGCGGCGCGTGCGAGTCGAACAGGTAGAGCTCGGTCACTGTGTCACCGGCCGCCTGCAGCTGCAGCGCCATCTCGAGCGCCACATTGCCGCCGAAGGAGTAGCCGCCGAGGCGGTACGGGCCGCTGGGCTGGATGGCGACGAGCTCGGCCACGTTGCGCCGGGCCAGCTCTCGGATGGAGGCGGATTCGCCGTGGGCCGGCGCGGTGAAGGCCACGATCGGCCCGCTGTTGTCGAGGTGGCCGGCCAGCCGGGAGTAGCCGAAGTTGGTGCCACCTGCCGGTGGCACCAGGAACAGCGGCGCACCGTCTCCGGCGACGATGCTGACCGTCGCCGCGCGCTGCGCGGTTCCGGCGATGACGTCGGCGATGTGCGCCGCGATATCGGCGACAGTGCGCAGACCCTCGAACCCGTCGAAATCGAGCTGCACATCGAAGTGATCGCGGGCGGTGGTGACCAAGTCGACCATGGCGATCGACTCTCCGCCCGCGTCGTAGAAGTCCGAATCGAGTTCGATGGCCTCGTCTTCGAGGAGATCGCGGACGGTGTCGAGAACGAATTCCGCGATGACGGCCGGATCTTCCACGCGGGAGCTCCTGGGCGTCGCCTGCGCTACGGCGCTGTCAGCGCCGCCGGCGGCGGCTTGCGGCTCGATCCAGTACGACTCGGTGTCGAAGGCGTAGGTGGGAAGCGAGAGCTTCTGCGCAGCAACGGGTTCCGATGCCGAGCTCGGAGCAGGAACGCTGCCGGTGCGGGCGAACTGCGCCAGGACGGTCGCGGCCTGCGCGGCGGTCTGTGCGTCGAAGGTCAGCGTTTCCGGGAACTTCTTGCGGCCGGCGTGCAGTGTCCAGGCGACGTCGTCGATGCGGTGAGCCTCGGTCTGCAGAGCCGTGGCCAGGCGTGCGGCGTTCCGGCGCAACGACTCGGTGGTGTTGGCGCTGATCGTGATGCGATGTGCCCCTGCCGGTTCCGGACGAGCCGAGACCGGTCGGTGGTGGCGACGCAAGACCGCGTGGGTGTTCGTGCCGCCGAGGCCGAACGAGCTGACCGCCGCTGCTTCGATCGGACTGTCGGGGACGTGCGGCTTGATGTTGATGGCGTAGTTCGACTCCGTGAGCGGCACGTGGGGGTTGGCTTCGGTGAAGTTGATCTGGGGTGGGACCACCTGGTGGTGCAGTACCAGCGCGGTCTTGATCAGTCCGACCACACCCGCGGCGGCGTCGAGGTGGCCGACATTGGCTTTGATACTGCCCAGCAGGCACGATTCCGGCGCGCCGCCGGCGGCATCGCTGTGAGCCCGCGAGAGTGCGCGGAACTCGATCGGGTCGCCCAGTGCGGTACCGGTGCCATGGGTTTCGACATATCCCACCGCCGCGGCCGCGACGCCGGCGTTCGACAGCGCCCGGCCGATGACTGCGGCCTGCCCGGTCACACTGGGTGCGGTGAACCCGATCTTGTTGGAGCCGTCGTTGTTGATGGCGGTTCCCGCGAGCACGGCGTACACGTGATCGTTGTCCGCGATCGCGTCGGCGAGTCGTTTCAGCACGACGACGCCGCAACCGTTGCCACTGACGGTGCCGCTGGCGTCGCGGTCGAACGGACGGCAATGTCCGTCACGCGCGCCGATGCCGCCCTCCTGGTAGAGGTATCCGGAGGTCTGCGGGTTCACGATCGAGACGCCACCGGCGAGGGCGATGTCGTTGTCGCCGGTTCGCAGCGAGGTCGCCGCCTGATGAATGGCGACCATCGAACTCGAGCAGGCACTCTGCACGGTGGCGGCCGCGCCGCGAAGGCCGAGTTTGAACGCGACCCTGGTTGCCAGGAAGTCCTTGTCGTTGCCGATCAGGACGGGGTAGTTGAGATCGTCGACCCGGTAGCGGCTGTTGCGTTGGATGTTGTTGAGCAAGTACGTACTCAGCGTGGTCGAGGCGTAGATGCCGATGCGTCCCGCGGTCGACGCGGCGACGACACCGGCGTCCTCGAGCGCCTCCCAGGCTGTCTGCAGCAGGATTCGGTGCTGGGGGTCGGTGATCTTGGCTTCGTAGGTGGTGAATCCGAAGAATCCCGCGTCGAACTGATCGACATCGTCGAGCACGGTGCCCGCGGGCACGTACTGCGGGTTGTCGACGAGGTCGGCGGGAACACCGGCGGCCAGCAGTTCTGCTCGGTCGAACCGGCGTACCGATTCGACCCCGTCGAGCAGGTTTCGCCAGAGGCCGGTGTGGTGGGTGGCGTCGGGCAGGCGAGTGCCGATGCCGATGATCGCGATGGGCTCCTGCGCCCTGTTTTCGTGCATGGTTCTACTCCGTCGGAAAGGTGGTGGGATCGACTGAATGATTCCGAATCGACGTGGAATTCGGGAAAGCGTTCGCTGAGACCGAATTTAGTCGATTTACGAGTTCGGTGGACGGGTGTGAGCTGTGATCGTTCAGCCAGTCCATCGCGTTATGAAAGTCGTCGACGCGCCGGAATCCGTTGATCTCGAATGGAAGTCGCTGGAATCGCGGTGTCCGACGCCGGATTACATCGAGTAATCCGGTGTCATGCGCCCCGACACCAGTTCGCTGATATGTGCCAGCAGATGTCGTATTTCGTCGACCTGTCGACTCATTGCTGTCTCCCACCCGGTGGGAACGGCGCCGGACATCATTTCCGGATCGTCTATTTCGCTGATGGCGAGCACGAGATCGGATGTTCTGTCGATCAGATGGGTGTTCATTTCGGTGACCAAATGCTCGATATCCCGACCGGCGCGGTGTCGGCTGGTGAGCGATCGAGATGTGTTGTTCCCGGGTGCCATGGATTCCCCTGTCCGCAGCGAGTGGTGCCGGCAATTCCCGACACTGTGTCAGACTCCATGTCTGACAACCGTCAGGAGCCTATCAGGACTCCATGGGGGCTGAGGAGTGTATGTGACTCGCGGTTTCATGTGTGATGAGTCACAAGGGATCTGGGATGTACGCGCACGGGGCGGGGAACTCATCGGTTCCCCGCCCCGAGCGGTGGTGTACTGGTCGGCGACTAGTCAGGCTGCGACCAGAGTCTGCCGCTGAAGGCGCTCGAGGTGCTCGGACTGCTGCTGTGGCGTGGTGAATTCGAACATGTCCACCATCTCCAGTCGCTCAGGTCGTTCGCACGAACGGCGGAGCTCTTCGAGCACCCGGATGAGCTGTGTTGAGGTTCCGCCGGCATCGAAGAAGGCATCGTCGTCGCCGAAATCGTCACGGCCGAGCGCCGTCACCCACGCGGCTCGCACGGTGGCGAGTGCGCTCACTGCCCGCGAGGGGGCAGGTGCCGCGATCTCCGGCGCGGGGGCCGCTGTGGCCTCGGCCTCGCCTGCCCGGCTCGGCCACGGCAGGGCGGCATCGGAGACCTTGCCGTTGACGGTCAACGGCAGTGCCGCCAACGTGACGAATCGGTTGGGTCGCACGGCGGCCGCGAGTCGGTTGCGCAGCGCGTGGCGGATCTGGGCGTCGGTGATCGGGTAGGCGGTCACCACGAACGCGACCAACTCCGATTCCTCCGGTGATCGGTCGTCGACCCGGACCGCGCACTCGCGGATCCCGTCGACCGCCAGCAACGCCGCTTCGACCTCACCGAGTTCGATCCGCACGCCGCGTAGCTGGACCTGCTGATCCATCCGGCCCAGATAGACCAGGTCACCCGATTCGTCGATGCGGGCCAGGTCGCCCGAGCGGTAGTGCACACCGTCGCGTCCCGGCAACCGGATGAAGCGATCGGCGGTCAGATCGGGTCGCCCGAGGTAGCCGGCAGAGACACCGGCGCCGTAGACGAGCATCTCGCCGGTCACCCCGGCCGGAACCGGTCGCAGCTGCGGGTCGACGACCACGACGCCCATGTCGGGCAGCGGCTTTCCGATGACGCTGGCCCGTTTCGCGGCCAGGTCCGCGGCGGTGATGTGGTGGTAGGTGACATGTACCGTCGTCTCGGTGATGCCGTACATGTTGATCAGCTCGGCGCGGTCGCCGTAGAGCTCGAACCATCTGTCCAAGCTCTCGAACCGCAGCATCTCGCCACCGAACACCACCGATCGCACGGCGAAGCGTTCGGCATGCTCGGTGGTCATCGCCTGGGTGAGCTGGCGGAAGGCGGTCGGCGTCTGGTTGAGGACGGTGACCTCCTCGTCGGTGAGGAATCGGGCGAAATCGGCCGGAGAACGGCGGGTCCACTCGGGCACGATCGCCAATCGTCCACCGTGCAGCAGCGCCCCGAACAGCTCCCACACCGCGAAATCGAAAGCGTAGGAATGGAACAGCGCCCAGGTGTCGTCCGCACCGAACTGCATGTGCTCGCGCGCCGCGGAGAACAGCCGCAGCACATTGGCGTGGGTGACCGTGACGCCCTTGGGCACGCCGGTGGAGCCGGACGTGAAGATCACGTAGGCGGGGCGGTCGTGCAGGGCCTCGGCTGAGGTCTGGGCGAAGGGGGTCAACGCGGTCGTGTCCTGGAGCATCCGTCGGAGATCGATCCGCTCGGGACCATCGACATCGGGCAGTGCGCCGCGGCCGGCGATCACCGGCATGGCCTCGAATCGCGCGAGGATGTGCTCGACGCGTTGCTGCGGTGCGGCCGGATCGATGGGCACGTATGCCTTGCCTGCCTTGAGGATTGCCAGCAGTACGGTCGCCAGGTCGGCCGAGCGTTCCATCGAGACGCCGACGAAGTCGCCGTCGACGTTCTCGACGATCCAGCGGGCGAGTCGGCCCGCGCGCTGGTCGAGCTCGGCGTAGGTGTAGTAGCTGTCCTCGTAGGAAACCGCGACGGCATCGGGCGTGCGGGCGGCCTGGTGCTCGAACTGTGCGGCGAGCGAACCGAATTCCGGCTCGAAGACCGCACGCCGGCTGGTCGCGGCCTCGATCAGTGCCAGCTCCTGGCCGCTGACCCACGGAATTTCGCGCAGGCGTGCGCTCGGTCGGGTGGCCAGGAACGACAGCACGGTACTGATCACCTGCTCCGGTCGGCTCCGGGCCACCGTGTCACCCACCTGCAGGTAGTAGGTGTAGCCCGTGTCGTTCTCCTCGACATTGGCCATGAACGGGCACAACGCTTTGCCGCGTTCGAGGTGGATCGGGTCGATCTCGTAGCCCGGCAGGCTCAGCGACATCCGCTGGCGGTAGAACGTGAAGCTGCTCGACGGGCGCGATCGGCCGGCCTCCGCCGATCCGAAGACCGCGCTCGAATGTCCGGCGAGATCGAAGTCCTCGAATTCGATGAAGCGGCCCATCTGCTCCTCGACGTGCAGGCACAGACTCTCGAACGTGTCGAAATCGTCCAGATTCACCGTCAGCGGCAAGGTGTTGACATGGTAGCCATAGGCTTTCAACATGCGTTTGTCGCGGCGCCGGTTCGACAGCGGGACACCGGTGGTCACGGTCGACGTGCTGCTCAGGCAGCCGAGTACCAGCAGATGCGCGGCGAGGAAGAAACTGAACTTGCGCACACCGAGCGACTCCACAGCGCCGTCGATGTCGGCACTGAGCTGCGGGCCCAGGTCGACGGTGTGGTGCTGGCCGGGGAGTGCGCCGTCGCGGGTACGGTCGGCCTCCCACTCCGGGACCGACAGCGTCTCGACGCCTGCCAGGCTCGAGCGGAAGAACTCCACCGCGGCCGTCGTTCGCGCGGTGTCGGCGTCGACGAGCTCGGGAAACAGCGTCCCGCCGGGGATGGTGGCGTCGGGCACGCTGTACATCAGCATCAGGTCGGCGATGACGTTGTAGAAGGTGTGGACGTCGGCGATCATGTGCGAAGCGACGATCTTGATGTACACACTGATGTCGTCGCGGATGATCTCGGCGTCGAACAGCGGCCACTGGTCCATCGGAATCGGTGTGTCGAGCTGATCCGACACCTCGGCGCGCAGTTGTTCCCCGGCGTCACCGTCGCGCGTGATCAGCGGTGTTCGGTACTGCTGTGCCGTGTCGTAGACGGCATGCACCTCGCCGTCCTCGACGACGAAATACTCGTTCAGCGGCTCGGCCTGGCGGGCGACAGCGTCGATCGCTGCCCGCACTCGATCGACATCGATCTCACCTCGGATGCGCAGCAGGAATCCGACGTTGAAGGCCGGGTCGTTCGGAAAGAGAATCTGTTGGGTGTGAAGTTTTCGCTGCATTGCCGAAATTGGGCGACGACGCACGGTCACGTGGTCCTCCTCAGGTGTTACGTCGCGATATCAGGAGATGCGTCGTTGCGATCAACCTGATGAAAAGGGTGCTGTTGCACCTGCGCCCACCGGGGGTGCGAAATCGAGGATTGTTAGTTATGCACCGCGGGCGCAATCACTTTCGTCACGGGCGGGGCGGTATCGCGCCCGGTGGGAGCGTGATGTCGCTGACACGAGCGGGCCGTGACGCAACTCGTTGCCGTGTACGCAGCGGCCGGAAAGTATCGGTCCATACCGCACTACGGCAGAAATGAGGATCCGCTGTGGGATCACCCGTAACAAATTCCAGACGCTGGGTCGTGCTCGGTGTCCTGGTGTTCAGTCTGCTCGTTGTCGTCATGGACAACACGATTCTCAATGTCGCACTTCGGACAATTCAGGCGGAGTTGCCTGCGTCGCAGGCGCAGATGCAGTGGGCGGTCGACAGCTACGCGCTGGTCTTCGCCGCGCTGCTGATCGTCTGCGGTGTCCTGGGGGACCGATGGGGTCGCCGACGCATGCTGCTCATCGGGTTGGCGGTGTTCGCCGTCGCGTCGGTCTTGTGCGCCTTCGCCGACACGCCGCTCGAGTTGATCGTCTGTCGCGGTCTACTCGGGGCCGGCGCGGCCGCGGTACAACCTCAGACGCTGTCGATCATCCAGAACGTGTTTCCCGCCGACCAGCGGGCCAAGGCCATCGGCATCTGGGCCGGGGTCGCGGGTATGGCGATCGCGGTGGGCCCGATCGCCGGTGGCGTCCTGCTCGAGTACTTCTGGTGGGGCTCGGTGTTCCTGGTCAACGTCCCGGTGGTCGCGGTCGGACTCATACTGACCTGGCTGTTCGTGCCGGAATCGAGTGACCCCAAGGAGGGCGGGTTCGATCCGATCGGCGTGGCGTTGTCCTCGGCGGCGATGTGTCTGGTGATTCACGGGATCATCGAGGGCGGCAACAGCGGTGCGTGGCTGCAGTGGGCCAGCACGGGCACGATCCTGCTCGGCGTGGCATGCGGCGCGGCTTTCGTCTGGCACGAACGTCGAATCGAGCACCCGCTGATCGCGATGAATATGTTCGCCCACAAGCACTTCGCCGCCGGAGTAGGTGCCATCGCGGTCGCGTTCTTCACCCTGATGGGGGCGACGTTCTACCTGTCGTACTTCTTACAGGCGGTGCGCGGCTACTCGGCACTCGCGACCGGAGTCGCGCTGATCGCGGTGGCTGCCTCGGTGATGGTGATGTCTACCCTGGCACCCCGATTGAGTGAACGATGGGGAGCGAACATCGTCGCCGGCACCGGCATGACGGTTCTCGCTGTCGCGATGCTGTCGTTCGTCGAAGCCACCGCGACCATGCCGCAATGGGTGCTCGAGATCCAGATGGCACTGATCGGAATCGGGCTCGGCCTCACCATGACTCCGGCCACCGAGGCCATCATGAGTACCGTGCGGGCCGATGAGGCCGGCGCCGGCTCAGCAGTCAACAATACGATGCGACAGCTGGCTGGAGCACTCGGCGTCGCCGTACTCGGTTCGATCCTCACGGTCGGCTTCCATGACAGCTTCGGCGATGACCGGCCCGCCGAACTCGCCGCGCGACTGGATCAGCCGACATCGTTGGTGGCCCTGCCGGACTCCGCGCTGGCGACCCCACAGCTGGACGCCAACAGCAGCGGATCGATCACCGAGGCACTGGATTTCGCGCAGCGGTCGGTCGATGCCCTCGAGCAGCGCGAGCGGTTGGTCGCGGGCGCGCTGCCGGAATCGGCGATCGCCGGGTTCCGGCAGACCGCCGAGGCGGATCTGCGGGCCTACGTCGCCGCCGCCGATGATGCCTTCGTCCACGGAATGCGGATCTGTGCCCTCGTCAGTGGCCTGAGCGCACTCGTCGGCGCTGGTATCGCTTTCGCGTACCTCCCTTCTCGACGGCGAGCGCAGTCGGGTCCGCCTGATGAGCGTTCGATCGAGGCGCCCACCGAATTCGCCATGGCAAAGGAATGATGATGGTCGACAGCACACAGCAGCCGCGCGCGCTCGGGGTCGCGGTGATCGGTATGGGAAACGTGGGCTCGCAGGTTGTGCGGATGCTCCAGGTCCACGGCGACGAGCTGCGCCAGCGGATCGGTGCGCCGCTGGAATTGCGGGGTGTGGCGGTCCGAAACCCACACCACGACCGAGGTATCGGGCCGGAGCTGGTGACCACCGACGCCCCGTCGCTGATCGCTCGACCCGACATCGACCTTGTCGTCGAGGTCATGGGCGGAATCGACCCCGCCCGTGAGCTCATCGCGATGGCACTCACGGCAGGCAAATCGGTGGTGACGGCGAACAAGGCGCTACTGGCCGACTACACCAGCGAGCTGGCGCAACTCGCCGATCGCCATGGCGCCGACCTGTGCTTCGAAGCGGCCGTCGCCGGGGCGATCCCGGTGGTGCGACCACTGATTCAGTCGCTGTCGGGTGACCGGATCAATCGCGTCGTGGGCATCGTGAACGGTACGACGAACTACCTGCTGTCCGCGATGTCCGAAAGTTCGGACCGCTACGAGGATTTGCTGGCCGCGGCCCAGGAGCTCGGCTATGCCGAAGCCGATCCGACAGCCGACGTCGAGGGACACGATGCCGCCGCGAAAGCGGCGATCCTCGCGTCGCTGGCGTTCCACACCCGCGTCACCACTGCTCAGGTGTACCGGCAGGGCATGACCCGTCTGACCGCCGAGGACTTCGCGGCGGCCGCGGCAGAGGACTGCACCATCAAGATGCTCGCCGTGTGCGAACGCGTGGATGCCGGCCCCGGCGAGCCTGCTATCGCCGACGGCGGCAAAGAGCGGATCGCGGTTCGTGTGTATCCGGCGCTGATCCCGCGCAGACATCCACTGGCAGCCGTCGGCGGCGCGTTCAACGCGGTGGTGGTCGAGGCCGACAATGCCGGCCGGCTGATGTTCTACGGCCAGGGCGCGGGCGGCGCGCCGACCGCGTCAGCGGTGATGGGTGATCTCGTGATGGCTGCTCGCAACAAGGTGCACGGTGGTAGGGCCCCCGGAGAATCGGTCTACGCCGAGCTGCCGGTCGCACCCATCGGAGACATCGTGACCCGCCACCACCTGCGACTGACCGTGTCCGACCGGGCCGGTGCGCTGGCGGCGGTCGCCGGCGAATTCGCCCGGCGGGGCGTGAGTATCGCCTCGGTGCGCCAGCAGTTGGACGGCCCGCACGCGCAATTGGTGGTCCTGACCCATCACGCCAGGGAATCCGTTCTCGACCAGATCGCGACATCGTTGGCCGCACTGGATTCGGTCACCTCGGTGACCAGCGTTCTCAGACTGGAAGGCACCGAAGAATGATGACTACTCCGCAGGCCGGCTGGCCGGGTGTGATCGCGGCTTACCGCGACCGGCTGGCCGGTGCGGCCGATTGGGAGCCGGTCACCCTGTTCGAGGGCGGGACCCCGCTGGTCCCCGCGACGCATCTGTCGGAGCTGACGGGGTGCGAGGTGTACCTCAAGGTCGAGGGTGCCAATCCGACCGGTTCGTTCAAGGACCGCGGTATGACGATGGCGATGACCGACGCGAAGTACCGCGGTCAGAAGGCCGTGCTGTGCGCGTCGACGGGCAACACCTCGGCTTCGGCCGCCGCCTACGCGACTCGCGCCGGCATGGAGTGCGCGGTGCTGATCCCGCAGGGCAAGATCGCGATGGGCAAGCTGGCCCAGGCGGTGATGCTGGGTGCGAAGATCATCCAGGTCGAGGGCAATTTCGATGACTGTCTCGAGCTGGCTCGCAAGGTCACCTCGGATTTCCCCGAGGTCGGTCTGGTGAACTCGGTGAACCCGGCGCGGATCGAGGGTCAGAAGACCGCGTCGTTCGAGATCTGCGATGTGTTGGGCAAGGCGCCGGATGTGCATGTGTTGCCGGTGGGTAACGCGGGCAATATCACCGCTTACTGGCGTGGGTACCGGGAGTACCACGCCGATGGTGTCACTTCGGTGCTGCCGCGGATGCTGGGTGTGCAGGCCGCGGGTGCGGCGCCGCTGGTCAACGGCGCGCCGGTGAAGGACCCGGAGACGGTGGCGACCGCGATCCGGATCGGTGCTCCGGCGTCGTGGAACGGGGCGATGGAGGCCAAGGAGCAGTCCGGTGGCGCGTTCCGCGCGGCTACCGACGAGGAGATCCTGGCCGCGTACCGGCTGGTCGCGGCGACCGAGGGTGTGTTCGTCGAGCCGGCGTCGGCGGCGAGTGTGGCGGGTCTGCTGGCCGCTCGTGCGGAGGGTTGGCTGGATTCGGGTTTGACGGTGGTCTGCACGGTGACCGGTAATGGTCTGAAGGATCCCGACAACGCGTTGGCGGGTATGCCCGAGGTCAAGCCGGTCGCTGTCGATCCGGTGGCGATCGCGCACGAGCTCGAGCTGGCCTGAGTTGAGCGCACGCGAGAGCAGGCTGATGACGGCTACCCCGCCCGCCGGGACTCAGCAGGTGAGGACGCTGCCCGTCGGTCTCGAAGTGACCGTGCGGGTTCCCGCGTCGAGCGCCAACCTGGGCCCCGGATTCGATGCGCTGGCGATTGCGCTGGCAATCGAAGACCGAATCCGAGTGCGCACCATCGAATCCGGGCTCCGGATCGAGGTCAGCGGCGAAGGCTCGGAAGATGTGCCACGGGATGAGACGCATCTGGTGGTCCGTGCCGTCCGCCGTGTGTTCGACACCATCGGAGTACGGGCGCCAGGTCTGTATGTGCACTGCCACAACGAGATTCCGCATGCGCGGGGTCTCGGCTCGTCGGCGGCTGCCGTTGTCGGTGGTTCGGCGGTCGCAGGTGCGCTGGCCGCCGCATTCGATCCCGCGCTCGCGCTGGACGCCGATCGGCTCCTGCACCTGTCGGCAGAGGTCGAGGGCCATCCGGACAATGTGGCGGCGTGTGTACTCGGCGGTGTGGTGGCGGCCTGGGCGGATGCCGAGTCCGCACGCCCGGGAGCGCCGCTGCGCTACCGAGCCGCCAGGTTCGAGCCGCATCCTGGCCTTCGGCCGTTCGTCTTCGTGCCGAAGGAGCGGTCCTCGACGCATCACACCCGGGGCTTGCTGCCGAAGTCGGTGCCACATCGGGACGCTGCGTTCACTGCCGGACGGGCGGCATTGACCCTGGCCGCGTTGACGACGAGCCCTGAGCTCTTACTGCCCGCCACCGAAGACAGTTTGCACCAGAACTATCGGGCCTCTGCCTGGCCGCTTACCGCGACCTGGGTAGCCAGGTTGCGGGCGAGCGGAATCGCCGCGACGGTGTCAGGCGCCGGCCCCAGCGTTCTCGCCCTGTGTGATCGAGACCTTCCGCGGCGGCTGTCCGAAGACGCCGCGGCGGCCGGTCTGGCCGTGCTGGAGCCGGGTATCAGCGCCGGGGTCAGGATCGAGTGAGCTCGTTGCCGGTCCGCAGGACGCGTCCTGCGGACCGGTAACGGTAGGCGATTTGGGAATGGTCGTTGACGGCCTCGTGGATACGGTCGGCGAGGTAACGGAGTTGCCGTGTCGACATCGCCACCTCGGTCTCCCAGCCACTGCTGTGGTCGTGTCCAGGCGTGTCCGGCGCGGTGGAATCTCGCACCGCCAGGGTCGCGGCGAGGTGTCGGGAAGCCGCGTCGAACTCGAGGCGAATCGCAGAGAGGCTGTCCCGGAGCCGAGACGATTCCGCCATGGCGTGTTTGACGGTCTGTCGCGCGCGGTAGGCGGCTTGGCGGCATGCGCGTGAGCAATACACCTGAGGCCGTCCGGTGGCCGGTTGACTGAAACGAGTCGAGCACACCCCGCACTGTGGGTCGATCGAGGCGTTGAGCGTCGAGCTCGGCACGGTCCGGTTCATCTCTGAAATCTCCGTTCCCCAAACGGTTTACGAACGCCGCATGCACCTGCTCATTGTCGGCGTTCTGTTTGTTCCCCACCAACTTAACAGGCGTCTGACACCGTGTCGAACGCTTGTATTTCATTGTGTTCGTATGTAGGCTGTTCGACTACTGAGGCGCAGCAGTCAGTAGTAATCCGCAACGAAGGGGTGCCCGTCATCATCGCCAGAGGTGCCTCGGGTCGAGGCAAAGCTCCGCAGGTGGAACGCTTGCTCGTCGGTGCGCTGTCGCAGTTGCTCGGCGACGGAATCTCGTTCTCCGACATCACCATCGAGCAGTTGGCAGGTCGGGCGGGCATCTCGCGACCGATGTTCTATTACTACTTCGAGGACAAGGTGGCGCTGCTGGCCCACGCGTTCGAAGCCGCGGTGCCGTTGGATCTGCACGCGCGGCAGCAGGTGGATACCTGGACGTCGGGAAAGCTCACCGTGTCGACAGTGCTCGGGGCCACGGCGGATCTCATCGAACGCGACCGCGATCTGTTCGCCGCGGCCATGCAGGTCTCCAGCAGCGATGAAGCGATCTCCGCGCTCCTGCACCGCACCTGTGACACGGTGCGGCTCATGCTCACCGAGCACCTGCGTTCGCCACAGGCGTCGCCGACGGCGGTCTCGGCACAGGCGGACTCGATAGCCTTCGGGCTCACCATTCTTGTGCGGGCGATGGTGCGCCAATTGGTGGCGGAGAACGACCTCGGTGGCCCCCGCGACATCGTCGAGGCGACGACCGCGGTATGGGAACGCATGCTGTCCACGTCCCAGCCTGTTCATTGAAGTGGTCGGTTCAGTGCTGCCGCACACCCTGAAGCGCCCGATGTCTGGACACAAACCACGGCATTCACGAGAATTCCGACCACCAGATGGAGCCATCCGACACTGACACCTCGACACCCGAGTCGAGTAGGCCGAGACCACAGCCGAACCGCGTCGAGTTATGAGGGGCGACCGACACCTGGCTGCGCCGACCCCACCGAACCTGAATTGCTCGAGCGCCACTGGGCGGCCCAGGCGCACCCGTGGAGGGCATCATGCCGATGCGGTCGTGTGTTCCCGGGCGGCCGTGATCATCTCGTGCAGCGCCACCTCGGTCGGGGTCGGTGTGAGGCCGAACGCGGACATAGCCGCGGAGGAGTCCATGACGAACGGGCGGTCCGTCTGGTAGCGCATCTCGATCATCGCGCGGGCGGCGGGATCGAACAGGCCCGCCAGGCGCAAGGCTGCGACCGGCAGCGGGCTCACCCGGGCGGGTGCGGTGCCCGCCAGTTCCGCCAGGCGCTCGGCGAGTGCGCGGACCGACATCGGCGGTGGGGTCGGGACGTGCCAGGGCCTGCCCCAAGCGGATTCGTCGGACGCGACGGTCACCAGCGTGCGGGCGACGTCGCCGACGTAGGTCCAGCTGTGCGGGGCGTCGAGATCAGCGGTGATCGAGGCTCGGCGCCCGGCCAGGATCCGGGGCAGGACCAGCACGGTGAACGACGACACCACTGCCGCGCCCAGGTAGTCCGACCCACGGACTTCGACGGTGCGCAGTCGCCCGGCCTCGTGGTCGGCGAGCGCGTCCAGCCAGATCTGCGCTCGGACACGGCCTTTCACGGTGTTGGGGCGGAGCGGAGTCTGCTCGGTCATCGGTCCGTCGACGAGGCCGTAGCAGTAGAGGTTGCCGGTGGTCGCCAGGACCGCGCCGGTCCGCTGGGCGGTGGTGCGCAGTGCGGCGCTCAGCGGCGGCCATTCCTGCGGCCAGCGGTGGTAGGCCGGGCCCGCGCAGCTGTACAGGGCCACAGCGCCTTCGGTGAGGCGGGTCAGGGCGGCGGCATCGTTGGCGTCGGCGGCGATCAGCTCGATCGACGAGTGCGCCGGGCCGCCGCCACGGCGGGTGACCACCCGGACGTCGTGTCCCGCGTCGGCCAGCAGGTGCGCGGTCGCGGTGCCGACCGGACCCGCGCCGACGACGACATGCAACGACATGGCTGCTCCTTCTCGGAGAGGTGAGAGAACAGTGTTTCCGTTCCAGTTCACCGTACTCGGGAGGAGGGAAACGCGTCAAGAACGGTGTTCTCGAATCGGCTCGGTGTTCTCGAAGTGTGCGACACTGATTCCATGACGGCCAGATCACTGCGCTCGCGCGTGCGCGAGGAAATGACCGAGGAGATCAAGCGGGTCGCGCGTCGCCACCTCGCCACCCAGGGCGCGGACCTGTCGTTGCGGGCGGTCGCCCGAGATCTGGACATCGTGGCGTCCGCGCTGTATCGGTACTTTCCGAACCGGGACGCGCTGCTGACCGCGCTGATCCTGGAGGCCTACGAGTCGCTGGCGCAGGCGGCGGTGACCGCGGACGCCGCGGTGGATCGGGCCGACAGTCGCGGGCGCTGGTATGCGGTCTGGCGCGGTGTGCGTGCGTGGGCGCTGGCGCATCCCGCCGAGTACGGATTGCTCTACGGCACACCGGTTCCGGGGTACAGCGCGCCGGCGGACACCGTCACCCCGGCGGCTGCGGTCGTGCTGTCGCTGGTGCGCGTCGTCGTCGACGCCGATCTCGGGCCGGCTCCGGTGTCCACTCCGATGACCGAGCCGCTGCGCGCCGACCTGCGCCGCCTGATCGACGAGCAGCCGGGAGACCTCGACGAGCATCGCCTCGCGCTGGTCTTCGCCGGGTGGACGCAGTTGTTCGGCCTCGTCGGCTTCGAGGTGTTCGGCCGGCTGGATCAGACCGTCACGGCGGTCTCCGACTACTTCGACCACCAGGCGGCGCTGATGGCCGACCTCGTCGGCCTGCCTGGCTGACCCCACGCACTGCCACGAGATGTTAGGTTAGGCATAGATAACCTGATGAGAGAGTGAGGTCTCCCCGTGCGCGTGGTCATCCTCTTCGGATCGGAGCTGGGCACGTCCGAATCGGTGGCGGACTGCCTGGCCGACGAGCTGGCGAGCCAGGAGGTCTCGGTCTACGACATGACCGATTTCGACCCCGGCGATCTGGACGCGGCGGACTTCCACATCGTCGTCTGCTCGACCTACGGCGACGGCGATCTGCCCACCGGCGCCGAACCGTTCTTCGACACTCTCGACGCCACCCGCCCCGATCTGACCGGTCTGCGCTTCGCGGTCTTCGGTCTCGGCGACAGCGTCTACGGTGACACCTTCAACCGGGGTGGTGAGATCGCCGCCGAGAAGCTGACCGAGCGCGGCGCCGCGCAGGTCGGCGAACACGCCCGCCACGATGCCTCGTCCGAGATCAAGCCCAAGGACCTGGCCAGGCAGTGGGCGGCGACGCTCCCGCTGCACAGCTACGCGGCCGTCTGATTCCCGGCGCCTGAGGCGGTTCAGTCGGCGAACCGGTGTACGTCATGCGCCGGTCGTCACGACGTCGACCGCGACGCCGATGACCGCGACGTTGTAGAAGAACCCGATCACCGAATGGAGGAGTACCTGGGAGCGAACTCGGCGGGTTTGGGTGGTCACATCGGAGACCGCGAACGAGACGCCGATGGTCAGGGAGAAGTAGGCGAAGTCCAGCAGGTTCGGCCGTGGTGTCTCGGGGAACGACAGCGACTGTTTCGGTAGGTGCCGATGGTAGGTGCGAGCGTACTGTTCGGCGAAGCCGAGGTGCAGGAGAAACCAGGCCAGCAGCGCCACTGCCACCGATATCGCTTCGGTTGACACCATGTGGGTGTCGTCGTCGGTACCGATCGCGCTCGACAAGACGGCAGCCAATCCGACGCCGCTCGTCACTCCGGTCAGCAACAGTGCGGTCCAGCTGTCGGGGATCTCGTCCAGCCACTCGTCGGGGTCCTCGGCGTCCTGTCTCCGCAGCAGCTGCACCAGCCAGGCGCCGATATACACGGCGGCGATGAAACTCCAGGCGATCAACCAATTACGTGGCTCGGCCACCACCAGCGCCGCCACGCCGACCGCGACCAGTCCCGCTTCGACTGCGCGGATGACGATCACCCTTGCATTCAGCACTGTCGATAGACCTCTCCACTGACGAAGGCGACGGCCCGGTCGGCGCCGGGATCGGAGGAAGCCGGACCAAATCGGCCAGTGCTCGGAGCCTATCGCTCCTCGTTCGGGCCGATCAGCCGGCGCCGACGATGCGCAATGCCATGTCGGCGTAGGCGGTGGCGATGTCTTCCGGCGACCAGTCGCCACCGTCGCGGTACCAGCGCGAGATATCGATGCCGAGCGACAGCAGGGCGGTGGCCGCGATCCGCGCGTCGGGGGTGTCGAAAGCGCCTGTCTGGATGCCGCGCTGGACCAGATCCCGAATGGTCTGCTCGATCCGGTGGCGGATGCCGCGAATCTCGGTGCGGTGTTCGGGGCTCAGGGAGTTCAGTTCGTAATTCACGATCCGGGCGCTGGTGTGCCTGCGGGCGTGGTGCACGGCGAAATCGTGGACGACAGCGCGCAGCGCGGTTGCCGGATCGTCGGACGACGCGGCCGCCTTCTGGATCAGCTCGAGCGTTTCGTCGTGGCCCGATCGCGAGATCAGGTACAGCAGTTCTTCTTTGGATTTGTGATGCACGTAGACCGCGGCCGGGCTCACGCCCGCGGCGGCGGCGATATCGCGCGTCGTCGTCCCGTTGAAGCCTTTCTCTGCGAACGCTGCGATCGCGGCTTCCAGGAGGCGGGCGCGGGTCGCGTCGCTGCGGGATTCGGTGGTGTCGGTCATGGGAACGCCATTATCTCGCCTCGGTGGATCGGCACTCGGTGGGGGCGGTGTGATGTGGATAACAGGTGGTGGGGGTTGGTTGACGTCGATCCGGGTCGCATGCACCATCTTGCTAAGCAAGCGCTCATTCATCAAGGAGACTGTGATGCCGGAAGCCGTGATCGTCGCCGCTGCCCGTTCCCCGATCGGCCGTGCGGGCAAGGGTTCGCTCAAGGACATGCGTCCCGACGACCTAACCGTCCAGATGGTGCGGGCCGCTCTGGCGCAGGTGCCGAACCTGGACCCGACCGAGATCGAGGACCTCGTTCTCGGCTGTGGGCAGCCGGCGGGGGAGTCGGGCTTCAATATCGCCAGGGTGGTCGCCGTGCTGGCGGGGCTGGACACCGTTCCCGGGACCACCGTCAATCGCTACTGTTCGTCGAGTCTGCAGACCACCCGCATGGCGCTGCACGCTATCAAGGCAGGTGAGGGCGACGTCTTCCTCTCGGCGGGCGTTGAGACGGTGAGCCGCTTCGTCAAAGGCAACGCCGACGGCCTGCCCGACACCGAGAACCCGATCTTCGCCGACGCGGTCGCCCGCACCGCCGAGCGTGCCGCCGGTGGTGCCGCGTCCTGGGCCGACCCGCGCGGCAACGGCGTACTGCCCGATGTCTACATCGCCATGGGGCAGACCGCGGAGAACGTCGCCCAGTTCACCGGGATCACCCGCGCCGAGCAGGACGCATTCGGTGTGCGTTCGCAGAATCTGGCCGAGAAGGCCATCGCGAACGGCTTCTGGGCTACCGACATCACCCCGGTCACGCTGCCCGATGGCACCGTGGTCAGCGCCGACGACGGCCCGCGTGCCGGTGTCACGCTGGAGGCGGTGAGCCAGCTGAAGCCGGTGTTCCGCCCGGACGGCACGGTCACCGCGGGTAACTGCTGCGCGCTCAACGACGGCGCGGCCGCCCTGGTCATCATGTCCGACACCAAAGCGAAGGAACTCGGCCTGACCCCGCTCGCGCGCGTCGTCAGCACCGGGGTCTCCGGTCTGTCGCCGGAGATCATGGGCCTCGGCCCGATCGAGGCGTCCCGGCAGGCGCTGCGCCGCGCCGGTCTCGGCATCGACGACATCGATCTGGTCGAGATCAACGAGGCCTTCGCCGTGCAGGTGCTCGGCTCGGCCCGGGAACTCGGCATCCCCGAGGACAAGCTCAACATCAACGGTGGCGCGATCGCGGTGGGTCACCCGTTCGGCATGACCGGCGCCCGCATCACCAGCACCCTGATCAACTCGCTGCGCTTCCACGACAAGCAGTTCGGGCTCGAGACGATGTGCGTCGGCGGCGGCCAGGGTATGGCGATGGTGCTGGAGCGGCTGTCGTGACCGAGCGTTTCGCGGGCAAGGTCGCGATCGTCACCGGTGCGAGCCGTGGCATCGGCCTGAGCATCGCGCAGCGGCTGGTCGACGAGGGCGCGAAGGTCGTCGTCACCGCACGCAAGAAAGACGCTCTCGACGAGGCGGTGCTGCAGCTCGGTGGCGCCGAACACGCACTGGGTGTCGCCGGCCGCGCCGACGATCTCGACCATCAGCGCGACACGGTCGAGCGCGCCATCGCCACCTTCGGCGGTGCCGACCTGCTGGTGAACAACACCGGCATCAACCCGGTCTACGGCCCGATGATCGAGATGGACCTCGACGCGGCCCGCAAGATCATCGAGGTCAACTGCCTGGCCGCGCTGTCGTGGACCCAGCAGGTGCACAAGGCGTGGATGGCGGAACACGGTGGCGCGGTGGTCAACGTGTCGTCGGTGGCCGGGGTGAAGCCGGCGCCGGGCATCGGCTTCTACGGCGCCAGCAAGGCGATGCTGACCTACCTCACCCAGGAACTGGCCGTGGAGCTCGGCCCGCGGCTGCGGGTGAACGCGGTCGCGCCCGCAGTGGTGAAGACCAAGTTCGCCACCGCCCTCTACGAGGGCAGGGAGAAGGAGCTCGCCGAAGCCTACCCGCTCAAGCGCCTCGGTGAGCCCGAGGACATCGCGGGTGCGGTGGCGTTCCTGCTCTCCGACGACGCGTCCTGGGTCACCGGCCAGCTGCTGGTCCTCGACGGCGGCGTCACGCTGACCGGCGGCGTCTGACCACCACATCGAACTTTTCAGGAGACAGTGATGAGTACCCCCACCAAGACCGCCATCGTCACCGGGGCGGCCCGTGGCATCGGCGCGGGCGTCGCCCGCAGGCTCGCCGCCGACGGCATGGCCGTGGCCGTGATCGACCTCGACGAGGTCGCCTGTAAGCCGGTGGTCGAGGCGATCGAAGCCGCCGGCGGCCGCGCGATCGCCGTCGGCGCCGATGTGTCCGACGAGGCCGCGGTCACCGCCGCCGTGGACCGGGTCACCGCCGAGCTCGGCGCCCCGACCGTGCTGGTCAACAACGCGGGCGTCCTCCGCGACAACCTGCTGTTCCGGATGACCACCGACGACTGGGACACCGTGATGAACGTGCATCTGCGCGGGTCGTTCCTGATGACCCGCGCGGCGCAGAAGTCCATGATCGACGCTGGATTCGGCCGCATCGTCAACCTGTCGAGCACCTCGGCGCTCGGCAATCGCGGCCAGGCCAACTACGCCGCCGCCAAGGCCGGTCTGCAGGGCTTCACCAAGACGCTCGCCCTCGAGCTCGGCAAGTTCGGTGTCACCGCCAACGCCATCGCCCCCGGATTCATCGAGACCGAGATGACGGCCGCCACCGCGGCGCGCGTCGGCATCCCGTTCGAGGACTTCAAAGCCGGTGCCGCCAAGGAGATTCCGGTCGCCCGGACCGGTCTGCCCGAGGATATCGCGCACGCTGTGTCGTTCTTCGCCAGCGAGGGCGCGGGTTTCGTGTCCGGTCAGGTGCTCTATGTCGCGGGAGGGCCGAAGGCATGAGGACTTTCGACGGCATCGCCGATCTCGAGGCGGCGGTCGGTTCCCATGTGGGCTACTCCGAGTGGCACACCATCACCCAGGCGCAAATCGATGCCTTCGCCGACGCGACCGGTGACCACCAGTGGATCCACATCGACACCGAGAAGGCGGCGACCGGACCGTTCGGCACCACCATCGCGCACGGCTACCTGACCCTGTCGCTGGTCCCGTTGCTGGTCGCGCAGGTATACCGGGTCGAGGGCGTGCGGATGGCGGTCAACTACGGCGCCAACAAATTGCGCTTCCCGGCACCGGTGCCGGTGGATTCGAAGGTGCGTGCCGGGATCGAGCTGGTCTCGGTCGCCGCGGGTGCCGCGGGCCACCTGGTCACCACCAAGATCGTGATCGAGACCGAGGGCGGCGACAAGCCGGCCTGCGTCGTCGAGTCGCTGACCCTCGTGGTGGCCTGAGCGACACCCGGACCGACCTGTCCGGTACCTCGGGCTCGCCCGGCTCGACGATCGGGTCCGAAGCGGGAAGGGCGGCAGTGCCACAGGCGCTGCCGCCCTTTGTCGGCTTTCGGGTGGCGGTGCTCGGCCAGGTCGCTCACGCGCGTCGTCTAGGCGAGCGCGCGCAGATACGAGCACACCTCGTCGACCGCTGCCTCGGCCTGGGCGAAAACCCCTATCTCGGTGAAGAATCCGTGGAAGACGCCGGTGTACCTGGTCGACGACACCTCGACGCCCTCGGCGTGGAGCCGCCGCGCGTAGGCCTCGGCGTCGTCGCGGATCGGGTCGACCTCCGCGGTGATGATCAGTGCGGGCGGCAGGTCACGCAGCGACGTCGCGCGCATCGGTGCCGCCAGTGGGTCGCCGCCCGGGTGTCCGGCGCCGACGTACTGCTCCCAGAACCACCGGCCCTCCGCGGCGCCGAGCAGCGGCGCGTCGGCGAAATCCGACCACGACGGCCGGGTGAACGTGTCGTCGACGGCCGGGTAGGCGAGCACCTGGGCCACGGGCAGGGCGCTGCCCTCCGCACGCCGGTGCAGGCACAGCGCGGCGGCGAGGTTGCCGCCCGCGGAATCACCGCCGACCGCGATTCGATCGGGGTCGATGCCCAGGTCGGCCGCTGATCGAGTCAGCCACGCGAAGGCATCGAGGCAGTCTTCCAGCGCCGCCGGGTAGGGGTTTTCCGGGGCGAGGCGGTAGTCGACGGACACGACCGTCCAGCCGGAACCGGCGGTGATCGCGCGACACAGTTCGTCGGCCCCGTCCAGGGTGCCCAGGACGAAACCGCCGCCGTGCAGGTAGACGAGCGTGGGCGTGGCGCTGCCGGGGGACGTGTCGTCCGCGCGGTACAGGCGGGCCGCGATCGTGCCGGCGCGGGTCGGCACGATCAACTGTTCGACCTGTCCCACCCGCGTGATCGGGTCGCTGGACGGGGTCGAGTTCACCAGCGCGCGGGCTTGTTCCGGCCCCAGTTCGCGCAGGGGTTTCCGCAGGATCTGGTCGATCATCCGGGCCACGGCCGCGGCCTGGTCGTCGAGCAGATCCCACCAGGCGGGGGCGGTGTCGTTCATCAGGAATCCTCGCTGGTCGTTGACAAGAGGGTGATCTGTGCCTCACCATCATAGTCACGTGACCCAGACATTTGACTATGAGTTCACGTTTCGTTGGGGATCCGCTGTCGACGCTGTACCGCGCACACGATCTCGTCGAGTCGAAAGGACAACATGATGACCGAAACGACGATCGGTCCCGCGACACGCGGGGCCGACGCGGTCGGCGGAGTCGATATCCGGATCGAGGACGACGCCAGTCCGATCGTCCGGCTGATCGCCCGGACCATCACCGATTCCCTCCGGGCCGACAGTTCTCTGCTGTCCGCCGGTCCGGCAGGCGCGATCGCGATCCGCTCCCATGACACGCCGCAGGCCGCGACCATCACCATCGCCGAGGGCGCCGTCGCGGTGTCGGGCGGCGTGTTCGTCGAGCCCGACCTCGATGTGACCGTCGACCTGAACCAGTTCTTCGCCCCGGTCGGCGAGCCCATCGGCGCGCCCGAGTTCGTTGCCGTGGCCGTCGCGCTGCTGTCGCCGCCGCTGCCGGACTGGAAGAGCGCGGCCGCGAGCTTCTGGGCGGCGACCAGGTCGGTTCCCGGCATCCCGGACATGCTGATCGCGGTCATCGAGGGCCCCGAAGGCCTGGATCAGGTCGTCGCGGGCGAGGGGGAGACCCACTACGTCATCGCGGGCCCGCCGGAGCTGCTGGCCGCCATCTTCACCGGCGCGGTCGATCTGCTCGCCGCGCTGTCCACCGGCCTCATCGGCGTGCGCGGCACGCTCGCGCAGCTGTCCGTGCTGGTCGCGGCATCCTGGAAGGTTCGTTACGATGTCTGAAATCGCCACCACCGCACCGGCTCTCGATCCCGATGTGCACACGGTCCGGATCGAGTCGACCAATCACGACGGCTCGTTCCACGGCAAGAACATCGCACCGAAGAAGTTCGCCACGACCGCGGAGTTCGGGATAGCCGACCTGCTGTTCGGGCTCGACCTGGGCAACGCTCCGACCATGGGCTTCGCCTACCCGTCCTGGCGCGGGCACCTCGCCGACCTGCAGTTGCGGCCCGACCTGTCGACATCGGTGCAGTGGGAGCCCGGCGTGCAGTCCGTGATCGGTGACTACTGGCAGGCCGACGGCACCCCGGTCGGCATCTGTCCGCGCAATCTGGCTCGTACGCTGGTCGATCGGCTCGCCACCCGGGGATTCACCGCGACCATCGCGGTCGAGATCGAGGCCACGCTGTTCCAGGAGCCCGTCCACGAGGCCAGGGCGAAGGGATACCGCGATCTCACCCCGCTCGGTGGCTCCGCGGGCACCGCCCTGAACCTCGCGAAGTCCAAGGACTGGGTCGACTACATGTCGGCGGTCGTGCGGCGGCTCGAGCAGATCGGCATCGAGTGGGAGGCCTGGAGCGACGAGGACGCGGCCGGTCAGGTCGAGCTCAATCTGGTTCCCGGTGACCCGATCTCGGTGTGCGACAACTGGGCTCGCGCCCGGCAGGTGATGCGGGAGGTGGCCTTCGAACGTGGGCACACGGTGACCTTCATGGCCAAGCCGACCGCGGGCTACGGCCAGGCCTCGCACGTCAACCTGTCGCTGCAGCGCGACGGTGTCAACGCGTTCTACGCTCCCGACGGGCCGTCGGCGACGATGCGGCACGCGGTCGCCGGGCTGCTCGCGACGATGCGTGGGGCGACCTCGGTCATGCTCCCGCAGATCACCTCCTTCCGGCGCCTGGTCGACCTGAGCGGTCCGCCGACGACGGTGACCTGGGGCATCGCGAACAAGACCACCGCGGTGCGTGCGGTGGTCGGGCACCCCGCCTACTCCCGCCTCGAGTACCGCGTACCCGGCGCCGACGCCAACCTCTACCTCGCGGTCGCGACGATCCTGGCCGGCGTGATCGCCGGACTCGACGGCGACCTCGAGCCCGCGGACCCGGTGAGCGACATGGCCTGGTGCGCACCCGATCTGGAGCGGCTGCCCGAGACCATCACCAAGGCGGCCGACGCGCTCGAAGCCGATCTGATCCTGCGCGAGCAGCTCGGTGACGAGTTCGTCGACTACTGGGTCGGCACGCGGCGCTGGGAGTGGATGCAGTTCCACACCGGCGGCGGCGACCCCTTCTCGGAGCTCTCCGAGTGGGAGTCGACCCGCTACTTCGAGTTCCCGTGACGGCCCGCTCGGCGCGGGTGAAACCGCTGATCGGCCTGACCGGGCGACGGTTCCGGATCGAGCTGATCAGCGGCTCCCACCCGGGCTACGGTCAGCGCCTCACCGACAGCTTCTTCACCGATTTCGCGGACCGGATCACCCGCGCCGGCGGTGTGCCGGTGATGCTGCCCTACGACGCGGACCCGGAAGCGTTGGGCGACTGGCTCTCCGGTGTGCTGATCACCGGTGGTCAGGATGTGCATCCGGCCTGCTGGGGTGGGGACGAGTCGGTCGTCGGCGACGTCGATTCGCTCGCCGACCCGTCGGTCCACGACCGCAGCCGCGACGAGTTCGAGATCGCGCTGACCCGGGTCGCGCTGGCGCGGCGGATTCCGCTGCTCGGTGTCTGCCGCGGCATGCAGGTGCTCAATGTGACCCTGGGCGGCACGCTGATTCCCGACCTGCCGGACGGGCCGATCCGGCACCTCCTGCCGGTGGGTCCGCTGTCGGACGGCGACCCCGAGCACGTGGTCTCCTTCGACGCAGGGACGACCGCCCAGAAGGTGTTCGGCGATCGGCTGGTGACCAACTCGTGGCACCACCAGGCGATCGATGTGTGCGGCGAGGGGCTGGTGGTCACCGGCCGCACCGACGACGGTGTCGCCGAGTCGGTCGAGCTCCCCGGTGCCGCCGTGCTCGGGGTGCAGTGGCATCCCGAGTGGATGACCAGCGACGACGGTGCGCTGCGCTGGCTCGTCGACGCGGCCGCCGAGCGGCGCTGAGCGACGCGGAAACGACTGTGGCCGCCACCTTTTGCGGTGGCGGCCACAGCGTTCGTGGTGTGCTCACTCCACGCGTACCCAGGACACCAGCGACCGCATGTCCGGCTCCGGCGCGACCTCCACGGGTCGGGGCCCCGGCGCGGCGGCGTCACCCAGGTTGGTCGCCATCCACGCGTCGAGCACGCCGACGGTGAGTTCCACCTGGGCCCGCGCCGCGGCGGCATCGGTGAACACCAGCCAGTTGAGCGCGAAGCCGTCGGACAGCGTGGACACCACGTAGATCAGTTGATCGATCGTGTTCGAGTCGACGGGTCGGCCCGCGGCGGTCGTCGTGCTCTCGATGATGGTGCGCATGGTCGCGAAGGCCGCCGAGTACACGACCTCGGCCTTCTTGCCCTCGCGCTGGCCCCAGCTGATCAGCTCGAGGATGGTCGCGCCGAAGTCCGGATTCTCCAGGTACCACTGCAGTACGCCGCGGAGCAGTCCCCGCGCGGTGCTCTGGGTGTCGCTGTGCACGTCGCTGCGGTTCAGCACGTCGCGGTACTCGCCGGCGAGGAACTCGAACACCGCCCCGAACAGCACCTCCTTGGTGGCGAAGCAGTAGTGCAGGGTCGCCAGCGGAGCGTTCGCTTCCTCGGCGATGCGGCGGGTGGTGGCGCCGTCGACTCCGTGGGTGGCGATCACGCGCACGGCCGCGGCGACCAGGTCGGCGCGGCGTTCGGCGGCGGGAATGCGAGCCATGCGGTGCTCCTTCGCATCAAATCTGAACGATTGATCAAGTCAACCACGACATTACCAGTCCGACCAGCGCGTCGGGCGATCACCGGGGGAGCGCCGCGGCAAGTAGTTAGTCATACGCCTTGATCAAATGACCCACAACAGTTACCGTTATGGCAGGCCTCACATTCCCAGGCGCTCCGGGCGTCGCGAGAACCCACCGTGACGGCGAGCGTGCCGGCCTTTCCAGCCCGGCGACTGCAGGTCGATCGACGACCTACCACCTGCTACCCGCGAAGAGGACGACATGACCCACGTCGAATCGGTCCACCCCGAGCGCGCGATCGCGCTCGAACGGCTGACCGTGGACCCGCCGATCGACACCCTCGTCGGTCTCCTGGCCGAGCAGGCCGTCCGCGCCCCCGGCCGGGAATTCCTCCGGTTCGCGGACGGGTCCTGGACCTTCGCCGAGATCGACGACTGGACCTCGCGGCTGGCCCGGCGGCTGGTCACCGAGGACGGTGTCCGTCCGGGGGACCGGGTCGCGATCATGCTGCCCAACGTGGTGCAGTGGCCGATCGCCTGGCTGGCGATCCTCAAGGCGGGCGCGGTGACGGTGCCGGTGAACTCGGCGTATCAGCGGGCCGACCTGGAATTCGTCCTCCGGGATTCCGGCGCCAGGGTGCTGTTCACCGACGCCGAGCACACGCGGCTGGTCGACGAGGTGCGCGCGGCGAACCGTGAGCTTGCCGACGTTCGCATCGTCGAAGCGACCGCGGCCGGCGACCTCGCGGCCTACCCGGCGGACCCGCCCACGCTCGCCATCACGGGCGAGACCCTCGCGAATCTCCAATACACCTCGGGGACAACCGGATTCCCCAAGGCGTGCATGCTCACCCACGACTACTGGACCCGGATCGGCTGGGTCGCCGCGACGGTGGCCGGTCTCGGTGCCGACGACGTGGCCCTCACCTCGCAGCCGTTCTCCTACATGGACCCGCAGTGGAACACCGCGCTGTGCCTGACGATCGGAGCGCCGCTGGTGGTGCTTCCCCGGTTCTCCGCCTCCGGTTTCATGGCCGACGTCCGCAAGCACCGAGCCACGTTCTGCTACGTGCTCGGGTCGATGCCGACGCTGCTGTTCAAGCAGCCGCCCACGCCGTCCGACCGCGACAACGACCTGCGCATCGTGCTGTGCTCGGCCATCCCCGTCGCGCTGCACGCGGAGCTCGAGCAGCGGTGGGGCGCGCCGTGGCGGGAGATCTTCGGCATGACCGAGACCGGCGTCGACGTGGTCAGCCTGCCGGAGAGCGTCGGTGATGTCGGCAGCGGACGGCTGGGGCAGCCGGTTCCCACCAAACGGGTGCGCGTGGTGGACCCGCAGGGTCGCGAGGTGGCCGAGGGCGAGTCCGGCGAACTGATCACCTCGGGCAAGCCGATGATGCTCGGCTACTGGAACCGGCCCGAGGACACCGCGCAGGTCCTGCGCGACGGCTGGCTGCACACCGGTGACATCGCCGTGCGCGAGGCGGGCAGCTATCGCCTGGTCGGCCGGATCAAGGACATGGTCCGCCGCGGCGGGGAGAACATCGCCAGCGCCGAGGTCGAACGCGTGCTGGAACGCGACGACACCGTGGTCGCGACGGCGGTCGTCGGTGTGCCCGACGAGCTGTTCGGTGAGGAGGTCAAGGCCTTCGTGCAGCTGGCCCCCGAAGTGGAAGCGAGTCGCGAGACCGCCGAGCGCATCCTCGACAACGCGCGAAACCAGCTGGCGCGCTTCAAGCTTCCGCGCTACGTGGAGTTCGTCGCCGACTTCCCGCGTACCCCATCCGAACGGGTGTCCAAGCCCGCGCTGACAGCGCGCGCGGCCGAGCATCCCGGCACCACCTACGACCTGCAACCCCCGCGCGACTGAGGAGCCGGCCATGACCGACAACTACCTGGACATCCGCATCGACGAAGACGTCGCGGTGCTGACCCTGAACCGCCCGGCGAAGCTGAACGTGCTCGACGTGGCCACCCGGGTGCGGCTCGCGCAGACCATCCGCCAGTTCGGTACCGGTGATCTCGTCCGCGGCATCGTCCTCACCGGCACCGGCCGGGCCTTCTCCGCCGGTGAGGACCTGCAGTCGGTGCCCAGCACCTACGACGAGATCCGTGAGGCCTTCGCGACCTTCCACGACATCACCCGCGCGATCCTCGAGACGAAGATCCCGGTGATCGCGGCCGTGAACGGCATCGCGGTCGGCGGCGCCTCGGAGATCACCCTGTGCTGTGACGCGCGGATCGGCGGCCCGGCCGCCGAATACTTCCAGCCGGAGAACCACCGCGGGATCATCATCTCCAACGCCTCGAGCTTCCTGCTCGGCCGTCTGGTGCGCAACCACGCGATGCGGATCGTTCTCGGTTCCGAGCGCGTCGGGGCCGACGAGGCACTGCGCATCGGCCTGCTCGACGAGATCGTCGCCGAGGACCACCTGGTGGCTCGCGCGGTCGACACGGCCCGCCGATGGAATTCCGATCCCCGCACCACCGCACTGCATCTGGGCCTGTTGCGGCCCCGCGCCGACGAGATCGAGGCCGCGTTCGCCCGCGAAGACGACGCGGCCCGCCAGTCCTGGGAGTCCGGTGCCCTGTCCGAGGGCATCGACGGCTTCTGGGCATCGAAGAACGAACGGAGACAAGGATGATCACCACCGAAGCAGCAGTTCTCACCGCGGTGAACGAACCGCTGGAGTTCACCGAGATCCTGGTCGACGACCCGGAGCCCCACGAGGTCCGCCTGGCCGTCACCAATGTCGGTCTGTGCCACAGCGACCTGCACTACATGACCGGCACGGTCGGCGCCGACCTGCCTGTGGTGGTGGGTCACGAGGTGGCGGGCGTGGTCGAGTCGGTCGGCTCCGCGGTGACCTCGCTGCGTCCCGGCGACCGGGTCGTCGGCGCGCTCACGCCCTCGTGCGGGCAGTGCCGCAACTGCCAGGTCGGGCACTCGACCCAGTGTCAGCGCGTCGCGCAGATCCGGCAGCGACCCCGGCCCGCCTTCCAATTGCCCGGCGGCGAGGTTGTGCACCGGCTCGGCGACATCGGCGCGTTCTCCCGGCACACCCTGATGCGGGAGAACGCCCTGGTGAAGGTGTCCGACGACGTCGGTCTGCACGTGGGCTGCCTGCTCTCGTGCTGTGTCATCACCGGTATCGGCGCCGTGTTCCGCGCGGCCCAGGTGCGTCCGGGTGCCACCGTCGCCGTCATCGGTTGCGGCGGAGTGGGTTCGGCCATCATCCAGGGCGCGCGCCTGGCGGGTGCCTCGGCGATCGTCGCCGTGGATCTGGACGACGCGCGGCTCGCCGCGGCCCGCACGTACGGTGCCACGCACGTCGTCAACGGTGCCGCCGACGTCCCCGCCGAGATCCAGCGTCTGCTCGGCGACGGCGTCGACTACGCGTTCGAGGCCGTCGGCAGTGCGCGGACCGCGGCCACCGCGCTCGCGGTCCTGCGCGCCACGGGCACCGCGTGCATGGTCGGGATCGCCCCCGACGGAACCGATCTGGTCCTGCCCGCCTGGAACTTCTTCTTCAGCGAGAAGCGCCTCATCGGCTCGTACATGGGTTCGGGTCAGGCGCAGGAGGACATCGCCCAGTTCGCCCGGCTGTACCTGCAGGGCCGCCTGCTCCTGGACGAGATGGTCAGCGACGTCATCCCGTTCCACGACGTCGGCAAGGGCTTCGAGGCGATGAAGTCCGGCGAGGTCACCCGCATCGTCGCCGATCTCACCGTCTGACCCACCCCATTCGAGCATCGAAGGAGTCCCGGATGTCGAATCCACAACTGCCCCAACCGATCAACTACATCGCCGACGAGTGGTCCGAGTGCGCGACGATCCCGGACGCCTGGAATCTCGACCCCAATACCGGCCTGCCGGTGCACCGCGCCGTCACCACCACCCCCGCCGACGTGGAGCGCGCCCTGCGCCACGCGGAGCGGTCCTACGGTTTCGAGCGCTGGGACGACGCGGCGAGCGAGGAACGCGCCGCCGTCATCGAGCGCGCGGCCGACATCGTCGAGTCCCGGATCGAGGACATCGCCCGCACCGATGCCCTCACCAGCGGTGTCCCGATCGCCAAGGCCCGGATGTTCGCGCAGTTCCTGCCGCACCGGATCCGGGCTTCGGCCGCGGATCTGCGCACCACTCCCCGTCGCACCGCGCTCGCGGCCGGTGGGCGCGACGTGCGGCTCTACAAGGTCCCGTGGGGCCCGGCCGCCATCCTCACCCCGTGGAACGGCCCGAGTTTCATTCCGGCCGCGAAGACGGTGAGCGCGCTGGCCGCCGGCTGCCCGGTCATCCTCAAGCCGTCGGAGCACGCGCCGAGCAGCGCGCAGATCATCGTCGAGAGCTTCGTGAAGGCCGGTCTGCCCGCCGGTGCGTTGCAGCTGCTCCACGGTGCGGGCGACGTGGGCGCGGCCGTCACCGGCGACCCGCGCGTGAAGATCGTGTCGTTCACCGGCGGTCCGAACGCGGGCCGGGCGATCGCCCGCGCGGCGGCCGAGGACTTCAAGGTGCTCCAGCTCGAGCTCGGGGGCAACAACCCGGCCCTGGTGCTGGACGATGCCGACATCGACGTGGCGGCCGACGGCATTCTCGATGGAATGACCAAACTCAACGGGCAGTGGTGCGAAGGCCCCGGCAAGGTGCTGGCGCACCGGAGCCTGGTCGAACCGCTGCTCGAGGCGCTGCTCGATCGCATCGCCCGCATCGGGATCGGGAACTCGCTCGACGAGCGCACCGAACTGGGCCCCATCTCGAACGCCCCGCACTTCGCGACGCTGCAGAGCCGCATCGACGGGTTGCGGGCCAACGGCGCGACCATCCATCAGCCCGCGAAGCTCCCCGGTTCGGACGGCTTCTTCCTGTCGCCCACGATCGCGACGGATGTCGACGCGTCGCTGGCGACCGCCGAACTGTTCGGTCCGCTCGTCAGTCTGCACGCCGTGGAGTCCGACGAGGACGCGCTGCGCGTGGCCAACGCCAACCCCTCGGGTCTGGACGCCTACGTGTTCGGCGGGGACCTGGACCGCGCCGTCGAGGTCGGCTCGCGGGTGCTGTCGGGCGAGGTGCGGGTGAACGGCGCCAAGGTCGCCGACCTGGCCGACGGCTCGGCCCAAAGTTTCTGGGGCGCTTCGGGAATCGGCGGCCACGGCCCCGGTGAATCCGTCCGGGTGTTCTGCGGCGACCGGGTGGTCGGCGTCGATTCTCCCGACCTGCCGATGTAGCGATCGCGGACCTTCTTCCGCCCCATCCCTTGACTATGACCGGGACCGCTGGCCTACTTCGATTAGGTCAATTGATCCAGTCGTTCGACCATACTAAGGAAAGCGGCTTCTGCCATGAACTCCACTCCCCACTCAGAGATCGTCGACGTCATCGGTGTCGGTGCCGGCTTCACCGGCGTCTACCTCGCACATCGGCTGACGACCGCAGGCTGGACCTTCGCGGGTTTCGAGGCCGGACCCGGCGTCGGCGGCACCTGGTTCTGGAACACCTATCCCGGCGCCCGCTGTGATGTCGAGAGCATCTACTACTCGTACTCCTTCGACGAGGCACTCCAGCAGGAGTGGACGTGGAGCCAGCGGTTCGCCCCGCAGGCCGAGATCCTCGGCTACATCGAGCACGTCGCCGATCGGTTCGACCTGCGCAAGCACTTCACCTTCAACACCCGCGTGGTCGGTTCGACCTGGAACGCGGACGACAACCTGTGGGAGGTGCGGCTCGACAGCGGGGAGATCCGGCGCGCCCGCTATCTGATCTCGGGCGCGGGCGGCCTGTCCACCCCGAAGGACTTCGACGTGCCGGGGCTGTCGAACTTCGCCGGCCTGCGGGTCTCGACGAGCCGGTGGAACATCTCCCTCGACGATCTCGCGGGCAAGCGCGTCGCGGTGATCGGCACGGGATCCTCTGGTGTGCAGGCGATTCCGCTGATCGCCGAGGTCGCCGAGCATCTGACGGTGTTCCAGCGCACCCCGAACTACGTGATGCCCGCCCGCAACGCCGAACTCTCCCCGGAGCAGGTCGCCGCCGTCAAGGACGACTACGTGGCCATCCGCGAGGAGTGCAGGCACTCGCCCGGAGGCATCCCCGATCGCCCCGTCACCGACCGGGCCTTCGACGTCTCGGACGAGGAACGCAAGCGGCGCTACGAGGAGGCCTACGAGCGCAGCGGCTTCCAGGGTGTCGGCGGCGAGTTCGTCGACCTGCTCTTCGATGCGGCGGCGAACCGGACCGCGTCGGAGTTCATCCACGACAAGATCCGCGAGATCGTCGAGGATCCGGCCACGGCGGAACTGCTGGTGCCCAAGTACCACCCGCTCGGTGCCAAGCGCAGCGTGTTCGGCACCGACTACTACGAGACCTACAACCGGCCGAACGTGTCGCTGGTGTCGCTGCGTGACGAGCCGATCGAGACCATGACCGAGAACGCGATCGTCACTCCGAACGGCACCTACGAGGTGGACGCGATCGTGCTCGCGATCGGTTTCGACGCCTTCACCGGGCCGCTGTACGGCCTGAATCTCACCGGGGCGTCCGGTGCGAAGCTGCAGGAGGCCTGGAGCGACGGCATCCGCTCCTACCTCGGGTTCATGGCCGCCGACTTCCCCAACTTCTTCATGGTCGGTGGACCGCTGAGCCCCGCGCTGGCCAGCAATGTGGTGGTGACGATCGAGCAGGCCGTCGACTGGATCGCCGACCTCATCGAACACGCCCGCGACACCGGTGCCACGGTGATCGAGGCCACCCCCGAAGCGCAGCGGGAGTGGGTCGATGTCACCGAGTGGACTGTCGCCCAGACGCTGTACGCCACAACGGACTCCTGGTACCGGGGCTCCAACATCGCGGGAAAGCCCAACACTTTCATGGGTTACCTCGGTGGTGTCGGCAAGTACCGCCGCATGTGCACCGAGATCGCCAAGCGGGGCTACCCCGGCGTCGCGCTCGACGGCGAAGCGCAGTCGCGCACCCTCGGCCCGATTCACGAGGAGATCGCATGAGCACGGCGGTCCACCGGCGCTATGTCGCCTTCTCCGACGCCCACTACGCCGGGAACCTCGTCGACGGTGCCTTCGCCTTGAAGCTCTTCGGCGACGTCGGCACCCATCTGGCGATCGAACTGGACGGCCACGAAAGCCTGTTCGCCGGGTACTCGTCGGTGGAGTTCCTCGCCCCGGTCCGTGGCGGCGATGTCGTCGAGGCCGAGGCCACCTTGGTGAAGAAGGGAAACCGAAGCCGCACAGTCGCTTTCGAGCTGCGGGTGATCTGTCGCGGCTCCGACGACACCGGCCGCGCGGAGGTGCTCGACCCGCCCCTGCTCGCGGTGCGCGCGGTCGGCACCGCGGTCATCCCCGCCGACGGAACGGAGTAGGCGCCATGGAATTGATCCAGGACACCGGGTGGGCCGGACAGCCCACGACGGTCGAGCCGTCCCTGACCGCGGATATCGACTGCGATGTCGTGGTGATCGGCGGCGGTGGCGGCGGCATGTCGGCTGCCGTGCGCCTCGCCGAGAAGGGCGTCGACGTGGTGCTGCTCGAGGCGCGCACGCTGGGCTGGGGCGCCACCTCGCGCAACGCCGGATACATCACGAACTCGGTGGCCGCCGATCCCGAGATGCTGGGATTTCTGCTGAAGCGCGAGCGGTTGCGCGAGCTGTACCGCTACGCGGAGAACGCGGTGCACTTCGCCGAGGACGCGATCGAACGGCACGCGATCGACTGCGATTACCGGCAGGAGGGCATCGTGATGGCCGCGGTGTCGAAAGGGCAGTTGCGGCACGTGCGCCGCAATGCGAAGGTGCTGGCCGAGGCCGGGTCGTCGGGGGAATTCGTGGAGGGCCCCGAGGCGGGTCTGCCGGAGGGTTTCCTCGGTGGTGTCCGTGAGGGTGTCGGCGGCACCGTCAACCCGGGCAAGTTCGCGCTCGGCCTGCGCGCGGCGACGATCGCCGCGGGCGTGCGTGTCTACGAGCACACTCCCGCGCGCGATATCGCCGACGTCGGCGACGGGGTCGTCGTCGATACTCCGCACGGCAAGGTCAGGGCCCGCAAGGCGCTGCTGACCACGAACGCCGCGAGCAACAGCCTGTCCATCGCGCCCAAGCACCTCGCCACCCCGGTGTGGACCTCGCTGATCGAAACCGAACCCATCGCGCCCGAGCGGCTCGACGAGATCGGCTGGACCAGCCGGGCTCCCATGGTCACGCTGCACATGATCCTCGAGAGCTACCGCGTCACCCCGCGCGGAACCATCGCGTTCGGCACGCGCCGGGTCCAGGCGGGCCGCAACCCGCTGCCGGATCGCACCCCCTCGCCGACCGTCGCCGACGATCTCGTCCGCGGATTCCACGACCGCTTTCCCGGACTGCGTGACATCAAGCCGGTGAAGGCCTGGGGCGGCTGGATCGGCATGAGCTCCACGTGGCTTCCCGTCGGGGGCGCGGCCTCCGACAACGTGCTCTACTCGGCGGCTTGCAACGGTCACGGCTTCGCCCAGGCGCAGTACGTGGGCCACCTGCTGGCCGACCACGTCACCGGCGCGCCGCGGCACGCGGACCTGGAGGCGATCTGGCACGGCAGCAAGCGGTTCTGGCCCAGCTTCGTCAGCAACCCCGCGCTGTATCTGGGCTGGCTCGCCGACCGCGCGACCGATCGGATGGCCGCGCTCGGGAGGTAAGCGCCGCCTGGTTCGCGCCGGTCGTCGGCGGAAGGGCGTCCGCCCTCGACGGCCGGCGCTGCCGAACGCCTCTCCCAGCAGGTCTGTGGCCGACCCCATCGACTTGGTCGTATGACTTGGACGTTACGACATCTACTCAGGACTCACATGTTCACCAACACCTTCACCATGACTTTCGGCATCGAGCACCCCATCGTCTGCGGTGGGATGACCGCTGTCGGCACGGCGGATCTGATCGGGGCCGTGGCAAACGCCGGGGCCCTCGGGTTCCTCACCGCCCTCACCCAGCCCACTCCCGAGGCGCTGGTCAAGGAGATCGGCCGGTGCCGCGATCTCACCGACAAGCCGTTCGGGGTGAACCTCACGATCCTGCCCACCATCAAGCCCGTGCCCTACGACGAATACCGCGACGCTATCGTCGAGAGCGGCATCACGATCGTCGAAACCGCGGGCGGCAACCCGCAACCGCATCTGCCCACCTTCAAGGCCGCCGGCGTGAAGGTCATCCACAAGGCGGTCACCGTCCGGCACGCGCTCAAGGCCGAGCAGCTCGGTGTCGACGCGGTGAGCATCGACGGATTCGAATGCGCTGGGCACCCCGGTGAGGACGACGTCCCCGGCCTCGTGCTGATCCCCGCCGCCGCCAGGGCGCTGTCGATCCCGATCATCGCCAGCGGCGGAATCGCCACCGGCGCAGGTCTTGTCGCCGCTCTCGCGCTCGGCGCGTCCGCGGTCAACATGGGCACCCGGTTCATGGCCACCACTGAGGCGCCCATCCATCACAACGTCAAGCAGCAGATCGTGGACAACTCCGAACGCGACACCGTCATCGTGTTCCGCGAGTTCCGCAATTCCGCCCGGGTCGCCCGCAACACGGTCTCGGAGGAGATCGCCGCGGTGTCCCGCGAGCCCGGTGCGACCTTCGACGACATCGCGCATCTGGCCAGTGGCGCCCGCGCCCGTGAACAGGTCTACGGCAACGGCGATGTCGAAGGCGGCATGTGGTGGGCCAGTCAGGCCCAGGGGTTGATCCACGACATCGGCAGCTGCGCCGACGTGGTCGACGCGATCCTCGCCGACGCGCGGAAGATCATCACCCGGACCCTGCCTGGACAGCTCGAGGGCTGATAGTGGGTCAAATGGCTTGATCATATGACCCACTCTCGGTAGTGTTATGACTGGCATCACATTCGGACCCGCGCCGGGGTGGTAGCACCCGCTCGGCGGCCAGATGCCTCCGGATTGCCGAAGCGAGATGGCTCCCCTCCGCCTTCGCTCGGCAGCGCTGACAAACGACCCAATTGCCGCTGGTCGGCGGGCGTCACCATCAAGGAGAAAGATCATGTCCATCAAGGAACTGCTTTTCGCGGCCGCGGACATCTGGATGATCGCCGTCGGTTTCACCTACGGCATCAAGTTCATCCGGAACTATCGGAATTATCTGCTCGGCATCGAGTGGATCATCGTCGCGACATCGGGCACGAATTTCCTGCTGTACGGTCTGCTCAAAGCCGGCCACGACAGCCCGATGTATACCGCCGCGGCCTTTTTGGACGCCTTCTCTCGTTCGGTCGGCATCACGCTGATTCTGGTTCTGGGCCTGATGCAGGTCACCCACCGGTACAAGCCGTCGGTGGCGGTGGATATCGGGGCGTTCGCGCTGGCGGGTGTGGCCGGTCTGCTGCTGGTCGCCTTCCATGACGAGATCGGCCTGCCGGGCAAGCTCTACCTGGTCGCGGCCAACGTCGTCACGACGATCTTCCTGATCTATTTCAGCAAGCGCCTGTGGGACATCGGTGAACGCGGGCACGCTGTCTCGGCGGCCGTCGCCACGGCGTGCGGATTCGTCATCGCGGCGACCTACGACTTCGTGCGAATTCCGGGCGACGATGCCGAACACACGATCTTCTACATTTTCGCGCTGTCCACCTGGGGCCTGCAGATGTTCGCGTATTACCGCGCGTACCGGGCATTCGACGCCCACAACAAGCGCGCCGACGCTCCCGTGATGACCGATGGCGCCCCGGTCGTCGCGTAAGCCACCGGACCCTCTTTTCGAACGATCAATACAGTCAGGAGCCGAGATGGCAACGCACGATGTGCAGGAAGAAACCACCGAGGTCGTCGTCATCGGTGCCGGAATGGCGGGGTTGATGGCAGCGACCACCCTCGCGCCTCAGGCGCAGGTGGTGGTGCTCGAGTCGACCGATCGCACGGGCGGCCGCGTCGACACCGTTCGGCAGGGCGACTACTGGATCAACCTGGGCACCCAGTTCACCGAGGGCACCGGCACGCTGATAGAGGCCCTCGACCGGCACGGCATCGAGATGGGTTCGCTCGCGGGGAAAAGTGTCGCGTTGCACCTGAACGGGTCGACCGTCGACACGTCGAATCCTTTCGCCCTCATGTTCCGCACCCGGATGACCATGCGGGACCGGCTCGGCCTGGCCATGGTGGGCACCCGCATCCTCACGGCCGCACCGTTTCTCGAATCGCAGAGCCGATTCGCGCAGCGGGTCCGCGCCCGGCTCGACTCCGAGCTCGCGTCGTATCTACTGAACGGCGTCCGTTCGGAGCTGGCCGCCACCATCGTCCGATCGTGGTCGGCGCAGTGGATGGGATGTGATCCGGACGAGACAGCCGCCGCCCAGTTCGTCTACTCGGTCGGCATCGCGCTGACCGATCCGGCGAAGGTCCCGAACTTCTCGCTGCCCGTGGGCGGCAACCAGACACTGACCGATGTGCTGGCCGAGGATCTCGGCGCCCGTGTCCGCCTGAACTCGGTGGTGCGATCGGTGCGCCGCGACGGTGACGGCGTGGTCGTCGACTATCTCGACGGCGACCGCCCCCAGCGGTTGCGCGCCGAGCGGGTTGTCGTCACCACACCCGCCGATGTCACCGAGCGGATCGTTCCCGACCTTCCGCAGCGGTATCGGAACGCGTTCAACGACATCACCTACGGCCGCTATGTGGTGGTCGGCTTCTTCACTGACGAAGACGGGCCGCAGTCGTGGGACGAGTACTTCGCGATCTCCTCGCCGCAGCTGTCGTTCCAGGCGATGTTCAATCACGCTGCGGCACTGCGCACCGGCAGCGATCGCAAGCCGGGCGGCGCCCTCGCCTGTTTCGCGGGCGGTGGCAAGGCCGATGCCCTGCTGGACCTGCCCGACGAGGAGATCGTGTCGCGCTTCCGGAACGACCTGCTCACCCTGCTGCCCGAGCTGGACGGGAAACTGGGGGAGGGCATCCTGCGGCGGCACCGCCGGGTCGTCCCGTTCTGGGCGCCCGGTCGGCGCAAGACGCTCCCGATTTTGCGTGACCCGCTCGGCCCCATCTATCTCGCCGGCGACTATCAGCTCGACGTGCCGTCGCTCGCCGACGCGGCCGCCTCCGGTGAACGTTCGGCGCAGGCGGTGCTGGCCAGTCTGGGCCGCTCGCGATAGGCGGGGGAGCGGCGCTCGCCGCGGTGGTCGGTGATTGACAGCGCGACCTCGTTGACGCAAGCTAAGCAAGCGCTTACTTATTCGGGTGGCGCTGGCTCCGGTGTCGACCGGGCGGATCCGCGGAGGAATAGCGCCGATGAATATTGCTGGGAAGGTGGCTGTCGTCACCGGTGGTGGTGCGGGCATCGGGGCCGCGACGGCGGCCGCGCTGGCCGCGGCCGGTGCGCGGGTCGTGGTGTCGGATCTGCACGAGGCGACGGCGCTGGCGACCTCGGAACGGATCAATCTCGCGCACCCGGGCGCGACCGTGGGTGCCGGCGCCGACGCGACCGATCGTGCCGCGATCGAGGGCCTGGTCGCGCTGGCGGAGAGCCGCTTCGGGCCGGTGGATCTGTATTTCGCGAACGCGGGCATTCTCGAAGCGTCCGGCCTCGGTGACGACGCCGAGTGGGACAGGGCGCTGGAGGTCAACCTGCGCGCGCATGTCCGGGCCGCGCAGGTGCTGGTCCCGGGCTGGCTCGAGCGCGGTGCGGGCTATTTCATCAGCACCGCGTCGGCGGCCGGCCTGCTCACCCAGATCGGCTCGGCGACCTACTCGGTGAGCAAGCACGCCGCGGTCGGATTCGCCGAATGGCTCAGTGTGACCTACGGCGACAGCGGAATTCGCGTGAGCTGCCTGTGCCCGATGGGCGTCAACACCACGCTCCTGCACGGCCGGGAAGCGGAGCCGCAGGTCGCCGCCGCGACCCGGGCGGTGACCACGGCGGGAGCGGTGCTCGAACCCGAGCAGGTGGCCACCGCGGTCCTGGCCGCGATCGCCGCCGAACAATTCCTCGTCCTGCCCCATCCGGACGTGCTGGAGATGTACCGCCACAAGGGTTCCGACTACGACCGCTGGCTGCGCGGAATGCGCCGTTTCCAATCCTCCCTGCTCGCCGCCGAGGGGCAGCGATGAAGCGTGACACGGAATCTCGATTCGGGAGCCGGGATCATCGACGGGCCGACTCGCATTCGAAATCGCGATGAGTTCATTGCTTTTCGCCATCGAACAGCCATCAGAAGCCGTTCTACCTGCGGAAACAGTGCGGTGGGTGGTCCAGCGGCGCAGTCGGGATCGAGTAGCTTTCGATCGCGAGTGTGCCGGCGGTGTGACGGGGAGTTGCGATGAGAACTGGTGAGAACACGGTGTTCGAGCGGGAATTGCCGCTGCGGTGCGCGGTCAACGCCCGCGATCTGGGTGGTCTGCGGACCGAGGACGGCCGCCGGGTGCGGCCCCGCCTGGTGCTGCGCTCGGATCTGGTGGCCGAGCTGGGGCCCGACGACCGGGCGTTCCTGGTGGACGACTGTGCCCTGCGCACCGTGATCGATCTGCGCGGCGCCGACGAGATCGGGACGGACGGGCGCGGCGCGCTGGCCGACGTCGTCGCGGGGTACCACAACGCCCACGTCTACGGCGCGAGCCGCACTCGCCTGGACCTCACCGAAGTCGCCCCCGGGGACACCATGTTCGGCCGGTACCGCGAATACCTCGAGCACAGTGCGCACAGCATCGTCGCCGCGCTCGACCTGCTGACGACGCCCGCCCACCTGCCCGCGCTGATCCATTGCGCCGCGGGCAAAGACCGGACCGGTGTGGTGGTGGCCATCCTGCTGGCCCTGCTCGACGTCCGCGCCGACGACATCGTCGCCGACTACGCCGCCACGGCACCGAATGTCCCCGCCCTGCGCGCCCGCCGCGACTCCACCGCGCCGCTGCCCGACTGGATCTTCGCCGCCGACGCCGACACCATGCGCCGATTCCTGTCCCACCTCACCACCGAACACGGCGGCGCCCACGCCTGGGCCGCGAGAGCCGGTCTCGACGAATCGGCCCAGCGTCAGCTCGCGACGATCCTCCTCGAGGACGCGCAAAGCCACTGACCCGGAAATATCTGTGGCTGGGCGGCCGGTGTTGCTGCGGGCGCTGGGGTAGGTTTCGGGCCGGAGATGGGTCGGGTACTCCCGATCCGTTGAGTGGAAGGACTGGTGCGATGGCGCGGGCGCTGGACGAGTGGCTGGCAGGCGGAACGAGGTCGACGGTGCTGGGGCACACCGTCTTCCACCGCCAGGACGGTCCCGCGGACGGGCCGCCGGTGACCCTGATGCACGGCTTTCCGACCTCGTCCTACGACTGGGCGGGGATCGTGCCGCGTCTGGTCGAGGCGGGGTATCGCGTGACGACCTTCGACTTCCTCGGTCTGGGCGCCAGTGCCAAACCCCGCGGATACGACTATCGCCTCACCGAACAGGCAGATATCACCGAGGAGCTGTGGCGCCGGCTCGGGATCGACCGGACCGCCCTGGTCGCCCACGACTACGGGGTGAGCGTCGCCCAGGAACTACTGGCCCGAGATGCCGACCGGATCGTCGCCATGACCTGGCTCAACGGCGGTCTCTACCCCGACCTGCACCGTCCCGTGCTGATGCAGCGACTGCTGCACGGCCGCCTGGGCCCGCTACTGGGCAGACTCGGCAGCGAACGCAGCTTCCGCGCGGTCATGGGCCAGATCATGGGCCGTGCGGTCGGTGACGAGGAACTGTCGGCGATGTGGGCCACGATCACCCTCGACGACGGCAAGCTGGTTCAGCATCGTCTGCTGCGCTACATCGACGAACGCCGGATCCACGCGCGGCGCTGGCAGGACGCCCTCGAAACCTATCCCGGCCCCAGCCAGTTCATCTGGGGCCCCGCCGACCCGATCAGCGGCGCCCACGTCCTGGCTCGGCTGCGCGACCGCCTGCCGGGCGCGGCATTCACCGTTCTCGACACGCCACCGGCCGTGGGCCACTACCCGCAGGTGGAAGCCCCCGACGAGGTCGGTGCGGCACTGGTCTCCTTCCTGACCGGCGCACAGTAGAACCGTCAGGGCGGGCACATGAGCAGTGAAGTGGACTGGTAACCGAGCAATCGTGTGCCGCAGGCTCGCGCCATCGCCGAAACTCAGGAGGTGCGCGATGGTTCGCAGAGGTGAACATGCGGTGGTGCTCGGCGCGAGCATGGCGGGGTTGCTCGCGGCACGAGTGCTGGCCGATTCCTACGACCGCGTGACGGTGGTGGAACGGGATCGGCTCGGCGCGGGAGACGAGCCGCGCCGGGGAGTACCGCAGGGCAAGCATGTACACGCCTTGCTGCCGAGTGGATCCGCGGCGCTGGAGGTGTTGTTTCCCGGTGTGCTCGCCGACCTGGTCTCGGGAGGCACCAAGGTGGTCGAGGACTATACGGAGTTCTATTTCTCGGTCGGGGGCAACCGGCTCTCGTCCGAGGTACAGCCGCGCGTCCTGACCTACCTGCCGACCAGGCCGCGTCTGGAAGGGGCTGTGCGGGAACGTGTTCGGGCGCTGCCGACGGTGAGGTTCGCCGATGGCAACGACGTGGTCGGTCTGGTCTCGGACGAAACCCGCGGGCGGGTGCTCGGTGTCCGGATCATGGCTCGGGCGGCGGGGAGCGCGGAGGAGGTCCTGGCCGCCGATCTCGTCGTGGACGCGATGGGCCGTGGTACGCGGACCCCGACGTGGCTGCGCGGACTCGGCTACGAGATGCCTGCCGAGGAATCGGTGTCGGTCCACATGGGCTACTCCAGCCTGTCCGTGCGATTGCGGCCCGGCACCGAGCCGGAGAAGCTGGTGCTGATCGGTCCGGCGCCGGACCGGCCGAGAGGGATGGCGTTGTTCGCGACCGAGGACGACACCTGGCTGTTCACCGCGACGGGTTACCGGGGCCACCACCCGAGCACGAGTTTCGCGGAAATGGTCGACGGCGTCGCGGGATTCGCCCCGCCGCGGGTGGTCGACGCGCTGCGTCACGCGGAGCCCCTGTCGGAGGTGGTGACCTACCGCTACGACGCCAACCGTCGGCGCCGCTACGACCGGGTGCGTCGATTCCCGCGGGGGCTGATCGTGCTCGGGGACGCGCTGTGTGGCTTCAATCCCATCTACGCCCAGGGGATGTCGGTCGCCGCGCTGCAGGCCGTCGCGCTGCGCGATTGTCTGCGTGACAGCGGTGACGATCTGGAACGACGCTTCTTCCGCGCCGCCGCCCGGCCGGTGGGTGTCGCGTGGCGGCTGGCCATCGGCGCGGACCTGACGCAGCCGCTCGTCGAAGGTCCGCGGCCACTTTCGATCCGGCTGGTCAACCGCTACGTCCGCCACCTGCTCGACGTGGGTCGACACGATCCGGTGGTGGCCACGCAGTTCCTGCTGGTCTCGGCGTTGCTCGACCATCCGGCGCGGCTGCTGCGACCCGAGATCATCGCGCGGGTACTGCGCGGGACGGCTCGACCGGAGCGGGTCGAGGGCGTGTCGGCACAGCGAGTTCCGGTCCGCTGAGCACCGGTGTCGGCAAAGACGAACAGAGCGGATACGGAGCTGATACACATGGCCGGTGAGTAGCGCCTCAGCACAGTCGAGAACCGTCGCCGACCGGCTCCGGCTGGCCCGCCGGCGCCGGTTCGTCGGCCGCGTCGGCGAGATCGAGTTGTTCCTGGCGGCGCTCGATGCGGACGAGCCGCCGTTCTCGGTGCTGTTCGTCCACGGGCCGGGCGGGGTCGGTAAGACAACCCTGCTCGCCGAACTGCTGGAGGCGGCCGCGCACGCCGGACGCGGCACGGTGCGGGTCGACGGCCGCTCCATCGAGCCGTCGCCCGCGGCGTTCGACGCGGCCGTGTCCGAGCTCGCGGAGCGCGGGGACCAGCCTCTGTCGGTGTTGGTCATCGACGGCTTCGAACGCCTTGCGCCGTTGGAGGATTGGCTCCGTGAGACCTTCCTGCCCGGCTTGGCGACCGATGTCCTGGTCGTGATCGCCGGTCGGCATCCGCCCGCCCGGGAGTGGTCGAACGACCCCGGCTGGCGCGAACTGCTGCGGGTGGTCTCGCTGCGCAACCTGGCACCCGATGACGCCCGTACCTACCTTCGCGTCGCGCAGGTCCCCGAGGACAAGCACGACCGGATGCTGGCGCTGACCCATGGCCATCCGCTGGCACTGTCGCTCCTCGTCGATCTGCTGGCCCAGACCGCGGGCGAGCTGCCCGCCACGCTGGTCGACGCGCCGGACGCGGTGCGAGCGCTGCTCGCGCGGTTCGTCGAATCCGTGCCGAGCAGACGTCATCGGGCGGCGCTCGAGGTGTGCGCCCACGTCCGCTTCACCACCGAGGCGCTGCTGCGGGCCGCGCTCGACGAACCCGACTGCGCGGAGGAATTCGGATGGTTGTGCGAGCTCGCGATCATCGAGCGCGGACCGCTCGGGCTCGCTCCGCACGACATCGCTCGCGACGTCCTCGACGCGGATCTGCGCTGGCGCGATCCGGAGTCCTATCTCGAGGTGCATCGCCGGGCGCGCGGGCACCTCCTCGAGGTGCTCGACACTACCGCCGAACACGGTCGATGGCCCGTCGCGGACCTGGTGTTCCTACATCGGCACAACCCGACGATCTCCGGGTATTGGGATTGGTCGAGCTTCGGCCGGGCCTTCCCCGACCGATACCGCCCGGCGCATCGAGAATCGATCCTGGCGATGACGAAACGGCACCAGGGGCCCGAACAGGCCGAGCTGGTCGACTTCTGGCTCGCCCGCCAGCCCGAGCACTTCGTCGTCGTCCAGGGCTCGGGCGCCGCGCCGATCGGCTTCTTCTGCCGGCTTGCCCTGCACGAGGCGACCGAGGCGGACCTGGCCGCCGACCCGGGCACCCGCGCGATGTGGGACTACGCGACCCGCTACGGCCGACCCCGACCGGGGGAGCCGGTGTTCGCGGGCCGGTTCCTCGTCGACGGGGAAATGAACCAGCTCCCGTCACCGACGATCAATGTGGTCACCGCCCGATCGACCAAGAACTGGCTGTCGCAACCGGATCTGACCTGGGAATTCATCGGTGCCTTCGCGGATTCCGACGCATGGGAGCCGTTCATGCGCCACATCGATTTCCATCGTGCGAGCGAGGCCGGATACGAGGTCGGTGGACAGCGCTACGCGGTCTACGCCCACGACTGGCGGCGCGGGGGCATCGCCGAATGGCTCGACTCGACCAATGACCGGGTCGTCGGCACGGAGATCGCGCGACCCGCGCCACCGGTACCCGAACTCGTGCTGTCCCAGCCCGAGTTCGCCGACGCGGTCCGGTCGGCGCTGCGCGAGCTCGGTCGCGGCGGGCGACTCGAGCGAAACCCGTTGCTGCGCTCCAAGGTCGTGCGGGGACGGCCGGGCTCGGCCACCGGTGGCACGCTCCGGGAACTGCTCACCACGATCGTCGAGTCGCTGCGCGAGGAGACCCGGGGCGAGAAGCTCTACCGGGCGCTCGACCGCACCTATCTGCGACCGGCACCCACGCAGGAACGCGCCGCCGAGGTGCTCGGGTTGCCGTTCTCCACCTACCGCCGTCACCTCACCCGGGCGGTGCAGCGGGTGATCGAGAAGATGTGGGAGATCGAGCTCTACGGGACCGAGTCACCCGAGCGCTGATCCTCCGGCGGATTCTCCGCGAACCGGGTGGTGAGGTCGGCCGCGATCTCGTAGTGGCGCAGGAGGAACGAGCGTTCGTCGAGCTTCTTGCGCCGTAGCCAGCCGGTCACCTCGGCATTGCACTTGCTGGAATTGCACGACCCGCAGGCGGGGACGACATTGCCGAGGGTGTAGCGGCCGCCGCGCGAGATGGCCTGCACGCAGTCCTTCTGCAGCGCGCTGGCGGGGGAGCCGCAGTACGCGCAGCCGCCCCACGACGTCTGGAGCGCGTCCCACTGCGCGTCGGTGAGGTCGTGGGTGACGCGCGCCATCCGCTTCTTGCGCTTGCGCGCGGCACGAACCTGTCTGCTACCGCCAGTCGGCACCAGGTGAGCGTACGCGGCGCGGGCGCCGACCGGTCGGAGACCGCGCGGCTAGGAACCGACCTGGGAGCTCAGGTAGCTCAGGAGGATCTGGGCGTCGTCGCCGTAGTCGACGTGGGCTTCGGAGGCGTAGAAGTTGGCCATGTCCACGCCTTGGCGGCCCAGCTGGACGAGTTCGTCGACGGTGGCGGGGTCGGTGATGCTGAACAGGGTGCGGGTGGTCGAGCGGAGGTCGGCGCGGATGCCCGCGGCGACGGGGCCGAGCACGGCGCCGGTGAGGTCGGCGCCGGTGGCGGCCACCGTCGCCAGGTCGACCGCGGCCGCGATGGGGTCGTTGCGGTCGAGGGATTCGACCGCACGCCACAGGATCTCCTGGATCTGACCGACGCTGTCGGCGATGCTCAGGAAATCGATGTGCAGGAGGGCGTCGGCGATGACGCTGACCCCCGCGGTCCGACCGGACGGGTCGACGGCGGCGGCCGCGCGGATGACCTGGGCGACCAACGTGCGGTCCACCCCCGCGGCGGCCTGGACCAGCGGGGCCAGGGCGACATTCAGGGCCTGCGCGGTGTCGTGCGCGCCGCGGATGTCACCGGCCGCGAGCAGTTCCGGGAGGCGGGTGAGGTCGTCGAGAATGGTCGGCAGGTTCGCCGCGGTGGCGGTCCAGCCCGCGCCCATGGTGACGGCCTGAGCGATCAGGCTGCGGGGATCGGCCGTGGCGGGGAGGTAATTCGCGATGGGCGTGGGATCACCGCTGAGGACCCGGCCGACGACGGCGAGGAACGGGGAGGTGGCGACATCGAGGGAGCAGTACAGGTCGCCGTCGGCGCACAGGGTGCGGACCCGATCGGTCAGCGCACCGAAATCCCGGTCCCGGCTTCCGGCGATGCCGTAGCCGGGCTGCGGATTGCCCAGGGAGAGCGTGGTATCCGGATCGCGATGCGGATCGGCCAGGAGCCCGACACCGACCACGCGATCGGCATCGATGGGACCGTCGCCGTTGCCGATCTCGGTCGCGAGATCGCCGATGCCATCCGCGCCCTGGCTGTAGCCGGCCAGGACGACCCGCGTCGACCCGCACAGGCCACGCAGCATCTGGCGCAAACGCGATTCCAGGGTGCCCAGCGACTCCGCGTAGGTGAGGCCCTGGTCGAAAGCGCTTGCCGCGTACGGGGCGTAGAGCACGGTGATGTCGTCGCCGAACTGCCGTCGCAGGCCGTCGCCGACGGGCCGGAGCATGCCGACGGGCACGTCGGGATCGGCGCCCGGGGTGGTCTCCCAGGTCCCCGGCCCGAAGATCGCGGTGTACGGGGTGCAGGTCTGCGCGCCGGGCGCGTCCGCCCGCGCGACGCCGACCGACGCGGTCCCGGCGGCGACGACGGCGGCAACCAACGTCGTCGCGGCGGATCTCGACAGCCTGTTCATCGTCCAATTCCTCTGTTGCCGAAGGGGAGTCGCGACAGCGCGGCTATGCTGAATCCCACCGAACCGTCGTGACCAATTCTCGCCACTCGACCCCGGTTCCATCGGCACTTTCAGACACATTTTCATTTCAGATTCGGCGCCGAGGCGGCGGGATTCGTGGGTGTCTCGCTCGCTGCGGACGGGCCCGGGACCGTAGAATTTCCGGCAGGTGTGGTCGTAAAGGCGCGATCATCCTGGCCTGAGGGGCTGATGACAGTTGGCGGGCAGGATATTCACACTCGGGGCAACGGACTGGACGGTCGTTCGGATGATCGGCCAGGGCGGGTTCGGTGCCGTCTACGAAGTCGACAACGGGGCGCGTCGCGCGGCGCTCAAGGTGGTACCGAAGCGGCCCGGAGCCGACCGGGAGTCCCTTGCTACGGAACTGGCGGACGTCCGCAACGTCATCCGGATCGAGGAGGTCGGTGAGGACGACGCACCCGCGCGCTATCTGCTGCTGATGCCGTTGGCGCAGACCAGCCTGCGCACGGTGTTGGCCGACCGGGGCGCATTGCCCGAAGACGAAGTGATCAAGATCCTGCGCGACGTCGTGACCGCGCTCGACGATCTGGGCCGCGCCGTCGTACACCGGGATATCAAGCCGGACAATGTGCTGCTGCTCGGTGAAACGTGGCACCTGAGCGACTTCGGTATCGCACGGTACGCGGAGGCGGCGACCGCGACCATCACGCACAAGAGCACCGCGACACTGCATTACGCGCCACCGGAGTGGTGGCGGAACGAGCACCTGCACAGCCACAGCGACGTCTACTCCACCGGCGTGATGGCGTACGAGCTGCTGACCGGGGCTTGCCCCTTCACCGGGCGGAGCCGGGAGGAACTTCGTGACCAGCACCTGACGACACCGCCCGCACCCTTGACGACGGTGTCGGACCCGAAACTCGCGACTCTGGTGTTGTCCATGCTGGACAAGCGGCCTGCCGCGCGACCCACGCCACGGAAGATCCTCGAGCGGCTGGCGACAGTGACCATCGAACCGTCGACGGCACTGCGCAAGCTCCACGCCGCCGACCTCGCCCACGTCACTCGGTCCGCCGAGGAAACCGCCACGCGCAATGCGGCCGAACAGGTGACAGCGGTGCGCGCCGAGCGCGAGAGCGTGGCGGTGGAGCAGCTCTCGGCGATCTTCTCGACGATCGCCGAGACCGTGGAGGCCAATACCAGTGGCACGGTCAGAAAGCGCGGCAAGGACGCCCTGCATCTGCTGTTGACGATGAGAAATCCGTCCGCCGCGCTGGAGATGCGCTTCTATCAGGGTGCGGATTCGGTGTCCTGGCGGCCGGGGCTGCCGTTCGAGGTGGTCGCGACCGCTGTGATCGCGGTGAACTCATACGATCCCCGCAGGACCTGGCAGGGGCGGAGTCACAGCCTGTGGTATTGCGACGCCAAACGCCCGGGCGAATTCGCCTGGTACGAAACGGCATTCGCGGACGATTGGCAGGGTCGACCGCACAATCCGCCGCAGTACAATCCCTATGCCTGCACCGTCGACGACACCGCGATTCGGGCGCTCCGCTCCGGCGCGGACATTCCGGTGGTCGCATGGCCGTTCACCGAGGTCGATCTCCACGATCTGGACGAGTTCAAGTTTCGCTGGATCGAATGGTTCGCCGATGCGGCGGTCGGCGAGTTGGTCGAGCCGGACAGCATTCCCGAGCGCCCGGTTGCGGGCAGCTGGCGAGACGGTGAGGGGGACGCCGCCTTCTGATCGGCGGGTTCCGTTCGAACGGTCAGGTGGTCGGTGACACGACGCAGAACTCGTTGCCCTGTGGGTCGTGCAGGACGGTCCATCCGAAGCCGGGGAGTGCGTGTTCGCCGAGGACGGTGGCGCCGAGCGCCGTCAACCGGTCGATTTCGCTCTGCCGGGTGGTCGTCTGGAAGTCGATGTGCATCCGGTTCTTGGTGGATTTCGGTTCCGGGACCAGTTGGAACGCGAGGTAGCGGCCCTCCCCGAAACCCACTCCGGGCGGGGCGATCATGATGAAATCCCCGGCGTCCGCCAGGACTGTGTAGCCGAGGGCCGCGGTCCAGAACTCGGCGAGCTCGGCGGGATTGTTGCTGTCGATGGTTACGCCACCGAAGGCGATGGTGTCGGACACGGTGCCGACACTAGACCAGGGTGCCGACATCTTCGGCCGGGCCGCCGGGACCTCCGTGGGGAGACGGATCCGGTGAGGCCGACGGTGCCCATCGGCGTGCGAGCCGGTGGAACATGTGGACGAGCTCCGGCGGGCGTAGCTCGGTGAGTTCGGTGTCGAAGGTGGCGAGGATGCCCGCGACGCCGGCCCAGGACCAGGCGCCGAGGGTGAGCCGGCAGTGCTCGGCATCGAGGTGTTCCACCACGGAACCGCCTGGGGCCCAGCGGGCCACGACCGCGGCGGGCAGGTCGAGCCGGGTGCTGCCGGTGCAGGGCCAGGCGGCGGGGGTGTCGCCGCGGTCGTGGGTGCTCATCACGAAGTGGGCGAGGTCGTCGCCGGGGAGAGCGCGGGCCGCAAAGGGCTGGGTGGTGGGGCGCGCGTGGAGTCGATCGACGCGGCGCACGCGCCACTCGTGGTCGGTGCGGTCGTAAGCGACCACGTACCAGCGGGCGGCCCAGACGACCAGGTGGTGCGGCTCGATCCGGCGGGCAGGCTGGAAGTCTGGATCTCCGGGTGCGGGGCGGGTGCCGTCGGGTCGCAGGGTCTCGGTGACCAGGAGGTGGCGGTGGCGGACGGCGGCGCCGACGGTGGTGAGCGCGGCCGGGTCGATGGGCGGTGCGGGGAACTCCCAGTAGTTCCGCAGCCGGGTCAGGCGCAGGGATTCCATCGATGCCCGCAGCGCAGGGGGCATGACCTGGTGGAGGGTGGTCAGTGCCCGCGCCGCGTCGTCGCCGAAGCCGAGCATCGTGCTGGGTGCTGTCTGCAGCGCCACCGCGACCGCGAGGGCCTGGTCGTGGTCGAACAGCAGTGGCGGCAGGGTGTGCGCGGCGCCGAGCCGGTAGCCGCCGTCGGGACCGTGGACGGTGGTGATCGGGTAGTCCAGCCCGCGCAGCGTCTCGATATCGCGGCGGACGGTGCGTTCACTGACGCCGAGCCGGGCGGCCAGCGCGCGCAGCGGCCACTGGCGTCCCGATCCGAGTAGGGACAGCAGTCGCAGGGCCCGGTGTGAGGTGTTCGCCATCGATCCACCATGCCACCGGTGGTGGCCACTCGGTGTCCACCACCGATGCCATGGTGGCCGTGTTCGGTGAGGCGCGGCGAAAGGTGTTCGGAGATGCGGGTAGTCGTGGTGGGTGGCGGAATCGGCGGGCTGGCACTGGGTGCGGGTCTGCGTCGCCGGGGATTCGAGGCCGTGGTGTTCGACCGCGACACCGAGGTGGCGGCGACGGGCGGTTACCACATCACGCTGGACGAGCGGGCGCTGTCGGCGCTGCGGACCCTGGTGGAACCGGCGATCATGCGGCGGTTGCTGGCCTCGGGTTCGGCGCTGCGACTGCGTGAGCGAGATGCGTTGTGGGACAGGAGAGGAAGGCTGCTCGGCTATGGACCGGAGCTGAGCGGTAGCGACAGTGTCGACGTCGACCGGATCACCCTGCGGATGCTCTTGGCCGAGGCCGTCGGTGACGGTCTGCGCTTGGGCCACAACGTCTCCGGCGTCGGATATGACGACTCCGGCGCGCCCGTGGTGTCGTTCGCCGATCGGGAGCCGATGTCGGCGGATCTGGTGGTGGGTGCGGACGGCACCCACTCGGTCGTGGCCCGCTGTCTCGCGGGCGGCCCGACCAACCGCCCGGCGGGCATCATGGGGTACTCCGGCCGCACCTCGCTGCGTGATCTCGGCCCCGCCGAGCAGCGGCGACTGCGGCCACGATCGGGGATGGCGATCGGCCCGCGCGGGGCGGCGCTCTACATCGGCTTCCTCGACCCGGTCGGCAATGCCGCGCTCGACGCTCCCGAACTCCGGATGGCGATCACCACCGGACCCACCTACATCTGGGGTGCGATGTTCACCGAATCCGCAGGCACCGACGCGCTGCGCCACCTGCGCGGCGAGGAACTCCGGACCGCGTTGCTGAGTCGGTTTCGCCGGCGGGGCTGGGCCGAGCACACGCTGGAGGTGATCGCCAGGGCCGATCCGCACAGCGTGGCCGGGTTCCAGTTCAACGCCGCCTCCACCAGCGCCGAGGATCTCGCCCCCTGGCCCGCGGGCCCGATCACCGCGCTCGGGGACGCCGTGCACGCCACCCCACCCACCGCCGGGATGGGCGCGGGCGCGGCCATTCGCGACGCCGCTGACCTACTCGAGCGGGTGAGCGAGGCCGCCGCCGGTTCCGCGACCCTCACCGACGCCGTGGGGCGATTCGAGGTCGACATGCGTCAGCGCGGCAGCGAGGTGCTGACCTCGGCGATGACGACCGTCCGGTGGATTCTGGCCACCGACACCGGACTCGGCGCCGCGGCCACCGCCGTGAGCACTCCGATTCTGGCCGCGGCTGCCCGCCTGCGCTCGCGAGAGTGAGGTTTGCCTTGCCTTACTTTGTGTGATCTAGTGGCAGCGAACCAGTAGGCACGTGCGGAGGAGGATCGTCATCGCGAACGAGAAACGACACGACCGTGCGCTCAGCCGTCGGCGATTGTTCGCGGTGGCGGGGATGATCGGTGTGAGTGCGGGCCTGGCGGCATGTGGCAGCACCGACGACGCGCAGGGCGGAGCGGGGAGCTGGGAGTTTCCCGATGGTCGCGGCGGCGCCGTTCGCGCCGGGGAGACACCGCGCCGGGTGGTCGCATTCACCGGTTCGGCGGGCGCGCTGGCCGACTACGGGGTGCGCGAGCGCATCGTGGGGATCTTCGGTGAAGCGCACGCGCCGGATCTGCTCGGCGACCTCGATGCGGCCTCGGTGACCGTCGTCGGTGACGCGTGGGGCCAGTTCGACATCGAGAAGTACGCGACCCTGGAGCCGGACCTGCTCGTCACCGATTCCTATGTGCCGGGCCGTCTCTGGTATTTGCCCGACGACAATCTGGGCAAGATCGAGTCCGCGAACCCGAATGTCGTCGCCATGGAGGTCTCCGGTCGGAGCCTGGCCGAGATCCTCGCGCGGTACCGCGTGCTGGCCGGTGCGCTAGGCGCCGATACCGCCGCCCCCGCGGTGGTCGCCGCGGAACAGCGCTTCGCGGCCGCGTCCCAGGCGGTGCGGGACGCGGTGGCGTCGCGTCCCGGGTTGCGGGTGCTCGCCGCCTCGGCGTCGCCGGAGCTCTTCTATGTCTCCGATCCGCGTTCCTCGGCCGATCTGCGCTATTTCGCCGAACTCGGCGTCGACTTCGTCGTCCCCGACCGGGTGGACGCCGGCGGCTACTTCCAGTCGCTGAGCTGGGAGACAGCCGACCGGTATCCGGCGGACCTGATCCTGCTCGACGACCGATCCACCGGACTGCAGCCGACCGCCCTCGCCGACCGGCCGGTGTGGCGGAGCCTCCCCGCGGTGACAGCAGGCCAGGTCGCGCCCTGGTCGCCGATCTTCCGGTTCTCGCACGCCGCGACCGCGCCACTGCTGGAACGGCTGGCGGCCACCATCCGGGACTCGCGAAAAATGCTCTGAACGAATGTCTCTCAGACTTGCTCCGCGCTATCGGCGCGCAGGGGGGCAGAGGCGAGGAGGGATTCGGTGGTCGCGGTGTAGAGCCAGCTCTGGTATTTGTCCCAGCTCCAGCCGCGGCGGTTGACCAGGCGGTCGGCGAGTTCGGGGGCGGTGAGGGCCCAGAGGGTGTCCGCGGCGTCGGCGGGGGAGAGGCCGGGGCGCAGGCCGAATCGGCGGTGCAGGTGGTTCGCGAGGTTGGTGGCGCCGAAATTGCGTTCGTTCTCGGTGGTGTCGGTGAAATCGCGGAGGTCGGGGTCGCCGGTCGCGGACTGGGCCAGGGCCATCGACACCAGGGGGAGTACGCGGTGGGCGATGGTGCGGGCGATGGCGGTGTAGTGCGCGAGGCATTCGGTGGCGGTCTGGGCCGCGAGCATCGCTTGGAACTGGGGTCGATCGATCATCGGGATCGGTTCGTCGTCACCGGCCAGCATCGTGTCGTACACGGCCTTGAACACCGCCGGCTTGGTGCCGACGGTGTTGTAGATCGTCTGCACGCTGACCTGCGCGGCCTGGGAGATCCCGGTGATGGTGGTGCCGAGGTAGCCGTGTTCGAGGAACAGTGCGCGGGCGGACTCCAGGACGCGGGCGCGGGTGAGCGCGGTCTGCTGGGTGCGCAGCGCCGTCGAGTATCGCCGCTTCCCTGTCACAGATCTCCTTGAACCATTTTCGATGGATGAACGTTCTAACCAATAGAGCTAGGTTCATTCTAATCTCGGGAGGCCACGATCATGGCGAACGAACACGGCGCGATCGCAGACCTGGCAGTGCGGTCGATTCAGATCATGGGGGCGGGAGAGCTCGCCGACTTCGAGGAGGTGGTCCATCCGGAGGCGTACAACCGGGAAGGGGTGCAGGAACCGCCCGCCTGTCGCGGCAACGGTCCCGCGGCCTTCTACGCCACCGCCCTGTGGCTGCGACAGGCGTTCGCCGACCTGCGCTGGCAGGTGCATGCCGTGGTGACCGAGGGCGACGTGGTCGCGGTGCACGTGACGATGGCCGGACGGCAGATCGGCCCGTTCGTCGCCTTCGACGTCAATGGTGATGTCGCGCAAGCCTTTCCCGCCACCGGCAAGTCGTTCGCGATCACGCAGACACATTGGATCCGGGTCGTCGACGGCAAGGTTATCGAGCACTGGGCCAACCGGGACGATCTGGGAATGTCCATGCAACTCGGCTGGAATCCGCCGACGCCGCGATATCTGCTGCGAATGCGCCGCGCGACGAAGCTGGCCCGACGGGAACAGTCGGCCACGTCGGCTCGACAGTAGCTGACACGCAACGGTGACCGAATGGATTTCGGGAGTGGTGTCCGGTGTGATTCGAAACCGAGCGAAATATTTGCTCGGCAAAGCTTTTTCTCGCGACTATGTGCCCAGCTGGAAAGGACTTAATACCCTATTTGCCTGAAGTTTGCGGTGGTGGGATCGGTGCCCAGGAAATGCTTCGCAGACCACGATGGAGGGTGTTCTCGGGTGACCATTTCACACTATCCGGTTTGTTTCAATGGCGGTAGCCGAGGCGGGCGGTGACCGCGCGGGTCGACCTGTATGTCATCGCCCGCCTCGATGACGGCGATGCCGCAGTCGATATCTATTGCAGCGAGGTCTCTTTCGGCCACGCGTCCGACGGCGCGGTGTGCGGTCACACCACCGCGAACCTGTCGAGGACGCTGCAATTGGCGCCGGATACGTCACCGGATCTCGACGGACTCGACCGGACGATAGCCGCTGCCGGGTATTGCCGTATCGGTGATTGGCGTGAATGTGTCACAGCCGCAGGTGTCGTGCGTTATTTCGCCGATGCGACGACCGGCCTTCATGCGGTGATGGACGGCTGAAGCTTTCAGCCCAGATACGGCGTCCGGCGCCCTTCCAGGTAGTGACTCAGTCTGAGTCGCTGCGTGTGGTGCATGTCGAGGCTGTCCAGTTCGGTGGGGGAGACGAACCGCAATTCGGTGGACTCGTCGGAGATCGCGAGTTCGCCACCGCTGACACGGGCCAGGAAGCATACGTTGAACTGGCGTCGAACCTCGCCGTCGCTGTAGGCGATGATGTGGCGCGGATCGGTGTAGGTACCGACCAGGCCGGTGATCTCGATGTCGAGGCCGGTTTCTTCCTTGACTTCTCGCACCGCGCAGCCTGGAAGACTGTCGGTCATTTCCATGCCGCCGCCGGGTAGTGCCCATAGGCCGCTGTCGGCGCGCCGCTGAAGCAGGATTCGGCCTTTCTCGTCGCACACGACGGCAGATGCCGCGACGACAAGGCTGTTCGGTTGTGGTGCGGTGGGGTCGTCGTAGAACTCGGTGCGCGCCATCGGCTCAGCCTTTCACCGGTCTGCCGGTGCGCCAGACCGCGTCGAAACTATCGGTGTAGGTGTCGAACAGGCCACCGTCGAGAGTACGGCGCAGGTGCCAGACCGGCGCAGCGTAGGCATTCACGCCCCACACGTGGGCATTGACACACATTTCGTCGTCGGCGCGGAAGATGCTGTTGTAGAGCGTTGTCGCGTGAGTCCGGAGCTCGATACCGGGTGTTGTCACCAGTGCGCGGTAATGCATCAGGGCCAGGCGGCAGCGGGATTCGAACCGTGCCCGAATTTCTCTTCCCTGCCGCGTAGGTGCAGCGCCTCCTTGAGGTCGCCGAGCGGGTCGCCCGCGACAGGGGTGCCGCAGCTGTCGATGTCGCTCACGTCGAGATCGCGCTCGACCGCCGTCGAACCGAGAAGGACGGCTGAATGATGGAGTTGGTTCGGGGTGCTCGGGCGGTACCGGAGCCGGTCGGAACAATGAGTGTCGACGTAGCGATTCTGTTGCTCGTGAGGTCGAGGGACGGCAGCGGGCCCGGTCGGGAGGAGTGCGGGTGGTCAGCCGGTGACGGCGCCGTGGGCGGCGGAGCTGACGAGTTTTCGGTATTTGGCCAGGACGCCGGAGGTGTATTTGGGTGGGAGTGGTTCCCAGCCGATCTTGCGGGCGGCGAGGTCGTCGGGGGCGATCTCGACGTCGAGGATGCGGTTGGCGACGTCGAGGGTGATCGGGTCGCCGTCGCGGACGAAGGCGATCGGGCCGCCGTCGACGGCTTCGGGGGCGACGTGGCCTACGCAGAGGCCGGTGGTGCCGCCGGAGAAGCGGCCGTCGGTGAGGAGCAGGACGTCCTTGCCGAGGCCGGCGCCCTTGATGGCGCCGGTGATGGCGAGCATCTCGCGCATGCCGGGGCCGCCCTTGGGGCCCTCGTAGCGGATGACGACGACGTCGCCCGCCACGATCGTGCCGTTCTCGAGCGCGTCCATCGCGGCGCGTTCCCCGTCGAAAACCCGTGCCGTGCCGCGGAAGACGTCGGAGTCGAAGCCGGCGCTCTTCACGACGGCGCCCTCGGGGGCGAGGGAGCCGTGCAGGATGGTGAGGCCGCCGGACCGGTGGATCGGCCGGTCGAGCGGGCGGATGACGTCACCGTCGAGGCCGAGTTCGATCGAGGCCAGGTTCTCGGCCATGGTCTTGCCGGTGACCGTCATGACGTCGCCGTGCAGCAGGCCCGCGTCCAGCAGCGCCTTCAGCACGACCGGGATGCCGCCGACCTTGTCGACATCGTTCATGACATAGCGGCCGAACGGCTTGAGGTCGCCCAGGTGCGGCACCTTCTCGCCGACGCGGTTGAAGTCGGCGAGGGTGAGCCCGACGCCGGCTTCGCGGGCGATGGCCAGCAGGTGCAGCACGGCGTTGGTCGATCCGCCGAGTGCCATGACGATGGTGATGGCGTTCTCGAACGCCTCCATCGTCATGATGTCGCGGGCGGTGATGCCCCGGCGCAGCAGCTCGACGACGGCCTCGCCGGACTTGCGGGCGTAGTCGTCGCGACGACGGTCGGGGGCGGGCGGGGCGGCTGAGCCGGGCAGGCTCATCCCCAGCGCCTCGGCGACCGAGGCCATGGTGTTGGCCGTGTACATGCCGCCGCACGCGCCTTCGCCCGGGCAGATCGCGCGCTCGATGCGATCGACTTCCTCGCGCGTGATCAGTCCCTTGATGCAGGCGCCGACGGCTTCGAACGCGTCGATGATGGTGACATCGCGGCCGTCGACATTGCCCGGCATGATCGACCCGGCATAGAGGAAGACGCTGGCCAGGTCCAGCCGCGCCGCCGCCATCAGCATGCCAGGCAGGCTCTTGTCGCACCCGGCGAGCAGGACCGAGCCGTCGAGGCGCTCGGCCATCATCACGGTCTCGACCGAGTCGGCGATGATCTCGCGGCTGACCAGGGAGAAGTGCATGCCCTCGTGGCCCATCGAGATGCCGTCGGACACCGAGATGGTGCCGAACTCGAGCGGGTAGCCACCGCCGGCGTGCACGCCCTCCTTGACGGCCTTGGCCAGCCGGTCGAGGGAGAGGTTGCAGGGGGTGATCTCGTTCCAGCTGGAGGCGACGCCGATCTGCGGTTTGGCCCAGTCGTCGTCGCCCATCCCGACGGCGCGGAGCATGCCGCGGGCGGCGGTCTTCTCCAGTCCGTCGGTGACATCGCGGGAGCGGGGCTTGATGTCGATCGGCCGACTGGTCATGCGGATCGCCTTTCCTCGACGGTGCGGCTGCCGCCGATGGCGACGCGATGGTCGCACCGGGGCAGGTCGCCAGTGATCGGGCCACGCCTGGTAACGACAGTGTAGGGCGCGCGCGGCGCGCGATTGGTGAGCCGGCGGTCGACACGGGTCCGGGCCACACGCATAGGTCCACCTATGTAAGGTAAGCCTACACATAGACGAAAGTAGGGGCAGATTTATGCGTATCGTGTCGTTCGGTTTCCAAACTTGGGGTCGCAAGACTCTGCAGGCTCTGATCGACTCGGAGCACGAGGTGGTCCTCGCGGTCACCCACCCCGCCGCGGAGTCCGCCTACAAGGCGATCTGGAACGATTCGGTCGAGGAACTGGCCAACGAGCACGGTATTCCGGTGCACCTCACCGAGCGTGCCGACGCCGAGACCATCGCGCTGGTCAAGAGCGTCGAACCCGATGTGATCGTGGTCAACAGCTGGTACACCTGGATGCCCGCCGAGCTCTACGACATGCCGCCGCACGGCACGCTGAACCTGCACGATTCGCTGCTGCCGAAGTTCACCGGATTCTCGCCGGTGCTGTGGGCGCTGATCAGCGGTGCCGAGGAGTTCGGCCTCACGGTGCACCGCATGGACGAGCAGCTCGACACCGGCGACATCCTGGTCCAGAAGCGCCTGCCGATCCCGGCCGGCGCCACCGGCACCGAGCTCGTCCTGGCCGGCATGGAACTGATCCCGGGCGCGGTGCACGAGGCGCTCGCGGCTCTCGAGAACGGCACCGCGGTGTGGACGCCGCAGAACAAGGCCGAGCGCACCTACTTCCACAAGCGGTCCGATCGGGACAGCCGAGTCGACTGGTCCCTGGACGCGGTCGAGCTGGAGCGTTTCGTGCGGGCGCTGTCCGCGCCGTATCCGCGCGCCTTCTCCTACTACCGCGGTGAGCGCATCGAGATCCTCGACGCGGTGATCTCCGAGGCCCGCTACGGCGGCACCGCGGGCCGGGTCATCGTGCAGGAAGGGGGCGGCGCCGTCGTGTGTGGCGCGCAGCCGCACCGGGGTGGCAACCACGCGCTGGTGATCACCCGCGTCCGCACCGCGGCGGGCACCGAACACGACGGTGCCGAATTCTTCGCTCGCGGTGGCTATCTCACCGACGACCCGGCCTGATTTCCCGGTCCAGCAGTGCCCGGCCGACGGGTCGGGCGCTGCCAACCACCTTTTCTCTCCCAGCTTTCGAGGCACCATGATTCCCCACGGTTCGACCCCTGCTGTCCGCCCGCTCACCGCGGCACAACGCGAGGTGTGGTTCGCTCAGCAACTGCTCGGACCGGTGCCGCTCACCATCGCCCAGTACGTCGACCTGCGCGGACCGTTCGACCTCGCGATCTATCGCCGCGCGGCGCAGCTGGCCGCGCGCGAGCTGGGTGCCTACGTGCGCTTCACGGTCGTGGACGGGCAGCCGGGCCAAGTCCACGACGACGGCCTCGACGACCGGATCGCCGTCGTCGACCGGAGCGCGGAACCCGACCCCGAGGCCGCCGCCCTGGCCTGGATGCGGGCCGACCAGCGCACGCCGTTCGACCTGGTCACCGATCCGCCCATCGTCACCACGGTGCTGCGGCTGAGCTCGGACCGTCACCTGCTCTACACCCGCGCCCACCACCTGGCGCTCGACGGCATGGGCGCCATCCGCCTGCAGCACCTGCTGAGCAAGCATTACACGGCGCTTCTCGACGGCGTCGAATTGCCCACGGCAGCGGTCGATTCGACGGCTGTGCTGACCGCGGCGGAAGAGAACTATCTGAGCTCGCGGCGGTATGGGACCGACCGCGACTACTGGCGTGAGCGGCTCGCCGGGCTGCCCGACCCGGTCACCCTCGCGACCCGGCCGGGTGCGCCCGATCCGCTCCCGATCCACGCGCGCGCCGAGCTGCCCGACGCGCTGGTCGAACAGCTACGGACGCGCGCCGGTTTCCCCGGTCACGCGCCGGTGCTGGTGGCCGCGTTCGCCGCGTTCCTCGGCAGGCTGACCGATACCGAGTCGGTGGCGCTGAGCCTGCCCGTCACCGCCCGCACCGTCGCCGCGCTGCGCGAATGCGGCGGCATGACCTCGAATATCGTGCCGCTGAGCTGCTCGGGCGATACCGTCGGCGCCGCCATCGCCACCGCGCGGGCCGAGCTGGGCGGGGCGCTGCGCCACCAGCGGTATCGCGGTGCCGAGATGGTCCGCGATAGTGGGCGTCGCGCCGAGTCGTTGGGGTTCGGGCCCGCGGTCAACATCATGAACTTCCACCCCGAGGTGATGCTCGGCGCGGCGCGCGGCACCGTCGAGCTGCTGTCCACCGGGCCGGTCGAGGATCTCGCGCTCAATGTGTATCCGGTGGGCGGTTCCGGGCTGCGGGTCGAATTCGAAGCCAACCGGAATCGTTACGCCGAGACCGAGGTCAGCGCGCAGCTGGATCGGTTCGTCGGTCTGTTGACGGCGTTCGCCGCCGCGGACGACGACATGCCGATCGCCGAGCTGCCGATCCTCACCGCCGCCGAGGCGGACCTGCTCGTCCCGTGGCGCGGCCCGGCGGCGGGGACACCGGCCACCCTGAGCGAGCTGATCGCCGCCGCCGTCGCGGCGAACCCGGACGGCATCGCCGTCGTCTACGGCGAGAAGCGCTGGACCTACCGCGAATTCGACGCCTGGACCGATCGCCTCGCCGGTGCGCTGCAGGCCGCGGGCGCGGGGCCGGAGACCTTGGTCGCGATGGTCATGGAACGGTCCGCCGCCTCGGTCGGCGCGGTCTGGGCGATCGCCAAGACCGGGGCCGGTTTCGTGCCGATCGACGTGGGCTACCCGGCCGAGCGCATCGCCCACATCCTCGGCGACTGCGGTGCTGTCCTCGGCGTCACCGGCGTCGAGCACCCGGCGGATCTGCCCGGATCGGTCCGGTGGACGATCGTCGACCCCGACGCCGTGCCCGCGGCGGAGCCGCGCCTGCCGGTCGTCGCGCGGCCCGAGCACCCCGCCTACCTCATCTACACCTCCGGGTCCACTGGCGTGCCGAAGGGTGTGCTGGTGACCCACGGCGGACTCGCGAACCTGGCGGCCGAGCGCCGTGACCGCTACGCGTTGCGCCCCGGCGCCCGCACCCTGCACCACGCCTCCCCGGGTTTCGACATGGCCGTCGGCGAGATGCTGTGCGGCCTGGCCGGTGCGGCGACGCTGGTGGTGGCCCCGCGCTATGTGATGGCTGGACCCGACCTGGCCGAACTGATGCGGCGCGAGCGGGTGACCAACGCGATCATCACCCCGGCCGTGCTGGCCACCCTCGACCCCGAGACCCTGCCCGATCTGCGGGTCCTCGGCGTCGGCGGGGAGGCGATCCGCGCCGATCTGGTCTCGGCTTGGTCGCGAACCCGGTTGATGCGCAACGGATACGGCCCCACCGAGGCCACCGACATCGCGACCATCGCGGAGCTGACGCCGGACCGGCCGGTGACCATCGGCGCGCCCCTGCGCGGATTCCACGCACTGGTCCTGGACGCTCGACTGCGCCCGGTGCCGCCCGGCGTCATCGGCGAGCTGTACATCGGTGGTCCGGCCCTGGCGCGCGGCTACCACGGACGGCACGCGCTGACCGCGGCCAGATTCGTCGCCGACCCGTTCGGCCCGCCCGGCGGTCGGGTGTATCGCACCGGTGATCTGGTCACCCTCACCGCCGGTCCGGAGCCCGAGCTGATCTATCACGGCCGCAGCGACTTCCAGATCAAGGTGCGCGGTCATCGCATCGAGCCGGGCGAGATCGAGACAACGCTCACCGGTCTCGCCGGTGTCGGCCGGGCCGCCGTCACCGCGCATCAGGACGCCAGGGGCACCCATCTGGTGGCCTATCTGGTGCCGGACGGTCCGCTCGACGTGGAGCGGGTGCGACTCCAGATCGCCGAGCAGCTGCCCGCGTATCTGCGGCCGAGCGCCTACCTCGTCCTCGACACCCTGCCGTTGACGCCCAACGGCAAGCTCGACACCCGCCGCCTGCCCGCGCCGGTGTTCGGCCAGGCCGGGTCCCGGCCGATCTCGACGGACGCGGAGCGCGCGGTGGCGGCGGCCTTCGCCGAGGTCCTCGCGATCGAGGTGGACGGCGCTGAGAGCGACTTCTTCGACCTCGGCGGCACCTCGCTCACCGCGACCGCGCTCGCGGCGCGGCTCGGTATCGGGGTCCGCGCCGTCTTCGACGCGCCGACCGTCGCGGCGCTGGCGCTGCGGCTCGCCGATGCCGACGACCCGGTCGCGGACGCCCCGAGGGCGGAAGCCCGGCCCGACCAGCTGGCGCCCGCCCCGGCCCAGCTGCGGATGTGGCTGCTCAACCAGCTCTACCGGGATTCGTCGGCCTATCACCTGCCGATCGCGTTGCGCCTCACGGGATCTCTCGATGTGGCCGCGCTCGATGCCGCGCTGCGGGATGTGGTGGACCGGCACGAGGTGCTGCGCACCGTGTATCCCGCCGGCGGCGCCGGGCCGCAGGTGCGCATCCTGACCGTCGACGCGGCGCTGGGTGACGCGCCGCTGACCGCGCGCGCCCTCGACCCCGAAGGGCTGGACGCCGAACTCGCGGTGGCGGTCGCCGCGCCGTTCGACGTCACCACCGACGCGCCGATCCGGCTGGCACTGTGGCGCCTCGGCTCCGACGAGCACGTGCTCGCACTCGTCGCCCATCACATCGCCGCCGACGGTTGGTCGCACGGTCCGCTCGTGGCCGATCTGTCCGCGGCCTACACCGCGCGGGCGGCCCGGCAGCAGCCGCAGTGGGAACCGCTGCCGCTGCAATACGCCGACTACACGCTGTGGCAGCACCGGCGGCTCGGCGATCGCCACGATCCGCGTTCCACCGCCGCGCGGCAGCTCGCGCACTGGGTGGACGCCCTGGCCGGTGCCCCCGACCGGCTGCCGCTGCCGACCGATCGCGTCCGTACTCCCGGCTCCGGCAGGCCGGGCGGCACCGGCGCGGTGGTCGAGTTCGAGATCGGCGCCGAGATCGGGACGGCGCTGACCGAGCTGGCTCGCCGGCACAACGCCACGCCCTTCATGGCCGGGTACGCGGCGTTCGCCGTGCTGCTCGGTGATCTGGCCGGGATCGCGGACGTGACGGTCGGGACCCCGGTCGCGGGCCGCGGTCACCCCGCCCTCGATCGCCTGGTCGGCATGTTCGTCAACACGCTGCCCCTGCGCCTGACCCTCGATCCGCAGGAACACTTCACCACGCTGCTGGCGCGGGCCAGGGAGGTCGCCCTCGCCGCGCTCGGCAATGCCGATGTCCCCTTCGACCACATCGTCGAAGCGGTGAACCCGGCCCGGGACACCACCAGGCACCCGCTGTTCGAGGCCGTGTTCTCCTACGAGAACCTGCCCGTGGCGCCCTCGCTCGACCTCGGTGGCCTGACCGTCTCGACACTGGATATTCCGTGGGAGACAACCCATTTCGATCTGAGCCTGACGCTGCGTGAGCAGCCGGGCACCGGCGGGATGACGGGCAGCCTGCGCTACGCCACTGACCTCTTCGACGCGGCGACGGTCGCCGGGTTCGCGGCGCGGTTCCACGACCTGCTGACCGCGATCGCCACCCGTCCCGAGACGACGATCGGGCAGCTGTCCGGCTCCGTCGCGGCCGCTCCGCCCGAACGCGCGGCAGCGGCCGGTGCAGACACCGTCGCCGCCGCGGCCGGTGACGGCGAGCCCGCGACCGTGCGCGAGCTCGCGGTCGCACGGGTGTTCGCCGATGTGCTGGAACGGGATTCGGTCGGGATCGACGACAGCTTCTTCGATCTCGGCGGCACCTCGCTGCTGGTCTTCACGCTCCGCTCGGAGCTGCGGACCCGGCTGGGCATCGACGCCGACCCCCGCATGCTGTTCGAAGCGCCGACCCCGCGCGGCGTGACGGCGGCGGTGACGGCCGAGTCCGGCGCGTCGGCGGCCGAACACTGGACCGACATGCTGATCGACGACGCGCGCCTGGACCCCGCGATCACGGTGCCGGAGTCCTTCCCGGTGCCGCCGCTCGCGGCCGACGAGGTGCTGCTGACCGGTGCCACCGGCTTCGTCGGCATCCATCTGCTGCGCGAGCTGCTCGACCACACCACCGCGCGCGTGTGGTGCCTGGTCCGCGCCGAGGACGCCGACGGTGTGCGCCGCCGCCTCGAAACGACGCTCCAGCGCTACGGACTCGCGACCGAGGGGCTCGCGGACCGGGTCGTGCCGGTGCCGGGCGACCTCGCCGCACCGCGCTTCGGGCTGACCGAGGACACCTGGGCCGAGCTGGCCGCGCGGATCGAGGTGATCTACCACAACGGCGCCCGCGTGAACCATCTGGAATCGTATGCCGCGCTGCGCCCGGCCAATATCGCCGGAACCGTCGAGATCCTGCGGCTGGCGGTCGAGACCAGGGTGAAGACCCTGCATTTCGTGTCCACCGTGTCGGCGGCGGTGGGCGCCGGGCACACCGGCGTCGTCACCGAGCGGACGGCGATCACCGCCGCCGAGGTGCCCCGCAACGGCTATCTGGCCACCAAGTGGGTGGCCGAGCAACTGGTCCTCGCGGCCGCCGACCGCGGACTGCCGGTCGCCGTGCACCGGCCCGGCCTGGTCGCCGGATCGATCAGCAGCGGCGCGAACAGCGCCGACGACGCGTTCTGGACGCTCGTCCGGTCGGCCGCCCACCTCGGGGTCGCCCCCGATATCGAATCCGCCGACGTCACCCTGGCGCCGGTGGACTACGTGGCCCGCGCGCTGGTCGCGCTCGCCACCGGGCGGCAGCCGAACACCGAGATCTACCACCTGGTCAACAGCGCGCCCACCAATGTCGGCGACATCCTGAACACCCTGCGCCGCAGCGGTTTCCCCGTCGAGACGGTGTCGGTGGCCGATGCGGCCGAGCGGCTGGCCGGGCAGATCGCCCAGCACGCCGACCTCATGCGCGCGGCCCTCGTCGCCGACAACTACCTCAACGGCGGTGGCGACGCCCTGATCGTCGACGACACCGGCACCCGCGCGGTCCTGGCCGACTACGGCGTGCGGTGCCCGGCGATCGATGCCGTTGTCCTGCAACGCTATGTCGACGGCTTCATCACCGCGGGTCTGCTGCCGACGCCGCTCGAATCGCCGGAGGCCGCGACGACGCCGCGGTGAGACGGCGCGCGCTGACGGAGGAGCAAGCAAGCGCCGGAGTGTGATTCAATGTCCGGTTCGCTCGAGGCACGACATCGTGCGGACTGTTGCCGACGGGAGTGTTTCGCCGGCACATCGTTTCGCGAAAGGACAGCTTGAAAATGACACGGTCTGCCATCCGGCACATTGTCGCGATGATCGGAGCGGGCGGCGCCGTCGCCGGGGCCGCTGTGGTGGGGGCCGGGGTCGCCGCCGCCGCGGAAGTGCCTGCCTACGGCAATGTCCGCTACGTGTTCTGCTCCGACGTGCAGGCGGGCAACGAGATCACCTACTACGACTCGCTGGGTAAGCGCGACGAGGTGGTGACGCTGACCGAATCCATGGAGGGCGACCGGTGGTGCCGCACCGTCGACGTGCGGTTCCCCAAGGAAACCTATGTCTGGTCGGCGATCTCGCACCCCGAAGCCCACTACGCGTACGCCGCGGTCTACGTGAACGGCAAGCTGGTGGCCCGCGACGAGGACCGCTCGAGCTTCGGCTACGCGTCGGCGCAGGCCATGTGATCGGGCGTCGCTGAGTGCGTGCACCGGTTCCGCGCGGAGCCGGTGCACGGGGTCACTACCCGGGTTCAGCCTGCCGGGCGGGACGTGTCCCGGTGGCGACGGGGATCTCCGGGATCAGGTGGCAGATCAGGAGTTTGAGCGAGAACAGCGGGATGAACCACACCAGCGCCGCCGGTACCGGGAAGGCGATCAGGTTGATCGAGAACACGGCCATGAAGGCGGCCATGGCGACAGGTCGGCGCAGGTAGGCCGGGACGGATTCGATCAGCAGCGCGGACCCCATCAGCAGCACGGTATTGCCGAGGAACCACGTGGGATCGCCGAGCAGCCACAGGCCGACGACGGCGAGATGCAGGGTGTGGACCGCGACGAAGGACAACCGGCCCCGCGACGATCGGGTGCGGTGGTACCAGCGTTTGGCGGAGTTGGTGGCATTGGTGAGCACGCCCCCGACGAGATCGAGCACGATGACCACGAGCACCACGCGTTCGGCAAGGCTCCACCCGTCGAGTTCCGGCCGGCAGTAGGCCAGGAGTAGCAGGACGCAGACGGCGCCGCCGAGGTATTCGACCGCCGACTCCGCCCGGGTCTTACCGGGGCCCATGAACTGTTCGATGCGCCCGGCCCAGCCGGGGGACGTCGGGGGAATCGTCCAATCGGGGTGCAGATCAGTGCGCATGGCGGGGCTCCCACAAGCCGGCGAGCAGGTCGAAGATCTGGTCGGGATCGGCGCCGCCCGCCAGGGCCCAGTGGTCGCCGACGCGCAGGACCGCGGCCGTGGCCGCGGTGAGGAGGTCGCGGTCGATGTCGGTGCGGACGATGCCGAGGTCGATCCCATTGGCGAGCACCTCCGTCAGCCAGGCGTTGTCCTCGTCGGCCGGAACCCGGGCAAGCGCGGCGTCGGCGAGTGCGCGGTCGAGCGGATTGTCCTCGAGGAACTGCGTCAGTCCGGCCGAATCCCGGCGTAGACCGGTCCAGAACTCGGACGCGGTGCTGACCGGTTTCCATGTTCCCAGCTGGTGTCGCAGGCGGTCCACAACATCGGTCAGGACCACTCCGAGCAGGTCGTCCTTGCCGTCGAAGTACTGGTAGGCAGAGGTTTTCGAGATGCCCGCGGTCGCGATGATCGTGTTGTACGACGCGGCGTCCGGGCCATGACCGGCGAACTCGGCCTTCGCGACGTCGATGATGGCGCGCTGCCGGTCGGGTGGGAGGCGATGAAAACGGGGGAGCGGCATGTACCAATGGTACGTACTACTGGTGTGTACTACTAGTGCATGTTGGCATCGGGTTGCCCGGTCGAGTCCGTGACGCAATACCATGTCGACGACCTGGCGAAGCGGAGGACGGACGATGACGGCCACCGCGACGGCAGTCGGCGGCACGTGGCGAGAACTGCTCGGCCCCCGCCATCTCGCGGTGGCCACGGTGCTGGCCGGGGGCGTGGGACTGTACGCCACCAACGAATTCCTGACGATCAGCCTGCTGCCGAGCGCGGTCGCCGAGATCGGCGGCCACCGGCTCTACGCCTGGGTGACCACCGTGTACCTGATCGCATCCGTCGCGGCCGCCACCACCGTGAGCGCGACGCTGGCCCGGCTCGGGGCGCGCCGGTCGTATCTGCTCGGGCTGACCGCGTTCGGCCTGGCCGGCGCGCTGTGCGCACTGGCACCGACGATGGAGGTCCTGCTGGCGGGCCGGACGCTCCAGGGCGCGGCGGGCGGACTGCTCGCCGGTCTGGGCTACTCGGTGATCAATTCTGCTCTCCCGCAGCCACTGTGGACGAAAGCGTCGGCGCTCGTCTCGGCCATGTGGGGAGTCGGCACGGTGCTGGGGCCCGCGGCGGGCGGCCTGTTCGCGCAATACGGTTCGTGGCGTTGGGCTTTCGGTGCCCTGTTGATCGCGACCGGAATCATCGCGGCGCTGGTCCCGCTCGCGTTGCCTGCCCGGCCGGGTGGGGTCCGGCGAAGCCGGGATCGGATTCCGGTCCGGTCGCTGCTCCTGCTCGCCGTGGCGGCATCGGCGGTCAGCGTGGCGGCGATCGCGGGCGACCCCAGCGCGCGGACGGCGTTGCTCGTCCTCGCGGCGGGCTCGGTCGGGGCATTCCTCGTCGTCGATCGCCGGGCAGCCTCGGCTGTCTTGCCGCCCAGTGCGTTTCGTCCCGGTCCACTGAAATGGATCTACCTGACCCTCGGCATCCTCATGGCCACCACCATGGTCGACATGTACGTGCCCTACTTCGGCCAGCGGCTCGCGCACCTTCCGCCGGTGGCGGCGGGCTTCCTCGGCGTCGCCCTGGCCATCGGGTGGACGACGAGCGAGATCGTCAGCGCCTCGGTGACGCGCCGACGGGTGATCGCGGGTGCGGTCAGCGCGGGACCTCTGGTCATGGCGGTCGGCTTGCTGACGGCAGCGCTGAGCCAGGTCACCGACGCCACGGCGGGAACCATCGCCCTCTGGACCACCGCCCTGCTGCTCACCGGCATCGGCATCGGCATGGCCTGGCCGCACCTGACCGCCTCGGCGATGAGCAGCGTCACCGACCCCGCCGAAGGCGCCCGCGCCGCCGCCGCGATCAACACCGTTCAGCTGGTCTGCGGCGCCTTCGGCGCGGGCCTGGCGGGCATCGTCGTGAACGCGACCGACACCGGCGGCGCCGCACCCGCCCGGTGGCTGTTCGCGACGTTCGCGCTCCTCGCCGCGCTCGGCCTCGTCGTGTCCGTGCGGAGCGTCCGACCGGCCCCGCCGAGCCACTAGCTTCTTGTGCGGCACCGCGAGCGACCCCGGCGCAGACCCACACTGAACCGTGTCGATCGGGTCTCCGCGGTGCGGATTCAGGTGCCGGCGGAACTCGCCAGGTCGACGAATCGGCGCAGCTGGCCCTGGAGGTCCCCGATGGGGAGGGCGGGGCCTGCGGTGATCCGGTCCCAGTGTGCGGCGACTCCTTCGACGGTCTGTTCGTCGACGCGTAGCAGGACTCCGGTGGTTTCGTGCATTTCGGCTGTCGCGTAGACCCCGGCGCCTGCGGCGAGAACAGTCTTGGTCGGTGCGACGCGGGAGACCAGGAACAGTGCTCCGGCCGTGCTCGCCTCGGGACGCATCAACGCTGTGGTGTCGGTGTCGAAGAGGGACGCCGTCATCTGTGTGGTCGCCAGTGGGGCGATCGCGTTGACATGGATTCCCTTGGCGCGGCCCTCGATCGCCAGCACGTTCATCAAGCCGACGAGCCCGGACTTGGCGGCCGCGTAGTTGGCCTGGCCGAAGTTTCCGTAGATGCCCGACCCGGAGGTGGTCATCAGGATGCGGCCGTACCGCTGGTCGATCATGGTGTCCCACACGGCTTTCGTGGTGTGCACCGCGCCGGTGAGGTGGACCTCGAGCACGCGGCGGAAATCGCCGAGATCGGCCTTCCGGAAGCTGGCGTCACAGAGGATTCCGGCGTTGTTGATCAGCACATCGACGCGTCCCCACGCGCTGAGCGTCCGGTCGACCATGGCGACCACCTGCGCGTAGTCGGTGATATCGGCGTGCTCGGCCAGGGCCGATCCGCCGGCGGCGGCGATCTCGGCGGCCACCTGCTCCGCGGGGGACTGCGCGGCGCCGCTGGACACCGGGAGATCGTTGACGACGACGCGGGCCCCGCGCGCGGCCAATTCGAGGGCGTGGGACCGGCCCAGCCCACGGCCACCCCCGGTGACGATGGCGACCTGGTCGCGGAAGTCGATGGTCACGATGTCATCCTTCGGCTCGGTCGAACCGCTCGGCGAGCCACGCGCCGATCTCGGCCGCCGCCAGGCTCGCGCCGGTCGGCGCGCCCTCCGCGATCGGGCCACCGAAATGGGTTCCGGGAATACGGGTATGGCTCTTGTCGGTGGAGCCCAGCGCAGCGACCATCCGGGTCGCGTCCTCGGGGAAGCAGGCCTGGTCGCCGGTGAGTTCGACGAAGATCGACGGAACGGTCACCCCGGGAGCGCATCGGACGAAGTCGGCGTTCGTACTCGGCGCCGACCAGGTCGACAGCCAGGCGTCCGCGGTGGTGAAGCGGCCGAATCCGACCAGGCCGTAATTGGTGAGGTCGGCGCGGCGGCCGAACAGCGAGCCGTAGGGGCGTTCGTTGGGGCTCAGCGACAGGTCGGTGAACCGCAGGTCCGCGTCGGTGCGATAGACGGTCAGAATCCTGGGCGCCAGGGCGGCGCGCTGATCCGTCGGGTCCGCGGACGCAGCGAAGCGGCCCCGTGCGCTCGACGCGGCGGCGACGTGTTCACGGGCCACCGCGTCGATCCGCTCGACGCGCCGACGTTGCGCCGCGCGATACGACTCGACGAAGTCGGGGGAGTACGCGGAACTGTGTGGCGGCTCGGCGAATCCGTTGGTCGGATCGAACGGGTTCAACGCGGGATCGACACTGAGCGGATCGGATTCCACCAGCACCGACGGGTCGATCAACCGCAGCAGCAGGGCGCCCTGGCCCGGATGCGGCGCCAGGAAGACCGCGCCGTCCGGCACCGGCATCTCGGCTCCGGCGAGATCGATCCGGCGCCCGGCGGGCGTGGTGGCCAGACGTTGCGCCGGCGGCGTCCCGGCCTGCTGGTGGTAGAAGGCGAACAGCGTCCCGCCGCCCGAATGGCCCAGGGTCACCACGTGATCGACATCCTGCTCGCGCAGGAACACCTGGCCCGCGGCCACATCCAGCAGCGCCTGCTCGTGGACGAGGGCGATGTCGTTGTTCGGTGACCGGGTGCCCTGCGTCCACACGGCGTAGCCGCGTTCCAGCAGTTCCGGCACCAGCACGTGGTGGGTGAGGTCCTGGCGCGGGTGCATGAGCGCGACGACGGTGCGCGCCCCCGGCACCGTGCGCAGCACACCGGAGACCTTCGCGCCGTCGTGGGTGCGCAGTTCGTGCACCGAGGTCACGGTCGAGGCGGGGGCCGCGGCGGATTCGATGTAGCGTCCGGCGCCCAGCCGTTCGGCGGATCGGGTCATCGCGGTTCGACCTTCATGGCGTCCTTGTCCCACTGCACGATCACCGAGTCGGTCAGACCGGCGACGCTGCTGTACCAGACGGCGTGGCGGCACCCGGTCGCCCGGCGATCGATGACGATCGCGCCGGCCGAGGTGAGCTTGAAGTACGGCCCGACGCGCTCGACGCCGACCTCGGGATCGCGCGCGGCGACCTCGGCGACCGGCTTGTTCTCGGGAACGTCGAGGATGAACAGCGTCGTCATTTCGCCACCGCCTCGGTGTCGCGACGGCGCGCGTCCTCGGCGTCCTGCCAGGCCGCGGCGCGTTCGACGATGAGTTCGGCCTTGCGGGTGAGCAGCGCGGCCATACTCGGATCCGGCTGCGAGACGACCTCGACCAGGGCGTCGATCGTCAGGTTCGCGTCCATGTCCTCCTGGGGCGTCACCGGGCGCAGCGCGCGGGTGATCTCGATCATGTAGCCGTTCGGGTCATGGGTGTAGATCGAGTCGATGGTCTCGTGCTGCACGCGCATTTCCACCGGCCACCGGCTGTCGTCGAGGCGGCGCCGGTACTCGAGCAGGTCGTCCTCGCTGTCGACGTGGATCGCCAGATGCCGGGACCGGATGAACCAGATGGGTACCTCGGCACCGAACCGGGAGTACGCGTCGCCCTGCGGGCCACCCTCGAACGGCTCCAGGCCGAAGTAGTAGAAGAAGGCCAGGCGGTCGTCGTTGCCGATGTCGAAGAAGAAGTGGATGAAGTCCGGGTGCTTGTCGGGTCCCCAGCCCGCCGCGCAGATCGAATGCACGACGGGGAAGCCGAGCACGTCACGGTAGAAGGTGACCGTGGCCGCCGGATCGAAGGTCGGGTAGGCGACGTGATCGACGCCCCGGACGGTGTGTGCGAGGTCGCTCATGATGACTCCTCTGGCTGAACTGGACGGATACGGGCGGTCAGCGCTGGGCGACCGCGATGTCGGCGCGCAGGAGACTGCCCGCTCCCGGGATCGAGACCGGCAGGTCGAGACTGCGCAGAATGCTGTAGGCGCCCGCGGTCGCGGCGGACAGGACGGGGAGGCCGAACTCCTGCTCGGCGGCGTCGACCAGGGGCAGTGACGGCATCTGCACACAGCAGGAGATGACGAGCGCGTCGACGTCGGTCAGGTCCAGCGAGCGGGCCGCGTCCATCACGCGATCGCCCGCAATGCACCCGACCTCGGTGTTGTCCTCGACTTCGAGGGCCCGCCAGTCGCTGATCTCGAAACCTTCCGCCTCGAGGTAGGCCACGACCTTCTCGGCGAGTGGCCGCATGTACGGCGTGACCAGGGCGACGCGCCGGGCGTTCAGCGCCCGCAGTCCCTCCACCAGCGCTCCGGCGCTCGAGCGGACCAGCGCCTTGGAGTCGCCGGTGGCGAGCTGTTCGGCGACGGCGCTCTCCACCCGCTGGTGTTCGCCGGGGCCGCCCACCATCACCGCGACCAGGCAGGCGTACAGGATCACCTCGGGGGAGGCGTCGGCGATCTCGAGAACACAGCGTTCCCGCTGGGCGTTCATCGCGGCCAGGCCCTCGGGCGACACGGTGTGCATCCGCATCCGCGTCGAGTGGAAGGAGAACGCGGCGTCGGGATGGCGGGACAACAGCGCCGGCATCTCCGTCTCGACGGTGGCATTGGAGCTGGGAACGACCAACCCGACGCGATGGATACCCATGTGATTCCTTCCGATCCGGACTCGACCGACTGTCGTCGATTTACGTTTGCGACAATTATTCGACACCGACGAAGATTGGTCAAGTGGCTGGCCGAGGCTGGGGCGCTCAGCTGGGAAAACTGCGCATCGCGCCGACCTGGGCGCCGTCGCCGCTGTGTATCGTTGGTTCCAGCTCTGGGTGCGCGTAATATGCCGCTGACCTGGAAGAAGTGATCGCCATCACGAAATTGTCTTGACATGTCGGCTCGAGCGTCAAATAATCGACACGAACGTAATCGGAGTTGGGAGCGGTCGAAGATCGACTTGCCCGACCACTGTCCGAAGGAGCACAGCGGCAATGGCATATGTGATCGGAGTGGACGTCGGTGGCACGTTCACCGACGCCGTCCTCGATGACGGAAACGGGCTGGTAGTCGCGGGAAAGGCGCCGTCGACGCCGCCGGACTACTCGCAGGGGGTGATGGATGTCCTCGAGGTCCTGGCCGAGCAGCTCGGTCGCCCGATCGAGGAGATGCTGGCCGACACCCACCACATCGCGCACGGCACGACGTCGTCGCTGAACGCCCTGGTGATGAACAAGGTTCCCGAGGTCGGCTTCCTGACCACCAAGGGGCATCGCGACTCGATCTACATCATGAACGTCGAGGGCCGGTACCTCGGCAACTCGCCCGAGCAACTGCAGAACGTGCTGAGCCAGAGCAAGTCCCACGGCCTGGTGAGCAAGCGGCACGCGCTGGAGGTAACCGAGCGCATCGATCGCGACGGGCGCGTGGTCGTGGCACTGAACGAGGACGACGTGCGGTCGGCGGTCACGACGCTGCTGGCGGACGGGATCTCCGCGATCGCGGTGTCGCTGCTGTGGTCGTTCCGGAATCCGGCGCACGAGCGGCGGATCCGCGAGATCGTGCAGGAGATCGACCCCTCGGTGTTCGTCGCGCTCTCCAGCGAGGTCAGCCCGCGGATCCGGGAGTTCGCGCGCAACGCCACCACGATCATGAGCACCCAGATCGGACCGGGGCTGCGCGACTACCTCGGTGAGCTAGAGGGCAGGCTGCGGGACAAGAAGCTGGCCGGGCCGCTGCTGGTGATGCAGAGCAACGGCGGCGCGGTCGCGGCGTCGGAGGCGCCGGGCAACGCCATCTCGACCGTGGGCTCGGTGCTGACCGGTGGTGTCGTCGGTTCGGTGTCACTGGGCAGGCAGCTCGGACACCGCAACATCATCGCCACCGACGCCGGTGGCACCACCTTCCTGGCGGGCCTGGTCGTCGACGGCGAGCCGGTGCGGTCCTCCACCACCACGATCAACCACCATCCGATCAACGTGCCGACCCTGGAGGTGCACGCGATCGGCTCCGGCGGTGGCGCGATCGCCTGGCTCGACGCGGGCGGCAACCTGCAGATCGGGCCGCACAGCGCCCAGGCGGTACCCGGCCCGGCCTGTTACGGCCAGGGCGGTACCGAACCGACGAACACCGACGCCAATCTGGTGCTGGGCATCCTGCCCGAACGCGGACTGCTCGGCGGCCGCAAGGCGCTGGACCTGGAACTCGCGCGGGAGGCGATTCGCCGCCGGATCGCCGAACCGCTCGGACTGACCGTCGAACAGGCCGCCGCCGCGATCTACGAGGTCCAGAACGCCCAGACCGGCGACCTACTGCGCAAGACGGTGGTCGAGGCGGGCCACGATCCGCGCGAGTTCATCGTCTACGCGTTCGGCGGGTCCGGACCGGCGCACTGTGGGTTCTACGCGCAGGAGATCGGCGTGGACAACGTCGTCGTCCCGCTCGGGCAGGTGGCGTCGGCGTTCTCCGCCTACGGTCTGGCCGCCTCCGACATCGTGCTCGCGCGGGAACTGTCCGATCCGGCGGCCATGCCGTTGGATCCGGCCCGCGTCGAACAGAACTTCAAGCAGCTCGAGGAACAGGTCCGCGAACAACTCTCGCGGCAGGGCTTGCAGTTCGCCTCGGTCGAGATCACCCGCGAGATCGACATGCGCTACACCATGCAGCTCGCCGAGGTCGCGACCCCCGTTCCGGGCGGAGCGCTGACCTCGGCCGAGATCGCCGACGCCGCAGCGGCATTCGAGACCCGCTACGCCGACCTCTACGGCCAGGACAGCGGGTTCCGGGAGGCGGGGATCCAGGCCATCACCTACCGGGTCCGGGGCACCGGCGTGCTGCCCTTCACCCCGGAACTGCCGCCGCTGGCCGCCGCCGAATCCGCCGACGCGAGCGCGGCGCTGCTCGGCACCCGCAAGGTGTGCCTCGACGGGCGCCGCGGCTACGTCGACACCGACATCTACGACTACACCCGGCTGCGGGCAGGCCACGTCCTGCGCGGACCCGCGGTGATCGAGGTACCGACGACGACAGTCGTTGTGCCGCACGACACGACCGGCTCGATCGACCGGCTCGGCAACCTCACGATCACCGTCGACTGACCAGTCTCAGCACACCCAGGAGTACGACCATGACCGCACCGATTCCCGGCTCCGAAGGATTCGTGAGCCGACCGCCGGACCTCGACGCGCTGCAGCGTTCGCTGCCTCCGTCGGTGCCAGTGCACACCGTGACCCAAGAACAGATCGACAATGTCGACCCGCTCACCTACGAGGTGATCCGGCACCGGCTCTGGTCGGTGACCGACGAGATGGGCGAGGCGCTCAAGCGGATGTCGGGTTCCCCGATCGTCACCGACGCCAACGACTTCGACTTCGCCATCAGCGACGAGCTCGGCCAGGAAGTCCAGGTCGGTCTCTACAACACCATGCTGGTCGGCGCGGTCGACCTGGCGATCTACTGGACCCTGCGCAACCGCGCGAGCAACCCCGGCATCACCGAGGGCGACATGTTCCTGTGCAACGACCCGTGGGTCGGCGGCGGTCTGCACCAGAGCGATGTCATCGTCTACCAGCCGGTCTTCCACGACGGCAAGCTGTTCGCCTGGACCAGCGCGATCTGTCACGAACCCGATCTCGGCGGTTCCGGTCTCGGCTCCTTCGATCCGGCGGCCGAGGACGTCTTCTCCGAGTCCCTGCCCACCCCGCCGATCAAGGTGGTGCGCGACTTCGAGTTGCAGCGCGACGTCTCCGACGCGTGGGTCCGCCGCTCCCGGGTGCCGATGCTGGTCGGCCTCGATCTGCGTGCCAAGATCGGTGCCAACTCCGTCGGCCGCAACCGGCTGCTCGCCGTGATCGAGCAGTACGGCGCCGACACGGTCAAGGCCGTGATGAAGCGCATGATGGCCGACGCCGAGACCCGGCTGCGCACGAAGCTGTCCGATCTGCCCGACGGCACCTGGCGCGCCACCGGTTATCAGGATCAGGCGAACGTCGGCGACCGTGGCATCCACAAGATCACCGTGGCCATGACCAAGCGCGACGACCACCTGATCTTCGACTTCACCGGCACCGACCCGCAGACCGGCGTGATCAACTGCACCTACGCCGGTATGCGCGGCGGGGTGATGCTCGCGCTGTTGCCGATCCTGGCCGGTGACATCCCCTGGTCGGCCGGTGGCCTGATGCGCTGCTTCGAGCTGATCTCGGAGGAAGGCACGCTCAACAACGCGACCTTCCCGGCCGCGGTCAGCCGTGGTCCGATCGGGCCGGCGTGGCTGACCGGCAACCTGATCGCGGAATGCCTCGCGCAGATGCTCGACCAGCACATCGAGCTGGGCAAGAACGTGCAGGCGTCCTGCTGCGGCACCTGGGACACCGCCGTGGTGGCCGGCCTGGACGAGCGGCCGGAGCAGCCGGTGCCGTTCCTCAGCATCATGATGGAACCCATGGCGGGCGGCTACGGCGCGCGCCCGGTGGCCGACGGCATGGACACCGGTGGCCTGTTCTGTATCCCGATGGGCCGCATCCCCGATACCGAGATGACGGAGTTCCTCTATCCGCTGCTCACCCTGTGGCGCCGCGAGGAACCCGACTCCGGCGGCCCCGGCAGGCATCGCGGCGGTGTCAGCGCCTCGCTCGCGGTCACCCCGTACGGGACAAGCCTGCCGATGGGCCTGGTCTTCGCCTCCGCGGGCAAGGCGGTGGCCCAGAACGGCGGACTCGCCGGTGGCTTGCCGGGCAATACCGGCCTGGAGATCCTCGCGCGTGACTCCGGCGTCACCGAGATGCTCGCCGCCGGAACGATTCCCGGTTCGCTCGACGAACTGGCCGGCACCCAGGAACTGGGTGCCTGCTACGCCGAGAGCTACCTGGCTCCCGGCGAGGTGCTGTTCATGCACTGGCAGGGTGGCGGCGGGTACGGCGATCCGCTGCGGCGCGAGCCCGAGTCCGTGGCGATCGACGTGCGCAGCGGGAAGGTGACACCGGCCGGCGCCGAGGTCGGCTACGGCGTCGTGGTCACCGACGGCGACCTCGATCCCGCCCGCACCGAGGCACTGCGCGCGTCGCTGCGGGAGGAACGGCGGCAGCGATCCACCGTGCCACCGAGCCAGGACGCGAAACTGGACCTGACGAACGCGCGCCGGCTCGACGACAACCTGGTCGAGGTCCGCATCGGTGGCAACCGGGTGATCGGCTGCGCCCACTGCGGCCAACTGCTCGGCGACAGCAAGTCCGGCAAGCTGGCGCTGGCGCGCTTCGAGGGACCCTCCAGTGCCGCCGGACCGCAGGTGACCTCCGACCCGGCCGTCTACGTCGACCGCGACGTGGTGTTCCGGCAGCAGTGCTGCCCCGGATGCTGGACCGCCGTGTACTCCGGGGTGGTCCCGGCCGACCACCCCGACCACATCGCGGAACTGGCCCAGCTGCTCCCGGCGGTGGCGGAGCGATGACCACGTCCGTGACCGGCCGGGCCCGCTGGGGCGAACGCCTCATCGGGTTCCCGGCCGACCGGGCGGGCCGGTACCGGCACTCCGGTGCCTGGACCGACCAGCCTGTCGCCGAACGGCTCCACGACATCGCTACCCGGTTCCCGGACCGGGTGGCGGTGATCGCCGCCGAGGGCTCGGTGACCTTCGCCGAGCTCGACACCCGCACCGACCGGATCGCCGTCGGGCTCGCCGAGATCGGGCTGCGGCCCGGTGATCCGGTGCTGTTCCAGGTCGGCAATCGGCTCGAGACCGTGTTCGCGTGGTACGGCTGCCTGAAGGCCGGCCTGATTCCGGTGGCGACCCTGGCCGCCCATCGCGGCCACGAGATCGGGCACATCAGCCGCAAGGTCGGCGCGGTGGCGCACCTGGTGGAGGCCGGAACATCGTTCGACCTGGTCGCTTTCGCCCGCGAGCAGGCCGACGGCCACCCCACCCTGCGACGCGTCCTCACCCTCGCCGCGCCGGACGGCATCGGCACCTACGCGCTCGAATCGCTCGGCGCCGACGTGCCCGCCGAGCGGGCGCGGGCACACGTGGCCCAGGTGCAGTCGGGCATCGACCCGCTCGACATCGCGGTCTTCCAGCTCTCCGGCGGCACGACCGGGGTACCGAAGGTGATTCCGCGCCTGCACGTCGAGTACTGGAACAACGGACTGCTCTACGCGCGCAGGCTCGGCTGGGACGAGAACACCCGTGTCGCGCATCTGATCCCGCTCGTCCACAACGCCGGCATCACCTGCGGTCTGCACGGTGCGCATTCGGTGGGTGGTTGCCTGATCCTGGCGACCGCGGATACCGCGACAGCCTTCCCCCTGATCGCCCGGGCGCACGCGACGGCGGTGCTCATCGGGCACGGCCACTTCCAAGCGCTGCTGTCGCCCGGATACGACGAGGTCCGCCGCGAGATGCGGCAGGTGATCCTGTCCGGCGCGAAGCCGACCGGCGAGCTCTTCGCACGTGCGGACGGTGGCGAAGGGCGATGGGCCGGGCAGCTTTTCGGCATGTCCGAGGGGCTGTTCACGGTGACCGAACCGAGCGCGCCGGAGCAGGCCAGGTTCGCCACGGTCGGTACCCCGATCGCCGCCGACGACGAGATCCGGATCCTCGACCCCGGCAGCGAGACCGAGCTGCCCGACGGCAGCGTCGGCGAGCTGGCCTGTCGCGGGCCGTACACCATTCCCGGCTATTTCGACGCGGCCGAACACAATCGGACCGCGTTCACCTCCGAGGGGTTCTATCGCACCGGCGATCTCGCCATGGTGACGACCATCGACGGCGAGCGGTACCTGTCGATCGAAGGGCGGATCAAGGACCTGATCAACCGGGGCGGGGAGAAGATCAACGCCGAAGAGGTCGAACTGCTGCTCGTGCGGCACGAGAACATCGCCGACGCGGCGGTGGTCGCGATGCCCGATCCCCGGCTCGGCGAGAAGTCCTGCGCCTATCTCATCGCCGAGAACGGCATTCCGCTGTCCATGGACGAGGTCCGGCAGCACTTCGACGCGCTGGGCGTGGCGAAATTCAAATGGCCGGAACGGCTGGAATGGGTCAGCGCCTTCCCCCGGACCAACGTGGGAAAGATCAACAAGAAAGAGCTGCGTGCCGATGTCGTCGACAAGCTCGGCAACGAACAGCCGGCCGGTCAGCTCGCCCGGAGAAACGTGGACATCGAATGAGGAGTGTGTAATGAGGCTGGAGAAAGTAGCCGTGCTGGGCGGCGGCCCCGGCGGCTTGTACGCGGCGCGGCTGCTCAAGCGCAGTCATCCGGACGCGGACGTCGTCGTGTACGAACAGGGTTCGCCGGACACGACATTCGGCTTCGGGGTCGGTCTCGCCTCCCGCACCCAGCGGAATCTGCGGGCCGCCGACTCGTCGTCGCTGGACGACATCGTCGCGTCCGCGCACGGGCACGAGATGTCGATGCGGATCGGCGCGGACGTCGCCCGGATCTCCCATGGTGAGCTGCTTGCGATCGCCAGGACCACGCTGCTGTCGGTGCTGCAGCGCCATGCCGAAGAAGCGGGCGTCCGGCTGTGTTTCGGCGAACGACGCTCGGTCGACGAGCTCGACGCCGACCTGATCGTCGCGGCGGACGGTGTCAACAGCGCCACCAGGACGGCGCTGGCCGACACGATCGAACCGGACATCCGCACCGGCACCGGCCTCTACCTGTGGTGCGGCACCGACTTCGCCCTGCCGAGCGCGGTCTTCACACCGGTGACCACCGAGCACGGCACATTCGTGGCGCACGCCTACCCCTACGCGCCCGACCGCAGCACGTTCCTCATCGAAACCGACGAACGCACCTGGACGCGAGCGGGATTCGACCTGACGACCGAACAGACGCCGGCGGCGGAATCCGATCACGAGTCCCTGGCCTACCTGGAGCAGGCGTTCGGTGACACCTTGCAGGGGCACCGGCTCATCGGCAACCGCACCCGCTGGCTGCGGTTTCGCACGGTCACCTGCCGCCGATGGCACGCGGGCAATGTCGTCCTGCTCGGCGACGCGGCGCACACCGCGCACTACTCCATCGGGTCGGGCACCAAGCTGGCGATGGAGGACGCGATCGCGCTCGATCAGGCCGTCACCGACGCCGACTCAATCGAGGCGGCGCTGGCCGACTACGAGAACCGCCGCCGCGCCGACGTCGAGCGCCTGCAGGCCATCGCCGCCCGCAGCGAGCGGTGGTGGGACCGGTTCGCCGAGCGCCTCGGCCTGCCGGTCGACCAGCTGATGATCAACTACATGACCCGCGCGGGCAAGGTGCCCCTCGAACGTTTCGCCGCCTCGGCGCCCGAGGTGGCGAAACGAGGCCTCGCCGACTACGCGGGCACCGTGCCCGACGCGGTCCCCGACGCCGGCCTGCTGGAGTGGGTGCTCGATCAGCCGCTGGAACGGCCGGAGCGGGCCTACCCCGGTCGGCTCGCTCCGGTCGCGGTGCGCGAGGACCCGTCGACCGTTGTCGTCGAGGTCGAGGTCGAGGTCGATTCGGCGTGGAGCGCGGCCGCCGACGCCGTCGTCGCGGGACTGCCGCAGTCCGGCCTCGTCCGGTTGACCGGGCCGTCCGCCCGGTCCGAGGTGCTCACCCGTCTCGACCTGGCCGAGCGGGTCACGTGGCGCTCGAAGGCCACCGTCGTCGTCGATGTCCCGGCGGAATACCGGGCAGACGCCGCGGCCGCGCTCGCCGCGGGCCGGACGCACCTGGTCGACCTCACTGCCGCCACCGGTGCGGAGGGATCACCGCGCGAGCGTGATAGTGCGCTGTCATGACAGCGCATAGCCTAACGAGGGTGAACACCGATGCACGCGACGAGTCGCGACCCGCCGCCCGCCGCCCCGCCCGCGGCCGGGCGGCGTCCGAGCCCGCGGCGGGCGCGCAGAGCACCGCCCGGCGAGAACTCGTCGAGCGCGAGATCATGGAGCAGGCGACCATCCTGTTCGCCGAGAAGGGGTTCGCGGGCACCACGCTCCAGGACATCGCCAAGGCCACCGGGCTGACCCGCCCCGCGCTGTACCACTACGTCGCGAACAAGGACGATCTGCTGGCCCGGCTGGTGACCGAGATCGCCGAGCAGCCCGCCCAGATCCTGCGCAAGATCAACGAGCGCACCGATCTCGACCCGGCGCAACGGCTCCGCGAGATGGCGATGTCGATCGCCCTGCATCAGCTGGAGGCGCCGGATCGCTTCCGGCTGCTGCTGCGATCGGAAGCCGAACTGCCCGACGCGCTCGCGAACACCTACCGCAACAGCAGACGCCGGGTGCTCAAGGAATTCATCTCCGTCATCGACGACGGTGTCCGGGCCGGGCAGTTCTATCCGGCCGATTCCCGCACCGCGGCCTTCGGCATCATCGGCATGCTGAACTGGATCGCGTTCTGGCACCACCCAGGACAGGACGACGGGCCCGCCGCCGCCGCGCAGCTGGCCGACATGGCGATGCGCACCGTCGTCGATCCGGAAGCCGATACCAACGGCCAGGGCGGTCCGCGGCGAATCCTCGCGCGCCTGCGCCAGAATCTGGACTCGCTCGAGCAGACCCTCGGCGCGATCTGACGTCGGAACCGCCGTGACTCAGGCCGCCGCGGTCTCGGTGGCGCCGTTGAGCCGGGCGTAGCGTCCCGCGTCGTCGAGCAGTGTCGTGTGGTCGCCGAGTTCGACGACGCGGCCGTGGTGCAGGACGGCGATCTGGTCGGCGTCGCGGATGGTGCTGAGCCGGTGCGCGATGGTGATGACCGTACGGCCCCGGGCGACCACGTCGATGGCGGCCTGCACCGCCCGCTCGGTCTCGTTGTCGAGGGCGCTGGTTGCCTCGTCGAGCACCAGGACGCGCGGGTCGCGCAGGAGCGTGCGGGCCAGGGCGATGCGCTGCTTCTCGCCGCCGGAGAACCGGTGCCCGCGCGACCCGACCACGGTGTCGTAGCCCTGGGGGAGCGAGACGATCAGGTCGTGGATCTGGGCGGCGCGGGCCGCGCGCTCGATCTCGGCGTCGGTGGCGGCGGGCGCGGCGTAGCGCAGGTTCTCGCGGACGGTGGTGTGCAGCAGGTAGGACTCCTGCGAGACGACACCGACGATGCGGGCGAGAGTGCCCAGTTCCAGGTCGCGGATGTCGACGCCGTCGATGGTCACCCGGCCGCCGGTGGCGTCGTGCAGGCGGGCGACGAGCGAGGCGAGGGTGGTCTTGCCGGAGCCGGTCTCGCCGACGAGGGCGAGGGTCGACCCGGGCGGCACCACGAGCGAGACGCCGTCGAGAACGTCGGGGCCCGCGGCGTCGTAGCGGAAGCTGACGTCGTCGAACCGGACCTCGCCCACGACATCGCGCGGGTCGATGTCGACCGGCCGGGTGGGTTCCTCGATCTCCACGGGGAGGTCGAGGTAGCCGAAGATCCGGCTGAACAACGCCATCGAACTGGTGACCTCGACGCCCACGTTGAGCAGGCTCATCAGCGGCCGGAAGAGCGCGGCCTGCAAGGTGGTGAAGGCGACCAGGGTGCCGATCGTCATGCCGCCGCTGGTCGCGGGGAAGCCGGCGGCGAGGTAGAGCACGGCGGGAATCGCCGCGAAGACGATGTTCATCGTGGCCATCCGCCACCGGCCTGCCAGCTGGGAGCGCACCTCGAGATCGACCAGGTCGTGCGAGGTCTGCTCGAAATGCGCGGAGGCCACCGGACCGGTGCCGAGCGTCTTGCCCAGCAGCACGCCGCTCACCGAGAGTCCCTCCTCGACCTGACCGTGCAGGTCGGCGAGGTGGCGTTGGCGCCGGGCGGTGATGTCGCGGCGGAGCAGGGCCACCCGCCGGGTCAGCCAGATCGCCGGCGGCAGCACCACCAGTGACAGCAGCGACAGCCGCCACGACAGCACCGCCATCGCGATCGACGTGCCGACCACGGTGGTGACATTGCTGGCGATGGCGGTCGCGGTGCTGGTGACCACGGACTGCATCCCGCCGACGTCGTTGATCAGCCGGGACTGGACCTCGCCGCCGCGGGTGCGGGTGAAGAACGCCAGCGACTGCCGCTGCAGGTGGCGGAACACGTCGGTGCGCAGGGCATGCATGACCTGCTGTCCGACGGTGGTGGAGATGAGTGTCTGGCCGACGCCGAGCACGGCGGTGAGCACGGTGACGGCGAGCATGCCGCCCACCGCCCAGAGCAGCAGCGCGATGTCCTGGTGCGGCAGCGCGTCGTCGATCACCGCGCGCAGCAGGAACGGCGAGGCGAGGCTGATCGTCGACGCCGCCACGATCAGGCCGGTCAGCAGGGCGAGGCGAAGCCGGTACGGCGCGAAGAGCGCGGCGATCCGGCGCGGCGAAACGGGGGACTCGCGCAGTTGGGCGCGGTCGGTGGGGTCGGGGCGACGGGTGCGGCCGCCGCGGGACATGTCTTGGTCTTGCACAGGCAACCCCCTCTGGGTTGTGCGGTTATGCTGAGGTTCCCTCACTATCTGGCAGTGTAAACACTTCGAGAGGCCGGTTTTATGCCCGACAACGAGAGCGAGCTCCTGATGCAGGTGGCCAGGACGCTGCGCCGACGCTGGGCCGCGGCGTACGCGCCGATCGGGCTGACCCCGCATCAGGCCCGCGCGCTGCGCGTGGCGGGCGAGCACGACGGTCTCCGGTTGTCGGCTGTCGCCGAGGCGTTGCGGATCAGCCCACGCTCGGCGACGGAGGTGATCGACGTGCTAGAGCGGGCCGAACTGGTGACTCGCAGGCCGGACCCGACGGATCGCCGCGCGACCCTCGTGGCGGTGACCGCGCTGGGCGCCCGGACGCTCGACACCCTGTCCGCGGCCCGGACGAAGGAGGCCGACGACTTCTTCGCCCGGCTCACCGGGGACGAGCGCGCCGCGCTGCGGGGCATCCTCGGAAAGCTCGTCGACGAGGACACCGCCCCGGCGTCACGATCGAACGCGGTCGGCCCTCAGTAGTCGAGGGCGTGTTCGGGCTGGCAGACGTGCAGGGGTGACGGCAGGTACCGGACGATGGCGTCCAGCAGCGGGCCGACGTCACTCCACGGGGCCGCGTCGCACAGGACGGGCGCGGCGTCGCCGATATGGGTGAGATCGCGGACGCGGTCGTACAGCTGCCCGGGAGCGACCACCCCCGCGCCGAGTTCGCTGTCCTGCTCCCACACCGCGCGGACGAGACGGCGATACCACTGTTCGGCGATGTGCCAATGGCCGCCGTAGAATTCGGCGGCCATCGGTTCGAGCGCCCACATCGGGACCAGGTCGACGATGCCTTCGAACGCCGCGCCGATGCCGTGCGGGATCTGCACCGTCAACGGCACCGCCCCGTGCGTCCCGGCGATGGTGCGGACGCAGCGGTCGAAGTCCGCGGCCGGCTGATCGAGTCCGGTCACCAGGCACAGCCGGGCGACCTGGTGGTCGTCGGCGACCCGCAGCAAGGTCTCGAGCCGGGGCGCGCGCCGGGCCGCCGCGGTCATCACCGCGATCACCCCGTCGGCCATCCGTACGGCGCGCTCCAGCGTCGCGATGGGCGCGTGGCTCGACAGCGGGGTGAGGCGGATCGTGTGCTCGACGCGGTCGGTCGTCCACCGGACCGTGGCCACCGTGCCGGACCCGCAGTCGGCGATACGGCCGGTCAGCCGGTGGACGACCCGTTTCGTCTCCTCGGGGTCCCCGATGATGGTGACGTTGCGGATCGTCTGCGGTTCAATGCCTTCGGTGCCCATCGCGTCGCGGTACTCCCATCCGGTCTCACCGTACCTCCGTGCCGCGGCCTGTGAAGCGGATTTCCGCCCCAAAGTAGAACGTGTTCCTATACCGTCGGGCTCGTGCAGAAAGAACAACGCCCTGCCGTGGCCGACTGGTTCACCGCGGACGACGGCACCGTGCGTCTGCGGGGGAGTCGCTGTACCGCCTGCGGCACACCGTATTTCCCGCGCAACGCACTGGCCTGCCGGAACCCGCAGTGCACGGGTCCCCGCAACGGCTCCGAGCTGGAGGATTACCTGTTCTCCACCCGGGGCCGGATCTGGTCGTACGCGGACGCCCGCTACAAACCGCCACCGCCCTATGTCTCGCCCGATCCGTTCGAGCCGTATGTCGTCGCGGCCGTGGAGCTCGAGGTCGAGCAGATGGTGATTCTCGGGCAGGTGGTCCGTGGTCTCACGGTGGACGACCTGGCGGTCGGCATGCCGGTCGAGCTGACCCTCGGCGTGCTGTACGAGGACGAGGAAGCGGAGCACACGGTGTGGATGTGGAGGCCGGTCGATGACCGAGACCAGTGATCGCGATATCGCAGTCCTCGGTGCGGGCATGCACCAGTGGGGCAAGTGGGGCCGCAATTTCGTCGAATACGGGCTGGTGGCGGCCCGCGCCGCGCTGGCCGACGCCGGCGTGGACCACCGCGACGTCGGCTACATCGCCGGCGCCGACACGATTCGCAACGGTTACCCCGGCTTCGTCTCCGGCGCGACCTTCGCCCAGGCGCTCGGCTGGACCGGAGCCCGGATCTCGAGCAGCTACGCCGCCTGCGCCTCCGGTGCCCAGGCCATCGCCAACGCGCGTGCCCAGATCCTGGCCGGGCTGTGCGACGTCGCGCTGGTGGTCGGCGCCGACACCACCCCGAAGGGGTTCTTCCAGCCGGTCGGCGGCGAGCGCCGCGACGATCCGGACTGGTTGCGTTTCCACCTGCTCGGCGCGACGAACCCCATCTATTTCGCGCTCTACGCCCGGCGGCGGATGGCGTTGCACGGCGCCACGCTCGACGATTTCGCCGCGGTCAAGGTCAAGAACGCCCGGCACGGCCTGAACAACCCGTACGCCCGCTATCGCAAGGAGGTGTCGGCCGAGGAGGTCGCCGCCTCGGCGATCGTCTCGGACCCGCTGCGGCTGCTCGACATCTGCGCCACCAGTGACGGCGGTGCCGCGCTGGTGCTGACCTCGATGGACTACGCGCGGCGCCACGGCGTCACCGACCCGGTCCGGATCAGCGCGCTGTCGACGGTCACGCCGACGTTCCCGAAAACGGTGCTCGATTTGCCCGATTTCGCGACGGACTCCGCCGTGGCCGTCGAGGTCCCGCCGCGCGAGTTCCGTTCCGCCGTCGCGTACGCGGCCTACGAGGAGGCCGGGCTCGGCCCGGACGACCTGTCCCTCGCCGAGGTCTACGACCTGTCCACCGCGCTGGAGCTGGACTGGTACGAGGACATCGGGCTCTGCGAGAAGGGCGGCGCGGAGAACCTGTTGCGCAGTGGCGCGACGACGCTGGGCGGCCGGGTGCCGGTGAACCCCAGTGGTGGGTTGGCCTGCTTCGGTGAGGCCATTCCCGCGCAGGCGATCGCTCAGGTCTGCGAGCTCACCTGGCAGTTGCGCGGCCAGGCCGAGGGCCGCCAGGTCGAGGACGCGCGCGCGGGCATCGCGGTGAATCAGGGCCTGTTCGGCCACGGTTCGGCGATCATCGCCACGCGCTGACCGTTCTTCCGGTCGACGGCACGGCTCCGGCACCGATCGCGACGATCGGTGCCGGAGCGCGGGCTCAGCCGAGGAAGGTGTTGATCGTCTTCTGCTCGGTGTAGGCATCGATCGCCGCGGCGCCCAGCTCGCGGCCCCAGCCGGACTGCTTGTAGCCGCCGAAGGGCAGTGCGGCGTCGAAGGCGTTGTGCGCGTTGATCCATACCGTGCCCGCCTTGATCTGGCGGGCGGTGCGATGCGCCTTGGACACATCGGTGGTCCACACCGAGGCGGCCAATCCGTACGGGGTGTCGTTGGCCGCCGCGGCCACGCCCTCCTCGGCGTTGAACGGGGTCGCCACCACGACCGGGCCGAAGATCTCCTCGCGGTACACGCTGAACGAGGCGTCGACATCGACGAACACCGTCGGTTCGACGAAATAGCCGCTCTCGCCGTGGCGGCGCCCGCCGGTCAGCGCCCTGGCCCCGGCGCGTACGCCGGCGTCGAGATAGCCGAGGACCCGGTCGAGCTGGGTCTGTGAGACCAGCGGGCCGACGTCGGTGGCCGGGTCCAGGCCCGAGCCGATCCGGCTCGCCGCGGCGGCTTCGGCGACGCCCTGGGTGAATTCGTCGAAGATCTTGTCCTCCACCAGGAGCCGGGTGCCGCTGGTGCAGGTCTGGCCCTGGTTGAACAGGAACCCCGACGCGGTGCCCGGAATCGCCAGGTCCAGATCGGCGTCGGCGAAGACGACCTGCGGGCTCTTGCCACCGAGCTCGAGGCTGACCTTCTTCAGATTGCCCTTGGCGGCGTCGACGATGAGCTTGCCCACCTCGGTCGAGCCGGTGAAGGCGATCTTGTCGACATCGTCGTGGGCGGCCAGCGCGGCACCGGCGTCGCCGTAGCCGGTGACGACATTGAGCACGCCGTCGGGCAGCCCGACCTCGGCGAGGATCTCGGCCAGGCGCAGGGCGGTGAGCGGGGTGTCCTCGGCGGGCTTGAGGACGACGGTGTTGCCGGTCGCCAGGGCGACGGGAATCTTGAACGCGGCCATCAGCAGCGGGAAGTTCCACGGGACGATCGCCCCGCACACACCGATCGGCTCGCGCAGGGTGTAGGCGTGCCACTGCGTACCGGGCGCCCAGGGCACCGAGATCGGGATGGTGCGGCCCTCGATCTTGGTGGCCCAGCCCGCGTAGTACTGGAAGAGCTCGGCGACCCAGGTGATGTCGACCGCCTGGGCGACCCCGGCGGACTTGCCGTTGTCCAGCGATTCCAGCTGGGCCAGTTCCTCGGCATGGGCGTAGATCGCCTCACCGGCGCGGAACAGCAGCCGCTGGCGCTGGGCCGGCGTCCACAGCGACCACTCGCCCTCGAACGCGGTCCTGGCCGCGCGCACGGCACGGTCGACGTCGACGGCCTCGGCGTGGGCGACCTCGGTCAGCACCTGTCCGGTGGCCGGGTCGCGGGTCTGGAAGGTGCGGCCCGCGGCCGCGTCGACCCAGCGGCCACCGATGAACAGCTGCTTCGGCGTCGAGAGCCACGCGCGGACCTGCGGCAGCACCGGGGTGAGGGTGGTGGGCTCGAGTACTTCGGTCATCGTGTTGCCTCCCTGTCAGGAGTGGTCGTGCACGAGCACGCCACGGATGTTCTGGCCGTTGAGCAGGTCGTCGTAGCCCTGGTTGACCTGGTCGAGGGTGTAGGTGCGGGTGATGAGCTCGTCGAGTTTCAGGTCGCCGCTCTGGTAGAGACCGAGGATCTTGGGGATGTCGACGGTCGGGTTGCAGTCGCCGAAGAGGCTGCCGCGCAATTCCTTCCGGAACAGCGTCATGATCGATCCGGGGAGCTGGATGTTGATCTCGTCGAGCTTGTTGAGCCCGGTCAGCACGACCTTGCCGCCCTTGCCGACGGCGTCGAAGCCGGCGCGCACGATCTCGGCGGTCAGCAGGTCCGGGATCAGGATCGCGGCGTCGGCGCCTTGGCCGCGGGTCAGGTCGTTGATCGTGGTGAGCGCGTCACCGGCGTCGGCGAAGGCGTGCGTGGCGCCGAGTTCGAGCGCCCGTTCGCGCTTGTTGTGCAGCGGATCGACCGCCACGACGTAGCGCGCGCCGGCGAAGCGGGCGCCCTGCACCGCGTTGATCCCGAGCCCGCCGATGCCGAAGACGACCACCACATCACCGGGTTTCACCTCGGCCGTGTTGACCGCCGAGCCCCACCCGCTGGGCACGCCGCAGCCGACCAGCACCGCCTTGTCCAGCGGCAGGTTCTCGTCGACCGTGACGCAGGAGTTCTGGTGGATCACCCCGTACTGGCTGAACGTGCCGAGCATGCACATCGCGCCGTACTCACCGGCCGGTCCCCGCAGCGGGAAGCGACCACCGGGCAGATAGCCCTCCAGGATCGTGGCGCCCATGTCGCAGATGGACTGCTGACCGTTGGAGCAGTAGCGACAGGTGCCGCAGTTCGGAATGAACGAGCACACCACGTGATCGCCGGGCTTGACCCGGGTCACGCCCGGCCCGACCTCTTCGATGATGCCCGCGCCCTCGTGCCCGAGCACCATCGGCAGCCGCGCCTCGAGGTCACCGTGTGCGATATGGACATCGGAATGGCACAGCCCGCCATAGAGATACCGGATGAGTACCTCTCCCTCGCGCGGCTTGTCGAGTTCGAGCTCTTCGATCTCGATCGGCTTACCGGGTTGGTAGACGACCGCGGCCTTGGTCTTCATGGCGGGTTCTCCTGATCCTCGTCGATGCGCCCCGTCTGGAGTGACGGGAACCACCGTCGCAACGCGCGGACCTCGCGACTGTTCAGAAATTGGACAATCGTGACCCCGGTCACGATTGCTACCGTGGACGCATGGACACCGAGGTGCAACGGGAACCGATCGCCGCGTCCTGGCATCGCGCGACGATGGCCGGACTGGAGCCGGGCTCGGTGCTCGACACCATCAGCTACGTCGACATCGACGCGGCCAGTCCGCTGATGGCCGCGGCCGCGGTCGTGCTCGACGACCTCGAGCATCGGCTCGACGGCACCGACTTCACCACGATCGTCGTCGACCGGGAGGGCCGGATCGCGCATCAGTGGTGCGGTAACCGCGGCGCCCGCCAGGTCTTCGACGATCTCGGTGTCGATGTCGGCGCGTCCCTGCTGGAAGAGGTGGTCGGCACCACCGCACCGGGCGTCGCCCTGGAAACCCGCACCAGCATCGCCGTCAACGGTGCCGAGCATTTCGCCGTTCCGCTGCGGCGCATGAGCTGCTACGGCCACCCGATCTTCCACCCCACCACCCGCCGGATCGAGGGCGTGCTCGACCTGTCCACGGTGGCCAGGGCGGCCAGCCCGCTGCTGCCACCCCTGGTCGCCCGCGCGGTCGCCGACATCGAGCAGCGGCTGCTCGACGGTTCCCGCGTCTCGGACAAGGAGCTGCTCGCCGCGTTCCAGGCCGCGGGCACGCGCCGCCGCGCGGTCCTGGCCATCGGGCGCGACCTGCTCATGTCCAACCAGGCCGCCGCCGATCTGCTCGGCGCCACCGACGTCGCGCTGCTGCGCATGATGGCACCGGATGTGCGCCGCAGCTCCGTCTTCGACCTGACCCTGGAGTCCGGGCTGGCGGTGCGGGTCGAAGCGACCCGCGTCGGCGGCCCGGCCGGGGGCACGCTGCTCAATGTCGAACCGCTGGAACGGGCGAGTATCGCCTACTCCCGCCGCGCGCTCGACCCAGGCGATCCGCTGCTGGTCGCGGGCCCGCCGGGGTCCGGGCGCTCGCGCACCGCGCGCGAACACGCCACCGAGCAACCGGTCACCGTCCTGACCGCCGCCAACGCGCTGCTCGACGGCAGCGACGTGTTCGCCCGCGACTTCGCCGCGCTGGTCCGGGCCCGGCAGGGCACCGTCTGTGTCGACGGGCTCGACCTGCTGCCCGACGATCTGATCGACCTCGTCGCCACCCACGTCGCCGACCGGCAGGTACCGCGCGTCGTGCTGGTCACCGGAGCGGTGGACACGCTCACCGGCCGCGCCGCGGCGCTGGCCGCCGAATGCACCGACCGCGTCGAACTCGGTCCGCTGCGCAACCGGCGCGGCGAGATCCCGGGGCTGGTCGCGGCGATGCTGCGCGAAGCGGGCGCGGACGGCTCGCTGTACTTCACGCCCGGTGCGCTCTCGGCGCTGTCGGCCCACGACTGGCCCGGCAATCTGCGCGAACTGCGCGCGGTCGTCACCGAGGTGGTCCGGCACCGGCGCACCGGCGCGGTCGTCCTCGCCGACCTCCCCGAGGCCTATCGCGCCCAGCAGCCGCTGCGGCCGCTGATGCCGATCGACCGTGCCGAGCGCGACGTCATCGTCGAGGCGCTGCGCAAGTTCGACGGCAACAAGGTCAAAACGGCCCAGGCCCTGGGTATTTCGCGCACCACGCTCTACGCGAAGATGCGCGCCCTGCGGATCACCGTCTACTGACCCACCACGAAGTCGGCCATCATCGCCATGTCCTCGTGTTCGAGATTGTGGCAGTGCAGCATGAACGGGCCGGGGTAGTCGGTGAAGCGGACCGCCACCTCGACGGCTTCGGCGGGGCGGACGTCGACGGTGTCCTTCCAGCCCGCGTCGAAGGGCCCGGGCGGGCGATTGTTCCGGGAGACGACCTGGAACGGATCGAGGTGCACATGGACCGGGTGGTGGAAATCGGTGATGAAGCGCCAGATCTCGACGGTGCCAAGGCGCGGGTTCGCCAGCGCACGACCGGGTTCGTAGGCAGCGCCGTTGATCGACCAGCCGGCCGGGCCCAGCTGGAACAGGAAGGTGCGTTCGGCGACGGCGGTGGCGGGATCCAGGCGCTCCACAGGCGCGAGCCGATCGGGGACGGTGGTGTCGTCGCGTCGCGGCGGACCCGTGACGTCGAAACGCAGGACCTCGGCGGTCGGTCCGGTGCCGAGGGCATTGCGCAGCCGGACCGAGGTGCCGGGCGGGTAGGCGGCGAAATCGATGATCACGTCGAATCGTTCGGCCGGGGAGATGTCGATGTGGTCGTGCCGGAGCGGCCGCTCCAGCAAGCCGCCGTCGCTGCCGATCTGCACGAAACCGCCTCCCGGACGAGAAGATTCGAGGGTCAGCCGGTAGCGACGGGTGTTGGAGGCATTGAGCAACCGGAAGCGGTAGCGCACCGGCGACACCTCCAGCCGGGGCCACGGCGCGCCGTTGACCAGCACCACGTCGCCGAGGACCCCGTTCATGTATCGATCGGTGACTCCGGGCGTGCGCAGCTCCGGATCGACCAGTGGATAGGCGAACGAGCCGTCCGCGGCGAAGGATCGGTCGCTGATGAGCAGGGGGATGTCCCGGTCGCCGCGGGGGAGCGGCAGCGCGTCCTCGACCTCGTCGCCGATCAGGTGGAACCCGGCCAGCCCGCGCCAGACCGCCGGGCCGGTGAAGCCGTGCCGGTGGTCGTGGTACCAGAGCGACGCGGCACGTTGACGATTCGGATACCGGTAGGTGCGTGCGCCGTGGGCGAGCGCACCGGTCGACGTGGCGACTCCGTGACCGTGGTTCGGTGGGGGCGCGGTGCTCGTGCCGACCGGCAGGACCAGATCCATCGGGTAGCCGTCGTTGTCGGCGGGGGTGTGCCCGCCGTGCAGGTGCACCACCGTCGGATGGGGAAGTTCGTTGCGATGGCGCACCGAGGTCACCCGACCGGACCTCGCCCGGATGGTCGGCCCGGGAAAGCTGCCGTGGTAGGTCCACGCCTCGGTGCGCAGCCCCGGCAGGATATCGAGATGCGCTGTGCGCTGGGTGATCTCGTAGTAGTCGGTGGACAGATCGGACCGGACGGGCGTCAGCTCCGGTGGAATCGGCAGCCGCGCCTGGAACGGTCGCGGCAGCGGCGCGGCGCTGGGCAGCAGCCGACCCGGCTCACCGGGTCGCACGATTCTCGGTACCGCCGCCCAGCCCGCGCCGCCGAGCGCGACGGCCGCTCCCACACCGGCTCCGGCGCGCAGGAATCCGCGTCTGCCGATGCTCATCGCCGCCACCGCCACGCCCAGCTCACCAGCAGCGCCGTGCCGATGGCCAACCCGACCGCGAGCGGAATATGCACCGCCAGTACGCGTTCCTCGCCGAGCGGGATCATTGCCGCCGCGATGGACAACTGGAGCACCGCGGTCCGGGCGGGCCAGGCAGGCCCGCCGCCCTTGCGCCACAGCAGAATCGCGCAGCCGAGCTGACCGAGAAATACCAGCGCCACGACGCCGCCGTTGCGGCTGTGCATCGCCAGTGCTTCGAAGTGCCCGGCGAGGAAACCGCCAGCGAGGGCGGCCTGCGCGAACACCAGGACCGCCGCCGTCGTCACCGTCGCCCGGAACAGCGGCAGCGGCCACCGGGCGACGACCGCCGCGGTCATCGGCGGACCTGGCGCACGCCGCGCCGCCACACCTCGGCGATCGCGGAGGTGGCGGTGATCTCGGTGGTCGGATCACCCTCCACGAGCAGGAGATCCGCGCGCAGGCCCGGTGCGACGCGTCCCCGATCGGACAGCCCGAAGCGATCGGCGGTCCGGCTGGTCGCGGCCGTGAGCACTTCCAGCGGGGACAACCCCGCCGCGGTCAGCAGCTCCAGCTCCTGATGCAGGCCACTGCCGTGGGCGGGCACGTACGGGGTCGCGTCGGTGCCCGCCAGCAGGGGCGCCCCGGCCCGATGCAGTGCCCGGGTCACGCGCATCGCGTCATCGAACGAGCCGGGCACCGCGCAGTCGGCGGTGTGCTCGCGCTGCCCGGTGATGGCCTCGAAGTACACCAGGGTGCTCACCACGAACACGTTCTGCGCGGCGATCCGGTCGGCCAGATCATCGGTGCCGCCGGTGACATCGGTCCACACGTGGGCGAGCCCGTCGACACCGGCCGCGAGCGCGATCAGCACTTCGGACTCGGTGATCGCGTGCGCGATGACCTGCAATCCGGCGTCGTGGGCGTGGGCGGTCAGCGCTCGCGCGGTCCGCTCGGACAGCACCGGCAGGCTTGTGCCGTGCACGCTGCCGTCGTCGATGACGATCTTGAGGTAGTCGGCGCCCTCCGCCAGCCTGGCTCGCACGAAATCGGCCGCTTGCTCGGGGCCGGCGATGGTGTCGAAGGGTGCGAGGCCGAGCGCGGCGATCTCCGGTGCGGCCAGCAGCTGACTCGGATGGCCGCCCGGCGCCGTGGCCAGGGTGCCCGCGCTGCGGAGATCGGCGACATCGTCACGCCGCCGCGCGGCCGCCCGCTGTGCGGTCAGCACGTCGGGGAGACAGAACATGTCGAGCTCGGTGGTGACACCGAACGCGAGCGCTCGGGCCAGGTCGCCGTCGAAGACGTGGGTGTGGGCATCGATGAGACCCGGCAATAGGGTGCGGCCGGACCCGTCGATCTCCACCTCGGCGGGCGCGTCGTCGGTGGCGACGATCCGGTCGTCGTCGAGCAGCACGGTCGTTCGATCGATGCGCCGCTCGCCGTCGAAGACACGGACATTGCTGATGCGGGTTCGCATGGGAGCTCCTGGTCGGGGATGGTGGAAGAGATTTCGCCGACGAGGAGTGCGCGGTGCGGGCAGAACGTGACGCCGAAGGGGCGATCCTGTGGGGTGGATCACAGATTCCGGCGCGCTTGTCACACTCGGCGGTGCCGCACGCCTCTTCGTAGAACGACCATCCCGCCGGACCGGAGGACCGCCATGACCGATGCCGTCGACACCGCCACCGAGACCTTCCTCGGCTACCGCGAACTGCTGTTCTCGGTGGTCTACAACATGCTCGGCAGCGTCGCCGACACCGAGGACGTCCTGCAGGAGGCGTGGCTGGCGTGGCAGGCCCGCGTTCGCGGTGGCGAGCCGATCGACAATGTCCGCGCCTATCTCACCCGGATCGCGGTGAACCAGGCGCTGGCCCGGCGGTCCGTGCTGGCCCGGCGCCGCGAAGACTATGTGGGGCAATGGCTTCCGGAGCCGCTGCTCGACGCCGACACCGCCGTGGGCGACGGCGCGGCGAGCGTGGTCCGCGCCGAATCGTCGTCGATGGCGATGCTGGTGGTCCTGGAGTCGCTGACGCCGCTCGAGCGGGCGGTGTTCGTGCTCAACGAGGTCTTCGCCTATCCGCACACCGAGATCGCCGACATGGTCGACCGCTCACCCGCCGCTGTCCGCCAGATCGCCCATCGCGCCCGCGCCCACGTCCAGGCGCGCAGGCCACGCACCCAGGTGGACCCGCGGATCCGCCGCGAGGTGACCGAACGTTTCGTCGACGCCGCGATGGGCGGTGACCTCGAGAAACTCCTCGCGGTCCTGGCCCCGGAGGTCACCCTCTGGACCGACGGCGGCGGTACCGGACCCGCCACCTCCTTGCGGCCGGTCCACGGGCGAACCGCCGTCGCCGAGGTGTTCCTCGCCGTCGCCGCCGGTGGCCTCGACGGCTACCGGGTGGGCTGGCGCACGGTCAGCGGTGATCCGTGCGCGGTGATCTTCGACGGTGACGCGCCGCTCGCGGTCGTCGTCCTCGAGGTGGATCCCGACGACGCCGTCCTCGGGATCTACTCGGTCACCAACCCGGCGAAGCTGACCCGGGTGACCGATCCGACGCGCTGAGCACCCGTGCGCTCAGACGCCGCGGAAGATCGTCTTCGATTCCAGATAGGGATCGAGGCTGCCCGGACCGAGTTCGCGCCCGATCCCGCTGTTCTTCACCCCGCCGAACGGCGCTTCCATCGGGAACGACGCGCTGTTGACGCCGATGGTTCCGGTCTCGACCCGCCGGGCCACCTCGGTGGCCCGGGACCGGTCGGTCGAGAAGACACCGCCGCCGAGGCCGTAGTCGGAGTCGTTGGCGATCGCGATCGCCTCGTCCTCCCCGTCGTAGGCGATCACGACCACCACCGGGCCGAAGATCTCCTCCCGCGCGATCCGCATGTCGTTGGTGACATCGCCGAACACCGTCGGCTCGACATAGAACCCGCGGTCGAATCCGGCGGGTCGCCCGCCGCCGACCACGATCCGGGCGCCCTCCGCGCGACCGAGGTCGAGATAGGACTCCACCCGCTCCCGCTGGCGGGCCGAGACGAGCGGCCCGAAGAAGTTCCCCGGATCGGTGGGGTCACCGAGCGGGAGGGCGGTCAGCGCCGCGCTCACCGCGTCGACCACCTCGTCGTAGCGCGATCGCGGAGCGAGCACGCGGGTCAGCGCCCGGCACGTCTGCCCGGTGTTCGGCGCGCACGCCGAGGCGACGAAGGGCGCGAAGGCGTCCAGATCCACATCGTCGAGCAGAATCGCCGCCGACTTGCCACCGAGCTCGAGGGTGACCCGTTTGAGGTCGCGGCCGCAGCTCGCGGCGATGGCCTTGCCCGCCGCGGTCGATCCGGTGAACGAAATCTTGCGCACGAGTGCGTGTTCCACCAGCGCCGCCCCGGTCTCCCGGCCACCGGCGACCACATTGACGACACCGGCGGGCGCCCCCGCCTGTTCCGCGAGTTCGGCGAGCAGGAAGGCGTCGAGGGTGGTCTCCGGAGCCGGTTTGATCACCACCGCACAGCCCGCCGCCAGGGCGGGGCCGATCTTCCACGCGGTCAGCGGCTGCGGGCCGTTCCACGGCACGATCGCGCCGACGACGCCGACCGGTTCGCGCCGCACCAGGGCATCGCCGACCGAGGTGGACACCGGTGTCTCCGTGCGCAGCGTGTCGGCGAGCGAGGCGAAGTACCGGTAGTTGCGTGGCACCATCTGCTGCATCGCCCTGGACACGCTGATCGGTGTCCCGTTCTGCCGCGTCACCAGCTGGGCGATCTCCTCGCTGCGGTCCTCGAACGCGTCGGCCAGGCCGCGCAGGAAGTCGGCCCGTTCGCCGGGAGTCGTGGCCGCCCAGGCGCGCTGCGCCGTCGCGGCGGCGCGCACCGCTCGGTCGACATCGTCGGCATCGCCGTCGGGAATCGCGGCGAAGGCTTCCTCGGTGGCCGGGTCGACCACCGGAAGGCGGTCTGTCGCATGGGCGGTCCGGAATCCGCCGTCGATGTAATGGGAATCGTGTTCGGTGACCACGTGCGGTCCTCTCGTTCGCCCCGGTGTGCCGGTCGGGGCATCGCTGAATTGTGTTGGGCCGGTGCGCCGCTCAGTGAATGGTCAACCCGCCGGTGGGGCTGATCGTGGCGCCGGTGAGGTAGTGCGCGTCCGCGGAGGCCAGGAAGCCCACCACGGCCCCGATATCGGGCGGAGCGGCGACGCCGAACGGCGCGCGCTCCACGATCGCCGCGTACTGCTTGCGGTGCTGGAGCGAGACGCCGTCCTCGGACTCGAACGCGGCGTTCCACGACGGCGAGTCGCGCACGACCGTCACGCACACGCAGTTCACCCGAATCCGCCAGCGCGCCAGTTCCTTCGACAGCAGCTTGCTCGCCTGGACGAGTCCGCCGGAGAAGGTGGCGATCGCCGTCTGCCCCGGCGTCGGCACCCGCCCGCCCTCCGACGTCACGAACACCACGCTGCCGCCGCCCCGCTCCCGCAGGTACGGCACGGCCGCCTGCACCACCAGCAGTTTCGCCGCCACCGCCTGACCGATGAACGAGGTCACCCGTGCCAGGTCGATCTCGGCGAACGGGCCGCGGACCTCGGGACTGCGCGCTTCGTCGTCGTTGCCGCCCGCCGCCGCGACGACGATATCGATCCCGCCGAAGCGGGCGGCGGCCTCGGCCGCGAGCGCGTCCATCTCGGCCTTGGACCGCACGTCACCGGCGACGAAATGCCCCGTGCCCCCGGCCTCGGCGATCGCGGCGAGGACCGCCGCGGCTTTGGTCGCGTCGCGTCCGTTGAGCACGACGGTCGCGCCCCGGGCCGCGAGGTCGAGCGCGACCCCACGGCCGATCCCGCCGGTGCCGCCGGTGACGACGGCGACCTTCCCCGCGAGCCCGCTCATCGCACCGCGCCGTCGCCGGCGGGGGCGTGCGCCGCGCCCGCGTCGAACAGCTCCCGGATCTCCCCGGCGCCGAAGCCGTACTCGGCCAGCACCTCGATCGAGTGCTCTCCGAGACACGGTGCGGGATACCGCAATTCGGGGGAGCTCTCGCTCCACTGCTGCGGAATGCCCATCGACCGCAACAGGCCTTCGGTCGGATGCTGTTCCTCGCGGAAGAAGCCGACCTCCTTCATGTGGGGATCGTCGAGCAGGGTCTCCGGGGTGTTCATGGCGATGGCCGGGATGTCGGCCTCGGTGAGGATCTCCAGCCACTCCGCGGTGGACTTCGTGGCCAGCACCTGGGCGAGGTAGTCGTAGAGCAGCGCGATGTTCTCGGTCCGGCCGTGGATATCGGCGAAGCGGGGATCCCGCGCCATGTCGGGGCGTCCGGAGATCTCGAAGAACCGCTGCCAGTGCTTGTCGATGTAGACATTGACGCCCAGGTACCCGTCCAGCGTCCGGTAGGGGCGCCGATCCGGGTTCATCATGCGCGCGTATCCCGAGGTGCCGATCGAGGGGATGAAGGTGTGCCCGTACAGGTGATCGCCCATCGCGAACTGGGCGAAGGTCTCGAACATCGGCACCTGGACCTCCTGGCCCCGGCCGCTCCGCTCCCGCCGGAACAGCGCCATCGCGACCGCGTTGGCCGCCGCCATGCCGACCACCCGATCGGCGATCGCGGTGGCCACATAGCTCAGCGGGCCCTGTTTGCGGCTCTGCAGCACCGGCATCCCGACCGCGGCCTGGATGAGGTCGTCGTAGGCGGGCCGGTCGGCGTAGGGGCCGTTCTGCCCGAATCCGAAAGTGCCGCAGTAGATGACGCGGGGATTGAGGGCATGGACGTCGGCGAAGGACAAGCCGAGCTTCGCCATCGCCTTGGGGCGCAGGCTGTAGAGCAGCACATCGGCCGAGCCGACCATCCGCTTCAGCGCGGCGTTCCCTGCGGGCTTCTTGAGATCGAGGACGACGCTGCGCTTGTTGCGGTTGAGGTGCAGGAAGATCGCGCTCATCCCCGGGTTGCGGCAGGGCCCGACGCCGCGTGTCGTGTCCCCGGCGGGGGATTCGATCTTCACCACATCGGCGCCCATGTCCGCGAGCAGCAAGGAGCCGAACGGGCCCATGAAATTCGAGGTCAGGTCGAGAATGCGCACGCCGTCGAGTGGTCCGGTCATTGTTGTGCTCCCTACTGGGCAGGCTCCGAAAGCTGAACTCGCGCAAGCGGTCCGCGCTGGATCGGGTGGAGCCGTGATGTGTTCGAATTCGGCTGGACAAATTGTGTCCGCCCGGTCCTCGAATATTAAGTCACCGTTTCGGCGGGGCCAAGTGGCTATTCATGAAGCGCGGATTCGAAAGTGTCGAATTCGGTCGGTGTATTTCCGGCATCGAGGTGCGATTTCCGCCGGGCGCGGTCAGTGTCGTCGGTGTTCGGCCGTGTCGCCGGTGTCCGCGGTCGATGGACCGTCCGGTGCGTGGGTGCTCGCCCAGGAGGCGAGGAAGGAGAGGCCCTCGTGCGCCGGGGTGCCGGGTTCGGCCGTCCAGACGACGAGCTGCAGGTCGGGATCGGCCGCGAAGCCGAGCGTCTCCCAGTCGAGCACGAGGTCGCCGACGAGCGGATGTCGCAGCGTCTTGGTTCCAGAGGTCTGCCGGGCGACCTGGTGGTCGGCCCACCACCGGCTGAAGTGGGGGTCCTTGATCGAGAGGTCGCCGACGAGTTCGCTCAGCCGCGGATCGTCCGGATCGCGGGCCGCTTCCATGCGCAGGAACGCGACACAGTCGGTCGCCGTCGACTCCCAGTCCGCGTAGCGCTGCCGGAGCTCGGAACCGGAAAAGACCAGGCGGGCGTAGTTTCGCTGTTTGTCCGGCAGCTGGGCGAAGTCGGTGAGGAGCGCGGCGGCGAGTGGATTCCACGCGAGAATGTCCATCCGGCGGCCGAGCAGGATGGCCGGTGCGCCGATCGTGTCGAGCAGCCGCCGGGCCGACGGCCGCACCGTCGTGCCGGACGGCCGGCGCTGCGTCGGCGGGCTCTTGCCGGCCAGTCCGAGCAGGTATCCGCGCTGGTCGTTGTCGAGGCGCAGGACATCGGCGAGGATCGACAGGACCGGAGCGGACGCCTGGATGCGGCCCTGCTCGACCCTGGTGTAGTACTGGGCGCTGATCGAGGCGAGCTGGGCGACCTCTTCGCGGCGCAGCCCGGGTACCCGCCGTTGCCGTCCGTCGTCGGGCAGGCCGACGTCGGCCGGTGTCAGCTCGGCGCGCCGGGCCCGGAGGAACGCGCCGAGTTCGGATCGGCTGCTGTCGGTCGTGCTCATCGAGTGATCCTCCTGGCCACCTCGGATACCTGGTTCCACGCTACGTCCACGCGTACCCGCCGGACCGCCGTGTGCGGGGTAGGAATCCTTACCCTGCACATTCGCGACGTGATTCGGAATCGTGAAGGCATCAGCAAACGATTCTTCGCAAGGAGCCGAGCCGTGGAAACCGTGACTTTCAAGAACAAGCAGGTGGACATCGCCGCCGATATCCATTTCCCGCCCGATTTCGATCCGGCGCGGAAGTATCCGGCGATCGTCAGCGCGCACCCGGTGGGCAGTTGTAAGGAACAGACGTCCGGCTCGGTGTACGGCAAGGCCCTGGCCGCGGCCGGGTTCGTCGTCCTGGCCTTCGACGCGGGGTTCCAAGCCGCCAGCGGCGGTGAGCCGCGCCAGCTCGAGGACGCGACCTGGCGGGTGGAGGACTTCCGCTGCGCCGCCGACTTCCTGGTCACCCTCGACTATGTCGACGAGGACCGCATCGGCGTGTTCGGTATGTGCGCCGGCGGCGGATACACCTGGTCCGCGGCGATGACCGAGCGCCGGTTCAAGGCGGTGGCGACGGTCACCGGCGTCAATCTGGGCCGGCTGTTCCGGCAGGGCGACATGTCGCCGGACGCCGCGATCACGATGCTGGAGGCGGTGGCGAAGCAGCGCACCGCCGAGGCTCGGGGCGGCGAACCCCGGCTGGACAGCTCGCTGCCGCCGTCGGTCGACGCCGCGCGCGAACTCGGGCTCGTGCCGCCGCTGCACATCGATGTCGCCGAAGCCACGGAGTACTACAAGACCCCGCGTGGCGCCCACCCGCACGGCACGAACCTGTGGTTGTTCTCGTCGCTGGCGCCGACCGTCGGCTTCGACGCCTACCACCTCGCCGACAAACTGCTGACCCAGCCGCTGCTGCTGATCGTCGGCAACAAGCCCGGGGAATTCGGCGCCTACCGCGACGCGCACACGGTCTTCGACCTCGCCGCGTCGAAGGACAAGGAGCTGCTCATCATCCCGGACGTCTCGCACTACGATCTCTACGACAAGCCCGAAGCCGTCGAGCCGGCCCTCGGCGCGCTGATCCCGTTCTTCACGAAACGCCTCTGATCGGTTGCCGACGGCAGGAGTAGCACGATGACCTGGAACGACGATCAGCTCGACCGGCTCGGGCGAGCACACGAACTCGAGATCACCACCCGGCGCACCGACGACACACTGCGCCGCTGGATCCCGATCTGGGCCGTGCGGGTCGGCCCCGATCTCTACATCCGGTCGGCGTTCGGCACCCGAGGCGGCTGGTACCGCCATGCCGTGGCCGCGCACGCCGCTCGCATCCGGGCCGGTGGCATCGAGACCGACGTGCGTCCGGTCCCGGTGACCGACCAGGGGGTCGAGGCCGCTGTCTCGGCCGCCTACCGGGACAAGTACCGGGGCCAGGGCAGTGCTCTGGACACCATGGTGGCCGCGGACGCCACGGGCACCACCCTGCGCCTGGAGCCCGGCGGAGAGTAGGACCCGGCGATCGAGAGGCGCTGTGTGAGTCGTTGATAACGCCGGTGCGGTGGATGGCGATCTTGAACCGCTGTTCGTCTCGCACCGAAGGAGATTCGTGACTCAGCCTCCGATACCACCGCAGTATCCGTCCGCGCCCTACCCGGCCTATCCACCGCAGCCGCCGCGCCGCACCAACACGACCCTGTGGGTGGTGCTCGCGGTGCTGGGTGTCCTGCTCCTGGTCTGTGGTGGGTGCGCCACCTCGGTGTTGCTCGCCGCGGGCGACGTCTCCGACGTCGGCCGGTCGACGGTGAGCACTCCGCCCGCCGGGGGACCCGCCGAGCCGCCACCGGTGTCGGGCGCACCCCGCTCGAGCGCGCCACGCACGGCGCCCTCGACACCGAACGCGTTGAGCAACAGCAAGATCCCGGAGAAGCAGGACGAGTTCATCGCGACCCTGGATCGCGAGGGGATCTACTACTCGTCCCGCCAGGCCGCGCTCGACATGGGGGTGGCGATCTGCGAGGAACGGGCCGCGGGCGGGACCGATGTCGAGATGGCGACCGCGCTCACCGAGAAGGGGTATTCCAGCCGGGACGCCGCCTATCTCGTCGTCGCGGCGCAGATGCAGTTCTGTCCCGAATACGCCTGACGCGGCCGTGGCGGGGGCCCGGGGCGGGGTGCCGCCCCCCCCCGGAGGCGGGCGAGCCCCTATACCCCCAGTCCGAGCGGCCCCGGGCGCGGCCCGCG
>NZ_JBHVWX010000003.1:0-335298 GCF_042882065.1 Nocardia sp. NPDC058244 | reverse complement strand
GACCACCGTGGCCGCCGCCCCCACTGCCCGCCGGGCGGCCGCCACCGCCCTTTCAGTAGGCGAGCCGGCTTCCGCCGTCCGGGGCGCTGTTGCTCGCCTCGACCAGCGCGTCCACAACCGCCCCCACGTCCGGCAGCCAGGGCGAGGCACTCGCCGATATCGCCGATGACGCTGCGCAACTGGGCGCGCCCGTCGGCGAGGTTGTAGGTCACACAGGCGATGGCCAGCGCGCCGGCCTCGACGCGCTCGGAGATCGTCGACGACCGTTGCATGAGCAGGCGCGCGGTCTCCTCGACGTGGCGGGCTTCCAGCTCGTCGACGTTGGTCAGGCCCTCCCGGCGCCCGAGCAGGATCGACGGCGTGACACGTTCGACAACGCTGCGGATGAACCCACCGGGCACCGTCCCGTTGTCGAGGGCGTCGATGGTGGCGGCGACCGCGCCGCAGGAGTCGTGGCCGAGGACGACGATCAGCGGCACCTGCAGCACCCCGACGCCGTACTCGATCGAACCGAGCACCGAGCTGTCCACCACGTGACCGGCGGTGCGCACGACGAACATGTCCCCGAGCCCGCGGTCGAAGATGATCTCGGCGGCGACCCGCGAGTCACCACACCCGAACAGGATCGCCGAGGGCTGCTGGCCACCGGCCAGCTTGGCGCGATCGGCGGCACCCTGGCTGGGATGCTGCAGGGTATCGGTGACGAAACGGTCGTTTCCATCACGCAGGGACTTCCACGCGGCTACAGGATTCGAATGGGGCATAAGACCCATACTGCACGAATCGCGCACCGCGGGGGGATGGGCCCCGCTCACCTCGGCACCCGCCGCGGGTCGGGATCCGGATTCCGACCAGAGCCATCCGGCCGGGTGGGCTGGCCGAACTCCGTTGCACCACTCCAGCGCGGCAGCTCGCCGCCCTCCCGGAAGCGACGGAAACCACCATGCGATCCCTGCGCAGCACACTCCTGGCGGCAGCACTCCTCGGCTCGGTGCTGGGCGCCGCCGCCTGTTCCGACGACGATTCGACCACCTCGTCGGCGACCTCGTCCGCACCGATGACCACCACCTCCGCCGCGACCGGCGCCGACGCGTCGGGCCTGGTCGGCCCCGGCTGCGCCGAGTATGCCGCCCAGGTCCCGACCGGCCCTGGCTCGGTGAGCGGCATGGCCCAGGACCCGGTGGCCGTCGCCGCGTCCAACAACCCGATGCTCACCACCCTCGTCGCGGCGGTGTCGGGGAAGCTCAACCCGCAGGTCAACCTGGTCGACACCCTCAACGGCGGCCAGTTCACCGTCTTCGCGCCCGTCGACTCCGCCTTCGCGAAGGTCGATCCGGCCACCGTCGAAGCGCTGAAGACCGATTCGGCCACGCTCACCCAGATCCTGACCTACCACGTGGTGCCGGGTCAGCTGTCGCCGTCGCAGGTCACGGGCACCCACAAGACCGTCGAGGGCGCCGACGTCACGGTGACCGGTTCCGGTGACAACCTGCAGGTCGACGGCGCGTCCGTGATCTGCGGCGGCGTGCGCACGGCGAACGCGACGGTCTACCTGATCGACAGCGTGCTCCTGCCACCCGCGGCGTGAGGTCGACGATGGTCACGCCGCCGAGGGCCGTAGAGTCACGAGAGAAAGTCTTCGGTGGCGCCCATCCGTACCGCGGGGCTGGCCGAAGTCCCTCTCATGCTGACGCACGCAGGGACCACACGATGACGAACCGTCCGGGCTCCTCGCCGATCCGGCTGCGCGTGGTCGCCGACCCGGCGCCCGCCTGCCCGGCGCCGACCCGGACCGACCACGCGGTGCAAGCGCGCCTGGTGACGCTGCTCGGCGAGATCGCGTCCGGGGACCGGACGGCCTTCGCCGAGTTCTACCGGGCCACCAGCCCGCGGGTGTTCGGGCTCGCGCTGCGGGTGGTGCGCAACCACGGCGCCGCCGAGGACATCGCGCAGGAGGTGTTCCTGCAGGCCTGGTCGCTGGCGGGCGAGTACGACGCGGGCAAGGCCAGCCCGATCGGCTGGTTGATGATGCTGACCCACCGCCGCGCGGTCGACCGGGTCCGCGCCGAACACTCCGCGACCAGCCGTGACCTGGTGTTCGGGCACACCCACCTCGGCCGTGACCACGACATCGTGGCCGAGGAGGTCACCCAGCGGCTCGACGAGCAGTCGGTCCAGGACTGTCTCGCGACGATGACCGACCTGCAGCGTGAGGCGGTGGCGCTGGCCTACTACAGCGGGCGCACCTACGCCGAGGTCTCCGAGACCCTGGACGTGCCGTTGCCGACGGTGAAGAGCCGGATCAGGGACGGCTTGAAACGACTCGAAAACTGTTTGACCGGAGGGAATTCCCGATGAGCGAGACAGATCGGCGGACCCCTCGGCCGTGGCTCGACGACCCCTATCCCTACGCCCTCGACGCGCTCGATCCCCGCCAGCGGCGCGCCGTCGACGACGAACTCGCCGCGGCGGATCCCGAGCGCGCGGCGGCGTTCCTCGACGCCGTGCACCGCATCCGGGAGACCATGGCCGCGTTGACCGTGTCCGACTCGGTGCCGCCGCCCGCCCGGCTGGAATCCGCGCTGCTGCGGGCACTGGACCGACTCGATCCGCAGGTGCGTCCGCTCGCCCGGCGGGACCCACTCGGCAGGCGCTGGCGGTTGCGCTGGCTCACCGCCGCAGCGGCCGCGGTCGTCGCGGTCGGCGTCGGCGCCGGGGTGGCGGTCGTGCTCGACCGCGCGAACGACGACACCGGCGCGATCACCGCGCAGCAGGTCCTCGACGAGCCGGACAGCCGGGAGTCGTCGGTCGCGATCACCGGCGGCGGCGAGATGACGGTGCATCAATCCACGGCACTGGGCGCCGCGGCGGTGTCGTTCCACGACATGCCCGCACTGCCCGCCGACCGCGCCTACCAGCTGTGGCGCGTGCCCGCGGGTGGTGCGCCCCGCTCGGTAGCGGTCATGGACGGGCCCGCCGCGGTGGTGACCGCCGTCGACACCGCCGACACCCTCGCGGTGACGGTCGAACCCGCCGGTGGATCGGCCGGTCCGACCACCCCGGCGATCGTCAGCATGACCGTCGGCTGACCCGCACACGGCGGGCCGCGCCGGCACTCGACCCCTCAGGAGTGACAGCATGGTCCGCCGTATCGCGCCCTCCCCATGGCCACCGGGGCGCATCGCCGCCGCGTCGGCGGCGATGGCCGCCGCCGCGACGGTGATCGGGGTCGGGCATCTCGTCGCCGTGTTCGTCGATCCGGCCGCCTCCCCGTTCTTCGTCCTCGGGGACACCGTCGTCGACCACACGCCGAAGTGGTTGAAAGACAGCGCTATCCGCTGGTTCGGCACGAACGACAAACTGGCGCTGGCGATCACGATGGTCGCGGTGATGGCGGCCGCCGCCGCGCTGATCGGGCTGCTCGCCCGTCGCAGTCCGGCGGCCGGTGCCGCGGTCCTGGGGGCGCTGGGGGTGGCTGTCGCCGTGCTCGCGGTGCGCCGGCCGGGCGCGGGTCCGGACTTCGCGCTGCCCGCGCTGGCGGGAACCGGCGCGGGAATCGCCGCGCTGTGTGTGCTGTTCGTCGTTCCGGCCGCTCGGCGGCCCGGTGACGGGCTCACCCGGCGTGGCTTCCTGCTGGCCGTCGCTGGGGTGACCGCCGGGGCGATCGCGGCGGGTGCCGCCGGCCGGGTCATCGGTGCCCGGTTGCGCGATATCGGTGCCGACCGTGCGGCTTTCGTGCCACCACGCGTCGCCGATCCGGCACCGCCGGTCCTGCCCGAGACGGACCTTCCGGTGCCCGGTCTGACCCGGTTCGTCACGCCGACCGCGGAGTTCTATCGCATCGATACGGCGTTGCAGCTGCCGTCGCTGACCCGCGCGCAGTGGCGGCTGCGCGTCCACGGGATGGTGGACCGGGAGATCGTGCTGGACTTCGACACCCTGAGCGCTCGCCGCGCCGTCGAGTCCCTGATCACGCTGACCTGTGTGTCGAACGAAGTCGGCGGCACGCTCGCCGGGACCGCCACCTGGACCGGCTATCGCCTCGCCGACCTGCTGGCGGAGGCGGGGCCCGCGCCCGGCGCCGACATGATCCTGTCGCGCAGCGTGGACGGTTTCACCGCCGGAACCCCGCTGGCCGCGGTCCTCGGCAACCCGGACGCACTGCTGGCGGTGGCCATGAACGGCGCGGCGCTGCCCGTCGCGCACGGCTATCCGGTGCGGATGATCGTGCCCGGTCTCTACGGTTACGTCTCGGCCACCAAATGGGTCGTCGACCTGGAACTCACCCGGTTCGACCTGGCCCGCGCGTATTGGACCGAGCGCGGCTGGTCGGAACGCGCACCCATCAAGACCGCGTCGCGGATCGATGTCCCCGCCGCGTTCGCGACCCTCGCCGCCGGGCCGGTGACGGTGGCCGGAGTCGCCTGGGCGCAGGGACGCGGGATCACCGCCGTCGACGTGCAGGTGGACGACGGGCCGTGGCAGCCCGCCGCCCTCGCCACGGCCTACTCCCTCGACACCTGGCGCCAGTGGACCTGGACGTGGGCGGCCACGCCGGGAACCCACACGCTGCGTGTCCGCGCCGTCGACGGCGCCGGCATCGTCCAGACCGAGGCCCGCACCACCCCGTTCCCCGACGGCGCCACCGGCAGGCACACCCGGGTGGTGACCGTCCGCTGAGCACGCGAGTCCACGATCTCCACCCATCTCCCGACGGGCGCGGCGCGAACTCCCTCCGCACCGCGGTCACATCCGGTCCGAGGGTGTGCCCGCGCACCCGTCGGACCACGGACCCATCAGGAGGAACTGTGAACAGTGAGCTGGGCGAAGTAGTCGTGGCGAGCACCGTCCGGGACGGCGACAACGAGATCGGCGTGGAGATCGCCGATCCGCGGCAGGACACCATGACGCAGGACTGGCACTGCACCTATCGCGTCGCGGGCACGCGCACCCATCGCGTCCGCGGCCCGGACCGGTTGGCGGCCGTCTACGCGGCGCTGATCGATATCCCCGGTGCGACAGCCCGATTCGGCTCCACCGACCTCGTGGCCGACCCGCATCGGCGGCGCGACCCCGTGGCAGGCCGGCCGCGTGGCGGCACCTCCGGGGCGACCGCCCGCGAGTTCGGTCCGCCGCTGGGGGCACGTGCCGTCGACACCGCCACCGGACCGGTGGTGATCGTGCTCGGTCGCCCCCGTCGGGACCCGTCCAGCCCGCACACCTGCCTGTGCCCGTTCCGCATCGACGATCGCACCGAGGTCTTCGGACAGGGATTCGACGACCTGCACGCCGTGCTGGCCGCGATCCGTGGGGCGAGCGCCATCCTGGGCATTCCGCGTGACTGGCCCGCGGGGGCGCAGGCCCGGACGACCCGGAGCGGATGAAGCGCGGCAGCGGGATGCGGGATTACCCCGTCTCCTGTTCCCAGAGCCGTCGGGTCGGGGGCATGGCGGCCTCGCCCCTCGCTTCCGCGACGACGCCGAGGACCTGGTGGATACCGAGTCCGCCGTCCTCGAAGCCCAGCGCGGAGGCGGCCATATAGAGCCGCCAGACGCGTGCTCGTCCCTCGCCGACGAGGGAAACCGCCTGCTCCCAACCATTTTCGAGATTCGCGACCCACTGGCGCAGGGTGCGCGCGTAGTGCTCGCGCAAGGACTCGACGTCGCGAACCTCGAATCCGGCGCGCTCCATGGCCAGGACGACCTCGCCCACGTCGAGGAGTTCGCCGTCCGGGAAGACATAGCGCCCGATGAAGGAGCGGTTCCGCATGGTGGAGCCACCCGGCGAGGAGATGGCGTGGTTGAGCAACCGGCCGCGCGGGTGCAGCAGAGCGCGCAGGGTGTCGAAGTACTCGGCGGCGCGCCGGGAGCCGACGTGTTCGAACATGCCGATCGAGGAGATGGCGTCGAATTCCTCGCCACGCAGGTCCCGATAGTCGGCGAGCCGGATCTCGACACTGCCGGACAGCCCCGCCTCGGCGACTCGCCTGCGGGCGAGCTCGACCTGAGCGCCGCTGATCGTGACGCCCACGACCCGCGCCCCGTAGGTGGAGGCCGCGTGCATCGCCATCGATCCCCACCCGCATCCCACGTCGAGCAGGCGCATCCCCGGCTGCTCGGCCAACCCCAGCTTGCGGCAGACCAGGTCGTGTTTGGCGCGCTGGGCCTGCGCCAGCGAGCCGTCCTCGCCCGGGACGAACCGCGCGCACGAGTAGGTCATGCTCGGGCCGAGCACCAACCGGTAGAAGTCGTTGCCGACGTCGTAGTGATGGCTGATCGCCGCCGCGTCGCGCCGTCTGGTGTGCAACGCGCCGCGCCGCGGCCGCGCCTCCTCCGGCGGTGGGGACGGGCGGCGGCCGAGCGCGCCGAGCCGCCGCGCCGCGCCGATCGCCCGCCAGGCCGCGCCGATGCCGAGGCGGGCGTCGTTCGGTGCGGTGGACTGGAGGGCGCGCAACATCGTGAAGATGTCGCCGTCGAGATCCACTGTGCCGGAGACGAAAGCGCGCGCCAGGCCGAGTTCGCCGGGCGCCCAGATCAGGTGCCGCAGCGCCACCTCGGAGCGCACGCGCAGGGTGCCGGGGCTCGTGCCCTCGGGCTGGATCGCGCTGCCGTCCCAGAACGCGAGTCCCACCGCGGGGTGTGGACCCAGGGTGGCGTGCAGCAGGGGTTCGAACGCGGCGGCGACCGTGGTCTGGTTACCCATCCGACAACTATGGCCCGCGTCGCCCCGCGGGGACGGCAGCGACGCGGGCGGCGGTCAGTCCCGGCGCCGCTGTACCGGTGGTGGGGCCCACGTCCCGTCGAGGGCTTCGGCGCGCGGCGCGTAGAGACGCATGGTGATACCCAGTGGCCCGCTGGACGCGGGCAGCCAGTTCGCTTCCCGGTCGGGTCCCGGGTTCTTCCGGGAGACGTGGATGTCGAGTGAGCCATCCGGGTTGTACTGCAAGGGATCTCGGTCGCCGATGGCGAAGCGATCGAGTTCGTTGGGGATCTGGAACCCTTCGGCGTCGTACATGGTGATCGACCAGAACGCCGCCGCGGGCGGCAGTTTCCCCGCGTCGAAGTGGATCAGGTAGTCGTTGTCGCCGACGAGCGGATCGCCGTCGGCGTCGGTCGCCAGCAGCGGGTAGATCGCGTCTTCGGGCGGGTTGGCGCCCAGGCCCGCCAGCGTGATGGCGGACCGGGTGAAGTAGTTGTTGCCGTAGACGCCGATCGTGCCCAGCACACTGACCCACCCGTTGACCGGCTGGGCGAGTTCCATCGGCGCCGCCAGCACCGCGGCGCGCGCGGCGGTGACGCCCGCATCGATCGCGGCGCGGTCCGCGGCGGAGAAGCGGGACGCGTCGAAGTCCCGGCCGGGCACGATGCCCAGCAGCGCGATGCGCGCGAGCTGGGAGAAATCGGTGCTGTGCGGCGGGTCGACCTTCAACGCCGTGGCGGCCCGCTCGAAGAACTCCGTGGCCGACATCGCGTTGACCTGCCGCAGCGGCTCGGTCTCGGTGACCAGGGTGGGGTCCGGCTGAAACGGTGCCGGGTCGCCCAGTTCGGTGATCCGCAGGCCGTCCTGGAACTCGCGCACCGCCGCGTAGTCGGCGGGCCCGTTGGTCTGGGTGCGGCCGATCATCCAGGCGTGCGGCGTCGGGGAGTGGATCACCGGGACACCGGCAGGTAGCTCTCCGCCGTACCCGGGCCCCACGACGACGAAGTCCTGTTCGGCGGTGCCGGTGGTCCGCTTGCCGGGGTTGGCGAAGACATCGGTCCAGGCGTCCAGGATCGGCAGCATGTAGAACCGGTCGCCGCTGTCGGGAACGTGGACGCGGACCGGGCCGCGGGTCAGATCCAGCCAGGCCGAGGAGTACAGCGTGTCGAAATTCGGCCGCACGACCGCGCGAAAATCGACATCTGGGAAGGAGCGCATGTGGTGGAATTGGTTCGGCGGTCCGAAACCCGGGGTGGAGTCCGCCGGGGCGTTCGTCTGCTGCTGGCGGGTGACGTCCATCGTCACCAGCGAGTACAGGTAGACATACGCCTCGTAGCTCAGTGTTTGCAGATCACTGGACAACACGCTCATGACGCCTCCATCGTGGATCGCGATCCAGCCGGGACGAGCCTCTTTTCGAACGTAACAGGGGGGAGTCACGACCCCATCACAGGGCGTTTGCCGGATCGCGGGACGTCACGCCGGGGTGAGCACGCAGAACTCGTTGCCCTCCGGATCGGCCAGGACCGTCCACGGCACGTCACCCTGGCCGATATCGAGGTCGGTGGCGCCCAGCGTCCGCAGGCGGTCCACCTCCGCGGCGTGGTCGTCGCCGGGATAGGGCCGCAGGTCGAGGTGGAGGCGGTTGCGGACGGTCTTCGGCTCCGGCTTGCGGAGGAACTCCAGGTAGGGGCCGATGCCCGCGGCGGACCGCAGCGTCGCGAAGTCGTCGGACACCTCGTGCACGGTCCAGTCCATCGCCTCGCCCCAGAATCCGGCCATGGCCCGCGGATCGCCGCAGTCGACGACCACCGCGGCGATCGGCCCGGTGTCGCGGTAGACCGGTCGCGGCTCGAGCACGCAGAACTCGTTGCCCTCCGGGTCGGCGAGAACCGTCCAGGGCACGTCGCCCTGGCCCACGTCCGCGGGCGTCGCACCGAGCGCGCGCAGCCGCGCGACCAGCTCCGCCTGCTCGGTGCCGGAGCCGGTGGCGAGGTCGATGTGCACGCGGTTCTGCGTCGTCTCGGGTGCCGGATCGATCACGATGTCGAGACAGACCGCGGCGGGATCGGGATAGACGAAGCCGACGGGCTCGAGATTGGCCACCCCCGGCGCCTCGCTGTCCATCCGCCAGCCGAGCGCCGCCGCCCAGAATCCGCCGAGCGCGACGTCATCGCGAGCTTTCAGATGGATCTGGACCAGCCGCGTCGCCATGGGACCCGAGTCTAGGGTCGGCGTCACGCCGCGGCTATTCGTGCCGCCGCGATGTCGGAGCGGTGGCGCGCTCGCCGAGCGCGTACTCGACCGCGGCGTCGAAGGTCATCGCCGCGCCCCGGCGCAGGCTCGTCTCGAATACCCGCGAGCTCAGCGCGTCCCGGCAGGCGAGCTCGCAGTCCGTGCGGTGGCGCAGGAGCGCGGGGAAGACGAACGGGGAGCTGCCGGTGACACCGGCCAGCGAGTCCGCCGCTCCCATCAGCACTGTCGCGCGCCGGTGCCGGTCGCGCTCGGCGGTGATCCACGCCAGCTCTTCCACGCAGGCGGCGGCGACCAAGGGGTCCGGCACCTGCCGGGCCGCTCGAATGCCCTTCTCCAACAGGTCCACCGCGCGGTAGGTCGCCGCTGCGCGCCAGGCGACATACCCCGCCGCCGCCAATGCCCACGAGCGGAGCATCGTTTCGCCCGCGGCCTCGGTGGTGGTGAGCACCTGGTCGAAGCAGTCGGTCGCCCTGGCCGCGTCACCGAGCAGGACACACGACCACCCCAGCGAGATCAGCACGTCCAATCGCATGCTGAGTTCGCCCAGTGCGGTGTAGATCGCGAGGGCGCCGGTCAGCAGCTCGTCGGCGCGCGCCGGATCGGCGTCGGCGGTCATGAGCACGGCGCTGCCCTCGGCGTGCGCGTGCAAGGCGCCGACCAGCGGGTCGGTGGACCGCTCGGCCAGCTGCCGGAGCTGGGCGAGTCTGTCGGTGGCTTCGGTGAAGTCGCGTTGCAACACCGCCATCGCCACGGCGGCGTGCAGCGCCTCGGCCTGTTCGATGAGCGGCGCACCGGTCGACGGGGTGGCCAGCGCCCGGGCAGACCAGCGGCGGCCTTCGCTGAGGCGTCCCCGCATCATCCAGAAGGGATACAGGGCGTTGGTCATCCGGACCGCGGTCTCGTTCGCCTCGGCGACGGCGGATTCCAGCGCGGTGCGCACATTGGGCAGTTCGCGCTCGAGCCGGGCGACCCATGTGAGCTGGTGCGGGCCGATCCACTCCGTCTCCGCGCGCAGCACCAGGTCGAGAGCCCACTCACGGTGTCGCCGTGACCATTCCGCGTACTCACCGCTGTCCTGGGCCCGCTGCCTGCCGTACTCCCCGACGGTCTCCAGCATCCGGAACCGCACCGTGGCACCGAGGTCTTCGCGGATCACGATCGACTTGTCGACCAACCCGGAGACCGCGTCGAGCATGTCCGCGGCGGCCGGATCGTCGCCACAGAGCCGGGCCGCGGCGTCGAGCTCGAAGCCACCGGCGAACACCGACAACCGGCGCCACCAGCGCTGCTCGTCCGGCGTGCACAGGTCGTAGCTCCAGCCGATGCACCAGCGCAGGGTCTGCTGGCGCAGCGGGGCACCACGGCGGCCGCGCGTCAACAGGCCGTAGCGATCGTCGAGCCGGGACAGGATCTGCTCCGGCGACAGGGTCCGGAGCCGGGCCGCGGCGAGTTCGATCGCCAGCGGGAGCCCGTCGAGGCGGGCACAGATCCGGGTCACGCAGGCCCGGTTGCTCTCGGCGATGCCGAATCCTGGCACCGCCGCGGCGGCTCGTTCGGCGAACAACGCCAGGGCGCTGTCCCCGGCGGTGCTCGGCGTCGCGAGCGCCGGGTCGGGAATCGTGAGTGGTGGCACCGCGAGCACCGCTTCGCCGCCGAGGTCGAGCGCTTCGCGGCTGGTCGCCAGGATCCGCAGGTGCGGGCAGGCGCCGAGCAGGGTTTCGGTCAGCGACGTGACGGCGTCGATCACCTGCTCGCAGTTGTCCAGCACCAGCAGCAGACGACGGGCGGACAGATAGCCCGCCAGCACGTCGACGGTCGGTCCGGCCCCTCGGCCCCGCAGCCCGAGAGCGCCGGCGACCACGTCGACCAGCAGGGCCGGATCGCGCACCTCACCCAGCTCCACCAGCCACACGCCGTCCGCGAAATCTCCCATCACCTCATGCGCGACATGGAGGGCGAGCCGTGACTTCCCGACTCCGCCGATCCCGGTGAGCGTCACTAGCGACGACCGCGCCAGCAGCTGCGTGACCTCGGCCAGCTCGGTCCGGCGACCGACGAAACTGGTCAGCTCGATCGGCAGGTTCCCGCCGTCACGAGCCGCCGCGGGCTCGGGTGGCCCGGTCGGCGCGGATCCGGGTTCGGACCGCACGGGCAGCCGGTCGACCGGGAAGCCGTGCCCGCGCTGCGCCTCGCGGAGCCGCTCGCCCATCGTCGCGGCGTCGGGCCGATCGGCGGGATCCCGCGCCATCGCGTCCTCGATGACGGCGCACACGTCGTCGGGAAAACCGCTGCCGCGCAGCGGGGGAGCTGGTTGCTCGGTGATCCGCAGGAATTGCGCGACCAGCTGTTCCCCGCTGCGCCGCTCGAAGGCCGCGTGCCCGGTCAGCACGCAGAACAGGGTGGCCCCCAGGCTGTAGACATCGGCGGCCCGGCTGGGTGCGTCCCCGGTGAGGACCTCGGGAGCGGTGAAGGCCGGGGAACCGGTGATGACCCCGGTCGTTGTCTCGAATCCGCCGGTCATGTGGGCGATGCCGAAATCGGTCAGCGCGGGTTCGTCGTAGTCGGTGAGCAGGATGTTCGCCGGTTTGATGTCGCGGTGCAGAATGCCGGTGCGATGGGCCGTCTCGAGCGCGCCCGCGAGTTTCACGCCGAGATGGAGCACGTCCTGGAGCGGGAGCGGGCCGTCGCGGTGCAGGCACTGCTGGATCGAGCCGCGCTCGTAGTACGGCATGACCAGATACGGGTGACCGTGCTCGGTGGTGCCGACCACCAGCAGGGACACGATGTTCGGATGTCCGGTCAGCTGTCCCATCGCCTGCTGTTCACGCAGGAACCGGTCGTGATTGTCGTCGAGCTCCTCGGTGATCACCTTCACCGCCACCGTGCGCTCGACACCGACCTGCCTGCACCGGTAGACCGCGCCGAACCCGCCCCGCCCGATCTCCTCGGCGTCCGCGAAACCGGCAGTGCTCAGCTCCGTGATGACATCGAACCCGGCATCACGCTGTGTTCGGGACGGATCGCTGTCGGCCATCGGCTACTCGGATCTACCAGGGACAGAGTCAGGATATCCCGGTGGTGGACTGTGCCGTCGGCGAACGTCAGCCGACGGCACAGCCGATCATGGCGACGCCGTCCGGGTCAGCGCTCCAGCGCGCGCCGGATGTACTCCGTCCGGGTCGACGACGCGGCCTGCGCGATGGCCGCGGTCGGGACGTTGTCGAAGCCATGGAAGCCACCGCCCCACAGGTGCAGGTCGACGCTCACCCCGGCCTGGCTCAGGTTCGTCGCGTAGTCGATCGCCTCGTCGCGGAACAGTTCGGCGGAGCCGACGTCGATGAACGTGCGGGGCAGGCCGGACAGGTCCTTCGCGCGCGCGGGTGCCGCGTAGTACGAGACGTCTTCGGTGCCGCGTCGTTCGCCGAGCAGGGCGGTCCAGCCGTAGAGGTTGCCGTTGCGGTCCCAGGTCCCGTCGTCGTCGAGCATCGTCGAGCTGTGGGTCTGGAACCGGTCGTCGAGCATCGGGCAGACCAGCACCTGGTGGGTCACCTGGGGACAGCCCTTGTCGCGGGCCATGAGGGTGGCGCCCGCGGCCAGGCCGCCACCGGCGCTGGTGCCGGTCACGACGATGTGCGACGGGTCGATGCGCAGGCGCTCGGCGTTGTCGGCGCACCAGCGCAGGCCGTCGTAGCAGTCGGTGACCGGAACGGGATCGGGGTATTCGGGTGCGAGCCGGTAGTCGATCGACGCGAGCACAGCGCGTCCCTCGGCCACGTGCGCGATGTGGTCGCCCAGGCTCAGATGGCGCCCGCCGGCGACCATCCCGCCGCCGTGGATGTAGTAGATCAGCGGCCACGGGCCCTGTCCCTCGGTGGGACTGAGCACGGTGAGGGCGAGTTCGGCCGCACCGGTGGTGATGGTGAGCTCCTCGACCCGGACCCGGCCACCGACGGTCAGATCGATGGGATCCTGCCCGGGTATCGCCCCCTTGGTAATCGATCGCATCAGCTCGAGCGTGTCGTCGCCGAGCGCGGGCATCGCGGACCGGATCGCGACGAGGCCGGGGATCAATTCGGGATCGTAGGGTGGCCGCACCGTGGTAGGTCCGAACGAGAATGGGTTCTGAGTCATGAACGCCTCCTTCGGCATTCAGTGAACCGGTTCTGTGTGGTGCGCTACAGCCGCCAAGGCGGCGCAGCTCCCGTCCCGATCACCGACAAACGGCGGTCCGCGTCGCGGGTCAGCGGTCGCGTGGCCGCGCGCCGTCGAGGACGAGACGGACGAGGTCCTGGCGCCGCTCGGCAGGCAGGCCGCTGGGCGGGTGGGTGGCGGCCCGCAGCATCAGCGTGCCGGTGATGGTCTCGGCGACGACGGTGGCATCGATATCGGCCCGGACCTCACCGCGGGTGGCGGCGTCGCGCAGCGCGTCCTCGATCGCCGCGAGACAGCGATCGATCGAGTCCCGTTTGAAGGCGGCGTACATGTCCGGGTACTCGGCGATCTCTGCCGTACAGCGCTGCAGGATGGTCAATCGCGGCTCGACGAACACGGCCGCGATCTGGTCGAGCAGGACCGTCAGGTCGCCGGTGATCGTTCCGGTGTGCGGCGGCACCAGCCCGGCCGCCAGCGTCGACATCGCCGCCAGGATGAGGTCCTCGCGCTGGGGCCAGCGCGCGTAGATGCTGCGCTTGGCGGCGCGGGCGCGGGCGGCCACCGCTGTGATGCTGAACTCCGCGATGCCCTTGTCGGCCAGCTCCTCGACCGCGGCGTCGAGTACGCGCTCGTCGACGGTGGTGTCGCGAGGACGGCCGCGCGGCCGGGGCGATGTCATCACGGCAGTATAGGCAGCAAATATGTCACGGGGGGCGTTGCATAAATACGGGACCTCAAATACCCTTGGCCGTATGACAATTCACAAATTCTCGGTCGCCACCGCGGACGGGGAACAGCGTTCGCTCGACGACTACAACGGCCGCGTGGTGCTCATCGTCAATGTGGCAAGCAAGTGTGGCTTCACGCCGCAATACGAAGGACTGGAAGCGCTGTACAAAGACAGCCGGGAGCGCGGGCTGGAGATCCTCGGATTCCCGTGCAACCAATTCGGTGGCCAGGAACCGGGTGCCGACGCCGAGATCCAGGAATTCTGCTCCACGAGTTACGGCGTCACCTTCCCGGTGTTCGGCAAGGTCGACGTGAACGGTCCCGAGGCGGACCCGCTGTTCACCTATCTCCGCGCGGAAGCACCGGGCGATTTCGGCCCCTCCGCCGGTCCGCTGTATACGCATATCGAGGCCACCCGCCCGGAAGCGCTCGGCACCGATGAAGTGAAATGGAACTTCACGAAATTCCTCGTCGGCCGCGACGGCGCGGTGATCCGCCGATACGAATCGACCGTGACACCGGAACAGATCAAGTCCGATATCGCGGGACTCCTGAACTGACAGCGCGGGTCGAGACGTAGTGTCTGCGTCTCGACCCGCACCGCCGGCGATCAGTGGTTGGGGTTGGCGGCGTGGACGGCCGCGCGGTCCAGGCGCGGCACCGGCGGCGGGCTCATGTCCTCGAGCCGGGAGACGCCGGGCAGGTCGCCGAAGTCGGGGCCGAGGATTTCGGTCATCGCCGTGGCGAAGGTGGTGTCCATGAACATCCGTTCGCCGAGGATGCGATTACCCGAGAAGACGATCACCGCCATGTACCGGCCGGTTTTGCGTCCCTCGTCGGTGTCGAAATACACGTACGCCTCGCGACACAGCGTGTTCTCGCTGATTGCGTGTACCCGCTTGTCGGCCCAGATGTTTCGCTTCTCGCCGCCGGGCAGCATGCGCTGATAGGTTTCGCGGACCGCCGCCCGGCCTTCGATATGCCAGCCGAGTGTCGGCAGCTCGTAGATGGGGTTCTCCACCAGGGTCTCCATGGTGGCATCGAGATCGAGCTCGAACTCGGCCGCCTCGTGTACGGCGAGCAGCGCTTCCATCTCCGGCAGCGTGAACTTTTCCATCGTGTGTTTCCTTTCCACTGAACTCGCCACCGAACGGGAACCCCGGTCGGTCCGCGAGGATTGCGTCACCGACTGCGGCCGCCGGCTCGGCGGAGTGTTCAGTAGGTACGCATGTGCTGGCCGTCCGCGATGCGTCGACACGTCGATTCTAGATTGATCTATCTAATTTCGAGGGTGATTCGCGTTTTCTCGCTTCGTCATCAGTGCGACGGCGAGAAGACGCGGTCTGGTAGTGCCTGTCCTTCGATCGTGCGCCGCGGGACGCCGGGCACGGTCCCGCCGATGACCCTGATTTCCGGATCGTTTCGCCGCCGACTGGCGGGTTGCCGCCGCCGATCGACCGCCGGCCCGCCAACTGGCGGATGTTTCGGGCGGTGTTCACGTCGTTTGGTGGCTACGACCGTGCTCGACCCGGGGATTGAATGGTCGGCATGACCTACACCACCCCGTTCACCGGCACCCCCGTCCGGCCTCCGTTCGACGCCGAGCTGGTCGCTCCGCTGCAGGCCTTTCGCTCCCTGGTGCCCTGGCTGAGCACCGACACGCTGGACGCGGTCCGCGAACTGTCGACCACCGGCCTGCCCGGGCAGCCCATGCCCGACTTCACCGCGGGCGGCGCCGTCCGGGTCGACGAGCACACTGTTCCCGGACCCGACGGCGAGCTGGAGCTGGCCGTGCTCACACCGGCCGCCGGGACCGGTCCGTGGCCGGTGCTCTACTACATCCACGGCGGTGGTGTCGTCGCGGGCAACCGGTACAGCGCGCTCGCCGAGATGCTGCCCTACGTCGCCGAGGGCAAGGCGGTCGTGGCGTCGATCGAATACCGGCTGGCCCCCGAGCATCCCTACCCGGTGCCGGTCGAGGACTGCTATGCGGGCCTACGCTGGGTCGCCCAGCACGCGGAGGAGCTGGACGTCGATGCCGAGCACATGATCGCGATCGGTTTCAGTGGTGGCGGCAACCTCGCCGCGGGTGTCGCGTTGCTGGCCCGCGATCGCGGTTTTCCCGCGCTGTCGCACCAGATCCTGGGGTGCCCGATGCTCGACGACCGTCTGCAGACCCACAGCGCGCAGATGCTCGACGGCGAAGGCGCGTGGGATCGCAACGAGAACCTGTGGGCCTGGACCGCGCTGCTCGGCGACCGCCGCGGCACCGACGATGTCAGCCCCTACGCGGCACCCGCGCGCGCCACGGATCTGGCCGGGCTGCCCCGCACCTTCATCGATGTCGGCTCGGCCGAGGGCTTCCGCGACGAGGCTGTCGACTACGCCCAGCGGCTGTCCCAGGCCGGTGTCAGCGTCGACCTGCATGTGTGGGGCGGTGGATTCCACGGATTCGACATCGGGATCCGCCAGCCCGCGCTGTCGCAGGCCTCGCTCGCCGCGCGGGACGAATTCATCCGTCGTGCGCTGGAACGCTGAGTGGGCTGGATCGTGGGACCGCATTCATCGATGACCGACGACGCGACACCGGCGGTGTACGCACCGTCCGAAGCCTTTGCCGCGCAAGCGAATGCCGACGCGACGCTCTACGACCGGGCGGCGGATCGGCTCGGCTTCTGGGCCGAGCAGGCCCGGCGCCTGGACTGGGCGACCGCGTTCACCGACGTCCTGGACTGGTCGGACGCGCCGTTCGCGCGATGGTTCGCCGACGGGACCCTGAACGTGGCGGTCAACTGCCTCGACCGGCACGTCGCCGCCGGGAAGGGCGAGCGGGTGGCGATCCACTGGGTCGGCGAACCCGGCGACTCCCGTGACCTGACCTATCGGCAGTTGCTCGCCGAGGTGAGCCGGGCCGCCAACTACTTCACCTCGATCGGCCTGACCGCCGGTGACCGGGTGGCGATCTACCTGCCGATGGTGCCCGAGGCGATCGTCTCGATGCTGGCCTGCGCCCGGCTCGGGCTGACCCACTCGGTGGTGTTCGCCGGGTTCTCGGCCGGGGCGTTGCGCTCCCGGATCGACGATGCCGGGGCCGAACTCGTCATCACCACCGACGGGCAATACCGACGTGGCCACCCGGTCGCGTTGAAGGCCAACGTCGATGCCGCTCTCGGCAGCGGATCCGACGCGGCTCCCTCGGTCGAGCGGGTGCTCGTCGTGCGGCGGACCGGACACGATCCGGCGCTGCCGTGGGTCGAGGGCCGCGACGTCTGGTGGGACGAGACCGTCGGGGTCGCGGACGACACCCACGAGCCCGCGGCGTTCGCCGCCGAGCACCCGCTGTTCCTGCTCTACACCTCGGGAACGACCGGGCAGCCCAAGGGCATCGTGCATTCCTCCGGCGGCTATCTGACCCAGGCCGCCTACACCTTCCACTACGTGTTCGACCACAAGGAGGACAGCGATGTCTTCTGGTGCGGGGCGGACATCGGCTGGATCACCGGGCACTCCTATCTCGTGTACGGGCCGCTGGCCAACGGCGCCACCACGGTGCTCTACGAGGGCACGCCCAACACCCCCGACGAGCACCGGCACTTCGAGATCATCGAAAAGTACGGCGTCACCACCTATTACATCGCACCGACCTTGATCCGCACCTTCATGAAGTGGGGCCGCGAGATCCCGGACGGGCACGATATGGGTTCGCTGCGACTGCTCGGCTCGGTCGGGGAGCCGATCAATCCCGAAGCCTGGCGGTGGTTCCACGAGGTCATCGGCGGAGGCCGCTGCCCGATCGTCGACACCTGGTGGCAGACCGAGACCGGGGCCGTGATGATCTCGCCGCTGCCCGGCGTCACGGCGGCCACACCGGGCGCGGCCATGGCGGCACTGCCCGGCATCGGCGCCGCGGTGGTCGACGACAACGGCGAGCCGGTGGCCCCCGGCGAGGCCGGCTATCTGGTCCTGGACCAGCCGTGGCCGTCGATGCTGCGCGGTATCTGGGGTGACGACGAGCGGTATCGCGACACCTACTGGTCACGGTTCGCCGACCGGGGCTGGTATTTCGCCGGTGACGGTGCGCGCTACGACGACGCGGGCGCCCTGCACGTGCTGGGCCGCGTCGACGACGTCATGAACGTGTCCGGACACCGGATCTCCACCGCCGAGGTCGAATCCGCGCTGGTGAGTCACCCGGCGGTCGCCGAGGCCGCGGTCGTCGGGACCGCCGACGACACCACCGGGCAGGCGATCGTTGCCTTCGTCGTTGTGCGCACCGGCTTCGAGGACGCCGGAGAATGTCTGGCCGGCGAACTGCGGACGCAAGTGGCACTGGAGATCTCACCGATCGCCAAGCCGCGCGAGATCACCGTCGTGCCGGAGTTGCCCAAGACCCGATCCGGCAAGATCATGCGCCGTCTGCTCCGGGACGTCGCCGAAGGCAGGGAACTCGGCGATACGTCCACCCTGGTCGACCCGGCGGTCTTCGACGCCATCCAGCGCGCTTCCGCGTCCGGGGTGTCGCCGGTGCGGTAATCGGTTTCCGGACACGGTGCGGAGAGGAGAACACGATGGTGTGGCCCGCAGGAGAAACGGCGTTCGTCACCGGCGCGGCATCCGGCGTCGGTCTCGGCGTCGCCAAGGCGCTCGTCGCCCTGGGCGCCCGAGTCGCGCTCGCCGACGACCCCGGCTCGTCGCTCGCCGATGCCGCCGGCCGGCTGGCCGCCGGCGGGGGTGCGGTCACCGCCGTCGACCTCGACGTGACCGATCCACGGCAGTGGGCCGCCGCCGTGGATCGGGCGGAAGCGGCGCTCGGTCCGATCTCGATCCTGTGCAACAACGCCGGGGTCAGCGCGGGCGGACCGGTCGATCGAACCTCGCTGGCGAGGTGGCAGCGGGTGCACCGGGTCACTGTCGATGCCCAGTTCATCGGTGTCTCGACCCTGCTGCCGCGGTTCAAGCGCCGCGGTGGCCGTGCGCACATCACCACCATCGCCTCCATGGCCGGGATCGTGCCGATGAGCCGGGTCGGCGCGGACGCCTCCGCCCATTTCGCCAGCGTCGGATTCTCCATGGTGTTGCGCGACGAACTGCGTGACACCGATATCGGGGTGTCCCTGTTGTGCGCGAGCCCGCCGACGGCGCCGGGCGACGAGCCGGGGGAGTGGATCGGTGCGCGGCGGGTGCCGGTGATCGATCCCGATCGCGTCGGTGAGCTGGTGGTCGAAGCGATGCGGGACCGGCGGTTCCTGATCGTCACGCGCCGGGAGTGGGCGCCGCTGGTCGCCCGTGTCCACGACGAGGTCGAGCGCGCGTTCGCGTTCAGTGAGTTCGACGGCAGGCACGGGCCGGATCCGGCACCGTGGATGCTGCGCGAAGGGACGTATCCGGCCTCCTTAGTGGCGGCCTCGCGATAACAGACTGTTGCCGATGCCCAAACCAAACTGTTTGGTGCGGTGTATACTGTGACCGTGGCCACTACCTCCACAACCCTCGACACCACCCGCGATCGCATCGTCAGCGCGGCGACCGACGAGTTCGCCGAGTACGGTGTGGCCGGTGCTCGCATCGAGCGGATCGCGCGCCGGGCACAGACCAGCAAGGAGCGCCTGTACGCCTACTTCCGGAGCAAGCAGGAGCTCTACCGGTTCGTCGCGGAGCGCGAGCTGGCCACGATGACGCGAGCCGCCGCCCTGGACGCGACCGACCTGCCCGGCTACGCCGGTCAGCTGCACGACTACTTCACCGAGCATCCCCAACGGCTGCGGCTGATGCACTGGGGTCGCCTCGACGTCACGGGCGACGGCGTGTCCGGTGAGCTGTTCCAGGGCGTGGTGCGGCGCGATGTGGAGGAACTGCGACGAGCGCAAGCCGCCGGGCAGCTGGATCCCGCGTGGGATCCGATCGACATCCTGGTGCTCGTCAACGAGATCGCCATCGCCTGGGCATGGCAACCGAACCTCGCCGGCCTGGCCGGCCTGGGTCCCGGGCACGTCCGGGACGCGTCGCCGGCGGCACGCCGCGCGGCGATAGTCGCCGCGGTGGCGCGGCTGTTTCCCGCGACGCACGGCGCGTCGACGGGGGACGGGGCGGCCGACAGCGTCAACCCGGGGGGCACTCAACGAGGAGATTGTTCGTGCGGGAATGGATAGTCAAGCTCAGCGCCATCGACGGTGGCGCGGCCGCGGCACTGCGGGTGATCGAGCATTTCGACACACTGGTCGATCAGCGGTCCTCGGCGCTGGCCATGGTGCGGGCAGCCGCGGCACTGGCCGACTGCCCGGTGGGGCTCGCCGACCCTGAGCGCGGCGTACGCGTCGGCGTCGACGCGACCGGTCGCGCCCTGCCGGATCTCGACATCGCGCCCGCCACCCGGCAGGTCGCCCAATTCGAAGGCACCACCGTCTGGCTGGACCGCGACGGCCCGCCGCGTCCGCTGGACGATCTGATCCTGGAACGGTTCGGCCGCAGCCTGCACGCGGTCAAGAAGAGCCGCGATACCGCCCCGGCGGTGACCGCGACGCGCCTCGCCTGCGATCCCGGTGTCGCGCCCGCTACCCGCGAGAGCTCCGTGCGCCGGCTGGGTCTCGGGTCGACCGTGACCGTCGTAGCCACCCACGTGGCCGACGCGCAGTCCATGCCCCCGGGCCTGGTCGTCGACGACTACCAGATCCATCTGTTCCCCGCGCCCTTGCCCGCGAACGCCCTCCCCGCCGGAATCGCCGCCGGGACCGTCACCTGCGCGGCCGCCGAGGTCTGCGCGCGGTGGCAGCACGCCTGCACCGCGCTGCGCATCGCGATCGACATCGCCACCGGCGAGCCCACCCACGTGCGCTACGAGTCGCTGGGCAGCATCGCCACCATCGTGGAGATCGTCGACGCCGACACCGCCGCCCGCGCGCCCGACGTCCAGCGGGTAGGGGAGTTGCAGGCCCAACGGCCGTGGGTCGTCTCCACGCTGGAGACGGTGCTCGCGCACAGCAGTATTCGCGAAGCCGCGCGCAGGCAGAACCTGCACCACTCGACCATGCGCCAGCGGATCGACTGGCTGGAGCGGCAATTGGGCTACACCCTGCTCAGCCACGACGGCTACGCGCGCGCGAGCACCACCCTGACGCTGTGGCGGATCACGATGGCGGTCGAACAGTCGCGGGTGGTGACGCGGTCCGTGGTCGGTGCCGTTCGGTGAAACACGCCGACACCGAGTCCGGGCGACGGTCCCTGCGCGCCGATGCCGCCCGCAACCTGGCGAGGATCCTCCAGGCCGCTCGCGTCCTGTTCGCCGCTCGCGGCCTCACGGTGACCCTCGACGAGGTGGCCGAGGCCGCCGGCGTCGGCGTCGGCACCGTCTACCGGCGCTTCGCGAACAAGCAGGAGCTGATGGGCGCGGTGCTCACCCGGGCTGTCACCGAGATGGCCGAGGCGACCGAGGCCGCCGCCGCCGATCCCGACACCTGGCGTGGCCTGTCCGGACTCTTCGAGTGGTACTGCGAGCAGCTGGCGACCGATCGCGGCCTCGGCGAAGTGATGCTCGAATTTCCGGATGTCACAGAGCGTTTCGTCGCGGTGCGCGAGCGGATCGAGCCGGTGGTGCTGCGATTGATCGACCGGGCCGTCGCCGAGGGCGTGGTGCGGCCCGGATTCGCCGCCACCGATCTCTTCGCCATGGTCACCATGGTCGCGGCGGTGGCGAGGTTCGCCGCGCCGGTGAATCCCGAGCTCTGGCGGCGCTATGCGGGCATCCTCTTGGACGGCGTGCGCGCCGACGGCGCCGCCCGGCCGCCGCTGGCCGTCGCGCCTCTCGGCGTCGACGACGTGTACACCGCGAAGGCCGTGAGGTCCGCCGGCCACCGGTCGCGGCCCTGCTGAACGTCCCCGGGGAACGGGATTTCGGCGGTCGGCGACGCCGGCATCGATGTCGCCGACCGGCGAAACGGCTCGGGGCCCACCATCGAGCGATGGTGGGCCCCGAGCCGTGGGTGGCGCCGGTGGGCGATCCGGCGATCACAGTCGCACGATCGTCCGGCCTCTGATCTTGCCCGCGAGAATGTCGGCGGTGAGCGCGGGAATGTCGTCCAGGCCGACTTCGTGCGCGATGCTCTCCGACAGGTTCTTGGGCTTGAGGTCGGTGCCGAGGCGCAGCCACACCGCGGCGCGCACGTCCTCCGGGCACTGGACGGAGTCGATACCGAGCAGGTTGACCCCGCGCAGAATGAACGGCGCGACAGTGGAACTCAGCGCGATGCCGCCGGTCATCCCGCAGTTCGCCACTGAACCGCCGTAGCTGGTGGTGCGCAGCAGATACGCGAGGGTGTCGCCGCCCACCGGATCGATGCCGGCGGCCCAGAGTTCGGCGTCCAGCGGCGCGCCCGCGGCGGAGACCTCGTCGCGACCGAGGATCTGCGTGGCGCCGAGGTCGCGCAGATAGTCGTGTTCCTCGGTCTTGCCCGTGCTGGCCGACACGTCGTAGCCGAGGCCGGCGAGCATGTTCACCGCGGTGCTGCCGACGCCGCCGGTGGCACCCGTCACCAGTACCCGGCCCTTCGCCGGGGTCAGCCCGTTGTCCTCGAGCCGCTGAATCGCCAGGCCCGCCGTGAAACCCGCGGTGCCCAGCGCCATCGCCTCCTTCACCGTGAGGCCGGGCGGCAGCGGCTCCACCCAATCGCCGGACACCCGCGCGTATTCCGCGAACCCGCCGAAATGCGACATGCCCAGGGCGCGGCCGATGGCGAGGACTTCCTGACCGGCGGTGAATCGCGGGTCGCTCGATTCGACCACGGTGCCGGCGAGGTCGATGCCCGGCACCATCGGGTACGAGCCGACCACCGGACTCTCCGGGAGGCAGGCCAGACCGTCCTTGTAGTTGATGCTCGAATACCGCACGCGGATGGTGACATCGCCCGCGGGCAGGTCGTCGAGGGTCAGGTGCTGCACCCCGGCGCTGAACCCGGCGGCGTTCTTTTCGACGACAAAGGCTTGGAAGGACTCAGACATGACGTTCTCCTGGTGTGCGCAAGGCGCTGTCTCCTGACTGGCTCGGCCACGGTAAGCCGGTGCCCGATGCACTAGATAGATTGATCTAGATCGAGCTTAGGTGGCGGGTGGTTGTGCGTCAACACGACCGGCTACCTGCCGGTGAGGTGCGCGTAGAAGGTGCGCACCGACGGGGCGAGCACCTTGCGGACATCCGGCGACAGCTCGCCGAAGACCTCGACGACGAGGCCCCCGCCGAGTTCGGCCAGCGAGCCGACCGTGGCACCGACATTCCCCAGGTGGACCAGGACGGCGGCGGAGTTCGTGTACTTCTCCTCGACCACGCATCTGGTTCCGTCTTCGCTCAGGAACCAGTCGTATCGGAGGGTCCCCGCTTCGTCCCGGGCGGCCGCCACCGCGTCCTCGGCGCGTTTCGTGAACTCGTCCAGGTTCGCCGCGGCGATCTCGGGAAAGGTGGCAACGATCTGGATCTCACCCATGGTGGACACCCTCTTCTCTCTCTTAATAAACCGATCTATCCGGAGCGTAGGCAACCCGCTCCGGTGGCGTCAATGTCGGTCGATCGCCCTTCTACCTGCGCAGGTGGCCTGCCTCCACCGCCGTTTGTCGGCGATGGCGACCGCCGCGCACACGCAATGGCGGGTGTGGCGCGCGTCGCATGGCGGATTCACTGGGGTCAGGTGGATGATGCCGCGGCCCCGGGGTTGCGGTGTCATGCCATCGGCGCTGGGCTCCGTTGTCCGAGCTCGGGTTTCGTCGCCTGTCGAGGGTTGACGAGGTGTGAGAAGGGACATACGCTGAGTCGACTAGATCAATCTATCGCCTACTGATCAGCGCGGCGCCCGCGGCCACACCCGGTGCCCCTGGCGTTCCGGATGTGAAATCGGTGGGCTCGACGTCGCTGGAGGCGAAATATGGGAATCAATCGTGTCGGCCATGTGGTGCTGAAGATGCGCGACCTGGACGTGGCCAAGGAATTCTATGCCGGGATTCTCGGCATGAAGATCTCGTCGGAATCGCCGATCGCTGTCTTCTTCCGCTTCTCCGATTACCACCACGACATCGGGGTGTTCAAGGTGAGCGACGAGGCCGAGCTGCCGAAGGAAGACCAGGCCGGACTGCTGCATTTCGCGCTCGTCGTGGACAGCCAGGAGGAGCTGGTGCGGATGCACCGGTACCTGCAGGACAAGGGCGTCACCATCGAGGCCACCTTCGATCACGGCATGACGCGGAGTCTCTACATCTTCGACCCCGATCACAACGCCATCGAAATCTATTGCGAGGTCCCGGAATACGACTGGCGCACGAACGACGACTTCGTGGGCTATTTGAAGCCGCTCGAGATCGAGACCCTCACTTCCTAGCCCCCGCCCGACCGAACCCAGAGGTTTGCAATGAAGCTTCTCGCACACGACGTCGACAGCCACGAGATGATCCCCGGCAATCTGCTCGGTGATGTGCTGGGTCAGCCCGGCCGGATCATGGGCAAGATCCTCGAGTACACCGACCAGCTGCGTCCGGATCCGACCCCGACCAATATGCACCAACCGAACATCCAGGGCGACGTCAGGCCGATCGATCCCGATGACATCTGGCAGATCAAGGGCCCGTCGGCGCCCAGCGCGGTCGACCTCGGCCGGCGGGCGGAGGTCCTCGATGTGATGGGAATCGAACGCCAGCTGGTGTTTCCGACCCTCGCGATCGGGGCGATGATGGTCGGCGGCATGGACGACCTCGGGTTCGAACAGCGATTCGGCGGGGACGTGTCGATGCTCGAGGGAATGACGCGACCGGAATTCGCCGCCAGCTACCTGCGCGCGTACAACGAGTGGGTCATGAGCGATCCGGTCCAGGCGGACGGCCGCATCCGGATGGTCGGCATCATCCCCACCAGTCATGACCTGAACGAGATGATGGCCACGGCGAAGAATCTGATCAGCGCCGGGGTGCGGGCGGTCTACGTGCAGGCCGACGAGCCGCCGGGCGGGGTCTCGCCCGCGCACTCCTCGCTGGACCCCTTCTGGGGCCTGTTCGAGGCGGCGGATATTCCGGTGACGCTCCACATCGGGACCGAGTTCGCGTTCCTGGACCCGCGGTGGGCACTCGCCGAGACCTTCCAGGATCTGTTCCAGTCGCCGGAGATCCCGAACAACACCATCCAGATGTTCTCGACGATCCACATGGCGATCGACAACTACCTGTCCACCATGGTGCTGGGCGGGGTGTTCGAACGGTTCCCCCGGCTGCGCGTCGGTCTGCTCGAAGTCGGTGCGCACTGGGTCGCCCCGGCCGCGCGGCGGATGGACATGTACGTGGACGTGTTCCCCGGCGCGGCCGCCGCGAAATTCTCGCTGAAGCCGTCGGAGTACATCGCCAGGAACGTGCGGGTCTCGCCCTTCAATTTCGAGCCCGTCGACCGGTATTTCCAGGACGACCCGTTCTTCGCCGACGTCTATTGCTATTCGACCGACTATCCGCACGTCGAAGGCACCAAGGACTCGATGAACCGGATGCTCGCCAAGCTCGAGCCGCTGGGCGAGGAGATCACGACGAAATTCTTCCGGACCAACGCCGAGTGGCTGCTGCCCTGACCTCGGCGCACCGGCGGCACCCGGTCTGGTACCGCCGGTGAATCCCTCTCGAAATCGCCGTACCGCCACCCGGTCTCGGACCGGCCGAACACATCCAGAGGTCGCGATGAAGCACCGTGCGCACGAGACGTCCCCACCCCCTCTCGGACCCCTCGGCATCTGGTCCTACCAGCTCGACGTGCAGCCGATGGCCCGTGCCGGGGAGGCGGTCGCCGAACTCGAGGAGCTCGGCATCGGCGCGCTGTGGGTGCCCGAAGCGGTGGCGCGCGAGCCGTTCGCCAATGCCGCGCTGCTCCTGTCGGCGGCCGCCCGGATGACCGTGGCCACCGGTGTCGCGAGTCTGCACGCGCGGACCGCGATGACGATGAACGCGGGCTGGCGGACGCTGAGCGAGGCCTTTCCCGGCCGGTTCCTGCTGGGCATCGGGGTGAGTCATCAGCCGATGGTGGACGGCGCTCATCGAGGCAGCTACGGCAGCAAGCCGTACAGCACGATGGTCGACTACCTCGACCGGATGGACGAGGGCGACTTCTGGGGCGCCGCCGCACCGGTCGCGCCACGGCGGGTGCTGGCCGCGCTCGGTCCGCGCATGCTGCGCCTGGCCGCCGAACGCGGGATGGGCGCGCACACCTACTTCGTCCCCGTCGAGCACACCGCGATCGCCCGCGAGACGCTCGGGCCCGCCGCGTTGCTCGCGCCCGCGCAGACCGTCGTGTTCGAGACCGACCCCGCCGTGGCGCGCCACGCCGCACGCCGCTTCATGAGCCGGTACCTGGCCTTGCCCAACTACACCAACAACCTCCGGCGCCTGGGCTGGGGCGAGGACGATCTGCGCGGCGGGGGCAGTGACCGGCTCGTCGACGCGATCGTCGCCTGGGGCTCGCTCGACCGGATCGCGGCCCGGGTGCAGGCCCACCTCGACGCCGGGGCCGACCACGTCTGCGTGCAGGTGCACACCCCCGATGTGCGGGTCCTGCCCGTCGACCGGTGGCGCGACCTGGCCTCGATCGTTCCCGCGCTCCGCACCCGCTCCGTTCCCTGACTTCCCTTGCCGCACCGAACAGAAAGCACTCCATGCCGCACACCGCAGCTACCCGCTACCTCACCGCACTCGCCGAGCAAGGCATCGAGTGGTTCTTCGTCAACGCGGGAACCGATTTCGCGCCGATCGTCGAGGCCTACGCCGACAACAAGCAGGAAGACGGTCCCGCACTGCCGATTCCGGTCCTGTGCGCCCACGAGAACCTCGCCGGCGGGATGGCCCACGGCGCCGCGCTGGTGACCGGCCGTCCGCAGGCGTTGATGCTGCACGTCAACGTCGGCACGGGGAACGCGGTGTGCTCGGTCGCCAATGCCGCGCGCGATCGGGTGCCGCTGCTGGTCACCGCCGGCCGGTCGCCGATCCTCGAGTTCGGCGCCACCGGCGCGCGTGACCTGCCGATCCACTGGTCCCAGGAGATGTTCGACCAGGCGAGCATGGTGCGCGAGTTCGTCAAGTGGGACTACGAATTGCGTGATCCGCGCCAGGTCGAGGCCGTGGTCGACCGTGCCGTGAGCGTGGCGGCCGCGCATCCTCGTGGTCCCGTGTACCTGTCGCTGCCGCGCGAGGTGCTCGCCGAGGCGGCGGACGCGCCGACCGCGGTGCAGGCGCCGACACCGGTCCCGACGGCCGTGCAGCCCGACCCGGCCGCCATCGAGGCGCTCGCCGACAAGCTCGTCGCGGCCGAGTTCCCGGTCATCGTGGCGGCGGCGGCCGGCGCGGAGCCCGCATCCGTCGGGCTGCTCGCCGACTGCGCCACCCGGTTCTCGATCGGGGTCGCGGACCCGTGGGCCAGGTACCTGAACATTCCCTCCGATCATCCGCATCGCCTCGGCTCCGACGTCACGCCCGTGCTCGAGCGGGCCGATGTCGTCGTGTTCGTGGAGTGCGACGTCCCGTGGATCCAGGCGCGCACGGCGCCGTCCGCGGAGTGCTTCATCGCCCAGGTCGGTGTCGACCCCCTGTTCACCACCTATCCGATGCGGTCGCATCGATCCGACCTCAATGTCACCGCCACCCCGGTCGCGTTCCTGACCCGGCTGATCGAGGCGCTCGAGACCCGGGCGTCGGGCATCGATCCGGCTCGCGCCGAACAGATCCGGGCCGTCGCCGCGGCGAATCGCGCGGCCGTCGACACCCTGCGCGAGGCCGAACTCGCCCAGGGGGACGAGGAGATCATCACCACGGCGGTGATCTCCGCGGTCCTGGGTGGACTGCTCGACGACGACGACATCGTGTTCAACGAATACGTGTCCTACCCCGAGCTGCTCGGCCGGACCGAGCCTGGGACGTACTACTTCCTGCCCGCGTCGGGTGGCCTGGGCTGGGGCCTGCCCGCCGCCCTCGGCGCCAAGTACGCCGCACGGGACCGCACCGTCGTCGCCACTCTCGGCGACGGCGCCTACATGTTCGCCAACCCGGCGGCCTGCCATCACGCGGCCGCCAAGCACGAGCTGCCGGTGCTGACCATCGTGGCCAACAACAGCAACTGGACCGCCGTCGACATGGCGACCTACCTCGTCTATCCCGACGGCACCGCGGCCACCACCGGCGAGGACCGCTTCTCCAATCTCGCCCCCTCGCCGGATCTGGCGGCCTACTGCCGGGCCTCGGGTGGCCACGGCGTGACGGTCCACCGCCGCAGCGAACTCGAGGGCGCGATCAAAGAGGCGCTGCGGGTCGTGCGCGACGAAGGACGTCAGGCCCTGCTCGACATCCGCTGCAAGTGACGACCGACTGTCACCGCTCACCCTGATGGAGATCTGATGCGTTACAACCATGCCGCGCTGTTCGCGGGTGTCGCCGCGGCGACACCGGACCGCGACTGCCTCGTGTTCCGGGACCGACGGCTCACCTACCGCGAGGTGGCCGGGCGGGTCGACCGGCTCGCGAACCTCCTGCTGTCGCACGGGATCACCGCGCACCGCGAGCGGGCCGACCTGCGGGAGTGGGAGTCCGGCCAGGACCACGTCGCGCTGTACCTGTACAACGGCAACGAGTACGTCGAGGGGATGCTGGGCGCCGCGGCGGCGCGCGCGACGGCGTTGAACGTCAACTACCGCTACGTCGAAGCCGAGCTCACCTATCTGCTCGACGACGCGTCCGCGCGCGCGATCATCTACCACGCCCGGTTCGCGCCGACCCTCGCCGCGGTGCTCGGCGCGCTGCGCGAGCCGCCGATCCTGCTGCTCCAGGTGGCCGACGAATCGGGCAACGCGCTGCTGCCCGGCGCGCTCGACTACGAGGAGGCCCTCGCGGCCGCCAGCGCCGATCCGCCGCCGACCGAACCGGACCCCGACGACCTCTACCTGGTCTACACCGGCGGCACCACCGGAATGCCCAAGGGCACCCTGTGGACCCAAGCCGACATCCTCGAGAGCGCGCTGGCGGCGTTCATGCCCGCGGGCGCGTTCGAGGTGGACTCGCTCGCCGAGGGCGTGGCCCTGATGGCCGCCGCCGAACCCCGGGTGGTGCTGCCACTGCCGCCGCTCATGCACGCCGCGGCGCAATGGATCGCCCTGGCCGGCTTCCTGACCGGTGGCACGGTCGTGTTCCCCGACGTGGTCGACCGGCTGGACCCGGCCTCGGTCTGGGAGGTGATCGACCGCGAGGGCGTGCAGCTGATGAACCTGGTGGGCAATGCGTTCGCGACGCCACTGTGCGACGAGTTCGATCGCGGCGGGTACCACGGGCGCTCGCTGCAACTGGTCGGCGTCGGTGGTGCCGTCACCAGTGCCTCGGTCAAAGACCGCATCCTGCGGCTGCTGCCGCACGTCGTCATCGCCGATGTCGCCGGCTCGTCGGAGACCGGATCGCAGCTGACGAACGTGAGTACCAGCGCGGCCCCGGCGACCTCGGGTGTCTTCACCGCGGCGCCGGGAACCTGTGTGGTGGACGAGGATCAGGCCCGGATCCTGGCGCCCGGTGACCCGGCGACCGGCTGGCTGGCCCGGCACGGTGCCATCCCGCTCGGCTACCTCGGCGACCGGGCCAAGACCGAGCGCACCTTCCCCACCATCCAGGGCTATCGCATGGCCCTGCCCGGCGACCGGGCCAAGCACCGGGCCGACGGTGGGATCGAACTGCTCGGCCGCGACTCGGTGACGATCAACTCCGGCGGCGAGAAGGTCTTCGCCGAGGAGGTCGAGGACGCGCTGATCGCCCACCCCGCCGTGAGCGATGTTGTCGTCGCCGGACGGCCGAGCGAGCGCTGGGGCACCGAGATCGTCGCCGTCGTGCAACTCGTGCCCGGTCACGACCCGACCGACCAGGAACTGCTGGTCGGCGCCGAACAACGGCTCGCCAGATACAAGCTGCCCAAGGCCATCGTCCGCGTGGACCAGGTGCTGCGCAGTCCGGCGGGCAAGGCCGACTACCGGTGGGCCGGACAGATCGCCGCGCAGTACGCGCCCGCACAGAAGGAACCCAGCAAATGACCATGACCACCGCACCGATCGTCGACGTCACGCCGGCGGAATTGCAGCGCCTGCTCGACGCGCAGCGCGCCGCGCACGCCCTGGACCCGATCCCCGACGCCGCGACCCGGCGCGATCGGATCGATCGCCTGGTCGCCGCCGTCCTGGAACACCGGCAGGAACTCGCCGAGGCGCTGGACGCCGACTTCGGCAGTCGTCCGGTGACCACCTCGATGGAGGTCGACATCCTCGGCGCCCTGCCGGGAATCGCCGACACCCGTGCGCACCTCGAGGCGTGGATGGCCCCCACCGAGGTTCCGGCCGCCATGGGTGGGGTGATCCCGGCCTTCGTGCAGAACCGGCCCAAGGGCGTGGTCGGCGTCATCGGCCCGTGGAACTTCCCGCTCGTGCTCGTGTTCGCCCCCGCGGTGGAAGCGCTCGCGGCGGGCAATCGGGTGATGATCAAGTTCTCCGACCTGACGCCGCGCACCGGCGCGGTGTTCGCCCGCGCGGTGGCGTCCCGGCTGAGCCCCGAGGAGGTCGTGGTCGTCAACGGCGGGCTGGCGACCGCCGCCGCCTTCTCCGATCTGCGGTTCGACCACCTCTTCTTCACCGGCTCGCCGAAGGTCGGGCGCCTCGTCGCCACCGCCGCGGGCCGGAACCTGGTACCGGTGACGCTCGAGCTCGGCGGCAAGAACCCCGTGGTCGTCGCTCCCGATGCCGACGCCGCCGAGGCCGCCGCCCGCATCGCCCCCGCTCGCCTGTTCAACAACGGCCAGGTGTGCCTGGCCCCGGACTACGTCTTCGTGCCCGAATCGAGCCGGGACGCCTTCGTCGCGGCCTACCGCGCGGCGGTCCACACGCATTTCCCGACCTTCGCCGACAATCCCGATGTCGTCTCGGTGGTGAACGACGCGAACTACACCCGCGTCACCGGACTCGTCGCGGAGGCGAAGGCCAAGGGTGCGGTGGAGGTCGTCCTCGTGCCGGAGGCGGAGCAGGCCCGGGTACCCGACCCGACCACACGCCGCATCCCGCCGACGCTGCTGCTCGACACCCCGGCCGACGCGCAGATCAACACCGAGGAGATCTTCGGCCCGGTGCTGGTGGTGCACACCTACACCGAGGTCGACGAGGCCATCGCCCACATCCGCGCGGGCGAGCACCCGCTGGCGGCGTACTGGTACGGCGCCGACACCGCCGACTTCCAGCGCTTCCTGGTCCAGACCACGTCGGGCGGGGTGTCGCGCAACGACTTCGGGCTGGCCTACAGCAACCACGCCGTGCCGTTCGGTGGTGTCGGCATGAGCGGATCGGGCGCCTACCACGGCAAAGCCGGCTTCGACACGTTCTCCCACCAGCGGGCCGTCGCCCAGCACGATCTGCCCACCGGTCTGGCCGGCGCGCTCGTCCCGCCGCTGACGCCCGAGCGCGTCGCGGGCGTCGCCGCCGCTGCCGCCGCGGCCACCGCCGACACGGTCGCCCGGCTGGGGCGTCCCGACGGGCAGGAGTGACCTTGCCCGAGTTCGAGACCATCCGGTACGAGCGCCCGGCCGACAAGGTCGCGCGCATCGTGCTCGATCGCGCGCAGGCGCGCAACGCGCAGAGTATGCAGCTGCTCTACGAGCTCAACGACGCATTCGACATGGCCGCGCAAGATGATTCGATCAGCGTCATCATCCTCGCGGCGAACGGCCCGCACTTCTCGGCAGGCCACGATCTGCGCGACGGGGACGGGTTGCGGGTGGTATCCGAGCACCGGCGGATCGGCACCTGGTGCGGCTTCGGCTGCGCCGGCGCCGAATCGCGGATGGCGATCGAGAAGGAGATGTACCTCGGTCTGTCCGAACGGTGGCGCAATCTCCCGAAACCGACCATCGCGGCCGTGCAGGGCAAGGTCATCGCCGGTGGTCTCATGCTCGTGTGGCCCTGCGATCTGATCGTGGCCGCCGAGGACGCGCTGTTCCAGGACAACACCGTCGCGATGGGGGTGTCCGGCGCGGAGTTCTTCCAGCACCCCTACGAGGTCGGCGTGCGGAAGGCGAAGGAGATGCTGTTCACCTCCGACTTCCTCACCGCCGCCGAGGTCCACCGGCTGGGCATGGTCAATCATGTGGTGCCGCTCGACGAGCTGTCGTCGTTCACGCTGCGGCTCGCGGAGCGCATCGCCGAAAAGCCGCTCTTCGCACTGAAATTGGCGAAGGAGTCGGTCAATGTCGCGCAGGACAACCAGGGCCGGGCCACCGCGATGCAGACCTCGTTCGCCTACCACCAGCTCTGTCACAGCCACAACCAGCAGCTGCACGGACTGCCGATCGATCCGGCCTTCCTGGAGCGGGCGTTCGCGGCCGAGACCGGGGTGGGGTCCGGCTCGGCGCCGAAGAGGCCGTGATGACCGGCGTCGTGCTCGTCGACGCGGGCAGGTCCGGTGTCGTCCCGGACCTGCCCGGCCTGCCGGAGACTCCCGGCAGGCTCACCGAGGACGTGATCGAGGCGCTGCTGCGCAGAACCTGCCTGCAGCGCTCGGAGCTCACCCGGCTCTTCCTCGCCGATCCTCGCTGCCTGTCCACGGGATCACCGGTCGGCGAGGCGGGCTGGATCTTCGAACCACCGCCGCTCGGGCTGCGGACCACGGTGAGCATGAGCAGCTCGGTGAGCATGACGCAAGCGGTCAGAGCGATCGAGCAGGATCCCGATGTCATCGCGGTCGTCGCGGCGACCGACTTCGGCACGGGCACTTCCTATCACGGTGACAGCGCCGCGGCCGTGCACCGGCAACAGCACATGGCGCGGGTGGTCGCGGCCTGGTGGGACCTCGTCCCCGACGAGCTGGCCGACTGGGCCCGCTCGTCCTGTACGCGATCCGCCGAATGCTCGGCCGCGGGGGACTTCGCGGGTGAGATCGTCGCCACCACAGGCAGTTACGGGACCGATCGCTTCCGTGCACCTGACTCCGCCGACGGGGACGGGGCGGATCGGACACCGAAGCGCGAGCTCGTCGACGACGGCGCGGCGTTCACCGCACACCCGGCCCGCGGCGCGAGCGCGATCATCCTCGCCGGCGAAGCGAACGCGATCCGGCTGGGACTGCGGATCCGCGCCCGGCTGTCCGCGGTCTGCGCGACCCGCGCCCGCGCCGAGTTCGGCATCGCCCCACTGAGCGCGCGTGCCCTCGACGAACTGCTGGCCCCCAGCGGATTCGGGCTCGGCGCGCTCGATCAGCTCGAGGTCCCCGAACAGTACGCCGTGACGCCGGTCGCCTGGATCAAGGAGACCGGGATCAGCGAATACCTGGTGAACCCGCGCGGCGGTGATCTCGCGTTCGGTCACCTGCCCCGGTCCGGCCATCTGAGATCGCTGGTCACCATGGCGAATTCGCTGGAAGCCACCGGCGGCTGGGCAGGTGCCCTGGTGGCTTCCGAGATCCATCGCACCACCGCCTTCGTCCTCGCCACCACGGACTCGACCACCTCGAGAGGGTGACCGGAGGCGTGCGTCGGTGACCGAAATCCCGGTCATCCAGGAAAGGAACATCACTGATGAAGGCCGCACTGTTCTACGGCAAGGAGGACCTCCGCATCGAGGAGGTACCCGAAACCAGTCCCGGCCGCGGCCAGGTGAAGCTACGCAACGCCTACTCGGGCATCTGCGGCTCCGACCTGCATTTCTCTTTCTTCCCCGAAGCGATCCCCTGGGACATGCACACGCCGCATCCACTGACCGGCGCGGCGCTGCCCCAGATCCTGGGCCAGGAGTTCGCCGGCACCGGCGCCAAGATCCTCATCCGGACCACCTGATTCACCACTGTCGCCTGTTCACGAGAGGACCGGTCCCATGTCGGAACTGACCAAGAAGCAGATGGAAGAAATCCTGCTCGCGCACGAGATCGCCGAGCTGGAAATGGACGTCGAAGCCACCCTGGCGACCCTGGCGCCCAACCCGCACTACGAAATCGCCTCCCTCGGCTGGGCCATCGACGGCACGGACGCGGTGCGCGAAACGTATCACCGCATCCTGCGGCAGCAGGGGCGCGGCGTCGCCGCCGAGAAACGGGTGCACGCCGTCGCCGAGAACACCCTGCTGCGTGAGGCTTTCATGACGTTCAACACCCTCGACGGCGAGCGGGTCACCGGTCTGTATCTGGTGGTGATGGCCTTCGACCCCGGCCTGAAGCTGATCTCGGGCGAACGGATGTACACCGACCCGAACTTCGGGCAGACGATGGCCGAGCTGCTCGGGCCCGACTTCGGCAGCCTGCCCGGCGTCTCGCGAATCAGCGACACGGCGCCCGTGATCGACAAGCACGACGCCTACAAGTACGCCGCGGCCCGCGGGCTGACCATCACGCCGCCCGAGTAGCCGTCCGGATGGGCCACTACAAGAGCAATATCCGCGACCTAGAGTTCAATATGTTCGAAGTGCTCGGCATCGATCGAGTCCTGGACACCGGTGCGTTCGGTGACCTGGACACCGCCACGGTCCGCGCGATGCTGGGGGAAGCGGCGCGCCTGGCCGAAGGTCCAGTGGCGGCGTCGTTCGCCGACGCCGACCGCAGTCCGCCGACCTTCGACCCCGTGAGGCACGCGGTCGAGCTGCCCGCGTCCTTCGTCACCTCCACGCTCGCCTGGCAACGGGCGGGGTGGCACAAGATCGGGCTGGCGACGGCGGTCGGCGGGACCGCCGCGCCCTCGGTCATCAAATGGTCGATCTGGGAGCTGGTCCTCGGTGCTCAGCCCGCTGCGTTCGTCTACACCAGCGGACCGCAGAACGCCGAGATCCTGCACACCCTGGGCAACGACACCCAACGGCGGTGGGCCGCGATCGCGGCCGAACGCGAGTGGAGCGGGACCATGGTGCTGACCGAGGCCGAGGCCGGCTCCGACGTCGGCGCGGTCCGGACCAAGGCGATTCCGCAGGCCGACGGCAGCTGGCACATCGAGGGCGTCAAACGGTTCATCACCGGCGGTGACTCGAACATCGCCGAGAACATCCTGCATCTCGTCCTGGCCCGGCCGCAGGGGGCCGGACCGGGGACGAAGGGGCTGTCGCTGTTCGTGGTGCCGAAGTTCCATTTCGATTCCGGCACCGGCGAACTCGGCGCGCGCAACGGCGTCGTCGTCACCGCCCTGGCGAGCAAGATGGGGCTCAAGGCCTCGGCCACGTGCGAGCTCGCGTTCGGCCTGCACGGTGCTCCCGCCGTCGGCTGGCTCGTCGGAGATTCCCACGCCGGCATCGCGCAGATGTTCGAGGTGATCGAGTACGCGCGAATGATGGTCGGTACCAAGGCGATCGCCGCGCTGTCCACCGGCTACCTCAACGCCCTCGAATACGCGAAGACCCGCGTGCAGGGTCGCGATCCGACGAAGCGGGCCGACCGCGGCGCGCACCGGGTGACGATCACCCACCATCCCGACGTGCGTCGCAGCCTGATGCTGCAGAAGGCCTATGCCGAGGGGATGCGCGCGCTGTACCTGTACGTCGCCGCGCACCAGGACCCCGGCACCGCCTTGGCCGTGTCCGGCGCCGACGCCGACACGGCCTTCCGGATCAACCATCTGCTGTTGCCGGTCGTCAAAGGCGTCGGATCCGAACGCGGGTATCAGTACCTGGGCGAATCGCTCCAGATCCTCGGGGGATCCGGGTACCTACAGGACTATCCGATCGAGCAGTACCTCCGCGATACCAAGATCGACTCGATCTACGAGGGGACGACCGCCATCCAGGCGCAGGACTTCTTCTTCCGCAAGATCGCTCGCGACGACGGCGCCGCCTTCGGGCGCGTCATCGGCGAGATCGCGACGTTTCTCACGACGGGTGACGACCGTCTCCACGCGGAGCGCGGCCTGCTCGGCAGCGCGCTCGACGACGTCGAGGCGATGGTCGCGACGCTGCGGAACTACCTGTCCGCCGCACGCGACGACCCGACCGGGTTGCACCGAATCGGGTTGGTATCGGTGCGGTTCCTGCTCGCCGTCGGCGATCTGCTGATCGGCTGGTTGCTCCTGCGCCAGGCCGAGGTCGCGCTCGCCGCCATCGATACCGGCGGCGGCACCCCGTTCTACGAGGGAAAAGTCGCTGTCGCCTCGTTCTTCGCGCGCACTGTGCTCCCGGAACTCGGGGCGGTGCGGCGGATCGTCACCGATGTCGACCCGCACATCATGGATCTCGACGAAGCGGCATTCTGACGCGCTCCGGACCCGGCATGTGGCGGGCGGCGGGGCGCGATCGCGCGACGGTCGGCGGGTGCCCGGGTTCCGGGATTCCGAACAGACTCGTTCTGTGCCAGGAGAACGCGATGTCCCGAGGAGCTCGCCGAGGGTTGACGGAGCGGGAAAAGCGCGTTTACGCTGGAGAAGTAGATCAATCTATCTAGGCGCGGACCGTCTTCGATGGCGGGCCGGACAATTCGGAGGTTGCAATGAAGCTGCTTGCGCATGACGTCGACAGTCATGAAATGATCCCCAGCCACCTGCTCGAAGGAATTCTCGGCCAGCCGGGCCGCATCATGGGCCGGGTCTTCGAATCCGCCGACCGGCTCCGCCCGGATCCGACGGCCACCAACATGCACCAGCTGGATGTGCTGGGTGACACGAAGGAGATCGACCCCCAGGGTATCTGGGAGATCAAAGGCCCGTCGGCGCCGAGCGCGATCGATCTCGGCAGGCGCGCCGAGGTGCTCGATGTGATGGGCATCGACCGGCAGCTGGTCTTCCCGACCACGGCGATCGCCGCGATGATCATCGGCGAGATGGCGGATGTCGCCTACGAAATGCGTTTCGGCGGTGACCTTTCGGTATTCGAAGGTATCTCCCGGCCGGACTTCGCGAAGAGCTACGTGCACGCCTACAACCAGTGGGTCATGGACAACGCGGTGCTGGCAGGCGGCCGGATCCGGCTCGTCGGGATTCTCCCGACCAGTCCCGATGTCGGCGAGATGATCGCCACCGCACGGCGATTGATCGAGGCCGGTGTCCGCGCGGTCTATCTGCAGGCCGACGTGCCGCCGGGCGGGGTATCGCCCGCGCACTCGGCGCTCGACCCCCTGTGGGCGATGCTCGAGGCCGAGAACATCGCGGTGACGCTGCACATCGGTACCGAATTCGCGTTCCTGGATCCGGGCTGGATGATGGCCGAGACCTTCGCGGATCTGTTTCAGTCGCCGGAAATCCCGAACACCAATATCCAGCTGTTCTCGACGGTCCACATGGCCATCGACAACTACCTGTCGACCATGGTGCTCGGCGGCGTCTTCGAACGATTCCCGCGACTGCGCGTCGGTCTCTTCGAAGTCGGTGCGCACTGGGTCGGCAACGCGGCGCGACGGATGGACATGTACGTCCAGGTGTTCCCCGGCGCGGCCGCGGCGAAATTCCCGCTGAAGCCCTCGGAATACATCGCCCGCAACGTGCGGGTCTCGCCCTTCAATTTCGAGCCCGTCGATCGCTACTTCCGGGACGACCCGGCCCTGGCCGACGTCTTCTGCTATTCGACCGACTATCCGCATGTCGAAGGCACGAAGGACTCGATGAAGAACATGCTCGCGAAAGTCGAGCCGCTGGGCGAGGAGATCACCACGAAGTTCTTCCGGACGAATGCCGAGTGGCTCCTGCCCTGACCGGCACGCACGACATCTCCCTCCCAGGAAAGGAACACCACCCATGAAGGCCGCTCTGTTCTACGGCAAAGAAGACATCCGCGTCGAGGAGGTACCGGATTCCGGTCGCCCCGGTCCCGGACAGGTGAAGCTGCGCAACGCCTACTCCGGGATCTGCGGCTCCGATCTGCACTTCTACTTCTTCCCGGAATCGCTGCCGATGGATCTGTCGCACCCGCATCCGATCACCGGTGCGACGCTGCCTCGAATCCTTGGCCACGAATTCGCGGGCACCGTCGTCGAAGTAGGGGAGGGGGTGACCGAGGTCAGGGTCGGCGACCGGGCCGCGGTGTATCCGATGGCGGTCTCCTGTGGTGAGTGCGTGGCGTGCCGCAAGGGCCTGCCGTTCTCCTGCGCCATGTCGGGCTCCCTGGGTTCGGCCGCCGACGGCGGCCTGTCCGAGTTCACCACGCTGAACGCGTCCGCTCTGCACGTGCTGCCCGAGTCCGTGGACCTGCGCATGGGCGCTCTCGTCGAGCCGATGGCGGTGGGCTGGCACGCGGTCGCGCGCAGCGGGGTCGAAGCCGGCGGCTCCGCGCTCGTCGCCGGTGCCGGGCCGATCGGCATCGGGACCTGGTTCGCGCTCAAGGCACACGGCGTGGACAAGATCCTGGTCTCCGAGCCGAGCGCGGAGCGCCGCGCGATCATCGCCGCGCTGGGCGCGACCGTGGTGGATCCGGTGAACGGGGATCTCGCCGCCGCGGTCGCCGCGCTGACCGACGACAGCGGCGTCGACGTCGTCGTCGACGCGGCCGGCGCTGGTCCCGCGATCACCACCGGCCTGGCGAGCCTGGTGCCCGGCGGCCGCCTGGTCGTCGCGGGTTTCCACGAGCACCCGATGCAGTTGCAGCCCACCCAGATCATGTGGACCGAGACCGAGATCGTCGGCGCGGTCGGCTATCTGCCCGCGGACTTCGACGCCGTCATCGCGGCCATGGAGCGGGGCGTCTACGACACCACCGGCTGGGTGCACGAGATCCCGATCGACAAGATCGTCGACGCCATCCACACGCTGCGCGCCGGTTCCGGGGCGAAGATCCTCATCCGCACGCACTGACCGTCTCCGCCAGGCCGGAATACGTTGGCGCAGTAGTGATTTCGTTGAAAGTGAGTTCATGACCAACGAGGCATACATCTACGAGGCGATCCGCACGCCGCGTGGCAAGAACAGAGGCGGGGCACTGCACGGGACCAAGCCGATCGACCTGGTCGTCGGCCTGCTCGACGAGCTGCGGGCGCGCCACCCCGGGCTCGACCCCGCCGCCATCGCCGACATCGTGCTCGGCGTGGTCACGCCGATCGGTGATCAGGGCGGCGACATCGCCCGCGCCGCCGCGATGAGCGCGGGCCTGCCGGACACCGTGGCCGGCGTGCAGCTCAACCGGTTCTGCTCGTCCGGGCTCGAGGCGGTCAACCAGGCCGCGGCGCGCGTGCGTTCGGGCTGGGAGAACCTGATCATCGCCGGTGGCGTCGAGTCGATGTCGCGGGTGCCGATGGGCTCCGACGGCGGTGCGATGTTCACCGACGTCGCCCTGACCTACGACCACTCGATCGTGCCGCAGGGCATCGGTGCCGACCTGATCGCGACCATCGAGGGCTTCTCGCGGACCGATGTCGACGAGTTCGCGGTGCGGTCGCAGAACCGCGCCGCGGCCGCGTGGGCGGGCGGCTACTTCGCGAAATCCGTGGTGCCGGTGCGGGACAGCAACGGGGTGACGATTCTCGATCACGACGAGCATCGCCGCCCCGGCAGCACGGTCGAGTCGCTCGGAAAGCTGCGGCCCGCCTTCGTCGGCATCGGCGAGGTGAGTGGATTCGACGCGGTGGCGCTGCAGAAGTATCACTGGGTGGAGCGGATCGACCACGTGCACACCGGCGGGAACTCCTCCGGCATCGTCGACGGCGCTGCCCTGGTGCTGATCGGGAACGAGCAGGCGGGCCGCGATCTCGGTCTCACCCCGCGCGCCCGGATCACCGCCGCGGCGATCACCGGGTCGGACCCGACGATCATGCTGACCGGTCCCACACCGGCCACCCGCAAGGTGCTCGATCTGGCGGGGCTGACCGTCGACGACATCGACCTGTTCGAGCTGAACGAGGCGTTCGCCTCGGTCGTCCTGAAATGGATGAAGGACCTGAAGCTCCCGGACGAGAAGGTCAACGTCAACGGTGGCGCGATCGCGATGGGGCACCCGCTGGGCGCCACCGGCGCGATGATCCTGGGCACCATGGTCGACGAGCTGGAACGGCGACAGGCCCGGCGCGCGCTGGTGTCGCTGTGCGTCGGCGGCGGCATGGGTATCGCGACGATCATCGAGCGGGTGTGAGGACATGACCGAAACGATTCTCTGGGAGCGGGATTCCGACGGCATCGTCGTGCTGACCCTGGACGACCCGAACCAGTCCGCGAACACGATGAACGCCGACTTCCAGGTGTCGCTGGGGCTGATCGTGGATCGACTGGTGGCCGAGCGGGATTCGATCACCGGGGTGGTGCTCACGTCGGCGAAGCGGACGTTCTTCGCGGGTGGTGACCTGCGGGACCTGATCGAGGCGACGCCGGAGCAGGCCGAGGAGCTGACCGCCACGACGAACAGGCTCAAGGCCCGGCTGCGCACGCTCGAGACCTTGGGCAAGCCGGTGGTGGCGGCCCTCAACGGGTCCGCGCTCGGCGGCGGCTTCGAACTGGCCCTGGCGGCCCACCATCGGATCGCCGCCGAGGTCCCGGGCAGCACGGTCGGGCTACCCGAAGTCACCTTCGGGTTGCTGCCGGGCGGGGGCGGCGTCGTGCGGACGACGCGGTTGCTCGGCGTCCAGCGGGCCGTCCGCGACGTCCTGGTGCAGGGACAGCGGTACCCGGTGGCCCGTGCCAGGGACCTCGGCCTGATCGACGACCTGGTGGCCACGGTGGACCAGCTCGTACCGAAGGCCAAGGAATGGATCAGGGCCAACCCGGACGCGGTGCAGCCGTGGGACGCCGAGGGCTACCGGATCCCCGGTGGCTCCCCGTCGGATCCCGCTGTCGCGGTGCAGCTTTCCGTGCTGACCGCGCTGCTGCGCAAGCAGACCAGGGGTGCGCCGCTGCCCGCGCCGCGCGCGATCCTGGCCGCCGCGATGGAGGGCGCGCAGGTGGACTTCGACACCGCGGCCCGCATCGAGACCCGCTACTTCGTCGGCGTCGTCACCGGTCAGGTGGCCAAGAACATGACCAAGGCGTTCTTCTTCGACCTGCGGCGGATCACCGCCGGTGGTTCGCGGCCCGACGGCCTGGAGCAGTACACCGCGCGCAAGGTCGGGGTGCTCGGGGCCGGGATGATGGGCGCCGCCATCGCCTATGTGAGCGCGAAGGCGGGCATCGATGTCGTGCTGAAGGACGTGTCGCTCGAGAACGCCGAGAAGGGCAAGGCTTACGCGGTCGGGCTGGAGCGGAAGGCGGTGGCGCGCGGCGTGACCACGCAGGAGGCCGCCGACGCCCTGCTCGCGCGAATCACGCCGACGGCCGATCCCACGGACTTCGCCGGCGTGGACTTCGTGATCGAGGCCGTGTTCGAGAGTCCCGAACTCAAGCACAAGGTGTTCGGCGAGATCGAGGACATCGTCGTGGTGGACGCGGTGCTGGGTTCCAACACCTCCACCCTGCCGATCTCCGAGCTCGCCCGGGGCGTGCGCAGGCAGGAGGACTTCATCGGGATCCATTTCTTCTCCCCGGTGGACAAGATGCCGCTCGTGGAGATCATTCGCGGTGCGAAGACCTCCGAGGCGACGCTGGCCAAGGTCTTCGACTACGTCCTGCAGATCGGGAAGACGCCGATCGTCGTCAACGACAGCCGCGGCTTCTTCACCTCGCGCGTGATCAGCACCTTCCTCAACGAAGCCGTCGCCGCCGTCGGCGAGGGCGTCGAACCGGCGACGGTCGAGCGCGCCGGTGCGCAGGCGGGATATCCCGCTCCGCCGCTGCAACTGTGGGACGAGCTCACCCTGACGCTGCCGCGCAAGGTCAGGGAGGAAACGCGGGCCGCGGTCGAAGCGGCCGGTGAACCATGGACGGCGCACAGTTCGGACGCCGTGATCGACCGGATGATCGACGAATTCGACCGCACGGGGCGTTCCGCAGGCGCCGGGTTCTACGACTACGTCGACGGGAAACGCACCCGCCTGTGGCCGGGGCTGCGCACGGCCTTCGGCAGCGGCGGCAAGCAGATACCGATGGAAGATCTGCGCGACCGCATGCTGTTCGCCGAGGCGCTCGAGACCGTCAAATGCCTCGACGAGGGCGTGCTGAACTCGGTGGCGGACGCCGACGTCGGCTCGCTGCTCGGCATCGGCTTCCCGGCCTGGACCGGGGGTGTTCTCCAGTTCATCAACCAATACGACGGCGGCACAGCGGGTTTCGTCGCCCGCGCGCGGGAGCTGGCCCACCGCTACGGTGACCATTTCCTGCCGCCGCAGTCCCTCGTGGCGAAGGCGGCCACGGGCGGGCGCTACGAGTAGGGCGCCCCGGCGCACTCCTCTCATCCCGAGCCGGCGGCAACCGTCGGCTCGGGGTGGGGGAAGGGTTCCGGCGCAGAAGGAAACGCAACGATGACAGAGCGCTCACCACAGCAACCGAACGAACCGATCGCCTCGTCGACCGTCGTGGAACAGCGCACCAACGTGGTCGCGGGGTGGGTTCCGGCCCACCCCGCGACCGTTCTCACCCGGTCGCGATCGCGAGGTCGGCACCGGCCGTAGCGGTGTCGAGGATCAGTTCGGCGATCTGGACCCGGTACTCCTCGGCGCTGCCGAGGAGCGCGGCGTCGGTGTAGGCCCGCTTGAAATACAGGTGCGCCTGGTGTTCCCAGGTGAAGCCGATGCCGCCGTGGACCTGGACCGTGTCGGCGGCGATGCGGGTGTAGGCGGCCGAGCAGGTCGCCTGCGCGATGGCGGCCGCGAGCGCCGGGTCGTCGGTACCGTCCGCCAGCGCCCAGGCACCGTGCTGGGCTGCCGAGCGGGCATGTTCCAGCTCGACGAGCATGTCGGCCAGGCGGTGCTTGACCGCCTGGAACGACCCGATGGGCCTGCCGAACTGCCAGCGCTGCTTGGCGTAGGCGACGCTCAGATCGAGAAGATGCTGGGCACCGCCGACCTGCTCGGCGGCCAGCAAGACGGCGCCGGCCCGCAGCGCGTGCGCACACACCCGAGCTGTTTCCGCCTGGCCCGCGAGCAGTCTTGCCGGGGCGTCGGCGAATCGCACCGTGGCCTGCGGCCGGGTCAGGTCCATCGTCGTCAGGTCGGTGCGCACCACCCGCGGATCGATGGCGTCGACGACGAACAGCGCGGGTCCGTCCTGGCCCGCCGCGACGACGAGGAGGTCGTCCGCCGCGCCCGCGTCGACCACACGCTCGACGGTGCCGGCGAGGGTCCACGTCTCGTCCGAGCCGGTCGCCCGCACCGTCACCGCGTCGGCGGCGTACCGCCCCGCCCGGACCGGAACCGCGAACGCGGCGGTCCGGATACCCGCGACCAGCGGGACGAGGGTCTCGGTGCGCGCCGCCGAGTCCGGCGCCGCGACGAGCGCGGGGATCGACAAGGCGACGGTGCCGACCACGGGTCCGCAGAACAGCGCGGCGCCCATCTCCTCGACGGCGATCGCGGCGTCGACGACGCTGCCGCCGGATCCGTAGAGCTCTTCCGGCACACCGAGACCGAGCACACCGAGCTCGGATCCGAGCCGGGCCCAGGCCCGGTGGTCGAAGGTGGGGGTGGATTCCATCAGCCGTCGCACGGTCGCCTCGTCGGATTGTTCCGCGCAGAATCGGCGCACCGCCGCGCGCAGCTCCAGCTGCTCGGGCGTGAAGACGAACGGGTGGTTCGGGGTCGAATTCGGGTCAGCCACGGGGCACCTCACGCCAGGATCGTGCGGAGTCGGCGCGCAGGTCGCCGGGCAGGCCCAGGATCCGCTCACCGAGAATGTTGCGCAGCACCTCGGAGGTGCCGCCTTCGATAGTGTTGGCGCGCGAGCGCAGGAAGCGCTGCTGCACCGGTCCGCCGTCGTCCTCGTCGGGGCCGATGTCGCGCATCGTGTAGTCCCCGTAGAGCAGCGCCTCCGGTCCGAGCAGGTCCATGCAGAACTCGTAGATCCGCTGGTTCAGTTCGGCGCCGACGAGCTTGCCGATCGAGCCTTCCGGCCCCGGTCCGCTGACGGTCGCGGCCGCGCGGGAACGCTCCGCGGTGAGCCGCTGGGCCTCCGAGCGCAGCCAGAGCTGGGTGAGGCGGTCGCGCAGCACCGGGGTGTGCCGGTCCGGGCGCCGCGCCCACAGCGTCACGGCGTCGGCGATCGTGCCGTCGCCCCGCCGGGTGCCACTCGCGCCGATCGAGCTGCGCTCGTTCATCAGCGTGGTCATCGCGACCTGCCAGCCCGCGCCGACCGCACCCAGCCGATGCTCGTCCGGGATCCGGACGTCGGTCAGATAGACCTCGTTGAACTCGGCCTGACCGGTCATCTGGCGCAGCGGTCGGGTCTCGACACCGGGGGCGCGCATGTCGACGACGAAGTAGGTGAGCCCCTTGTGCTTGGGGGAGTCCGGGTCGGTGCGCGCCAGCAGCAGCGCCCAGCTGGCGCGATGGGCCAGGGTGGTCCACACCTTCTGCCCGTTCACCACCCAGTCCGCGCCGTCGCGCACGGCCGAGGTGGCGAGCCCGGCCAAGTCGGAGCCGGAGCCCGGCTCGGAGAACAGCTGGCACCAGATGTCCTCGGTGCTGGCGAGCGGACGCAGCCACCGGCGCACGAGCTGCTCGGACTGCGCGTGTTCGCGGACCGTCGGCGCGGCCATGCCGTGGCCGATCGGGTTCACACCGAACGGTGCGGGCGCACCGGCCTCCTGGAAGATCGCGTCCGCGATGCCTTGCAGACCACGCGAGACGCCGAGCCCGCCCAAGCCCTCGGGGAAGTGCACCCAGGACAGGCCCGCGTCGTAGCAGGCCCCGAGGAATTCCGTGGCGGGCACCGACCGGGGGTCGTACTCCCGCACGACCCGGCGCGCGGCGTCGGCCACCCGGACCGCGTCGGTATCGGTACTCACTGTCCCACCGACCTGTGCCATCGCGCGGGCGCCTCCGGTGATCGAGGCGTGGGGACCGGGAATCGCATTGTGCTCCTTCGTTGTTCGACGACACGTGGCCCGGCGCCGCCGTGCTCCGCTGCGGTCGCGTGCCGCGCAGGGCGGGGGAGCCCGGTGGACGGGCACGATGTCTGGGTGTTAGATAGAACGATCTAATAGCCGACACTAAAGGCCGTCTATCCCGGTGTCAACGTCGCGGGATCGGTCCGAAGGAGAACCCCGATGAGTGGCAAGACCACCCAGATCCGGCTGGCCGCGCGCCCGGCCGGTGAGCCGCAGGACAACGACTACGAGGTCGTCGTCGCCGAGCTGCCCGACCTCGCCGACGGGCAGCTGCTGCTGCGCACCGTCTACCTGTCGCTCGATCCGTACATGCGGGGCCGGATGAACGCGACCAACTCCTACGCCGAACCGCTCGCGCTCGGCGACGTCATGATCGGCGGCACCGTCTGTGAGGTGCTGGAGTCCCGCTCCCCGCACCGATCGGCGGGCGAGCTGGTGCTGGCCTTCACCGGCTGGCAGACCTACGCCGTCGTGGACGCCAAGCAGACCCGGCGCCTCGACCCCGCGCAGGCGCCCGTGTCGACGGCGCTCGGCGTACTCGGGATGCCGGGATTCACCGCGTACGCGGGTCTGCTCGAGATCGGCAAGCCGCGAGCGGGGGAGACCGTGGTGGTCGCCGCCGCCACCGGACCGGTGGGTTCGGCGGTCGGTCAGATCGCGAAGATCAAGCAGGCGCGCGCGGTCGGCATCGCGGGCGGGCCGGAGAAATGCCGGGCGCTGATCGAGGAATTCGGCTTCGACGCCGCGGTCGACCATCGCTCGCCGACCTTCCGGGCCGACCTCGCGGCGGCGACGCCGGCGGGCATCGATGTGTACTTCGAGAATGTCGGTGGCGCGGTCACCGATGCCGTCCTGGGCCGGCTGAACAAGTTCGCCCGAATTCCCGTGTGCGGGGTGGTGTCCACCTACAACACCCTGCTGTCCCCGTCCGGGCGGGACCGGCTGGATCTGTCCGCCTTCCTCTTCCAGGCGCTCTCGCTGAGCCTGTCCGTGCGCGGCTTCATCCAGGACGAGTTCATCCCGACCCATCACGCGGACTTCCTGCTGGAGATGACCGGCTGGGTCGCCGACGGAACGGTCCGCTATCGCGAGGACATCGTCGACGGCCTCGACCGCGCGCCGGAGGCCTTCCGCGGCCTGCTCACCGGACGGAATTTCGGCAAGCTGCTCGTTCGGGTGGGCGAGGACCCGACCCTGAGCTGAAGCGCCCGACCGCGACTCCCTCGCCGTGCACGGCGGGGGAGTCGCTTCCTCTCACGAGGCGATCGGTTCGGCACCGTCGATCAGCAGCTGGGCCGTCGCGTCGGGGCCGTGCCTGCCGTCGAATTCGGTGAAGGCGCGCTCGACCTCGTTGTGTACCCGGGCGACCAGCGGACTCCATTCCCGATGGGTGATGATCAGGAATTGCCTGTCCTGCATGGCCTCGACGACCTGCGCGCCGACCCGGTCCGGATCGGCGCCCTGGGCGAGCAGCGCGCCGTTCTGCGCGGCGGCCTCGGCGTCGACCTCCTGGCCGAGCAGTTCGGCCTGCGCCTCTTCGGCGGTGGTGCTCAGCCGGGTCGCCACGGTGCCGGGGCACAACAGCGATACATCGACATCGGTGCCCCGGAACTCCTCGCGCAGCACCATCGAGAAGCCGACCGCGGCGAACTTGGACGAGACGTAGGCGCCTACGGAGACCATCGGCACGATCCCGGCCATGGAGGCGGTGTTCATGATGTGCGCGCGTCCGCCCCGGCGCTTGAACCGCGGCAGGAACGTCGAGACGCCGATGAACTGGGCGTCGATATTGATCCGGTGGACCCACCGCCACACCTCGAGCGGAATCCGATCGATCGGCCCGCCGCCGCTGACCCCGGCGTTGTTGCACAGGATCGAGATCGGACCCAGCGCGGCCTCGGCTCGATCCGCGGCCGCTTCCCACTGCTCGGCGTCGCTGACGTCGAGTTCCACCGCCGTCACCGTGCCACCGGCGGCGGTCAGTTCCGCGACGATATCGGCTAGGCGCGCGCCATCGATATCGGCGAGCGCGACCTTCGCGCCGGCCGCGACGAGTGCCCGCGTGATGCCGAGACCGATACCCGACGCCGCACCGGTGACGAAGGCGGTTTCTCCTGTCGGCCAACTCATGATCGGTGTCCTTTCCCGAGGAAACGTACTGGTCTGTCTGCTCTGAGACGAAGTCTTTCGGCTGGTCCGCGCACCCGGTACCCGCCATCCGGTGCGCGGTGGTGACCGATTTCCCGCCAACCGCCGGGTCGTGGTGGCGACCCGGAACGGCACTGTTGACGGGGTACGAGCCCGGCACCTACGCTCAATTAGATCAATCTATCAATTCGATCCGCGGCATGGTCGGCGCGCCGCGGGAGAGCGATCGCCGGCGCGCTCGCGACGGCCAGAAGTTGGGAGACCCTCGTGAACCAGTCCGTCCCCGTCGTCACCGAGATGGCGTTCGAACCGATCACCGCCGACCCCGCCCCGCTGCGGCGGGCGTTCGGGTGCTTCCCATCCGGGGTGACCGCGGTGTGCGCGATGGTCGACGGGAAGCCGGTGGGGATGGCCGCCAGCTCGTTCACCTCGGTCTCGCTCGCGCCGCCGCTGGTGTCGGTCTGTATCCAGGAGTCCTCGTCCACCTGGACGCGGCTGCGTGACCTGCGCCGGCTGGGGATCAGCGTGCTGGCCGAGGGGCACGACGACATCTGCCTGCGGCTCGCCCGCAAATCGGCCGACCGGTTCGCCGATGTCGCCTGGGACCAGACATCGGGCGGTTCGGTGTTCGTGCACGGCGCCACCGCCTGGCTGGACTGTTCCCTGCATTCGGAGATCCTGGCCGGCGATCACACCGTCGCCCTGCTCGAGATCCACGGGCTCCGCGCCGATCCCGACGCCGCGCCACTCGTCTTCCACGGCAGCCGGTTCCGTCGCCTCGCCGATCTCTGACCGACGCGGCGACGGGGTGGTGACGTTGCCGTCACCACCCCGTCGCCGTTTCGATGGTGTTCTGCCGCAGACGAATTCGCGCGGCCGGGTCGATCCTCAGAAGATCGAGTAGCCGCCGTCGATCACGATCTCGTCGCCGGTGTGGAATCCGCCGACGCCGCCCGCCAGGTACGCCGCGAGCCGGGCGAAATCGTCCGGCTCGCCCCAGCGGCGGTGCGGCATCCGCTTGATGACGTTCTGTCCGAACGTCGGGTTGTCCAGCTCCCGGGACAGCAGCGGCGTCTCGGTCCAGCCGACGATGAGCGAGTGCGCGTTGATCCCGTAGCGCGCCAGTTCCACCGCGCAGCTCCTGATCATCGCGGACAGGCCCGCCTTGCTCGCCGCGTAGGACTGACCGCGCGGGGCGCCGTGCAACGCCGACACACTCGATGTCCCGACCAGCACGCCCCCGCCTCCGCGCGCCACCATGTGCCTGGCCGCGGCCCGCAGGGTGAGGAACGCCCCGTCGAGATTGACCCGGGCCACCGCGCGGAAGTCCGCGAGGCTGGTCTCGAGGAAGGGGGTGTCGGACGCGCGGGCGCCCGCGTTGGCGAAGCAGGAGTCGACCCGCCCGAAATGGTCGAGGGTCTGCGCGAAGCTGGTGGTCACGGCGTCTTCGTCGCCGACATCGCAGCGGATCGCCTTGACCCGGGTACCGTGCGCGGCCAGCTCTGTGGCCGCCTTCTCGTTGCGCTCGGCGTTGGTGCCCCAGAGGCAGACGTCGGCGCCGCAGCGGGCGAGCCCGTGCGCCATGCCGAGCCCGATGCCGGAGTTGCCGCCGGTGATCAGCGCGACGTGTCCGGTGAGGTCGAACAGCGAGGTCATATCAGCGCAGCGCCGAGAAGTCGGTGGAGTCGAGGAACTTCGACGTCGCGCTGGCGGTGACCTGTTCACCGTCCGCGCGGGCGGCGGTCCATTCGGGATCCGCCCAGAACGCCTCCCATGACTTCTGTGCGGCCTCCCGGCTGGCGTGGGCGACCAGGTACACCAGCGTCTCGGTGGGTTTGCCCTCGTCGTCGGCCGCCACCCAGAAGCCGATGTTGGTCATGCCATGTTTCTCGAACAGGGCGGTGGCGTGATCGCGGAAACGGGCCAGGAGCTGGTCGAACTTGCCTGGCACCGCCTCGTAGGTGCGGAGCTCGAAAGTGCGGGTATCGGTAGTCACTAGATCAATCTATCATGTGAAGTCTGTCGGAATACCGGTTTGCCTACGCGGTGTGGGGCGGGACGCCTGGACCGCCCGAGGTCCCTGGTGGGGCCGGTGTGGTTGCCGGGCGTGGGGGTGCGACCTGGCCGGATCGGAAATGGTCGTGCACGCGGGGGTAGGTGCTGATGCGGCTCGTCGGCTCGGGGTCGCCTGGGGCGAGCGTCACATGCGACAGATTGATCTAGTGGGGTACCCTAGGGTCATGTCTCCCTCTTCGTCAACCCTTGGAAAGCGGCCCGAAACGCGCACCCGCCTAGTGGAATCCGCGGCCGAGCTGTTCAGCCGGCAGGGCTTCGGGGGCACCGGCATCAAGGCGGTGCTCGCCGCGGCCGAGGCTCCGTACGGATCGTTGTACCACTTCTTCCCCGGTGGGAAGCAGGAACTCGGCGCCGCGGCGCTGACACACGGCGGGGCGCGGTACCGCGAGCTGCTCGAGTCGATCTATCCGCCGGGCGCCGATGTCGTCGAGGCGACGGCGGCCTCCTTCGTCCAGACCGCCGAGTTGCTCGAGGACACCGAGTACGGCTACGCCTGCCCGATCGCGACGATCGCCCTGGAGGTGGCCAACAACGACGAGATGATGCGGACTGCCGCCGCCGCGGCGTTCGAGTCGTGGCTGGAGGTGCTCACCGAGCGCTTCACCACGGCCGGGATGGCCGCCGATCGCGCACGCGAGGTCGCGGTCGAGATCTTCTGCTTGATCGAGGGCGCCGTTCTGCTCGCGCGCACCACCCGATCCTCGGCGCCACTGGACACCGCCGGTCGGGCGGCGACGAACGCCGTGGCCGCCGGGCTCGCTGCCGGGCGCTACGACCGCAGGGATCGGGGAAACGGCGGGGACTGAGCTGTCACCGCGGCCGGGGCACGTCGTCGACGGCTCACCGGCGCACTGGGCCCGGATCGGGCCGTCGAGGGGGAGAAGGAGATTCGCGCCGCTCGGGAGGGTGGATCCACGAGCGGCGCGACATCGGCGTCGGTCAGGGCTGACCGCTGACGACGGCGGTGACGGCGTCGAGGAACGGCTGGCCGCCCATCGCGTAGCCGCCGGCGATCGCGCCGAGGACCAGGCCGACCGGGCCGGTGATGATGCTCAGGAAGCCGAAACCGAGGACCGTCCCGATGAGGCCGCCGAGCAGGCCGCCGACGACCACGCCGACCACATTGCGGTTGATCTCGTTCGTCAGCTGGGACATGGGGCTGATGGTCTGCATCTCGCCGATCTCGGTGGCGTTCGCCTGCGGGGTGAGCACGAGGTGGCGGCCGTTGTCGGAGATCGTCTGCGCCACCCGCATCTTCGCGCCGGAGATCTCGTAGGTGAGCGGGATGTGGGTGACGACCTCGCCCGCGTCGGAGGTGAGGGTGACCGCCGTGTTGTCCTCGGTGGTGGTGAAGGTGCCGCCGGTGACGGTGGTGGTCAGCACGCGGGAGAACTCGGTGAGGGTGGCCTCGTAGCGCACGGACCGGTCTACCCCGGACGTGGTGGCCTGGGGCGTCGGCGCGGCCGGCTCCGCGGCGGCGGCACCGGAGGTGATCCAGACGGCGGTGCCGACCAGGAGCGCGGTAGCAGGGAAAAGACCGAGTTTCATCAGGGATTTCCTTTACGCATGACGAAGACAGCCCGGCCGACCGGCGTGCCGAGGGGCACGAACCGTGGTGTCCGCCAGTGAGATCGGGCAGACCCTAGCACCCTTTTTCGCCGGATAGTTATCCGTGCTCATTTGGGCGCCGGACCAGCTTTCCGCTGTAAAACTGCGCAGATTCACAATTCGACACGTTCGTGTGCGGCCGTGTATGAACTGTCAAGCAGTGGGGCGTCGGTCGGGAGGCGTCCAGCGGACGAGTAGGAACAACACAGATGGCGCGTCGAAAGAACTTGGCCGTGGCTGGCGTGTCGGTGGTGGCGGTGTTTGCCCTGGCAGGGACGTTCTACGGGGCGCTGTCGGTGATCGCGGGGCTGGGCGCGCGGATGTCCGGACCGGCTGAGGACGATTCTGCCGCAACAACTTCCTTTACCGAGGTTTCGGGAACTCAGCCGCTGGGTACTATTCTCGAGCTGTCCGGTGGAGTCGCGTCCACACTGAGTAAATCCGCGTCCCGGATTCCCCGCGTGGATCTGAGCGTCGGCGATTGTGTGGATTTGGGCGCGGCCGATATTCAGCAAGCCGCGTGCGGCAGCGCGAATTCTCACTACAAGGTCACGGAATTGGCGGCGGCGGGTGCCCACTGCCCCGGCGACGTCGACCGTTCCCAACCCCGCACTCTCCCCGGCGGCCTCCAGGAGACCCTCTGCCTGGACATCGACTGGACGGTCGGCGGCTGCGTCGACCTGTCCGGCGGCGCGGTCCGGCACGTGGAATGCACTGCCGCCGTACCGGGCCGGGTCCGCGTCCTGGAAATCCGTCACGACACCACCGACGTGAACATCTGCACGGCGGGCGACCGCGGTGTCGTCTACGGCCAGCGCCGCTACGTCGTCTGCGTCAGCTCCCGCTGAGCGATACCGCCATCCGGCGGAGTTTCCCGGAACAATCGCGCCGTTCGGCGGCTACAAGCGCACTCCCGCAATGGATTTACTGATCTCGCTACGAACATCCGTACGAGACAGGAGCGTGCCATGGTCGACGTCAGCGACGCGGACAGCTGGTCCGGTGTTGCCGATGCCGCCGGGGTTGGCCCGGGGGAGAACATCCGGCTGTGACAGAGACGAGGGTCCGGGGGTCGTGGGTTCGACGGCAGGGTACGAGTATCCGGATACGGGTGCTGGCGATCGCGCTCGTTCCCTGTGCGGCACTCTTTCTCACCGGGACGGTCACTGTCGCCGTTCTCGTGGACGAGGCGCGCGCGGCTTCCCAGTGGTCGAAGCATTTGAACGACGCGGTCGATCCGCTCGTCGTGTTCATCATCGAAGTGCAGAACGAGCGATCGCTGAGTCTTGCCGCGCTGAACGGTGACTCGACGTCGGCGGCCGGACTGCCGGCACAGCGAGCCAGGACCGACGCCGCGCTCGCCGAGATCGGCCGCCGTACACCGGAGCTGGAGAGGCTGGCGCCGGACGGGGTGGACAAGTCCTCGACTGTCTACGTCGATCTCGTCGCCGCCGCGCCCGGGGTTCGGCAGGCAGTGGATCTGGGGCACACCGATATCGGCTCCGTCGACGACTTCTACCGTCGACTCGCCGGTGTCATCGCCACCGGCCTCGAAGGCCTCGCGATCGCCGTCCCGGACGCACGGACCGCCGCGGCGGAGATGACCGCGGCGGATCTGTTCCAGATGGCGGAGTTGCATTCCCGCGCGTTCGCCATCGGTGCCGCGCGCGCGGCCCGCGAGGAATCGCTCTCGGTCCAGGAACGCCGCATCTTCGCGCAGCTCGTCGGCGGATATCGGCACCAGCTCGAAGGTCTGACCGGACGACTCACCGACGATGGCAGGCAACGCGTCGCCCGGCTCGTCGAGACCGCCGCATGGCGAACCGCGACCGGATCACAGGAGCTGCTCGCCGAGCGCGGCACTCTCGAGATCCCCTTCACCGAATGGCAAGCGGCCGAGCGAGTCGTGGCTGCCGAACTCATCGGTGTGTTCCGGGATCACGTGTATTACGCGAACGCGCAGGCCGCGGCCGCGGCCGATCGGTCGATCCAGCGATCGCTCGCCGTGGCCGCTCTCATCACGGTGATCTCGATCGGCGCCTTCGTCATGGCGCTGCGGTTGGCCAACCGCCTGATCCGCCGGTTGCGTTCGCTGCGTTCGCGAAGCTTGGAGCTGGCCAACGAGACACTGCCGTCGATCGTGCGCCGGATCCATGACGGCGAGCAGGTCGATGTCGTCGCCGAGACGACGATGCTCGATACCGGGCAGGACGAGATAGGTCAGGTGGCCTTGGCATTCGGCGCGGCGCAACGTACCGCGATGGTCGCGGCCGCGGCCGAGGCGCGGACGCGGGACGGGTTCAACAAGGTCTTCCTGGACATCGCCCATCGCAGCCAGGTGCTGGTGCGCCGCCAATTGGACGTGCTCGACATCGCCGAGTCCGAACAGCACGATCCGGAGCATCTCGAACTGCTCTTCCAGCTGGATCATCTGGCGACCCGGGCCCGCCGCAACGCCGAGAACCTGCTCATCCTCGGCGGCGAACAGCCGGGGCGGCGCTGGCGGCAACCCGTCGCGCTCGAACAGATCGTGCGCAGCGCGGTCTCGGAGACCAACGACCTCACCCGGGTCAGCGCGATTCGCCTGCCGCAGGTCCACGTGCTCGGTGGGGTGGTCGCCGACCTCATCCACCTGCTCGCGGAGCTGATCGACAACGCCACCCTCTTCTCCCCGCCGCAGTCGCTGGTGTCGGTGCAGGGCAACCGGGTGGGTCGCGGTGTCGTGGTCGAGGTGGAGGACCAGGGTCTCGGCATCCGGTTCGAGGAGCGCGAACGGCTCAACGAATTGCTGCGTGAGCCACCGGACTTCCAGGAGATCGCGCTGGCCGGGCACCGTCCACTCGGTCTCTTCGTCGTCAGCCGGTTGGCCGAGCGCCACTCCATCACCGTCAGCCTGCACGATTCGGCCTACGGCGGGGTCAAGGCGATCGTGCTGATTCCGGCCGAGCTGCTCGCGGCCGAGCCCGAAGACCACGTCGACGAGCCCGTGCCGATGCCGCGCGCACGGGCCCGCCATGCGGCGGAGACGGTGCCGCGCGGCCACGATCTCCCGCAGCTGCCGCCCTGGCCGGGCGAGGTCTTCGACGAACCGGCCGGAGTGCGCGCCGCGCCGACGGAGCAGGCGGCGCCCGATCGGGTCACCCCGTTGGTGCTCCCGACGGCGAGCACCGGTACTCGGCGCGCCCCGCTTCCGAAACGGCGCAAGCAGACCCACCTCGCACCGCAGCTCCAGGTGGCCGACGAGCCGCCCACCGCGGCACGCCCGCCGTCGCCGGACAGTGGGCGCCCGGCGACGGAAATCCGCCGCTCGATGTCGGCTTTCCAGCAGGGCACTTTCCAGGCGCGTAACTCCGCCGCACCCGACCCGAGAAACAACGGATGGTCAGAAACATGAACAACGACGCGACGATGCAGGGGCGTCAGACCCTGGATTGGGTCCTCGACGGGCTGATCGATCGCACGCCGGGATCCGAACACGCCTTGGTGCTCTCCGCGGACGGCTTGCCGCTCGCCCGATCGAGTGCGCTGACCCGCGAGGACGCCGAGCACCTGGCCGCGATGGCCTCGGCACTGCACAGTCTGGCCCGCGGCGTAGGCACCCGCTTCGGCAAGGGCGCGCTGCAGCAAACCGTCGTCGAACTCGACGCTGGCTACCTCATCGTGACCGAGGCCGGACACGGGGCGTGCCTGGCCGTGCTGGCCGCGATCGAGGCCGATCTCGGCCTGGTCGCCTACGAGATGAACGTCATCGTCGGGCAGGTTCGCGATCAGCTGAGCGCCGCGCCGCGCCTGTCGCCGCACACCCTGCGCGTGCCCCCGATGCCGTGAACCGACGCGAAGGCCAGGGCTGGGAGTTCACCGACGACCCGGGCATGCTGGTGCGGCCGTTCGCCGTGACGCGGGGCCGGGCGGGCCGGGACCTGCACGCGCTCGACATCCTCACGCTCGTCGTCGCGGTGCGCTCGGAGAGCGATCTGACCGGGCTCGATCGGGAGTACGCCGAGATCGTCCGGCTCTGCCGAGGCAGGCCGCTGTCCCTCGCCGAGCTGGCGGCCCACCTCGATCTGCTGCTCGCCGCGGTGAAGGTCCTCGTCAGCGACCTGATCCAATCCGGGCACGTCATCTTCCGATCGCCGGCACCGCCCTCGAGCGGGCCGGACCCGACACTTCTCCAGGCGGTGCTCGATGGTATTCGCGGAATCTGATCTCGCGGGCCGGACCGAACTCGGCGCGATCGATGCTGTCAAGATCCTGATCGCGGGCGGCTTCGGCGTCGGCAAGACCACGCTCGTCACGACGATCAGCGAGATCGCGCCACTGCGCACCGAGGAGCGGCTGTCCGCCCTCGGCGCCGAGGTCGACGATCTGACCGGCGTGGAGACCAAGACCACGACGACCGTCGCGTTGGACTTCGGCCGGGTCACGCTGAGTCCGCAGCTGGTGCTCTACCTCTTCGGCACGCCGGGCCAGGACCGGTTCTGGTTCATGTGGAAGGAGCTGTCGGTCGGCGCGCTGGGCGCGGTCGTGCTCGCCGACACCCGCCGGCTCGAGGACTCCTTCGGCGCGATCGACTACTTCGAGTCCCGGCGGATCCCGTTCCTCATCGCGGTCAACTGTTTCGACGGCGCCGACGTCTACGACGAGCACGAAATCCGTGTCGCGCTGGATATTTCGGGCGAGGTCGCCATCACGCTGTGCGACGTGCGCGATCGGGAATCCGCCAAGCAGGTCCTGATCCGCCTGATCGAACACCTCATGGCGGGGTGATCGTTGGACGGTGTCTACCGCGCGCGTGGCCGTACCCTGTTGAGGGCCTGCATGTTTGGTGGCCGTAGCCCGTAGGATGGAGCCTGATGGACCACACGGACCCTTTCCCTCGACCTGTTCCGTTCACCGTGCCGAAGCTGCTTGTGGGCCTAGGGCTGTTACTTGTCGTCGCCGCGGCGATCGCCTCCTTCACTTTCACCTCCACCCTCGCGCGGATCGCGGGCGTCCCCGAGGACCTGACCTGGCTGTGGCCGGTCGTCGCCGGGCTCACCGTCGCGCTGGTGGCCTGTACCTTCATCACCCTCGTGGGTATCCGTGACGACAAGGCCACCTCGCTGGTGCGGGTCTACGAGCTGCTGCTCGTCGCCGCCGTGCTGGCGAGTGTCTTCGGGAACGTGATCGCCATCGCCAGGGAGCCGATCGAGCTGGGCACCCTGGGGATCGCGACCGTCGTCGCCATCCCGCCGGTCTGCCTGATGATCTGCGTGGGCAACTACCTGCTGCTCACGGCCGTCGTCCCCGTCCGCATCGTCGCCGCGATCCCCGAGGACGACTGGCGGCTGCGCGCCCTCGGCATCCCCAGCCCGTCGGCCCCGCCGAAGGAGCCGAGCGCCGCGCCGAACGAGAGCGCCTCCTGGTGGGATCAGTACCGCAGCGAGGCCAGGACCCCACCGACGACCCCGAAAACCCGCACCTAGCCGGCCCGAGCCGGGTCGAAGACGAGTCATGGGTGTCTTGATGCAGAATGTGAAGGTGAAGGAAAGACCTGAGAGGAAGTTCGGAGTGTCCGCCGCTGTGGGATCGATGGGTGTCGCGACGCCTGTTCGCGGTTAGTTCGATGTCGGACCAGGAAGCCGGGTCGGGGCCTGGTGGAAATCGATTCGACGCGGTGGAACAGCTGCGTCGGAAGTGGGAAGAGTCGAAGGCCGCCGACGGTGGATCCGGTGCGGCCGAGGCCGGAGCGTCGAATGTCGTCCGGCTGCCGCGGCGGCCGCGGCGAGGCCGTGAGGACGCCGGCGAGGCCCGGCGCCTGCCCTGGTATCCGGAGGCCGTGTACGACCCGGCGCCGACCCGCCCGGTGACCCGCGCGGAGTTGCAGGGGGAGACCGGCTCGTGGTCTGCCGACGCGCAGGGGCGGCCGGTGCCGCCGAGCGGCGGGAGCGTCGAGCACGAGCGCAATGTCATTGACTTCGGCGCGTCGCGCCGGAAACGCGCCGGGACGGAGTCGTCGCCCGCGGGGCAACGGCCGACCATGAAGCCACGCAGGGTCGGGCCGGTCGACCGGAAAACGGGCGGCGAACCGGGCTCCTCGGAGCACTGACGCGCGATTCCCGGCCGGTGTCACCCGGCGCGGACGATGTCGCGCGCGAACCCGGCGTACTGGGCGGTGACCTGGTCGGGGCGGTAGTTCAGGTTCGGGTCGTACCAGTTGGCTACCCGCATGTTCATACTGGCGATCGCGATGGCCGCCAGGTACGGATCGTCGACCGTGAACTCGCCGGCGTCCGCGCCGTCCCGGATCGTGTCGACGAGCAGCTGAAAGCACTTGTCGCGCATCGTGAGCGCCGGTTCCGCCCGCTCGGGGGCCAGGGCGTGGAGTTCGTTGTTGACGACGACCGCCAGCGGTGCGTAGTCGATGTGCAGCCGGACGTGGGCTTCGACCAGGGCGGTCAGCCGCGCGGTCGGTGCGGCGACGTCGGCCGACGCCGCGCTGAGCCGGTGCCACATCTCCTCGTGCCCGATCCGGACCAGCTCGACGAGCACGTCGTCCTTGGACGGGTAGTGCGCGTACAGGGTGGCGGTGGTGATGCCGACCGCCGCGGCGAGTTGCCGGATGGAACTGCCGTGGAAGCCGTGCTCGGCGAACAGGACCAGCCCGGCTCGCAGGATCGCGCCCCGGGTCCCGGGCGGGGTCGCCGCCTCGGGCAGCGTCGGCGCCTCGGCGGCCAGCCTGCGCTGCCGGAGGGCGATCTCCCGGACGTCGGGTCCTGGCATGCCCACTCCTTGTCTCCCTGACGATCGATCGGTTGACAGTGTAGCGGCCCGTCTGTGACCCTGATCACGAAGCCGATCGATCGATCGGTAGGGAGAGGCGGGTCAGGATGACGAAGACCGTGGCGGAACCGATCGTGTCCACCAGTGGCGGACGGATACGGGGCCGCACCAGCGCCGACGGTGTGACGAGCTTTCTCGGCATTCCGTACGCCGCCCCGCCGGTGGGTCCGGCGCGATTCCGGCTGCCCGAACCAGCGATGCCTTGGACCGGCGTGCGGGACGCGCACGAGTTCGGGCCGACCTGCCCCCAGCTGCCCTATCCGGGACCGATGCAGGCCCTCATCGGCGGCCCGGCGATCGCGGGCGAGGAGTGCCTGAACCTCAATGTCTGGACGCCGGACCCGGCAGGCGCCGGCCTGCCGGTGCTGGTCTGGATCCATGGGGGCGCGTTCACCCGCGGCGGGAACTCGCATCCGCTCTACGACGGTGCCGCGTTCGCCCGCGACGGTGTGGTGCTGGTGTCGATCAACTACCGGCTCGGCATTCCGGGGTTCGCCGTGCTTCCCGGCGCCCCGCTCAATCGCGGCCTCCACGACCAGGTGCTGGCACTGCGCTGGGTGTCGGAGAACATCGCCGCGTTCGGCGGCGATCCCGGCAATGTCACCGTGTTCGGCGAGTCCGCGGGCGCGATCAGCGTGGCGTGTCTGCTGACCGCCGCGCCCGCCGCGGGCCTGTTCCGCCGCGCCGTCCTGCAGAGCGGCAACGCCTCGGCGGTGGCCACCGCGACGGATGCCGCTCGGGTGACCGCCGAGGTCGCGCAGCTGCTGGCCGCCTCCGCGACCGCGGCGGACTTCGGCGAGCTGTCGCCGGAGCGCCTGCTGCAGGCTCAGGCCGACGTGGGAACCGCACTGGCGATCGACCCCGATCCGTCGCGCTGGGGCGCCTCGGTGATCGCGGGCGGAGCCGGTCTGATGAGCATGTTCCCGGTCATCGACGACGATCTCGTGTCCGGGGTGCCGCTGGACCTGGTGCGCGCGGGCACGCGGCGCGGCGTTCCGCTCCTCGTCGGCACCAATGCCGAGGAGTTCCGCTTCTTCGCGGTGCCACTGGGGCTCGTGGCCGGGATCGACGAGCAGACGCTGCCCATGATGTTGGCCCGCGCGGGGATCGGCCCGGCGGCCGTCGCCGCGTGGACGCCGCGCCGATCCAATCCCACGCCCGGCGATGTCTTCTGCGAGATCGTGACCGACCGGATCTTCGGTGAACCCGCCCGGAAGCTGGCCGAGGCCGCCGGGGGTTCCGGCTATCTCTACGAATTCGGCTGGTCCACCGAGGTACTGGGACTCGGCGCGTGCCACGCGCTGGAACTGCCGTTCGTCTTCGACACCCTCGACCGCGCGCACGCGCTGACCGGCGAGCACCCGCCGCAGCGGCTGGCCGACGAGATGCATCGCGCGTGGGTCGATTTCGCCACCGACGGCGATCCGGGATGGCCTGCCTACCGCGCCGAGGCGCCCGTCACGCACACCTTCGATGCGCCGGAGGGACACCGATGACATCCGCGCCGCCGGTATCCACCTGGTGCTGGCGACCCAGCGCCCCTCCGTGGCGATGGCGTCGTCTCACCACCCGACTCGCCCACGGGTCAGCGGCGGTGCCGGTGGCCACCCTCGGCATGGTCCGGGCGATCACCGGCCGATGAGCATGGGGCGCAACGGATTCGCCCGGGGCACCGCGTCACAGGCGCGGCGGTCCCGGGCGAAGCGTCGGCTCAGCCGGTCGATCGGGTCAGCGCTCGTGGCCGTCCTGGGTGTGCATTCCGGCGAGCAGCCGGATGCACACCACCGCCAGCAGCGACAGCCCGATCAGCATGAGCGACAGCGCGGTCGTCGAGCCGGTGCGGTCGAGCAGTTCGACCGCGATCAGTGGGGTCGCGGCGCCGCCGATCACGGACCCCAGCTGGTAGCCCAGCGATGCCCCGCTGTAGCGCACCTCGGGCGGGAACAGCTCGCCGAAGAACGCCGCCAGCGGGCCGTACATCATCGTCAGGAACGTCATGCCGACGGCGAGCCCGGCCGTCAGCCCGAGGAAGGTCTTCGTGTCCACCAGGGTGAAGAAGGGGAAGGCCCACAGCGCGGTGAGCAGCGCGCCCACGGTGTACAGCGGCCTGCGGCCGACGCGGTCGGACAGCGCCGCGAACAGCGGCATGCAGACGAGCAGCAGGGTGGTCGCCAGGCTGAGCGGCAGCAGGACGTCGGCCATCGTCAGTTTCAGCGTGCGCGTTCCGTAGTCGAGCATGAACGTGATGTAGAGGTAGAACGTCGCGTTCACGACGATGAAGGCGCCGCCCGCCAGCGCCACCCGTCCCCAGTGTTCGCGCAGCACGTCGAGCACCGGCGACTTGCTGATCGACTGCGCCGACGACGCCTGCTCCGCCGATGCCCGCTGCAGGTTCTGGAAGGCGGGGGTTTCCTCGAGCCGGTGATGCACGTAGAGCACGACACCGACGAACAGAATGCTGATCAGGAACGGGATGCGCCAGCCGTAGCTGCGAAAAGCCGCGGCGCCCAAGGACACCGAGTGCAGGAAGTAGGCCGACACCCCGAGCAGCACGCCGATGGGCACCCCGAGCTGGGCGAAGCTGCCGTAGAACCCGCGCTTGTGCGCCGGTGCGGATTCGGTCGCCATCAGGGCGGCGCCGCCCCACTGGCCACCGACCGCGAGGCCCTGGGCGAAGCGCAGCAGGGTCAGCGCGACCGGGGCAGCGATGCCGATGGTGGCGTAGGTGGGCAGCAGACCGATGAGTGCGCTCGCCACCGCCATCAGGGTCAGTGCGGCGATGAAGGCCTTCTTGCGGCCGACCCGGTCGCCGAAGTGGCCCCACACGACGCCGCCGACCGGTCGCGCGATGAAGCCGATACCGAAGACACCGAAGGAGGCAAGCACGCCGGTCACCGGGTCGGTGCTGGGGAAGAACAGCTTGGGGAACACCAGCGCCGCCGCGGTGCCGAAGAGGAAGAAGTCGAACCACTCGACACTGGCGCCGACGAGGCTGACCAAGGCCACTTTGCGGACATCGGCCTCGTTGACTGTGGGCGGGCGCCCTGAGCTCGTCGTCATCGCCGGTCTCCTTCGATTGTGCGCATCCACCAGGGCGGATGCCGATCCACTGGTACCGCTCGAACGCTAGGTTCCCGGCCCGCGCAGGTCAGTGGTCGTGCGAACACCGAACGGCGGCACACAGTGTCGGCCGTCACACTCGACAAAGGGATTCATCAATGCTCGATGCGGTCGGTTCCGCGGATACCGCGCTGGTGCACGAAGTGGTCGGCCGGGTCCGGCGGGAGTTGCCGGCCATGGTCGACCACATCACCGGCCGGATGTTCACCGAGATCCCGTTCTATCGCGGCGGCGGGGCGGGCACCGTGGCGGAGGTGCGGGCCCGATTGCGGGTGAACCTCGAGGCCGGACTGTCCAGCCTGCTCGGCGTCGGACACGCGCCGGGGCCACCCGCCGAGACCGGCAGGCTCCGGGCCGGACAGGACGCGCCGCTGGCCGACGTGCTGTGCGCCTATCGCCTCGGCTATCTGGTGCTGTCGAACGCCGTCGTCCGCGCCGGTGCGCAGGCGCCGGCGGTCCCCGCGGAGATCGTCATCGAGCTGCTGCAGGCGCTGTTCCGCAACCACGGCCTCGACGCCGACGCGATGGTCGACGCCTACCGCGAGGAGGCGCACTACCTGATGTCGCAGCGCGAGCGAGAGCGCGCGGCCTACATCGACGTCCTGGTCTCCGAGGATCCCGGGCTGGCCACCCTGCTCGAAGTCGCTCGCGCGCTACGCCTTCCCGTCGACGGGTCGTTTCTGGCGATCGCCACGGTGAGTGATCGCGGCCAGGATCCGATGCCGCGGGTCGTGTCGGCACTGGCGGCGATCGACGTGACGATGGTGTGGCGGATCCGCTACGACACCGCGGTCGGGGTGCTGTCGGTGCGGAACCCGGCCCGTGCCGACCAGGCGATGGCGGTGCTCCGCAGACACACGACCGGCCCGGTGGGCGTCAGCCCGGTCTTCGGGTCACTGCGGCAGACGGCCTGGGCGCTCGGCCTCGCCGAGCTGGTGCGCGACGGCATGCCGGGCGCGCCGACGGTCGAACAATTCGAGAACACCCCGCTGAACGTGCTCGTGGCCGGCGGCCGCGACGCCGCCCGCACCACCGCGCGGACGGTGCTCGGCGGCCTGCTGGACGCGCCCGGCGAGACCCAGCAGACCCTGCTGGCCACGCTGCGGGAGTGGGTCGCGGCCGCGGGCTCGGCGGACCGCACCGCACAGCGGTTGCACTGCCATCCGAACACCGTGCGCAAGCGGCTGCGCCGGCTCGAGGAACTCACCGGGCGCAGCCTGGCCGAACCCGGCGGCATCGCGGAGCTGGTCACCGCCTGCCACGCCTGGACCCAACTCCGTCGCTGACCTCGGCCCGCCGTGGCGGTCGATTCCTCGCCGGGCTCAGGGCGTGACGTTGTCGCTGCGCGGATCGATGAGGATCTTGGCGTGGTGGTCCGGGGATCCCAGGGCGGTGAAGGCCGCGTCGACGCCGTCGAGTCCGACGGTGCCGGTGATCAGCGGGCTGGGGTCGACGGTGCCGTCGGCGATCATGTGCAGGGTGTCGCGGAATTCGCCGGGGTCGTAGCCGAGGACGAACCGCAGTTCGATCTCCTTGTTGATGGCGTTGGCGGGATGGAACGTGTCCTGCTGCATGCACACACCCACGACCACGACGCGGGTCGACGGCGGTGCGTCGGTGAGGATCTGGTCGATGATGCCGGGCACGCCGACGCATTCGAAGACGACGGGACCCGCCGGGCCGCGATCGAGAGTGTGTGCCGCGCGGAACAGGTACCACCACGGCACCTTCGGTACCCGGCGCACCCGTTCCATGACGTCGAAGGCGAGGTTCAGCAGATCCGGGGCACCGGCGATGCGCGGCGGCTTCGGCGCCGCCGCCCAGGCGGATTCGGTGGTCGGATCGACCACCACATCGGCGCCGCAGGCACGGGCCAGTTCCCGGCGGCGCGCCGAGAAGTCGCTGGCGACCACGGTGCGCACGCCCGCCGCCTTGAGCATGGTGACGACGGCCAGTCCGATCGGTCCGCAGCCGATGACGAACGCGGTCTGGCCCTTGGTGATCCGGCTCTTGCGCACGGCATGCCAGCCCACCGCCATCGGCTCGGTGAGCGCGGCGATGTCGGGGGAGAGGCCGTTGGGCACCGCGAAGGTCACCGACTCCTGCGTCAGCACCTGTTCGGCGTACCCGCCGGGTGCGTTCACGGACAACCCGGTGAGCTGCGGCTCGCGCTCGCTGCGCAGGATGGGCATCGCGACCACCGGGGTGCCCGGCTTCCAGCGCCGGTAGGTGCGCGGGCCGTATTCGGCGATCTCGCCGGTGAACTCGTGTCCGAGGACGATCCGCTGGTCCGAGCGCATGAAGCCGCTGTAGCCGGTGGCGACGGCCAGGTCGGCGAGCTCGTCGCAGTGTGTCCGGGCGTGCAGGTCCGAGCCGCAGATACCGCAGCGGGTCACGGTGACGAGGATCTGGCCCGGCCCTGGTCGCGGGGTCGGCAGGTCCTCGACGCGGAATTCGCCCTTGCTGACCACCGACGCACGCATGAGTTCCTCCTAGGCTGGTGCCGGGGCGTCCCCGGGCCCGGGTGGCTCGCGGCAACACCGAGCCGTCTCGGTCGCCATCGTAGCGCCGGCGGTCGGCCGGGGCGGATGATCGCCCCGGCCGATTCCAGGCGCCGGTCCCTAGTGGACCGCGCGGTCGGCGTCCGCCCAGTGCAGCTTGCGCAGATCGCGCTTGAGCACCTTGCCCGCCCCGGAAACCGGTAGCGCGTCAAGGAATTCCACGCTGCGCGGCAGCTTGTAGTTGGCGATGTGCTCGCGACAGAACTCCCGGATGTCGGCCTCGGCCGCGGTCTGCCCCGGCGCCAGGACGATCACCGCGTGCACGCGCTCACCCCAGTCCTGATCGGGCACGCCGATGACCGCGACCTGGGCGACGGCCGGGTGCTTGGCCACCGCGTTCTCGACCTCGACCGAATAGACGTTCTCGCCGCCGGTGACGATCATGTCCTTGAGCCGGTCGACGACGAAGACGTAGCCGCGCGCGTCCATGTACCCGGCGTCGCCGGTGTGCATCCAGCCCCCGCGCAGCGCCGCCGCGGTCTCCTCGGGCCGGTTCCAGTACCCGGACATCACGTGATCGCCCCGGACGACGATCTCGCCGATCTCACCCCGTGCCAGTTCGGTGTCGTCCTCGCCGACGACGCGGACCTCGGCGTGGACCGCCGCGCGCCCGCACGACCTGGTCAGTGCGGGATCGTCGTGGTCCTGCGCGGTGAGCAGGGTGGCGACCGGCGCGAGTTCGGTCATCCCGTAGGCCTGGGTGAAGCGCGCGTTCGCGAGCACGGCCCGCGCCTTGGCCATCACCGTCTCGGAGATCGGTGAGGCGCCGTAGAGCACGCGGGTAAGGCTGGACAGATCCGCGTCGGCCGCGGCGGGGGAGTCGACGAGCAGCTGGATCATCGTCGGTACCAGCAGCGCGTCGGTCACCCGGTGGGTGACGATGGCGTCGACGGTGGCCCCCGGGGTGAACGACGGGACGATCACGTGGGTGGCGCCGGTCAGATTGCCGACGTTCCACGCCGCGATGTCGGCCAGGTGGAACATCGGCGCGACGTGCAGCAACATGCCGCCGCGGGTGAGCATGTCGGTGGTGACCAGACTGCCCATCGCCGAGGTGAGGCAGGCCCGATGCGACAGCATCACGCCCTTGGGGAAACCCGTGGTACCGCCGGTGTAGAAGACGCCGTAGAGCGCGTCGCCGCTGCGCCGGGCGTCGGGGATCGGCGCCGTGGCGGCGAGGAGGTCTTCGTAGGCGAGCATGCCCTCTGGCGTCGGACCGTCGCCGGCGAAGACGACCGTGCGCAGGTTGGGCGCCGCGGCGCGCAGCGCGTCGACGGCGCCGGCGAAGGCGTCGTCGACCACGAGGACATCGGTGCCGCAATCGACGAGCGAGTAGGCGACCTCGGCCGCGCTCCAGCGGATGTTGACCGGGTTGACCACCGCGTCCGCCCACGGCACCGCCAGCAGCAGTTCGTGGTAGCGGTCGCTGTTGAGGGCGTAGATCCCGACGCGATCACCGGACCCGACACCGAGCGCGCGCAGTGCCCCCGCCAGCCGTGCGATGCGATCGACCGATTCGGCGACCGTGCGGCGGCGGGTGCCGCAAATCGTGGCGATCCGGTCGGGATCGCGTTGCAGCGCCGCGTGCAGTGATTGCGTGATGTGCACGGCCAACTCCTCTGTTGTGAATCTTGATCTGTGTGATCTACATGACATTGTTGCGGGCCTTGAGGGAATGTCAAGGGTCGTGCAACCATGAAGTGAATATTGATTCGCCAAGATAGGTGGTGGTGTGATGCAACGGGTGCAGGTCGCCGGAGTCGGGATGGTGCCGTTCTCGACGCCGAGCAGGAGCGAGCCCTACGACGTGCTGGCCGCGGACGCGGTCCGCAACGCCCTGCGCGACGCCGGAATCGGCATCGACCAGGTGCAGCAGGCCTACGCGGGCTACGTCTACGGCGACTCGACGAGTGGTCAGCGCGCGCTCTACAGCGTGGGCATGACCGGTATCCCCGTGGTCAATGTCAACAACAACTGTTCGACCGGATCGTCGGCGCTGTGGCTGGCGCGCCAGGCCGTCGCCAGCGGCGCCGCCGACTGCGTGCTCGCCTTCGGCTTCGAGCAGATGGAACGCGGCGCGCTCGCCATGAAGTGGCCCGACCGGCCGAGCCCGTTCGTCGACTTCATGGCGGTGGCGCAGCAGCACAACGGACCGAGTGAAGCACCGTTCGCCGCACAGCTCTTCGGCGGCGCGGGCGCCGCGTACGCCGAGCGGTACGGCACCGATCCCGCGACCTTCGCGATGATCTCGGTCAAGGCCCGCACCCACGCGAAGAACAATCCGTTCGCCGTATTCCGCGACGCGGTGACCGTCGAGCAGGTGCTCGAATCGCCGCAGATCTTCGGTCCGCTGACCCGGTTGCAGTGCTGCCCGCCCACCTGTGGCGCGGCCGCAGCGATCATCACCAGCGAGGACTTCGCCCGGCGCCACGGCCTGCGCGCCGACGTGGCGATCACCGCCCAAGCGATGACGACCGATACCCCCGACACCTTCGACGACCTGCCCAAGCTCGTCGGCTACGACATGGCCCGGCGCGCGGCCGACCAGGTCTACGAGGCGGCGGGCGTCGATCCCGCCGACATCAGGGTGGTCGAACTGCACGACTGCTTCACCGCGAACGAACTGCTCAGCTACGAAGCGCTCCGGTTGACCCCCGAGGGCACCGCGGAGAAGTTCATCCGCGACGGCGACAACACCTACGGCGGCCGCGTGGTCACCAACCCCTCGGGCGGACTGCTGTCGAAGGGACACCCGCTCGGCGCGACCGGTCTGGCCCAATGCGCCGAGCTCACCTGGCAATTGCGCGGCCAGGCCGACGCGCGGCAGGTCGACGGCGTGACCGTGGCGCTCCAGCACAACATCGGCCTCGGCGGCGCCGCCGTGGTCACCCTGTACGAGAAGGTCGGCTGATGGCCGTCGACATCGAGCGCGCGCTGGCGCTCACCCTGCCCACCTTCACCGTCGACGTCGAGCGCGGCCGGTTGCGGCTGTTCGCGCGCGTCATCGGCGAGACCGACCCGATCTACACCGACGTCGAGGCCGCGCGGGCGGCGGGCCACCCGGATCTGCCCGTCCCGCCGACCTTCTTCTTCAGCCTGATCCTCGAAGCACCGTCGCCCTTCGGCTATTTCGACGAGCTCGACATCGACCTGCGCCGGGTTCTGCACGGCGAGCAGGCCTTCGAGTACGTCGCCATGGCCTACGCCGGGGACACCGTCGAGATCAGCGAGCGCGTCGTGGACGTGACCGTCAAACGCGGTGGCGCCCTCGAGTTCGTCACCAAGGAGACCGAATTCCGCCGTGGCGCCGACCTTCTCGCCAAGGCCACCAATGTGGCCGTCGTCCGCAACCCGGAGGTGACCGCGTGAGCACCGCGCTGCTGACCGTCGGCACCGAGCTGCCGCCCCTGGCCCTACCGCCCATCTCCCGCACCACGCTGGCGTTGTTCGCCGGTGCCGGCGGGGATCACAATCCGATCCACATCGACCTCGACAATGCGCATTCCGCGGGCTTCGACGATGTCTTCGCCCACGGCATGCTCTCCATGGCCTACCTCGGCCGCCTGCTGACCGGCTGGGTGCCCCAGCGCGACATCCGGTCCTTCGCGGTGCGCTTCACCGCGATCACCCCGATCCACGCGGAGCCGACCTGCACCGCGACGGTCACCGCCGTCGCGGACGGACTCGCCACTCTCAGCCTCGCCGTCACCCTCGCCGACGGCACCTCCACCCTGCTCGGCACCGCGGTCGTCGCGGTGCCGGGAACCTACTGATCAGGAGTCACACCAGCATGGGAACACTCGACGGCAAGGTCGCCATCGTCACCGGATCCGGTCGCGGCATCGGGCGCGAGATCGCGCTGAAGTTCGCCGCCGACGGCGCGTCCGTGGTCGTCAACGACCTCGACAAGGACCCGGCCGAGCAGACCGTCGCCGATATCCGCGCCGCGGGCGGCTCGGCGGTCGCGTGCGCGGGCAGCGTCACCGACGACGACTTCGCGGACCGCTTCGTGCAGACCGCGGTCGACGAGTTCGGCGGCATCGACATCATCGTCAACAACGCGGGCTACACCTGGGACACCGTCATCCAGAAGATGACCGACGAGCAGTGGGACGCCATCCTCGACGTCCACCTCAAGGCGCCGTTCCGGATCCTGCGCGCGGCCCAGCCGATCATCTCCACCGAGGTCAAGCGGGCCAGGGCCGCCGGGGAGACCGTGCCGTGCCGCAAGGTCGTCAACATCTCCTCGATCGCCGGGCTCGGCGGCAACGCCGGTCAGGCCAACTACGCCGCGGCCAAGGCGGGCATCACGGGGCTGACCAAGACCCTGGCCAAGGAATGGGGCAGGCTCAACGTCACCGTGAACACGGTCGCCTTCGGCCTGATCACCACGCGCCTCACCGAAGCGCCCGCCGACGGCAGCGCCACTATCGATGTGGGCGGCCGGGAACTCGCCGTCGGCGTGAACCCGGCACTGCTCGACGCGATGTCGCAGCAGATCCCGCTCGGCCGCGCGGGCACCCCGGCCGAGGCGGCGGGGGCCGTCTATCTGCTGTGCCGCCCCGAATCCGATTACATCAGTGCCCAGACCCTGGTCTGCGGCGGCGGATACACCATCTGAGAGGGGACGCCACGATGGACCGGGAGATCTTCGAACCCGAGCACGACGCCTACCGCGACAGCGTGCGGCAATTCCTGGCCAAGCACGTCGTGCCGGGCTATCCGGAATGGGAGAAGGCGGGCATCGTCCCACGCTCGCTGTTCACCGACATCGCCGAACTCGGCGCGTTCATGGCGGTGCCCGAGCGGTTCGGCGGCGCGGGGGTGCGGGACTTCCGGTTCAACGCGATTCTGATCGAGGAGGCCGCGGCGGTCGATGTCGCCCCCGCGGTCCTCGGTCCGACACTGCAGGCCGACGTCTGCATGCCGTACCTGCTCGAGCTGACCGACGACGAGCAGAAGGCGCGCTGGCTGCCCGGCGTCGCCACCGGCGAGACGATCGTCGCGATCGCCATGACCGAGCCGGGGACCGGGTCCGACCTCTCCGGTATCCGCACCAAGGCGGTCCGCGAGGGCGAGCACTATGTGCTCGACGGCGCGAAGACCTTCATCACCAACGGCATCAACGCCGATCTGGTGATCACCGCGGTGCGCACCGGCGAGCACCCGCACCGCGGTATCAGCCTGATCGTGGTCGAGCGCGGCACCGAGGGATTCACCCGCGGGCGCAATCTGGAGAAGGTCGGCATGCACGCCCAGGACACCGCGGAGCTGTCCTTCGCCGGCGCGCGGGTTCCGGTGGCCAACCTGCTCGGCGAGGAGGGCACGGGGTTCTTCGGGCTCAGCAACAACCTGCCCCAGGAGCGGTTGTCGATCGCGGTCGCGGCCATGGCCGGTGCGACCACGGCGCTGCGCGAGACGATCGACTACGTGCGCGAGCGCCGGGCGTTCGGGCGCGCGATCGGCGATTTCCAGGCGACCCGGTTCCGGCTCGCGGACCTGGTCACCGAGGTCGAGATCACCCAGACCTACGTCGACCGCGGCATCACCGCATTGAACGCGGGCCGGTTGAGCGCGGTCGACGCGGCCAAGGCCAAACTCTGGGCGACCGAACTCCAGAGCCGGGTGATCGACGCCTGCGTGCAATTGCACGGCGGCTACGGGTACATGCTCGAATACCCGATTGCCCGGGCCTATCTCGATTCGCGGATCGCCCGCATCTACGGCGGCACGAGCGAGATCATGCAGGAGATCATCGGCCGATCACTGCGGTTGGGCTGAGCGGTAGCATCCCCGTGGTGTCCCCACCGTCCGCCGCCGTGCGCCGCAAACGTCCGGCCAACCGTCGCGAACTGATCGTCGACGCGGCCGCGTCGCTGTTCGCCGACAGTGGTTTCGAGAACGTCGCGATGAGTGATGTCGCGGCCGCGGTCGGTGTCGGCCCCTCGGCGCTCTACCGGCACTTCACCGGCAAGGACGACCTGTTGCGCGCCGCCATCGAGCAGACGCTCGACCGGTTCGCGAGCACGCTCGACGGCCCCGACGTCCTGGACGCGGTCGCCGATTTCGCGGTCGGCCGCCGCACCGCGCCACTGCTGTGGGTGCGCGAGGCACGCCACCTCCCGCGCCCGCAGCGGCTGGACCTGGCCGCCCGGCTCGATCGGCTGTGCGAGTCGTTCGCGGTGGCGACGACCGGCGACGCCCCCGGCCTCGGCGCGCGATTGCGCGCGCGCATGGCGCTGGCCGCCCTGCTCAGCCCGGCCTTCCACGGCACCACGCTGCCCGTCGAGGAATTCCGGTCGACCCTGGTCGGCATCGCCGCCGCGGTGCTGGGTACCGAGGTGGACGTGCCGCCGCCACCACTGGTTCCACCACCGGCGGGGTTGGCCCGCGGCAGCAAGCGCGAACAGATCCTGCGCGCGGCCCTGCGGATCTTCGCCGATCAGACCTACGCGAGCACCGGGATGGAGGAGATCGGCGAGGCCGTCGGCCTGTCCACCTCGAGTGTCTACAACCACTTCACCAGCAAGCTGGAGATCCTCGACGTCGCCCTGCACCGGGCCAACGGCTATCTCCAGGTGACCCTGGACGACACGCTGCTGGCCGCACCCGACGAGGGCGCCGCGCTGCGCGCGCTGGCCGGGGTCTACGCCGACTTCACCCTGCGGCACCCGGCCCTGGTCGACATCCTGGTCACCGAAGTCCGCAGTCTCGGCGCCCAGGCGGAACCGCTGCTGCAGGCCCAGCGTGACTACGTCAGCGAATGGGTGCGGCTCTGCCGCGCGGCGCGGCCCACCCTGACCCGTGAGCAAGCCCTGGTCACTGTGCAGGCCACGCTCATGGCGATGAACGACATCGCCAGGGACAGCACGTTTTCCGATGTCCGCCTGCTGAGCGGGCCCCTGGCCACGATCGCCGTCGCCGCCCTCGGCCTTCCGGAGTAGACGGGTCAGCGGTGCGTTCGGCCCGCACGGTGGGTGTCCGCGATGAGCTGAATCGATCGACCGCCGCAGCACGGTCGAAAGGTGTTGCGGTCGGCTATCTTCGAGGAGGAGGAGTTCGGGACCGTCGTCCGGGCTCGGGCAACAGGGGGTAGGACATGAAACCGAGAATCGTCGCCGCCGCGGTGGCCTTGGCCACGGGCGCCGTCGTCGCGACCGGGTGTTCGAGCGATGCCGATGTGGTGTCGAAGAATCTGTCCAAGGATTCGGACCAATTCAAGATCGACCGTCGGGTGGTGTTCTTCAACGGGATCACCGACAAGTACCTGCTGTCCATCGAGGGCAAGTGCTCGATCAAGGACGAGAACAACCAGCTCGAGGTCACCTGTAAGACCGGTGACGACGAGTACAAGAAGCACTTCCTCGGACTCTCCGACAACGTGAGCTACTTCGTGGAACAGCTCGAATCCGCCGAGGTGAGCCGCTATCACTACAAGGTGATCTTCAAGCCCGAGACCATTCTCGCCGACGTCGACCGGCCCTGAGCCGAGCGGCCCGGCGCTCGACCGACAGGTCAGGCGCCGAGCCGCTCGTGCACGAAGGCCGCGGCCTGGTCGCGGTTGTCGTTGACGAAGTACGCGAAATGGCCGTAGCTCAGCGCGTTTCCGAAGCCGGCGGCCGGGTCGCCGCCCTGGCAGACCCGGTCGCCCGCGTTGCAGTAGTCGCGCAGGCGGTCGGCGAATTCGGCGAGGGCACCCACGGGGAGCGCGCCGGTGCCGGACAGGGCGGGATCGTAGCTGCCGCGATCGTAGGGTTCGGCGCCGTTGAACAGCGGGCTGCCGAACAGAGCGATGGCGTCGATCCGCGCGGCGGCCTGGTCGGTCACCGCGGCGCGGGCGGCGAGGGTGTTGCCGATGACGCGGGCGCCCTGCGAGTAGCCGAGCAGGACGAGCTGCTGGTCCGGGCAGGCGGCGGCGGTCGTGTTCAGCAGCGCGGTCAGGTTCTCGACGCCGCGCACGGAGCTGTCCGGCGCCATCGAGGCCGGGTACTCCAGCTCGGTCACCGTGGCCGCGCGCCCGGATTCCTGGGCGATCCGCTTGCCGAGCGGGGTCAGGAGCAAGCTGCCGATCTGCGGTTCGAGGGTGCCCCGGACCGTGACGACGCGCACCTCCGCGCAGCCGGTGGGGCCGGTGGACGGCTCGGCGGCCGCGGTCGGGAGGGCGGTGAGCGCCAGTGTCGCCGTGACTGTCGCCGCCGAACGCAGCAGGATTCGGGATCGTCCGCGCATGCCGCCCACTGTATTGCGCCGAGGGGCGATGTGGGGCCGGACAGACCGGGTTTGCGCACGTTCTCACGGGTCGGCCCCGTGGTGACAGACAGTAAAATTGGGGTATTTCACAATATCGGGACTCGACTAGTGTCGGCGAGCACATTCATAGGAGGTAGCCATGACTCATCTACTGACCAGAACACTTGCCGCCACTGCTCTTTCGGGCGCCATGCTAGGCGCGTCCCTGGGTCCGGCGCACGCGGCCCCAGCCCCCGTCGCTCCGATCGCGGCATCCGGATCCGCGTCGGGTTCCGGCGATTCCGGCTCCTCGCTGGCGCCACTGATCACCATCCCGCTCGGCGCGCTCTACATCCTGCTCTGCGACGCCGAACCGAACGGGCCGGTCTGCGCCCTGATCTACGAGATCGGCCACGGCAGTTCCGAATCCGACCCGGCCTGATCCCCGGAACATCCCCCTACCTGATCCGAGGAACTCCTTCATGGGCCGAATACTCACCACATCTCTTGTCGCGGTGGCACTCTCCGCCGGGCTGACGCTCGCACCGGCGCAGGCCGCGCCGGCGGTGATCGCGCCGGTCGCGGACTCGCCGACCGGATCGGCGTCGGGATCCGCGCGCGTCCTGCTGGCCTGGCCGCTGGGCTTCGTACTGTTCGGCGCCTGCTTCGCCGACGGCGACAGCCCGACGCACAACCCCCTGTGCCAGGCGCTGCTCGACCTCACCGCGGGCAGCACCGACTTCTGACCCCGACCGACATCCGACGCCGTCGTTCCCGCACCGCGGGGCGGCGGCGTTTCCGGTCGACGGGCTCACGCAACGCCGGTGCGCTCGTGCACGTGATCCAGTGGCCCGCACCGGACGTCGAATCGGGTGCGAATGGTGTCCAGGGACCGGCGCAGGTGCTCGCGTTCGCGGTGGTGGGTGCGGGCGAACCGGGCCATGGCCGCCATGCGGCGGGGGAGGGGATACCAGCGATCGAGGTCGAGTCCGCAGTCGCGGAAGATCGCGGTCGGGACGCTGTCGTAGATGCGGCTCACGTTGTACTGGGTGAGGGTGAACAGGGCGTACGGGACAACGGTTTTGGACTTGCCGAGGAGGTCCTGCATGTCGAGTTCGTAGAGCGGGGTGTCGGTGATGCGGTCCAGGAACATCAGGTGGGTCAGGAAATACGCGATCATCGTCGTCAGGTAGAGCGTGGCCGAGCGCGGCTGGATCGACAGGACGGTGCCGTCGCTCGACAGGTAGGGCTCGTAGGGATGCTCGTGGCGCATGACGTAGCCGGTGCAGTTCACCACCCAGCTACCGGGCCGGATCGACGCGGTCGTGCCGCCGCGGAAGACGAGGCGGGTGTCGTCGCCGTCGTCGACGGCGTCCACGAGATAGTCCATGACCACCGTGCGCAATCCCGCGGCGATCGTCGCCGCTTCGGCTTCCGACAGGATGCCCAGCAGGAAGTTTCCGGCCTCGGGTGTCACCGCGGTGCCGAACGTCGTGCGATGCCAGTCCCAGACGGCGGCCTCGTTGCTGCCGTCGAATCGCCGGTTGACCTCGCGGAGCAGACCGCTGGGCAGCGCACCGCCCCACCATCGCCGGGTGCCCCCGGGGAAGAACTTCTCGCGGCTGTGGAAGAAGGTGCCCCGACCGGCGACCAGATTCACCTCGCGACCGGGCTGTGCGGTGATCAGTTCGTAGGCGGTGTCCATGGCGGTCTTGCCGCCGCCGATGATCCAGACGGGATCGGCACTGGCGCGCAGGCCGTCGCCGCGCAGGTCGCAGTCATCGGGTGACACCGACCTGACCCGCGTGCTGGACAGGGTGAGCGGTGTGTTCGGGGCGATGCGGAAGCCGTAGGCCTTGATCAGCCGCCGCGTTTCGATCACGACCGAGCGGCCGTCCGCGGACTCGCAGGTGATCCGGACGGTGCCCGCGGACTCGTCCTGCGCGGTCATCGTCCAGCCGAAGAGTTCGTCGACGTGCACGCGCTGCTCGATCTCGGCCAGGCAGTGTTCGAGATGGTCGAGCACCTCGTCCTTGGTCGCCAGGTAGGAACGGTCCTGGCCGAGGGTCCACGGGATGTCGCCCGCGGTGAACATGCCGTGCGGCTGATGCAAGCGCACGTACGGATAGGTGTCGGTCCACATGCCGCCCACCCGTTTCCGGCTGTCGACCAGCACGACGCGGTGCTCGCGGTTCAGATAGCGACTCGCGACATACAGTGCGTTGAGCCCGGCGGCGCCCGCACCGACGACGCACACATCGCACGTCATGGTCGCGGCGCCCGCCGTCGAATCGCCGGAGTGTTCGCTTCGGGGAGACATGCGCTGCTCCCTCCTTCGAGGTAGACGCGATTTCGTCCGATGGAGCAATTGTCCGGCAATCCGGCGCGGCCGAACAGAGTAGTGCGTTACCCGGCCGCGGGTGACAGCCGTCATAGCTGCCCCCTACCGCGGAAGCGCTATCGTGTTAGTGACTAACAAGTGGTAGTCACTAACACATTTGTGCACGCGGTGGTCGGCGGACGGCCCGGGAGTGGAGGAAGTGCGATGGCGTCATGGTTGTACCGGCTCGGCCGGTACTCGTTCCGGCACAAATGGCAGGTGATCGCCGCCTGGCTGATCGCCGCGACGGCGGTGGCCGGGCTGGTCGGTGCGCTGAACCCGAAGTTCGCCAAGGACTTCGACCTGCCCGGAACGGACTCCGGCACGGCGACGAGCCAGGTGGAGAAGTACTTCCCCGAGGTCATGCAGCAGCAGATGAAAGCCTCGACGAGCGTCCTCGTCGCGGCCGAGGACGGGATCGCGAACCACACGGCGCAGATCGACGCGCTGGTGGCGGATCTGCGGACCCTGCCCGAGTTGACCGATCCGGCCACCGTTGTCGACCCGGTCCTGGTCGCCCAGGTCGAGCCCGCGCTGGCGGCGTCGGTGGTGGGCGACAACGGCAAGGTCGGCCTCATCCAGGTCCGCCAGAACATCGACGTGATGGACCTGAAGTCGGACCAGAAACACGAACTCCAGGACATCCTCGACCGGCACAACGGTGACGGCCTGCAGGTGGAGGCCACCGGCTCGCTGATGCAGATCATGGAGGAGCCGGGCAAGGCCGAGCTGATCGGTTTCGCGCTCGCCTTCGTGGTGATGATCGTGGCCTTCGGCGCGCTGGTCGCCGCGTTCATCCCGCTGGTCACCGGCGTGGTCGGGGTGCTGATCACGATCCTGCTGGTGACCCTGAGCTCGGAGTTCATCAGCGTCAACCAGAGCGCGACCGGCATCGTCACGATGCTGGGCATCGCGGTGTCCATCGACTACGCGCTGTTCATCGTGTCGCGGTATCGCAGCGAGGTGGCGCGGGGCGGCGAACGCGCCGAGGCCGCGGGTCGCGCGGTCGGCACCGCGGGCTCGGCGGTGGTGTTCGCCGGGCTGACCGTGATCATCGCCGTCGTCGCGCTGACGGTGATCGGGATCCCGCTGATCACCCAGATGGGGATCGGTGCCGCGGTCGCGGTGGCCATCGCGGTGCTGGCCGCGCTGACGCTGATCCCGGCGATCCTCGGTGCGGTGGGCCGTTTCGCGTTCACGCCGCGGATCCCGTGGATCAAGCACGCCGAGCAGTCGGAGACCGCGGAGACCGCCGGGGTGAAGTTCGGGCGCATGGTGGTGCGCAAGCCGCTGCCGTTCATCTTCGCGGGCCTGGCCGTCCTGGTGCTGGCGGCGCTGCCGATGAGCAAGCTCGAACTGGCCATGACGATGAACACCCCCGACGAAGCGCGCGCGATGACATTGCTGCAGCGTGGGTTCGGTCAGGGCATCAACGGCCCGCTGCTGGTCGTGGTCCACCACGACGACGGCGACGTGAGCGCGGCGGCCGACGCGAGCGTGGCCTACATCAAGACATTGCCCGACGTCGCCAACGTCGACACCCTGGTGTGGACCGGCAACGGCGCCACCCAGCCGAACCTCGACGCGGACACCGCGCTGATCATGGTCACGCCGACCAGCGCTCCCGCGGACGAGGCGACCCACGCGCTGATGGAACGGATCCGCGACTACGCACCCGCCGCCGAGCGGGTGGGCGCGGAACTGCACGTCGGCGGACAGACCGCGATCATGTCGGATCTGTCGGCCAAGCTGGACCGTGCGCTGCTGCCGTATCTGGTGGTCGTCGTCGGGCTGGCGTTCCTGATCATGATCGGGGTGTTCCGGTCGATCTGGGTGCCGCTGATCGGCACGCTCGGCTTCGTCTTCTCGGTCCTGGCGACCTTCGGCGCGACGGTGGCCATCTTCCAGGAGGGCGCCCTCGGCCTGATCGACAACACCCAGCCGATCGTGTCGTTCCTGCCGATCTTCCTCATCGGTGTCGTCTTCGGCCTGGCCATGGATTATCAGGTGTTCCTGATGACTCGCATGCGCGAGGAATACATCCACGGGATGACCGCGAAGGACGCCATCATCGCCGGGTATCGGCACGGGGCGCGGGTGGTGACCTCGGCGGCGATCATCATGGTCAGCGTCTTCGCGGCGTTCATGCTCGCCCCCGACACCACGATGAAGATGCTGGGCTTCGCCCTCGGTATCGCGGTGTTCTTCGACGCCTTCATCATTCGCATGATGGTGGTGCCCGCGGTCATCGCGATGCTCGGTGACCGGGCCTGGGGCTTGCCGACGTGGCTCGATAGGCTCGTGCCGAACTTCGACATCGAAGGCGGTGCCGTCCGCAACCGCGGCATTCCCGCGGACGCGGACAGCCCGGCCCCGGCCGAGTTGGTCGAAGTGAGGAGCTGACCCGGGCACCGCCGATGAAGGAGCCGAGATGACGAACACGACGACCCCGGGCGCGAGCCCGGGGCGTCGGGTCGGGCTGCGTGAGAAGCACAAGATGCGCACGCGAACCGCGATCCGCGAGGCCGCGATGCGCCTGTTCGAGCAGCAGGGGTACGCGAACACGACGGTCGAGCAGATCGCCAAGGCGGCCGACGTCTCGCACACCACCTTCTTCCGCTACTTCGCGTCCAAGGAGCAGGTGGTCATCAACGACGACCTCGCCGACCAACGCGAAGCCGCGATCGCCGCGCTGCCCCGCGGGCTCGGTCACTTCGATCTGCTCCGCGCGATCCTGCACGAGCTCAATCGGCTCGCCGTCGAGAACCCGTGGACGGCCAATCCCGAGCGGATGAAGCTGATCCACGCCGAACCGGCCCTGCGCACGGCGTATCAGATCGAATCCGACCGGGCCATCTCCGAGGCCGTCGAGTTCTTCGCCGACTACCTCGGCGTCGAACCGGACAACCCGCGGCTGCGCGTGTTCATCGCCGCCGCGGGCGGGGTGATGTTCCACATCGCCAACAGCGCCTACGAACCCGGCGACGATGTCTACCGGCTGGTACTGGAGGCGGTCGATCTGCTCGAGCAGGGGCTGCCGCTGTAATCGGTGTGAGAGTCGTCTATTTCGGCCGCGCGAGCCAGCAAAAATAGAACGTGTTCTAGTAGGGTTCGGCTATGGAACGACTTACTGGATTGGATGCCAGTTTCCTCTATCTGGAGACCGATACCCAGCATCTACACGTGTGTGCCCTGCTGATTCTCGATCCGGCCGACGGGCCGTACTCGTTCGACCACCTGCGCGACGAGCTGCGCAGGCGCCTGCCCCTCATTCCGCATATGCGCCGCCGGGTCCACCCGGTGCCGTTCAACCTCGACCATCCGCTCTGGGTCGACGACCCCGACTTCGACATCGACAACCACATCCGGCGCGTCGAGCTGCCGGAGCCGGGCGGGCAGGCCGGTCTGGCCGCGCTCATCGGCGAGGTCGCGAGTACGCCGATGGACCAGAACCGGCCGCTGTGGGAGATGTCGGTGGTGGAGGGGCTCGACGACGGCAAGGTCGCGGTGGTCTGCAAGTACCACCATTCGGCGGTCGACGGCATCACCGGCACCAACATGATGATGCACCTGTGCGATCTGGAGCCGGGGCTCAGCAGGCCGGAACCCGAACCGTGGCAACCGGAACCGGTGCCCGGCGATCTCGAGCTCATCGCGCGCGCCGCGGTCCGCTTTCCCGCCAGGGCCGGGATGCTCGGCATGGTGCCCAAGACGCTCGGCATGGTCGCCGGTTTCGCGCAACGCAGGCGGAACAACGAGGCGGGGATGGCGCTGCCGTTCTCCGCGCCGCGCACGCCGTTCAACCAGGCCGTCACCGCGACCAGGGCGGTCTCGTTCACCAAGACCGATCTCGGTGTGATCAAGGAGATCAAGGCCGCGTTCGGGGTGAAGGTGAACGATGTCGTGCTGACCGTGGTCGGTGGTGTGCTGCGCCGCTACCTGGCCGATCACGACGAGCTGCCCGATCGCTCGCTGGTCGCCTCGGTGCCGGTGTCGGTGCACGAATCCACCCGGCACACCGAGGGAATCAACAAGGTCTCGACCCTGTTCTGCCGGCTCGGCACCGATATCGCCGATCCGGTCGAGCGGCTGGAGATGCTGGCCGTCGCCAACCGGGACGCCAAGGCCGAGCACGATCTGATCGGTGCCGACTTCCTCCAGGACTGGTCGAAGTACGCCCCGCCCAACACCTTCCGCCTCGCCTCGCGCGTCTACTCGTCGCTGAAGCTGGCCGAACGGCATCCGGTGGTGCACAACCTGGTGGTCTCGAATGTGCCCGGTCCGCCGATGCCGCTGTACTTCCTCGGTGTCCGGGTCGACGGCATGTATCCGTTCGGGCCGGTCTTCCACGGCGCCGGGCTCACCGTCACCGTGCTGTCGAACTGCGGCGACCTCGATTTCGGCTTCATCGCCTGTCGTGACCTGGTGCCCGATGTCGACGCGCTGGCCGACGCGGTGCCCGCTGTGATCGACGAACTGCTGGCCGCGGCCCGCGCCAGGGGCTGATCGCCCACTCCGCATGTCCGCCCTGTTCGCCACCGGCGTCGAACAGGGTCGTCGACTACCGCCGCGCGGTCACCGCCCGGCACGCGTCGGCCAGCACCGGCACGAACCGGTCCGGCGCGACAGCGCACGCCGCATGACCCGCCGCGACCGGATGCACACTCGACCCGGGAATCGCGGCGGCGAGCTCGATCTGCCGATACACCGGGATCGCCCGGTCCTTGGTCGTGATGACCACCGCGGTCGGCACCCGCAATTCCGGCAGCCACGCGGTGGCGTCGAAGGTTCCGATCTCGGCCAGCACCGGCGCCAGCGCCCATCCGCTCGTACTGCGGAATTCGCCCATCGCCCACTGTCGTAGGTGCCCCGGCACCAGCGCGTCCGGCAGTTCCGGCAGCGCGCGCAGGAGCCGCCGGGCCCGGCGATACGGATAGTCGCCCAGCGCCTCGGCGACACCGGCGAAGCCGCGATGGAACGCCCGCTCACGCCACTTCTCCTGGAAGCGATACGGCGTCGCGCAGAGCACCAGCCCGGCCACGCGGTCCGGATGCCGGTGGGCGGTGAGCAGGGAGACGATGCCGCCCAGGGAATAGCCGACGCAGACGAAGCGGTCCAGACCCAGCGCGTCGGCGACCGCGACCACGTCGTCGGCGCAGTCGTCGAGCCGGAATCGGGCCGACTGGATCCCGCGTCCGTGCCAGCGCTGATCGAACAGCACCACGCGATACCGCGCGCTCAAGGTCTCCAGTGCCGGAAACCAATTCAGGGCCGCCGTGCAGGCGGTGCCGTGCAGCAGGATCAGGACGGGGGCGCCGACCGGGCCCGGGATGTCGACGACGTAGGTCCGGCCGCGTCCCGGCAGATCGAGCATCCGCCCGCCGGGAATCTCGTCGACGGCGGGGACGAGGAAAGGTCCCGTCCGCACTGATCGCGCAGTTCCCACATCGACCTCCTCGGCATTTCTAGAACTCGTTCTAGTTCATGATGCCATAGCGGCGCGGGGACACCGGCTCACCCGGCCGCCTGCTCGATCGCTCGCAACCACGCCGCGTTGTCCTCGACGAAGAAGCCGACCTCACCCGCTCGGGTGTCGACGACCAGATGGGTGCGGCCGCCGGTCACCGCACCCTGGAAGACCCTGGCTTCGCGCACGGACACGATCTCGGGCACCGGGACGGCGAAAGCCTTCCCGACGTACGGCCGGAAATGCAGCTGGGTGGTGGTGAGCGCGATGACGCCGTTGCCCTTCGCGGCCGGGAATCCCGGCGCGGTCGCGCCCCGATAGAGGGCCTTCTCCGGTCCGCGCACGACGGTCTCGCCGGGCAGCTCGCGGGTCAGCTCCTCGGTGATCCGCGCGCCGCGCCGGCGCAACCACACGATGACCGGGATCGCGACGATCGCGAGTACGACGAGAATCCCGGCGACCAGGACGACGACGAACCACAGGGTGCTCATGCGGTGATCATCGTTCGCGCGGGCCGCGTCGTAAACAGGCGCGCCGCCGACACTTCCGCGTCCGGTGCGTGCCGCGCCGCCGACGGGGTGGAAAGGTGGTGCCTGCTACACCATCGACTCGGTGGGCAGCTCCATCGAGATCCCGGCCCGCCACGACAACCATGGAGTCATGACCCACACACCCACCGAGCCGACCCTGGTCATCAGCGGTTCCGGCGAGCCGACCGAGGTCCTCGACGGCCTGCACGAGCCCGCGCCCCGCGGCGGGGCGCTCGCCGCCGTAGCCCGGGCGCCCTTCCAGCTCCGGACGTGGAAGGAACTCGGCTATCTGATCCTGTCGTTCGTGCTCGGCTGTGTGGCCGTGTGCTATCTGTTCTTCGGCTTCGGCGGCGGACTGTACGCGTCGATCTTCCTCGTCGGCATCCCGCTCCTGGCGCTGATCCTGCTCGGCGGCCGGGTGTGGGGGCGGATCTACCGGGCGCTCGGCCGGGAGCTGCTCGGTGTCCGGGTCGAGGCGCCACCGGCGTTCGTCCGCGGACCGGGCCTGATCGGCTTCCTGAAGAGCGCGTTCACCGACCGGGTGAGCTGGCGGGCCACGCTGTTCCTGCTCGCGCAGTCCGTGCTGGGCGTGGTGGTCGGCTATGTGGTGCTCGTGGTGACCGCAATGGTGGCCTTCACCGCGATCTCGCCGATTCCGTGGCTGCTGTTCGATCCGGTCCAGGTGGACGAGAGCGGCATCGAGCGGCACAGCCTGGTGCAGTTCGGTTCCTTCTACGTCGACACCTGGCCCCGGGTGCTGGCCATGTCCGGCCTCGGCATCGCCCTGTGTTTCGCGCTGCCGTGGCTGATCCGCGGTGTCTGCTGGGTGCACGGGATGCTGATCACCCATCTGCTGGCGGCGACATCGCGGGACCGGCAGCTGGCCGAGCTGCGCGCGAGCAGGCGGGCCGCGGTCGACGACGCCGCCGCGACGCTGCGCCGGGTCGAGCGCGACCTGCACGACGGCACCCAGGCGCGGCTGGTCACCATCGCGATGGCCCTGGGCCGGGCCGAGGAACGCCTGGCCACCGGCGGTGATCCCGGCGACCTCATCGCCGAGGCCCGCGCCGGCGCGAAGGAGGCACTGACCGAGCTGCGCGAACTGGTCCGCGGCATCCATCCGCCCGCACTAGAACTCGGCCTCGGGCCCGCCCTGGAGACGCTCACCGCCCGCTGCGCGGTGCCGGTCGAGCTGCGTGTGCCCTTGCCGCGGCGGCCGAGCCCCGCGATCGAGGCCATCGCCTATTTCTCGGTCGCCGAACTACTCACCAATGTGGTCAAGCACGCGCGGGCGACCGAGGTCACCGTCACGGTGCTGCCCGACAGTCTGCGCTCGCTCGCGATCACCGTGCGCGACAACGGGATAGGTGGCGCGCGCCCGTCCGGGGCCGAGGCGGCGGGTGGCAGCGGGCTGGCCGGTCTCGCCGCCCGCGCCCACGCGGTCGACGGCACACTCACCGTCGACAGCCCCGCCGGTGGGCCTACCGTGGTGACCATGGTGTTGCCGACGACGGGTCCGCAGTGAGCACGCCAGGGCCGTTGCGGGTGGTGATCGCCGAGGACAGCGCGATCCTGCGCGACGGTCTGGCCGGCCTGCTCACCGAACGCGGCCACGAGGTGGTGGCGATGGTCGGCGACGCCACGTCGCTGTCCGAGGTGGTCGGCGCGCACCGGCCCGACGTCACGGTGGTGGACGTGCGGATGCCGCCCACCTTCACCGACGAGGGACTGCTCGCGGCGATCGACCTGCGCCGGACCCACCCGGACAGCGGTGTGCTCGTCTTCTCCCAGTGGATCGAAACCCGGTACGCGACAGAACTTCTCGCCGCTGGCGCGGGCGGTGTCGGCTACCTGCTCAAGGACCGGGTCGCCGACGTCGCCGATTTCGTCGACGCGCTGCACCGCGTCGCGACCGGCGGCACCGCGCTCGACCCGGAGGTGGTGAAGCAGCTGATGGGCGCCTCCCGGCAGCAGGACAGCCTGACCCGGCTCACGCCCCGCGAGCGCGAGGTACTCGAACTGATGGCCCAGGGCCTGACCAACAACGCGATCGCCGCAGCCCTCACCGTCACCGAACGCGCGGTCGAGAAGCACATCGGCAACATCTTCACCAAACTCGACCTGCCACCGTCGGACACCCATCACCGCCGTGTCCTCGCGGTCCTGCGCCTGCGCGGGTGACCTGCCGGGTCAGAACCAGTTCTCGTCGGTGTCGAGGGTGGTGCGGTCCAGTGCGGCCAGCAGGTCGAGCTGGGGCGCGGTCTTCGGCAGCTCGTAGCGGAAGTAGTAGCGGGCGGCCGCGCGCTTGCCGTCGTAGAAATCGCCGTCCTTGCCGACGGTCGCCAGTTCCTGTTCGAGCCAGATCCAGGCGAGGACGAGGTGCCCGAACGCCTCGAGGTAGACCGCGGCGTTGGCCATGGCCGCGGCCGGGTCGCCCGCGGCGAACATGGCGGCGGTGACGGTGAGCAGGCGTTGCCAGGCGGTGTCGAGGAGTTCGGCGTGCGCGGCGGGCTGTCCGCCTGCCGCGCGGGTGGCCGACACGGTGGCCGCGATGTGCTCGGTCAGCAGGAGCAGGGACGCGCCGTCGTGCTGGATCACCTTGCGGCCCAGCAGATCCAAGCCCTGGATGCCGTGCGTGCCCTCGTGGATGGGGTTGAGGCGGTTGTCGCGGTAGTGCTGCTCGACGTCGTATTCGCGGGTGTAGCCGTAGCCGCCGTGGACCTGGATGGCCAGGTTGTTGGCTTCCAGACACCACTGGGACGGCCAGCTCTTGGCCACGCCGGTGAGGATCTCCAGCAGCCGGGTGTGCGCGCGGGCGGACTCGGGATCGGTATCGATGCGCTCGAGATCGATGAGCCGGTTGCAGTACAGCAGCAGTGCCAGCGCGCCCTCGCTGTAGGCCTTCTGCGCCAGCAGCATGCGCTTCACGTCGGGGTGCTCGATGATCGGGATCTGCGCGGTGGCCGGGTCCCTGGTGGTGAGGGCACGGCCCTGGTGGCGGGTGCGCGCGTACTCGACGGACTTGAGATAGCCGGTGTAGCCGAGCGCGGTGGCGCCCAGGCCGACGCCGAGGCGGGCCTCGTTCATCATCGTGAACATGTAGGACAGGCCGCGGTGCGGCTCGCCGACGAGATAGCCGACCGCGCCGGGCGCGCCGTCCGGCGTGTGGCGGCCCTCGCCGAAATTGAGGACGGTGTTGGTGGTGCCCCGATAGCCCATCTTGTGGTTGAGCCCGGCCAGGACGACGTCGTTGCGTTCGCCGCGCGACCCGTCCGCGGCCACCAGGAACTTCGGCACGATGAACAGCGAGATGCCCTTGGTGCCCGCCGGACCGCCCGGGATCTTCGCCAGCACCAGGTGCACGATGTTCTCGGTGAGTTCGTGGTCACCGCCGGAGATCCACATCTTGGACCCGAACAGCCGGTAGGTGCCGTCGTCCTGCGGCTCGGCGCGGGTGACGATGTCGGCCAGCGAGCTCCCGGCCTGGGGCTCGGACAGGCACATGGTGCCGGTGGCGGTGCCCTCGATCATCGGGCGGACGAACCGCGCGATCTGGTCGGCGCTGCCGTGGGCCGCGATCAGATTCGCGTTGCCGATGGTCAGGAACACGTAGGCGGTGGTGCCGACATTGGCGGCCTGGAACCAGCTCATGCCCGCGGCCTGCACGGTCGCGGGCAGTTGCAGCCCGCCGAGCTCCTCGTCCATGCTCGCGCCGACGAGGTTGGCCTTGGTGAACGCCTCGACCGCGGCGCCCACCTCGGGGATCATGGTGACCGTCGTGCCGTCGAAGGTGGGCTCGTTGCTGTCGTTGCGCTTGTTGTGCGGGGCGAAGTAGCGCGTCGCGATGTCCTCGCACAGCTCCAGGAAGCCGTCGAAGGTCTGCTTGGAGTGTTCGGCGAACCGCGGGGCCGTGGTCAGCTCCGCCACGCGCAGCCATTCGTAGAGCAGGAAGTCCAGGTCCCGGCGGGAGATCAGGGTCGAGCGCACGGTCGTCCTCTCCGGGGCGGCCGTCCCGGACGGGAGCCCCTGTGCTGTCGGCACCAAGCTACCGACGATCGGTCAGTGGATCGGGGGAAACTCGCCGCGAGGAGCGGCGCCGCGGCGGGACCCGGTGTCTCGCCGCGGCGCCGGCTCGGATCAGAACGCGGCGTCGGGGATGGTCATGGCGTCGTCGGTCAGGCTCGCCACGATCGCCCGATCGGCGGTGAGCCGGGGCAGGACCTCGCGAGCGAAGAACGCGGCGACGGCCACCTTGCCCTCGTAGAAGTCCCGCTCGCCGGTCGCGCCGTCGAGTGCCGCGAGGGCGATCTCGGCGTTGACCAGCAGGCGCCAGCCGATGAACAGGTCGCCGACTGCCATCAGGAAGCGGACCGAACCCAGGCCGACCTTGTACAGCTCGGTCGGCTGCTCCTGGGCGCCCAACAGGTGGCCGGTCAGGGTGGCGGCCATGGCTTGGACGTCCTCGAGCGCGGTGGCGAGCAGCTTGCGCTCACCCTTCAGGCGTTCGGTGGCGGAGTCGGCGTCGATGAACTTCTGGATCTGGCCTGCCACGTGGGCCAGGGCCACACCGCGGTCGCGGGCGATCTTGCGGAAGAAGAAGTCCTGCGCCTGGATCGCGGTGGTGCCCTCGTAGAGGGAGTCGATCTTCGCGTCGCGGATGTACTGCTCGATCGGGTAGTCCTGCAGGAAGCCGGAGCCACCGAAGGTCTGCAGCGAGTCGGTCAGGTACTGGTAGGCGCGCTCGGAGCCGACACCCTTGACGATCGGCAGCAGCAGGTCGTTCACCCGCGCGGCCAGTTCGCTGTCGGCACCCGAAACATGCTGTGCCACTGCGGGATCCTGGTGCGCGGCGGTGAACAGGTACACCGATCGCAGGCCCTCGGCGTAGGCCTTCTGCAGCAGCAGCGAGCGGCGCACGTCGGGGTGGTGCAGGATCGTCACGCGCGGCGCGGTCTTGTCGGCCATCTGGGTCAGGTCGGCGCCCTGGACGCGGGTCTTGGCGTACTCCAGCGCGTTGAGGTAACCGGTCGACAGGGTCGCGATGGCCTTGGTGCCGACCATCATGCGCGCGTTCTCGATGACCTCGAACATCTGCGCGATGCCGTTGTGCGCGTCGCCGACGAGCCAGCCCTTGGCCGGGACACCGTGGCCGCCGAAGGTGAGCTCGCAGGTGGCCGACGCCTTCAGGCCCATCTTGTGCTCGACATTGGTGACGAATACGCCGTTGCGATCACCGAGTTCGCCGGTGGCGGCGTCGAAATGGAACTTCGGCACGAAGAACAGCGACAGGCCCTTGGTGCCGGGACCGGCGCCCTCCGGGCGGGCGAGGACCAGGTGCACGATGTTGCCGAACAGGTCGTCGGAGTCGGCGGAGGTGATGAACCGCTTGACGCCCTCGATGTGCCAGGAGCCGTCCTCCTGCGCGATCGCCTTGGTGCGGCCCGCGCCCACGTCGGAGCCGGCATCCGGCTCGGTTAGCACCATCGTCGCGCCCCACTCGCGCTCCACGATGATCTGGGCCCAGGCGCGCTGCTGGTCGTTGCCGACGCGGTCGAGGATGTCGGCCATCACCGGACCCATGCTGTACATGTGCGCGGCGGGCTGGGCGCCGAGCACGAACTCGGTGACCGCCCACTCCAGGATCGCGGGCGCCGGCACGCCGCCGATCGCCTCGGACTTGCCCAGCCGCCACCACTCCGCGTCGTACCAGGCGCGGACGGCGCGCTTGAACGACTCCGGCAGCGAGACCGTGTGCGTGGCCGGGTCGAACGTCGGGGGCGTGCGGTCGGCCTCGGCGTACGGTGCCGCGACCGGGCCCTCGGCGAGCCGGGCCGCCTCGCTGAGCACCGAGCGTGCGGTATCGGCGTCCATATCACCGAAAGTGCCTGCCGCGAGGACGGTTTCGAGTCCGTACACCTCGAACAGGTTGAACTCGAGGTCTCGCACGTTGCTCTTGTAATGACTCACGAACGCTGCCTTCTCGGTGGGCCGGGGACGCGACGCGTCCAGGGGGAATGGGGGAGCGGCGGTGCGGCTCCCGCGGCCACTGTGCGGCACCGCGGCGCGGCGGGCAACGCTAAGTGAACGGGGGCTAAAACGGGGTGCGCGGGGGCGGTGCGGTCCAGCGGCTGGTAACCGGCCGTCGGCGGCCACCGGTGCACGCTCCGTGAGTGGCGTGAATCACTTTCCGGGTCGTGCGGGCTCGAGCGGGACGGCCTGAATCCGCTGGGCCACCGCGACCAGCGCCTCGACCAGATCCGGCCGTCCGGCCAGCCGTGGGTTGCGGACGGCTTCGATGACCACGGTGGTGACCGCGCGGATGAGCATCCGCGCCACGGGCGGGGCCACCTCGGGACGGAGTGCCCGCAGCAGACGGGCCCAGCGGCCGATGCCGTCCTGGCGGACCTGCCGGTACCGGTGTTCGGCGGCCGACGGCAGATACCGGGTCTGGCTGACCGTGATGGCGAGCAGATCCGGTTCGTCGACGCCGAAGCGGGCGAAGTTGCGGGTGAGGGTCCGGAGCGCCTCGCCGGGATCCCGGCCGTGCGCCAGCGCGTGGGTCACCAGCAGGTGGACCCACTCGTCGTGCCTGCGCACGATCTCGTCGAGCAGTTGCGCCTTGCTGTCGAAGTAGTGGTAGACGGCCGGGCCGGTGATGCCGACGGCCGCGCCGATGTCGTCGATGCTCACCCCGGGGAAACCGTGGTCGGTGAACAGATGCGCGGCCGCGGCGAGAATGCGTTCGCGGCGCACCGTGCGGTCGAGCCCGGGGCGGTCGCTGGCCGCCCAGTGCGCGCGAACGTGCGCGGCGCGGGCTTCGTTCGCCGGGAGGTCGATCGCGAGGACCGCGCGCGCGGTCGCGACGAGCACCCGCGCCGCGACCGCTGGGGGCAGTTCGAGCCGGTGGTAGGCCGGGCTCGCCGCGACCGAGAAGGCCGCCCAGCTCAGCAGTTCGACATCGGCGGGCCGCAGCTCCGGTCGTTGCGTCCGCACGGTGCGGCGCAGGAACTCCGTCAGGCGGGCGGCGCGCAGGAGCACCGCGACCCGGTCGGTCGGATGCAGATGCCGGAATTCGAGCTGCCACAGCCGGGGCAGACCGCGGCGGTCCAGCGCCACCTGGACCAGCTCGACGACCACCGCGTCGTCATCGGGGGACCGTCGGTAGGCGGTCTCGAGCCGGGCCAGCGCGTCGTCCAATCCGGCGAGCAGACACTGACCGAGGAGCTGCTGCTTGCTGTCGAAGTGCCGGTAGAGGGCGCCGGGGGAGATGCCCACCCTGGCGGCGACCATCGCCATCGAGGTGTCGTGATATCCGTCGTGCGCGAACGCGTCGAACGCGGCGTCGAGGATGATCGTGCGACGGTTGCGCGGTCGCGTGCGGCGGGTGGTCACCTCGGATCTCATCCCCCTCAGTGTGCCCGCACCCGGCTCAGACCACGACGAGACCGGTCTCGGCACAGCCCTCGCGCAGTTCCCGCAGTCCGAAGGCGTCGACGGGTCCGACCACGCCCGCGGTGGACAGCACCGTCACCGGGCGGCTCAGCGACCGACTACGGGTGACGGTGGATCGGGTCGATCCAGTGCACGGTTTCCGGCTTCTCGATCGGCTCGATATCCAGATTGACGACCACCTCCTCGCTGTCGCTGCGCACCAGCACGCACTCCAGGGGTTCATCGGTGCTCGCGTTGATCTCCTGGTGCGGGACATACGGCGGCACGAAGATGAAATCCCCCGGCCCGGCCTCGGCGACGAACTCCAACTGCTCACCCCAGCGCATCCGCGCCCGCCCCCGCACCACATAGATGACACTCTCCAGCGCACCGTGATGATGCGCCCCGGTCTTGGCATCCGGATGGATCGTGACAGTCCCCGCCCAGATCTGCCGCGCCCCCACCCGCGCGGCATCGATCGCCGCGGCCCGATCCATCCCCGGTGTCTGCGCCGTGTTCGGATCGAGCCGATCCGCCTTGATCACCCGAACCCCGTTGTGCCGCCAGTCTTCTGCTGCCATGCGCGTGCTCCTCCATATCGGTCGGATTCGAGCTGTCGCGCCGACGGCCGATCGGAGCATGCTCGGATGAGGCTACGCAATCACGGTTTGGCCGCCCGACGGACGTTTTGACTCGATGGGATCACAAGGTGCCGCCGCTGTCCCGTACTCGCTGCGCTTATGAGGTAGCGATGTCAGGCCGCCACGCCGACGCGTTCGCACACCTCGCGAACATCGCGCGCCAATCCGGTCGGCGGGGATTTCCGCAGAGACAGCAGCATGTCGCGGGCATACCCGTTGTAGCTGATCGTCTCGGGCGCAGTGCGCTGTGACTTGTCGAGCAGGGCGAGCACGGCGGCCCATTCCTCTCGCTGCTCGTAGACGCGAGCCAACTCGATCAGGTGCCGGCTGCGGCGCGGCACCGAGGCGATCGCCTCGGCATGGAAGGATCTCGCTGCGCGTAGCGCTTCGCCGGACCGACGCAGCTCCACCCCGAGGGTGACCGCGTTCGCTCCCTGGACGGCCTGCGAGAACGACGTCTGGACGTGTCGGTAGTCCGGGCCCAGCGCCTTCGCCCAGCGATCAGCCCGATCCCAGGCCGCCCATGCTTCGCCATGCCGACCCCGGCGTCCCTGCACGAGGGCGGCCTCGGCTTGTAGCGCGCCGGTGATTCCCCGCCAGTCGTCCGGCGTCTCGTCACGCTCGACGAAGGGCGCGAGGAGCGCCGTGCCCGAGTCGATCAGGCTGAGCGCTTCGTCCCAGCGACCGGAGTCGCGCAGCGCCTGCACCATCCCCCACGTCGAGCAGGCGATCACGTAGGGGTCGTCGGCCTCGTATGCCTGCTCGAGTGCGCGGTCGGCGACCAGCCATACCAGCGCGGCATCGCGCTGGTAGGCGACGAAGAAGTCTGCCAACTGGTAGACGCCGGCGAGTACGGCGCGAGCCGCGCGGCGGTCTGTGCGCGGCGTGCGCGCGGCCAGTTGGGCATCGCGGATCAGATCGGGCAACAGCTCGCCGAGCGCGGTCCGATGGTCCGGAGTGGAGTGCCGTACCGCCCACGCGAGGCGCAGTCGCTCGGCGAGATGCTCGACCGACTGCGCGCCGTCGGGCGCCGGTAGTCGGAATTCGGTGAGGGCGGTCTGTACCTGGCGCAGCGCAGGATGCTCGGTCCCTGCATAGAGTTGCACCGATACGGCGTGCCCATTGCCTGTGAGCTCGGCGAGATCCGTCAGGCCGAGCGCGTCGGCGATCTTCAACAGCATTGGCAGCTTCGGCGTCTGGAGCTTGCATGTCTCGACGGCCTTGACCCACTCGGTGGAGCGGTCGACCAAGCCGCCCAGCACGGGACGGGACATGCCGCGGCGCTCTCGCAATCTCTTGATTCGCAGCCCGACGGGCGGAGCGTCTTCCATTCCTCTACCCCTTCGCGGCGGGTGGAGATCAGTGCATGTCAGAGTACGGGGACCAGGGGTATATTTCGTACCCTTTCCGTCCCGCGGCCGACCTTAGCGTCAGTGGACTACACACACCGGACCACCTGCAGGTGGTCCCTGCCGCCGCGAAGGAACCCGATGATTTCTGTGCGATATGCACGCGAAAACCGAGTCGCGATGGATCGCGGACACGGTTTTCGCCCGCTCCTGGTCGGTGGGCAGCACACCGCAGACTTATGGTTCGCCGCTGCGGAATCAGGGGTGCGGCGCGCTGTCGAGGCGGCGGCGGTATGACACCGGACGATGTTCCGGTGACGAACCCGGACCCGCGTGACCTGGCGAAGTCGGCTGGCGTCGTCGAGGCGATGCGCATCGCCATCACGGCGCAGCGGGCCGCCACTCGCGGCGCGGCAGCGGGATGGCTGCAGCGCGAGGATGGTTCATGGTCGGTGATCGACGAGCACGGCCGCGAGCACCCGGAGCCGTACCGGGTGATAGCCGACGACGATCTCGCTGCCGATGTGGCCGCCGCGCTCGCCGCGGTGGCGGGGCCGGTCGTGATCGATGTCGATCCGCAGTACTCGCCCGCGGTGCGTGAGGCACTCGAACGCGCTGAGCGCATCGCGCGCAGTGCGCGGAGGCCGCAGGTAGAGATCGCCGATCTGCGAACCGCGCTCGACCACCCACACTGAAATCACGCGCACGTGGCCCGGCTGGTTGTTTGCTCGAATCCTGACACAGCGAAATATGCGTCCCCAGCGACAAATTCGGGAGATCCGCCGCCGATCAGGGTTACCGGCCCGGCAGCGGGAGGATGCCGAGGTCGGCGTCGAGCCCGCCGTCGACCACGAGGGTGGTGCCGGTGATGTAGCTCGCGGCGGGGGAGGCGAGGAACCAGATCGCCTCGGCCTGTTCTCGGGGTTCGGCGAGACGGCCCAGTGGAATCCGGCGCTCCAGGGCCGTCAGCAGGGCGGGGTCCTGGTGTACGCCCGCGGTGATGCCGGTGCGGGTGAGGCCCGGTGCGATCGCGTTGATCCGGATCCCCTGTGCGGCATAGTCGAGCGCGAACGCGCGGACGAGATTGATCAGCGCGCCCTTGGACGCGTTGTACGCCCAATTCCCGGGATCTCCGCGCAGGCCGGCGACCGAGGCGGTGAACACCGCCGAACCGCGGGAGTCGCGCAGGGCGGGCAGCGCGGCCCGGAGCGCGTGGACCGGCCCGAGGAGATTCACGTCGAGAATGCGATCGGCCCGGCCCACCGCGTCCGGGGATGCCAGCGGTGGGGTACCCCCGATCCCGGCATTGAGCACGATCGTGTCGAGCCGTCCGAACCGGCTGAGTGCGGTATCGACAGCTGCCTGATTGACCGCCGCCGTGGCGACGTCACCGGCGAGCGTCACGATGCCGTCGCCGAGGTCGGCGAGCCCGCGCTCGGCGATATCCACCGCCACGACGTCGTGTCCACGTTCGGCGAAGAGTTCGACTGTGGCGCGGCCTATTCCGGATGCGGCGCCGGTCACGATCGCGACGCGGTGGCCGCCGGCTGGGGTGGTCACCCGATGCCACCCTGCGGACGCGACGGGAAACCGCCCGCGTCGGAGCCGCGGACAGTGATCGCCGGCCGTGCCGGACCGTATCGATCGAGGAGCGCGCTGGTCATGAGACCGAAATCTAGGTGGTTGCCCGCGTTCTGTGAACGGTTGCGATCACCCGGAACCGGAGGTACTCAGGCGGTCAGAGGGTGATCGGATCGGCGAAGACCGCGCCGGTGCCGGTCACATCGAGAGAGTGGGTGGTGATACTGGTGTAGGGCCGGACAGTCAGTGGCCCAGCGCAATTGGTGACGACCAGGTGGAAGTCGCGGCTGTGGACGTAGCCGGTCGCGTCCGGACGCAGGGCCTGCTCGCCGACGGGGATCTTGACGATCTTGCCCGGTGCCACCGACAGTTCGACGCCGAGTCCACCGGAGACATTCGGCCCGACGCCGAGCGCGATGCCCGGTTCCAGGGAGGTCAGGCCGACGTCGAGCGTGGCGTCGGCGCCCGCGTCGAATCCGAGTCGTCCCTCCAGCTTCAGCTCGACATCGACATCGACCGCACACGCCACGAGATACCCCGCCTCGACCGTGCCCGTCCCCGGCCCGGTGACCCGCCCGTACCCGGTGATATCGAGAAATGCCTCCCGATTGGTGGGCATCCCGTTGAGCGCCCCGACCGACCGAGCGGCGATATCACCGTGCCCCACGGTGTACTCGATCCCACCCGGCGCGTCATAGGTATTCTCGCGCGCGGGCACCGCTGCCGTCGCCGGAACCAGCACGAGCAGATGACCGACGCTGAGCGCGGCACCGACTGCCACGCGCTTCCTGTACATGATTCTCCCGCTCTGTCTCGATCAGCCGGACGGCCGACGGCCATCGTTTCCGCTGAACCTCCAGGAACCCTGGACGATCACTGGGAAGAGTCTGGGAGCGAGGCGAATCACAGAGTGGTCGTGACGGTTATCGAGGGTGGTCGCCGAGGGTGAGGGGGAGGGTGGGGTCGGCGGTCCAGGCGGTGAGGGAGCCGTCGTAGACGGCGACGTCGTCGCGGCCGAGCAGGGCCAGGGCGTGGGCGACGGCGGTGGCGGCGACCCCGCCGCCGCAGTAGGTGACGGGGGTGATCGTGGAATCCAGCAGGCCCGCGGTGGCGAACAGGGTCCGGAGTTCCGCCAGGGGGCGCAGGGTGCCGGTCCGTGGGTCGCGGATCCGGTCGATCGGGAGGTTGATGCTCGCGGGGATGTGCCCGGGGCGGGCGAACACCTCGGTGTCGCCGCGGTAGACGGCGGGATCCACGACGCCGACGAGAACGGCGCCGTCGTCGTCGATGGCGGCCCGCACCTCGGCGGTGGATCGGAGGAGACCCGGCCTGCGGCGCGGGGTGAAGGTGACCGGGGCCGGCGGGACGGGGAAGCTCGAGACCTCGCCGCCCGCGGTCTGCCAGGCCGGGAGTCCGCCGTCGAGGACGGCGACGTCGTCGAAACCCTCCAGGCGCAGCTGCCACCAGAAGCGGGTGGCCCACATACCGTCGTCCTGGTCGTAGACGACGACGCGCACACCGTCACCGATGCCGAGGGCGCCCGCCGCCGCGGCGAAGCGCGCCGAATCCGGTGCGGTGACGGGCTGATCGGCCGTGGGGTCGGCGAAGTCGGTGAGCAGGTCCGCGAAGACCGCGCCGGGCACCTGCGCGGTGGCGTAGGCGGCGCGGCCCGGCTCGAGGGAGAAGGTGCCGTCGTCGTGCACGGTGAACCGGGTGCTCGCGTCCACGACGAGCAGGCCGGGCTCGCCGAGATGGTCGCGGAGCCAGGAGACGGACACGGTGTGGGGGAAGGTGAACCCCATGTGGACCTCCGATCGCGCTGGTGGGCACTGCCTCCCGAACCTAGCGACGGGCGTCGAGTGGTGGACAGAGCACCGATCGCCGTGAATGTAATCAGGTCCTCGAACTGAACTCACTGTTCCAATTCACTGTACGGTCAGGATGACATCGATGAACCGTCCCGTTAGCATCAATGTATGAAGCACATTGTTGTCGCCGGCGGGACAGACGGCCTCGGGCGGGCGGCGGCTCTCGACCGCCTGGCCAAGGGCGACACCGTTGTGGTCATCGGGCGGAACCCGGTGCGTGGCGCCGAGTTCCTGGCGGCGGCCGAGGCGCTCGGTGGCGGGGACCGTGCGCATTTCGTCGCCGCCGACCTCAGCTCGATCGCGGCCACGCGCGAGGCGATCGCGGCGGTTCGTGCGCGCGTCACCCGGCTCGACGCACTGGTGCTGTGCGCGCGGCACTACCGGTCCGAACGGCTGGTGACCGCGGAAGGATTCGAGTACACCCTGGCCCTGTTCTATCTGAGCCGCTTCGTGCTCGGCTACGACCTGCTCGACCTGCTCGCGGCCGCACCTCGGCCGCTGATCCTCAATGTGGCCGGCCCCGGCAGCGGCACCGGCCAGATCCGCTGGGGTGACCTGGGTTTCGCGCAGGGCTATCACGGCCTGCGCGCGCTGTCGCAGGGCGGTCAGCTCAACGACCTGCTGGGAATCGAGTTCGCGCGCCGTGCACCGGCCCGGGTGGCGTACGTGCTGCTGCATCCGGGCGTGGTCGACACGGGGCTGTCCGGCGACTACGACCCCGAGATGGCGGCCAGGATCGAGGCGATGCGGGCGGGCGCGCAATCGGTGGAGCGGGCGGTCGGCCCGATCCTCGACGTGCTGGACGATCCGCCGGCCGCGCCACTGACCGCGATCGTGCAGGGCAAGGTTCTCGACGTCCGCGGGCCCGCCTTCGATCCGGTCGCGGCGGCGCGGTTGTTCGACGAGACGACGACCCTGCTCGCGCGCCTGTCCCAGCCCGCAGGTGCCGTCGAGCGCTGAACCGAGAACTGCGCTCGTTCGGCTATCGGCGGGCAAAGTTCCGTCTGCAAGCACATTTGCCATTGCATCGACGATCTGGCGGCGGATTGCGTAATCGCCTGTGCGAGTATTCGATTCGGGATCGTGATCTGCAAGAGATAAGATCATGAAAATCGTATGTCGAGCGTCACTGTGAATGGCGCTGTGCCGCTGGTACTTTGAAACGAGGGTGGGAATTCTTCGCGGCTGTCGACGGCGTGGCCGCGAAAGCTTGGCTTGCTGCACCAGGGAGACTTCATGAACGATCATCCTGTGCCCTGTTCGGACGGCACGTCGCCGCCGGGCGTAGTGAATTCTATGGTGGGACGCCAGGAATTCCGGTCCATCGGGACGGCCCGGATTTCCGGATGTGCCGAGAGAACCCGATGCGATCGCCCGGAACGGACCTGGTGTGAACGTCGCGATGCCCGGCTCACCCGCACGATCGACTACCTGTCCGGCGTCGGACACACCGAGGCCCGTATCCGGTTCGGCGACGCCGACACCCTGTGCGGTGGCGTGCAGAGCATGCTGTTCGTGCACTGCGGGGTGCTGGACCGTGAAACCATCGTCCGCCGTTCGGAACTGGTGCTCGACACCGAATCCGGGCAGCCGGACGCGGGTTGCCTGTGGCTGGCGCTGCTGGCGCTGGTCTACGCGGACCGCAGCGCGGAGGCCGCCGCCTACTGCACCCGGCTGCTGTCGGCCGACCGACCCGAGGCTTCGGCGCGTGTCGTCGAGGCGCTCACCTTGATCCGCGCCAGGATCGATGCCCAGTCCGGCAGACCCGCCGCGGCGATCGAGGCGATGGGACCGCTGCTGCGGCGCGGGGTGTCGCCCTCGTTGCGGGGAATGGCGCTGGCCTGGCTGGTCGAGGCGTTCGTTCAGGTGGGTGACCTGCGTAGTGCGCGCTGTCTGTTCGAGGACCGGATGAGTGCGGTGGAAGCCATGCCCGACCACGCGCACGTGCTCGCCGCTCGCGGCGCGCTGCACCGGGCCGAGGGCGAGCTCGAGCGCAGCCTCGCGGACTATCTGGCCTGCGGAAAGGTGCTCACCGCACTGAATGTCGCCAATCCGGCGATCGTCCCGTGGCGGTCCAGGGCGGCGCTGGTCGCCACCGCGCTCGGCCGCTGTGACCTGGCGGCCGCGCTGGCCGACGACGAACTCGCGGCCGCCCGGCGCTGGGGGTCACCCGGCGCGGTGGGCCGGGCGTTGCACGCCGTCGGCATGGCCCGGCGAGACGGCGGGTCGGTCGCCACCCTCGAACGAGCCGTGGAGCTGCTCGAGCTGGCCGAGGCCCGGTACGAATTGATGGGTGCCCTGTGTGACCTGGGGCAGCTGCACGCGCTCGAAGGCGATGTGGAGCGGTCGCGGTGGGCGGTCGGCGCGGCCACCGAGCTCGCGACCGCCGCGGGCAGCAGACCGGTGCTCCAGCGGGCGGGCTCGGTGCTCGGCACCCTGGACAACCAGCACCGCGAGACCGGGTTGACCAGACAGGAACGCAAGATCGCCGGCCTGGCCCTGCGCGGCCTCAGCAACAAGGATATCGCCGAGGACCTGTTCCTCACGGTGCGGACGGTCGAGTTCCACCTGTCGAATGTGTATCGCAAACTCGGTATTCCGGGTCGGCGGCAACTGGCGGGGGTGATGAATTCGCGGGAATGCGCGTGAAGTAATGTGCGGTAGTCCAATTCCTCGGACGGTAGTCGTGTTTCGCACGGCTGCCGTCCTTCGTGCGTTTCCGGTGGAACCGAAAGCGAAGTCCCGGTAGTGATCCTGTGGTTCCCCCGGGGATATCCTACGGGTCGACCGTAGAGTCGTTCCGCAGCCCTTGAACCGCCGCCGATTCCTGTGCGAGATTTCTCGTGATCGGTGAGCAGCGTTGTCGCCGAATAATTCTCGAAATTCGGCGAGAGGAATCGATATGTCTGCCAACCCGTCCCGCGCGGAACTCGTCGAGCGTGCCGCGAAATTGGCGCCGCTGCTGCGTTCGCGGGCCCGCTGGATCGACGAGAACCGCCGGCTGCCCGAGGATGTCATCGAGGCGATCGAGGAATCCGGCCTGCTGAAGATGCAGGTGCCCGCCCAGTACGGCGGCTACGAGTCCACCACCCGCGATTTCGTCGACGTGCTCGCCGAGGTCGCCCGCGGCAACACCTCGGTGGCGTTCTGCCTCTCGATCTACGCCTCGCTGACCTGGATGTCGGCACTGTGGCCCGACGCGGCGCTCGACGAGGTGTTCGCGACGCCGAACGTGCGGATCTCGGGCACCACCGCGCCCACCGGGACCGCGACCAAGGTCGATGGCGGGTGGCTGCTCAACGGCACCTGGCGCTTCAACAGCGGTGTGCTGCACGCGCAGTGGAAGGTCACCGTGGCCCTGCCGACCGAGCCGGGCGCCGCGCCGGTGCCGATCTTCGCGCTGGTGCCGACGGCGGACCTGCGCATCATCGACGACTGGTACACCTCCGGGCTGGAGGGCTCGGGCAGCGTCTCGACGGTGGCCGAGAACGTCTTCGTGCCCGACCACCGCGTCATCACCGGGGAGGACTTCTATCAGAACCGCTCCAAGTCGGCGGTCAACGTGCTCAAGCCGCAGTACGCGGCGCCGGTGCTGGTGCCGGTCACCGCGATCCAGACCGGACAGCTGGTCGGCGCGGCCCGGGCGGCGTTGTCGGCCTTCGTCGAACGGCTCCCCGGCAGGCCGATCACCTACACCGACTATCCGAGTCAGCTCGACGCCCCGGTCACCCACCTCCAGGTCGGCGAGGCCGCGCTGCTGATCGAGGACGCCGAGGCGCGGGCGCGCACCTTCGCCGACGTGATCGACGCGAAGGCCGCCGCGAACGAGGCGTGGACCGAACAGGAACGGGTCTGGTCGCGGGTGCAGATCGGCTGGGTGGCCCATCAGGCCAAGGCCGCGGTGGAGATCCTGGCCCAGGCCAGCGGCGGCTCCTCGATCCAGCGTGACGTCCCGATCGCGCGCTTGCAGCGCGACATCCACGCGACCTCGCTGCACGCCATGATCACGCCCAGCGTGAACATCGAGCTGTACGGCCGTTCGCTGGTCGGCCTGCCGCCCAACACCGTCTACCTGTGACCGTGACGCAGCGACAGGGAGCCGAAACCATGCGCAAGGTACTCATCGCCAATCGTGGCGAGATCGCGGTCCGCGTCGTGCGGGCGTGCCGCGACGAAGGACTCACCGCGGTGGCGGTCTACGCCGAACCCGACCGGGACGCACCCCATGTCCGGCTGGCGGACGAGGCGTACGCGCTCGGCGGTGACACGCCCGCGACCAGCTATCTCGACCCGGCCAAACTGCTCGGCGCGGCGGCCGCCGCCGGGGCCGACGCGGTCCACCCCGGCTACGGATTCCTCTCCGAGGACGCCGATTTCGCGCAGGCGGTGCTCGACGCGGGACTCACCTGGATCGGTCCGCCGCCCGCCGCGATCCGCGCGCTCGGCGACAAGGTCTCGGCCCGCCACATCGCCGAGGCGGTCGGCGCTCCGCTCGTGCCCGGCACCCGTGATCCGATCGCGGGCGCGGCCGAGGCGGTGGCCTTCGCCGATCGGCACGGTCTGCCGATCGCGATCAAGGCGGCCCACGGCGGCGGCGGTCGCGGGCTGCGGGTCGTGCGCGACCGTGGCGAGATCGCCGAGCTGTTCGACGCCGCCGTGCGCGAGGCGACCGCCGCCTTCGGGCGGGGCGAATGCTTCGTCGAGCGCTACCTCGAGCAGCCGAGGCATGTCGAAACACAGTGCCTCGCCGATGCTTTCGGTCAGGTCGTGGTGGTGTCGACCCGGGACTGCTCGCTGCAGCGCCGCCATCAGAAACTGGTAGAGGAGGCGCCGGCGCCGTTCCTCACCGAGATACAGCGCGCGGAGCTGTACCGGGCGTCGAAGGCGATCCTGTCCCGGGCGGGCTATGTCGGCGCCGGCACCTGTGAATTCCTGATCGGGCGCGACGGCACGCTGTCGTTCCTCGAGGTGAACACCCGGCTGCAGGTCGAACATCCCGTGAGCGAGGAGGTCACCGGGATCGACCTGGTGCGGGAGATGTTCCGGATCGCCCGCGGCGAGGCGCTCGGCTACGACGACCCACCCGTGCGCGGGCACGCCCTGGAGTTCCGGATCAACGCCGAGGACCCAGGGCGCGGATTCCTGCCCGCGCCCGGCACGGTGAGCGCGTTCGCCGCGCCCTCGGGGCCGGGGGTGCGGGTGGATGCCGGTGTCGACCAGGGGACCGTCATCGGCCCGGCCTGGGATTCGCTGCTGGCCAAGGTGATCGTCACCGGTGCCGACCGCGAGCAGGCGCTGGCCAGGTCGCGCCGGGTGCTCGCCGAGCTCGTTGTCGACGGGCTCCCGACCACGCTGCCGTTCCACCGCGCCGTGCTCGACGACCCCGCGTTCACCACCGCGCCGTTCACCGTGCACACCCGCTGGATCGAGACCGAATTCGACAATCGCCTCGTCCCGCAGGACCTCGCGGGCGAAGCGGAACCGGAGCGGGCCAGGGAGACGGTCGTCGTGGAGATCAGCGGACGCCGGGTCGAGGTGTCCCTGCCCGCGGCCGAACGGATCGGGCCGGGTGTCGCGCCCCGCCGGACGCAAAGAGCGGCGCGCGGAGGCGGAGTTCGCGGTGCGGTCGCGTCCGACGCGCTGGTCGCGCCGATGCAGGGCACCGTCGTGAAAGTCGCTGTGGCGGAAGGTCAGTGGGTCGACGCCGGCGAGCTCGTGGCGGTGATCGAGGCCATGAAGATGGAGCAGCCGCTCACCGCGCACCGGGCGGGCACCGTGCGCGAGCTGACCGCCACCGTCGGGACGACGGTGAGCGCCGGCACCACCCTGTGCCGGCTCGACGACTCCGGAAGTCATGCGGCATGAACGGGATTCAGGAGGAAACCATGGACACTGCGGTCATCGTGGCCGGAGCGGGACCGACCGGGCTGACCCTGGCCGGGGAACTGCGGCTGGCCGGTGTCGACGTGATCGTCGTCGACCAACTGCCCGCCCGCACCGGGGAATCGCGCGGCATCGGGCTGACGCTGCGCACCGCCGAAGTGCTCGAACAGCGTGGCCTGCTGAGCCGCTTCGGCGCGCTCGAGACCGGCTCGGCCGGGCACTTCGGCGGGATCCCGCTGAACCTCGCGGTGCTCGGCGCCCCGCTGGAAGCACCGCGGACCGTGCCGCAGTCGACGACGGAAGCGGTGCTGGAGAGCTGGGCGCGGGAACTCGGCGCCGACATCCGGCGCGGGCACGAGGTCGTCGGGCTCGAAAGCGACGCCGATGGAGTCACCGTGCACCTCGACGGTCACCCGCCGCTGCGGGCGGGCTACCTCGTCGGCGCCGACGGCGGGCGCAGCGTGGTGCGCAAGGCCGCCGGGTTCGACTTTCCCGGCACCCCGGCCACCACCGAACTGCTGCTCGCCGACGTGCGCGGCGTGGAGATCGCGCCGCGGATGATCGGCCAGCAGGTGTCGGGCGGCATGGTGATCAGCGCCCGGCTGCCCGACGGCACCTACCGGATCATCGTCGGCGAACGCGGCGCCGCGCCCCGGCGGCGCAGTGGCCCACCGGATTTCGCCGAGGTCGCCGACGTGTGGAAGCGGCTGACCGACGTCGACATCTCGCACGCGGAACCGGTGTGGGTGAGCGCGTTCGGTGACGCCGCGCGCCTGGTCACCGAGTACCGCCGCGGCCGGGTCCTGCTGGCGGGCGACGCCGCCCACGTGCACCTGCCCGCGGGCGGGCAGGGCATGAACACCGGCATCCAGGACGCGGTGAACCTCGGCTGGAAGCTCGCCGCGGTGGTTCGGGGCACGGCGCCGGCGGCGCTGCTCGACACCTACCACGCGGAGCGCTACCCGGTGGGGGAGCGGCTACTGGCCAACACCAAGGCGCAGAGCCTGTTCCTGCTCGGCGGCGAGGAGGTCGGTCCGCTGCGGGAGGTCCTGCGCGAACTCGTCGCCTATCCCGAGGTGGAACGGCACCTCGCCGCGCGGGTGACCGGCCTCGACATCCGCTACAACGTGGGCCGCGGCTCCCATCCGCTGCTGGGCGCGCGGCTGCCGCGGCGCGCCCTCGCTCGCGGCGGTCAGACCACCGACACGGCCGCGCTGCTGCGGTCCGGTCGCGGCGTCCTGCTCGACTTCACCGACAACCCGGCGCTGCGCCGCCGGGCCCGGCCCTGGACCGACCGCATCGACGTGGTCACCGCCACCACCACCGAACCGATCGAGGCCGACGCCCGCACCACGGCGGTGCTGGTGCGGCCCGACGGCCATGTCGCCTGGGTCGCTCCCGGCGCCGACGACGATCTGCCGACCGCCCTGGACCGCTGGTTCGGGCCGGGCCGGTGAAGACCAGAGAGAAGGGGAAGTCAATGTTCAGCACACTGATCGTGGCCCGCATGGACCTCGCGTCCGCGGGCGATGTCGCCGGATTGTTCCGGGAATTCGACACCACCGAGTTGCCGCACCGGATGGGCACGCGCCGCCGTCAGCTGTTCCACTACCGCGGCCTGTACTTCCATCTCCAGGATTTCGACGCCGACGACGGCGGCGACCGGATCGAGGACGCCAAGACCGACGACCGCTTCGTGCGGATCAGCCAGGATCTGAAGCCGTTCATCGAGGCCTACGACCCGAAGACCTGGCGTTCCCCGGCGGACGCCATGGCGCACCGCTTCTACGACTGGAACGCGCGATGAGCGCCCAGGAACGCCGCGTGGTGATCACCGGTGTCGGTGTCACCGCCCCTGGCGGGGTCGGCACCAAGAGCTTCTGGGACCTGATCTCCAACGGCCGCACCGCGACCGGGCGCATCTCGCTGTTCGATCCGGCGCCGTTCCGCTCCCAGGTGGCCGCCGAGATCGACTTCGACCCGGAACTGCACGGCCTGACCCCGCAGGAGATCCGGCGGATGGACCGGGCGGCGCAGCTGGCGGTGGTGAGCGCCAGGGAGGCGGTCGCCGACAGCGGACTCGAATTCGACGACATCGACCCGTTCCGGACCGGTGTCACCATCGGCAGCGCGGTCGGCGCGACGATGGGGCTCGACCAGGAGTACCGCACCGTCAGCGACGGCGGGCGGCTCGAACTGGTCGACCACACCTACGCGGTGCCACACCTCTACAACTATTTCGTCCCGAGCTCGTTCGCGACCGAGGTGGCCTGGGCCGTGGGCGCGCAGGGACCGTCGACGGTGGTGTCCACCGGCTGCACCTCCGGCCTGGACGCGGTCGGCTACGCCGCGGAGGTCCTGCGGGAGGGCGGCGCCGACGTGATGATCGCCGGTGCCACGGACGCGCCGATCAGCCCGATCACCGTGGCCTGCTTCGACGCGATCAAGGCGACGACCCCGCGCAACGACGACCCCGAACACGCCTCGCGCCCGTTCGACGCCAGCCGCAACGGGTTCGTCCTCGGTGAGGGCGCCGCGGTGTTCGTGCTCGAGGAACTCGAGAGCGCGCGCAGGCGGGGAGCGAAGATCTACGCCGAACTGGCCGGCCACGCCACCCGGTCCAACGCCTTCCACATGACCGGCTTGCGTCCGGACGGCAAGGAGATGGCCGAGGCGATCCGCACGGCGCTGGGGCAGGCGCGGATCGACGGCTCCGAGGTCGACTACATCAACGCGCACGGCTCGGGCACCAAGCAGAACGACCGGCACGAGACCGCCGCGGTCAAGCGCAGTCTCGGCGACCACGCCTATCGCACGCCGATGAGCTCGATCAAGTCGATGGTCGGGCACTCGCTCGGCGCGATCGGCTCGATCGAGATCGCGGCCTCGGTGCTGGCGCTGGTCAACGACGTGGTGCCGCCGACCGCGAACCTGCACCATCCCGATCCCGAATGCGATCTGGACTATGTGCCGCTGACCGCGCGCGACCACAAGGTCGACGTGGTGCTGTCGGTGGGCAGCGGGTTCGGTGGTTTCCAGAGCGCGGTCGTGCTGGCCGATCCGTTCCGGAGCGGGCGATGACCGCCGCGGTGGTGACCGGGCTCGGTGTCGCCGCGCCGACCGGTCTGGGCCTGGACGACTACTGGCGCGCCACCCTCGCCGGGCAGACCGGGATCCGCCGGGTCACCCGGTTCGACCCCGAGTCCTATCCCGCCCGATTGGCCGGGGAGATCACCGGATTCGAGGCCGAGGAGCATCTGCCGGGCCGACTGCTGCCGCAGACCGACCGGATGACCCGGCTGGCGCTGGTGAGCGCCGACTGGGCCTTCGCCGACGCCGGGGTGCGGCCGGACGAACTGCCCGACTACGCCGCGGGCGTGATCACCGCCAGCAGTTCGGGCGGCTTCGAGTTCGGGCAGAACGAACTGCGCGCACTGTGGAGCAAGGGCGGCGAGTACGTGAGCGCCTACCAGTCCTTCGCCTGGTTCTACGCGGTCAACAGCGGGCAGATCTCCATCCGCAACGGCCTGCGCGGTCCGAGCAGCGTGGTGGTCAGCGACCAGGCGGGCGGGCTGGACGCGGTCGCCCAGGCGCGCAGGCAGATCCGGCGCGGCACCGCGCTGGTGGTGACCGGTGCGGTCGACGCCTCGATCTGCCCGTGGGGCTGGGTGGCGCAACTGGCCGGCGGTGGGCTGAGCACCGTCGACGACCCGGAACGGGCCTACCTCCCGTTCGACGCGCAGGCCGGTGGCTACGTCCCCGGCGAGGGCGGCGCGCTGCTGGTGCTCGAGGACGCCGAGCATGCCCGGCGCCGGGACGCGCCACAGATCTACGGCGAGATCGCCGGACACGCGGCGACGGTCGACCCGCGCCCCGACGGCCCGGGCGAGCCCGGACTGCGCCGGGCGATCGAACTCGCCCTCGCCGACGCGGCCGTCACCCCCGCCGAGATCGACGTCGTGTTCGCCGACGCCGCGGGCATCGCCGAGCTGGACCGGATCGAGGCCGACGCCCTGGTCGCGGTGTTCGGCGCGCGTGGCGTCCCGGTGACCGCGCCGAAAACCATGACCGGACGGCTGTATTCGGGCGCGGCGCCGCTCGATCTGGCCGCCGCCTTCCTGTCCATCCGCGACGGCGTGATCCCGCCGACCATCGGCACCGATCTCGCCGCGGACTATCCACTCGATCTGGTCGGCGAGGCCAGACAAGCCCCGGTGCGCACCGCGCTCGTGCTCGCGCGCGGCGCGGGCGGGTTCAACTCCGCCATGGTCGTGCGCGGCCCCGATCATCTTCGCCCCTGAGAAAGGAAAGCCCGTGTCGACATCCCCGTTCACCCTCGACGACCTGCGCCGCATCCTGCGCGAAGGCAGTGGCGACAGCCCCGGCCTCGACGGCGAGTTCGCCGACCTCGAATTCGAAGAGCTCGGCTACGAGTCGCTGGCGCTGCTCGAGACCACCGGCCGGATCAAGCGCGAGTTCGGCGTGACGCTCGACGACGACGCCGTCGTCGCCGTGACCACGCCGCGCGCCCTGGTCGACCTGGTCAACGAGCAGCTGCTCGAAGCGCCACAGCCCAGCTGAGCGACACCGATTGCCCGACAGGAGAACAGACATGACCAACGACGACAAGGTGGCCCTGGTCACCGGCGCCACCAGCGGCATCGGCCTGGCCTCGGCCCGTCAGCTGGCCGGGCAGGGACACCGGGTGTTCCTGTGCGCTCGCAGCAAGGAAGCCGTCGCCGACACCGTCGCGCGATTGCGGGGCGAGGGCTTCGACGTGGACGGCACCACCGCCGATGTCCGTGCGGCCGAAGACATCTCGGCGTTCGTGCGGGCCGCGGTCGACCGGTACGGCCCGGTGGACGTGCTGGTCAACAACGCGGGCCGCTCCGGCGGTGGCGTCACCGCCGACCTCACCGAGGAGCTGTGGTCCGACGTGATCGCGACCAACCTCAACAGCGTGTTCCTGACCAGCCGCGAGGTGCTGACCACCGGTGGCATGCGGGACAAGCAGCGCGGCCGCATCATCAACATCGCGTCCACGGCGGGCAAGCAGGGCGTGGTGCTCGGCGCGCCGTACTCGGCGTCCAAGCACGGCGTCGTCGGCTTTACCAAGGCACTGGGCAACGAGCTGGCCCCGACCGGGATCACCGTCAACGCGGTGTGCCCCGGGTACGTGGAAACGCCGATGGCGCAACGGGTCCGGTCCGGCTACGCGGCGGCCTACGACACCACCGAGGACGCCATCCTCACCAAGTTCCAGGCCAAGATCCCGCTCGGCCGCTACTCCACCCCCGAAGAGGTGGCCGGCCTGGTCGGCTACCTGGCGTCCGATCTGGCCGCCTCCATCACCGCGCAGGCGCTCAACGTCTGCGGCGGACTCGGCAACTTCTGAATCCGGCCGACGAGCACCAGGAGACCCCATGACGACGCAGACCACACGCGAGGTCGAGCACACCATCACCGTGGCCGCCCCGCCCGGCGAGGTGTACCGCCTGCTGGCCGAGGTGGAGAACTGGCCCCGGCTGTTCCCGCCGTCGGTGTACGTGACCCGGCTCGAACACGAGGGCAACGAGGAACGCATCCAGATCTGGGCCACCGCGAACGGGGAACCCAAGACCTGGATCTCGCGTCGTGTCCTCGACCCCGAGCAGCTGCGGATCACCTTCTGGCAGGAGGTGTCCGCGCCGCCGGTGGCGCAGATGAGCGGCACCTGGATCATCGAACCGAGCGGGGACGGCACCGCGCTGCGGCTGCTGCACTCCTACCGGGCAATCGACGACGATCCCGACGGCCTGGCGTGGATCGAGAAGGCGGTCGACGACAACAGCCGCGCCGAACTGCCCGGGCTCAAGGCCGCGGTGGAATCGGCCGTGCGGACCGCGGACCTGACCCTGTCGTTCGTCGACTCGGTCGAGATCGCCGGCGCGGCAGGCGATGTCTACGACTTCGTCAACGAGGCGGACCGGTGGACCGAGCGGCTGCCGCACGTGGCCTCGGTGCGGCTGACCGAGGACACCCCGGGTGTGCAGGTGCTGCGGATGGACACCCTGACGAAGGACGGGTCCAGCCACACCACCGAATCCGTGCGGATCTGCTTCCCCCGGGAGCGGATCGCCTACAAGCAGACCACCCTGCCCGCCCTGATGGCCCTGCACACCGGCTATTGGGAATTCCGGACCAACCCGGACGGCACGACCACCGCGTCCTCGCAGCACACGGTGATCATCGCGGAATCGCGGATCGCCGAGATCCTCGGACCCGAGGCCGGGGTGCCCGAGGCCCGGACGTTCCTGCGGGAGGCGCTCGGCGGCAACAGCCGGGCCACGCTGAACCACGCCAAGAACTATGCCGAAGCCCGACGATGACCCCGACGTCCTGATCGTCGGCGCCGGACCGGTCGGGCTCCTGCTCGCCGGTGATCTGGCCGGCGCGGGCCGGCGCGTGACGGTGGTGGAACAGCTCGCCGCGCCCACCACCGAATCGCGGGCCTCCACCCTGCACGCCCGCACCATGGACGTGCTCGCCGAGCGGGGCGTGCTCGACCGGCTCGGGCCGCTGCCCGACGGTGGCCCCGGCCACTTCGGTGGGTTGCGGCTCGACCTCACCGAAGCCGATCCGGCACATCGGTTCTCGGGCCAGTGGAAATGCCCCCAGGTCCGGCTGGAAGCGGTCTTGCAGGAGCGAGCGCTCGAGGCGGGCGCCGTGCTGCGGCGCGGACATCGGGTCACCGCCCTGACCGCACACCCCGGCTTCGTCCGGATCGAGACCGTCACCGGGGACGGTGTCCGGCACACCCACCGCGGCGCCTATCTCGTCGGGTGCGACGGAGAACGCAGCACGGTGCGCGACCTGGCCGGATTCGAGGTGGCGGGAGCCGGGGCGGCCAGGGAGATGCTGCGGGCCGACGTGGCCGGGATCGACATCCCGGCCCGCCGGTTCGAACGGCTCCCGCACGGGCTGGCGGTGTCGTCGCGCTGGCCCGACGGCAGCACCAGGGTGATGGTGCACGTCTACGGCACCGCACCACGGAGCGCCGGTGGTGAACCGGAGTTCGCCGAGATCGCCGCCGCCTGGGAGCAGGTGACCGGCGAGTCGATCGGACACGGAACGCCGCTGTGGCGCAACGTGTTCGACGACACCAGCCAGCAGGTCACCCGGTACCGGCGCGGCCGGGTCCTGCTGGCGGGCGACGCCGCCCACCGCCAGATGCCGGTCGGCGGTCAAGCCCTCAACCTCGGCCTGCAAGACGCCGCCGACCTGTCCGGCCGGCTGATCGCCAGTCGTGCCGGGGTCGAGGACGGACTCGACGGCTACCACCGCACCCGGCACGCCGTCGGCGCCCGCACCCTGACCAACATCCGCGCCCAAACCCTGCTGCTCCTGGGCGGACCGGAGGTCGATCCCGCCCGGCAGCTGTTCGCCGAGCTCCTGCGGCTCGGCGACGTCCGCTCCCATCTCGCCCGCATGATCAGCGGCCTGCCCGGTCCCGGTGACCCGGCCGCCGCACCACCCCCGTCGAAGGAGAACCTCATGAGCCTGACGAACAAGACCGCCCTGGTCACCGGATCCAGCCGTGGCATCGGTCGCGCGACCGCCCGGCAGCTCGCCGCCAAGGGCGCGCTCGTCGCCGTGCACTACGCGGGCAACGAGGCCGCCGCGCGCGAGACGGTCGAACTCATCGAAACCGACGGTGGCCGTGCCTTTCCCGTCCGCGCCGACCTGGGCGAGGCGGGGGGCGTGCACGAGTTGTTCCTCGGCCTGGAACAGGGACTCAAGGATCGCACCGGCGAGACCACCCTCGACATCCTGGTCAACAACGCCGGGATCACCACGCCGGCCGGCGTCCTCCCCGAGGACGTGACGCCCGAGGACTTCGACCGGCTCTTCGCGGTCAACGTCCGGGCGCCGTTCTTCATCGTGCAGCGCGCTCTCGGACTGCTGCCCGAAGGCGGGCGAATCGTCAACATCTCCTCCGGCCTGACCCGGTTCGCCAGCCCCGACCAGGTGGCCTACTCGATGACCAAGGGCGCGGTGGAACAGATCACGTTGCACTTCGCCCGCCACCTGGCGCCGCGCGGGATCACCGTCAACACCGTCGCGCCCGGCATCACCGACAACGGCAGCGCCGTGTTCGACATCCCGGAGGCGGTCGAGCAGATGGCCCAGTTCTCGGCGTTCAAACGCGTCGGCGCGGCGGTCGACGTCGCCGATGTCGTCACCTTCCTCGCCACCGACGAGGCCCGGTGGATCACCGGCGCCTTCCTCGACGCCACCGGCGGAACGCTGCTCGGCTGAGCGCACGGCCCCGGCCGAGACCCACCAGGAGATCCGATGACGACAGTGCACGAACCCACCGGGTACACCGACCGGCTCGACGAACTCGATGCCGTCAAACGCGCCGCCCGGCTCGGCCCCGATCCGGCGGCCACCGAACGACAGCACGCCAAGGGCAAACTCACCGCCCGCGAACGCGTCGACCTGCTCCTCGACCCCGGCTCGTTCGTCGAGGTGGAGCCGCTGCGCAGGCACCGGGCCACCGGCTTCGGGCTGGAAGCGCGGCGGCCCTACACCGACGGCGTGATCACCGGCTGGGGGACCGTCGACGCGCGCACGGTCTTCGTCTACGCGGGCGATTTCCGCGTCTTCGGCGGTGCGCTGGGCGAGGCGCACGCCCAGAAGATCCACAAGATCATGGACATGGCCGTCGCGGCGGGCGCGCCGCTGGTCTCGCTCAACGACGGTGCGGGCGCCCGCATCCAGGAGGGCGTGACCGCGCTGGCCGGCTACGGCGGGATCTTCCGCCGCAATACCCGGGCCTCGGGGGTGATCCCGCAGATCAGCGTGATGCTCGGCCCGTGCGCGGGCGGTGCCGCGTACTCGCCCGCGCTCACCGATTTCGTGTTCGTGGTGCGCGACATCGCCCAGATGTTCATCACCGGGCCCGATGTGGTGCGCACCGTGACCGGCGAGCAGGTGACCCACGACGAACTCGGCGGCGCCGACATCCACGCGTCGGTGTCAGGGGTCGCGCACTTCGTCTACGACGACGAACAGTCGTGCCTGTCCGACGTGCGCGCGCTGCTGGCGATGCTGCCCGCCAACAACCGGGAGCTGCCGCCGGTGGCGTTCACCGCCGATCCCGCCGACCGGCAGACCACGGCACTGACCGAGCTGGTGCCACTGGACGGCAACCGCCCCTACGACATTCGCGAGGTACTGGCCGAAATCGTCGACGACGGTGACTATTTCGAAGTCCAGGCCACCTGGGCGACGAACCTGGTGTGCGCGCTGGCCCGGCTCGACGGACAGGTGGTCGGCGTGGTGGCCAGCCAGCCGATGAGCCTGGCCGGGGTGCTCGACATCGACGCCAGCGAGAAGGGCGCACGGTTCGTCCAGTTCTGCGACGCCTTCAACATCCCACTGCTGACACTGGTCGACGTGCCGGGATTCCTCCCGGGCGTCGGGCAGGAACACGCGGGCATCATCCGCCGTGGCGCGAAACTGCTCTACGCCTACTGCAACGCGACGGTGCCGCGCGTCTCGCTGGTGCTGCGCAAGTCCTACGGCGGCGCTTATATCGTGATGGACTCGCTGTCGATCGGTACCGACCTGGCCCTGGCCTGGCCGACCAACGAGATCGCCGTGATGGGTGCCGAGGCCGCCGCCGACGTGGTGTTCCGGCGCGAGATCGCGGCGTCGGCCGATCCCGCGGCCACCCGGGACCGCAAGATCGCCGAGTACCGCGACGAACTCGTGCACCCCTACTACGCGGCCGAGCGCGGCCTCATCGACGACGTGATCGACCCGCGCGACACCCGGGGGGTGCTGATCCGCGCCTTCGCCATGCTGGCGGGCAAGGACACCGATCTGCCCCGCCGCAAGCACGGGAACCCGCCGCAATGAGCGCCGCGCACCCGGTGCCCTTCCTGCGCGTCGAGAAGGGCAGCGCCGACCCGGACGAACTCGGCGCCCTGCTCCTGCTGCTGCTCGCCCGGCGCCGCGCCGCCGCCGAACCACCGGCCCCCGCCCGGCCCGTCGCCCGCTGGCGGCGCCTGGAACGCCGGCCCGCCTTCACCGACCCCCGCGCGTGGACCGGATCCACCCGCTGACGAACGGAACCCGAAATGGACGTCGGACTGCTTTTCGATCTGCGCAACCCCGCCCAGTGGCAGCGGCCGTGGGCCGACCACTACGCCCGCACCCTCGAGTTCTGTGAGGAGGCCGACCGGCGCGGTGCCGGCGGGGTCTGGTTCACCGAGCACCACCTCTTCGAGGACGGTTACCTGCCGCAACCGCTCACTTTCGCCGCCGCCGCGGCGGCCAGGACGAAGCGGGTACGCATCGGCACCGCTGTAGTGCTGCCCGCCTTGCGCAAGCCTGCCCAGCTCGCCGAGGAGGCGGCGCTGGTCGATCTGATCAGCGGCGGTCGGCTCGAGCTCGGCCTGGGTGCCGGCTATCGCGTGCCCGAATACCGGCTCTTCGACACCGATTTCGGCCGTCGCTTCGCTCGCACCGGCGAGACCATCGCCGAGATCCAGCGGCTCTGGGCCACCGGCGGCATCACCCCGGGACCGATCCAGGACCCGGTGCCGCTGTGGGGTGGGTTCTACGGTCCGCGTGGCGCTCGGCTGGCCGGGCGGCTCGGCATCGGGTTCCTGCACATCTCGCACGCCCTGTTCCCGCAGTACCGCGAGGGACTGATCGAGGGCGGGCACGACCCCGAGACCGCCCGGGTCTCGGACCTGCTGCCGATCCTGCTGGCCGACGACCCCGAGGCCGCCTGGGAACGGGTGGCCCCGCACCTCGCCCATCAGATGAACTCCTACCGGCAGCTCTCGGTGGCGGGCACCGACGCCCCGGTGCCCCCGGCCCTGGAACTCGACCAGCTGCGGCAGCGCCCCGAGGACGGTTCCTTCGGCCTGCTCGAAATCCTCACGCCCGAACAGGCCGCCGCGCGGATCCACGACCGGGTCGCCGGACTGCCGGTGCGGCACCTGATCTTCTGGGCCAGCATCGCCGGCATGCCCGACGACCTGGTGACCCGGCACATCGAGCTGGTCAGCGAGCAGCTGCCGCCGTTGCTGGACAAGCAGTTCCAGCTCGCCACCCAGCACAACGGCCATGGCTGAGCCCGAACCGCCGCGCTGGGACCGGCGCCGCTGGGCACTGCTGCTGGTGCTGTCGGGGAACATGATCCTCGACGCGATCGAGGGCTCGATCCTGGTGCCTGCGTTCGGGGTGCTGACCAGCGAACTGGGCCGGTCGGCGTGGGAGACCCAGTGGCTGTTGGCCGGTTTCGCCGCCGGTTTCGCGGCGCTGCTGCCGGCCGGGCCCGCCCTGGCCGCCCGATTCGGCCGCAAGCGAGTCTATCTGGCCGCGATGGCGTTGTTCGCCCTCGCCTCGGTGGTCGGCGGGCTCACCGACGACCTGACCCTGCTCGTCGCGACGCGGGTGGTGAAGGGCGCCGCCGCCGCGCTGACCGCACCCGCCGGTCTGGCGGTGATCGCCGCGGAGTTCCCCGCGGGTGCCCAGCAGCGCCGGGCGATCTCGGTCTACGCGGTGTTCGGGGCAGCCGGATTCACCACCGGCCTGCTGCTCTCCGGCGGGCTCGCGGCACTGAACTGGCACCTGCTGTTCGTGTTTCCCGCGCCGGTCGCGATGGTGCTGCTGATCGCCGCGGGACGGGTGATCCCCGACGCGCCGGTGGGTGCGCCACCTCGGCTGTCGAAGGCATTGGTGCGCAACGGTTCCCTGGTGCGGTCCGCGCTCGGCGCGGCGGCACTCAACGGCGGCTATCTCGCCCTGCTGGTGGTGTTCGCCGTGCAGCTGCACGAGGTGCTCGGCTGGGCGCCGTGGCAGATCGCGCTCGGCCTGCTACCCGCGAGTGTGCCGCTGGCGGTATCGGTTCCGTTCGCGGGACGCTACGTCGCGCGGTTCGGCACTGCACCGTTGATCCTCGCCGGCGCGGTGGCGACCCTGGCCGGTCACCTGCTGCTGGTCGCCCGGCCCGACATCCGCGGCTACACCGGCGATGTGCTGCCGGTGCTGCTGCTGATCGAGGCGGGCTTCGTGCTGTCGTTCGCGGCACTGAACATGCAGTCGACCGCGACCGTGCCCGCCGACCTCCGCCCGATCGCGGTGCCGCTCTACCAGACCGGGGTCCAGCTCGGTGCCGCGCTGGTAGTGCCGATCGCGGTCGGGATCGCGGTCGCCGCCGATGCCTACCGTCCGGCGGCGGCCGTGATCGCGGCCGCGGGCCTGCTCGCGGTGCTCGCGGCGAGTGCGGAATTCCGCGCCACCCGCCGTCGTACCGCCGAACCCGGCGAAAGCCGTTCCCTGACAACCACAGTCGAACCCGAGAGGTCCCCGTCATGACCGCAGACGTTTTCCTCCGCGAACAACCCGACGAGCTGCGCACCGGCAGACGAACCCTGGCCCTGTTCCCCGGCCAGGGCTCCCAACGGCCCGGAATGGCCGCCTGGATCACCGACCACCCGGCGGCCGCGGAGGTCTTCCGCAGGGCCGACGACATCCTCGGCCTCCCGCTGACCCGGCTGTGTGTCGAGGGCACCGCCGAACAACTGCGGGCCACCGATGTCGCCCAGCCCGCCATCGTCGCCACCAGCCTCGCGCTCAGCGCCGTCCGCGCCGAGCAGGGCCTGCCCCCGGCGGCCGTCGCGGGACACAGCCTGGGCGAGTTCACCGCCCTCGCCGTCGCCGGTGTGCTCGACCAGGACACCGTGCTGCGCCTGGTGCGCCGCCGCGGCGAACTCATGGCGGAGGTCTCGAACCGCTACGACGGCGCGATGAGCGCGGTCATCGGGCTGCCCGCCGAGCGCGTCGACACCCTGTGCGCCCAGGTGACCTCGGGGGTCGTCGGCGTGGCCAACTACAACCAGCCCACCCAGACCGTGGTCTCGGGCGCCGCCGCGGCGGTGGCCGACCTCGAGGACCTGGCCCGCGCCGCCGGCGCCGCGAAAGTGGTGCGGCTCGAGGTCGCCGGCGCGTTCCATTCCCCCCTGATGGCCGAGATCGCCGACGAATTCGGCACCGAGCTCGACCGCTGTGCCGTCCACGCACCGCGCATCCCGGTCCTGAGCGCCGTCACCGCCGACTACGTCGCCGACCCCACCGAGATCCGCACGCTCCTGCGCGGCCAGCTCCTCGCCCCGGTCCGCTGGGTGGACACCGTCGAGCGCGCCGTCGCGGACGGCTACGACGAACTGGTCGAGCTGGGCCCGGGCCAGGTACTGACCGGCTTCTCCCGCCGCATCGCCCCCGACCTCACGTCGACGGCGATCTCGACGCCGGCGGGCTAGCCGCGGTGTCGGTCCGGCGGTGTGCGCCAGACCGACACATGGCTCTCGCTGTCGTTGGTGAACGGCGTGCCGAGCCAGTCCGCACAGCGCCGCTCCGGCGACAGTCCGGCCAGCTGGGCCATCAGATCGCACTCGGCGGGCCAGGCGTAGCGGAAGTCACTGTGGCCGTAGGTCACCGTGCTGTCGGGATGGCGTCGGTAGTGGTGGGAGGTGCCCCGCTGGGTGCTCAGGTCGTAGGTGTCGAATCCGGTGTGGTGACTGCCCACATGGAACGGCACCGCGGCCTGACCCGGCGGGAACCGCCGGATGCCGGGCACCCACAGTTCGATGACGAACCTGCCGCCGGGGGCGAGATGCCGTGCGGCATTGCGGAAGCACTCGACCTGCTCGGCTTGGGTCAGCAGGTTGCCGAGGCCGTTCCACACCAGGTACACCAGGGCGAATTCGCCCGGTATCCGGCTCGTGGTCATGTCACCGACGACCACCGGGAGGTCGGGGCGCTTGCGGTGGAGCTGGTCGACCATGGGCGCGGACAGTTCGATTCCGTGCACGTCGACGCCCCGCTCGAGCAGGGGGATCGCGACCCGGCCGGTGCCGATGGCGAACTCCAGCGCGGCACCGCCGTCGGCCGCGTCCGCCAGGAACCGCACCGCCGGATCGAGGACCTCGGGTGCGAACATGAAGGCCGAGTCGCGGTCGTATCGCTCGGCCTTCGCGGCATCCCACACCTCGCTGCTCACCACACCGGCAACCCTTCCCGGGGGGACCGGTCGCCCGCCACTCCTTTTTCGCGGCGTGCTCACAGGTCCAGGTCGAGAACGGGGGAGTGGGACCGGGACGAGCAGGTCGTGAACATGCCCTCGGCCCGTTCGCCGTCGGTGAGCACATCGTCGCGATGGTCGGGATCGCCGGCGAGCACGCGCACGACACACTCGCCACAGATGCCCTGCTGACACGAGAAGGGAGCGTCGACACCGTTGTCCAGCAGGACATCGAGCACGCTCCGGTCCTCGGCGACCGGGTATTCGGCGCCCGTGGAGGCCACCCGGACGACGAATCCGGTCGCCTCGGCCCCGGCCGGTGCGGCGAGATCGGTGCCGAAACGTTCGGTGCGCAGGGCCTGGCGCGGCCAGCCGAGCGCCTCGGCCTTGCCGAGCACGTAGTCCATGAACCCGTCCGGCCCGCAGACATAGACCGCCGTCCCCGGCCGCGGATCGCCCAGATCACGGGCCACATCGAGCGCGGTGTGTTCGTTGTCGATGTGGAAGCTGACCCGGGGATTGCCGGTCAGCTCGTCCAGAAAGGCTGCGCGAGAACGGCTCCGGGCGCTGTAGTGCAGCACGTAGTCGGCGCCCGCCCGGTCGAGCTCGGCCCGCATGGCGAGCAGCGGCGTGATCCCGATCCCGCCTGCGATCAGCACCTGACGCTTAGCTGCCACCAGGGGAAAGTGGTTGCGCGGAGCGGAGATCCGCACCCGATCACCCACTGCCAGCGAATGCATCGCTCGCGACCCGCCGCGCGAGTTCGCCACGCGCAGCACGGCCAGCCGATACCGGCCCGGCCCGGGCGTTCCGCACAGCGAGTACTGGCGGACCGTCCCGGAACCGAGCTGGACATCGATATGGGATCCGGCGGTGTACGAGGGGAATTCGGCACCGTCGACCGGGGCGAGCTCGAGCACCACGATGTCGGGCGTCACCAGGGTGCGGGCGCGTACTTCCGCGTCGGTCCAGGTCATCGCGTGCCCCGGTCAGACACCGGCCACCGGTACCGCCGACGCGGACGCCTCCGGCGTGGCCTCGGCGAGAGTGAACAGTCCGGCCTGGGTGTCCCGGACCGGTTCCTCGACCAGACTCACGCCCTGGGGATCGCGACCCGCCTCCACATCGTCGATCATGGTCCGTAACAGCCTGCGCAACAGCACCACACCGCGATCGGTGGTCGCCAGGGTTTCCTCGGAGTGCAGGGCGACCGGGCCCTGGGAGGTCATGATCTCACCGTCACCGGGGAACCGCCGACGTTCCTCGTCGCTCAGCTCCCAGGGGTTCTTGCCGTCCTGGGTGATGCCGAACAGGAACCGTTGCACGCGGCCGGGATCGCGCGCGCGGATGGAGAAGAACGCGCGATGCCGGGTGTCGTCGATCGGCACGGCCCAGATCACCATGTCGGCCTTGGTATCCGGGGTCAGCTCCACCCAGTCCGGCAGCACCGTGGCATTGGGCAGGTGCAGTTCGGCGCCCCAGATCCGCTCGGCCCGCACGCCGTCGCGTTCCCGGTCCAGGAACCGGACACCGTACTTGGCCCCGAACTCGGTGCGGTCGTAGCTGACCCGGCCCGGCAGGGTGGACGGATCGAAGAAGTCCTCGGGGAAGCCGGTCGTTCCCGTGCCGAGGAACTGGTAGCCGCTGTGCTGGGAGTGCAGCCAGTTGATGTGCACCGGATCGATCGTGTTCTCGTAGATCAGCAGCCAGTGGAAGTCCTGCTCGGCGCCGGTCACCGACACCCCGGGAAACGGCCACTCGGCGAAGTACTGCTCGCCCTCGGCGAGATCCTCGAGCACGTCGTAGCGGGGCAGCGCCGGTTTGCGGTCGGGCGGGCCCAGGTACGCGAACACCAGCCCGTAGCGCTCCTCGACCGGATACCACGGCTGCCGGGCGGCGTCCCGGCGCCGGCCGCGATCGGGCTCGCACGCCTGCTCCAGGCAGCGGCCCTGCACGTCGAACTTCCAGCCGTGATAGCCGCAGCGCAGGCCGTCGTCCTCGATCCGGCCGAAGAACAGGCTGGCGCCCCGGTGCGCGCACCGCTCGAACACCACGCCCGCCCTGCCCTGCCCGTCGCGGAAGACGACCAGGTCCTCGCCGAGGATCCGGGTGCGATGCGGTGCGTCGGCGGTGAGGGTGGCCGAGGTGGCGATCGGATGCCAGTAGCGGCGCAGCGCCTCGCCCATCGGCGTGCCGGGCCCGACCTCGGTCAGCCGCTTGTCATAGGACGGGGCCTCGCGGCCGTAGCCGGTGCCGGTGTCCACCGTGGTGCGGTCGGTCATGGTGTCGTCCTCCGGATTTCCTGGATGATCGGGGCGAAGGACTCCATCTCGGGTTCGAGCACGGTGTAGTAGGTCAGGCCGAGGGTCTTGCGCCGCTCGCGCAGGGTGTCGGCGTTCTCCTCGGGCGTGCCGAACAGCAGCGACGGCAGCGCCTCCAGCTCCGCGGGCGTGAGGTCGAGGTGGTTCTGCCAGACGTCGGTGACGCCGTCGGTCGCGCCTCGTGGCAGCACCTTGTGGACGGGAATGTTGAACTCCACCTGGTCGATCCGATCGCCGAGCAGCCCGCGCACGTACTCGATCCGGTCGGTGACCTCGGTGATGCCGCCCAGTTTCAGCCCGTCGCCGTCGCGGACCTCGGTGGTGCCGGTGAAGGCGATGATGTCGGCGTGCGCGGCGGCCAGTTTCAGCAGCCGGGGTCCGCGCCCGGCGATCAGGATCGGCGGTCCGTCGGGCTGTTCGAACCGGGCGTAATTGTCGAGCTCGGCTCGCGGCTTGCGGAACTCGGCGACTGTCCGCTCCAGCTGGGAAACCCGTTCGCCCGCACCGGGAAACGGGATTCCGGCCGCGTCGAACTGCGCGCGGTCGTAGCCGGCGCCTAGTCCCAGCTCGACCCGGCCGCCGGAGTACCGGTCCACCGTCGCGAGATCGCGGGCCAGCACGGTGGGGTGATAGAAGGCGGTGTTGAACACCAGCGTGCCGATCCGGATCCGTTCGGTGGCCTCGGCGGCCAGCAGCAGCGTCGGGATCGGGGCGGGCATGCCGAGATGGTCCGACACCGAGATGACGTCGTAGCCCAGCTCCTCGGCCGCGCGCACCTTGGCGACCCACTCCGCGCGCGTGGACGGGGTGAAGACACAGAGGCCGAAGCGGAACGGCCGATCGTGCGGGGAGGTCATGACGCCTCCTCGGTGGCGATGTTGTCGGCGATTTTCGCCAGCACGGCGTTCGCGGCGAGGAACTCCTCCTCGGTGATGCCACGCAGTGACTCGGCGGCGTGCGCGTTCACCAGGGTCTCGGCGCGCTCGTGCGCGGCCTCGCCCGCGACGGTCAGCCGCAGCGCCGGACCCGTGCTCTCCACCCAGCCGCGGCCGGTGAAGTCGTCGACGATCGGCTGATAAGTGTGCGCGCCGTCGGCGAGGAGGAACGGCGCGAACGCCTCGTCGAGTTCGGCGACGCTACCCAGCCCGATCTGCAGGGCATGCAGGATCTGCCAGTCGCGGCGGGTGAGCTTCTCTTCGCGCAGCAGCGTCCCGGTGGCCGCGTCGAATTGCTGGTGCAGGTGCAGCAGCCAGTAGCCGATGCGCTTGGTGGTGTTCTTCTGGAGCATGACGAGCCTCTCTGTTGTTCCGGCGCCCGGGGCTACTGCTGCCAGCCGCGCGCGTACGGCACGACCCAGTACAGGTCGAGCTCGATCCGGGCGAATCGCCACCGGCCGCCCTCGCGGACGTACTCGTCGGTGAACTTGCCTGCCACGAAAGAGCTTTCGGTGTCGAAGACGACCTTCTCCTCGAAGAACGACACCCCCGTCGCACGGTCGCCGAGGATCTCCACGTCGTGCCCGTGCAGGAACTGCTTGACCAGGACCTGCCCCGCCGGGCTGTTGTCCTCGATCAGTTGCGGCAAGCCGGCGAAGTAGGCCGCGATGGCCTCCCGGCCCCGCGCCTGGCCGAGATGGCGGTAGTCGAGAAACGCGTCGGCGCTGAACAACTCGCCGACCTCGGCCCACCGGCCTTCGTTGATGTGGCGGGGCAGGTCGTGGCGCAGGGTGTTCAGCGCGCGAACCGTCTCGAGCGTCTCGAGCCGTGCGGTGAGCAGTTCGACCTGCTCGGCCAGTTCCAGGACTTCCGACATCGCGTGACACCTCTCGCTCGAACCCGAACCGGAGCAGATTTCTCCCGCGGCGTCGAACAGGCCGGTCGGGAGCCTCCAGGAAACCTCGGCCGCGTTGTTTCCGGGGCCGGGCTGACATCACCTTCGCACGGGTCGTTCGGGGCATACAAGATCGCGGTGGAAAACCTGCGGACCGACCGTAGGTTTCGAGTGAACCGACCGCAGTATTCCGATATCCGGTGCGCGGCCGGGTAAATGTTGTCGGAACATGGGTGACAATTTCACCGGTGGCCTCGGAATAGTGGAGACGGAAATGTCACCGAAGTTATCGGAACATCGTGTCACCGATGTTCCCGAACAATTCCGCGACACTGTTGTCGCGGCGTTCGCGCAGACATTGATCGGGCCGGGCTCGACGGCGAGCCCGGCCCGGTCGCGCGGTGCCGACGAGCTTTCTTCAGATCGGTCCGTGCCCCGCCGCGACCCGCCCCGCGACATGGCGCACGTCGCGATGCGAGATCAGCCACTCGCCCTCGTACTGCTCGAACTCGTCCTGGACCAGCCCGATGACGGTCCAGTCGGCCGGCCTGCCGATATCGGTGGCCGGGGTGCTCGAGAACCAGTGCCAGACCGTGGCATAGGCCGTGAGCAGGGGTTTGTCACCGTTCCATTCGATACTGGCCTGCCCGATCACGTGGGCCACCAGGGACCGCTGCGACTTGGGCACGCGGCTCATGTGCGCGGTGAACTCGTCCCGGCCGTGGAACAGCACCGGCGGGCCGGGCATGATCCGGTACTCGATCAGCGCGTTCGGGGTGAAGCACTCGCTGAACCGCTCGCTCTCCTGGGTGTCGGCGATCCGGAAGAATTTGTTGAAGGTTCGGAAGATCGCCCGCTCCGCTTCGATCGTGGCGAGCAGATTGTCGTGTATGGCGGTCACGTCGGTCCTTTCTCTGCCGGGCGACAACACATCGCGCGGCGCGTCGTTCGGTAATCGACACGATGCGAAGCTAGCACGGTGCCGGGAACGGTCCGATGGCGTGCCGGACAATTCGGTGCGACGATGTATTGCGAGCGAGGTGATCCGAATTGTTGACCGAGTATTTCGTGGTGTGAAATCTTTCGTCGTGTCGCCCGCCGTGAGTCCCACGTGAATCCGGGCAGTAGACAGAGGAATTCTGGCGTGAGCAGTGCTGTTCGTAAGAAGTCGATTCGCCGTGCTGTGGTGTCGGCGGCGGTGGTGAGCCTGTTCGCCGGTGGGTGTGGCACCGGCGCACCGCAGGGCGGCGACGCGGGGCCGCCGAGATCCGGTGGCACACTGCGGTTCTCGGTCGCCTCCGACGCGGGCTGCGTCGATCCCCAGCAGGTCGGCAGCAGTGACACCCTGTACTCGCTGCGCGAGACCGTCGATTCGCTGACCGACCAGGATCCGGAGACGGGCAAGACCGTGCCGTGGCTGGCCGAGAGCTGGGAGGTCGGGTCCGACGCGCGCTCGTTCACCTTCCGGCTGCGCCGCGACGCCACCTTCAGCGACGGCACCCCGGTGAACGCCCAGGTGGTGAAGGCGAACTTCGACGCGATCCCGAAGCTGGGCGCGCTGGCGATCCTGTCCAAGGGCTACATCAACGGCTATGTCGGCACCGAGGTCGTCGACGAGTACACCGCGAGGGTCACCTTCGAACAGCCGAACGCCCAGTTCCTGCAGGCGACTTCGACGGCCGCGCTGGGTCTGGTCTCGGCGGCCAGCGCCGAGAAGACGCCGCAGCAGCGCTGCAGTGACGGGGTGATCGGCTCCGGGCCCTTCGTGCTGTCGAAGTACGTGCCCAACCAGTCGATCACGATCGCCAAGCGGGCCGGGTACGCGTGGGGTTCCCCGCTGTGGACCAAGACGGGCGAGGCCTACCTCGACACCATCGAGTTCACGGTGATCCCCGAATCGGGGGTCCGCGCGGGCAGTGTGCAGTCCGGGCAGATCGACGTCGCCGCCGGCCTCGGCCGCGCCGACGAGGCCGGACTGAAGGCCGCGGGCATCTCCCTGCTGACCCGGTCGCACCCGGGTGCGGTATTCAACCTGGGACTCAACAACTCCCGGCCGATCCTGCAGGACGCGCAGGTGCGCCGCGCGATCCAGACCGCCGTCGACCGGCGCCAGATCGTGGAGGCGGTCTTCGCCAGCGGCACGGTGCCAGCGACCGGCATCCTCTCGCACACCACGCCCGGGTACACCGATCTGTCCGCGGACCTCGCCTTCGACGCCGCCCGGTCGACATCGCTGCTGGACGCGGCGGGCTGGCGGCCCGGCGGCGACGGCATCCGGCAGAAGGACGGCGCCCGGCTGAGCCTGAACGTGGTGTGGTTCAACAACTCCCAGAACACCCGCGCCGCGCTCGAACTGGTCCAGCAGCAGCTCAAGGCCGTCGGGGTGGAGTTGCAGCTCAGGGAACTCCAGGTCACCCAGTTCCCGCAGCTGATCGGCTCCGGCGACTTCGACGGACTGTGGGGCGGCGACCTGAGCCGGGCCGACCCGGACTGCCTGCGCACGCTGTATTCCACCCAGCAGGTCAACGCCTACCGGCTGCCGCCGAGCGAGCTCGACGGGCTGCTCACCGCCCAGGCCGCCGAGGCCGACCAGGCCGAGCGGCAGCCGATCGTGGAGCGAGCCCAGCAGCTGGTCGTGCGCAACGCCTACGTGATCCCGGTGGTGGAGCTCGAGACGGTCCTCGCGGCGGGGCCGACCGTCCACGGCCTGACCTTCGAGTCGTCGAGCCGGACCCGGCTGCACGACACCTGGCGGAGCTGAACCGGCGTGGGACGGTACGTGATCCGCCGCTTGGCCCAGGCGGTCGGGGTGCTGTGGGCGGCGTACACGGTGTCGTTCTTCGTGCTGGAGTTCCTGCCGGGCGACCCGGTGTCGGCGATGGCGGGCGGCGGACTGACCTCCTCACCGGTCGATCCGCGGGAACTCGCCGCGTTGCGCGCCGAGTACGGCTTCGATCAGCCCATCGTGGTGCAGTACCTCGACTATCTGGGGCGGGCGGTGGTCGGTGACTTCGGCGACTCGGTGGCCACCGGCCGGTCGGTGACCGCCACCATGGGCGCGGCACTGCCGCCCACCCTGCAGCTCACCGGCGCGGCGCTGATCCTGGCCGTGCTGTTCGGCGGCGGCCTCGCGGTCGCCGCCACCTACACCTCGCGGCGCTGGTTGCGACAGGTCCTGCTGTCGCTGCCGCCGTTGGCGATCTCGATCCCGTCGTTCTGGGCGGGCCTGATGCTGGTGCAACTGCTGTCGTTCCGGATCCCGCTGTTCCCCGCCTTCGGCAACGGCGGGCCTGCCGCGCTGGTGCTGCCCGCCGTCACCCTGGCGATCCCGACCGGCGCGCTGCTCGCGCAGGTGCTGGCGAAGAGCCTGCTGAGTACCCTGGACGCGCCGTTCGTGCAGACCGCGCGGGCCAAGGGCGCCAGCCGGATCCGGGTCCATCTGCGGCACGCGTTGCGCAACGCGTCCCTGCCCGCGCTGACCCTCGTCGGACTGCTGGTCGGGCAGCTGGTGGCGGGCGCGGTGGTGATCGAGACGGTGTTCTCGCGCAACGGTCTCGGCCGCGTCATGGCGAATGCCGTGAGCGTGCAGGACATTCCGCTGGTGCAGGGCGTGGTGGTGTTCGGCGCGTTCGTCTTCGTCGTGGTGAACCTGATCGTCGACCTGATCTATCCGCTGCTCGACCCGCGGATCGTGGTCGCGCGCCCGAGGAGTTACGCGTGACCGACACCGCGCCTGCCGTCGCCCGCCCCGTCATCGCCGGGACCGCCGACGACGATCACGACACCGACGCCGCCCGGAGCGGGTTCGCGCGGTTCCTGCTGTACCGGCCCGGACTGGTGCTCTCGGTGGTGACGCTGGTGCTGGTCGTGCTCGCCGCGGCGTGGCCGACGCTGTTCACCGCCCGCGATCCGCTGCTCGGCGTGCCGTCGGAGATCTTCGCACCGCCGAGCGGACAGCACTGGTTCGGTACCGACGAACTCGGTCGCGACCTGTTCACCCGCGTCGTGCACGGCACCGCGCTGTCGCTGCGGGCGACGGTGATCGCGGTGGCCGTCGCGTTCCTGGTCGGCGGCGCGCTCGGCCTGGTCGCCGGTTTCGTCGGCCGGTGGGTCGACGACGTGCTGATGCGTTTCGCCGATGTGCTGCTGTCGATTCCGTCGCTGTTCCTGTCGCTGGCCCTGGTGACCGCGCTGGGCTACGGCACGGTGAAAGTGGCGGTCGCGGTGGGCGTCGCGGGGGTGGCCGGGTTCGCCCGGGTGATGCGGGCGGAGGTGCTGCGGGTGCGGCAGGCGGTGTTCGTCGAGGCCGCGTGGTCGTCCGGGGCGCGCTGGTTCACCGTACTCGGCCGCCATGTGCTGCCGAACTCGATCGGCCCCGTCGTCGTCCTGGCCACGCTGGAACTCGGCACCGCGGTGCTGGCGGTGTCGTCGCTGAGCTTCCTCGGCTACGGCGCGGTGCCCCCGGCGCCGGAGTGGGGCACGCTGATCTCGAGCGGCCGGAACTATCTCGCCAACGCGTGGTGGATCTCGACGATGTCGGGCCTCGTGGTGGCGTTCGTCGTGCTCGCGACCAACCGGATCGCGCGGGCACTGGACGGGGAATGGGAGCGTCGGCGATGACCGGGAATCTGCTGGAAGTGCGCGGGCTGTCGGTGTCGTACCGCACCCGCACCGGCCGGGCGCGGGCGGTGCGCGCGGTGGACTTCGACATCGCGCCCGGCGAGATCGTCGCGCTGGTCGGCGAATCCGGATCGGGCAAGAGTTCGACCGCGCACGCCGTCACCGGGCTGCTGCCCGCCGCGGGCCGGATCGACGCGGGCAGTATCCGATTCGGTGGCACCGATCTCGCCACGGCGGGTGACAAGCACCTGCGCGCGATCCGGGGCGCGCAGATCGGGCTGATCCCGCAGGATCCGGCGGTCTCGCTGAACCCGGTGCAGCGCATCGGCACACAGGTCGCCGAGGTCCTGCTGATCCACGGCCTGGCCTCGCGGCGGTCGGCGGCCGAGGCGGCGGTGGACCTGCTGGCACGGGCCGGGATGCCCGACCCGCGGACCCGCGCCGCCCAGTACCCGCACGAACTGTCCGGCGGTATGCGCCAGCGCGCGCTCATCGCCGTCGCCATCGCCGCGAACCCAGCGCTGATCATCGCCGACGAGCCGACCAGCGCACTGGACGTGACGGTGCAGCGGCGCATCCTCGACCACATCGCCGACCTGACCGAAACCCTTGGTACCGCAGTCCTTCTGGTGACTCACGACCTCGGTGTCGCCGCCGATCGGGCCCAGCGGATCGCGGTGATGTCGCGTGGCCGGATCGTGGAGAGCGGACCCACCCGCGAGATCCTCGACAGTCCCCGTGACCCGTACACCCGGCAGCTGCTGAGCAGCGTCCCCGGACGCGCCGGTATCCGCGCGCCGGCCCGGCTTCCGGACACCGCGCCCCTGCTCACCGTCGAGAATCTGGTGAAGGAGTTCCCGTTGCCGCGGGCGAACGGTGGTGCGAGAAGAGTCCGCGCGGTGGACGGCGTGAGCTTCACCCTGCGTCGCGGGGAGACGTTGGCGCTGGTGGGGGAGTCCGGCTCGGGCAAGACCACCACGGCCAGGATGGTGCTGCGCCTGACCCCACCCACGGGCGGCCGCATCGTCTTCGACGGCGACGAGGTGACCGCGAGCAAGGGTGCGCGATTGCGGGCCTTCCGCCGCCGGGCGCAGGTGATCTACCAGAACCCGTACGAGTCACTGGATCCCCGCTTCACCATCCGCGACGTGATCACCGAGCCCCTGCGGGTCTTCGGGGTCGGGAACCGTGCCGACCGCGCGGCGCGGGCCCGCGAGCTGCTCGACCGGGTCGCGCTGCCCGTGGCGATGCTGGACCGCAGGCCCGCCGAACTCTCCGGCGGGCAGCGGCAGCGTGTCGCGATCGCGCGGGCGCTGGCCTTGTCGCCGGAACTGGTGGTCTGCGACGAGCCCGTCTCGGCGCTGGACGTCTCGGTGCAGGCACAGATCCTCGAGCTGTTCGCCGAGTTGCAGGCCGATACCGGCGTGGCGTACCTGTTCATCTCGCACGATCTGGCCGTGGTGCGTCAGATCGCCCATCGGGTGGCGGTGCTGCGGCAGGGCAGGATCGTCGAGATCGACAGCACCGAAAGGGTTTTCGGGGCGCCCACCCACGACTACACCCGGCAGCTGCTGGCCGCGATCCCCGGTGCCGAACTCGCCGCCGAGGGCGCCTGAGCGATCAGGTGCCCGACAGGCGCTCGACGACGGGCGCGAGCTCCCGTGCCGCGTCGTCGTCGACGACGATGTAGGAGATGCCGTACTCGTCGCGGAGCCGCTGGAGCTGATCGGCCACCCGCGTCGCCGATCCGGTGAGCAGATTCGGCGCCCCGGCGGGAATGGGCGGACCGATCGTGCTCGTCGGAGTGCTGAACCGCAGGCCGCGCTCGATTTCGGAATGCCGTGCGCCCGCGGCACTGTCGAGCCACCCGACCTGACGGGCGAGCTGGTCGGCGGAGAACGTGCTGAACGCGATCGTGTCAGCCTCGGCCGCGGCGAGTTCGGTCGCCCTGCGCCCACCCGCCGCGATCAGCAGCGGCACCTTGCGTGGCGGCGTCGGCAGCAGCGCCGTCCCGGTGTTGGTGTAGTGCGGTCCGGTCGCCGTCACGGGCTCCCCGCGGAACAGCGCGTTGACGATTCCGACCGAGGCGGCGAAGCGCTCGAACCTGATCCGGTCGGACTCGACCGCCACCCCCAGCTCGCCGTAGCCGAGCGCGGTCTGACCGGCGCCGAGACCGAGCCGGAACCGGCCGCCGGACACCAGATCCAGGGTGGCGGCCTCCCTGGCGAGGACGAACGGATTGCGGAAGTCGTTGGCCAGCACGAACGTTCCGACCTCCAGCGTCGTCGTGGACGCGGCCGCCCAGGCGAGCGCGGTCAGCGGAGCGGGCACCGGGGCGGGCAGCTCGGGCAGCAGCAGCGATGAGAAGCCGGCGTCTTCGGCCCGGCGGGCAGTCGCGGTCCAGGCTGTCGCGTCGGCGGGGGAGACGGTGACGAGGCCGAAGCGGAAAGGGCGGTGACTCAAGGGTTCTCCGTGGTGCCGTAGGCGCGCAGGAAGGTGTCGACGGCCGCCGTGGCGACGGCGTGCATCTCGGCGGTGGCGACCTTGCGGGTGCCCAGCCGGGTCCGGCCCTCCATGGGGCCGGTGATCAGGACGAGGAACTGCTCGGCGGCGGTCGCCGGATCGCTCGCGCGCAGCCGGCCCGCCAGTGCCAGCCGTGCCAGCCGATCGGCGAGCGCGTCGCCGAGCTGGTCGGACGTGCGGCTCACCACGACATCGATCAGGTCGGGGAACTGGGCGACCTGGCCGTAGGTGAGCCAGCGCAGGGATCGGGACTGCTCCGAACAACACGACCGGATCAGCCGGTAGGCCACATCTTCCAGGGTGGCGCGCAGGTCCTCGCCCGGGGTGCGCAACCGTTCGACCACTGCCAGGTTCTCGGCCAGAACGGCATCGCTCACGGCTGCCAGCGCGTGCCGAAACAGCGTCTCCTTGTCGTTGAGGTGGTTGTAGATGGTCGGCTTGGCGACCCCGGCCACCTCGGCGATCTCCTGCACGCCCGCCTGCGCGTACCCCCGCCGGGCGAACACCACGAACGCCGCGTCCAGGATCGCCTGGCGCTTGTCGATCCGCCCGCGCGAAGTGGTCTGACCGGCCGGTGTCGTCGCTGAAGTCACCACCGCAGTCTATCTCATCCGCATCGGAAAGTTGCCTCACCGGTTCAGTTCCATGTACTCGGGTTGATATGTTCAATTGTGAACATTAGAGTGAACCAGCGAGTTCAATTCACGCTGCTCCAGTTCGGGAGAAATCGATGACGCAACCCCTGGAAGACCGGCTCGACCCGGCCCTGCGCCGGATGATCGCCGTGATCCTGCTCGGCGGGATCATGGGCATCCTCGACGGCTCGATGGCCGCGGTCGCGGTCGACACGTTGTCCGCCCGATTCGACACCTCGCTCGCCACCGTGGGCTGGGTGTCCACCGGATACCTGCTGGCCCTGACCCTCACGATCCCGGTCGGCGCGTGGGCGGTCGACCGGTTCGGCGGCCGCACGCTGTGGCTGTCCGGGCTGGTGGTCTTCCTGCTCGGGTCGATCGGTTCCGGCCTGGCCTGGTCCATCGACAGCCTGATCGTGTTCCGGGTGATCCAGGGCATCGGCGCGGGCATCCTCGACCCGCTCATGCTCACCCTGCTGGCGCGGGCGGCGGGCCCGAGCCGGATGGGCCGGGTGATGGGCGTGATGGGCATCGTCGGGTCGACCGGTCCGATTCTCGGCCCGATCGTCGGCGGCCTGATCCTGAGCAGCTTCGACTGGCGCTGGATGTTCCTGATCAATGTGCCGATCGCGATCGTCGCCTTCGTGCTGTCGCGCCGGATCCTGCCCGCCGACCCGCCCGAACCGTCCACCACCAAGCTCGACGTGCTCGGTGTGGCATTGATCGGTCCCGGTGTCGCCGCCGGTGTGCTCGCGCTGTCGGCGGTCGGCGAGCACGGGACCGCCGCGAGCTGGCAGGTGCTGCTGCCGCTGGGTGTCGCCGTCGTCCTGCTGGCCGGCTACGCCGTGCACGCCTTGCGTCCCAGGCTGACACCGCCGCTGATCGACCTGCGGCTGTTCGCGCGGCGCAGCTTCACCGCCAGTGTGATCGCGGCCGCGCTGCTCGGCCTGGTCAGCTTCGCCAGCATCTTCGCGATCCCGCTGTACTACCAGCAGGTGCGTGGCTTCGACGCCTTCGAAGCAGGTCTGCTGCTCGCGCCCTTCGGTCTCGGTTCGGCGTTCGCGATGCCGTTGGCGGGCAGGCTGTCCGACACCCTCGGCTCCCGCAGGCTCGCGCTGATCGGCGCGACCATCGCGCTGCTGAGCTCGCTCGTGTTCACCCGCTTCGACGCGGACACCCACCTGTGGTGGACGGCGCTGGCGGCGGTCGCCCTCGGCATCGGCACCGGGTCGGCGGGCGCGCCGGTCATCGGATCGGTGTATCGCACGCTGCCGCCGGAGCTGGTGCCCCAGGGCAGTTCGGTGCTGTACATGCTCAACCAGCTCGGCGCGTCGATCGGTATCGCGACGGTCGCCCTGGTCATGGAGACCACGGTCGGCGCGCAGCTGGGCTTCCAGCACGCCTATCTCTGGATCGCGGGCGGTGCGGTGATCATGATCGCCGCGGCCTCGTTCATCCCCGGCAAGCCAACGGCCGCGCCCACCGAGGACGCCGCCCCGCCGGCCGCGCCCGCCCCGGTGGCCGACCGGGCCGATGCGGTGTGATCCATGAGCATCCCCGCCGGACAGTGGCTCGAGATCCTGCAGGCCCCCGAACGGGACCGGCTGACGGTCACCGAGGTGTGCCGCCGCTACGCGATCTCCCGCAAGACGTATTACAGCTACCTCGCGCGCTACCGGGCACACGGTGCGGACGGGCTCGCCCCGCGCTCCCGTCGCCCGAAAACCGTGCCGGGCCGCTCACCCGCGGAACTCGAGGCGGCCGTGGTACGGATCCGGCTGACCCGTCCCGGCTGGGGCGCCCGCCGGATCCGCGCCGAGCTGCTCCGCGCCACCACCGACCACGTCCCCGCCGTCTCCACGGTCCACGCGATCCTGCGCCGCCACGACCTGATCGGCCGGACCTGATGCCCATCACCTGGACCCCCGCCGCCGATCTCTTCGCCGGGTTCGACGCGTACCCGGTAGTCGTCATCAGCCGGGCGGGCCCCGCCCCGGGATCTCCGCTGCGTGGGTCCGGGCGGCCGACCTCGCCTCGCCGTCGGTCGCCAGCAGCAGATCTCGCGCGAGGGTGATGGGTCAGCATGGACAACGCCGTCCCGTGAGCGTGGTCGGCTGTCGGCGTCGCGGTTCACAGCGGGCTCCCAGCCGGTACCCAGCTGGGCTGTAGCGGGCGGGGGCACGGTGGTGGCTATGTCAGTTACCGCCATCGTGCCTTCCGGGCACCTCGATACCCGTGCCGAAGTCGGCGAGGCGGTCACGGTTCGCCGCGATGGACGTGCGCAGTGGGTCGGCTTGGTCCTGTTGCTGGTGGGGACCACCGGGGCCTACCTGTGGAACCTGTCGGCCAACGGGTGGGCCAATACCTATTACGCGGCTGCCGTCGATGCGGGGGCGAGGTCGTGGAAGGCGTTCTTCTTCGGGTCGCTCGACGCGTCCAATGCCATCACCGTCGACAAGACCCCGGCCTCGTTCTGGCCGATGGAACTGTCGGTGCGGCTGTTCGGGATGAACAGCTGGAGCATGCTGGTGCCGCAGGGGCTGCTCGGTGTCGCGTCGGTGGCCCTGCTGTGGGCGATCGTGCGGCGGCACTACGGAGCGAATGCCGGGCTGCTGGCAGGTGTGCTGCTGGCGGTGACCCCCGTCGCGGCGTTGATGTTCCGGTTCAACAATCCCGACGCGCTGCTGGTGCTGTTGATGCTGGCCGCGGTGTGGGCGATGAGCCGGGCGCTGAGTGACGGCCGGTGGCGCTGGCTGGTGTGGTGCGGGTTGTTCGTCGGGCTGGGGTTCTTGGCCAAGCAGTTGCAGGTACTGCTGGTCCTGCCCGCGCTCGCCCTGACCTACCTGCTGTTCGGGCCACCCGCGCTGGGCAAGCGGATCGCGCAGTTGTTCGCGGCCGGGGCGGCGATGGTCGTCGGTGCGGGCTGGTGGATTCTGATCGCCCAGTTCTGGCCCGCCGATCAGCGACCGTATTTCGGTGGCTCGGAGAACAATTCGATCATCGAACTCACCCTCGGCTACAACGGGCTGGACCGGCTCAGCGGCGGTGAAGGCCCCGGCGGCGGATCCGGTGGCGGGAACCTGCCCGACATCTCCGGTGACGTGCCCGGCGGCTTCGGAGGTGGAAGTCCGTTCTCGCAGAGCGGGATCGGGCGGATGTTCAATGACGCGGTCGGCGGACAGATCGCCTGGCTGATCCCCGCGGCACTGATCCTGCTGGTCGCCGGCATCGTGGTGTGCGGGCGTGCGCGCCGCAGCGATCCGCGCCGGGCCGTGCTCGTGCTGTTCGGTGTGTGGGGCGTGGTCACCGGTGTGGTGTTCAGCCTGATGAGCGGCATCTTTCACGAGTACTACACCGTCGCCCTGGCACCGGCCCTGGCCGGGACAGTCGCCGCGGGGCTCGGTGTGCTGTGGCCGCGCCGGGATCGCTGGTGGATTCGGCTGACCCTGGTCGCCACTGTCGCGGCGACCGCGATCACGGCGTGGATTCTGCTCACTCGCACAACGGATTTCGTGCCATGGCTGAAATGGGCAGTCGCCGCTGCCGCGGTGCTCGCGGCGGCCGGGCTGCTGGCCGGGAAGCGCACGAACCTCGCCGTGGTGACGGTGCTGGCCGCGCTGTTCGTCGGCGTCGCCGGGCCCGTCGCGTACACCGTCGACACGATCGGCACCGCGCACACCGGGTCGATCCCGACCGCGGGCCCGCAGACCGAGCGGGGCACGGGTGGGCCCGGCGGATTCCCAGGTGCTACCGGCGACGGTGCGAGCGCCGACGGCGGGATGCCCGGCGCCGATCGAGCCCCCGGTTCCGGCACTACGATGACGATCCCCGGATTCGGTGGCGGTGATGTCAGCGACGAGGTGGTGGCCTTGCTCGACGCCGATCACGACTCCTACCGATGGGTCGCGGCGACGGTCGGCTCGATGTCGCAGGGCGGGTATCAGCTCGCCGGTGATGGCGAGGTCATGGCCATCGGCGGGTTCAGCGGCGGCGACCCGTCGCCGACCCTGGAGCAGTTCCAGCGCTACGTCGCCGACGGTGACATCCACTACTTCATCGCCGGCGGATCCGGCGGTGGACCGGGCTCGTCGAACACTGGTGAAGGATCCAGGATCACCGCCTGGGTGACGGAACACTACAACGCCGTCGAGATCGACGGCGTCACGTTCTACGACCTCACCCAACCGAAGACCTGACACGAACGAAGCGCCCGCCGGGAACCTGTCCGGCGGGCGCTTCGGCTGTTCAGCGAACCCGTCAGGCGGCGTCGAGGGCCGCGGTGATCTTGCGCAGCATCGCGGTCACCGCGGGGCTGGGCGCGCCCTGGGCGAACTGGGCGGCGGATTCGGTGGCGGTCAGGACGGTGTCGCGGAAGTTGGCCGCCTCGGCCGGGTGCTGCTCGCCCAGCAGGCGCACGGCCGCGGTGAGGCTCGGCAACACCTGGTCGGCGAGCTCGGCGACCGACTTACCGTGCAGGTGAACATCTTTGGACTTGGCGGCCAGCACGTGCCCGACCAGACCGGTCGCCGACGTGAGGGCGATCGAGCCGTGCGAGATGGCCTTGTGTGGCGCGCCCGCGGCCGCCAGCAGCGAGACGGCGCCGTAGGCGGCGGTGCGCAGGGTGCCGGCGTCCTGGGCGGTCAGGGTGGTGACAGACATGGTGTTCTCCTCGAAATCCGTTGTGGCGCCGACGGTGTCGGTGCCGGTTGTTTTCTTCGATGAACACACTGTGCCGGGGCGTCCTGATACCGCCCTGACGCACACCTGACACCACCGCTGACACTCGATCGGCCGGGACTCAGAGCCACCTGATCCGGCGGAACACCACCACCAGCGCCAGGCAGATGACCACCATCGTCGCCAGCACCACCGGATAACCCCACGTCTGCTTCAGTTCCGGCATGTAGTCGAAGTTCATCCCGTAGATGCCGGCGATCATCGTCGGCACCGCCAGGATCGCCACGAACGCCGAGATCCGGCGCATGTCGGCGCTCTGCTGGATCGCGATCTTGGCCACCGCCGCGCTCACCAGCGCGGTCAGTGACTCGTCGAGGTCGCTGATCCGCTCGGCGACACCGGTGTGATGATCGGCCACATCGCGCAGGTAGCGGCGGATCTCCTTGGGCAGCGGTGTCTCGGGACGGGTCAGCAGCTGTAGCGGCTGTGCCAACGGGCTCACCGCTCGCCGCAACTCCACGATCTCGCGCTTGAGCTGATAGATCGATTCGATCGGCAAGCGGCTGCGCGGGGTGAACAGTTCCTCTTCGATCTGCTCGACGTCGTATTCCACGGATCCGGCGACCTCGAGATAGGAATCGACGACGTGATCGGTGATCGCGTGCAGCACCGCCCCCGAGCCCCGCGCGAGGCGCTGCGGATCCGCTTCCAGCCGGTGCCGGACCTCGGCCAGCCCGGAATGCTCACCGTGCCGGACCGCGACCACGAAATCGGGCGCGGTGAACACCATGATCTCGCCGGTCTGGACGATCTCGCTCACGGTCGCCATGTCGTGCTCGACATAGGCGACCGTGCGCATCACCGTGACCAGGGTGTCGTCGTAGCGCTCCAGCTTCGGCCGCTGATTGCCCTTCACCGCGTCCTCGACCGCCAGCGAATGCAGGTCGAAGGTCTGAGCGATCTCACCCATCTGCCGGGTATCGGGCTCGAACAACCCCACCCAGACGAACCCCTCGCACCGGCGCCGCACCTCCGCCAGCGCCGCGGCCGGGGTGAACCGGCCGGGCAGACGCCGCCCGGCCACGTAGACACCGCAGTCGACGATCGCGCGTGCCGTCGGCACCGCCGGTTTCGGCACGTCCTGCGCGGGGGTGAGGCGGGAACGTCGAAACCGGAACTGCGGAGCTGATGACACCGCACCGATCCTACGGAGCCGACGGTCCGCTAGCCGTGCGGCTGACTCGGGTCGTAGCCGGGACAGCCCGCATACGGGCGGGGGAGTTCGGGCTTGGCGCCGAAGCAGACGCTGTTCGGGTCGGTCGGGTCGTAGGAGTCGCCTTCTCTGCGGTGGGTGCCGGACGGGACCGGAACGGGGGTGGTGGAGTCGGTGGGGGTGGTGGGCGGCGGCGTCGTCGGGGTGGGCGGCACCGGGTCGGCGGCGCGCGAGCAACCGGTTCCGAGAAGCGCGAGAGCGAGCACGGAAGTGACGAGCAGGGTGCGGTTCACAACTGTCCCTTCATCGGAGATCGCCGCCGCCGACGGACGGCCAGCACACTTTCGGCAACACTAGTGTGGTGGGCCGTCGCCGCCGTCAGCGGGGGAGCAGGGTGATGCGCGCGTTCGCGGCGGGACTCAAGCCGGTGTGATAGCGCCGCGGCGGCTCGATCGGGCCGTCGATCGGCGCGATGCGGCGATGCTCGAGCACCGTGCGGAACAGGATCCGCGCCTCGGCCAGGGCGAACTGCGCGCCGAGGCAGCGGTGCGCGCCCGCGCCGAAGGTGAGCCAGGTGTTGGTGCTCGGGCGGTGGTCGAGGAATCGCTCGGGACGGAAGGTCATCGGGTCGGGGTAGTGGTGCTCGGACTCGTGGATCAGCAGGATCGGCACGATGACGATCGCGCCCTTCGGGATGGTGATGCCGTTGATCTCGGTGTCGCGCAACGCCCGTCGGCCGGTGAACGGCGAGACCGGGCGCAGCCGCATGACTTCGGCGACCACCGCGTCGAGATAGTCGTCCAGACGCGCGCTGTCGCCGGTGTCGACGGCGGCGTCGACCTCGGCCATGGCGGCGGGATGGGCGGCCAGCATGGCGGCGATCCAGCCGAGGGTGATGGCGGTGGTCTCGTAGGCGCCGAGCAGGATGCCGCGCATATTGCGGGCCAGGGCGGGGTCGTCGTGCTGGTCGAGGTCGGTGCCGATGTAGCGCGACAGCACGTCACGGCGGCCGCTCGCGTGCTCGGGCGCGGCGCGGCGGGCGGTGATCTCTTCGACGATGACGGCGTCGACCTCGCGCTGGGCGCGGCGCAGCGGCGGGTAGGGGATGGTCAGGCCGCCGATGACCGGGGTGATCAGGGTGACGGCGAGGAAGCCGCGGCTCTCGATCTCGCCGAACCACGCGGCGACCGCGTTCCGCAGGCGGTCGCGGCGCTCGGGCGCGACCTCGCCGAAGACGACGCCGAGCAGCACGCCGATGGCGAGGTCGTAGCCCGCGGTCAGGAATTCGAAGGACTCACCCACCGGCCAGTTCGGCAGTTCGCGCTCGACCACCTCGACCATCAGGTCCTCGTAGGAACGCAGTGCGGCGGTTTGGAACGGCGGCGCGAAATGCTTGCGTTCGCGCCGGTGCTCTTCGCCGTCGAGGAAGATCATCGTCTGCTTGCCGAACATCACGTCGTGACTCGAGAACCGGCTCAGTACCTGGCCGATGGAGAAGTCGTCGTGATTGGCGAACAGCGCGCGCACATCACCGGGTTCGTGGGTGACCAGCATCGTGGGAAATCCGGGGGGATCGACGACGAATCGCTCGCCGAATTCCCGCAGCGGGGAACTGTGCGTGCCGGGGCGCAGCAATCCGCCCAGCTCGCCGAGCCGGCGCAGGGGTAGTCGGGGCAGGTCGCGCAGCGCGAGGGAGGTCTGTGACACCCCGCCATCCTCACCGCGAAAATGCCGTTGTGCCAAGCGGTGTCGAAAATTCGATGCCCCCAATTATCGGGGCTCACCATGACGCGGTCGATGGTTCACGACGCCCGCTGAGCGCTCGTGTGGCCGCTATTGTGGGCGCAGTCAGTGGGTTCCACGGTCAGAGGAAGTAGTTCGTGCTCAACACTTTCGTCGAAACATTGTTCGCCCAGGTCGAGAATCGGCCGGCCGAGGTGGTGTATCGGTTCTTGGACAATGGTGACGTCGATGGTGTCGTGCACGAATTGTCTTATGCCGAACTGGGGCGGCGGGCCCGCGCGATCGGCGCCGTGCTCCAGGATTCCGCGCCGCGGCGGGCGCTGCTGCTGTATCCGGCCGGGCCCGAGTTCGCCGAGGCGTTCTTCGGGTGTCTGGTCGCCGGGGTGGTCGCGGTGCCTGCGCCGCTGCCGGAGTGGGAGAACCGGTCACTGCGGCGGTTGCGGCGGATGGTGGCCCACGCCGAGGTCGACATCGTGCTGGCGCCGCGCCGGATCCTCGCCGAAGCGGCGGCGCTGGGAGCCGAGATCCCGGAATTGGCCGGGGTGCCGTGGCTGTCGACCGACGACCTGCCCAGCGCGGCGGCCCTGCGCTGGCGCGAACCGGAGCTGCGACCGGACTCGGTGGCGTTCCTGCAGTACACCTCCGGCTCGACCAGCGCGCCGCGCGGCGTGGTCCTCACCCACGCCAACCTGCTGCACAACCAGGCGGCGCTGACCGCAGGGCTGGGCCACGACCGGATCGCCGACCACGACGGCGCGCTGTTCGCCAGCTGGCTGCCGATGTACCACGACATGGGACTCATCGCGCCGCTGCTGCACACGGTGTATCGCGGCGCGCACTCGGTGCTGATGTCGCCGCTGCACTTCCTACAGCGGCCCGAGCGGTGGTTGCGCGCCATCTCCACCTATCGCGCGCACACCAGCGGTGGACCCAATTTCGCCTACGAACTGTGTCTGCGCCGGATCGCGCCCGAGCAGCTCGACGAGCTGGACCTGAGTTCGTGGCGGTGCGCGTTCAACGGCGCCGAGCCCGTGCGGGCGGGCACGGTGCGCCGCTTCAGCGACACCTTCGCCCGTGCCGGGTTCCGCGCGACGGCCCAGCAGCCGGTCTACGGCCTGGCCGAGGCCACGCTGATCGTCACCGCCCCGTCCACGACCGCCGCGCCGACGATCATGCCCGCTGCGGAAAGTCCCACGCGCGGCGGCGAACTCGTCGGCGTCGGTCGCGCGGTGCCGGGGATCTCGCTGTCGATCGTCGATCCGGACAGCGGATCCGAGCGCGCGGAGGGGGAGGAGGGCGAGATCTGGGTGGCCGGTGACAGCGTCGCGGCGGGCTACTTCCACGACGATGCGGCCACGGCCGAGGTCTTCGGCGCCGAGCTACCCGGGCACGACGGGCGGTTCCTGCGCACCGGTGATCTCGGATTCCTCTCCGGTGGTGAACTTTTCGTCACGGGCAGGCGCAAGGATCTGGTGATCGTGGACGGGCGCAATCACTATCCGCAGGACATCGAGGTCACCGTCGAGGCGGCTCACAGCGGGGTCCGGGCGGGGTGTGTGGCGGCGTTCTCCGTCGATCTGGACGGGGAGCAGCCGGTCGTCGTCGCGGAGGTCCGCGGGACCGACCCCGCCGAATTGTCGGCGATCGAAGGTGCTGTGCGGGCCGCGGTGGCGACCGAGCACGGCCTGACCGTGGCCGCGGTCCTGCTGATCCGGCCGGGCACCATCTTCAAGACCAGCAGCGGGAAGATCCAGCGCTCGGCGTGCCGGGCGGCCTACCTGTCCGGAGAACTGCTGACCCTGCTGGCCGGTCCCGTGCGCTCGCCGGAGGGCGAGATCGCCGACGTCGAGGCGGACCTCGCCGCGGAGCCCGAGGTCGACGAGCCCGCGTCGGCCCTGTCGGCGGAGGCAGTGCGGGACTGGCTGGTGACCGCGATCGCTCGCCAGGCCCTGCTGGATCCCGAGCGGGTCGACGTGCACCGCCCGCTGGTCGAATTCGGTTTGGGGTCAGCGGATCTGGTGGAACTGGTAGTCGACCTGTCCGACTTCGCCGGGCGCTTCATCGACACGAACCTCTTCTTCGACCACCCCACGATCGACGGTGTCGCGACCGTCCTGGCCGCACCGGCCGAGGGCGTGGTGGCGCACGCTCCGGTCGTCGACGCGGTAGCGACCGAGGACACCGACGACGACGGCATCGCGATCATCGCCATGTCGTGCCGGTTCCCCGGCGCCGCCGATTCCCCCGAGGCACTGTGGCGGCTGCTGGACGGCGGGGCCGACGGGCTGGGCGAGGTGCCGCCGGGGCGCTGGGACATCGACGGCCTGTACAACCCCGACACGACCGCGACCGGCACCGCCTATACGTTCCGCGGCGGATACGTCGACGGGATCGACCGTTTCGACGCCGCGTTCTTCGGCATCGGTCCCCGTGAAGCGGCGGTCATGGACCCCCAGCAGCGGATGATGCTGCACCTGGCCTGGGAGGCCATCGAACGCTCGGGACGTGATCCCCGGACCTTGCACGGCAGCGCCACCGGCGTCTACCTGGGCGTGTACAGCACCGGGTATCTGGCCGACCCGGCACCCGAGCAGCTGAACGGGCAAGTGGGAACCGGACTTTCGCCGAGCGTCGCCTCGGGCCGGATCTCCTACACACTGGGCCTGCACGGCCCGGCCGTCACCCTGGATACCGCGTGCTCCTCCTCGATCGTGGCGATGCACCTGGCGATGCAGGCGCTGCGGGCGGGGGAGTGCGATCTCGCGCTGGCGGGTGGCGCCACTCTGCTCATGTCGCCGGTCGCTCATATCGAGCTGTGCCGGTTGGGCGTGCTGTCCCCGACCGGCCGGTGCGCCCCGTTCTCCGCCGACGCGGATGGGACGGTGTGGGCCGAAGGCGCGGGCATGGTGCTGCTCAAGCGGCTGGGCGACGCCCGCCGCGACGGTGACCGGGTGCTCGCGGTCGTACGCGGGTCCGCGGTCAATCAGGACGGCCGCAGCCAGGGCCTGAGCGCGCCCAACGGCGCCGCGCAGGAACAGGTTCTGCGCTCGGCGCTGCGGGTATCGGGGCTGACCCCGCACGACATCGACTACGTGGAAGCGCACGGCACGGGCACCGCGCTGGGCGACCCGATCGAGGCGCGGGCGCTGGCCCGGGTGTACGGGCCGGGCCGGGATCCGGTGCGGCCGCTGGGGATCGGCTCGCTCAAGTCGAACCTGGGCCACACGCAGGCGGCGGCGGGCGTGGCGAGTGTCATCAAGCTCGTGCTCGCGCTCGAGCACGAGCGTATCCCTGCCACGTTGAACGTGAATGTCGCGTCACCCCATGTCGATTGGGAGCGCAGTGGGGTCGCGGTGCACGGGCAGACTTCCCCGTGGCGACGCGGCGACCGGCCGCGCCGGGCCGGGGTGAGTGCGTTCGGGCTGAGCGGTACGAACGCGCACCTGATTCTCGAAGAACCCGCACCGAGCCCCGCGCCGGTCGCGTCCGGCCGCGAGACCGCGGTCGCGCTGCTGCCGATCTCGGCGCGCAGCGAACGATCGCTGCACGGGCAGGCCGTGCGGCTGCTCGACCTCGTGCTCGCCGATCCCGGCGCCGAGCCGTGGTCGGTGTCGCGGGCGCTGAGCACCGAACGCAGTCAGTTCGAGCGCCGCGCCGTGCTGGTCGCCGCCGATCGGGACGAGATGATCGGCGCGCTGCGCGACCTGGTCGACGGGCGGGCCGCGGCGAATGTCGTGGTGGGCGACGGTCCGGTGCTGACCACCGCGAAGACCGCCTTCGTCTTCCCGGGGCAGGGCATGCAGTGGGTCGGCATGGCGCGGGACCTGCTCGACGAATCGGCGGCGTTCCGTGCCGAGTTCGAGCTGTGCGACAAGGCATTCGGTCCGTATCTCGGCTGGTCGCTGACTGCCCGGCTGGCCACGCTGAGCACCGCAGATCTGATCGACTTCCCGGTCGTGCAGCCGGTGCTGTTCGCGACCATGGCCGCCTTGACCGCCACCTGGCGGGCGGCGGGTGTGGCCCCGGACGCGGTGCTCGGGCACAGCCAGGGCGAGATCGCCGCCGCGTACTGCGCGGGTGCGCTCGACCTCGACGATGCCGCCCGGATCGTCGTCACCCGCAGCCGCCTGATGCAGGCCATCGACGACCCGGCGGCGATGGCGATGATCGGGTTGCCCGAGGCCGAGGTGGCCGCGCGGCTGCTCGCCTACGACGGCCGGATCTCGATCGCCGCGGTGAATATCCGGCGATCGACCATCGTGGCCGGTGAACAGGCCGCCGTCACCGCGCTGCTCGCCGAACTCGACGATGCGGGCGTCTACACCCGGCTCGGTGCGGCGGGGCCGGGCCTCGCCGGGCACTGCCGGATCATCGAGGAGATCCGCGACGACCTGACCGCGCAGCTGGCCGACCTGTCCGCGAACGTGCCGACCATCCCGTGGTATTCGACGGTGACCGGCGAGCCGATGACGCTCGCGCCGACGGGACCGGACTACTGGTACCGGAACGCGCGCGAGACGGTGCGCTTCGCCGCCACCGTCGAGCGGATGATCGGTGACGGTGTCCGCTACTTCGTGGAGCTGGGCGCGCATCCGTCGTTGACCGCGGCCGTACGGACCGTCGCGGAGGAACTCGGGCGGGACGTGATCGCCGTCGGGTCGCTGGTGCGCGATCAGGACGGGCCGACGGCGCTGGCGCGGTCCCAGGCGGCGCTGTACGCCGCCGGACACGACCTCGACTGGAGCCGCCTCGCTCCGGGTCCGGGCCGGATCGACCTGCCCACCTATGCCTTCGACGAGCGGCGGTTCTGGACCGACAGTGGTCACCGTGACACGGGCGCGATCGGTCTCGACGACATCGCCCATCCGGTCCTCGGTGCCGTTGTCGCGCAGCCGGATTCGGGTGGCGTCACCCTGACCGGAAGGCTGTCCCGCGCGCTGCACCCGTGGGTTTCCGACCATGCGGGACCCGCCGCGGTACTGGTGCCCGGCGCCGCGCTGGTCGAGTGGGCGGTGCGCGCCGGGGACGAGGTGGACTGCCCTGTCGTCCGCGAACTGGTGCTGCGTGCGCCACTGCTGGTGCCCGAGCGTGCCGCGATCCAGCTCCAGGTGGTCGTCGGCGGCGCGGACGCCGAGCAGCGGCGGACGGTGCGCGTGTACGCCCGCGACGAGCACGATCCGGACGCGCAGTGGACGCTGCACGCCGACGGGCAGCTCGGTGAGGACCTGGGAGTCGCACCGGCGCAGACGGATTCGGCTGTGTGGCCACCGACCGGTGCGGAGCAGGTCGATATCGGCGGGCTCTACGATCGGCTGTTCGATCGAGGTCATCGGTACGGTCCGGTGTTCCGGGCGGTGCGTGCGGCGTGGCGACGCGACGACGACCTGTTCGTCGAGGTCGAACTGCCCGAGCAGGCGCATGAGGACGCGGCCGGATTCGGTCTCCACCCGGCGCTGCTCGACGCTGCCCTGCACGCCACCGCGCTGTTCGCGGGCGACGGCGAGCACGCGCTGCTGCCTTTCGTCTGGTCCGACGTGGTGCTGTCGGCGACCGGCGCGACCGCGCTGCGCGTACGGCTGACTCGGTCGGGGCCCGACACCGTCACCGTGTCCGCGACGGATCGGTCCGGCCGTCCGGTCGTGTCGGTGGGCTCGCTGCTGTCGCGTCCGATCGATGTCACCCGGTGGCAGGGTGCGTCACCGGCGGCGGCCGTGCGTAGGCTGTTCCGCCTGACGTGGACACCGCTCGCGCTGCCCACGGCGACGGGCGGGTCGGGTGTGGTCGAATGGCCCGAGGTCGGCGACACCGTCGTGCTCGCTGTCCCCGAGGGGCAGTCGATCGCCGAGGTCCACACCGTTGCCCAGGGAGTCCTGGCCGAGCTCCAGACGTTCCTCGGCGACCGTCGATTCGAGCGGTCCACTCTCGTGGTTCGCACCCGCAACGCTGTGGACGAGAACCCGCTCGGGAGCAACCTCGAAGCCTCGGCAGCTCTCGGTTCCCCGATCAGCCCGGATCCGGCCGGTGCGGTGGTCTGGGGTCTGGTCCGCTCGGCGCAGTCGGAGAACCCCGGGCGGATCGTCCTGGTCGACTCGACCGACCCGGAGATCGACTACCCGGCGCTGCTCGCCGGCGGCGAACAGCAGGTCGTCATTCGTGACGGTCGCGCGTTCGTGCCGAGGCTGACCCGGCTGCCGGAATCCGCCGGGGCCACGCCGCCGCCCCGGATCACCCTGGGCGACGGCGCGGTCCTGATCACCGGTGCGCCGGGACGCCTCGGCTCGGCACTCGCGCGCCACCTGGCCGACGCCTACGGCGCGCGCGACCTGGTCCTGGTCAGCCGCCGCGGCATCGACGGCCCCGGCGGCGCGGACCTGCGCGACGACCTCGAACAGCGGGGTGTGCGGGTGCGGTTCGCCGCCTGCGACATCACCGACCGATCCGCGCTGGCCGATCTGCTCGACGGGCTGCCGCTGGCCGGTGTCGTGCACGCGGCGTGTGTCCTCGACGACGCCACCATCGGCTCGCTCACCCCGGCCCAGCTGACCGCGGTGCTGCGCCCGAAAGTCGATGCGGCGCACCACCTGCACGAACTCACCGGCGATCGCCCGCTGTCGCTGTTCGTCCTGTTCTCGGCCGCGGGTGGCCTGTTCGGTACCCCCGGCCAGGCCGACTACGCGGCCGCGAACGCCTATCTCGACGCGCTCGCGCTGCACCGCCGAGCGGTGGGCCTGCCCGCACAGGCCCTGGCCTGGGGCGCCTGGGAAGTCGACATGCACGACCATCTGGCCCGCGCCGACATCGCCCGCATCGCCCGCGCCGGGGTCCGCGCGTTCGCCGTCCCCGACGGCATGGCGTGCTTCGATGCCGCTCTCGCACAGGGCGATCCGCTGCTGGTGCCGCTGCTCCTTGACACCGCGGTCCTGCGCCGCTCACCGGCGGTGCCACCATTGCTGCACGGGCTGGTGCGGCGGGCGCCCCGCCGCGCGGTGGCCGATCGCGCGGCGGTCGACGCCGGGGTGAGTTCGCGTTTCGCCGACGAGCTGCGCACCGCGCCCCGCGCCGACGCGGTCGCCACCGCCCTGGCCGCGCTGGCCGGGTGGACGGGCGACGTGCTCGGACACGGCACCGAGACGGTCGACGCCGGGATGTCGCTGCACGGTCTCGGCCTGGATTCGCTGATGGCGGTGGAACTGCGGAACAAGGTGCGTGAGCACACCGGGATCGCGGTGCCGCTGGGCACCATCCTCGCCGAGCAGAGCCTCACCGACCTCGCGGGCTATCTCGTGGACGAGATCGGCCGCCGGGTCGGCGACGACACCGCCGCCGTGGTGGTCGAGGTGCCCGAGGTCGAGGTGCTGCCGGTGACCCGGGACATGATGCGGCTGCTGCGCACCGAACAGCTCGGCATCCCGAGTGCCGCGCAGACCGGTGGCGTCGCGGTCCGGGTGCCGGTACCGGTCACCCGGACACAGCTGAGCGCGGCCGTGGCCCGGCTCGTTCGCCGACATGCCGCCTTGCGCACCACCATCCGGCCCAGCGAGGTTCACGGCCGGGAACTGGCCATCTCCCGTGACGCCGAGGTACCGGTCGGGTGGCGCACGCTGGACCGCCTCGACGACAGTGTCGTGGAGCGGCATTTCCGCGCTCTGATGACACCGCCGTTCGATCCGGCGACCGGTCCGCTGTGGCGCTTCGAACTGCTCGACGCCGGTGCGGCGGGCCAGGTGCTGCTTTTCGGGGCGCACCACGGGATGAGCGATGTGCAGTCGATGCTGCTGGTCGCGGGCGAACTCGCGACGGACCTGTCCGGTGCCCCGCTCGACGACACTGTCACCAACCGGGACTTGCACCAGCTGCTCGCCGCGCAGCCGAGCCGACGCGACGACACCGCGGTGACGCGCTGGGGCGCCGCCTTCGCCGGGGCGCGGCGGCTCGACCTGACCCTCGCCTGCCCCCGCCCGGCCGAGCGCACCTACGGCGCGGGTGCCTCGGCACTCGACCTGCCGGCGGGACTACACGACCGGGTCGCCGACCGGGCACGCGAGCTCGGGATCACCCCGGCCGCCCTGTTCCTGGGTGCGCTGACCGTCGCCCTGGCCCGGCGGCAACGGGTCGATCGGTTCGCGCTCGCGGTACCGGTCGACACCCGCATGCACGCGGACGCGACCGACGCTGTCGGCTACTTCGGTGTGCCCGTGCCGTTTCCGGCGGAGGTGGCCGAGGGCGATCGGGTCGCCGATGTGCTGCGGCGCACCGGTGATCGGCTCCGCACGCTCCTCGCGCCCGGGGCCGGGTTCGCCGAGGTCCTGGCCGCACTGGCCGGGGAGGGGCTGTACCGGGACAACGCGCCGATGGTGGAGGTCTACTTCAATTATCTGCGCGCCAACTCCGCGGTGGCCGCCGCCGAGCTCGTCCCGGTGAGTACCGGGTTCTCCGATCTCGATCTGATGATCGCGGTGCTGCCGGACACCGACCAGGTGTGGTTCACCTACAACACCGACATCATCGACGCGGCGGCCTGCGCCGAATTCGGCAGGTACTACCTCGAGGTCGTCGCCGCGGCGGTCGCCGATCCCGGCGCGTCGGCCGTGTCCGAAAGCGTTGGGCAGCAGTCGACGTCGGGCCTGCGAGTCGCGGTCGGTGCGACATTCGCGCTGGGGCGGCTCCCCGAACTGCTGGCGGCCGCGGCCACCGAGGTGCCACTCACTGTCGCCGAAGCGCCGTACCACCAGGTGCTGTCGTGCCTGCGTGACCCGTCGGGGGTGTTCGCGCAGCCGTCGACCGAGGTCGGTGTCGTGCTGATCCGCGCCGCGGATCTGGAGCGCTTCGGTGACCTCACCGACGCTGTGCTCGCCGAACTGGCGATCGAATTCCCCACGGCGGTCGGCGATGTCGTCGCGCGGACCGGACGGCCGATCATCGTCGGCCTGCTCCCGTCGCTGCGGCCGACGCCGCGGTGCGCGGACTGGGAGCGGTCCGTCGCCGATCGGCTGCGCGACGTTCCCGGCGTCGCGCTGCTCGAGCACGCCGAATGGCACCGATTCCACGTCGTGGACGCCCCGTTCGACGAGCGCACCGAGGTGCTGGCGCATCTGCCGTTCACTCCGGAATTCCAGGCGGCGATGGCGCTGACCCTGGTCGCGACCGTCACCGCGGTCGGCGAGCCGGCGCCGAAGGTCATCGCCGTGGACGGTGACGACACTCTGTGGAGCGGGACCGCGGGCGAAACCGGCGCCGCCGGTGTGCGTTTCGACGCGCCACGGCTGGCGCTGGCCGCCCGGCTGCGGCAGTGGCGCGACGCGGGCACCCTGCTGGTGCTGCTGACCAACAACGACGACGACATCGTGCACGAGATCCTGGAACGTCCGGACAGCCCCTTGCGCCGTGCGGATTTCGCCGCCGTCGCCACCGGGTGGGCGGCCAAGCCGGGACGCCTGGCCGCCGTCGCCGACACGCTGCGCCTGGGACTCGATACCTTCTGCTACCTCGACGACAACCCCGTCGAGATCGCGCGGATGCGCGCCGAGCTCCCCGAAGTCCTCGCGGTGACCTGCCCGCCCGCCGCCGAACTCCCGTCCTTCCTCACCCGGCTGTGGCCGCTCGTTCCGCTCGCCACGACCGCCGAGGACCGGGGCCGGGCCGAGTTCTACCGCCAGGAGTCCGTCCGCGACACCGTCCGCGCCACCGTCGAATTCGAGCAGTTCCTCGATCAGCTCGGCCTCGAGGTGGAGATCGAGGCGCTCACCGACGACTCCGCCACCCGGGCACGGCAGCTCGTGCGGCGGACCACCCAGTTCACCCTCGCCGCCGTCACCGGCGACGACCTGGACCGCTGGCGCACCGAAGGCGAGGTCTGGACCGCCACCGCGCGCGACCGCTTCGGCGACTACGGCCTGATCTCCGTGCTGGCCCTGCGCGTGGACGGCGACAGCCTGCGCGTCACCGGCTGGCAGCTCAGCTGCCGGGCCCTCGGCCGCGGCGTCGAGGAACGGCTGCTGCGCTGGGTCGCCGATCGGGCGGAGGCCCTCGGCTGCTCGACGGTGCGCATGACGGTCGACAACACCGCCCGCAACACCCCCGCGCGCCGCCTGGCCGCCCGCCTGCACGGCCACGACGCCCACGATGACGCGCAGAAGGTGTCAACGACACCGGACCGTTTGCGCGAGTTCCGTTCCTGGCACACCCCCGTGCCCGCGGGAAAGGTGATCCAGTGACGAGCCAGGACGACGTGACCACGGCCCGCAACCCCGTTGTCGACCGGCGCGCCCGCGGCGAGTCCATCGACAGTGGCGCTGCGAGAATGGATGTCGCCGCACTGCTGGCCCGCGTCGGGGTGCCCAGCGGCGAGTCACTCGGCGGTGCCGCCCACCCAGACGCCGCCGCGCCGCGCCGCGCCGACTCGGCTGAGACCATTGAGTATTCGCGTGACCCCACGGATGCCGCCGGGCCGCGCCGTACCGACTCGGCTGAGGCCATCGAGCGCTCGCGCCACACCACGGACACTGCCGCGCCGCGGCGTACCGACGTGGCCGCAGTTATCGGGCACTCGACTGGCATCAGGGAAGCCGCCGCATCTGGCCGCATCGGCGGGAACGAGACTGTCGGGCCGTCGGCTGACACCGCGCTCACCGCCGGGCTCGGTCGTATCGGTGGGGCCGAGGCTGTCGGGCTGTCGGCTGACCTCTCGGGCACTGCTGGTCCGGGCCGGATCGGCGAAACCGAGGGCGGCGGGCAGTCGGCTGACCTCTCGGGCGGCCCGAACGTCCACATGCGAGCCGCCGATGTCGACGAGGTGGCCGCGGCAATTGCGGCCCTGGCCGATCGGTTCGCAGCATCGCCGGTCGGGGTCGACACCGACTTCTTCGACGCGGGCGGCACTTCCATCGCCGCCGTCGAATTCGTCGCGGCTCTGGCACGTGAGCTGGATATCCACCTCGACCTCGACACAGTGTTCTTCGATGCGCGTCCACGGCGACTGGCGCAGCGGTGGCTGGCGGAAAAGGCCGACGGGCCTTTGGCTTTGCAGGAGCCCGTCGGATCGTCGAGCGTGGAATCGCCCGCGCCCGCGAATACCGACGACCTGGCCCTGCTGTTCGCCGATCTGGCCGGAGCGGACCGCCTGCCGGTGGTGGCCGCGCCGGAACCAGTGGTGCCCCGCCGGATCCTGCTGACCGGCGCGACCGGATTCCTCGGCAGCCACCTGCTGCTGGACTTGCTGCGGCACAGCGACGCCCACGTCGTCTGCCTGGTCCGCGCCGACGACGATGCCGCCGCGGCCCACCGGCTCGAGCACGCCCTCCGGGGCTACGCCCTGCCGTGGTCACGGGAGATCCTGCGCCGGGTCACCCCACTCGCCGGCGACCTGCGCAGGCCGCGGCTCGGTCTCACCGCCGCGCGGTGGGACACCCTGGCCGCCGAGATCGACGCGATCGTCAACGCGGGCGCCGCGGTCGACTTCCTGCGCGGGTACCCCTCGCTGCGCGGCACGAACGTGCACGGTCCGCTGATCCTGGCCGAGCTGGCCTGCGCCACGCGATCCAAACCGCTGCACCACATCTCGTCGCTGGCGGTGTTCAACGGCGCGACTGCCACCACCCTCGCCGAGGACGCGCCGACCGCCAACGTCGCCGCCCTGCCCATCGGCTACGACCGGTCGAAATGGGCGGCCGAGGCCCTGCTGCGGCGGGCGGGCGAGCACGGCGTCACGGTGACCGTGCTGCGTCCCGGCGGCATCGGCGGCCACCCCGAGACGGGGGCGCACAATCCGCGCGACCTCAACACCGGCATCACCGCGGCCCTGCTGCGGTTCCGCACCGTGCCCGGATTCCGGTATCTGAACGCGGCGCCGGTGGACTGGGTCAGCCGCGTGGCGGCGCAGATCGTCCTCACCCCGGACGCGTGGGGCCAGACCTATCACCTCACCGGACCGCCCACCTCGCTCGACCAGATCATGGCCGAGACCACGCTGGGCGGCCTGGGCGTCCGCGTCCAGGACTGGGCGCGGTGGTGTGCCGACGTGGTCCGGGCGATCGAGGACGACGCGATCACGGAACTGGAGCCGCTGGCCCAGGTGCTGCGGAGCCCGGTCGCCCGGCGGCAGCTGGCCGCGATGGTGGACACCCCACCCGCGACGGCGACCCGCACCGAGGCCTTCGCCGCCGCCCACGGCCTGCCCGCGCCCGGCCGCGCGGGTCCGGCCCGCGCCCGGATGCTCGCCGCCATGGCCGAGGTGGCCCCGGCGGGCGACCATCCGTACCTGCGATTCCACGAGACACTCAGCGGAACCATTACCCGGACAGGGGAATCCGTGCCGTTCCCGTGCGAACTGCGGTTGACCCTGTCGGTGGCCAACAGCGCCCAGGTCTTCGCGGCGCGCACCCTCGACGTCACCGGGGAGCTCACCTGTCCCGCCCTGCACGAGGATCCACTGCGTGTCGAGGGCACCGCCACGGTCCGACCGCACGAGGGAATCCCGCTGCCCGACGAATTACGGCACCCGATCATGCGCTACCAACTGACCCTGCGTGATCCGGCCTGCGGCACCTGGTGGTGGACCGGCCACAAGTTCGCCGCCGCCCGGCGCCGCTTCGTCCGCCAGCTGGGTACCCAGGTGATCGAACTCGGCCGCGTCGGCGAACCCGGCTCCTACACCGGCGAGGTCGCCGTGCCGATGCACACCTACCTGCCCGATCAGATCGACGGCATCGAGATCGATCCACGACTACCCGAACGGCAACGGCGGCTGGCGAAGATGCTGTGGCTCAGCTGGTTCGGCGGGCAGCTCGGCAAGAGCCTGATGGAGCCCATGCTGCGCGTCGGCATCGACCTGCTCGATCTGCGCCGCGCCCTGCGGAAGGAACACCGCCGATGAGCGAGACCCGGGTGTCCGGCACCGAATCCGAGACGATCACGGTCCGCACCGCCGACGGACTCGACCTGCGGCTGCGCCGCGTCGGCCCCGAGGGCGCGCCCGCGGTGCTGCTGGTGCACGGGCACGGGGTGTCCTCGGAGATGTTCGCGCTGGCCGAGATCCGCAATCTGGTCGACGTCCTCGCCGACGCGGGCTACCAGTCGTGGCTGCTCGACTGGCGCGGCAGCAGCCGCCTGCCCTACAACGTGTCCGGTCCGCCCTACACCCTCGACGATGTCGCGCTCTACGACCTGCCCGCCGCGGTCGCCCGCGTCCGGGAGTCGATCGGGGACCGCCCGCTGTTCGCGGTGGCGCATTGCGTCGGCGCGCTGGCACTGGCGCAGAGCCTGACCGCGGGCTTGCTGCCCGGGCTGGCCGGTGTCGTCGCCCAGGGTGTGTTCCTCACCCCGAAGGTCAGCACCGCGACGCGGGTGCGGGTGCTGGTCGGCAGCGAACTGCTCGGCTCCCGCGTCGGCCACCTCGAATCCGACTTCCGCAAGGTGGGACTGTGGTCGCGGCGCACGCTGCTCTACGCGGCCCTCTCGCGCAAGGGCGACTGCCCGGACCCGACCTGCCGGATGGTCCACCACGGCTGGGGGATGGGCGCCGAACTGTTCGCCCACGAGCACCTCGACCCGCGCACCCACGACCGGCTGGCCGAGCTGTTCGGCGCGATCCCGCTCTCGGTGCTGCCGCACCTGCGCCAGATGGAGCTGGCCCACGCCGTCGTGCGCTGGAACCTCGACGACGACCGCTACCTGGCCCTGCCCGAGAACGCGCTCGACCACGCCGACCGCATCGACTGCCCGGTACTGCTGCTGGCGGGCAGCCGCAACGCGGCCTGGGTCGATTCCAACCGGCTCTGCCACGAGGTGCTCGCGGTGCGCAACCCCGGTCTCGACGTGCGCTACACCGAGATCCCGTCGTACGGGCACCTGGACACGTTCATCGGCCGTGGCGCGGCGCTGGACGTGTTCGGGCACCTCGTCGACTTCCTCGACGAGCACTCAGCTGGGCAGGCGTAGTGGCAGCCCGGCGCGGCGGTAGACGGCATCGATGACGGACATGGTGACGATCGCGTCGTCCGGGGTGGTGGCCACCGGCGCCCCGCGCAGCACGGCATCGGCGAAGGCGTCGAGTTGGTAGTCGTAGGACGGGCGGCGGGGAAAGCGGCGCACCCGCCTGCCGCGGTCGGAGCGGACGGCGAGCAGATGCCCGTAGTGCGGCAGCACCGGATTCAGCAGGCGCATCCGGCCGCGGTCGCCGACGACGGTCGCGCTGATCCGCAGCACGTCCGAGGACCACATCGAGCAGCTGACGCGCCCGGTGTGCCCGGCCGGGAACCGCAACTCGGCCGTCATCGCGCGGTCGATCCGGGGATCGGTGTGCGCTTTCGCCTGCGCGGTAACGACTTCCGGGTGCTGGCCGCCGAGCACACGGGCCATGTGCACGGCGTAGCAGCCCGCGTCCATGAGCGCGCCGCCGGCGAGGTCGTAGTCGTAGCGGATGTCGGAGAACTTCGGCAGCGGGAACGACAGCGCGGTCTCCACCCGCCGCAGGGTGCCGAGTTCGCCGGAGGCGATGACGTCCTCGGCGGCCCGGATCAGCGGGTGGTAGCGGTAGTGGAACGCCTCCATCACCACGCGATCGGAATCCCGTGCCAGCGCGGCGATCTCGCGCGCCTCGTCGGCGTTCGCGGTGAACGGCTTCTCGCACAGGACGTGCTTGCCCGCCGCCACCGCGGCCCGCGTCCAGCGTCCGTGCAGGCCGTTCGGCAGCGGAATGTAGACGGCGTCGATCTCCGGCGCGTCGACCAGTTCCTGATAGTCGTCGAAGACCCGCGCGATCCGGTGCTTGTCCGCGAATCGCGCGGCCCGCGTGCGATCGCGCGCGGCCACCGCCGCGACGGTGACCTCCGGATGGCGCCGGGCCGGACCGACGATCGCCGCGGGCGCGATGGCGGCGGCGCCGAGGATGCCGATTCGGAGCGTGGGGCGTGGGTCTTCGGTCACGAGCAGACGGTAACAACAGATCACGAACGAAAGTCGAGAGTATGCGTATCGCCTTGCTGACCGCCGGAACCCGGGGCGATCACCAGCCCTATCTCGCCCTGGCCGACGAATTCGCCGCCCGCGGCCACGCGGTGACGATCACCGCCACCGAGAACTACGCCGAGGTGGTGCGGCGGTCGGGTTTCGAACCGCATGTCATCCCGTTCAATTCGGCCGAACTGCTGGAGTCGCCCGCGGCCAAACGGGCGCTGTCCTCGGGCAAGACCCTGCCGTTCGTGCGGATCATGCTCGATACCGTCAAGATCATGACCGGTGAACGCGGCGAGCGGATGCACCAGGTGCTCACCGAGGCGTGCGAGGGGGCCGATGTGATCGTCTCGTGCGCGTCCACGCTGCCGTGGGCGATGGAGCGCGGCGAGAAGACGGGCCAGCGGGTGGTCGGCTGCCTGCCGTATCCGCTGGAGCGGACGCGGGAGTTCCCGTCCTCGTTCATGGTCAAGAAGATGGTCGCGTCGCGGTGGCTGCGGCTGGCCAGCTACGCGGGGTTCGAGTTCGCCTACGGGGTGGCCTATCGGCGGGTGGACCGCCGGGTCAGGGAACTCATGGAACTGCCAGGCACGCCGCGCAATCCGTTCCGCCGGATCCGGGAGGACGGGATTCCGCTGGTGCACATGGTCAGTCCGGTGCTGCTGCCCAAGCCCGCCGACTGGCCCGAGCGGTCAACCGTCGTCGGCGCGCCGATCCTGCCGCCCCGGCTGCGCGGCGCCTGGGGCGAAGCCGAGCTGGACCCGACGCTGACCGGGTGGCTCGACGAGGGCGAGCCACCGGTCTACTTCTGCCTGACCGGCATGCCGATCCTCGACCCCGTCGGTAGTTGCGATCTGATCGCCGACGTGTGCCGCCGCCTCGGCGTCCGCGCCCTGGTGACGGTGAAGGGCGCGGGGTACCCGCGCGGCATCGGCTACGACCGGAACCTGTTCGTGCTGGACTCCTTCGACTACGACCGGGTGCTGCCGCGCTGCCGCGCGGTCGTCCACCACGGCGGCAGCGGCAACACCCACGACGTGCTGCGCGCCGGTCTGCCCGCGGTGGTCATCGGCGTGCACAGCGACCAGTTCTTCTACGGCTGGCGCATCGCCGACCTCGGCATCGGCGCGGACTTCCCGTATCCCGCGCTCACCGCCGATCGGCTGCACGACGCCCTGGCCCGCACCCTGACGCCCGGAGCCCGCGACCGGGCGGCGGAACTGGGGCGCGCGGTCGCCGCCGAGAACGGGGTCGGCGCCACCGCGGACGCGGTGGAACGCCTCGTCGTCGCGGCGACGGCCTGAGCCGGGCGGCCGCGTGCACATCGCACTGTTCACCGACTTCCACCCGGACACCCTCGGCGGCGTCCAGACCGCCCAGCGCGCCCTGTGCGACGGACTCCGCGGCCGTGGCCACCGGGTGAGCGTCTTCACCGCGCCCGCACCGGGTTCCGGGGACAGCGACGACACGATCCCGCTCCGCACGGTGCCGCTGTCGATGAACAACGGCTTGCCCGTCGTCCTGCCGACCCGGGCCAACCGTCGCCTGCTCGACGCGGCGTTCGCCGAGCGCGGGCCGGTCGATGTCGTGCACACGCTGACCACCTACGGCGTCGGCATCGCGGGCGTGCGCGCCGCCCGCCGCCATGGCGTCCCGGTCGTCCAGAGCATGCAGAGCCGCGACGACACGATGATCGAGAAGTACTCGCCGTCACCGTATTTCGCGGCCCTGACCATGCGGATGCTGCACGGCTGGTTCGTGCCGCTGCGGGGCGACCAACGCAACGACGGCGACGGCCGGACCGCACGGCTCGCCTGGCGGCCGCTGCTCGCCCAGGCGCAATCGGCCGATCGGGTGGTGGTGCCGACCGAGCACTTCGCCCGCCGACTGGTCGCCCGCGGTGTCGACCGCCCGATCCACGTGGTGTCCAACGGCATCGACGACGCACTGCTCGATCGCGTCCGGCGGGCCGAACGCGCGGCACCCGCCACCGGGGCACCGCTGCGGGTGCTGTGGTGCGGCCGGTTCTCGGCGGAGAAGCGCCCGCTCGAGGCGATCGAGGCCGTCCGCCGGACCGGGCACTGCACGCTCGATGTCTACGGCAGCGGCCCCCTGGCCGACCAGGTCGGCGCGGCGGCCGGCGCGGCGGGGGAGCGTGTGTGCCTGCACGGTGCGGTCACGCAGGCCGACATCCTGGCCGCCATGCGCGCGCACGACGTCCTGCTGCTCACCTCCGACTGCGACACCCAGGGCATGGTGCTGCTGGAAGCGGTCGCGACGGGACTGCCGATCGTGTTCTGTGATCCCGAACTGTCCGAAACCGTGCCCGAGGGTGGCGGTGTTCGCACCGGTGATCCGACCGTGCGCGCGTTCGCCGATGTCCTCGGGGCGCTCGCCGCGGACCGCGCGCGCCTGGGCGCGATGCGGGAGGTCCTGGCCGCGTCCGGGGACGAGCCGCGTCAATCCCGTCATCTCGACCGCCTGCTGTCGGTCTACCGGGATGCCGTCGGGGTGACCGGGACGGGTGTCAGTCACCGAACCGGAGGGTGACCGCGTCGTCGTCGGCGTAGGCCCGGCAGGCCAGCACCTTGCCCGCGGCCAGGTCGGCGGCGCCGATCGCCAGCAGCGGATCGGGATCCATGACGACTCTGCCCGACCGCACCGAGGCCAGGCAGGTGCCGCAGGAGCCGCCCAGGCAGGAATAGGGGAGGTCGTCGCGATGTCGAACGGCCTCGCCGAGGATCGGGCGGCCCTGCGGCATGGTGAACACCAGATCGTCTCCGTAGCCGGTGAGCGTTACCTCGCACGGCGGCGTGTCCGGCTGGGCCACGGTGGGTTCCGGCGCGGCGGTCGCGAACAGCTCGAGGTGCACCCGCTCGGCGTCGATCCCCCGGGCGGACAGCGCGGTCACGATCGAGCGGGTGAGTTCCGCTGGCCCGCAGACGAACCAGTGGTCGGCGTCGACGGCATCGAGATCAGCGGCGGCGAGACGACCGTGCCGATAGGCGACATTTCCGGTGCCGGTCGGTGGGTGCTGACGCGACAGGTGGTGGACGATACGCAGCCGATCGGGGAAACGGGCGCTCAAGGCGGTCAACGGGTCGGCCAGCATGGTGCTGCCCTGGTCGCGGCTGCCGTAGTGCAGGGTGACCGTGCTGGCGGGCTCGTCGGTCAGGACAGTCGCGATGATCGAGACGATCGGCGTGATGCCGCTGCCTGCCGCGACCGCCGCGTAGTGGTCGGCTCGATCGGAACACGGTGTGGCGGTGAAGGTTCCGGTCGGCTCGGAGACGTGCAGCAGCGTGCCCGCGGTCAACTGGTCGCGGGCGAAGGCCGAGAAGGCGCCGCCGTCCTGGTGTTTGACAGCGATCCGGAGACGCCCGTGGCCCGGCGTATCGCACAGCGAATAGCTACGGCGGACCGGTCGGCCCCGATGGAGACCACGGATCACGACGTGCTGTCCGGCCAGATAGGAGTACCGGTCCGCGAGCGAGTCGGGAACCGCGAATTCGATCAGCGTGCTGTCCGGCGTATCCAGGTGCACGGTCGCGACGGGCAGCAGATGGAATCCGGGCGCGGGGCCGGTCGGCAGCGGATCGAACGCACTCGGTTGCGACGGTGATGCGCCGGTCGAGCGGATGGACCGGACCCGGTCGGCACCCAGGGCGACGGCGGCTCGGGCCGCACCGGCGAGAACACGCGGCGACAAGACGGTCGCCGGGCCGTCCAGGAGCCCGGCGATGCGGGAGATCTGCTGTCCCAGTGTCGCGTCGCGGGCGCCGAGGGCGACGGCGACCTGGGTCAGTGAGCCGATCGCCCGCAGCCGTGGCTCGCCCTGCGCGTCCACGTGCGGCATGGCCAGATCGAACAGCCGGGTGATCGTCCACGCGTCGTCGACGACGCCGGCCGCGGCGCGGAAGAAACGGGACGCCAGCTCATGGTCGCCCGCGGCGAGCACCGCGCGCAGTGCCAGCGCCTGGAGCGAGGACACCGTCATGCCCTGGCCGAACGCGGGGCTGAAGCTGCACACCGCGTCACCCAGCACCAGCAGACCGTCCGGGAATCGGCGCAGACGCTCGTAGCGTCGGCGCTGATTGGCCAGGTAGCGGTAGGTGCTGATCTCGCCGAGTGGTTCCGCGTCCACCAGCGCCCGGCGCACGTCCGGCGGCGCGACCGAGGCGGCGAAGCGCCAGAACCCGTCGGAATCGGTCGGCGGATGGTCCCCGCCGTAGCCGATGAGGGTGAGGATGTGCAGGCCGTCCTCGATCGCGAACAGGGCCAGCCCCCGGGCGGGATCCCGGCCCGCGATCACGATCTCCTTGTCGCCGACGCTGCCGCCGGGCAGGCGCAGGTAGCGGCTGGCGTACATCATGTCGATTCGCAGGCCCTCCTCGGCGGGGCGGTCGTAGCCGAGCTCGGCGAGCCAGTCGGTGATCGGGCCGTGGCGGCCGAGGCAGCTGACCACCAGGTCGGCGGAGAGGTCGCGGCGGCCGCTGTCGTCCTCGACATCGACTCCGGTGACCCGCCTGTTCGCTGAGTCGGTGGTCAGGGCACGGGCATTCGTGCGGTCGAGGATCCGGACGTTGGCGAGCGCGCGGACGCGCTGCCGCACCCGCCACTCCAGAAACGGCCTGCTCGCTTGCAGGAGCGAGTATCCGCCGTCGGACCGGTGCAGCGTGTGCCCGGAAATGGTCATCCGCATCTCGGTCAGGGACCGGCAGTCGACCGCGCCGTCGGCGAGCAGTTCCGCGGTGATGCCGGGAAACAGTGCCTCGACATTCTGCTTGCCCCTGGCCAGCAGCGCGTGCACGTGCCTGCCCTGCGGGACACCCCGCCGGTCGCCCGGCGTCGAGAGATCGTCGCGCTCGACCACGGTGACGGTGTCGAACGTCTCGCTCAGTACCCGGGCTGTCAGGAGCCCCGCCATGCTCGCGCCCAACACCACGGCATGGCCGCGCCGTCCCCGTTCGAGGCCTGCCCTGGGATTCATCTGTCCTCCGACTCCGTTGTCAGGTCAGTCCACGTCGACGTCTGCGCCGCTCGAACTGATACTAATGGGGAGATTAGTCTCAGTGGTCGAGACCTGGCAACCGCCGGTGTAGAAAGAGGCATGGCTTCGACGACCCGATCATCGGACGCGCTGCGGGCGGCGGCTCTCGCGCTGATCGCCGAGAGCGGCCTCGATTCGCTGACCCTGCTCGCGGTCGCCGAGCGGGCCGGGGTCTCGCGCGCGACCGCCTACCGGGAGTTCGGTGACAAGGACGGGCTCGTGGCGGCGGTCGGGCGCGGTGAGATCGCGGCGATGGTCGCGGCCGCCTACGGCGCGATCGATCTCTTCGCGCCACTGCCCGAGGTCGTGCGGTCGGCCACCCTGTTCGCGCTGGCCTACCTGCGAAAACACCCGGCGTTCGGCTATATCCGGAGCAATGAGCCCGGCTGGCTGCTCGGCGTCGCCGTCCAGCACGGCGACGCCGAACTCAATCTGGTCGAGACGGTCGCCGCCCTGGCCCCGCCGCTCATCGCGGCCCGGGGGGGCGGCGGGGTAGCGCAGCCGCCCGCGGCGGCGGCCGAGGTCGTGGTGCGCATCGTGCTCTCCCACGCGCTGATCGAGCACAGCGCGCTCACCGACGAACAGATCGCGGACACGGCGACGAGGGCCGTCGTCGCGGGTGGCGCGTAGTCACGCGACCCACTGATATGGATAGCTGAATTCGTCTCAGTGCATTCAGCGCCGCCAGAAGAAGTGGTGCACCACGCCGCTCGGACTCGGCACCTGCTCGAGGTGAAAACGGTCGGCGTAGTCGTCGGGGCCGTTCCAGAATCGTTCACCGCGACCGAGTTCCACCGGGGCGACGACCACCTGCATCATGTCGATCAGGTCGGCCGCGAGGAAGGCCCGGACGGTCGCGACACCACCGCCGATCCGGACGTCCTTGCCGTCGGCGGCCGCCTTGGCCTGCGCGAGGACGTCCTCCGGTGACGCGTCGACGAAATGGAACGTGGTGTCGGACAGGGTGAACGACGGCCGCGCGTGGTGGGTGAGGACGAAGACCGGGGTGTGGAACGGCGGTTCGTCGCCCCACCAGCCCTGCCAGTCGTGGTTCTGCCACGGGCCGCGCTGCGGGCCGAACTTGTTGCGCCCCATGATCTCCGCGCCGATATTGTTCGCGAAGTCGCGGGTGATGTAGTCGTCGAGACCATAGGTGCCACCGGGGTCGGTCCGGTTGACCCAGTGCGCGGTGGCACCGGCCCAGGACATGAAATCCGCGGGGTCGGCGTGGCCGAACGGGTGCTCGAGGCTCTGCCCTTCGCCCGCCCCGTAGCCGTCGCGGGAGATCGAGAAGTTCTGAACGCGAACGAACTGTGTCATCGGACGAACCTAGCGCTCGGAACCGACACCACGTAGGTTGCCACTCAGACGATCTGGTGTCCGAGGGGGAGACTGCACGTGCTCATCGATTTCGTTCCCGACAAGTCGCTGTACCCGTTCGAGTCGCGGTGGTTCGACTCGTCCGCGGGGCGGGTGCACTACCTCGACGAGGGATCCGGTCCGGCGATCCTGTTCTGCCATGGGGCTCCGGCGTGGAGTTTCCTGTACCGCCACCTCGTGGCCGGGCTGCGCGATCGGTACCGCTGTATCGCCGTCGACAACCCGGGTTTCGGACTGTCGGAGCGCCCCGCGGGATACGGCTACACCGTCGCCGAGCACACCGCGGTCCTCGGTGAGCTGATCGATCACCTCCAGCTCGACGGCTTCGTGGTGATGGGCCACGACTGGGGCGGCCCGATCGGCCTGGGCGCGGCCGTCACCCGCGCGGACCGGGTGCGTGGGATCGTGCTGGGCAACACGCTGTTCTGGCCGACCGAGGCGCTGGTCAACCGGGCGTTCAGCGTGATCATGAACAGTCGTCCGATGCGACGCCGGATCCTGGAACAGAACTTCCTGGTCGAGCGCGTCCTGCTCGCCGAACTGGGGCGCGTCCTCACGCCCCTCGAGGCCGAGCACTATCGCGCGGTGCAGCCCACCGCGCAGGCCCGGTGCGGTCTGGCCGCGACGCCCAAGGAGATTCGCGCCGCGCGGCCCCTCCTGGAGCGGCTGGGCCGGGAGGTGCCGGAACTGCTCGGCGACAAGCCGACCCTGGCGGTGTGGGGGATGCGGGACATGGCTTTTCGTCCGAAGGCGTATCTGCCGCGGATCCGGGCCACCTTCAGCGACCTCGAGGTGATCGAGCTCGCGGGCGCCGGGCACTTCATCCAGGAACACGATCCGGAGACGATCACGGCCGCGATCGCGAAGCGGTTCCCGTAGGCACGGCGGTGGGTGGCGGCAGCAGCAGCGTCGCGATCGTTCCGCCACCCGCCACCGGCTCGATCGTGGCGGTACCGCCGTGCAATTCGGCGATCCACGCCACCAGCGCCAGACCGATACCGCTGCCGCGCCCCGCGGTGACACCACGGTCGAACGGGTTCGACGACAGCCGCGGTGCCAGACCCGTGCCGTGGTCGCGGACGCAGACCCGGCCCTCACCGACGTAGATCTCCACCGGCGCCCGCGGATTGACCGCGCCGTGGGTGAGCGCGTTCTCCACCAGGTTGCGGATCGCCAGCGCGAGCAGGTGCGGATCACCCATCACGACAGTCGGATTCGGCTGGAGGACGAGGCGCGGGTTGTCGAATTCGTCGACGACCGACTCGGTCAGCTGGTCGAGCAGCAGCTGCACCCGCTCCATCGTGGTGACCCCGGACTGCATGCGCGCCCGGGCGAGCAGCCCGGTCACCACCCGTTCCATCTTCGCGCCGAGCGCGTGCACATCGGCCAGCACCTGTTCGGCCTCGGCCTGCGTGCGCCTGCCCGGCGCGGTCGCCAAGCGATGGGTGGCGAGCGGGGTGCGCAGTTCGTGCGCGGCGTCGGACAGGAAGCGTTCCTGATCGTCGAGCAGCACCAGCGCCTGGCGCATGCTGCGCCCCGACAGCAGATGCCCGCCGACCGCCGACGCCGCCACCATCACCGTGCCGCCGACGATCAGCGCCCACCACAGCAGCGCGCGTCCCCGGTCCCAGCCGTCCGGGTCCGCGCCGGTGATCAGCACGACTTCCCGATCGGAGTCCTCCCAGCCGAACACCGCCGTCGCCAAGCGTACCCGGCGGCCCGCGCTGTCGATCGAGTCCCGGTACACCGTGTCGCCCGCCGCGCGCGTCGCGGCGTCGGCGGCGGCCGCGATCCCCGACTCGGCGGGCATGTGCGAGCGCAGATGGCCGTAGTGGACGGTCCACCCGCCGGTACCGTCCGGGGTCAGCACCAGGATGGCGATCTCACCGCCGACGAGCTGATCGCTGGGCAAGTCGGAGGTGTCGACCGAATCGTCGTCGTTCAGATACACCCGGGGCGCCAGCCCGGTCAGCACCCGGTCGAGGGCACCGTCGAGAGCCTGGTCCCGGGACCGCGCGTCGATCACCGCGGCCACCAGGCCGAGCACGATCATGCACAGCGTCGTGATCGCGGTGATCAGGACGGTGAGCTGCACCCGGGTGCGGTGCAGCCGAGCTACCGCGGGACGCGCGTCGGAGGTGGAGATCAGGACACGCACGCGACGCCACCGAGGACGAAGCCCGCGCCGCGGACGGTGTCGATCACCTGCGGCGGTCCGAGTTTGCGGCGCAATCCGGCCATCACCGCGTCGACCACATTCGAATTCGGTTCGGCCATCTCGTCCCAGCACGCCTCGATCAGCTCCGAGCGCGACACCACCGTGCCGGCCCTGGTCGCCAGCAGTTCCAGCACCGCGAACTCCTTGGGCGTCAGCGAACGCAGGATGCCCGCCCGCTGTACCCGGCGACGTGGCAGATCGATCTCGATATCGCCCAGCCGCAGCAGCGCCGGGAGCGGGTGGTCGCGGCGGCGGCACAGCGCCCGCACCCGCGCGGCCAGTTCGGCGAGCGCGAAGGGCTTGCTGAGGTAGTCGTCGGCGCCGTGCTCGAAACCGGCGATCCGGTCGGACAATCCGTCGCGCGCGGTGAGGACCAGCGCCGGGATCCGGCAGCCGCGCGAGCGCAGCGCGCCGAGCAACTGCAGGCCGTCGCCGTCGGGCATGCCCCGGTCGACGACGAGCACGTCGTAGCTGTTCACCGCGATGTTCACATCGGCGTCGACGAGCAGATGCACCAGATCGACCGCGAATCCGGCGGCCCGCAGCCCCGTCGCGATCTCCCGGCCCAGTCCCTCGTCGTCCTCCACCACCAGCACACGCACGAGAAGCGAGCGTAAGGCAACCCCCGGCAGGCCCGGCGTCATCGCGGCATCACGAAAAGCTCATCACCGCGCCTCATGAAATCCTCACGCGCGCTTTGGTTCTCTGATCCCGGCCCGGAAACGACCGGGCCGGTACGAAAGGAACACCCATGAGCATCAAGTCCGTGATCGCCGCCACCGCGATCGCCGCCGCCTCCGTCGCGGGCGCCGGCCTGGCCTCGGCCGCCCCCGCTCCGATGCTGGGCGGCTACGTCGGCACCTACGCCACCTACGAAGCCTGCGCCGCGGACGGCAACTCGCCGAGCACCGGTGGTGCGCAGTGGGAGTGCGTCGAGGTCATCGGCGGCTGGGACCTCTACACCTACTGACCCCGGTCAGCCCGCGCACAGCGGCCCTCGATGTCGACTCCCCGAGACATCGAGGGCCGACCTGTCCGCGCAGGTGCTCAGGTGAGAGCTTCGGCGAGCTGATCGGTCGCGAACACCAGCCACCCTGGATCGCCGTCGATCCGCCCCCACAGTGCCTCCCGCACCGCGCCCGCCTGCGTCCAGCGGCGCACCCGCACCGGGTCGAGCTCTGCCGCCTCGCAGTAGATATCGAGCAGGCGCAGAATCCTCGCCCTCGGATTCGCCGCCCGGAGTTCGCGGTCGAATCGGGGACTCCGGATGACATCGAGCGCGTCGCAGGCGGGATCGCCGACCGCGCACTTGGGGTCGATCGCCAGCCATGGTTCCCGCTCGGACGCCAGCACATTGGCATCGTGCAGGTCCCCGTGGACCAGCAGGTTCGGCTGGTCGGGCCCGAGGTCGCGGAGCGTGGCCAGCGCCGCGTCGACGACTCGGCCGGGCAGCGGGTCACCCAGCTCCGCCGCGGTGGCGCGGATCGAGCGCGCCCAGTCTCCGGCAGGGCCGCGAGCCAGGCGCGTCCCGGGCCGTCGACGTGCTTGCCGGCGAACGCCGCCGGCACCGCGATCATCCGGCGATGCCGCTCGCCGCTGCGCACTGTGCCACGGTCCTCCGATGAACGTGTCGATTCGATTCTCGGCAATCTATCGCACGGCGGCGTGAAACATGTTCCGCAACAGTGGAATATGTGGGGCACATGCGTAATCGAGCGGTTGTTACAGTGAATTGCTGACAGAATGCCGATAGGTTTCCATGCGATGGATTCCTGGCGAATCGCGGACGAAATCCCGACAGTAGTTAGCCCGAGCAAGGATGCACGTCGTCACATATTCACTGATCAAAGCCGTATGTGACGAAAGCAACTGTCTGGACGAACGTCCAAGTGCTGGAAATTTGCCAGCAGTCCAGTACTCTCACCGCAGGTCGGATTTCGTTGTGCCGCAGCAGGGCTGCGACACCGATGCGAGGGTTTCACGGCGTGCTCGACATCTATCACTTCTCCTATGGCTGGATCACCCCCGTTCTCGCCTACTTCATGTCCTTTCTCGGCTGCCTGCTCGGCCTGCAGTGCGCGGCCCGTGGACGCAATGCGGGCAGGGGGCGCGCCGGCTGGTTGATCAGTGCCGCGGTCGCCATCGGTGGAACCGGTATCTGGGTCATGCATTTCATCGCGATGCTCGGCTTCTCCATCGCGGGCTCGGAGATCCGCTACGACGTTCCGCTCACGCTGTTCAGCGCGGTGACGGCGATGATCGTTGTCGGGATCGGACTGTTCATGGTGAACAAGCCGCAACCGACGCTCGCGTCGCTGATCGGCGGCGGCACCATCGCCGGGCTCGGGGTCGGCGCCATGCACTACGCCGGCATGTACGCGATGAAGTCCCATGCCGTCATCTCCTATGATCCGTGGCTGGTCGCGGCGTCGATGGTGATCGCGGTGGTCGCCTCGATCGTGGCGCTGTGGTTCACTCTGCGCGTCAAGGGATTCCTGGCGACGGTCGGTGCGGCGATGATCATGGGTGTCGCGGTCTGCGGGATGCACTACACCGGCATGGCCGCGATGCGCGCGCACGAGGGGCATCACACCTTGGCGCCGCCGCCGGGCGTGCAGGCGATGCAGTTGCTCGGGCCGCTGATCGGGATCATCAGCATGGTGACCATGCTCGTGCTGATCAGCGTGAGCCTGTCCGAGATCGAGAACGAGGACGCGCTGCCGAAGATGCGGTGGAATACGACACCGCGATCTCGCCGCTGAGGTATCCGCAAATGCTCAGCTATGTTAGTTTTCCTTCGGCTCGATCGCCGGGGCAGCAGGCGGTCGGGTGAGGTTCGCTGCTGCGCCCAGGGAGTGCGAATGTCGTCGAGTGTTCCGATCGGTGCTCGGGTCGTCGTCGGCCGGCGCAGACCGTTCTCCGATCCCTGCTTCGATCGCTTCATCGCCTTGGTCGACGGCCTCTCGACCGAGTCGCACGAGATTCTGATCGGGTTCGCCGAGCGGCTGCGCGCCGTCGAAGGCATCCCCGTCGACCCGCTGGTCGACTAGTTCGTTCCCGGTCCCTCTCGGGGACTTGTCATCCCGTGCTCATCTATCCGGGACTCCTGACTCACTAAATCCGCGCAGGTCATCGCTATTTCCGGCAGGCCTGCCGTTCTGCCGTGCCCAGATCTGGTTCCGTTCGAGGTATTGACCTGGACGCGATGTCCAACCTAAATTGCAGGGACACCGTGTCCCACATACCGGGGACGCGCGGCACACAGGAGTGCGTACATGACACAGAAGGTGTTCGTCGTCGGCGTCGGCATGACGAAGTTCGAGAAGCCGGGCGAACTGGAGTGGGACTACCCCGACATGGCCAGGGAGGCGGGCACGCAGGCGCTCGCCGACGCCGGAATCGAGTACCGGCTGGTCGAGCAGGCCTATGTCGGCTATGTCTACGGTGAGTCCACCTCGGGTCAGCGCGCGGTCTACGAGCTCGGCCTCACCGGCATCCCGGTGGTGAACGTCAACAACAACTGTTCGACCGGGTCGACCGCGCTGTACCTGGCGGCGCAGGCGATTCGCGGCGGGCTGGCCGAATGCACGCTCGCCCTGGGCTTCGAGAAGATGCAGAAGGGCTCGCTCGGTTCGACTTTCGACGACCGCGAGCAGCCGATGATGCGGCACCTGCTGGCGCTGGCCGAGTTGCAGGAGTTCGCGATGCCGCCCGCGCCCTACATGTTCGGCGCCGCGGGCAAGGAGCACATGGAGCGCTACGGCACCACCGCCGAGCAGTTCGCCAAGATCGGCGTGAAGAACCACAAGCATTCGGTGAACAACCCGTACGCGCAGTTCCAGAAGGAATACAGCCTCGACGAAGTCCTCGCGGCCAAGCAGATCTACGGCCCGCTCACCAAGCTGCAGTGCTCGCCGACCTCCGACGGTTCCGGCGCGGTGATCCTCGCCAACGAGGCCTTCGTCGATCGCCACGGGCTGGCCGATCGCGCGGTGGAGATGGTCGGGCAGGCCATGGTCACCGACCTCGGGTCCACCTTCACCGATCCGACCGCGATCAACCTGGTCGGCTCCGACATGTCGCGGACCGCGGCGCTGAAGGTGTACGAGCAGGCCGGGATCGGTCCCGAGGACGTCGACGTCATCGAGCTGCACGACTGCTTCTCCACCAACGAACTGCTGACCTACGAGGCGCTGGGCCTGTGCGCGCCGGGCGAGGGCGGCCGCCTCGTCGACGACGGCGCCACCACCTACGGCGGCACCTGGGTCGTCAACCCGTCCGGCGGCCTGATCTCGAAGGGTCACCCGCTGGGCGCGACCGGTCTGGCCCAGTGCAGCGAGCTCACCTGGCAGTTGCGCGGCACCGCCGACGCCCGCCAGGTCGACGGGGCGCGCATCGCCCTGCAGCACAACATCGGTCTCGGCGGCGCGGTCGTGGTGACCGCCTACCGCCCGGCTGTCCGCTGATCCACCCCCCACGAATCATCGAGGAGTAACCCCATGGCGTCTGTGAGCGTTTCCACCGATCTTCCCGTCACCCCCGAGCAGGCGTGGGCGCGCCTGAGCGATCTGGCGAACTGGGCGGACTGGCTGACCATCCACCAGGGCTGGCGCAGCGAGCTGCCCGCCGAGCTGACCGCGGGCGCGCGGTTCATCGAGGTCGTGTCGGTGATGAACATGGCCAACAAGATCGAGTGGACCGTGGCCGAGGTCGACCCGAACACGTACCTCAAGATCACCGGCACCGGCATGGCCGGGGTCACGGTCGAATTCGCGTTGAAGGTGGAGCCGACGGCCACCGGCTCGAGCGCGATCTTCGACGCGAGCTTCAAGGGCACGATGATCGTCGGCCCGATCGGCAAGGCCGTCGCCAAGCACGCCGAGGCCGACCTGAAGGAGTCGATGGCCAAGTTCACCGAGCTCGTCGGCTCGGCCGCGTGACCACCTCGGAATCGGCCGGAGTCGTCTTCGACGGCTCCGGCCTGGGGGAGTGGACCGACCCCGAACACTTCACGGTCACCGCCGAACGGATCGCGGAATACGCGGCGGCGACCAATGATCCGATCGAGGCGCACCGCGGCGGCGAGATCGCGCCGCCGGTGTTCGCGGTGGTCCCGGTGTTCACCTCGATGGCGCCCGCCGCCCTGTCGGTGGCGCCGGTGGAGCTACTGATGAAGCTGGTCCACGGCGAGCAGGACTTCCGGTTCCATCGCCCGATCCGGGCCGGTGACGACCTGGTGGTGCGGGCCAAGCCGATCGGCTACGTGGGCAGGCCCAACGGCTCGACCGTGGTCGTCTACGCCGAAACGCGGGACGCGGCAGGCGAACTCGTCAACGAGCAGTGGATGACCGCGTTCTTCCGCAAGGTCGACGCAGGGCCCGGCGAAGGGGAGCTCGCACCCGATCATCGGATCACCGACGCCGATCGGGCCGGGGAGCCGGTCGCGCGGGTCACTGCCCACATCGACCAGGACCAGACCTTCCGCTACTCGCCGGCCTCCGGCGATCCCATGCCGATTCACCTCGACGACGAGATCGCCCGCATGGCCGGGCTTCCCGGCATCATCAACCACGGCCTGTGCACCATGGCGTTCACGTCCTGGGCGGCGCTGACCGAACTCGCCGAGGGAGACACCGCGCGCCTGCGCCGGCTCGCCGTGCGCTTCGCCAAGCCGGTGCTGCCGGGCCAGGACATCACCACGACCCTGTGGCGCACCGACTCCGCGCCGGGTGTCACCGCCTACGCCTTCGAGACCGAAGCCGCCGGGCAGATCGCCATCACCGACGGCCGCGTCGAATTCAACTAGGAGACACAGACTCATGGGAAAACTTGACGGTCGCGTCGCCGTCGTCACCGGCGCCGGACGCGGTATCGGCCGCGAACACGCGCTGCTGTTCGCCCGCGAGGGCGCGCAGGTCGTGGTGAACGATCTCGGCGGCGCCAACGACGGTTCCGGCAGCGACGCCGGTCCCGCCCAGCAGGTGGTCGACGAGATCGTCGCCGCCGGCGGCCGGGCGGTCGCCAACACCGACAACATCGCTACGTGGGACGGCGCGAAAGCCCTTGTCGACCAGGCGATCAGCGAGTACGGCTCGCTCGATGTGCTGGTCAACAACGCCGGCATCCTGCGCGACGCGTTCATCGCGGGGATGGAGGAGTCCCAGTGGGACGCCGTCATCGCCGTGCACCTCAAGGGTCACGCCGCCACCCTGCATCACGCCGCGGCGTACTGGAAGGCGCAGGCCAAGGCGGGCACTCCGGTCGCGGCCTCGGTGATCAACACCGCCTCGGCATCGGGCACCTTCATGCCCAACGCGGGTCAGGGCAACTACGGCGCCGCGAAAGCGGGCATCGCCGCGCTGACGCTGGTGGCCGCCGACGAGCTCGAACGCTATGGCGTGCGGGTCAACGCGATCGCCCCGATCGCGCGCACCCGGCTGACGCTGGCGACCCCGGGCATGGGGGCGCTGTTCGCCGCCGAGGTGCCCGAAGGGGAGTTCGACGCGTTCGCCCCCGCCAATATCTCACCGCTGGTCGCGCACCTGGCCGAGGCCGACTGCCCGCTCACCGGCAAGGTGTTCGCGGTGCAGGGCGGCGCGATCGTCGAACTGGCCGGGTGGCACGACGTGCGCACGGTCGAGACCGACGGCCCGTGGACCATCGACGAGGTCGCCGCCCGGCTGAAGGAGACCAGCTAGTCATGGCACGCAACAGCTATGAGCTCGGCGTCGGCGTCAGCGAGGACCACCTGGCCCTCGCCGACGCGGTCGGCGGATTCGTCGAGCGCACCGTCACGGCCGAGATCGTCCGCGCGGCCGTCGAATCCACCGAGGCGGGCAAGCAACTGCCGTACTGGGACGCGCTCGTCGCCCAGGATCTGCTGAGCCTGCATGTGCCCGAGGATCTGGGCGGCCAGGGGGCGGGTCTGCTGACCCTGGCCGTCGCGCTCGAACCGCTCGGCCGCGGTCTGCACACCGGTCCGTTCGTGCCGACCGTGCTGACCAGCGCGGTGCTCGCCCAGGACGGCGGGGCGTGGGCGCGAGCCCAGCTGCCCGGGCTGGCCGACGGCTCGCGCACCGGCGCGGTCGCACTGTCGTCGGGGCTGACGGGCGTGCTGCGTGACGGTGCGCTGATCGTCGACGGGACGGCCGACGGCGTGACCGGGGCGGTGTCGGCGGATGTCGTCCTCGCGCCGGTCACCGTGGACGGTGACCTGCGGTGGGTGGCGTTCGAGAACGTCGACCTGACCGTGAGCGCACAGGATTCCGTCGACGTGCTGCGCGGCGCGGCCCGGCTGCACGCGGATGCGGTCGAGGTCCCCGCCGAGCGGGTGCTCGCGGTGTCCGCGGCGCGGGTGCGCTCGGTGGCGGCGGTGGTGCTGGGCGCCGAGGCGGTCGGGGTGATGTCGTGGTGCGTCTCGACCGCGGCGGAATACGCCAAGACGCGCGTGCAGTTCGGCAGGTCGATCGGGCAGTTCCAGGGCGTCAAGCACAAGTGCGCGCACATGGGCATCGCGCTGGAGAAGGCGCGGGCCGTGCTGTGGGACGCCGCGTTCGCCCTCGACCGCGACGACGAGAACGCCGACTACGCGGCCGCGGTCGCCGCGCTGATCATTCCCGACGCCGCGGTCGAGGTGGCCCAGGACTGCATCCAGGTGCACGGCGGCATCGGCTTCACCTGGGAACACGACGCGCACCTGTACTACCGGCGCGCGCTCGCGCTGCGCGGACAGCTCGGGGCACGGGACGACCGGGCCGAGACGGTCGCGGGCTACGCGCTGTCGGGCGCGACGCTGTCCAGCGAGCTGGAACTGCCCGCCGAGGCCGAACAGATCCGGGCCGGGATCCGCGCGGAGCTCGCGGTGATCGCCGCGATCGACGACGAGGACGAGCAGCTGGTTGCCCTCGGTGACGGCGGCTGGAACCTGCCGCACTTGCCGCGTCCCTACGGCCGGTCGGCGTCGCCGCTCGAGCAGGTGGTGATCTCGCAGGAGATCAAGGCCTCGGGGATTCCGATGCCGCAGCTGCTGATGGGCACCTGGGCGGTCGGCGCGATCGTCCCGCACGGTGACGAACGGCAGAAGCGGGAACTGGTCGTGCCGACCCTGCGCGGGGAACTGGTGTGGTGCCAGCTGTTCAGCGAGCCGGGCGCGGGGTCGGATCTGGCGAGCCTGACCACCAAGGCCACCAAGGTCGACGGTGGCTGGCGGATCTCCGGCCAGAAGATCTGGACCACGGTCGCGCAGTTCGCCGACTGGGCGATGCTGATCGCCCGCACCAGCCCGGACAAGCCCAAACACGAGGGCATCACCTATTTCGTGCTGGACATGTCGACGCCGGGGATCACCGTGCGGCCGCTGCGGGAGATGACCGGATCGGCGCTGTTCAACGAGGTGTTCCTCGACGACGTGTTCATCCCCGACGCGAACGTGGTCGGGGCGGTCGACGACGGCTGGCACGTGGCCCGCACGACGCTGGCCGGTGAGCGGGTGGCGCTGAGCCAGAAGATGGAGGCCTACGCCACCGACACCGATCTGCTGCGGTTCGCGATCGGCCGGGAGCTCTCGCCGGTGGCGCGCTATCACGTCGGCGAGCTGATGGCCGAGAGCCGGGCGGTGGACGTGATCGGGTCGCGGGTGGTGCTCAAGCAGCTCTCGGGCATCGATGTGTCGACCACGTCCAGCGTCGGCAAACTGCTGGGAATGGGCCTGGGACAGGCGATTTCGGAGTTCGTCGTCGCCGAGCTCGGCATCGCCGGGGTCGTCTCGGTGCCGGGCGAGCGCAGCGATCACGCGATGGAACAGCTGATCGCCGGTCGCGCCACCACCATCTACGGTGGCACCACCGAGGTGCAGCTCAATGTCATCGGTGAGCGGATGCTCGGCCTGCCCAGGGACGCCTCGGTGACCGTCTGAGCGCGGTCACGGCCGCGGCCGCACCCACCCGCCGAAGGCGGCCTGGAGGGTGAGGGCCGCGGCGATCGACAGGTGGTCGCGGCCCGCACCCGCGACCACCTGCACACCCAGCGGCAGCCCGTGCGTGCCCCGGCCCAGCGGAACCTGGGTCACCGGCAGCCCGGCGAGGCTGAACGGGGCGACCGCGTCGGTGCGCCACGGCTGCCCGGTGGTGCGGCCGTGGCGCGGCGCGACGGAGGTGAGTGTGGGATGCAGGAGCAGACCTTCGCCGATGGTGTCGGCGATCTCGGCGGCGGCCGCGTGAGCGGCGCCGGTGATCCGCCGGGCCGGTCCGGCGGGCACGCGAGCGGCGAGCAGTTCGCCGAGCGCGAGCAGCCGGGTGGGCAGGGTGTGGTCGCCGGGCAGGCCCGCGAGCTGCCGTGGGGCCAGGATGTCGGCGCCCTCGCCACGCATGATCTCGGCGAAGCTGATGCCGGTCTCCTTGGCGAGCACCATCGTGGTGAACAGTCCGATCATCCGCAGCGATCCCGTCCGGACGCGGACGGTCTCGGCGCCCGCGCTCGCCAGCGCGGCGGCCGCGCGATCACGCGCGGCGAGCACCTCCCGGCCGATGCCGGGGGCGAACACGCCGTCGAGCAGCACGACCCGCACCCCACGCAGCGAGGTGGTCGCCGGGTCGCCGAGCGGCATCTCGCGCGCGAGCGGGTCGACGCCGTCCGGACCGGCCATGATCCGCAGCAGGGGCATCAGATCCTCGGCGCGGCGGGCGATCAGGCCGTTCGCGCAGAGGGCGGCGACGCCGTAGGGCGGTGGCCACGCGCCGGTGGTCGGCAGCAGGCCGGTCGACGGGCGATGGCCGAAGACGCCGTTGCAGAACGCCGGAATGCGGATGGACCCGAGTGTGTCGGTGGCCAGGCCCAGTGGGGACCCGCCGCTGCCGACCGCCGCGCCCTCACCGCCGGAGGATCCACCCGCCGTGCGGGTCCGGTCGTGGACATTGCTGGTGCGGCCGTAGACCCGATTGTCGGACTCGATCCACATGCAGCCCTCGGAGGTGTTGGTCAGCCCGAGCAGGATGGCCCCGGCGTCGAGCACCCGCTGCACCACCGTCGCGTTCGCGGACGGGCGCAGGTGCCTGCGGGCCAGCACGCCCGCCGTGTGGGGCAGGCCGGCCACGGCCAGCGACTCCTTGACGGTGATCGGCACGCCGAACAGCGGCGGCAGCGTCGCTGGGCCGGTCGCCAGCTGCGCGTCGGCCGCGTCGGCCTGGGCGCGCGCGGCCGCGTAGCGCTCGACGACGACGGCGTTCGTCGCCGGGGCGAAGCGTTCGAGCACGGCGATATGAGCATCGACCACCGCGCGGGCACTCACCTCACCCGCGCGCAGGGCGGCAGCCAGGCCGATCGCGGACTCGTCGGTGATCGTCGTCCCGATCCGGCTGGAGCTCATGCGTTACATTATTACGCACGATGTCAACTCGATCGCCGGGCGTGGCGCGGCCGGTCAGGGCATGCTGTGCGCCAGCACGAGGATGCCGCCGACCAGCAGGGCGAGCACCTTCACGACCTCGAGGGCGATGTAGGCGAGATGGCTGTGCGATCGTGGCACGTCGGCACCGGCGAGCACGGCGTCGCTGCGACGGGTCAGGCGCGGGCGCACGACCGCGACCTGCACGGCGAACACGACCATCGCCACCGTGAGGGCCCGGGTGGCCGCGGTGCCGGGGGAGTCGACCAGGATCGCGGCGAGAATCGTTGCGGCGAGCACGAGTTCGGCGATATTGAGGGCCCGGAAGACCAGCCGGCCGATGCCGAGCCCGATCGGCACGGTGACCCCGGGCGCGCGGAATTTCAGCGGCGCCTCCAGGAACGAGATGGCCAGCACCATGCCCAGCCAGCAGAACGTCGCCGCGGCGATCACGGCCAACGCGGTCGTCATATCGATCGGGTCCTCTCCGTCGGTGATTCTCGCCGACCAGACCAGGATCGCCGATCGGCGGTGATCTGTCCCGAGTCCGCGTCGGCCGGGTGCCGGACCCGGCTGGGATACTGTCCGGGCCGGATCGCCCCGTTCCGGTGCCCGATGGGAGGAACGTGACCGCACAGCGCGCCGATGGCCGGGCCAGCCGGTGGGACCGGCATCGCGCCGAGCGCCGGGACCGGATCCTCACGGCGGCGCTGACGGCCGTGCAGGCCCAGGGCGCCTCGGTGGGGGTGCAGGAGATCGCCGATCTCGCGGAGGTGCCGCGATCGGTGCTGTACCGGCTGTTCAAGGACCGCCAGGACCTCGACGAGCAACTGCGGGCCCGCATCGTCGACGACCTGATGGCCGTGCTCGCCCCGACGCTGAACCCCGAAGGCACCGTCGCCGAGGCCATCGCGCGCTCGGTGGACGCCTACGTGGGCTGGATCGCCGCCAATCCGCGACTGCACTATTTCCTCGGTGCCGGGTCGGCGGCGGAGAAGCGGCCCAATTCGCCGATCGTGTCCGGCACCAAGATCGCCATCGCCGGCACCGTCCGGGAGGTGTTCGAGAACGCGCTGCGCGCCCAGTCCGCCCCGGTGACGATCGCCGAGCCGATGGCCTTCGGCCTGGTCGGCTTCGTCGACGGCAGTGTGAACCGCTGGCTGAGCCGCGCCATGCAGCCGATGGACGCCGCCGAGCTGTCGTCCTATCTCCAGGAAGCGATCTGGGCGATCGTGGACAGCAGTCTGCGCAAGGTCGGCGTGATGCTCAATCCGCTGACACCGATGGCGGATCTGGTCGCGCCGCCTGCCGAGGACTGACTCACCGTTCGGTGGCCGCCCGGACCGTGGCGAGCAGTTCGCGCGTGCACGCCGCCAGGTCGAAATCGGGCTCGGCGGCGACCCGGGTGATCACCCCGTTGCGCAGCGACAGGACGAACCCGGCCAGCAGATCGGTGTCGAACTCCCGGAACTCGCCGTCGCGCTGTCCGCGGGCCAGCAGTTCGGCCAGCTTCGCCCGGTCCGCGGCCGCCAGTCCGCCCAGGTCCGCGCTGTCGGGCGCGGCGGCCTGGATGCGCAGCATCGCCACCAGGTGATGCCGGTGCTCGCGCAGGAATTCGCTGTTCGCGAGGAGGAACCCGGCCAGCTCCTCGGCGGCGGTACCCGGCACCGTGCGCGCCACCACGAAGGCGGCGAAATCGGCCAGGACCGTGCGCATCACCTCGGTGATCAGGTCCTGTTTGCCCTGGAAGTGGTACGAGATCATCCCGGTGCTGCTGAGACCGGCCCGGCGCGCGATGGCCGCGAAAGAGGCACGGGCGTAGTCCGTCTCGGCGATGGTGTCGATGGCGGCACCCACGATCTGGGCGCGGCGGGCCTGCTCGGTGACCGTGAGCACACGCCGTTCCTGTGCGGCCATCACCACCCCGTGATCGCGAGCGCGAAGGCGTGCCGCTGCGGTGCGGCCCGGGCCGGTAGCTCGACGAGCAGGTCGGCGCCGTGCTGCTGCCAGGTCGATGCGGGTGGCCCGCCCACCAGGGCGACCGTGGCGCTGTCGGGGATCGTCAGGTCGCGCAGGGTGATCGCGCCCGCGGGCTGATCGGCGAGCACGATCGCGTGCACGGTGTCGCCACGACGGGTGAAGTGCACCGCGTGACCGTCCGTCGTGGTGGTGGCGGACCGCTCCCACGGGACCGTGTCGTAGATCGCCTCCGCGTTGCGCCCGAGCCAGGTACCGAGCGCGCGCAACGGCGCCCGCTGGAGGTCGGGGATCCGCCCGTCGCCGTCGGGGCCGACATTGAGCAGGAGATTGCCACCCCCGGCCACCACGTCCACCAGCAGGTGGATCACCTCGGCCCCGGTGAGGGTGTCCGCGGCGGTCTCCTCGGCGTTGTATCCGAACGACCTGCCCAACCCCCTGGTCAGTTCCCACGCGCCGGACGGCGGGTCGGTGGGCGGGGCGTACTCGTAGGTGGTGAAGTCGTGGTGGAAGTCCTTGGGCGGGTCGGGAATCGGCTTGCCGAGCGCGCCCATCACCCGCAGCGCCCCGCCCAGGAAGCGCAGATAGGCGGCCCGGGCGACCCGGTTCCCCGGCAGCTTCGGCTGCATCCAGCGATCGTTCACCAGGCCCTCGGGGACGGTGTCGTAGTAGTGCGCCATGATCTCGTGCGGATCCACCTCGGCAGGCCAGCCCATGTCGTTCCAGAGGATCGACGGCGCGTAGGTGTCGATGAGTTCACGCCACTGCGCGGTGGCGTAGCGGGCGTACTCGGGTCCCAGCGCCTGATGCCGGATCAGGTCGGTCATGGTCCGCAGCGGCGTGGTCCGGAAGGTCCAGTTCATGCCGCCGCAGTAGTACAGGCCCATCCGCGCGCCCCGCTGCCGCACGGCGGCCGACAGGTCGCCGACGAGATCGCGGGACGCGCGATAGTCCGCGGGCATATGTGGATTGCCGATATCCGTGGGCCACAGGGGATATCCGTCGAGATGCCGGGTCACCAGGACGACATACCTGGCGCCCGCCCCGGTGAACAGCTCCGCCCACTCGTCGAAATCGACCGCCCGCGCGGCCGCGTCGAAGCGGGGTCGGAAGCCGGTGTAGTCGACACCGTCGCCGTAGGTGGCGGCATGGTGGATCGCGGTGGGGGAACCGGGAACTCGCAGCGAATTGAGGTACCACTCCGCGTACGGGATCCGGTCGGCGGTCGTCGCGCCGGTGGTGAGGTCACGCATGAACGCGGTGTAGTCCGCGGTGCCGCGTGCGGCGAAGGCGGGCACCGAGTACGGGCCCCAGTGCACGAAGATGCCGAGCTTGGCCCCGCGGTACCAGTCCGGGACCGGCCGCTGGGCCAGGGCCTGCCGGTTCGGCGGGTAACTCATCGGCACTCCTCGGTGTCGTGCGGTGCGAGCGGCGATCCGCCGGATTTGCTCAGGTGAGCAAAAATAAGCATACATGAGCAAGATGACCGGGTTCGCCCAGGTCAGGGCCGCGCGAGATCCCGTTCAGCCCTGTGGCATCGGCAGGGGAATCACCACGCCGAGCGGCAGCGTGAGCTGCGGACCCGGTGTGGGGTCGCGGTCGGCCGGTGGCCGTTCGGTGTCGGTGGGCTGCTCGCCGCACAGGATCCCGCACTCGATGGCACCGATGACCGGGAGCGACACGAGGATCACCGGTTCACGCGGCGGGGCCGGGGTCGGTGCCATCGGTTCGAGTGCGAGCGGGGATTCGTCGGCGGGGGAGGGGGAATCGGGTGCCGTGTCGGCCGGTGGCCGGGTGGGTGCCGCCGGATCGAGGACGACGTCGACGCGCACCGGGGCACCGCCGGTGCGGTAGCGCTCCGACCAGCCGAGGACGTCGGCCGCGTAGGCCGCCGAGTAGTTGTAGCGCAGCACCGCACGCTGCCGCGCCGCGGCGTCCCGCAGATCGGTGCCGTCGGCACACAGGTAGCGGCCCGCGGCCATCGCGGCGTCGAACACATTGTGCGGGTCCGTCGTTCCGTCGCCGTTGCCGTCGGTGGCGTAGCGGCTCCAGGTGCTCGGCAGGAATTGCATCGGGCCGACCGCGCGCACGAATCCACCCCCGGCGGCGGGGATCACCTCGTTGCCGGGCAGCGTGCCGTCGAGGGCCGGACCGAAGATGGGGCGCAGCGTGGTGCCCTCCGCGTCGGTGTTGCCCCGGTCGGCGTGATCGGACTCGATCTTGCCGATCCCCGCCAGCAGATGCCAGCTCACGCCACACCCCGGCGCCGAGGTCTGCAGGGACAGTTCGGCATTGCGATAAGCGGCGAGGACGACCTCGGGGATGCCGAGGCCGCCCGTGGTGCCGGTCGACGCGACCGCGATCGGCTCGATCGGCGGCGTCGCGGTCCGCAGTTTGCGCGGCGTCGGCGGCGTGGGCGCGAGCAGTCCGACGACGGTCGACTCGGTCGGCAGCGACTCGACAGTGGCCGGCGCGGCGAAGAGTTCGGGCACGGCCGGTGCGGAGACGCGGGCCGAACCGGTGACGAGCAGCCCGGCCGCGAGGATCGTGGTCGCGGCGAGAGGAGCGGAGCGCATGGGGTGAACACCTTCCGCGGCCCCGGTGCGGGCCGCCTGGAATCGGGTAGTGCGGACGGGTGGCCGTGTCCGGCCTGGTGGCGACGTGATCAGCGCACCGGATACCTGCGGTCGGTCAGGTCGAAGGCGTGGGGCTGACCCGCGTGATAGAGCGCGCTGTCGGCGAGCATCAACGGCTCCCACAGCGGCATCCGGAATCGGGGCGTGATCGGGACGCGGCCCGCCGCCGAACCGCTGACGTGCAGCACCGCGTTCGCCGCCCGCCGCCCGCTCTCGTTGGCACCCTCCAGACACGCGACGTTCGTCCGCGTCCGGATCCAGTCGCCCGCGAGGAACAGGTTGTCGATGGCGGTGGTCGTGTCCGGCCGGTCGGCCCACGAGCCGGGGTTCGGGCGGAAGCCCGCGCCGTCGTAGGAGACCTCCGGGGTGCCGGGATCGCTGACCGGGGTCCGCCAGAACTGTGCGGTGAACACCGCGGTCGCCTTGTCCGGCGGGATCGCGCAGACGTAGTAGTCGGCCTCGACGCGATGCCCGGCGCCGGTGCGGTCGGTCACCGTGGCAACCCGGATGTGCGCGCCGTCGGTCTCGAAGCCCGACAGCCGGGCGCCGAGCGCGAAGGTGACGCCGAGCGAGCGCAGGTGGGCGACCCACGGATCGATGAAGGTCGCCGAGGTCGGCCCGTTGAGCACCCGGTCGTCGCGGTCGCCGTCCGGGTTCAGCAGTGTCCGGACGAAGTCCTCGCCGGTCCGGCCGATCGAATGCGCGCTGCAGGCGCTGGCTTGCGTCGCCATCAGCGTCCGGAGGAAACCGTCGCCGAGGAAGCGGTGGTAGTCGGCCGACGCGTTGTCCAGGCCCGCGAATTCGCTCCAGCTCATCCGTTCCCACTGGCCGAGTCGGCGTTCCTCGCAGCTCGAGATGTAGACCGCCAGCCGTTCGGCGGCGAACAGCGCCTCGTGCGGGCGCAGGCGGAACAGCGCCTCGAACACCGAGGCGAAGGAATCGGCGAACTGCCGTGGCGTCCGCGGGCTCTGGCGCGACCGCAACGGAAACGGCAGCGCGACAGTCGAGTTGACGCGTCCCCTCCCCGCGATCGTCGCCGCGTCGACCCGGACCAGATTGTCGTACACGCCGTCGCGGTTGCGGCGGAACGGAATGCGGCGCAGCGTGTCGGGCAGGTCGCGGTGGCAGCCGAAGAAGGTGTGGAAGCCGTGTTCGCCGGGCAGGCCCCGATCGCTGACGATGCTGCGGCACTTCCCGCCCGCCGCGCCGCGCCGTTCGTAGACGGTGACCGCGAAGCCGCGTTCGGCGAGTTCGTGCGCGGTGGTCAGTCCGGCGAGCCCGGCGCCGAACACGGCGACGGTGCTCCCGCCCGGCGCGGCCGCCGCCCGGCGGTTGGTCGATCGCAGGAAGCCACGTCGCGCGGACTGCCAGTTGATTCCCATGTCTCGTCCAGTCGTCTGTCCGGCCGTCCTCGACGTGTGCGCGCCGTTGCCGGGTGTCGATACCCCACGCCTTATGTTACTGATGATTCTGAACGAGCAGTGCGAAAACGGCGATACACGGTCGACTTAGAGTGAGTCGATGACATCTCTAAGTTGATGACAATTCTTTCAACTCGAGGTACTGTTCGAAGTGCCCGGCGACGACGTGTGTGGCGGAAGTGCCCCTCGCCACAGCGTGATCGCGCGTCGTGCCTCCTCACGTGTTCCGTGCGGCAGCCCAGCGAACTCACTGTCGCGGGGAACGGGTGATCGAGAAGCGCGGCGGCCGGAGTCGATGTGCCGGTTCCGGCCGCCGCGCGCCGGGCAGGCGCGGCGGGGCCTAGTGCGGCAGCGGACGGCCGAGCAGAACGGTCTCCAGCAGCCCGATCACGGTGTCCTGCGGGCAGATTCCGTCGTCACCGAAGGTGCGTCCGAGGTCGACGACCAGGCTGAAGGCGGCGTGCACCAGGATGCGGGCCTCGCCGAGCGACAGCTCCGGCCGGGTCGCGACCACCAGCCGGGCCCACTCGGTGACGATCAGCTGCTGGAGATGGCGCAGCGTCACCTGGTCGGTGTGGTCCACGTGCCGGAATTCCGCGTAGTAGACGAAGGTCAGCGCGCGTTCGTCGAACGACCCAGACACGTACAGCTCGATCAGCGTGCCCAGCGCCGCGGCCGGCGTGCGCGCGGCGGCGGTCGCGGGCCGGATCGCCGCCGACACCCGGTCGGCCGCCCGGCGGAACGCCGCGACCAGCAGATCGCTCTTGCTGCGGTGATAGCGGTAGACCGCCGACGCCGAGGAGAGCTCGGCGGCCGCGGCGATGTCCTCCACGCTGACATTCGGATATCCGCGCTCGTGGAACAGCTCGACCGCCCGATGCAGCAGCAACTCGTGCTTGAACAGGGGTGCGCGGCCGGCGGTGCGGCGAACCCGGGGCGCGGTGCGCGGGCCGGACAGGTCGGCGTCGACCACGGCCCAGCTCAGCGAACCGAGCAGGGCGGCCAGGGTTTTCGCCGGCACCGTCGCGTGATGGTCGCCGATGCTGCTGATCACGGCGTAGATGGACACCGCGCGCACGGCGCGATCGTGCCCGTCCAGCTCCGGCCTGACCTCGCCGATGCGCGCGCGCAGGCTCGCGATCGCCGCGGCGAACTGATCGCTGAACGCCCGGAGGTCCTCGGGTTCCAGATAGCGGCGTTCCCAGCGGGCCAGGGCGGCGGTGGGCCGGTTGGCGATGGTCGCGGCGACGATGGCGGCGAGCACGTGCTCGAGGCGCTGCCGTGGCGTCCAGCCCGCCGCCTCCTCGGGGAGTTCGACCGCCCGCAGCGCCAGGCCCGACAACCGGAGCAGCTCGGCGCGGAACAGCGCGTACTTGCTCGGGAAATGCCGGTACAGGGCGGTCGAACTGATATCGAGCCTGCGGGCGATGTCGTCCATGCTCACGCCGTGGTAGCCGTGCGCGCCGAACGCCGCCGCCGATTCCGCGGCGATCTGCGCCCTGCGGTTCTTGGGCCTGCGCCGGACCGTGCGCGCCGGTGCGTCCGAGGACGGCGCGTCGGCGTGCGTGCCCGGCGATCTGCCCTCGGCCGCGCGCGCGGAACCGCCGCGGTGCCGGGGGGATAGCGCGCCGGGTTCGGTCACTGGGCGGGTGCCGTCGTCAGCGGGGAGTTCACCTTCTCGACCAGCCAGCGGCCGTTGTCGTTGTGCAGGCGCAGCACCATGGACAGCTGCCCCGGCTTGGGCTTGTGCTCGGTGCCCAGGCTGGAGATGGTCTGGCCGATCACCACGATCGCCTCGGCGGACTCCTCGTCGCCGGTGCGGATCGCGCACTGGGTGTCGGTGACCTTCGAGGTGACCTCGCCCTGGGTGAGGACCTCACGCAGTTCCCCGCTGGTGGCCTCGAACTGCTTCTTCCAGTCACCGGTCGAGCCGTCGAGGACCGCGGCGAAGTACGCGTCGAGCTTCGTGCTGTCGTAGTCGGCCAGCACCGGACCGTAGTGGCAGGCGGCCTCGCGCGCCTGCTGCTGGGCCGCCAGCAGGTCCTTGGTGTTCTGGTTCTCGAAGAACAGGAACACCGAGGCCGCCAGCGAGGCGCCGAGCAGGACGGCCGCAGCGCCCCGCAGGCCGAGCCGCCTGCGGTCCATCGCCCGCAGGCGCGAGGCCCACCCCACCGTCGGGGCCGTGGATGGTGTTTCGGCAGTGGGCGTTTCGGCGGCGGCTACGGTCGGCTCGGCGACCGGGGACTCGTCGGTGGTGGTCGGTTCGTTGCTCATCGTGAGGACTCCTTATCGAGGTGCCGGGACCGCGGGCTGGGACAGCTCGTTGCCGGTGGCGCCGGGCGGGGGACCGGAGCCGTTGTCGGGACCGGCGGGCCGCGGGGCATTGGCCGAGCCGCGGATCTGCAGCGCCGGATTGTTGGTCACGCAGTAGTTGTAGAGGCGCACCCTGGTGTCGGTGGTCGGCGTGGTCGCCACCACGGGCACGGTGTCGTAGTCGCAGGTCGGGCGCGGCCAAGGATCGACCATCGTGAAATACATGTTGTCGTAGGCGGGGACACCGACCGCCTCGGCGAAGCGGCTCAGCGACGGGAAGAGCGCTTCGATGGCGGGCTGGCGCAGTTTGGCCGCCCGGGTGATGGCGACCAGGTTCGTCACCAGATCGGTCATCGGGTTCTGCGTCCGGGAGACGAACCCGCCGAGGGTGGCGAGCTGTCCCGGACCCTGTTCGAGCAGATGCCGCAGTTCCGCGTCGGCGGCGGTGAACTGGCGGAACAGCGCGCTGCCCGCGGTGGTCAGCGTGCCCAGATCCGGCTGCGCGTGCGAGGTCGTCGCGGCGATCACCTCGAGATTGCGGATCAGCTGTTCGGTCTGCGGGAGCAGGTCGGTGAGGCCAGCCATGGCGCGGCTGAGCCCGGAGATCATGTTGCGCAACCCGTCCGGGCCGCCGGCCAGCGCTTTGTCGAGTTCGTCGACGATGACATTGAGCCGTTCGGGATTCATCCCGCCGACCAGCCCGCTCAGATTGCCCAGCACCGACTGCATCTGGACCGGGACCGCGGTGTCGGCCCGGCGCACGACCGCGCCGTCGGCCAGGAACGGCCCGGACTCACCGGCGGGCCGGAAGTCCAGGTACTGCTCACCGGCGGCGGACAACCGGGCGACGGCCACGGTGCCACCCACCGGAATCCGGGTGTTCCCGTCGATCTCGGCGACCGCGGCGATGCCGTCGCCGGCGACGCGCACATCACCGACCCGGCCGACGCGCACGCCGCGGAAGGTCACGTCGCTGCCCGTCGTGAGACCGCCCGACGTCGCCAGTTCCACGGTGACGTCGTACTGGCTGCGGGTCGGGTCGAACCGCAGGACCGCGCCGCCCAGATAGAGGCTGCCCAGGACCAGCACCACGACCAGCCCGACATTGGCGACCGCGACACGATGGCGGACCAGCCACTGCCACAGGGGTGGATTCATCGGGGTCCCTCCTGCTGCGGCTGCGGTGCCTGCGGGGTACTGGTGACGCGGCCGATCACCTTGGCGATGACCTCCGCGAGGCTGCCGAGGAACGCGGGCACGTCCCCGCCTTCGGGCCAGCGGCTGCCGGTGGGATCGGTGAGCGCGCCGACGTCGAGATAGGACAGGGTGGCCGCCACGGCCAGGTTCGGGCCGCGCAGGCTGTCGACCAGCGACGGGTACAGCGCGTGGAAGCCGTCGAGGGTGCCGGTGAGGTCGTCGCCCATCTGGGAGAAGCCGTTCATGAGGTTCTGGATGCTCTGGAACAGGCTGACGAACTGCGGCCCGTTGGTCGCGCTGAAATCGCCGAGCGCGTCCATGGTGACCGCGACCCGGTTGATCAGGTCGACGATGGCCTGGTTGTTCTCCGCGAACAGACCGATCAGCTGCGGGAAACTGTCCGCCGCGGCCCCGAGTTCGGTTTTGCGCCTGGCCAATTCGCCGGTCAGAACCGACAGCCCGCCGAGCGTGGCGTCGAGATCGCCGGTGCGCTGGTTGAGCGCGGAGATGACCGAGGTCATCTCGCCGACCAGGTGCCGCAGCTGGGGCGCCTTGCCCGCGAAGATCGAGTCGAGCTCGGCGGTGACCCGCGCGGCCTGATTGAGACCACCGCCGTTGAGCAGCATCGAGATCGAGATCATCAACTGCTCCACCGAGGCCGCCGACGCGGTGTGCTCGGCGCCGATGGTCGCGCCCGCGACCAGGGGCGGCCCGGCCGCCTCGGCGCTGGGCAGCGTCATGGCGACGAAGATGTCGCCCAGCGGCGTCGCCTGGCGCAGCTCCGCGGTGGTGCCCTGCGGCAACTGGATGTCGGCGCGGATCTGCATTTCCACATCGGCCAGGAACGAGGTCGTCGAAATGCCGGTGACGACACCGATATCGGTGCCGCCGATCTTGACGTGGGCCCGATCGGGCAGGTTGAGCGCGTCGCGGAAGGTGGCGTGCAGGGTGTAGCCGGGCCCGCCGATGCCGGGTTCCGGCATGGGCAGGTCGGCCACGGTCATCGAGCACGCGGTGCTCGTCGAGGCGACGGCGGCGGCGCACACGGTGGCCGCCAGGGCCGAGCGGAGATTCATTTCGTCAGTCCCAACAGCGCGGCGGTGAGCCCGAAATCCGGGCCCATATCGGCGATCTTTCCGGTGCGGCAGCCGTCGAGGCGCATCTGGACGCGCTCGCAGAACAGCGACAGCGCCTCGCTGTCGAGCACGATCTTGTCGAGCAGACCGTGCAGGCGCAGCGCCTGGCGCTCCCGGCTGACCGCGTTGTCGACGTTCTGGAACAGCAGCGGCGCCACGTCGACGACCTCGGTGAGATTGCGGGCATTGGCCCGCATCTGGGCCGCGATCGCCACGAACTTGGTGAGCGCGCCCGCGAGCTGGTCCTGGTTCTGGCCCAGCACCGAGGAGGTGTTGGTGATGAAGTCGTCGAGCTGGGTGAGCACCGCCTGCAGGCCGGGGGACTGCTGGCCGAACAGGGCGATCAGTTCGGTGATCCGGCCGCTGAAATCCCGGACGGTCTGGTCGTTCTCGGCGATGATCTGGGTGATCTCGCTCAGCTTCACGATCGTGTTGGCGATCTGGTCCTTGTTGGCGAAGGTCACCTCGAACGCGGCGGAGAGCTCGTCGAGGGTCTCGCGCAGGCGGTCGCCGTTGCCGTCGAGCAGCGGGAACAGGACCCGGCTCGCCATCGGCCCGGTCTCGCTGCCACCTTTGAGCGCCTCGCCGAGCTGATCGAAGTTGGCCAGGATGCGGTCGAGTTCGACCGGGGTCCTGGTGCGCGCCAGCGGCAGATGCGCGCCGTCGGCGAGTTCGGGACCCGACCCGGTGTAGGCGGGCGCGAGTTCGACGTGCCGGTTGGTGATCAGCTGCGGCGACACCAGCGCCGCCATCGCCTCGGCCGGGATCCGGACGTCCCGGTCGACCGACATGACCACCTCCACGTAGCTGCCGCGCGGGGTCACCGAATCGACGACGCCGACCGGAACGCCGAGCACCGAGACCTCGTTGCCCGGGTACAGCCCGGCGACGTTCTCGAAGTCGGCGCTGATCCGCTTCTGCCGGCTCACCATCCGGTCACCCAGCCCGGTCACGCTCTCGGGCAGCAGCGCGCAGCCCGAGGCGAGCAGCGCGGTCAGGCACACCGCCGCCAGCTTGCTCGTGTGTCGTGTGTTCATCAGTTGCACCCCTGTACGGCTTGCGCGAAGCACAGCCAGTTGTCCGGGAAGATCCACGGCGCCCAGATCTCGCCGTAGGGCCCGTTGCCGACCACATTGTTGAACTGGCGCAACGCGACCGGGGAGATCTCGTAGAGCCGGTCCAGGTTCTCCTTGTTCTTGGTCAACCCGTCGGCCATGGTGTTGAGGTTCTGGATCAGCGGACCCAGCTCGCCGTTGTTCTCGATGCCCATGTCCTGCAGCAGCTTCGACATGGCGGCGACATTGTCGAGCAGCTGGGTGAGCAGGGTCTGGCGCTGCTGGACGGCGGCGCCGATGGCCTCGCCCCTGGTCAGCAGCAGGAGCACACTGTTGCGGTTGTCCGAGACCAGCTGGGAGACCTGGTCCATGCTCTTCAACAGCGTGTCGACCTCGTCGCGCCTGCTGTTGATCACCTGGGCCAGCGCGCCGATGCTGTCGAGGGCCTGCACCGCCAGCGCGGGCGAGTCACCGAGCTGGGTGTTGAGCACATCGAGCGCGTCGCGCAGCTTGGCCGCGTCGATGCGTTCGATGCGTTCGAACGAGGAGGTGTACTTCGGGTCCTGCACGACCTTGCTCAGGTTGTACGGCACCGAGGTGCGGTCGAGCGCGATCCGGTTGCCGGGCAAGCCCTTTCCGTTGCCGGGCGTCAGCTCGATGTGCAGACGGCCGAGGATCGTCGACATCTTGATCGCGGCCCGCGCGTCGGGACCGAGCCGGATGTCGCCGCGGATCCGCAGCGCCACCTCCACCCGATCGTTCACCAGCCGCACCGACTGGACGGCGCCGACCTCGATGCCGGCGATGTCGACCGTCGCGCCCGGCCGCAGACCCGCCGCCTGGGCGAACTCCGCGTCGATCGTCTTGTCGCCCAGGCGGACCTGGGCCAGCAGGCTGGACCCACCGAGCAGCACGACCACCGCGAGCGCCGCGGACAGGCCCAGACGCAGGTACCTGTTGCGCCGCCAGAACTCCGGAACCCGCACCCGCATCATCGGCACACCCCCGACTGCGAGTTGCCGCCGACCTGGGAGAACAGGCCTTCGGGGAGCACCACGCCCCACAGCGAGACGTCGAGCCGGCAGATGTAGGCGTTGCCGTAGGTGCCGTAGCTGGTGAATCGCGCGACGCCGTTGAGGAAGTCGGGCAGTTCGACCGCGCCGCGGTCCAGGGCCGCGCCGTTGTAGAGCAGCATCATCACGCCGGTGGTGGCGTCGCGCTGGGCGGCGCCGAGGCCCGGCTTGACCTGGCCGATCAGCGAGACCAAGGAGTCCGTCGCGCCCGCGACCCGTTCCACAGAGCTCTTCAACGACTCCCCTTCGGCGTACAACCCGTCCATCAGGGCGCGGGTCTGGGTGATCAGGGTTTCCAGCTCGCCGCTGCGCTTGGCCAGGCCCGCGAGGACCGAGCTGAGATTGCTCAGCACATCGCCGAGGATCTGGTCGCGCTCCCCGAAGGTGCTCGCCAGCTGGGCGGCCTGGGTGATCAACGCCGCCAGCGACACCTCGTTGCCCTGCAACGCCTGGATCAGCGTTTCCGAGAGCGAGTTGATCTGGTCGGGTTGCAGGACGCTGAACAGCGGCTCGAAGCCGGACAGCAGCGTCGAGACGTCGAACGAGGGCTCGGTGCGGCTCAGCGGAATCTGCGCGCCGACCGGGACGACCGCGCCCGCGCCGTCGCCCGGGGCCAGCGCGAGGTAGCGCTGGCCGATCAGATTCTGGTAGCGGACCAGGGCTTTCGTCGTCTCGGTCAGGTGCTGCCTCGCCTCGATCCGGAAGTCCACCCTGGCGGTGTACTCGGGGGTGAAGTCGATCTTGTCGACCCGGCCGACCCGGACCCCGGCCATGCGGACGTCGTCACCCACCCGCAGCCCGAGGACATCGGTGAACACCGCGGAATACGAACTCGTCTCGCCCGCGACGCCGCGTTGCAGCGTGGACCAGATGGTGTAGGTGAGCACGGTCGTCAGCACCACGAAGAAGCTGAAGCCGACCAGTGGTTTGGTGTATTTCACTGGCGCAGGCCACCTTCGGTATCGGGGACGAGGGGGACGGTGCCGATGATCGACCCGAGCAGCAGCAGCTGGGTGAAGTTCGGCCGCCCGCCGACCAGCGCCGACACCGCGGAGACACCGGTCAGCCTGCGCGGCGGTGTCGCCTGCGGCTGATCGGTCGCCGCGGCGGGCGCGGTGATGCCCGGGATGGCGGGCAGGCCGGGAATCGTCGGCAGCCCGGGCAGCGTGGGCACCGAGATGCTCGGCAGCGCGGGCAGTCCCGGGATCGGCACCGCGGGCACCACCGGCGCCGGACCCGCGGCCTCCAGCCGCTGCGGCAGGAGCTGCGCCGGGTATTCCTGCGGCGGCGCGACCGTGGGCACGGACGGTCCGCCGCAGCGCGGCCCGGTCATCTCGCCGTAGCGCGGGCAGTCCTCGGCGGTGTACTGCTGGAACGGGGTGAACGACACGTCCATCCGCCACGCCATCTGCTTGCGCGGGCCGAAGGTGAAGGTCTGCTGCAATTTGGCCAGCGAGACATTGAGATTGGCCGCCGCGGACTGCAGCGCCCCCGGGTCCTTGGCGATGCCGCCGAGCAGTCCGTCCAGGCCCGACACCAGCTCCTTGCCGGAATCGGGATTGGCGGCGAAGAGACTGTTGACGGCCTCGACCGCGGAATTGCCCTGGGTGAGCAGCTCGACCAGCTGGGTGCGGTGCTCGTTGAGGGTGCGCGCCGAGGTCACCGAGTCGGCCAGCACGCCGACCAGCTCGGGCGCCGACTGGCTCAGCGCGGTGGCCGCCTGCCCGAAATCGCCGAGCAGGTTACCGATCTCGGGAATCTGGTGGATCGAGGTGAGCCAGGTGTCGAGCCGCTCGATGGTGGAGCCAGGGACCCGGGAACCCGGGTCGAGCGCCGCGGACAGCGTCGCCAGCACCCGGCCGAGCTTTTCGGGCTGGATGGTGGCCAGGACATCACGCAGCGTATTGAGGGTGGACTGCAGCTGGATCGTCTCCGCGCTGGTGTCCTCGTGGATGGTGTGACCGCTGCGCAGCGTGCCGGTGGCGGCGCCGTTGTCGACCAGCTGGATCGAGGAGACGCCGAAGATGTTGTCGGGGACCACCCGGGCGGTCACCGTGTCCGGGATCGTCTCGGCGATACCGGGTTTCAGTTCGAAGGTGGCGTGCTGGCGTTCGCCCTTGGCGACCATCGCCACGTCGCCGACCGCGCCGACGACCATGCCGCGATACTTCACGTCGGCGCGCTGCGGCAGCCCGTCACCGGTGCTGGTCAGCTCGGCGCCGACCACCACCGTGCTTTCGAACTCGCCGTTGTAGCGCAGTCCGAGCAGATACAGCGCGGCCGCGACCGCGGACACCATGGCCAGGCCCGCGACGGTCAACTGACGACCGGTCGGCCCGCGTCCACTGGGATCGAGAATCATCCGATCGACCTATCCCGAGATCCGGAATCCGGGGTCGATGCCCCAGATAGCAAGGGTGAGAAACAGATTGGTGAAGACCATCACGACGATGACCATCTTGATCGCCCGTCCCGCCGCGACCCCGACACCTTCGGGGCCACCGGCGGCGACGAAGCCGTAGTAGCACTGGATGAAGGCGGCGATCAGGACGAACACGACCACCTTGAACAGCGAGAAGAACACGTCGCCGCCGATCAGGAACTGGAAGAAGTAGTGGTCGTAGGTGCCCGCGGTGGTACCGCCGAGGAACAGCACCGACAGCTTGGTCGCCAGGTAGGCCACCGCCAGGCCGAGGGTGTAGAGCGGGACGATGGTGACCGTGGCCGCGATCATCCGGGTGGTCACCAGGTAGGGCAGCGGCCGGATCGCGATGGATTCCAGCGCGTCGATCTCCTCGGAGATCCGCATCGAGCCGAGCTGGGCGGTGAACCGGCAGCCGGACTGGATGGCGAAGGCGAGGGTGGCCAGGATGGGCGCGATCTCGCGGGTGGTGGCGAAACCGGAGATGGCCCCGGTCAGCGGGCCCATGGTCAGCAGGTTCAGCGCGGAGTAGGACTCCATGCCGACGGTGATGCCGCCGAACGCGCACAGCACGATGACGACACCGACGGTGCCACCGCCCACGATCAGCGAACCGTTGCCCCAGCCGACATCGGCGACCAGGCGCGCGACCTCCTTGCGGTAGTGCCGCAGCGTGAACGGAATCGCGATCAGGGCCTGGAAGAAGACGATGGCCTGGTGCCCGAGCCGCTGATTGGCCTGGACGGGGATCTTGGCGGCCGCGCCGACGGCGCGGACCGGGCGCAGCGCGGGCGGGATGTACTCGGCGGCCACCTCACACCACCTTCGCCGGGAAGAGGGTGTTGTAGAGCTGGGTGACGATGATGTTGGTGGCGAACAGCATCAGCGCCGAGGAGACCACCGCCGAGTTGACCGAGTTGGCCACCCCGCCGGGCCCGCCCTTGGTGTGCAGACCGATGTCGCAGGCGATGATCGAGGTGAGCGCCCCGAAGATCGCCGCCTTCACCAGCGCGACGAGCAGGTCGTTGGCGACCGCGAAGGACGCGAAGGAGCTGATGAACGACCCCGGGGTGCCGTGCTGGGCGTAGACGTTGAACAGGTAGGCGGTGGCGAAGCCGACGAACACGATGAATCCGCACAGCAGCATGCTGACCAGTACCGCGGCCGCCAGCCGCGGGGCGACCAGCCGGCGCACCGGATCGACGCCCATCACCTTCATGGCGTCGATCTCCTCGCGGATGGTGCGCGAGCCCAGGTCGGCGCAGATGGCCGAACCGACCGCGCCCGCGATCATCAGCGAGGTCACCAGCGGCGCCCCCTGCCGGATGATGCCGAGCCCGGCCACCGCGCCGATGAAGGTGGTCGCGCCGACCTGGTTGACCAGCGCGCCGACTTGGATGGAGACGACCACCGCGACCGGGATCGCGACGAACACCGTCGGCACGGCGGAGACATTGGCCATGAAGGCGCACTGCCGGATGAACTCCTGGAACGGGAATCGCCGCTGCACCAGGGACAGGAACAGCTGGGCGATCGCGGCCCGGCCGAGCAGGACCTGCCTGCCCAGGGTCTCGACCGACTGCTGGGGGTGGCGTTGCCACAGACCGGTGACGCTGTCGGCGATCCGGCCGACCTCGGAGGGTTGCGGCGGCGCGGTGCCCGCCGGGGAATGCTCGGTGGAGGTCACGCCGCACCGAATCCTTTCTTGTCGCGCCGGAGCGCGGCGGTTCAGAGCGTGCTCAGCCAGCGTTCGAGCAGGACGAGGAAGCCGGCGCCCGCGGCGAGACCGACCGCGACGACGCACAGCAGCGAGATCCACATGCCCACGCGGAGAACGGGATTGACCTGCGTTCGGCCACCCAGGATCTTGACGACGGTCACCACGATGTCGATGACCCAGACCAGCGCCATCATCAGGTCATCGTCACATTCGCGAAGGTGAGCACCGGCCAGCAGACGATCGATCCGAGGAACGAGATGACCAGGTCGACGCCGTAGAGGTTGCGCAGATGCGCGGTGTGGGTGAGCGTCCAGACGACGCCGACGATTCCGTACGGGATGCCGATGATGATCAGGGTGCCGAGGAACTCGGAGACCTTCATCTCGTAGCTCAAGAGCCTGTCGAGCCGTCGCAACATGGTGTACCGGTGTTCCTTTCCGCGGGACCGGTGGCATCGACGGCTGGTGGCCGACGTCGCTGACGGTCCGATGATGTTGCCGAGCATTCTGTCGTCGGCGGGTGCTTCTTCGGCTGATCTCCCAGTGAATACACAGCAGATCCGCAGAGTTGGCGGCGATTCGCGTTGATCGCCTGAGCTAAGTTACTACGGATTCTGGGAAATGTGAGCAAAATCGCCGGTAACGTTTCCGGGGTTCGGCGGCTGCTCGTCCAGTGGCCGCATCGGCGCCGCGGCGGCGTTGCCCGACGCCGATGCGGCCCCCGCATCGCGCCCCCGATCCCAACCACGCGATGCGGAATTGACGGTAACATGGTCCGCTGATTGCCGTCTACGGCGCATGAAGCAGTGGAAATATCGATGAAATCTGCCGGAATCGTGATTAACTTATGACGTTGAGGCCGCCGACGGTCGGCGGTTGCGCAGGAGGATCATGATGTCCGCGGTCATCGTCGATGTTGTCCGAACACCGTCCGGGCGGGGAAAACCCGGTGGTGGCCTGTCGTCGGTCCACCCGGCGACCCTGCTGGCCGGGGTGCTGGCCGAACTGGTCGACCGGACCGGGATCGACCCCGCCCTGGTCGACGATGTGATCGGCGGATGCGTCACCCAGAGCGGTGAGCAGTCGAGCAACATCACCCGCACGGCCGTGCTGGCGGCGGACTTCCCGGAGTCCGTGCCCGCCACCACGGTCGACCGGCAGTGCGGCTCGAGTCAGCAGGCGGTGCACTTCGCGGCCCAGGGCGTGCTCGCCGGCGCGTACGACGTGGCGATCGCCTGTGGCGTGGAGTCGATGAGCCGGGCGCCGATGTTCTCCAACGCGCAGGGTAAGGACGCGCTGCGCGGTCCGCTCGCGGTGCGCTACCCGGCCGGGCTGATCGGCCAGGGCATCGCCGCCGAAATCCTCGCCGCCCGATGGAAACTGGACCGCACCACGCTCGACGAGTTCGCGGCTCGCTCGCACCGGCTGGCGGCGGCCACCGCGGCCGCGGGCGGTTTCGACGCGGAGCTGACCTCCGCCGGTGTCCTCGACGCCGACGAGACGATCCGGCCTGGCACGACCGTCGAGGGTCTGGCGAACCTGCGTCCGGCGTTCACCGATCCCGCCGCGCTGGAACGGTTTCCGGAGATCTCCTGGTCGGTGACCCCGGGCAACTCCTCGCCGCTGACCGACGGTGCGTCGGCGGCACTGATCATGAGTGAGCGGATGGCGGCGAAGCTGGGACTGACCCCGCGCGCGCGGTTCCATTCCTTCGCGGTGGCAGGCGACGACCCGACGCTCATGCTGACCGCGGTCGTCCCGGCGACCCGCAAGGCGCTCGAGCGGGTCTCGCTCACCGTCGACGACATCGATACCTTCGAGGTCAACGAGGCGTTCGCGCCGGTTCCGCTGGTGTGGCAGCACGAGCTCGGCGCCGATCCGGAGCGGGTGAACCCGCGCGGCGGCGCGATCGCGCTGGGCCATCCGCTCGGCGGATCGGGCACCCGGCTGCTCGCCACCATGGTCAACCATCTCGAGCAGACCGGCGGTCGCTACGGGTTGCAGACGATGTGCGAGGCCGGCGGCATGGCCAACGCGACGATCATCGAACGGGTGTGACGGCGATGACCACCGCGGCGAAGTCCGGCGAGCCCGACTACGACGACCCGACCAGCGCGATGTACGTGGCCGAGGGGCCGGGTCATGTCCCCATGCCGGGGACGAGCGCGGCACCCGCGCCGGACCCGGCATCGCACGCGCCGTTGACGCTGGCGCAGGTGCGGATCCCGTTGCCCGACAGTCATCGTTCGCCCCGGAAGCGGCCCGCGCAACTGGCGGACGCGCTCGATTTCTGGGCGTTCGCGGGCGCGGCGGCGAATGTGGCGATGCAGTTCGCGCATCGCGGGGTCGCGGCGGGCGTGATGGAGAGCCCGGTCGAGTCGGGGGCGCTGATGGTGCACCCGTGGAAGCGGTTGCGGACCACCGCGGCCTATCTGGCGGTGGCGGTGCTCGGCTCCGACGAGGAGAAGCGGGCGATGCGCGAGGCGGTGAACGTCGCCCATCGGCAGGTGCGGTCGGGGCCGAACTCGAAGGTGAAGTACAACGCCTTCGACCGGAACCTGCAGCTGTACGTGGCAGCGGCGATCTACATCGGCTACGAGGACACCCACCAGCTGCTGTGCGGCAAGATGACCGAGGCCGAGCTCGAGCAGTTCTATCAGGGCGCGGACACCTTCGGCACCACCCTGCAGGTGCACCCCGACATGTGGCCCAAGACCCACGCCGAGTTCGACGCGTACTGGGTGCAGGCGTGCCGGGACGTGGTGTGCGACGACGATTTCCGCGCCTACATCGACGACCTGCTGCACCTGCGGATGATCCACTGGTCGCTGCGCCTGCTGCTGGGCGGGCTGCTGCGGTTCCTGACGGCGGGCTTCCTGCCGCCGCACTTCCAGGAGCAGATGGGTGTCGAGTGGAGTGCGGCCGATCAGCGGCGGTTCGAGAATCTGTTCCTCTTCGTCGGCTTCGTCAACCGGTTCATTCCGCGGTTCATCCGGTTCTCCGGCACCAACGCGATGATGGCGGACGTGCGGCGCCGGATCCGCAAGCACAAGGCGATCATCTGACCCGTCCAGGGGGAGGGGGCCGCCGGTTCGTCGAGCCTGCGGCCCCGGTCAGCGCGCGACCCGGGCCTGTGACACGTAGCGAAGTCGCCGGGGTGCCATCGTGAATCCGGTGCGCGCGGTGAGCGCGACGGCGCGCAGTGCCGCGGTGTCGGCGGCGGTGGGGGCGACGTCGAACAGCGCGAGCGCCCGCGGATGCTGCATCGCCCTGGCGGCGCCCGCGGGCAGGTGGCGGACGATCCAGGCGTCGGGGCGCAGCACCTGATCGCGGAATGCGCGCGCGGCGGGTCCGACGCGCAGCTGGGTCGCGCAGGTGTCGGCGAAGTACTCGGTGAATTCCGGGCGGGTCCGGGGGAGCAGGCGATCGCTGACGCCGTAGGTCCGGTACCAGGCCAGGGTCTCCCGGTAGAGCTGGTCGCGGTCGTCCGGGGAGAGTGTGGGGCCGAACAGGTCGGCGGCGGTGAGCAGCGTTTCCACATAGGTGGCGTGCTGGAAGAGGAAGACCTCGGGATGCAGCGCGTGGTAGCGCTGTCCCCGGTCGTCGACGCCCTTCACGTGCTCGTGGGCGAAGCGGATCACCGAATCCGCGGCCCGGCCCGTGTGGGCCAGATAGATCATCTGCGAAACGGTGCGTTTCTTGTGTTCCCACAGGCGATTCGGCGCGTGCTCGCACAGCGCGGTCGCGATGATGGGGTGCAGGACCTGCAACCCGATTGCGCGCGGCAGCGTCAACAGGAATCGCCGGTCGCCGAGGTGACGCCGCAACAGCGGCCCGGCCCGCTCGGTCATGGATACCCCCTCCGTCGTGATCCGAGCAGTAAGTTACTCTTCATTCTGTCTTGAAGACAGTCATATTCCGAGTGAATCGCCTCGCATGTGATGATGTATTCCCCATCTCGGCCTTGCGTCGACGGGCGAAGGGGTGAGAGTCTGAATGGGTAAGTCTCTCACTCTCTTGGAGGTTGGTCGTGTCTCAGCCCCGCGCGGCAGCGCAGCCGCAGCATCCCGTCGACGACAACGCCGAGCGCAGGCATCGCTACCTGACCGGCGCCGGGGCGATCCTCGGTGGGCCCGCCAATGTCGTGATGCAGCTGAGCCTGCTTCCGGTCGGGCGTGGCGTGGTGGAGAGCACGGTCGAATCCGGGAGCTACGCGCGGAATCCGGGCAAGCGCGCCAAGACGACCCTGACCTATCTCGCGGTGGCGATGCTCGGCACCGAGGAGGATCGGGCGGTGTTCCGGGAGGCGGTCGGTACCTCCCATCGACAGGTGCGCAACCGGCCCGGCGGGCCGGTGAAGTACAACGCCTTCGACCCGCGGCTGCAGCTGTGGGTGGCCGCGTGCATCTACCGCGGGACCCGCGACAGTCTCGAGCTGCTGTTCGGCGCGCTGGACGAGACCTTCGCCGACGAGCTGTACCAGGACTCGGCGCGGTTCGGCACGACCCTGCAGATGCCCGCGGAGCTGTGGCCCGCCGACCGGGTGGCCTTCGACCGCTACTGGGACTCGATGCTCGACGAGCTCGCCCTCGATGCCGAGGTGCGCGGGTATCTGCTCGAGCACGTCGTCGACCTCGGTCCGCAGCCCTGGCCCATCCGGATCGCGGGCCGCCGGATCAATCGCTTCTTCGTCACCGGATATCTCCCGCAGCGGTTCCGCGACAGCCTGGGGCTGGCGTGGAGTCCGCGTCGGCAGCGCGCGTTCGAGCTGGTCATGCGTGGTTTCGGGCGCGTGCTCACGGTGCTTCCGCAGGGTGTGCGGCACCAGCCGTTCCCGCGTCTGCTCGTCGATATGCGCAAGCGCGACGCGGCGGGGAAATCGCTCGTCTAGCGGGGTGGCAAGGTAGGTGTAACGCGAAGTAGCGCCAACCCTTGTATGGTACTGCCGGTACCACTAAACTGGAGGCAGCACCTACTGAGGAGACATCGATGACGCTGTCCACCGCCGCCACGCGTCCGGGGGAACCCGGATACCACGAGATCCTGCGCAGTCTGTCCGAGGGATCTGTGACCAAGCACTTCGACCCCTATGTCGATATCGACTGGGAGTCACCGGAGTTCGCCGTGCACTCCGACGATCCGCGCTGGATCATGCCCGACGAGGACCCGCTGGGCCGCCATCCCTGGTACAAGGCCCAGCCCGTCGACAAGCAGATCGCGATGGGGATGTGGCGCCAGGCCGGGATCGCCAAGGTCGGCCTGGATTTCGAGCAGCTGCTGATCCGCGGGCTGATGCAGTACCTGATCTCGGTGCCCAACGGTGACCCGGAGTTCCGCTACGTCACCCACGAGGCGGCCGAAGAGTGCAACCACACGATGATGTTCCAGGAGATGATCAATCGCATCGGTTATCGCGATGTGGTCGGCATGGGCACCATCGACCGCAAGCTGACCATGATCATCTGGCCCGCGGTGAAGTACTTCCCGGAATTGTTCTTCACGATGATCCTGGGTGGCGAGGAACCGATCGACCACTTGCAGAAATCGCTGCTGCGCGGTGGCGTGGACATGCACCCGATGGTCCATCGGGTCATGCAGATCCATGTGGCGGAAGAAGCGCGGCACATCTCGTTCGCGCACGAGTACCTGCGCAAGAACGTGCCGTCGATGCATCCGATCACGAAAACCGTGCTGTCGGTGGCCTTCCCGATCGCCATGCGGGTGATGCTGTCGATGATCGCGACGCCGCCGAAGCAGTTCGTCGACAAGTTCGGCATTCCGGACGAGGTGATGCGCGAGGCGTACTGGGGCAGCCCCGAGTCGCAGGCCACCAAGCGCGACGTCTTCGGTGACGTGCGCGCGCTGGCGGTCGGCACCGGCCTGATGAACCCGGTCGCCAGGCTCACCTGGCGCCTGCTCGGGATCGATGGCGCCGCGTCGCGCTATCGCAGCGAGCCCGCCCGCAGGGCCGCCTGACCACGCTGATCCGCCCCGACGGGCCGGTCTCCGCGACCGGCCCGTCGTCCGCACCTTCCCCTGGAGTACACCGTTGACTGCCGACCCCACCCGATCGCGCGCCGAGACCTGGACGGCTCCCGCCTGGGCCGTCCTGCCCGACGCCGACCCGTTCTATCAGCCGCGGGCCGGATTCGAGCAGCTCGCCGAGGGCACGATCCTGCGGTCGCGGCCGATCGAACTCGCCGCCTTCGGGCTGATCCCGCTGAAGGTGTCGGCGTGGCAGTTGCTGTACCGCACCACCGACCTGAACGGGCGGCCCGAGGCCGCGGTGACGACGGTGATCGCCCCGGCGGGCGGTGCCGGACCGGCGACGCCGCTGCTGTCGTTCCAGTGCGCGATCGACGCGGTGTCCTCGCGCGGGTTCCCGTCCTACGCCCTGCAGCGCGGCTCGCGCGCGATCGGCACGTTCGCCCACGTCGAGCTGCTGTGCTTCGCCGACGCGCTGAGCCGGGGCTGGGCCGTGTCCATCCCCGATCACGAAGGCATGCTCGGCGCCTGGGGCGCGCCGCGTGAGCCCGGCTATCGTGCGCTCGACGGCGTTCGGGCCGCGCTGGCCTTCGCGCCGCTCGGCCTGGACCAGCGGGCCCAGGTGGGGCTGTGGGGATACTCCGGCGGTGGCCTGGCGACGTCGTGGGCCGCCGAGATGGCGCCCACCTACGCACCGGAACTCGACATCGTCGGCGCGGTCCTCGGCTCGCCGGTGGGCGATCTGCTCTCGACCTTCCACCGGCTCAACGGCAGCCTGCACGCGGGCCTGCCGACGCTGGTCGTCGCCGCGCTGCGCCGGGTGTATCCGGCGTTCGACGCCGTCCTCGGCGAACATGTCAGCGAGGCCGGTCACGCTGTGCTCGAGCGGGCAGCCCGCTCGACCACCGGCGCGTCGGTGCTGCGCCTGGCGCGCTACGACGTCGACCGGCACACGACCATGCCGATCGCCGAACTGCTCGCGCTCGAGGACCTGGTGGCGGTGTTCACCGATGCCGAACTGGGGACCAGGGCGCCCGCGGTACCGCTGCTGGTCGTGCAGGCGGTGCACGACCAGATCATCGCGACCGCCGATATCGACGCCCTGGTGGACCGCTATCGCGCCCACGGCGCGCACGTCACCTACCTGCGCGACCGGCTCAGCGAGCACATCACGCTGCTGGCGTTGTCGACACCGCTGAGCCTGAACTGGCTCGCGGACCGGTTCGCCGGCGCGCCCGCGACACCGTCGCAGACCCGCACGGTGTGGAGCGTGCTCGGACTGCCCGCCGGCCGCCACGGCCTGGCGGGGTTCGTCCGGGCCGCCGCGCGGGTGCTGTTCGGCCGGCCGCTGACCGGCGCGGCGAGCGGGCCCGCCCACGGCGTGCGGCCGGGCGCGGACCGCCACGCGGCGTGACGATTCGATCGGTGACGACTGCCGTCCGGCAGAAAAGGTGAAGTGAGGGGTTCTGTGGTGCTGGGGATCGTGGCGGACGCGCGGCGCGCGGCGCGCAATGTGTGGTCGGTGTCGTTCGGCGATGGGCTCGAGCCGGCGCGGCCCGCGCCGTCGACCACGGTGTACGAGGGGCAGTACCGGCAGCTGAAGCGCTACGACCGGACGACACCGGCGACCGGCAACCCCGTGCTGCTGGTGCCGCCGCTGGCGGTGACGCCCGCCTGCTTCGACCTGCGTCCGGGCCAGAGCCTGGTGCGCTTCCTGCTCGACCAGGGCAGGCAGCCGTACGTCATCGACTACGGCCGATTCGGTTACGCCGACCGCGATCTCGGGCTCGAGGACTGGACCCACGACATCCTGCCCGAGGCGATCCTGCGGGTCGCGCACGAGCACGACGGCCCAGTCGACGTCGTCGGCTGGTCGCTGGGCGGGGCGATGGCCCTGCTCACCGCGGCCGCCCACCCCGACCTGCCGATCGCCTCGATCACCGGTCTGGCCACCCCGATCGACCAGGCCCGCACACCGATGCTGCAACCGCTGCGCTGGGCGGGCCGGGTCACCGGCGGTCGTGAGATGGCCGTGGCCACCCGTCTGATGGGCGGTATTCCGCAGGAGTTCGTCCAGCTCGGCTTCCGGCTCCAGGCGTTCGATCGCGAACTCGCCCGGCCGATGTTCCTGCTGCGCAACGCCCTCGACACCGAGGCACTGGCGCGGATGGAGGCCACCGACCGGTTCATGTCCAGCATGCCCGGCTACCCGGGGCGGTCGTACTGGCAGATCTATCGCAGCCTGGTGTTGCGCAACGAACTGGCGAGCGGGTCGATCCGGCTGCGCTCGGACCTCGTCGTCGAACTGGCCAAGGTCACCTGCCGGGTCCTGCTGGTCGGCAGCCGCGCCGACCTCGTTGTACCCGCGCGTGCCGTGCGGCGCGGTCTCGAGATCCTCCCGAACGCCGCCGAGACCCATTTCGTCGAGGTCCCCGGCGGCCACCTCGGCCTGCTCGCCGGACCGGCCGCCGCCGACACCACCTGGCCCGCGATCGAGGAATTCCTCCGCGGCTGACCGGTTCCACCACGCGACAGGGGCCGGTGACGTGGCGTCACCGGGCCCCGTCGCATCGGCTCGTCAGCCGGCGACCGGCGCCGAACCGTGCAGCTTGCGCAGTTCGTGCTTGACCACCTTGCCGCCGGCATTGCGCGGCAGCGTCTCCACCACGACGAGATCCTTCGGATGCTTGTAGCGGGCCAGATGGGCGTTGAGGTGCGCTTCGAGATCGGCGAGGGTGATCGCGTCGGCGTCCTCGACGGCGATGATCGCCACCGGCACCTCGCCCCACCTGTCGTCGGCCCTGCCGATCACCGCGGCCTCGCGGATGCGGGGATGACTGAAGAGCACGTTCTCGACCTCGGCGCAGTAGATGTTCTCACCGCCGGAGATGATCATGTCCTTCTTGCGGTCGACGACGTAGACGAACCCCTCCTCGTCCCGGCGGACCAGATCCCCGGAGTGGAACCAGCCACCCGCGAACGCGTCGGCGGTGGCGCGCGGGTTGTTCCAGTACTCGCGCATCAACGTCGGTCCGCGATAGACGATTTCGCCGATCTCACCGGGGGCGACATCGTTCATCTCGTCGTCCACGATCCGGGTGGCGATGGTCGGGATCGGCTTGCCGACCGACCCGAGCTTGCGGATCGCGTCCTCGCCGTCGAGCACGCAGGTGATCGGCGACATCTCGGTCTGGCCGAAGACCGCCACATTGAGCGCGTCGGGGAAGGTCTCGGCCATGGCGCGCAGCACCGTGTCCGAGGCGGGCGCGGCGCCCCAGCTGATCACCCGCAGGCGCAGATCACGCTGCGGCACCGAGGGATCGGCGCAGACGATCTGCCACTGCGCCGGGACCAGGAACACCGAGGTGGCGCGCTCGCGCTCCCACGCGTCGAGGACCTCGGTCGCGTCGAAGGCCTTGAGCGGATGGATCACCGTCAGCGAGCCGAGCACGAAACAGGAAGCGATCGAACCCAATCCGGCGATGTGGAACAGCGGTGAGGCGCAGAAGGCGATGTCGTCAGGGCCGTAGCGCATGGCCCGGATACAGGTCAGCGCCTGCGCGTTCATGTTGAGGTGGGTCAGCACCGCGCCCTTGGGGTTGCCGGTGGTGCCGGAGGTGTACATGATCAGCGCGGCGGTGTCCTCGGGCACGTCGAGCGGCTCGTGCGGGTCACCCTCCTCGGCGAGCAGGTCGTCGTAGCCGAGCATGCCCTCGCAGGTGCCGACGCCGACCACGATGCGGGTGTCCAGGCCGCCGGTCTGGGCGGCGACCGCGGTGACCAGCGGGGCGAACATCGCCTCGGTGATGATCGTCGTGGCGCCGCTGTCGGTGACCAGGTAGGCGATCTCGGGCGGGGTGAGCCGGAAGTTCACCGGCACCGCGATGGCGCCGAGCGTATTGACGGCGAACACCGATTCGATGTACTCGGTGTTGTTGAGCATCAGGATCAGCACCCGGTCGCCGGCGCCGACACCGCGCCGGGACAGGGCGTCGGCCAGCTTCTGCACCCGCTCGTGCAGTTCGCGCCAGGTGGTGGTTTCGCCGAGGTAGCGCAGCGCGGGCGCGTCCGGGATGGCGGTGGCGTGCATCGCGATCTGGTTCATCCAGTGATTGCGTCGCGAGCGCATCGGTTCTGCGGCAGTGGACATCGTCGTCTCCTCGAGAGAGCTAGGCCGGGTCGGCGATCGGGCGGGGAGCGCCGGCGAAATTCGGGGCGCGACGGGTGAGCATCGCGGTCATCCCCTCCAGGAAGTCGGCGGAGGTGAGCAGTTCGGTCTGGCCGTGCTTCTCCCGTGCGAGCGCCCCGTCGAGCTCGGACAGGGTGGCGGCGTTGATCGCGGCCTTGGTCAGCTCGAGCGCCCGCCGGGGGCCCGTCGCGAGCTTCGCGGCGACGGTGTCGACGTGCTCGGTGAGGTCGGCGGCGGGCACGCTGCCGGTGATCAGGCCGGCCGCGGCGGCCTCGGCCGCGGGCAGGCGGGCGCCGAGCAGCGCCATCTCCGCGGCCCGCGCCCGTCCCATCGCCGCCGCGACCAGCGCCGTCGCGCCTCCGTCGGGCATCAGGCCGATGGAGGTGAACGGCAGCAGCAGGTAGGTGTCCTCGGCGGCGTAGATGAGATCGGCGGCCAGCGCGATCGAGGTGCCCACCCCGGCGGCGGGGCCGTTGACCTGCGCGATCACCGGGAGTGGCGAGCCGACGATCGCACGGATTACGCCGTTGGCGGTGTCCATCACCAGCTCCGGCGACGCCTCGTTCCCGCCCGCGGCGGCCGCCGCGGCGAGATCGGCGCCGGTGCAGAACGCCTTGCCCGCGCCGGTCAGCACGATCACCCGGGTGGTCGGGTCGTCGGCGGCCGCCCTGATCGCCTGGGACAGTTCGGCCATGGTCGCGAGGTCGACCGCGTTCATCCTGGCCTGGCGATCGATGGTGATGCGCAAGACGCCGTGTTCGGCGTCGACGTGCAGGCTATCGCTCATCGGGCGACCGCCTCGACGATGCTGCCCGACAGCCGGCCCGCGATGAGGTCCTCGGCCTCGCGCACGATCCGCGCGACCAGATCGCCGCAGGTGGGGATGTCGTGGATCAGGCCCTGACACTGGCCGACGCTCCAGATGCCCGCGTCCACATCGCCCTCCTCGTAGACCTTGCGGCCCCGCGCGCCCGCGACCAGATCGCGCACATCGGCGAAGGTGCCACCGCCGCGCTCGATCTCGACGACCTGGCGGCTGACGGCGTTGTCGGCGACCCGGGCGGTGTTGTTCATGGTGCGGAAGATCAGCTTGGTGTCGAGCTCGGTGTTGGCGACGATCTGCTCCTTGACCGCGTGCGCGATCGGCGACTCGACGGTGCACAGGAACCGGGTGCCCATGTTGACGCCGTCGGCGCCCAGCGCCATCGCGGCGACGAGGCCGCGCGCGTCGGCGATGCCGCCGGAGGCGATCATCGGGATCTCGAGTTCGCGCGCGGCGGCGGGGATGAGCACCAGGCCGGGGGTGTCGTTCTCGCCGGGGTGACCGGCGCATTCGAAGCCGTCGATGCTCACGCCGTCGACGCCGACCTGCTGCGCCTTGAGCGCGTGCTTGACGCTGGTGCACTTGTGCAGCACCTTGATCCCGGCGTCCTTGAGGAAGGGCAGGTGGGTGGCCGGGTTGCCGCCCGCGATCTCCACGATGGGCACACCGCCGTCGATGATCGCCTGCCGGTACTCCTCGTACGGCGGCGGCGTGATCGACGGCAGGATCGTCAGATTCACCCCGAACGGCTTGTCGGTGAGGTCCCTGGTGCGGGCGATCTCCTCGCGCAGCGCCTGCGGCGTGGGCTGGGTCAGCCCGGTGACGATGCCGAGGCCGCCCGCGTTGGACACGGCCGCGGCGAGCTCGGCTCGGCCGACCCACATCATGCCGCCCTGCACGATCGGGTGCTCGACACCGAAAGCCTCGGTGAATCGGGTGCGCAACATCGCGCCCTCCCTCCGGATTCGACGTTCCCGTCGGCCGCAGTCCGCTGGGAATGCTTTGCAACCGACGAGAACCATGATTAACTTAACGAGAATTGTGATTAACTTAACGGCGGTCGGCGCGACCTGTCAACAGTCCGCGCCGCCCCGTTGGATCCCAGGAGCTTCCTGCACGGCCGTCCGGCCGCGGGATGATCACCGAGTTGGCCGAAGGATGGTCGAGGATGACCGAAACCCCCACTACCGCACCTATTTCTGCGACAATGATCGCCACCGTGAACCCGGCGACGGGCGAGCCGGTCGGCAGCTGGCCGGTCGACGACGCCGCCGCGGTCGCCGCGGCGGTCGAGCGCGCCCGCGTGGCGGCGCAGACCTGGCGTGAACTCGGGTTCACGGAGCGGAAGCGGGCCTTACAACGATGGGCCGCCCACCTCGTCGTCAATGTCGACGAGTTCGTGGCGCTGATCAGCGCCGAGAACGGCAAGACCGCCGACGACGCCTACCTCGAGGTGGTCACCGCCGTCGAGCACCTGAACTGGGCCGCGGTGAACGCCCGCAAGATCCTGGGGCCGAAGAAGGTGTGGCCCGGAATGATGATGGCCAACCACGAGGCCGTGATCGAGCAGCGCCCGCACGGCGTGGTCGGCGTGATCGGGCCGTGGAACTACCCGGTGTACACGCCGAACGGGTCGATCGCCTACGCGCTGGCCGCGGGCAACACCGTCGTCTTCAAGCCCAGTGAGCTGACCACCGGCGTCGGCCACTGGTACGCCGACGCCTTCGCCGCGGCGAATCCCGCCCTGCCCGAGGGCATTCTGAGCGTGGTGAGCGGTCCGGGGGAGACCGGCCGGGCGCTGGTCGAGTCGGGCGTCGACATGATCGCGTTCACCGGGTCGACCGCGACGGGCAAGCGGATCATGGCCGCGGCCGCCGCGCGGCTCACCCCGGTCGTACTGGAATGCGGTGGCAAGGACGCCGCGATCGTGGCCGAGGACGCCGACATCGCGGCCGCCGCCGACGCGATCGCCTGGTCGGCGATGGCCAACTCCGGGCAGACCTGCGTGGGCACCGAGCGCTGCTACGTCGTCGCCTCCGTGCTCGACGAGTTCCTGGCCGAGCTGACCAAGCGGGTCACCGACCTGCGGCCGGGTTCCGGCACGGACGCCTCCTACGGTCCGATGACGCTGCCGAGCCAGGTCGACGTGATCACCAAGCATGTCGAGGACGCGCTGGCCAAGGGCGGCACCGCCGTGGTGGGCGGGCCCGCGTCGATCGAGGCGCCGTTCGTCGGGCCGATCGTGCTGCTCGATGTGCCGGAGGACTCGATCGCGGTCCGCGAGGAGACCTTCGGGCCCACGCTCACCGTGCGCTCGGTGCGCAATGTCGAGGAGGCGATCGAGCTGGCCAACGCCTCCGAGTACGGGCTGGCCTCCTCGGTGTTCTCGCGCAAGCGCGGCATGGCGATCGCCCGGCAGCTGCGGGCGGGCGCGACCTCGGTGAACAGCCCGGCCGCGTATGCGGCGATCCCGGCGCTGCCCTTCGGCGGTGTCGGCGAGTCCGGGATCGGCCGCATCCACGGCGCCGCCGGCCTGCTCGGGTTCACCCGGCCGCATTCGATCGCGCGGCAGCGCTTCGTGATTCCCGGCATGGCGTTGCTCTCGTTCGCCCGCACCGAGTCGACGCTGTCGACGGTGCGCAAGCTCACCGCTCGCCGCTTCGGGCGAGCCAAGTAGACCCATCCATCGATCGGTACGGAAAGAAGAGGGACAGTATGGGCGTCGAATTCAGCCCGGAACAGAAGGATTTCGCCGCGGCCGTGGCCGCGTTCGCCAAGCGCGAGGCGGGGACGCGGGAACAGCGCGACGCGCTGACCGAGCACGACAGGGAACAGCACAACCCCGGCGTGTACGCGAAGATGGCCGAGCTCGGCTGGCTGGGGCTGACGGTGCCCGAGGAGTACGGCGGCTCGGACGCCTCGATGGTCGACATGTGCATCCTGCTCGAGGAGTCGCTGCGCGGCATGCTGCCGATCGGCGCGATCGGCCCGACGCTGATCACCGGTGGTGCCTACGCCAAGTTCGGCACCGAGGCGCAGAAGGACAACGTGCTGCGCGGCATCGTGCGCGGTGCCTCGCAGTCGATCTCGATGTCGGAGCCCGAGGCGGGCTCGGATGTGGGCAACCTGTCGACCAAGGCGGTCAAGACCGCCGACGGCTGGCTGATCAACGGCCAGAAGACCTGGTGTTCCAACGCGCACATCTCCGAGAACATCCTGCTCGTCGCCCGGACCTCCAAGGAGGGCGGCAAGCACGAGGGCATGACGATGTTCCACGTGCCCGCCGATACGCCCGGTCTGCAGATCTCGCCGATCGAGCTGATGGGCAATCAGAAGGAGACCAACGACCTGTACTTCACCGACTGCGTGCTCCCCGAGGACGCGGTGGTCGGTGAGGAGGGCAACGGCTGGCGTCAGCTGATGACCGGGCTGAACTTCGAGCGGCTCATCCTGGCCGCCATGAGCCTGGGCGCCGCAGAGCGCGCGTTCGAGGACACGATCGCCTTCGTCACCCAGCGCAAGCAGTTCGGCCGTCCGGTCGGCTCGTTCCAGTCGCTGCGGCACCGCCTCGCCGATCTGGCCACCGAGATCGAGTGCACCAAGCTGCTGATCTACAGCGTGGCCAAGGAGGCCGACGCCAACCCGACCAAGGTGCTGGCCAGGGAGGCGTCGATGGCGAAGCTGAAGGCCACCGAGGTCAGCAAGCGGGTGGCGCTGGAAGGCATGCAGATGATGGGCGGCTACGGCTACGCCCGCGAGTTCGACATGGAGAAGCACGTCCGCGGCGCGCTCGTGTCGACCATTTTCGGTGGTACCAGCGAGATCCAGCGCGACATCATCGGTCGCACCCTGGGTCTGTAGCGGTCCACCGACCCCTCGCCGCCGCACCCTCTCCCGGCGGCGGCGAGGGGGTCAGGCGTGGCCGAACAGCGTGGTGCGGTGCAGCGTGGTGACGCGGTTGCGGGGCGCGATGCCGTCGTCACCGAAGGCGCGGCCGAGGTCGACGACCAGCGCGAACCCGGCATGGACGAGGATGCGGGCCTCGGCGTCGGAGAGCTCGGGGCGGACCTGGACCAGGAGCTTGGTCCACTCGGCGATGACCAGCTGCTGGATGTGGTGCAGCGTCACCCGGTCCTCGGCCGCGACATTGCCGAATTCGGCGTAGTAGACGTAGGTCAGCGCCCGCTCGGCGAACGAGCCGTCGACATACAGGTCGATCAGGCCCGACAGCGCGTCGGCGGGGGTGGCCGACGCGGTCACCATCGGGCCGATCGCGCCCGAGACGATGTCGGCCGCGCGGCGGAACGCGGCGGCGAGCAGGTCGCTCTTGCTGCGGTAGTAGCGGTACACGGCCGAGGCCGTGGCCAGCTCGGCGGCGGTGGCGATGTCCTCCACGCTGACGTTCTGGTAGCCGCGCTCGTGGAACAGCTCGACCGACTTCGTCAGCAGCACTTCGTGCATGAACGGCGATCCCGGCTCCGGCGCCGGCGGGGCCGGCGTCGGCTCCGGTGCGGGCAGCTCGACGTCGATCAGGGCCCGGCAGGTCGCGGCGAGCAGGGGCGTGAGCAGCCGGGTCGGCAGCGTCGCGTGGTGATCGCCGATGCTGCTGACCACGCTGAACACCGCGACCGAGCGGACCGCGACATCGTCGCGGGCGAATTCGGGGTGCAGCTCGCGGACGATGGCGCCGAGCAGGCGCACGGCCTCGGCGAACTTGTCGTCGAGGGCCTGGCGGTCCTCGTCGTCGAGATAGCGGCGCTCCCAGCGGACCAGCGCCGTGGTGGACCGGTTGCCGATGGTCTTGGCGATGATGGCGTCGATGACGTGATCGAGGCGCTCCCTCGGGGTCCAGCTCGCGGCGTCGTCGGGCAGGGTCACCGCCTGCACGGTCACCTCGGCCAGCCGGAACAGCTCCTCGCGGAAGAGGGCGTACTTGCTGCGATAGTGCCGGTACAGCGCCGCCGAGCTGATGCCGAGCCGACCGGCGATGTCCTCCATGCTCACACCGTGATACCCGTGCGCACCGAACGCGGTGGCCGCTTCCGCCGCGATCTGCGCGCGCCGGTTCTTCGGCCGCCGCCGCACCACCCGCTCCGGCGCCGCCGTCTGCGGACCGGCCTCGGGCGTCTTCGTCTCGGCCCGCTGCTCGGTATGGTCGGTGACGCTCATGGATCGATCGTACGGAGCCACGCGGCCCGCCCCGATTCGTGGGCGGCGCACCGCGTGTCTATTCGGCGGTGGCGCGGCTGGTGTCGCGGGAGAACTGGACGGCGAGGGCACCGAGAATGAGCACCAGCGTCAGGACGACGAGCCAGGCCGGGAGCCAGTAGGCGGCGATCGCGGCCAGGCAGAGCACGACGGCGCCGACGACCCGGGGGATCCAGCCGGTGCCGGTCTCGCGGCGGAAGTAGAAGGCCTGGGACAGCAGGTAGACGGCGGGCCCGACCAGGACGAGGACGCCCGCGGTCCGCGCGGCGGGCGCGTGGGCGTCGGCCAGCAGGGTCTCGGCGCCCGCGGCGAACACGACCAGGCCCGCGACCACGCCGTAGATCGCGCTCAGGCCGCGATGGACGGCGGCGATCGGGTCGGTGCTGCCGGTCAGCTGGTCCACCACCTGCTGTTCGGCGCGGGCGAAGTACATCTGCCACAGGCAGACCAGGGCGAGGAAGAAGCCCAGGGCCAGGGTCAGGGTGAGCGCGTCGTCGTGGTGGTCGGTGATCACCCGGCCCAGCGTCAGCACCGTCTCGCCGAGCATGATGATGAGGAACAGGCGCATCCGCTCGACGATGTGCTCGGCATCGAAAGTCAGTGCGCCGCTGCGCATCCGGTGGCCGGGCAGCGGATGCGCCAGCCAGGTGCCGATCAGGTCGATCGCCGCCGCGACCGCCCAGCACCCGAGCCGGGCATCCGGGGACAGCGCGGCGCCGACCAGCCAGAACGGCGTCGACACCACGAACCAGAGCAGCACCCGGCCGAAGTGCGCGCGCAGCGGCGGATTCGGCGCGGTGAGCGTCGCGTAGGCCGACGGCCCGATCAGCGCCGCCAGCATCGGGACGACGAACAGCCAGGGACTGTCGTCGAAGGCGTGCGCGATCCCCGCGTTCGCGAACAGGCCCAGCCCCATCACGACCACCGTGACCACCTGGGTGCCCCGCCGCTCGATGTCGAGCATCGTGACCTCGAAGGTGGTGAAGGTCCAGATCCCGACCACCGCGATGAGCGCCACCAGGGTCTCGGCCGCGCCGCGCCAGGTGAGATGGGCGACGAAATGGTGGGTGAGCTGACCGAGTGCCAGGACGAACACCAGGTCGAAGAACAGTTCGAGCGGGGAGACCGCGCGGGCGCGGGGTGTGCTGTGCGCGTTCATCGGCGCCCTCCTCCGTCCGGCCCCCGCGCGGGTGATGCTAACGCGCGAAGGCCCGCCCGCGGTGCCGACACCGTGGGCGGGCCTTGGTCGCGTGGAGCTAGCCGGTCACCGCCGTGTTCTCGACCGCGGGTTCGGGGGCGTCGGCGGTGGCGCGCGGCAGCGTGAACGTCGCGGCGACCGCCAGGATCGCGATGACGAAGCAGGCCAGCGTGTACCAGAGATTGCCGATCGGATCGCCGTTGGCGGTCTCGCCGTTCACCGCGTCGAAGAAATCGGGCAGCGCGGCGAGCCAGAGGCCGGCGAACACCACCAGGTACACCACGGCGTAGCGCTGGACGAACGGGTTCGTGTAGCGCGGTTCCGCCGTCTCGCCCCGGCGCAGGTCCCGCCACCGGCGGACCAGGACGACCGCCGCCACCACCGACAGCGTGATCAGCTCCAGCGCGTAGACCACGCCGCGCACCGTCGTACTGCCCGCGCCCAGCACCGTCGCGGGCAGCGGCAGCAGGAAGGTGCCGACCGAGGCCAGCAGGCCGATCACGAGGGTGCGCCAGACCAATTCGACGCCGGAGAAGTCGCGGCCCTGATCGACCTGACGCCCGACGAAGTACTGCACGCAGAACGCCAGCGACATCGGCCACAGCGCCGCGAACACCACGACACTGCCCACCGGGACCGAGTCGAACATCGGCTGGTTGATCGGATTGTCGATCGACCACTCCCACCACCGCAGCTGCGGCCCGAGGTGGTCGAAGATCTCGTAGAACGCGTGGTGCACGAAACCCACGCAGGTCGCGCCGACGAGGACGCCGTAGCGGCGGAAGACGCCGAGCATCCGGACGATCCCGAAGGCCAGCGTGGCCATCAGCGGATAGATCGCGATGATGTAGATCGGCAGCCTGCCCCACAGGAAGTCGACGGTGAACACGTTGTGCGCGAACATCGTGTCGACGTGGTCCTCGATGCCGAACGCGGCCGGGAAGTACAGCGGCGGCTCGATGACGAACAGGTAGGCGGTCGCGCCGAACCACAGCACCAGATCGGTGGGGTCGCCGTGGCGGCGCAGGCGCACGATCGCGTAGACGAGCGCGAGCACCGCGCCGACCACGATGGTGAGTTCGAGAACGGGCAGCGTCCAGTTCTCCAGGGCGAACGGATTGCGGAACTCGACGAGCCCGCCTGCCTCCGCGCAGGAGAACCCGAGCTGGGTGGCGAGATCGGCGAAGGTGGGGGAGCAGTGCTCGGCCATCGGGGTGCTCCTAGGAACTCACGGAATCGGCGGTGTACCAGCGGGTCACGTCGTAGCCCTCGTCGTAGCGGCGGAACCACTCGTCGGCGAGCGCGGGCAGGTTCTCGTGCGCGGGATTGTGCCGGGGCATCTGGCTGCGGATGATGCCGCCCAGGGCGACGAGCTGTTCGCCCAGGCCCAGATCGTCGAACGCGCGCGGCATGGTGCCGTTGTCGGCGGGCCGCAGCCCGGGCAGCAGCCGGCGTAGGGTCTGTCCGCGCCGGTAGTTGGCGAACATCGACAGCGCGTCGACCTGCCGATCCGCCAGTGGCACATGCTCGTTGAAGCCCTCGCAGGCCACCCGGATCACCTGCAGCACGTGCCGGAAGATCGAGGGCGCCACCCGCATCCGGTACAGCTCGCTGTTCACCACCGAGTTGAAGATGATCAGCGCCGAACTGCGGTGCTCGACCTCCTCGACGAAGTGCCAGATGAACAGCGAGGCCACCCGGTCGTCGCCGGGGGCGAACAGGCTCGCGTCGTTGTCGAGCATCAGCTTGAACACCGGGGTGAAGGTGGCCTCGAGATCGGCGGTGTAGGCGAGGCGGTACTTGACCGGGGTGCTCGCGGTGAGCTTGTCGAACTCGGCGATCACCGCGTCGAGGGTCTGCTGCAGGCCGGGGTAGCGGCGGATCAGCGCCTTCACGTGCTGGCGGTGCGCGGTCGAGTGCTGACCCTCCTGCCGCATGAACGCGTCGGCCTCTTCGGCCACCTCGGGGTCGGTGATCTGCGGCTTCGCCTGCGTGATCAGCTGCACGATCATCTTCTCGAAGCCGATCGCCAGGAACGACACGGCATTGGCCATGGAGGAGAAGGCCGGGTTCTGCGGGTTCCACAGGAACGGCACATCGTAGTCGGCGAAGGCGAAGTCCATTTTGCGGACGTGGAGATCGGTCACGGTGGAGTACCTCGTTGTTCTCGGGCGTGCGCGAGCCGCTCGGCTGGAGTGAGGTAATCATACGAATGTATATCCGAGTGTATGATCACTTTCGCGGAATTCGCGCTGACCTGGGGTTGTGCTAGCGTCCACCCGGTGGCGCGCAGACGTGGATGGGGTGGCAGTCCACCGGCGGACGACGCGGAAGCGTCGCGCCGGATCATCGCCGCCGCAGTGGATCTCATCGGCCGGACCGGGGCGGAGATCAGCATCGCCGACGTGGCGGAATCGCTCGGTGTCATCCGCCAGACCGTGTACCGGTATTTCCCCAGCGCCGACGCGCTGATGACGGCCGCGGCCATCGCCTCGGTGGACGGCTTCCTCGACCGGCTGACCGCGCACGTCACCGGTCTCGGCGACCCGGCCGACGCGATGATCGAGGCCGTCGTCTACACCCTCACCGAGGTCCGCCGGACCCCGCACCTGGGCATCCTGCTCTCGGGCTCGTACTCGAGCCAGCACGCCGACCGGATGACCTCCGACGAGGCGCAGGCCTTCGGCATGACGATGATCCGGCGCTTCGATGTCGACTGGGCCGCACACGGATACGACGACGCGGCCCTGCGCGATCTCGTCGAATACGCGCTGCGCACCATGCAGTCGTTCTTCCTCTCGCCGGGCGATCCACCGCGGACCGACGACGAACTCCGGCGCTACCTGCGCCGGTGGATGGGGATCGCGATCAGCGCCCAGACGGCGGCGACGCCGGGCCGATGAGATCGGCCAGTGCGGTGTCGACATCGGGCCCGGTGAGCGGGTGCCGGACGCTGCGCAGGACCAGCCGGCGCGGTCGCGGGCAGTCCGGCGGTCCGGAATCGGCGTCGGTGGGCACGATGCGCGCCGGGGCACCGAGGCGGTCGCGCACCCGGGTCAGCAGGTCGTAGCGGCTCACCGCCTCCCGGCCGGCGAGGTGGACCACGCCGGTCTCGTCGAGCAGCTGCTCGAGCAGGGGCGCGAGGCTGGGCAGATACAGCGGGGTGCCCACGATGTCGGTGCGCGCCTCGAGTGCGGGCGCGGCGAAGCGGGCGAGGAACTTGTCCGAGCGGGGGCTGCGGCCGTAGACGAGCGGGAGCCGGACGACGAGGTGCCCGGCGCGGGCCAGCACCCGGTGTTCGGCGGCGGCCTTGGTGCAGCCGTAGACGTTGATCGGGGTGCGCAGCGCGGTCTCGTCGTAGGTGTCGCGGGTGCCGTCGAAGACGTTGTCGGTCGACAGGTAGACGAGCTTGGCGCCCGCGTCCTCGACCGCGTCGAGCAGGGCGGCCATCGGCGCCACGTTGATCGCGAAGGCGGCGTCCGGATCCCGTTGGGCGGCAGCCAGATCCACGATGCCCGCGGTGTGGATCACCACGTCGACGCGGTCCGCGACGAGCGCGCGGACCGCGCCGGCGTCGGCGAGATCGAGCGGGACCAGCCCGGATCCGCCGCGGCGGCTGGTCCCGACGACCTCGTGGCGCGTGCCGAGTTGCGCGAACAGTGCGCCGCCGACGAAGCCAGAGGCGCCGAGAACCAGGATCCGCATCGTGGTCAGCGGGCCTGCCAGTTGGGCTTGCGCTTCTCGGCGAAGGCGAGGGTGCCCTCGCGCACGTCCGCTGTGCGGGCGACGCCCATGATCTCGCGGTTGGTGAGGTCCCAGGCGGCGTCGTCGTCGATCTTGCCGTCGACCAGCCCCAGCGCGACCCGCTTGCTCGCCTGCACCGCCAGCGGCGCGTTCTCGGCGATCCGGCCCGCCAGCTCGAGCGCGGCGTCGAGGACCAGGTCGGCCGGGACCACCCGATTGATCAGCCCGAGCTCGAGCGCCCGGGCTGCGGTGATCGGTTCGCCGGTCAGGATCATCTCCATGGCGACCTTGCGCGGCAGCTGCTCGGGCAGCCGGAACGCGCCACCGGCGGCCGCGAACAGGCCGCGGGCGACCTCGGGCAGGCCGAAGGTGGCCGTCTCGGCGGCGACGGCGAGGTCGCTGGCCAGGACGAGTTCGGTGCCGCCGCCGAGGGCGAAGCCGTTGACCGCGGCGATGGTCGGCTTGCTGATCGGGTGGCGGACGTAGCCGGCCAGGCCCCACTGCTCGTTGCCCGGCGCCAGGATGTTCTCGCCGCGACCGAGCGCCTTCAGGTCGGCGCCGGCGCAGAAGGCGCGTTCGCCGGCACCGGTGAGCACGACCGCGCGGACCTGCGGATCGGCCTCGGCCTGTTCGAGCGCCGCGCCCACACCCGTGCTGACCTCGGCGTCGACCGCGTTCATGGCCTGCGGCCGGTTGATGACGACGACGAGCACGTGCTCGCGTTGCTCGACGAGGACTGCGCTCACGAGGAACTCCTTGACTCTCCGCCTGTCCGCCGTGTCGCGTGACAGGTCACCCCGAGATGTATCACGCCGGGGCGCGGTGGGTCCCGGGATCGCGCTACTCACCGGTTCTCGCGCGGTCGCCGGACACTGTGGAAAACTCGGGGAGGAAATTTTCGGTCGGTTGTCGATCGGTGTCGTCGCCCGTTCGACCTAGGGATGAACAGGGACCCACCCGGGTCCACACCTACCCGAGGAGACAGACCATGAAGTACATGCTGATCATGCGCGCGACCGACGACGCCTGGGCCAAGGCCGCCGAGCTCGACTTCGACGAGATGCTGGAAACCATGGGCAAGTTCAACGACGAGCTGATCCGGGCCGGCGTGCTGGTCGCCGCCGAGGGCCTCGACGACCCCGCCGAGACGGTGGTCGTCGACTACGCCTCGGAACCGCCGATCGTCACCGACGGCCCCTACGGCGAGACCAAGGAACTGTTCGGCGGGTACTACATCCTCGATGTCACCTCCAAGGAGGAGGCGGTGGAGTGGGCCAAGCGGATGCCGATGACCGGTCCCGGCGTCAAGACCGAGATCCGCCGCGTCCCCAGCATCGAGGAGTTCCCGCAGGACAACAAGTGGATCGTGAAGGAGCGGGCCTGGCGCGAGGACACCGGCCAGCTCTGAACCGGACGAACGATGACCCAGGACACCGGCCGCGAGGCGGTCGCCGCGGTCTGGCGGATCGAATCGGCCCGCATCGTCGGTGCGCTCGCCCGCTACACCGGCGACTTCGCGATGGCCGAGGATCTCGCGCAGGAGGCGCTCGCCGAGGCGCTGGTGACCTGGCCGCGCGACGGAGTCCCGCGGCAACCGGCCGGCTGGCTGCTCACCGTCGGCCGCCGTCGCGCGATCGACGCCTACCGGCGGCGCGCCGCGCTCGACGACCGCTACGCCACCCTCGCCGGACATCTCGGCGAGGGTGGCGTGCTGACCGGCGGCGCGGCGGCCGACCCGATGCGCACGGCCGACGCCGTGCTCTGGGATCCCGACCAGATCGACGACGACGTGCTGGCGCTGATGTTCATCTCGTGTCACCCGGTGCTCTCCCGGGAGGCGCGGCTGGCCCTGACGTTGCGCGTGGTCGGCGGTCTGACCAGCGACGAGATCGCCAAGGCGTGCCTGGTGCCGACCGCGACCGTGCAGGCCAGGATCACCAGGGCGAAGAAGACCCTCGGTGCGGCCGAGGTCGCGTTCGCGGTGCCACCCGCCGCCGAACGCGGCGCGCGCCTGGGCTCGGTGCTCGGGGTGATCTACCTGATCTTCACCGAGGGGTCGTCGGCCAGCGCGGGCGACGATCTCATCCGCTTCGACCTGGCGGGCGAGGCGCAGCGGCTGGCCCGGGTGCTCGCGCGGCTGATGCCCGGCGAGCCCGAGGTGTACGGGCTGCTCGCGCTGCTGGAGTTGACGGCGGCGCGCTTTCCCGCCCGGACCGGACCCGACGGCGAGCCGGTGCTGCTCGAGCAGCAGGACCGCCGCCGCTGGGACCCGTCCGCGATCCGGCGCGGCCGGGCGGCGCTGGCCAAAGCGGCGCAGGCCGGTCGCGGCCTCGGGGCCTACGGCCTGCAGGCCGCGATCGCCGAATGTCACGCCGTCGCGCCGTCGGTCCAGGCGACCGACTGGGAGCGGGTGGTCCTGCTCTACGAGGCACTGGGCAGGCTCGCCCCCTCGCCGGTGGTGGACCTGAACCGGGCGGTGGCGGTGTCGATGGCCGACGGGCCCGCGGCCGCGCTGCCGATCGTCGACGAGCTGGCCGCCGGGGGAGCGCTGGCGCGGTCGCACCTGCTGCCGAGTGTGCGCGGCGAACTCCTCACCCGGCTCGGGCGGGTCGCCGAAGCGCGCGAAGCGTTCACCGAGGCGATCCGGCTGTGCGGCAACGAACGCGAAAAGACCGTTCTCACAGGCAAACTCACCGCTCTCGAGTGAGGCACGACGTTTCCGGCCGCCGGGGTCGCGCGGGAATCGTCGCACAGTCGTAAAGTTTGCTCGGCTAATTGTCGGGTAGCCCGTAGAGGCGACGACGAGAGGTTTGTGTAGATGTCACAGGAATCGAAATCGGTGCTGCATCGCGCGATCGGTGCTTCGGCGATCGGCAATGCGGTCGAATGGTTCGACTACGGCGTCTACGCCTATCTGGCGACGTATATCGCGGCATCGCTCTTTCCCGGTGACGGCGAGGGGTCGAGCGTCGTCTACACACTGCTCGGATTCGCCGTTTCCTTTTTGATCCGCCCGATCGGCGGCATGATCTGGGGCCCGCTCGGTGACCGGATCGGGCGTAAGCGCGTGCTCGCGACGACGATCGTGCTGATGGCCGCGTCGACGCTGGCCGTCGGCCTGATCCCGAGCTACGAGGTCATCGGGATCGGCGCGCCGATCCTGCTCTATCTGCTGCGGATGGTGCAGGGCCTGTCGGCGGGCGGCGAATACGGCGGTGCCGCGACATTCATGGCCGAATACGCGCCCGACCGCAAGCGCGGATTCTACGGCAGTTTCCTGGAAGTCGGCACGCTGGCCGGATTCACGCTCGGCAATCTGGTGGCCCTGCTGCTGGTGAATATTCTCGACGATCCGGCCATGGAATCGTGGGGCTGGCGAATTCCGTTCCTCATCGCCGCGCCGCTGGGTTTGGTCGGGATGTATCTGCGGAGCCGGGTGGAGGATACGCCGGTCTTCCGCGAGGTCGAACGCAACGACGAGACCGAGGAAACCATCGGCGTCTATCGCGACCTGGTGACCAAATATCTGCGCCCGGTGCTGACCCTGTTCGGTTTGGTGATCGCGCTCAATGTGGTGAATTACTCGCTGCTCAGCTACACGCCGACCTATCTCGGCAACACCCTCGGCATGGCGGAATCCGACGCGTTGCTGGTCCCGCTGATCGGCCAGATCGCCATGCTGGTGACCCTGCCGTTCCTCGGCGCGCTCTCGGACCGGGTGGGCCGCAGGCCCCTGTGGCTGTTCTCGTGCGCGGCGCTGATGATCATGGTCATCCCGGTGTACAAGCTGATCGGCAGCTCGCTGACCGGTGCCATCGTGGGCTTCGCGATCCTGGGCCTGCTCTACGCGCCGCAGCTGGCGACCATCTCGGCGACCTTCCCCGCCATGTTCCCGACGATCGTGCGCTTCGCGGGCGTGGCGATCGGCTACAACGTGGCCACCTCGCTGTTCGGCGGTACCGCTCCGGTGATCAACCAGGCGTTCATCGACGCCACCGGCGATCACCTGTTCCCCGCGTACTACATGTTCGGCGCCTGCCTGGTCGGGCTGGTGGCCGCCTGGTTCCTCATCGAGACCAAGGGTGTCTCGCTGCGTGGCACCCAGGTGCCGGGCACCCCGGAAGCGATCGAGGAACAGCGCGACCTGGGCGACGATCCCGTCCCGGTGCGCTGAGGCGGATGCCGGTCGCCGTGGTGGCGACCGGCATCCCGGTCAGCCCGCGACCGCGGCGCGGAAGACCGCGAGCGCTTCCTCGCCCAGATGCGGCCCGCTGACCTGCACCGGCACATTCGAGGTGGCGACCAGGTCGGCGCAGGTCAGCGCGAAACTCGGGCCGCCGGTCAGGATCTTGCCGAACTCGGCGGACGCGGCGGCGAACACGATCCGCCCGACCTGCGCCCACACCATCGCGGCCGCGCACATCGGGCACGGTTCGCCGCTGGCGTACACCGTGGCCCCGCGCAACGCCTCGGCCTTCCCGGCGGCGGTGGCCGTGGTGATGGCGACCAGCTCGGCGTGCGTGGTGACGTCGCCGCTGCTGCTCACCGCGTTCTCGCCCTCGGCGACGACCCGGCCGTCGCGGTCGACGGCGACCGCGCCGAACGGGCGGTCACCGCGCGCGGAGGCCTGGCCGGCGAGCTCGATGGCGCGACGCAGGTGCGTGATGTCGTTCTCGGTGAGTGTGGTCATGCGCTGAGGTCCACTTCCGTTCCGATGCCGTTGGCGCGAGCCTTGTCGATGAGCAGGCGGGCGGCGGCCAGGTCCTGCAGGCCGATGCCGACCGAGTTGAACAGGGTGATGTCGCGATCGTCGGTGCGGCCCGGTGTCCGTCCCGCGACGACCTCACCCAGCTCGGTGCCCACCGCCGCCTCGGTGATCGCGCCCTCGGCGATGGCCAGCAGCGTGTCACCGGACTTGGTGAGCGTGGTACCGACCGAGTCTACGACGACCCGCGCGCGGCGCATGGCCGCGCCGTCGACCTCCCGGTGATCGGCCCGTGGTGGCGCGCCGACCGCGTTGACGTGCAGCCCGTCGCCGAACCAGGCGCCGTGCACGATCGGCTCCCGCGAAGGCGTCAGCGTGCACAGGATGTCGGCGGCCCGGGTGACAGCCTCCGGCGACGGCTGCGCCCGCACCTCGAGGCCGAGGTCGGCGACGGCCGCGCGAAACCGTTCCACGGTCGCGCTCGACCGCGACCAGACCAGCACCGTGTCCAGGGCGCGCACCCGGGCGATCGCGCGGGTGTGCTCGACGGCCAGCCCGCCGGCTCCGATCAGGCCGAGAACCGAACTGTCCTGGCGCGCCAGATATTTCGTCGCCACCGCGCTGGCGGCGGCCGTGCGGACGGCGGTCACGAGCCGCCCGTCGATGAGTGCCTCGCAGCCGCCGTCGGTGGCCGAGGTCACCAGGATGGCCGAGCGCTGCACCGGCAGCCCGCGCTCGCGGTTGGCGGGCAGGTCGGCGAGCAGTTTCACCACGGCGGCGCCGGCGGCCTCGGCGGCGGCGACCATCGGCACGAAGGCCGCGCCGCCGAGGGCCACGGCGGGCGGCGCGGGGACCAGCGCCGTGCCGAGCGCGAGGTCGGCGTGCGCGCGTTCGACCGCGGCCAGCACCTCGGCCCGGTCGAGGACGGCGGCCACATCGGAATGCGACAGGATCAGAGTCAACGCGGGTACTCCTCGAAAAGCGGGGAAGGGTCAGGAAGTTCGGGCGAAGGCGACGGTCAGGTCGCGCGGCGAGCGGCTGTTGCCGACCAGGCCGCTGACGGCGACGATCGCGATCAGATAGGGCAGCATCACCAGCAGCGCGAACGGCACGTCGACGCCCAGCGCGGGCAGCGCGAACTGCAGCGCCTGCGCGATGCCGAAGAACACCGACGCCCAGATCACGCCGAGCGCGCGCCAGCGGCCCGCGATCACCGCGACCACGGCGAGATAGCCGATGCCGCCGGTCATGTTGTCGCTGAACGAATGCACCTCCGACAGCGCCAGTTGCGCACCACCGAGACCGGCGGCGACCGCGGCCAGCAGCACGCAGCCGTAGCGGACGGCCCGGACGGACAGACCGGTGCGATCGGCGGCGACGGCGTCCTCGCCGATGGCGTCGATCACCAGGCCGAGCTTGGTGCGGCGGGAGAACACGATCGCGAGCGCGGCCACGAGGGCGAGGCACAGGTAGCCGAGCGCGGTCTGGCCGAACAGGGCCGGACCGATCACCGGGATCCGGTGCAGCAGCGGAATCCGCAGCGGGTCGAAGCCCGGCACGGAGTGCCCCCTGCCGTCGGCCAGCAGCAGCCGCGCGCCGTAGGTGGTCGCGCCGAGGGCCAGGGCGTTGCTCGCGATGCCGACGACGATCTGGTCGGCGCGCAGACCGATGCTCCAGATCGCCTGCGCCACACCGAAGATCAGCGCGGCGACGACGGCGGTGAGCGCGCCGAGCACCGGTGATCCGGTGGTGACGGCGCCGAGCACACCGGCGAACGCGCCGGTGAGCATCATCGCCTCCAGGCTCAGGTTGAGCACACCGGCGCGTTCGCTGACCAGCTCGCCACTGGCGGCGACCAGGATGGGCAGGGTGAAACCGATACCGCTGGTGGCGATGTCGGTGACCGTGTCGAGGCTCATCGCTGCGCTCCTGCCAGGTCGGGGGAATCGGTCGTATCGATCGTGGAAACCGGTGGGGGCGTAGCGGGTTCGGAGGTGCGGACCGATTTGGTCCACAGGACCGCACCCGCGATGAACACGATCATCAGCGACTCCACGACCGAGATGGTCGAGGCGGGCACGTTCGCCGCGAGCTGCAGATTGATCCCGCCGGAGACGAGGAAGCCGAGCAGCAGCGACACGGCGACGACGGCGGACAGCGAGCCACGGGCCAGCAGACCGACCACCAGGCCGGAGAAGCCGTACCCGGAGGAGAAGCCCTCGGCCAGCACGAACGGTGCGGTGGCGACGAGCAATCCGCCCGCGACACCGGCGAACGCGCCCGCCGCCGACAGGCTCAGGAAGCGCAGCCGGGGCACCGGCAACCCGAGCCGGGCCGCCGCGTCGGGATTGAGCCCGACCGCCCGCAGCCGGGTGCCGAGCGCGGTGTGGCGCACCAGGATCGCCGTGCCGACCGCCGCCACCACCGCGATCCACAGGGCGATCGTCGCGGGGGAACGCTCGATTCCGAGCAGCGGCAGATGCGCGGCGGGCGTGAGGGGTTCGGATTGCGGCAACGTCTCCGAGGACGTCACCGGCTGCCGCAGCAGCGCGGGCTCGTGCACCACCAGCAGCACCATTGCCAAGCCGACGAAATTGAGCAGCAGCGTGGTGATGATCTCGCTGGTCCCGCGCCGCACCCGCAGGTAGGCCGCGATGGCCGCCCACAGCCAGCCCGCCGCGCCTGCGCCGACGATGACCGCGGGCAGCGTGACGGCGGCGGGCGCGCCGGTGAGAGTGGTGCCGATGGCGGTGGCGGCGATGCCGCCCGCGCAGATCTGGCCCTCCCCACCCACATTCACCAGTCCGGCCCGGTGCGCGATGGTGAAGCCGACCGCCACCAGCATCAGGGTCGCCGCGACATTGAGCGAGGCGCCGATCGCGTAGTCGCTGCCGAACATGCCCTCCCACAGGGCGGTCATGGTCGCCGCGGGGGCGGCACCGGCCGCGGCGGCCAGGATCAGCCCGATCACCCCGGCGGCGAGCATGGCCGCCACGGCCACGACGACCGGCTGATGCGCCCACCGGCGCAGGGGGATTCGGTGCGCGAGCGAGGTGGTCATGCCGCGACTCCCATCATGAGTTCACTGATCCGCTGGGCCGCGGTGGGATCGGACGTCTCGACCGGGCCGGTGAGGGCGCCGCGATAGGCGACGAACACCCGGTCGCACAGGGCGAGCAGTTCGGGGACCTCGCTGGACACCACGAGCACCCCGCAGCCGTCGGCGGCGGCCGCGCGCAACTGCGTCAGCACGAAATCGACCGCGCCGATGTCCAATCCGCGGGTTGGCTGAGCGGCCACCAGGCAGCGCAGGTTCGCGGTGGACAGCTCGCGGGCCAGCACCACCTTCTGCTGATTGCCGCCCGAGAGCGCGCCCATCCGGACCCACGGTCCCGCCGCGCGCACGTCGAACCGCTCGAGCTCGGCCTGCGCGGCCCGGCCCATCGCGCGCTTGTCGAGCAGACCGAACCGGCGGAACCGGCCCAGCTGCCCGAGGAAGAGGTTCTCGGCGATCGTCATGTCGGCCACCATCGCGTCGCGGTGCCGGTCCTCGGGGACGATCCCGAGTCCGAGCCCGGTGCGGGTGGCCGGACGCGCGGCGGTGATGTCGGTGCCGTCGAGGGTGACCGTGCCGCCGGTGGCCGCGACACCGCCTGCCAGCACGGCGACGAGTTCGCTCTGGCCGTTGCCCTCGACCCCGGCGATCCCGACGATCTCGCCCGGCCGCACCGCGAGCCGGACCTCGTCCAGCGCCACACTGCCGTCCGGGCGATGCGCGCTGACCCCGTCGACGGCGAGCACCGGCGCGACCTCGCCGAGGTCGGGTGCCGCCGCGCGCACCACGGGTTCGGCCGCCGGGTCGAGGCCGAGCGTGGCGGCCACGGTCGGGTCGAGGTCGGCGGCGGTGCGCCCGACCATGGCCGTGAGCAGGTGCGCGATGCTGGTGTTCGACATCCGCCCACCTCCGGCGACCGTGCCGCGGCGCAGCACGGTCGCGGCGTCGGCGACCCGGGCGACCTCGCCGAGCTTGTGCGTCACCAGCACCACCGCCTTGCCGTCGGCGGCGACGGCGCGGCAGGTGTCGATCAGCGCGTCGATCTCGGCCGGATCGAGCACGCCGGTCGGTTCGTCGAGCAGGATCAGCGACGGATCGCGCAGCAGCGCCTTGACGATCTCGACCTTCTGGCGCGCGCCGACCGGCATGGTCGCCACCCGCTGGTCGAGATCGATCCGCAGCCGGTAGCGCCGCGCGATCTCGTCGAGCCGATCGGTCAGCTCCGCCCGGCGCATCCGCACGCCCCGCTGGGTGAGCAGCAGGTTCTCCGCGACGGTCATCGTCGTGACCAGGCTGAAGTGCTGGTGCACCATGGCCACGCCCGCGGCCATCGCGGCGGCGGGGGAGTCGGGACGGAACTCGGTGCCGCCCAGCGTCATCCGGCCGGTGTCGGGCCGGTAGCCGCCGAAGACCAGGTTGCACAGCGTCGACTTGCCCGCGCCGTTCTCGCCGAGAACGCAATGGACGGTGCCGGATTCGACGGTGACGTCCACATCGTGCAGGGCCTGCACGTCACCGAAGCTCTTACCCAATCCCTGCAGGGTCAGTGCGGAAGCGCTCATGCCGGCCTCAGTACGGCTTGACCGCGCCGGTGGACAGGGCCGTCTTCGCCTTGGCCAGCGCGTCGGCGACCGCGGTGTCCTTGCTGCACAACACGAAATCGGTGCCGTGGTTGGGTGAGGTGAGCCCGAAGCGCACGTTCTCGGCCTTCCAGGAGTTGTCGAGCGCGGCGTTCACGGCGTACTCGACCTCGGCGCCGATGTCGGTGTGCACGTAGCCCAGGTAGACCGGATTGGTGCAGTCACCGGGGATCGGGCCGCCGACCATGGCCGCGCCGGACTGGGTCGCGGCCTGTTCCATGCCCGCCTTGCCGAGATTGACGATCTGGCCGAGCGCGCCAGCGCCCGCGCCGTAGTCGGCCAGGGCGGCCTGTTTGGCCTTGGCGGGGTCGTTGAAGTCGCCGACGTACTGCGGGGTGAGCACCTTCACGTCCGGCTCGGCGAACCGGGCGCCGTTGCCGAAGGCGTTGGCGGCGTTGACGATCGCGGGCAGCTCGACCCCGCCGACGAAGGCCACCGCGCCGGTCTTCGCGCCCGCCGCCGACACCGCGCCGCTGAGGAACTCGGCCTCGGCCTGCTGCGGGTCGTAGTAGGCGAGATTGGCCATCGGCTTCGCGTCGGCGGGCCCGCCGATCTCGACGAACTTCACGTTCGGGAACTGCGGGGCGACCTTGCGCACGTCGGCGTCGGTCTGGCCGCCGAGGGAGATCACCAGGTCGTTGGTGGAGGCGAAGCGGACCAGGGCCTGCTGGTAGTCACTGGCGGCGACCTGCTCGACCTTGCTCAGCTCCACCTTGTCGCCGAGGGTGCCGGCGATGCGCTGGTAGCCGAGGTATCCCGACTGCATGAAGCCGGTGTCCGACAGCGAGCCGGGGAAGAACACGCCGACCTTCAGCTTGCCGCCCGACGCGGCGGAATCGGAGGACCCGCAGGCCGACAGCAGGGCGGCGGCGGCGAGAGCGGCCGAGCCGACGGCGATCGCGCGCCGAGTGGACTTGTGCACGGGGTACTCCTTGATCGAACGAACCGCTTACTTAGCGGTATACCGTTAAGTGTCAGCCTGGTGCCCGCAGATGACGGGCGGATTACCGAAACGTAAGAAACGGTCGCTCCCGGCTCTCGGTACTACCGTGGGGGCTGTGCAGGCGCGGAAGGATGGTGCGGTGACGGAGGAACCGGCGAAGAAGTCGCTGCGGGATCGGGCCTATGAGGAGCTCCGCGACCGGATCATCGACCTGCGGCTGAGCCCCGGCCAGCGGCTGGTCGAACGCGATCTCGCGACCGAGCTGGCGATCTCCCGGATCCCGCTGCGCGAGGCGTTGCAGATGCTCGAGCGCGAGGGCTTGGTCGTCATCGTGCCGCGGCAGGGGGCGATCGTCGCGCCGTTCACGGTCACCGATGTGCGCGACCTGTTCGACGTCCGCGAGAGCCTGGAGGTGCTCGCGGCGCGGCTGGCCGCCGAGCGCGCCGAACCCGCCGACCTCACGGCGCTGCGCGACCAGCTCGATTCCGCGCGCCGCGCCACCGCCGCCGGTGACCAGGCCGCGATCGCCGCCGCCAACGCCGGCTTCCACACCCTCATCGTCGAGGTCTCCGGCAACCCGCTGCTGCATTCGCTGCTGCGCCCCTTGGAATCCCGGGTCCGCTGGCTGTTCCACCTCACCAAGGAACGCGACCCCGGCACCCAGTGCGAGGAACACGAAGCCCTCTACGCCGCCATCGCCGCGGGCGACCCGGACGCCGCCGCCGAGATCGCCTACCGCCACGTCGCCTCGGGCCGCGAACCCAGCCTCGCGCTCTCGGCCCAGTGGTCCATGCCCGCCATCGACCCGGTCTCGGCCACCCGCACCCGCCAGCGGACCTCGCAGCGCGAGAAGAGCGCGTGATGATTCCGGAGTCGGCGCAGGATTCGTCGGGGGAGACGATCGCGCGCGCGGTGCGCGCGGAGATCCTGTCGGGCCGATTGCCCGCGGGGGAGCGGCTGGTCGCCGAAGCGCTGGCCCAGCGGTTCGGGGTGTCGCGCATTCCCGTGCGGGAGGCGCTGGCGCGGTTGCAGTCCGAGGGCTTCGTGACGATCGTCCGGCATCGCGGTGCCACGGTCGCGGAGCCGCCGGTGTCGGTCGCGCGGCAATTGCTCCAGGTGCGGCGGGGAATGGAAGTGCTGGCGGCGCAGCTGGCCGCGGAGAATCGCGGGGGCGCGGTGGCCGGCGAGCTGTCCGGCTACGTGGACGGCCAGCGCGCCGAATCCGGCGGCGCCGGATCGCCGTTCCACGATCTGATCGCCCGTGCCTCCGGCAACGACGAGCTGCGCAGGTTGCTCGGTGATGTGAACGCGCGGGTGCGCTGGGCACTCGGGCACAATCCGGAAGTGTCGGCGAGTGACCACCGCGCGGTGGCGATCGCTGTCCTCAATGGCGCTGTCGTGCAGGCCGGTTACCTCATGGACGAACACCTGCGCCGCGACGACGTGTACTTCGCGGGCACGTTCTCCTCCTGAGTCCCGATCAAGATTGCATTCAATTTGGGGGGATATATCGATCAGTTAACGTGATTAGATGTGGTCGAAACGTGTAGGTCAACGGGATTGCATACAAAGTAGGCAGCTTGCTTCCAGTGCCGCTGAGGCAGCTCGCCGATGCGAACGTTGTCGGTGTCGCTCCCGTCACCGGAGTCCGCGATGTCCCTCACCTCCTCTGACACTCCGTCCGCCACCTCCTCGCCCGCCGCGTCCCCCGGCCTGGCCGCCGCGCTCGATCGCATCGGCTTCGGCCGGGTCCAGGTCGTCGTCATCGCCCTGCTGATGGCCGGGCTGTTCTTCGACTCGCTCGAACAGAACTCGACCGGCGCCATGGGCCCGCTGCTGAAAGACGCCTTCGGCATCGGCAATGCCGAGCTCACCCTGATCAACACGGTGACCGTGATCGGCGGCCTGGTCGGCCGGCTCGTCGGCGGCTATCTCGCCGACCGCTGGGGCCGCCGCACCGCGCTGAGCCTCAACCTGCTCGTCTACACCCTCGGCGGTCTGATCAGTGCCGCCGCCGTCGACTACGAGATGCTGCTGGCCAGCCGGTTCGTCGTCGGCGTCGGTCTGGGTGGTGAGTTCACCGTCGGCTTGGCGATCCTGGCCGAATTGGTGGCCACCCGGCACCGCGGGTCGCTGCTGGCGACGCTCAACATCTCCTCCGGCGGCATCGGCAATATCGCGTCCTTCGGCTTCTTCGCCCTGGTGCTCGGTCCGCTCGGCGGCCTCCTCGGCGGTGACGACACCTCGTGGCGCTGGACGTATGTGATCCTGGCCGTTCCCGCGGTCCTGGTCGTCTACTTCCGCAGGTATCTGCCCGAATCGCCGCGCTTCCTGCTGTCGAAGGGGCGGATCGACGAGGCCAATCTGAGCCTCACCCGGCTCGGGAGCGGCAGCATCGCGGGGCTGCGGCACCCGGGCGCCACGGTTCGCTATGTCACCGAGGCCGATATCCCGCGAAAGACCAAGTCCTCGTACGCCGAAGTCTTCAAGGGCCGCAATCTGCGCCGGGTCGCCGCGGTGGGCGCCGCCTCGTGGATGTCGTTCGGTGCGCAGGTCACCCTGCTGTTCCTGATGCCGATCCTGCTGGTGTCGCGGGGCTACTCGCTCACCGATTCGCTCGCCTTCACCATGATCATGAACATCGGCAGCCTGTTCGGTGCCTGCGCCGCCTGCTATCTCGCGGGACGCGCGCCCCGCCGGGTCACCGTCATGGCGGCGGCCGTGCTCGGCTGCGTCTCGGCGATCGCCTTCGCCCTGTTCGCGAACTCGACGATGCTCCTGCTGACCCTGGGCATGATCTTCCAGTTCTTTACGATGCTGCTCAACACCATGCTCTCGGTGTGGTCGCCGGAGCTGTTCCCGACCTCGGTCCGCGCGATGGGCGCCTCGGTGGTCAACGGGATCGGCAATGTCGCGGGCGCCGTGATGCCCTTTCCCGCCCTGTTCTTCTTCGACATCGCCGGTGTCCCCGGCGTTTTCGCGATGATCGCCGCGATGTACGCGCTGCTGGTGATCGCCGCCCGCTTCGGCCCCGAAACCTTCGGAAAGCCCCTGGAGCTCGTCAGCGGGGAAACCGCTGCGGCCTCCGCCTAGTCCCCGACCGTTCGAGCAGAGGAGCCCGATCATGGACGAACTGAAGATCTCCGCCACCGCGCACGGACTGAACTATCTGCCGGAGTATGTCGCCGCCGATACCGGACTGTTCGCCGCGCACGACCTGGCCGTGACCGCCACCGCCAAGGATCCCTGGACCGGCGTCCTCGACGACCTGGACAGCGGCGCCGCCGACATCGCCCTCGGCGGCCTGTGGGTTCCCGGAATGTACTGGGGCACACCACGGGAACTGACCGTCTTCGCTCAGCTGAACCACCAGTTCCCCAAGGCGCTGGTGGTCCGCGACACCCACGCCGGATTCGGCTGGGCGGACCTGGTGGGCCGGACCGTGCTGGCGCCGGGCATCGGTGGCAGCGCGCCGTACGCCTTCACCGCGGGGCTCCTCCGCGAGGCCGGCGTCGATCCGGCCGGCATCGAATTCCTGCGCGATCTGTCGACGCCGATGTTCGTCGAACTGTTCGAGGCGGGTCTGGGCGACGCGATCATCCTCGACCTGACGACCGCGCAGATCATGCAGGACAGGGGAACCGGTGTCATCGCGATCGACTACACCGAAGCCGGCGGACTGGGTCCGAACAGTGTGTACTACCTGCGCACCGATCGGTTCGAGGAGCTGTCGGATCGCCTCGTGCGGTTCACCTCGGCCCTCGACCTGGCCATGCGGCGCTTGCGGACGACGGCGGTCGCCGAGCTCGAACCGCTGCTCGCCGCCCACTGGCCGGACGTGGCGACGTCGACGCTGCTGCGTTCCTGCGAGCGCATCAGGGCATCGCGCACCTGGGAAACGGTCCGCATCGACGCCGCCGCCAGCGATCGGTGGATGCGGATGCTGGCCGAAGCGGGGATGGTGCGCACGGCACCGCCCTTCGTCGACCTGATCGAGACCCGCATCGTGGACAGTATCGAGCTGACCGCCTCGCCCCGCTGAACCCACCCCGGCGGGGGCCGTCGCCTGGTCCGGCGACGGCCCCCGCCGTTCGGCAACCCCGTGCTCAGACGCCCGGGTCGGTGCGATCCGCGGCGGCGCGCAATGCCGTTCGCGCGGCCTGGACCGCCGGGTGGGCATCGGTGCCGTTGCGGTGGGCCAGATAGGTGTGGCGCCGGATCGGCAAGGGGGTCAGCGTGATCGCGGCGGGCGGGGAGTGCAGGGCCATCGCGGGGACGATCGCGGCGCCCGCGCCCGCCGCGACCAGTGCCAGCACGGTCGTGAAATCGTCGGCGTGATGGCGGATGCGCGGGGTGAAGCCCGCGGCCTGGCAGACGCGCAGTGTGACGGTGTGACACAGCGTGCCGGGAGTGCCCGCGATCCACGGGGATTCGACCTGGGCGCGGAGCGGATCCGGTGTGCGAGCCGGGGTGCGCGTGGCGAGGTGGACCGTCTCGGAGTGCAGGGGCTCGGTGCGCAGGGCCGCGTCGGGGGTGGCGGGGACCAGGTCGTAGTCGTGGGTGAGGGCGATGTCGAGGGTGCCGGCGCGCAGGGCGTCGGGGACCTCGGCGGGGTCGATCTCGGTCACCGTGAGTTCCAGGCGCGGATGGTCGGTGCTGAGGGTGACCAGGGCGGGGGAGAGCAGGGTGCGGGCGGCCGTGGGGAAGGCGCCGATGCGCAGGGTTCCGACGAGTTCGTCTCGGGCGCAGGCTAATTCGGCATCGGCGCGTTCGAGGGCGGCCAGCACCGTCTCGGTGTGGCCGACGAGCAGATGCGCCGCGGGGGTGAGCAGGACGCGTCGCCCCGTGCGTTCGAGCAGGGGGACGCCCGCCTCGCGTTCGAGCGCGGTGAGCTGCTGGGACACCGCCGACGGTGTGTAGCTGAGCGCGTCGGCGACCGCGGCGATGGTGCCGCGATGAGCGAGTTCGCGCAGGAGGCGGAGTTTGCGGACGTCCAGCATCAGTTCAGCTTACGTTTGTCGTCAGGAACGTGAACTGGACCTGATGTATTCGTGGCTCGACGATGGACCCATGACATCGCTGCAGGGACTGTTCGTCCCCATGATCACCCCGTTCACCGCCGACGGCGACCTCGCGCTCACCGCCCTGGAACAGCACGCCCACCGGGTGCTCGACGCCGGCGCGACCGGGCTCGTCGCCCTGGGCACCACCGCCGAGCCGTCGGCACTCACGGCCGAGGAACGGGCGCTGGTCCTCGATCGCTGCGCCGGCGTCTGTGCCGAGCGGGACGCACCGCTGATCGTCTGCGCGGGCGGCAATGCCACCGCCGACTCGGTCCGGGCGGTGGGTGCGCTGCGGCAGCCGATCGCGGGCGTGCTCGCGGTGGTGCCGTACTACGTGCGGCCCAGCGAGGAGGGCGTGATCGCGCACTTCACGGCGCTGGCGGCCGCCAGCCCGGCGCCGCTCTACGTCTACGACGTGCCCTATCGCACCGCGCGCCCCCTCGGCGGTGACACACTCGTGCGGCTCGCCGGCATTCCGAACATCGCCGGGTTCAAGCACTCCGTCGGCGGTGTCGACGCGGCCAGCGTCGAATTGCTGGCGCGGGCGGGGGAGGCGACGACGGTGCTGTGCGGCGACGACCGCTTCGCCTCGGCCCTGCTCGCGCTCGGCGCGCGCGGCGGCATCCTCGCGGCGGCCAATATCGCGCCCGCCGCCTACGCGGAGCTGATCGCCGCGTGGCTCGCCGGTGACGTCGCCCGGGGCCGCGCGCTCGGGCATCGCCTCGACGCGCTCGGCGCCGCGCTGTTCGCCGAACCCAATCCGACGGTGATCAAGGCGGTGCTCGCCGAGCGTGGCCTGATCCCCAGCGCGGCTGTCCGGCTGCCGCTGTTGTCCGCTTCGTCCGAGTCCACGATCGCGGCGTTGCGGGCGGCGGAGGCGGCGGCGGTGACGCCGGTGTGACCCGAGATCACGAACAGTAAATTTCACTGGTCTTCGAGGGCGAAAGGTGCCAGGCTCAAGCGGTGACGAAACCTCCGGATATCGGCGCCGCCGATCCCACCTCCGACAAGCTGGACGCCGCCGTACTCAAAGTGGCGGGCGTGGTCGTACTCGGCGCGGTGATGTCGATTCTCGACATCACCGTGGTCACCGTGGCGATTCCGACGTTCATGGCGGATTTCAACGCCTCCGTCGAGGTCGTCGCCTGGACCATGACCGGCTACACCCTGGCCCTGGCCTCGGTCATCCCGATGACGGGCTGGGCCGCCGACCGCTTCGGCACCAAACGCCTCTATATGGCGGCGCTGTCCTTCTTCATCATCGGGTCGGTGCTGTGCTCGATGGCGTGGAGTATCGAATCGCTGGTGGCCTTCCGCGTCATCCAGGGCATCGGCGGCGGCATGCTCATGCCGCTGGGCATGACGATCATGACCCACGCCGCGGGCCCGCAGCGGATCGGCCGGGTGATGGCGGTCCTGGGTGTGCCCATGCTGCTCGGCCCGATCTGCGGCCCCATCCTCGGCGGCTGGCTGATCGACTCCTTCAGCTGGCACTGGATCTTCCTGATCAACCTGCCGCTGGGCCTGGTCGCGCTGGTCCTGGCCTACATCGTGTTCGCGCCCGACAAGCCCAAGCCCTCGGAATCGTTCGACTTCCTCGGCATGCTGCTGGCCTCGCCCGGCCTGGCCCTGTTCCTGTTCGGCGTCTCCTCCATCCCGGAGAAGGGCACGGTGCTCGCCGCGCGCGTGCTCGTCCCCGCGATCATCGGCGCGGTCCTGCTGGTGGCGTTCGTGTTCCACGCGCTGCGCACCGAGCATCCGCTGATCGACCTTCGCCTGTTCCGCAACCCGTCGCTGCGCTTCTCGGTGCTGACCATGTCGCTGTTCGCGACGGCGTTCTTCGGCGCGGGCTTCCTGCTGCCCAACTACCTGCAGCAGGTGCGCGGTGAGACGGCGTTCGACTCCGGTCTGCTCATGGCCCCGCAGGGCATCGGCGCCATGCTGACGATGCCGATCGCCGGCTTCCTGGTCGACAAGATCGGGCCAGGCAAGATCGTGCTGTTCGGCATCACCTTCATCACCGTCGGCCTGGCCGGCTTCACCCAGCTCGAGGCCGACACGTCCTACCTGATGATCGGCGGCGCGCTGTTCGTGATGGGTCTGGGCATGGGCTGCACCATGATGCCGGTGATGACGGCCGCCATCCAGACGCTCACGCACGCCCAGGTGGCGCGCGGCTCGACGTTGATGAACATCATCAACCAGACCGCGGCCTCGATCGGCACCGCGGTGATGTCGGTCGTGCTGGCCGCCCAGCTCAACGACCACCCGTCGACCAAGATCGGCATCGCCTCCAACGCCAAGCCCGAACTCGCGGCGCAGTTCCCGCCCGAGCTGATCCAGCAGGGCCTGGACCTGGCCGCCGAGGCGTTCAGCCACACCTATTGGGTCGCGGTGATCCTCGCCGGCCTGACCCTGATCCCGGCGTTCTTCCTGCCGCGCACCAAACCGGACACCCCGGTCGACGCCGAAGCGTCGATCATGGTCTGATCCGACTCGCGAAAGCCCGGGTGGAACACGATGTTCCCCCCGGGCTTTCGCGGTATCTCAGCGCCGACCGGCGATCTCGTGCAGGACCCGCACCATCCGATCGATCTCGTCGACGGTGTTGTAGAACGCGAACGACGGCCGCACCGTCGCCTCCACCCCGAGCCTGCGCAGAATCGGCTGCGCGCAGTGATGCCCGGCCCGCACCGCGATGCCGCGGTCGTTGAGCGCCCTGCCGATGTCGACGGGATCGCATCCCTCGATCACGAACGAGAGCACGCTCGCCTTCTCCGCCGCGGTCCCGATGAGCCGGGCGCCCGGCACCGCGGCCACCAGCGGGGTCGCGTAGGCGAGCAGTTCGTGTTCGTAGCGGCCGATGACGTCCATGCCGATGCGCGAGACGTAATCGATGGCCGTGGCGAGGCCGACCGCGTCGGCGATATTGCCGGTACCCGCCTCGAACCGGCCCGGTGGTGGCTGGAACGTGGAGCGTTCCAGCGTGACATCGGCGATCATGTTGCCGCCGCCCTGCCACGGCGGCATGTCCTCGAGCACCGCGGACTTGCCGTAGACGGCGCCGATTCCGGTGGGCCCGAACAGCTTGTGCCCGGAAAACACGAAGAAATCGGCGTCGATGTCGCGCACATCGATCGGGGTGTGCGGCACCGACTGCGCGCCGTCGATCAGCACCGTGGCCCCGACCCGCCGGGCCTGGGCGGTCAGCTCGCGCACCGGGGTGATGGTGCCCAGCGCGTTGGACACCTGGGTCACCGACACCAGTTTCGTGCGGTCGGTGAGCAACCGGGTGTACTCGTCGAGCAGCAGCTGACCGCGATCGTCGACCGGGATCACCTGGATCCGCGCGCCCGTCTCCGCGGCCAGCAACTGCCACGGCACGATGTTCGCGTGGTGCTCGAGGTGCGAGATCAGGATCTCGTCGCCCGCGCGCAGGTTCTTGCGACCCCAGGTCTGGGCGATCAGGTTGATGCCCTCGGTCGCGCCGCGCACGAACACGATCTCCGACGGCGACCCCGCGCCGAGGAAGCGGGCGACGGTCTCGCGCGCCTGCTCGTAGGCATCGGTCGACCGGGCCGCCAATTCGTGTGCCGCCCGGTGGATGTTGGAGTTCTCGTGCGCGTAGAACGACGCGAGCCGATCGATGACCGCGCGTGGCTTCTGCGTGGTGGCGGCATTGTCGAACCACACCAGCTGATGCCCGTTGACCCGCTCGGCCAGGATCGGGAAGTCGGCGCGCACGGCGTGCACGTCGAAGGCCGGATGCGGATCGGCCGCGACCGGCGGGACCGGCCCGCCGTCGAGGAAATAGAACGACGGCGCGCCGGGCGGTGCCGGTGCCACCGGAGCACGCGGCGGCGACAGGATGTCGCGCAACGACGGCAGCACCGCGAGGAACGGATCGACATGCACCGCGTCGGCCCGCACCGGCGGGCTCGACGGGACGTGCTCGGCACCCCAGCCCGGCACCGCGGGCGCGGTGGTCGGACCGCCGGGCACCGAACTTCCCGACGCCCCCACCGGTGGTGCGGGCCGGAAGACCGGCGGTGCCTTCGTGGCGGGCGCTGGTGGCGTGACCGGCGCGGACGGGGCGTCCGGTTGCAGCAGCGACACCCCCGGTGTGCCCGCCGCTCCGGTCGGCAGCGCGGCGAAGAGCTCGCCGGCGAGGCGCGCGAGCGTCGCCTCGTCCGGGAGTCCGTCGCCGCCGCCCGCCTCAGGCCCGGTAGGACGGGGCGTAGTCATGGAACTTGTCCACCTCGGCACCCTCGAGCAGGGCCACCGCGTCGTCGGTCAGGATGGTCAGCGAGCAGTACAGCGACACCAGGTACGAGGCGATGGCACTGCGATCGATGCCCATGAACTTCACCGACAGGCCCGGCCCCTGCTCCCCGGCCAACCCCGGCTGGTACAGCCCCACCACACCCTGGCGGGATTCGCCGGTGCGGATCAGCAGGAACGACGTCTTGCCGTCCACCACGGGCACCTTGTCCGACGGAATGATCGGAATCCCGCGCCACGTGATGAATTGGGAGCCGAACAGACTGACCGTCGGCGGCGGCACTCCGCGCCGGGTGCATTCCCGGCCGAAGGCGGCGACACCCTGCGGATGCGTGAGGAAGAAGCCGGGTTCCTTCCAGACCTTGGTGATCAGATTGTCCAGGTCGTCGGGGGTCGGTGGCCCGGCCAGGGTCGTGATGCGCTGGCGCTCCACGGTATTGGCGATCAGCCCGTAGTCGGGGCTGTTGATCAGCTCGCCTTCCTGGTGCTCCTTGATCGCCTCGATGGTCAGTCGCAACTGCTGAGCGATCTGATCGTGCGGGCTCGAATACAGGTCCGAGACCCGGGTGTGCACGTCGAGAATCGTGTTGACGGCCTTGAGGCGGTACTCGCGGGGTTCCTTCTCGTAGTCGATGAAGGTCTCCGGCAGGGGCGACTCGTCGAAGTTGTCGCACTGGATATCGACGGTCTGTTCGTGCGTGACGCGGTTGCGTCGGTAGATACCGGCCTCGACCGGTACCCAATTGAGGAGATGGACCAGCCACCGTGGAGTGATCGACTCCATCTGGGGGACGGTCTTGGTCGCGTTGGCCAGTGTCCGGGCGGCGACATCGCCGAGGGCAACCGGGCGCGGTACAGCGTTGGTCATCGAACCACCTTGCGTATAGGCAAATCGACGGTTAACCGGCGGAGTCAGCCTAACTCCGCCGGGATCGCCTGTCGCGCCGGAACGCCCGTGTCCGACCGCTGTTCACACGCGGAAACGTGATCTCAACCGTAAAGCTTCACAAATGCCTCGAGCGAGCGTTCGATGTCGCCGCGCAGCGCCTTGGCCACGGCCGAGCCGATCGGGCCGAACAGCGGCGCGCCGCCGAGGTCGATGTCGACGCTCACCTTCGAGCCGCTGCCCTTCGGCTCGACCAGCATGGCCAGCCCGAACTTGGTGCCACCGATGCCCGCACCGGTGAGCGCGAGCCGGCGCGGGGGCTCGGCGGTGCGCACGGTCCAGGTGACCTTGTTGCGGAATCCCTTCACCCGCGCGATGCCGATGAGCACCGTGCCCGGGGTGAGATCGTCGGGCAGGGTGCCGCGCCACGCCTCGTGGATGGTCAGCCAGTCGCCGAGCGCGGGGAGGTCGGAAGCGTGCGCCCACGCCTGGTCCGGCGGGACGGGGACATCGACGGAGAGCTTCAGTTTCGCCACGCCCGGATGGTATCCGGTACCCGAGGTTCCGACTCGACCGGATCGCGGCATAGCAAACCAGAATAGATCAAGTGCCCAGGTGGACGTGCGGGAATTCTGATGCCGGACAGGACGATCCGCGCCGGAGTCGATCATGGTGCTGCTACTGTGTGCGGGTCGCTGGAAGCGGGGCGTGTCGATCGGATATCCGAAGCCACCGCGCTCCCGGGCGAATGCCTCCCGGGCGGGCCGGTGAGGGCCCACCGGCCAGGGCGTGGTGTGGTCGACGACGACGAAAGATCTGATGAACTCAGGAATCGCGGTGCTGTTACTCGTCATCGGAGCGCCGCTGTTACTGCTCGCGCTGGCCGTGACGGTCTTCGCCATGCGCAACGAGCGCCAGCAGCGACTACGGGCCGACGCCGCCATCCGCGAGCGGGTCGCGTGTGAGAACGCGCTGATCCAGCTGGCGCAGACGACACTCCCGGGGATCACCGCGGCCGTACGCAGGCACGAGATCCCCGCGGTCGCCATCGAGCTGCCCGCCGAACTGCAGGAGACGCAGGTCGGCCAGGTGCTGCAGATGATCGCCACCGGTCACGCGGAGGACCTGCGGGTGGTCACCGAGGAGACCAGGGCGATGGTCGAGCGCTACGGCGAGCAGCGGCGCACCAGCGAGGTGCAGGCCGCGCAGGAATCCGCGCGCGCGGATCTGTCGGCCACCTCGCGGGCCGCGACCAGCGCGGCGGTGCGCTCGTTCGGTACCTCCGTGGTGAGCCTGGGCACCGACCTCGGCCAGGTGGTGAGCGCGGCGCTGCGCGAGCACCGCGACGACGCGATCTACGAGACGCTGACCAGGATCGACCACACCGTGCAGCAGATGATCCGGCAGGCGCAGTCCTACGTGATCGTCTCCGGTGGCCTGCCCGGCAGGCGCTGGCCGCAGCAGTCGCTGACCGACGTGGCCGGTGGCGCCACCGGACGTGTGCGGGAATACCTGCGGGTGCGTTCGGGGCAGTCCGACCGGGTGGTGATCAGCCGCGCGGTCGAACCGCTGGTGCACACCCTGGCCACGCTGCTGGACAACGCGCTGCGGTATTCGCCGCCGTCGTCGTTCGTCGAGGTCGGGTTCCAGGAGGGGCATCACGGCGTCACCGTCATCATCGACGACGCGGGCATGCGGATGAGCCCGGAGCAGCTCGAGGACGCGCGACAGGTGCTCAGCGGCGAACGTGCCGTCGACATCCATGATCTCGGTCCGGCGCCGAAGGTCGGTTTCCCCGGTATCGCGGCGCTCGCGCGGCGCTACGGGTTCTCCGTCCACGTCGACGGGCCGAACATCTTCGGTGGTATGCGGGCGATGGTCTACGTGCCGTCGGCGCTGCTGGTCAGCGGTGCCGCGCCGCGGCTGCCGGAGCCGGAACTCGCCGCGCCCGCGCATCTTCCGGTGCCCGTGCCGACGCTGGTCGAGGTCGACGCGCCGCACGCCGAGGTACACGAGATCACCAGTGGGGGACTACCCAAGCGCCGCCGCAGGCCGGTCGCGCCGGATTCGGCGGGAGTGCCCGCCGACGACGCGGGGCAGGCTCGCCCCGACCTCGCCGCTGCCTGGCACAGCGGCTCCCGCAGCGGTCGCCTCGCTGCGGCCGAGCGAACCACGGAAGGAACCGCCGATGAGCACACCGGTAGCCGATAGCACGAACCGATTGGCATGGCTGCTCGAGGACCTGGAGATCCCCGGCGTCCGCTTCGCGGTGCTGCTCTCCGACGACGGCCTGCGGATCGCGCACTCCCGGGGCGTGGCCAAGGACGACGCCGAGCGCTTCGCCGCGGCCGCCTCCGGCCTGCGCTCGCTCGGCAAGGCGCTCGGTGAGTTCTGCGGAGGTCCCGCGAACACCGTGCGCCAGAACATGACCGAGTACGACGAGGGCATGATCATGATCACCGCCGCCGGTGCGGGCGCGCTGCTAGGCGTCGCCACCACCGCGGATGTGGACGTCGCGCTGGTGGCGCACCGGATGAACGAGCTCGCCTCGCGCGTCGGCCACGAGATCGGCAGCGCGCCGCGGCACGGTGGCAGGTAATGAGCCGGGGCAGGCGCGATCCCGACCTGGTCAGATCGTATGTGCGCACCGGCGGCCGGGTTCGGGCCGCCCATGAGCTGGACCTGGTGACCCTGGTCCGTTCGGTCGCCGACGCGCGACCCGATCACCGTCCCGACGAGCGCCGGGTTCTCGCGCTCACCAGCCGCCGCGGTGCGCTCTCGATCGCGGAGCTGTCGGCGTATCTGGATCTGCCCGCGTCGGTCGTGAAGATCATCGTGTCCGATCTGCTCGACAGCGGTCATCTACAGTGCCCGACTCCGGCCGAGGTGAAGCCGGAACTCGCGTTGATCAAGGAGGTGCTGCATGGTCTCCGTGCCATCGCGGGGTGAGGTCGACTACGTCGCCGAGACGGTGACCCGATCGGTGAAGATCCTGGTCGCGGGCAACTTCGGCGTCGGCAAGACGACCTTCGTGTGCGGGGTGTCGGAGATCCGCCCGCTGCGCACCGAGGAGACCATCACCGAGGCCAGCATCGGCGTCGACGACATGGCCGGGCTCGGCAGCAAGGTGCAGACCACCGTCGCCCTGGATTTCGGCAGGCTCACCCTGAATCCGCAACTGGCGCTGTACCTGTTCGGCACGCCGGGCCAGGAACGCTTCGCGCCCCTGTGGGAGGAATTGGCCCGCGGTGCGCTCGGCGCGCTGGTGCTCGTCGACACCCGCCGCATCGAGAAGGCCGACGACGTGCTCTCGGCGCTGGAACAGCGCGGGGTGCCGTACGCGGTGGCGGTCAACGAGTTCGAGGGCTTCCGCCGCTACCCGCTCGAAGAAGTGCGTGAGGCGCTCGACCTGTCGCCGGAGACGCCGGTCGTCGCGGTCGACGCCCGGCGCCGCGACCACGGTCTGCGCGCGCTGATCACGCTGGCGGAGTATCTGTTCCAACGGCAGGAAGCAACAGCGTCATGACGGTCGACCTCGCGGCGGCCGAGCGGGTCCCGATGTACGCCCCCGAGTTCGCCGCCGATCCCCAGGCGGCCTACCGGGAGATGCGGCGCCGGTTCGGGTCGGTGGTGCCGGTGGAGTTGTCGCCGGGGATCCACGCGACCCTGGTCATCGGCTATCACACGGCGGTGCGGATCCTCAACGATCCCGAGCACTTCCCGGCCGACCCGCGCATGTGGCAGCGCAACATCCCGCAGGACTGCCCGGTGCTGCCGATGCTGCAGTTCCGCCCGGCCGCGCTGCGCACCACCGGTGCCGAACACGTCCGGTACCGGCAGGCCAATGTCGCCGGGATCGCGGGCGTCGACCTGTACGCGATGCACGCCACGATCGAGCAGTTCGCGATCCCGCTGATCAACAGCTTCTGCTCGACCGGCTCGGCGGACCTGTTGAGCCAGTACGCGTTTCCGCTGGTGTTCCAGGCGCTGAACTCGATGCTGGGCTGTACGCCCGAGATCGGTCAGCAGGTGGCCACCGGCATGGCGCAGATCTTCGAGGGCGACGACGCCGAGGCAGGCAACAACCTGCTCGCGTCCGCGCTGACCGACCTCGTCGCACTGCGGCAGCGCGAACCGGGCGACGACGTCGCCACCCGGCTGCTGCACCACCCGGCCGCCCTCACCGACGAAGAGATGGTGCACCAGCTGCTGGTGCTCTACGGCGCCGGCATCGAGCCGATGCTGAACCTGGTGGTCAACACGCTGCGGCTGATGCTCACCGACGATCGCTTCGCGGGCAACGTCCTCGGCGGAAGCCTGTCCACCCGTGACGCACTCGACGAGGTGCTGTTCACCGACCCGCCGCTGGCGAACTTCTGCATGACCTATCCGCGCCAGCCGATCCTGGTCGACGAGATGTGGCTGCCCGCCGATGAACCGGTCGTGATCAGCATGTCGGCCTGCAACAACGATCCGGCCATCGCCGGGCGCGATGTGGTCGACAACCGGGCGCATCTGGCGTGGAGCGCCGGTCCGCACGGGTGCCCGGCCAGGTCGGTGGCGTATCTGATCGTGCAGGACGCGATCGACCAATTGCTCGACGCCCTGCCGGAATTGCGCCTGGCCGTGCCCGCCGAGGACCTGGTGTGGCGACCCGGCCCCTTCCACCGTTCGCTGGCGGCCCTGCCGGTCGAGTTCCCGCAGACGCCGCCGCTGCCGCTGCCCTGATCCGCTAGCGCGGGCGCAGGGCCGGGCCGACGAACCGCTCGACCAGCTGCCGTTCGGCCGCGGCGTCGGGCAGCGGCCAGGTGAGCAGGGAGAGCACCACCCGGACGATCCAGCCCGCGGCCGCGTCGTCGGGGGCGATGTGGGTGAGCGCGGTCGCGATCCGGCCCAGTTCCGGTGCGTCGGCGAGGACTTCGTCGGTGTCGGGGGAGCGGTGCCGGACCAGCCACTGCCGCAGCACGGGATCGGCGCGGATCGCCGCGACCGCGGCCAGGATCGCCTCGACCGGGCGTCGGCCTGCGGGGACCTGAGCGACCGCGGCCTCGACGCGGGCGGCGACGGTGCCCGCCGCCCGGACCATGACCGCGCGGACCAGTCGTGGCTTCCCGCCGACGTGGCGGTACATCGTGGCGCGCGAGCAGCCCGCCGCCGCGGCGATGTCGTCGGCGGTGACCGCGTCGATGCCGCGGTCGAGGAACAGGGTGAGCGCGGCCCGTTCGATCCGGTCGATCGCGACCGCGCGGCGGTCGCCGCCTGCCAGCCAGTCGGTGCTCATCCCGGTCTCCTTCGGTGTCTCGGTGTGAGACGGTTTCGGCAATCTGTCTACCGCATTCACCGCAGGCGGAACCTCGTTTTCGGGAATCGTTTGCTGCTCAGCTCTCGAGACCATCTGTCTCATCACGAGACGGTTGTTGACCCTCTGGTCACCCCGGGGGACCGTGAGCGCCGACAACCTGATCAGGAAAGGCGGCGACGATGACCACGGACCTCGGGGCGATCGATCTCTTCGACGCGGCAGTACTCGACGACCCCTACCCGCTCTACGCGGCGCTGCGCGAGCACGCGCCGGTGTATCGGGTGCCCGGTACCGACTTCTTCCTCGTCGCGTCGTGGGCCGCCGTCACCGAGGCCACCGCGCGGACCCAGGACTTCTCCTCGCATCTGACCGCCGTGCTCGTCGCCCAGCCGGGCGCGGCGCCGGTCACCTTCGACCTCGATGCCACCGGGCAGGCCGTGCACGTGCTCGCGACCGCGGACGGCGCGGTGCATGCCGCGCATCGCGGCGTCGTCGGCCCCGCCCTGGCCAAGCGGGTCCGGACGCTGGGGCCCGTGGTCACCGAGCTCACCGAACAACTGTGGGCGGAGGAACTCGACGGTGACCGGATCGACTGGGCGAGCGGCATGGCCGACCGGTTGCCACTGGCGCTGATCGCCGAACTCGTCGGATTCCCCCGCGCCGACGTGCCGCGATTGCTGGCCTTGGCCTACGACTCCACCGAGATGCTGGGCGGCGTCGTCGCCGACGGCCGGATGACCGACCTCGTCACCTCGGCCGCCGAACTGGCCCACTATGCCTACCTCGCGGTGACCGCGGCGCTCGCACGGGCCGACGCGCAGGAGGTTCCGGAGGCGCTGATCGATGTGCTCGCCGCGGCCGTGGCGGCGGGCCGGATCGACGAACAGCAGGCCGTGCTGATCGTGGTCCAGCTGATCGGTGCGGGCGGCGAGTCGACCGCGGGCCTGATCGCCTCGGCGGCCCGCCTGCTGGCCACCGACCTGGACCTGCAGGACACCTTGCGCGACCGCCCCGAGCTGATCCCCGCGTTCCTGGACGAGGCGCTGCGGGTGGAATCACCCTTCCGCGGACACCATCGGCACGTCGTCACCGACACCGAACTGGCCGGAGTGTCCCTGCCCGCGGGCAGCCACCTGCTCCTGCTCTGGGGTGCGGCCAATCGCGATCCGGCCGTGTTCGCGACGCCGGACGTCGTCGACCCGGCCCGCCCACGCGGCCGCGCGCACGCCGCCTTCGGCGCGGGCGCACACTTCTGCATCGGCTCCGCTCTGGCCCGGCTCGAAGCCAGCACCGCGATCACCCTGCTACTCGAGCGCACCGAACGATTCACCCTCGTCGAGGACGCGCCACCACGCTGGGTCCCGAGCCTGTTCGTCCGCCGCCACGCGAGCCTGCCGCTGCGGGTGGTCCTCCGCTGATCGACCGGTCGCCTGTCGCGCCGGACGCTACGACGAGTGTCCGGCGACCGGCGGCATCGCGGGTGTGGCACCGTGGCGGGGTGCGCACCACGCTGCTCCTGCCTGTCTGTCTGCTCCCGGCTACCGTGCTGTTCGCCGGGTGCACCACCACCTCGGGGCCCACGGCTGCTCCGGCGACTGTGGAGTCGGTGACGAAATCCGCCTCTGTCCAGGCGGTTCCATCCGCCTCGCCGGTGTCGTCGGTCGTACCGCCGGTGGCGGGTCGGACAGTCGTCCTCGATCCCGGGCACAACGGCGGCAATGCCGCGCACCTCGCGCAGATCGACGCGCGGGTGCCCGATGGTCGGGGTGGAGTCAAGGCGTGCAACACCACCGGGACCGCCGCGGCGAGTGGGTACACCGAACACGAGTTCACCTGGGATGTCACCCAGCGGGTGCGCGACGCGCTCGTCGCCCGGGGCGTGCGGGTGATCCTGACCCGCGACGACGACACCGGCGTCGGACCGTGTGTCGACCGGCGCGCGGCGATCGGCAACGACGCGGCGGCCGACGCGGTGGTCTCCATCCACGCCGACGGCAATGCGGGCGCGGGCGCGCACGGTTTCCACATCGCCTACTCGGACCCGCCGTTGAATCCGGTGCAGGCCGACGCAGGCGTGCGACTGGCGACCGCCCTTCGGGACGCGATGGTGCGCGGCGGCGCGGTGCCGTCCACCTATGTCGGCGCGGCCGGGCTCGACCCGCGCGCCGACCTCGCCGGTCTCAATCTCGCGCAGCGTCCGTCCGCCCTGGTCGAATGCGGCAATATGCGCTCCGATATCGATGCCGAACTCATCGAGACACCGGCGGGCCGGGCCCGCTACGCCGAACTCATCACCACCGGGATCCTGGCCTTCCTCGGCTGAGCCGGACGAATTTCGAGGACGTCGCGCAACGTTCGCCGGTCCCGTTCGGCGGCGCCGCGTGCTGCTCTCGGTAAGCGTCCTTGTTGTCAACTGGACGTCATTCCAGCAACATTCGGCAAACATCCGGAAACCACGGAGCTGGACTGTTAGCCGATTGATTGCCGCTGATGCGAACCGGTTGGTTCGAAACTCGGAACATTCGCCGTATTCGCACCGTGTGAACAACGGTGTCGAATACCGGTGAGTAGCCGTATTTTTCGCTATTCCGATGCTTGACGGGTGATCTTCGCCGCCCTACTGTCCCTGTCACAGTTCGATATCGAAGTGTTCGTGACATCGCTCGAAATGTTTCCCCCGGATGGCACGCCGGCCCCTGCCGTCCTCCGTGTGCGTTTCCTAGGAGTATTGATAGTGCGAAGCCGAATTCTGTCCGTCGCCGGAACCATGGCCCTGACACCTCTGGTCACCCTGCTGATCCCCGCCGTGAATGCCGAAGCCCACGGCTGGGTCGCCGGACCGGCCAGCAGGCAGGAACAATGTGCCCGCGGTGTTGTTTCCTGCGGTGCGGTGAAATACGAACCACAGAGTGTCGAAGGTCCGAAAGGGCTGAAGAATTGCAGCGCGAACAAATATCCGGAACTCGACGACGACAGTCTCGGCTGGGTTCCGCAGAAAGTCTCCGGGCGCACCACCTTCACCTGGAAGAACACTGCCAATCACCGCACCCTGAATTGGGAATACTTCCTCGGTGACACTCGAATCGCGGTGATCGACGGCCGCAACGAGCAGCCGCCCATGGAGGTCAGCCACACCATCGACCTGTCGCAGTATTCCGGCCGCCAGAAATTGCGCGCGGTCTGGAATATCGGCGATACCGCGGCCGCCTTCTACAGCTGCGTCGACCTCGAGATCGGCGGTGGTGGTGGCGGAACGCCGACCACGACCACCCCGAAACCGACCACGACCACGCCGCCCGCCACCACGACGAAACCCCCGACGACGACCCCGCCTGCCACGACGACCAAACCTCCAGCCACCACGACACCGCCCGCCACGACCACCCATCAGCACCCGACCACCACGGCCCCGGCCGCGTCGGCATGGCGACAGGGCGCCACCTACGCGATCGGCGACAAGGTCACCTACCAGGGCGTCACCTACAGCTGTAGGCAGGCGCACACCGTGCACGACCCGAACTGGACCCCGCCGAACACCCCCGCGCTCTGGTCGCGCATATAGCGCCCCTGGCCGGAAAACGTTTCGTGTGTTCTCCCACCATCGGTCGCGCGATGGGGTGAGGATTGACCTCGACTCGCCGGCCTCGCGTTCGGCCGGCCCCGCAGCACAAGGACGTGAGATATGAGTGACAGGAAATTCGCCTTCGCCATCGCGGCCACCGGGACGGCGTTGCTGGCCATGACGGTCGGTACCCCATCCGCCTCGGCGGTGGTCTCGCAATTGACGGTCGATCCCGGACTCAGCTTCGGGCTGGCAACCAATTACGGCACCGGCTGCACCCATCATCTGGTGGCCCGGCTCAGCGTCGACCTCGAACCTGTCTCCTTCTACGACAACGGCGTGCTGCTGGCCGAGGTCGTCCCGCTCGACGGCACCGCCAGCATCGACTGGATCCCGTCCAGCGGCGGTCCGCACAGCCTGGCGGCCCTGCAGGGCGGGGTCGGCCGCGGCGCCGACGTGCACGTCGGCAAGGGCTATCGCTTCGGGGAATCCTGCGTGGTCACCGGCGGCTGACCCGCGACACCGACGATGGCCCGGTCCGCACGGACCGGGCCATCGACGTCTGCGCTACTTCTTCGACGAGGCGAGCTTCTTGTCCTCGCCCTTCTTCGCCGACTTCTTGGCGGGCTTCTTCGCCTGCGGCTTGGGCGCCGACCCGTTGGTGTCGGCGGTGTTCGCCGGGGCCTGGGCGGTGACGACCAGATCGTCGTCGGCGGTGTCGACCAGCACCGTCGCCCCCGGATCCAGTCCGCCGTCGAGCAGCAGCCGCGAGATCCGGTTGTCGAGCTCCTTCTGCACCGTGCGCCGCAGCGGCCGGGCGCCGAACTCGGGCTGGAACCCGCGATCGCCGAGCCAGTCCACCGCCGAGTCGCTGATCTCGAGCCCGATGTCCTGGGCCGCGAGCATGCGGCGGGTCTTGTCCAGGATCAGGTTCACGATCCGCTCCAGCTGCGTCTTGTCCAGCCGATGGAACACGATCTGCTCGTCGATGCGGTTGAGGAACTCGGGCCGGAAGTGTCCGCGCAGCCGCTCTTCGAGCTCGGGCACGATCGAATCCAGATCGCCCTCGGGCGCCTTCAGGATCAGATCGGAGCCGATGTTGGAGGTCATGATCACGATGGTGTTCTTGAAATCGACGGTGCGGCCCTTGGAATCGGTGACCCGGCCGTCGTCGAGCAGTTGCAGCAGCACGTTGAACACATCGGGGTGCGCCTTCTCGACCTCGTCGAACAGGATCACCGAGTACGGCTGCCTGCGCACCTTGTCGGTGAGCTGGGCGGCGTCGTCGTAGCCGACGTATCCGGGCGGCGCGCCGACGAGCCGGGAGACCGTGTGCTTCTCCTGGAACTCGCTCATGTCGAACCGGATCAACCGGTCCTCGTCGCCGAAGACGGCCTCCGCCAGGGCTTTCGCGAGTTCGGTCTTGCCGACACCGGTCGGGCCGAGGAACAGGAACGAGCCGATCGGCCGGTTCGGATCCTTGAGCCCGGCCCTGGCGCGGCGCACCGCCTCGGCCACCGCGACGATCGCCTCGTCCTGCCCGATCACCCGCTTGTGCAGCACGTCCTCGAGCTGGAGCAACCGCTGCTTCTCCTCGGCGGTCAGGTCGGCGACGGGGATGCCGGTCTGCCGCGAGATCACCTCGGCGATGTCGACGACCGTCACCTCGGGTTCGCCGGAGCGCACCCCGGCATCCTCGAATTCCTCCTCCCTGGCCGCGATATCGGCCTTGATGGAGTTGGCCTTCTCGTAGTCCTCGTTGTCGACGGCGGCGTCCTTCTCCCGGTACAGCCGCGCGATCTCCTCGTCCCTGGCCTTCACCTCGGGATCGGGGGTGCCCGAGCGCAGCCGGACCCGCGCGCCCGCCTGGTCGATCAGGTCGATCGCCTTGTCGGGCATGAATCGGTCGGTGATGTAGCGGTCGGAGAGCTGGGCTGCCGCGATCAGCGCCTCGTCGGAGTAGCGCACCTGGTGGTGCTCCTCGTAGACGTCGGCCAGGCCGCGCAGGATCTCGATGGTGTCCTCGACCGAGGGTTCCGACACCATCACCGGCTGGAACCGGCGCTCCAGCGCCGCGTCCTTCTCGATGTACTTGCGGTACTCGTCGATGGTGGTCGCGCCGACGACGTGCAGTTCCCCGCGGGCGAGCGCGGGCTTGAGCAGATTGCCCGCGTCCATCGAGCCCTCGCCGCCGCCACCGGCGCCGACGATGGTGTGCAGTTCGTCGATGAAGACGATCAGTTCGTCCTTGTGGGCGCGCACCTCGTCGAGGATCTTGGTGAGCCGCTCCTCGAACTCACCGCGATACTTGCTGCCCGCCACCAGCGTCCCGACATCGAGGGCGATGACCCGGCGGTCGGCGAGCGTGGACGGCACATCGTTGTTGACGATCCGCTGCGCCAGGCCCTCCACGATGGCGGTCTTGCCGACGCCGGGATCACCGATCAGCACCGGGTTGTTCTTGCGCCGCCGCGAGAGGATCTCGATCGTCTGCTCGATCTCCTCGGCCCGCCCGACCACCGGGTCGACGAGACCTTCGCGGGCCTCCGCGGTGAGATCGCGGCCGTACTCGTCCAGTGTCGGCGTGTCGGTCTGCTGCTGCCGCTTGGTGGGCGCGCCCGTGGTGGCCGGTCCGGAGGAGTTGCCGCTCTGGGTGGCGGCGATGCCCGCCATCAGGGCCTGCGCGGCGACCGAGTCGGGGAGCGAGGCGATGCCGAGCAGGATGTGCTCGGGGCCGATGTAGCTGCTGCCGGACTGGGCGGCCTGGCGCTGGGCGGTGCGCAGCGCCATCTTGGTGCCGGGGCTCAGGGTGATGTCGGCGAGGTCGTTCTCGCTGGGCGAACCGGTGTCGAGGAAGTCCTGCATCTGCTCGGCAACCTGGTCGGGGTCGAGGCTGAGCTCGGCGACGATGCTGCGGCCCGGCTCGGATTCGGTGGCGGCGTAGAGCAGATGCTCGGGCGTGATCTCCGGATTGCCCCATTCCTGGGCCGCCTCGCGGGCCGAACCGATGAGCAACTTGGCGTTGTCGGTCATCAGTCTGCCCAGGTCGATGCGCTGTACGGGGGGCTTGGCCGACATCCCGGGGCCGAAGAATCGCTGGAAGATGTCATCGAACGAGTTCATCGAACTACCTGGCCAGCTGGCTGTCATATGTCCACACCTCTTCGCTCGTCGTGCCGCTCGCGCGGCGACTCCTGCAGATCGGGTCGGTACTGCTAGCAATACTTCGGCATCCTCGGATGGGGTGCAAGCGATTGGACAGTTTCACATCTGCAACGTCGTGGGGTGTGGCGCGCAAACCAAAGTCCGGCCGAAGCGGCCCGAAACCACCGGTTTTGTCTGATTCTTGATCGAGGAACGGCACGGGCGGGTAGCGTGACGACCCGCGCGGCGGTATCGACCGTGGCGCCCATTTTTGCCCGCCGACCGACTGGTCGAACAGGCCGACGGGAAGAGCACGGAGTTTGGTCACCGACGTCATCGATGTCACCGCGGATTTCACGATCTCGCGTCAATCACTGTGGGACGTCCTGCTGGACCCCCAGAGCTATCCGCGGATGTTCACCGGCATCGGCAGCTGCGAACGGGTCGAGCGCCCCGACGGTTCGGTGGTCTGGCAGGTGCGGGTCGGCTCGGCGAGCGCGGGGATCGAGACCCACGAGTTCGTGCTCGAGATCGGGCGCTGGTACGAGAGTTTCGAGCTGCGCAGCTCCGCGCTGGGCAGCTTCGCCGCGATCCGCCTGCGCGGTGACGAGCAGCGCACCCGCCTCGACATCACCCTGTTCGCCGCGGCGAGGGTGCACCCGATGCTCGGTGCGCGCAGCAACTCCGCGGTCACCGACTGGGTGAAGGCCGGACTGCGCCGCACCGCCGACATCATCGCGGGCACCCGATCCTCGATCGTGATCAACGCCGAGCGCTCGGTGGTGCGCCGCAATACCGGGGTGGTGCGCAGCATCGCGGCCACCGGGCTGATGCGCCCGGAACCCGTCTCGATCGTGAAACAGTTGCGTTCCCTGGCGAAATGGGGCTTCAACCTGGCCGGCGGCTACGCCGCGGGCGCCGCGCACACGCCGACGCGCCTCGCGGTGATCGATCCGCACGGCACACGCACCTTCGCCGAGGTCGACGAAAGGTCCACCGCGCTGGCCGGGGCGATGTACTCCCTCGGCCTGCGCGCGGGTGACGCGATCGGCCTGCTCGCGCGCAATCACGCGGGCATGGTCGAAACCATGGTCGCGGCGGGCAAACTCGGCGTCGACGTGGCCCTGCTCAACGCCGGGCTGTCGGGGCGGCGGATCGAGGAGATCGTGCAGCGGCACCGCCTCAGCGCGGTCTACGTCGACGGAGAGCTGGAGACGCTGATCCGCTACCTGCACAGCGACGTGCCCCGGTTCACCACCGACGACCAGCCGCCGGACCCGGAACGCACCACCATCGACGGCCTGATCACCTTGGCGCAGAACGATTTTCCGGTGCCCGCCCACCCCGGCAGGCTGATCGTGCTCACCTCCGGCACCAGCGGCTCACCGAAGGGCGCGCGCCGCCCGCACCCCAAGGGCTTCGGCACCATCGCGGCCCTGCTCTCGCGGATCCCGATGCGGGTCGAGGAGGTCGTGCTCATCCCGGCGCCGCTGTTCCACACCTGGGGCCTGGCCGGGTTACAGCTGAGCACGGCGCTGCGCGCGACCGTGGTGCTGACCGACGGCTTCGACGCGCTGGCCTGCCTGCGCGCGATCGTCGAGCACCGGATCACCACGCTGATCGTCGTCCCGACGATGGTGGAGCGGCTGCTCGACGTGCCCGACGAGGTGCGCGCGAGCTTCGATCTGTCCAGCCTGCGTCACGTCGTCAGTTGCGGCGCGCCGCTGGCCGGGGCCACCGTGCTGCGCTTCCTCGACACCTTCGGCGACGTGCTCTACAACGTGTACGGCTCGACCGAGGTGTCCTGGGCCAGCGTCGCCACGCCCGCCGACCTGCGGGTCTCGCCGACCACGGCGGGCCGCCCGCCGCTGGGCACCCGGGTGGCCGTGCTCGGTCCCGACCTGCGCCCGGTGCCGGTCGGCGCGACCGGGCACATCTTCGTCGCCAACCACATGCTCTTCGACGGCTACGTCAACGCCGCGCCGCCGGAGGAGGCCGACGGCATGCTCGACACCGGCGATCTCGGCTATCTCGACGCCGCGGGCCGGTTGTTCGTCGCGGGCCGCGACGACGAGATGATCATCTCCGGGGGCGAGAACGTCTTCCCGCGGCCGGTCGAGGAGGCGCTGGCCCATCTGCCACAGATCACCGAGGTGGCCGTGGTCGGCGTGCCCGATCGGGAGTTCGGGCAGCGGCTGGCCGCGTTCGTGGTGAAACGCGAAGGGGCGGGCCTGGATTCGGACATGGTCCGGACCTACATCCGCAACCGGCTCAGCCGCTTCTCGGTCCCGCGCGATGTCACCTTCCTGTCCGCGCTGCCGCGCGGGGAGACCGGCAAGATCCTCAAGCGGGTGCTGGTGCGCCCGGAGTCAGCCCTGAGCGAGTAGCCGCCGCAGCGCCCGCTCGATCGCGGCCGCGGCCTGCTCGCGCGAACGGCCGCGCCGATCCCGCAGGTGATGGTGGGCGGGCCAGGCCAGCGCGCCCTCGACCAGATCGAGCAGTTCGTCGTCACCGGCCAGTTCGGGAGCGAACAGGGCCGCCAGAGTGTCGCGGATACGGTCGTCGGTGCGCCGCATCCGTGCGTCGATCGCGGCGACCGAGCGGGATTCCTGCAGACCGGGCAGGCGCGGGGACCGCTGGAGGTCGAAGACGGCCGAGCTCTGCCGGACCGCCAGCGCGATCCGCTCCGCCAGCGGCAGGGTGGGATCGGGGGTGACCAGGCAGGCCTCGACCGTCGCCGACTGGCGCTCGACCGCGGCGACGAGCAGGGCCTCCCGATCGGCGAAGTGCACGAAGATACTGCGCTCGGAGGTGCCTGCCCTGGCGGCGATCGTGCGCGTGGTCGGCGCGAAATCGCCGTCGATGAGAGCGGCGAGCAGCCCGTCGATGATGGCCTCGCGGGTCTTCTCCGGATCGCGGCGCCGTCGCGGCGGGCGCGCCGTGTGCTCGCCCGCCGCCGCGGCCTCGTGCCCTGAACTCATCGGCCCATCACAGCACAGACCGCCCGCCCCCGGGTCACTCGCTCGGCGGCACCGCCGTCCGGTTCATCACCGAATGCGTGCGCGAGTAGCCGAAGTAGACGATCAGACCCACCACCAGCCACGCCAGGAACCGCAGCCAGGTCTCCCACGGCAGCGAGTAGATCAGGTACGCCGAGAAACCGATGCCGACCAGCGGGATCACCGGCATGAACGGCAGCCGGAACGAGCGCGGCGCGTCGGGCCTGGTGCGACGCAACACGATCACCGCGACGCACACCACGATGAAGGCCATCAGGATGCCGATATTGGTGAGCTCGGCGACGGTGTTGATCGGCAGCACGCCGGCCAGGATCGCCGCGCCGACGCCGACGATCCAGGTGACCCTGGTCGGCACCTTGCGGGTCGGGTGGGTCTTGGCGAACCACGCGGGCAGCAGGCCGTCGCGGCTCATCGCGAACCACACCCGGGTGACGCCGAGCATGAACGTCAGCACCACGGTGACGATGCCGACGATCGCGCCGACGGCGATGATGTTGGCGACGCCCGGCATCCCGACCGCCTCGAACGCGGTGGAGAACCCGCTGGTCGGGCTGATCTCGGTGTACTTCTGCATCCCGGTGAGCACCAGCGTGGCCAGCACGTAGAGCACCATGGCGATGGCCAGGGAGTAGATGATCGCCTTGGGCAGGTGCTTGCGCCCGTCGACGGATTCCTCGGCCGCGGTGCTCATGGCGTCGTAGCCGAACACGGCGAAGAACACCGTCGCGGCGCCCGTCCACACCGCGCCGACGCCGAACGGGAAGTACGGGTCGTAGTTGGCGCTGTCGATGTGGAACACGCCGAGCACGACGATGAGCACGACCAGCGCGACCTTGATCCCGACCGCGACGGTCTCGAACCGGCCGACGCTGCCGATCCCGCGCGAGAGCACCCACGCGGTGCCCAGACAGAACAGCACCGCGAACAGGTCGACGACCCGCCCGTCGCCGGTGTCGGGCGCGCCGAGCATCCACTCGGGCAGGGTCAGGCCGATCTGGTCGAGCAGGAACCCGAAGTAGCCGGACACGCCGATCGCGACCACCGCCGCCACGGCGATGTACTCGAGCAGCAGGTCCCAGCCGATGAACCAGCCCGCCAGTTCACCGAGCGAGACGTAGCCGTAGGTGTAGGCCGATCCCGCCTTGGGCACCATGCCCGCGAACTCGGCGTAACACAGCGCCGCCGCCGCGCTGGCCACGCCGGCGATCAGGAACGAGATCAAGACCGCGGGACCGGTGACCGAGTGGGCGACCGACCCGGCCAGGGTGAAGATGCCCGCGCCGATGATGCCGCCGACGCCGATCGCGGTCAGCTGCCACAGCCCGAGCGATTTGGCGAGCCGCTCGTCGCTCGGGATCTCGTCCTCGATCTCGACGAGGGGTTTGCGGCGCAGCATCTGGGCGCGCAACTCTGCGAAAGACATTCGCGTTCCTTCCGTCGACGCACACCAGTACACCGCCACGTCGGGGTCGCGGGCGCCGAGAGTGAATATTGTTCAGTGCCCGCCGACCAGCGCGCGCAGGAAGAACCCCAGGTTGGCGGGCCGTTCGGCCAGCCTGCGCATGAAATATCCGTACCACTGGTCACCGTAGGGGACATAGACCCGAACGTGGTTGCCCGCGTCGGCGAGTCGCTGCTGTTCGTCGGCGCGGATGCCGAACAGCATCTGGAACTCGTACTCCTCGGTCTTGCGTTGTGCCGACTGCACCGCGACTCCGGCGGCGGCGAGCACCGCCGGATCGTGCGAGGCGATCATCGGATACCCCGCGCCCGCGGTCAGGATCGCCAGGCAGCGCAGATAGGAGGCGTCGACCTCGGCGCGGTCGCGGAAGGCCACCGACTCGGGTTCGTCGTAGGCGCCCTTGCACAACCGGATCCGCGAGCCGGGGCCGGCCAGCGCGCGGCAGTCGTCCTCGGTGCGGCGCAGATAGGCCTGCAGGACGGTGCCCAGCCACGGGTAGTCGGCGCGCAGCTCGCGCACGATCTCGAGGGTCGAGTCGGTGGTGGTGTGGTCCTCGGCGTCGACGGTGACCCACAGGCCCGCGGCCTCGGCGGCCGCGCAGATCCGGTGGGCGTGCTCGCGGGCGATCGCGTGTCCGTCGCGGGGCAGGGCCTGGCCCAGCGCCGACAGTTTCACCGACACCTCCAGCGGCCGCACGGCGCCCGCCGCCACCTCGGCCTGGGGGAGCCGGCCGAGCGCGGCGATCAGTGTGCGGTACTGGGCGACGGTCGATTCCGCGCTCGCCAGGTCGGTGGTGTCCTCGCCGAGATAGTCGACGCTGACGAAACGGCCGGAGCGCAGCAGGGTTTCGGCCGCGCGCACCGCCTGGTCGACGGTGGTGCCCGCCACGAAGCGGGCCACCACGTCCCGGCTGACCGGCAGCCGGGTGACGGCGCGTTCCAGTCGCGGCGAGCGGGCGGCGGCGAGCAGGGTCGAGCGCAGGACGGCGGACATCAGCGGACCTCCGGGTCGGGTGCCTGATGGGGATAGCGGTGCTCGGTCGGCGGGGTGAAGGTTTCCTTGATCGTGCGGGCGGAGGTCCAGCGCAGCAGATTCTGCGCCGAGCCCGCCTTGTCGTTGGTGCCCGAGGCGCGCCCGCCGCCGAACGGCTGCTGGCCGACGACGGCGCCGGACGGTTTGTCGTTGATGTAGAAGTTGCCCGCGGCGAAGGTGAGCCGGTCGGTGGCGGCCGTGATCGCGGCCCGGTCCTCGGCGATGATCGAGCCGGTCAGTCCGTAGGCGCTGCCCCGGTCGACGAGATCCATGGCGGCGGTGAAGCCGTCGGGGACGCGGTCGTCGTAGACGTGCACGGCCAGGATCGGGCCGAAGTACTCGGTGTGGAAGATCTCGTCGGCGGGATCGTCACCGACGACGACGGTCGGTTCGACGAACCAGCCGACGCTGTCGTCGCTGTGGCCCCCGGCCACCACGGTCAGTCCGGGTGTGGCCTTGGCCCGCTCCAGCGCGGCGGTATTGCGGTCGAAGGCGCGTCGATCGATCAGTGCCCCACCGAAATTGGTGAAGTCGGCGACGTCGCCGTAGCGCAGCGCGGCGGTCCGCTCGATCAGGTCCTCCGACATCGTCGCCCACACCGAGCGCGGGACGAACGCGCGGGAGGCGGCGGAGCACTTCTGTCCCTGGTAGTCGAACGCGCCGCGCAGCAGGGCGGTGGTGAGGACCGCGGGGTCGGCCGAGGGATGGGCCAGCACGAAGTCCTTGCCGCCGGTCTCACCGACGAGTCGCGGGTAGGTGCGGTACCGGTCGATCCGCTGCGCCACCTCGCGCCACAGGTGCTGGAAGGTGGCCGTCGAGCCGGTGAAGTGCACGCCCGCCAGTCGTGGATCGGCGAGGACGACCTCCGAGATCGCCGGTCCCGCACCGTGGACGAGGTTGATCACCCCGGCGGGCAGTCCCGCCGCCTCGAGCAGCCGCATCGTCAGGTAGGCGGCGACGGCCTGGGTGCGGGCGGGTTTCCACACCACGGTGTTGCCCATCAGCGCGGGCGCGGTCGGCAGGTTGCCCGCGATGGCGGTGAAGTTGAACGGCGTGACCGCGTAGACGAAACCCTCCAGCGACCGGTACTGCATCCGGTTCCACACCCCGGGCGCGGAGATCGGCTGTTCGGCCAGGATGCGGCGGGCGAAGGAGACATTGAAGCGCCAGAAGTCGACCAGTTCGCACGGCGCGTCGATCTCGGCCTGGTAGGCGGACTTGGACTGGCCGAGCATGGTCGCGGCCGCGATCGTCTCGCGCCAGGGTCCCGCCAGCAGGTCCGCGGCGCGCAGGAAGATCGCGGCGCGATCGTCGAACGACATGGCCTGCCAGGCCGGTGCCGCCGCGGTGGCCGCCTCGACCGCGGCGGCGGCCTCGGCGGCGGTCGCGTCGTGCAGGGTGCCGAGGACGGCGGCGTGCCGGTGCGGCTGGACGACGTTGACGGCCGGTCCGTCGCCGGGCAGGTGGCGGCCGCCGATGACGTGCTGGATGTCGGTGGGTGTGGCGGACAGGTCGGCGAGGGCGGTGCGCAGCCGGGCACGCTCCGGGGTCCCCGGGGCGAAGCTGCCGACCGGTTCGTTGACCGGCGGCGGAGTGGTCGCGATGGCGTCCATGAGGGCGGCTCCTGCGTCGAGTGGTGGCGGGATGTGACGTAGTCAACACCGGCGGTGACGCGGCATAATCGGCTGATCGGACGAAGAACGGCGCACGAGTTCATCCGATCGGACAAAGCCGGGAGGTCTGCGATGCCGGAGGACGCCACGACGCTGGGCGAGCTGATCGCCGCCCTCGACCACACCGTCGCCACGCTGGTCGACGCGCCGGCGGGGGAGTCGGTGCCGCTGCGCTCGGTCGCGCTCGCCGAGCCCGCCGACCTGCCCGACCAGCTCGAGACCGAGGGGGCGCTGCCGACGGTGTATCTGCTGGTCGGTGTCGATGCCGAGGCGACCGTGCGCTGGCTGCGAGGCGTGGGCGCCCGCGATCCCGGCCAGCGCCCCCGCGTGCTGATGACCAAGAGCGCCAACGACTCGCCCGCCGTGCGGGCCGCGGCGTCGGCGGCCGGGCTGGCGCTGGTGCACGTGCACCGGCAGGCCCGCTGGGACCAGGTGTTCGCGCTGGTGCGCCGGATGCTGGCGCGCTCGCCCGGCCAGCGCGCCGCGGCCGACGAGCACGACCTGCTCGCCCCCGACACCGACCTGTTCGGCCTCGCGCAGGTGGTCGCCAAGGAGACCGGCGGCATGGTGTCCATCGAGGACCCGCAGTCACACGTGCTTGCCTACTCCGCCTCCGACGCCTCCGCCGACCAGTTGCGCATCCGGTCCATCCTCGGTCGCGAAGGACCGGGCGACTACCTGCGGATCCTGCGTGACTGGGGGGTCTTCGACCGGGTGTGGCGCAGCGACGAGGTCGTCGACGTGCCCGAACATCCCGAGCTCGACATCCGGCGCAGGCTGGTGGTCGGCATCCGGCGCGGTACCCCCGAGCGGGTGCTCGGCACCATCTGGCTCCAGCAGGGCGACCGCCCGCTGCGGCCGGACGCGGCGCAGGTGCTGCGTGGCGCGTCGGCGGTCGCGGCGCGGATCATCGCGCGCGGGCTGGACGCGCCGTCGACCGAGGCCCTGCTGGTGCGCCGGTTGTTCGGCGCGCACGGCGACGGTGTCGACGTCCCGTCCGTCGCCGCCGCGCTACACCTGCCGACCGCCGGTCCCGCCGCGGTGATCGGCTTCGCCCCGGTCGGCCCGGTCGCCGACCTCACCGCCTCCAGCGGCCTGATCCGCTTGCACGCCAGTGCCTTTCGCGACGATTCGGTGACCGAGGCGATCGGCGACCGGGTGTATGTGCTGCTGCCGTCCTATCACTCCGAGCGCGGTGTCGGCTCCTGGCTGCGCAAGCTCGTCGCGCAGCTGGAACAGGCGCGCGGGCTGGTGGTGCGCGCGGCCGTCGCGGCGCCGGTGGCCGGGCTGACCGCCGTCGCGGGCGCCCGCGACGAAGTCGATCGCGTGCTGGACAGCCCGGCGGCCGCGGCGTCGGGCAGCCGGGTCGCCACCCTGGCCGAGGCCAGGACAGCCGTGCTGCTGGCCGAGATCGTCGAACTGGTCCGGGACCGGCCGCACCTGCACGATCCCCGGCTGGCCGCGCTCGACGCCTACGACCGCGAACACGCCGCCGAGCTGCGCGGGTCGGTCCTGGCCTATCTGCGGGCGCACGGCGAGGTGAGCGCCGCGGCCGCCGCGCTGCGCGTGCATCCGAACACGCTGCGCTACCGGCTGCGCCGGGCCGAGGCCGTGCTCGGGATCGACCTGGCCGACCCCGCCGACCGACTGCTGCTCGAGATTCAGCTGGCCGCTGTGCCGATTGCTCAGCCGTAACTCAGTTATTGCAGTTATGCTGCAATAGCGACGCCGGTCGCACCGCTCGTGCGGCGGGGAAGTGATCACCTGAGTGAGGATGTAGTGGTGGACGGGACGAACACGGATCGGTTCGAGGTGTCGCGCCGCGGCATGCTCGGCGTCGGAGCCGGGGCGGCCGCCGCGCTGGCCGTCGGCCTCACCGTCACCGGCTGCGGCGACGACAGCGGCGCGGTCAGCCCGTCGATGACACAGACCGACCCGACGAAGGCCGTCGCCGACGCCAATCGCGCGCTGACCGACACCTTGCCCTTCGGCGACACCGCCGATTTCGCCGACGCCGATCGCGGCTGGATCGCCTCGCTCGAGCCGGGCAAGGTCACCGACGCGGCGGGAAAGGTGGTGTGGGACACCGACTCCTACGAGTTCCTCGGCGGTGCCTGTCCGCAGTCGGTGAACCCGAGCCTGTGGCGGCAGTCCCAGCTCACCGTCAAGCAGGGGCTCTACGAGATCGCGCCCGGCTACTACCAGATCCGCGGCTTCGACCTGTCGAACATGACCCTGATCGAGGGCGACACCGGCGTCGTGGTGATCGACCCGCTCGTCTCCGCCGAAACCGCGGCGGCGGGCCTGGCGCTGTATCGCAAGCACCGCGGTGACCGGCCGGTGACCGGCCTGATCTACACGCACTCCCACGTCGACCACTTCGGCGGCAGCTACGGCGTCCTCGCCCCGCAGGACGTCGCGGCGGGGCGCTGCCCGGTGCTCGCGCCGGCCGGCTTCCTGGAACACGCGGTCGCCGAGAACATCTACACCGGTACGGCGATGGCCCGCCGCGCCGCCTACATGTACGGCGCCGCCCTGCCGCGCGGACCGAAGGGCCAGATCGGTTCGGGTCTGGGGCAGACCACCTCGACCGGAACGGTCAGCCTCATCCCGCCCACCCGCGACATCACCCACACCGATCAGACCGAGACGGTCGACGGCGTGCGGATGGTCTTCCAGCTCACACCGGGCACCGAAGCGCCCGCGGAGATGAACATCTTCTTCCCCGACCGCCGCATCCTGTGCATGGCCGAGAACGCCACCCACACCATGCACAACATCGTCACCCTGCGCGGCGCGCTCGTCCGCGACCCGCACGTCTGGGCGAAGTACCTCACCGATTCGATCAACCGCTACGGCCGCCGCAGCGAGCTGGTGTTCTCCTCGCACCACTGGCCGATCTGGGGCACCGACCGGATCGTGGAATTCCTGTCGCTGCAACGCGATCTGTACGCCTACCTCAACGATCAGACGCTGCGGCTGCTGAACAAGGGTTACGTCGGCGCCGAGATCGCCGAGATGATGACGATGCCGCCCGCGCTCACCGCCGCCTGGTCGACCCACGGCTACTACGGCTCGGTCAGTCACAACGTGAAGGCCGTCTACCAGCGCTACATGGGCTGGTTCGACGGCAACCCGGCCCACCTCTGGGAGCATCCGCCGGTGGAGAACGCCCGCCGTCATGTCGAGGCCATGGGCGGCACCGCCGCGGTGCTCCAGCAGGCGCAGCGGGCCTACGACGCCGCGGACTTCCGCTGGGCGGTGCAGCTGCTGAACTACGCGATCTTCGCCGATCCCGACAACGGCACCGCGAAAGCCCTGCAGGCGAGCGCGTTCGAACAGCTGGCCTACGGCGCCGAGAACGCCACCTGGCGCAACTTCTACCTCAGCGGCGCCTACGAACTGCGCAACGGCTCCTTCGGCACCCCGACCGCGGCGAATTCGGCGGCGCTGGCGGCGGCGCTGAGCGTGGAGCAGGTGTTCGACGCGATGGCGCTGCGCATCGACGGGCCCAAGGCCTGGGACGTCCGGACCACCAGCGACTGGCGGATCAGCGACGAGGGCAACCGGATCCACCGCGTGGAACTGCGCAACGGCGTGCTCGTGCACTACGACCGGTTCCCCGGCGACGACCTGCCCGCGCCGGACGCCACCCTCACCCTGACCAGGCCCGTGCTGATCCGCAGCCTGGCCGGCGGCGGCGATCTGAAGAAGGAAGTGCTCAGCGGCGACATCGTCATCGAGGGCGACATCACCGCGCTGACGAAGCTGCCCGGCCTGATCGACAAGCCGGACCCGAACTTCGCCATCGTGACGCCGTAGCGGTTACCGCTTGGCGTAGTCGGCGACGCCCTGCCAATCGAGCATCACGCAGGCTTCGTCGCCGACCACCCAGGCGTCGTGGCCGGGCGGCACCACCATCAGGTCGCCCGGCCCGAACTCCTGCTGCTCGCCGTCGTCCATCACCACGACCATCCGCCCCGACAGGCAGTAGCCCATGTGCGGTGCCTGACAGCTCTCGGTCCCCGCGATCGGCTTGACGTGCAGCGACCAGCGCCAGCCCGGTTCGAACACGGCCCGGCCCACCGGTCCGCTGTCGAGATTCACGAGATCGAGCTTGCCCTTGTCCTGCTCGAAGGGCCGGGTTTCCTCGGGTGCGTCGAAATTCTTGCGCGTCAGGGCGGACATCATCGGCTCCTGGGTCGTCGGAGGTGGCCGACGGGTCGGGTCCACCGGGCGCGTGTGCGCGCTCGGCCCACGACGGCAGCCACCGCACAGTCAATGGTTCGCCGGTGGGGGACCGTTCGCAAGCGAAACGTCGGTTCAGCTGACCCGGCGTCAACTGTCATCCGGACAACGCCTGCCCGTGGCCGTCCCGAAATTCCGGTGCGGGACACCTGAGGGATGAGTTATCCCGGCGCCGTGCGGCCCGTGCCGCGCGCGGCCCCGCACGTCGTCGCCGCGCGCGCGACGGCGTTGCTGTGCCTGGCGGCCATCGCGCTCGAATGCGTCGCCGACATCCTGCCCGACGAGCCGATCACCTGGATCGTGACCCCGACCCGGCTGGTCGTCCTCGTCGGGCTGCTGGCGGTGGCGCTGACCGGCGAATCCCGGTTCCGCACCGCGTTCGACCTGCCGATCGCGCTGCTGCTCATCGCTTCGGCGGTGGCCAATCAGCTGGCGGGACAACCGTGGTCGTCGTGGCGCGGCCTGCTCACCGTGGTGGCGGTCTACTACCTGGCGGTCGGTGTGCGCCGGGTGGTGCCCGATTCCTGGCCCGCGATCGCCCTGCTGGCGCTGGCCTGCACCACGATCGCGAGCATCGTCGCGTTGCAGCAGATCGTGCAGGAGACCCCGACGGGCTTCTGCCGTGGCGCGATCGACGGATCCGCCGACATCTGCGGTCCCGACACCATGATCCGCGCGGTCGGCACCTTCGCGAACCCGAACCTGCTGGCCGCCTACCTGGTGCTGCTGTTGCCGGTGGCCGCCGCGGGTGCCGCCTCGCTGGCGGACATGCGGTCGCGGCTGGTCGCGGGCGGATTGGTCGTGCTGGGGTACCTGGGGGTGCTGCTCACCGGATCGCGTGGCGGGGTGATCGCGGCGATCGCGGGCCTGGCGGTGTACGTCTTCCTGCGGCGGTTGCGGCCCGGCAGGCACGCGACGACCGATCGCTGGGTGCCCTGGATGATCCCGCTCGGCGCCGCGCTCGTCGCCGGGCCGGTCCTGGTCGTGCTCGTGACCCGCGGGAAGGTCGGCGTGCGGGCGGACGTGTGGACGGCCGCGGCGCGGCTGGCCGCCGACCGTCCGCAGGGCGTCGGACCGGCCCGCGCCGGCGCCCACCTCACCGCGGCGGTCGACAGCACGGAGCAGTTCCAGCACGCGCACAACCTGTGGTTGAACTTCGCGGTCGAGGCCGGCGTCGGCGGGCTGCTGGCGATGCTGGCGATCACCGTCGTCGGGACCTGGACGGCCGTGACGGCGAGCGCCGCCGGATCGATGACGGCGCCCGCCACGGCGGCCGGACTGTGCGGTTTCCTGGTGATCAGCCTCGGCGACCATCCCGCCAACACCCAGCGGATCGCGTTCGCGGCGGCCGCGATCGCCGCCGTCCTCGTCACCGACGAGACCCGGCGACGACAGGCGCAACCGGCGATCGACGCACAGCCCTGGCGCGCGGTGTCGCTGTTCGACGAGACGATGCCCCTGCCCCGCGATATCACCCGGACACTGCCGAGAGCCCGTGCGCCCGAACCGGACCCGGGCCGCGTGGGCTCGGGGTTCGTGCCCACTCCCCGTGGCACCTGGTGACCACGGCGGGCGACACGGTCCCGGTCTCCGGCCTCAGGAACCGGTGGGGACCTCACCCACGGCCTCGGCGGGATCGATGACGCCGAACACCTCGCCCTGGGGTGCCTGCACGATGCCCATCCGCCCGAACGGGCTGTCGTCGGGGCCCATGATCACCTTCGCGCCCAGTTCGGTGGCCTTGGCCAGGGCCGCGTCGGCACCGTCGACCTGGATCCAGGTGAGCCAGTAGGTGGGAGTGCCCAGTGCGGACGCGTCCATCACCCCGCCGATGGTGTGCGTCTCGCCGGGCAGCGCGAAGGTGGAGTAGACGAAGTTCTCACCGTCACCGATCTCGGTGTAGTGCCAGCCGAACACCGTGTTGTAGAAGTCGTGCGCCCGGTCGTAGCCGCCGGTGTGCAGTTCGTTCCAGCAATAGGCGCCGTGCTGGTTGTAGACCCCGGCGCCGGTGTGCGCCTTGGCTTCCCAGACACCGAACACCCCGCCGGTCGGGTCGGCGCCGATGAACATGCGACCCACGTCGAGCACGTCGAACGGCGGCATGAACACCTGGCCGCCCGCCTTGCTCACCTTCTCGGCGATCTCGTCGGCGCGCTCGGCCGCGAAGTAGGTGGTCCAGGCCGAGGGCATCGGCATGCCGTCGGGTTTCGGTCCGATCCCGGCGGCGGGCCTGCCGTCGAGCATGGCCATCAGATACCCGCCCGCCTCGGCCGGGCTGTCCTGGATGTCCCAGCCGAACAGCGCACTGTAGAAGTCGCGGGCGGCGGTGGTGTCGTCGACCTGACAGTCGATCCAGCAGGGCGTGCCCTGCGGCCAAGCTTCGTCACGTGTGGGCATGTCGAACGTCCTCCTCGGCGATGGATGGAAGCCGGCCGGAACCGCGCCGGCGGGTGTCAGTCAACCACCGGCCACCGACAGTCGCGTGGACCCCGCGGCGCGCTGAACTGGAACAACACGTCTTCACTGCGACAGTCCGAGCGGGCCGACGCTGGCCGCCTCAGGTCGTTACCCCTGTTACAGTTTCCGCGCTCGATCGTGCGGCGGCTAGGTCAACAGTGGAGACGAACGAACCGGTCGGGGAGCGACACACAATGGCAGTGAGAGGTTCCGAACGCGGGCTCGTCCGGATGCTGGTGACGATCCTCGCGGTGACGGTGGTGCTCGGATGTGGCGGCGGACCGGCGGCGGGTGAGCCGGCCGAACCGCCCGCGGCGCGCTGGACGGCCCTGCACGACGGGCCTGCCGCCTACCCCGAGGTGCGGGTGGAGCGCGGCACGCAGATCACCATGAGCGACGGTGTCGTGCTCAAGGCCGACATCTACCGGCCCGCGAACGCGGTGGGCGAGATCGAGCAGCGGCCGCTGCCGACGATCGTCAGCCTGACGCCCTACTCGAAGTTGATGACGGGCCTGATCGAATCCGCCGCCGCCGTCCCCGGCCTGCAGGCGACCGCCGTCGACATCGTGCGCAGGCTGAACCTGTCGGCCACGCCGATCAGCGGGTTCGGCGACCTGATGCAGGCGCTCGACGGCGGCATGATCCAGACCATGCTCGGTGTCGACCGCAAGCTGATCAGCAGCGGATACACCGTCGTCGTCGCCGACGTGCGCGGAACCGGGCTGTCGCAAGGCAAATGGGACACCCTCGGTGCGCGCGAACAACTCGACACCCGCGAGGTGATCGACTGGGCGGCGCAGCAGCCGTGGTCGAACGGGCGGATCGGGATGAGCGGCGGCTCCTACTCCGGCATCAACCAGCTGCGCGCGGCCGAGAACGCGCCCGCCGCGCTGCAGGCCATCTTCCCCGTGGAACCGGGCAGCGACCTGATGCGCGATGTGGTCGCGCCCGGTGGCGGCGTCGGCACCACCTTCCTACCGCTGTGGCTGAACTCGGTGAACCAGCTCAAGCTCGTGCCCGATGTGGCCTCGATGGCCGACGGCACCTTCGACTGGACCTGGTTCCACGATCGCCTCGCCGATCCGACCACCAATTTCGACCTGCTCGCCCAGTCGCTGCTCACCCCGTCGCTGTCGAACATGCCGCCCGCGCTCGACGGCGCGCTCGACGACACCTCCGCGTTCCGCGAGGCGATCATGGGGCGTCCGGAGCAGGTCACCGTGCCGACGTTCGTCTACGGCGGCTGGCACGACATCTTCGCCAACAGCGCGACCAAACTCTACGAGCAGATCCCGCTGCCCGCGGGCCGCAAGCAGCTCGTCGTCGGCGACACCTATCACGCCAATCCCGGTGCGGGCACCGGTGTTCCGGGCGCGCCGCCGCGACTGGACGTGCTGCAGCGGGCATGGTTCGACAAGTGGCTCAAGGACATCGACAGCGGCGTGGACGGCTTCGGCCCGGTGACGGTGAAACAGCAGGGCGGTAGCTGGATCACGCTGCCGGAGTTCCCGATGCCGGGCGTCACGCATCGCCGCGTCTATTTCTCGGCGGCGCCCAGCGGCAGCACCGAGGACAGCCTGCACGACGGATCGCTCAGTGCCACCGGGCCGTCGGCCACCGAGAACCTCACCGTCGCACCGGGTCTGAGCACGATGTGCTCCCGCGACGCGGCCCAGGGCTCGGCCGGGATGGCCGCGGCACTGGACACCTGCGCGAAGGACTCCCGGATCGCCGAACGCAACGCGCTCACCTTCACCAGTGCCCCGCTCACCGAGCAGACGGTGATCTCGGGCCCGATCAACGTGCGGCTCAACACCGTGCACGACAGCACCGACGGGTTCTGGAACGTCACCGTCAACGATGTGGCGCCCGACGGCACCTCGACCGTGCTGACCACCGGCCAGCTCACCACGTCGATGCGCGCCATCGACGAACGGCGCAGCGCCCGCTCGGTCAACGGCGACCTCACCGCACCGTTCAATCCGCTCACCGTCGATCATCTGCTGCCCGTGGTGCCGGGCGCGCCCACCGATCTCGACGTCGCCGTCATCCCGACCCAGGCGGTCCTGGCGCCCGGACACCGCCTGCGCATCGATGTCTACGCGGGCAACGCGCCCAAGGCGCTGCCGTTCCGGCCGATGCTGAACGCCAGCGGGATGGAACCCCAGCACCTGCGGCTGGACCCGGCCGCGCCGAGCTTCGTCAACCTGCCCACCGACCGTCCCCTTCCCTGAGCCCGCGACGGAATCGATCACCGGTACGGCGTTTCCCCGACCCGGTTCCGGCCCGGTGTGTGAGCCTGGAGGGCAGTGGCTCGGACGAGGAGGTCGGCGTGGTGCAACCCGTCATCGTGGTGATGGGCGTGTCCGGGTGTGGCAAGACGACCGTCGGCGCGCTCACGGCCGAACGGCTGGGGGTGCCCTATGCCGAGGGCGACGACTTCCACCCCATCGCCAATATCGAGAAGATGGCGGCGGGCATCCCGCTGACCGACGAGGACCGCGCCCCGTGGCTCGATATCGTCGCGGGCTGGCTGGGCGAGCATCAGGAATCCGGCGGGGTCGCCGCGTGCTCGGCGCTGCGCCGCGCCTATCGGGACCGGCTGCGCCGCGGCGCGCCGAACACCTACTTCGTGCACCTGGCCGCGGGCCGCGCGGAACTGCTGCGCCGGATGACCGGCAGGCTCGGCCACTTCATGCCGACGGCCCTGCTCGACTCCCAGCTGGACACGCTGGAACCGCTACAGCCCGACGAAGCGGGCATCACCCTGAACGCGCTCGAACCGCCGACCATCCTGGTCACCGAGGCCGTCGCGGCCTGGCGCGCCGCTCACCGCTGAAGCAGCGGGTGCAGCTGCTGCACCGGCGCCAGCAGCAGCGCCCCACCGACGACCAGCGCGGCCAGACACAGCACGGTGAAGATCCCCACCCACAGCAGGGCGGGCAGATGGGTGAGCCGGGCCAGCTGGTCGGCGTCGGAGGCGGTGTGGCCGGGCTGCCTGCGGCGGCTGCGCTGCAGTTCGATCACCGGGCGGACCGCCGCGGCCAGCAGGAACCAGGCGGCCAGATACGCGAACGCGGCCTGCATCTGGTCGGTGCCGAACCAGGACACCCCGAACACCAGCGCGCCGAGCACGGCGACGGTCAGCAGTCCGTAGATGTTGCGGACCTTGATCAGGACGGCGGCCAGCATCAGCAGGGTCGCCCACAGCATCAGCGTCACCCGGCCCGAGCCGAGCAGCGCCGCGTAGCCGAGCCCGAGCAGCGCGGGCGCCGGGTAGCCCGCGGCCGCGGTGAGGATCATGCCGGGACCGGTCGGCTTCCCGCTGGACACGGTCAGTCCGGAGGTGTCGGTGTGCAGGGTGATCGCGTGCAGCCTGCGGCCGGTGAGCAGGGCGACCAGCGCGTGCCCGCCCTCGTGCGCCACGGTGACCGCGGCCCTGGTGAGCCGCCACAGCGGCCGGTAGCCGACCAGGACGAGCGCGACGGCGGCGGTGGCCAGCACCAGCCACCAGGCGGGCGCGGGTTGGGTGGCGAGGAGACGGTCGAGCAGCGAGCTGGCGGATCCGGTGTTCACCGCCGCACTTTAGCCGTCCACGGCGTGCGACGTGCGTTCCCGCGTGACCTGGGACGGCAGCGGGTGATCCGGTTCCAGCGCGGGCAGTCCGTCGATGCTGGTGGCGTTGTCGCCGGCGATCCGCCGGGCGAAATCGGCGTCGGTGCGGCGCGCGTGCGCCTCGTCCAGGATGGATCGTTCCTCGACCAGTTCGAGATAGGGCACCGACCACCCGCACGAGTCGGCGATCCGGTCCACCGCGATCACGACGATCGCCCGGATACCCGGGTGCTCGGTGCCGAATCGCGCACGCAGCGTGTCGAATTCGGCCGAGTCGGGCCGGACGATCCGGCCGGTGCCGAACAGCCGCAGGATGCGGGCGGTGCGAGCGAACGAACAGAACATGACGGTGATCCGCCCGTTGTCGCGCAGGTGCGCGATCGTCTCCGCGCCGCTGCCGAACAGATCCAGGTAGGCGACGGTGTGCTCGTCGAGCACGGCGAAGGTGTCGCGATAACCCTTGGGGGAGACGTTGACATGGCCGCCGTCGGAGGGCGCGGTGCCGACGAAGAAGATCGGCTGCTCGCCGATGAAGGCCCGCAACTTGTCGTCGATCCGGTCGAAGATCTTGCCCATGACGCGCTCCCTCGTCCCACCCGTCGGCGGGCTCCCCCTCCCTACTGTATCGATCGGCCGTCCCGGGACCTCCGTTCGGTTCACGGTGAGGGTTACCGCAGACGCGCCGGGCCGGTGCGGCGACGATGGCGGGATGACGCAGACCGCCCCCAGCCCCGTCCACCTCGTGCAGCAGCGCTACGCCGATCCGGCGACCGAGGTTCCCGAACAGTGGAACCCGGTGCTGGAGGTACTGCACAGCCACAAATCGGTGCGCCGCTACCTGCCCGATCCGGTGTCGCCCGCGACGATCCGGCTGCTGGTCTCGGCCGCACAGTCCGCGGCGACCTCGTCGAACCTGCAGGTGTGGAGCGTCGTGGAGGTGCGTGATCCGGCGCGCAAGGCCCGCCTCGCCGAGATCGCGGGCGGTCAGGAGCACATCGTGCAGGCCCCGGTGCTGCTGGTGTGGACCGCCGACTTCGCCCGGCTGCGCCAGCTGGCCGACGATCGCGGGGTGCCGCTGGAGGGCGCGGACTATCTCGAATCCAGCTACGTCGGTTTCGTCGACGCGGCGCTCGCGGCGCAGAACGCGGTGGTCGCCGCCGAATCCCTCGGGCTCGGCACCGTCTACATCGGCGCGCTGCGCAACGATCCCGAGCGGGTGGCCGCCGAACTGGGGCTGCCCGACCACGTCTTCGCCGTGTTCGGCCTGGTGGTCGGCCATCCCGACCCGGCCGAGGGCACCCGGGTGAAGCCGCGCCTGCCGCAGGCCGCCGTGCTGCACCAGGAGACCTACGACCTGGCCGGTCAGCGCGCGGCGATCGACGCCTACGAGGAGCGGATCGGCGAGATCTACTCCGAGCAGGGCCTGCCGTTCTCGTGGACCGAGCGGGTGCTGGCCCGGCTCGCCACGGTGGCCTCGCTCAACGGCCGTCACCGGCTCCGGGAGTCGTTGCGCACCAGGGGATTCCGGCTGCTCTGAGCCGATCCGGGCTCAGCCGTTGATCGCCTTGCTGCTGAGCTCGAGCGAGCGGATCCTGGCGTCGATGTCGTAGACGAGGGTGTTGAGCATGAGCTCGTCGGGGGTGGTGGCGGCGAGCAGCTCGGCGGCCTGCGCGCGCACCGTGTCCGGCGAGCCCTGCAGCTGACCGGCCTTGCGCTGCTCGGCGAAGCGGCGCTCCGCGTCGCTGCCGGGGAAGGCCGCGGCCTGTTCCGGGGTGGCCAGCGCCTGCGGGCGGCCCGCGCGCAGCTGGGCGAAGGCGAGATCGCGGGGCGCGGCGAGGCGGTCGGCCTCGGCCTCGGTGTCGGCGCAGATCGCCGAGGCGGCCACGATCGTGTAGGGCTCGCGCAACGTGTCCGAGGGCCGGAAGTTGTCGCGATAGAGCGCGAGCGCCGGGGCCGTGTTCTCCGGGGCGATGTGATGGGCGAAGGCGAACGGCAGCCCGAGCACCGCGGCGACCTGGGCGCTGTAGCCGCTCGAGCCGAGCAGCCACACCGCCGGTTCCGCGCCGCGGCCGGGACTGGCGACGATGCCCTCGGCGTCGGCGCCGCGAAAGAACCCGATCAGCGCGGTGAGCTCGCGCGGGAACGATTCGCCACCGAGTCCCTCGGCGCTGCGGCGCAGAGCGCGCGCGGTCACCGGATCGGTGCCGGGCGCGCGGCCGATGCCCAGGTCGATCCGGCCGGGATGCAGCGCCTCGAGTGTGCCGAACTGCTCGGCCACCACCAGCGGCGGATGGTTGGGCAGCATCACCCCGCCCGAACCGACCCGGATGCGCGAGGTCGAGGCGGCCAGATGGGCCAGCACCACGGCGGGCGCGGAGCTGGCGATGCCGGGCATGTTGTGGTGCTCGGCCACCCAGAATCGGCTAAAGCCCAGTTCCTCCGCGTGCTGGGCCAGCCGCGTCGTCGCGTGCAGTGCCTCGCCCGCGCTCACGTCGGCTTGTACCGGCGCCAGATCCAGAACCGACAGCGTGACCGCGTTCATGAGCCTCCTCGACAGTGATCCAACCCCCGCAAGGGGCAACCCGGGCGGGACGGCCGGTATTTCCGCGCCCCGATGGTGGTGACCGGTGCCACGGTTGCCGGGCGGTAGCGTGCAGGACTGATCGACGCGACGGAAGGACACGATCCATGTCAGCTGACGGCCCCGGGCTATCCACCGCAGCCGTGCAGGCGCCCACTCCGACGACCGAATCGGAGGGTTACGCGCGCGGCCTGAGCCCGCGCACCATCCAGATGATCGCCATCGGCGGCGCGATCGGCACCGGCCTGTTCTACGGCTCCGGCGCCGCGATCGAGCAGGCCGGGCCGTCGTTGATCCTGGCCTACCTGGCCGCGGGCCTGGCGATCTTCGTCATCATGCGCGCGCTCGGTGAGTTGCTGACCTATCGGCCGGTGTCGGGCAGCTTCGCCGAGTACGCGCACGAATTCCTCGGCCGCTTCGCCGGTTTCGCGACCGGGTGGTCCTACTGGGCGGTGTGGGTGTCGACCTGCATGGCCGAGATCACCGTCGCGGGCAAGTACGTGCAGTACTGGTTCGACATCCCGCAGTGGGTGACCGCGCTGGTGGTGCTGGCGGTGCTGTTCGCCGCGAACCTGATCTCGGTGCGGATCTTCGGTGAGGGCGAGTTCTGGTTCTCCGCCATCAAGGTCACCGCGATCCTGGCGATGATCCTGATCGGCATCGGCGTGCTGGTGTTCGGCTTCGGGCACGCCACGAATCCGACGGTGACCAACCTGTGGGCCGACGGCGGCGTGTTCCCGAACGGTTTCGGGCAGACCCTGCTGGTGCTGCAGATCGTCGTGTTCGCCTATGTCGGCGTCGAACTGGTGGGCGTGACGGCGGGGGAGGCCCGCGATCCGAAGGCCACGTTGCGCAAGGCGATCAACACCCTGCCGTTCCGCATCGGCCTGTTCTATGTCGGCGCGCTCGTGGTGATCATGTCGGTGGCGAGCTGGCGCACCTTCCACGCGGGCCGGAGTCCGTTCGTCGAGGTGTTCGAGCAGATCGGCATCCCCGCCGCCGCGGGCATCATCAACTTCGTGCTGCTCACTGCGGCGCTGTCGTCGTGCAATTCCGGCATCTACTCCACCGGCCGGATGCTGCGCAGTCTCGCGCTGCGGGACGAGGCGCCGGGCGGTTTCGCGAAGCTGAGCAAGCAGTCGGTGCCGTTCACCGGCATCTGCGCTTCGGCGGCGGCGATGGTGATCGGTGTCGTGGTCAACCTGGTCTCGCCGGACAAGGCGTTCGCCTACATCACCTCGGTCAGTACCGTCGGCATCATCGTGGTGTGGGCCGTGATCCTGGTGTGCCACCTGAAGTATCGCGCCAAGGTGCGGGCGGGGGAGCTGCCCGCCAGCGACTTCCGGCTGCCCGGCGCGCCCGTGACCACCTGGGCCGCACTGGGCTTCCTCGGTCTGGTCGTGGTGCTGCTGCTGTGGACCGACGGCGGGCGCACCGCGCTGGTCGTCGGCGCGGTCTGGGCGGCACTCGTGTGCCTGGGCTACTACGCCTTCGGCCGCCGCGGCGTCGCGCACACCGGCTGACCGAGACCCCCCGTTTGCTGGAAAGCCGCTGGCAGACAAGCGTTTTCTGTCATACCCCACCGGTATCGTCGAAGGGTCACACAAACGAGCCCGGGGCGAGTGTGGCCGGGCGGTGCGAGAACGGGGGCACGGGGATGAGTGACGACGACCGGGGCGATCTGCAGCCACCGAGCAGGCATGGGACCACCTGGCGGGAATCGGAATACCGGGTCCTGGCCGACGATCTGCGCGCGGGGGCCGACCTGGCGCGCACCGCGAAGACGGTGGGGCGCACCGAATCCGCGGTGCGCGCCGCCCTGCGCAATTTCGTGCCACCCGAGGACCGGGTGCCGACGGCCGAGCGGGAACGCTGGATTCGCGGGCGGCTGGTGGCCGAGCCGGAATGGGATTGGTGGGCGGTGGTGGTCGATCAGCACCGCCGCACCCGCAGCGGACTGTGGTTCACCCGGCACGAACACTGTGCGCGGATCGGCTGGCGCCGGCGCACGCCGATGACGGCGCTGGCGCAGGAACTGGGCACCTCGGAGCTGTCGGCCGCCGAGCTGCTGCGCTCGCTCGGGCTGGTCGCGAGTATCGAGGAGGCGGCCGATCAGCTGGGCGCGACACCGGGACTCGCCTTGGCCAAACGGGTCTCGGCCCGCCGCGACGACGCCGTGGGCGCGCGCTGGATCCTGGTGGTCGACGGCGCGGCGGGCACCACCCGCTCGCGCAACGCCCCGGTCCGCAGGCAGGTCTCCCTGCACGAGACCCGCGCGGCCGCCGAGGCCGAACGCGACCGGGTTCTGGCCTGGCACACGCGCGTCGGCGCGGGCGAACCCGAAGCGCCGGTGTGGTGGACGATCGCCGAACGCGGGCTCGGCGCGACCACCGGGCACACCCGCTGCGGCACGTTCGACCCCGCGGCGGCGGCCGGTGGCCCGGTCCGGGCCGAGGCGCTCGCGGTCGGCGACGTCATCCGCGTCGGCGTCCCCGACGGTGGTTTCCTGCAGGACCGGATCACCGCGATCGCTCAGGCGGGCGCGGGTGCGCCGATCGTCGTCGACCTCGCGCCCGTGGCGAATTCGCGGGTGCGGCGGGTCGTCGAGTTCGCCCCGGGCGAGGTCGTCGATGTGGTGCGCGGCCTGGCGGAACGCGCGAGCTGACCGCTCAGCGCCGAGGTGATTCGCGCAGCACGGCCCGGATCACCTCGGTGCGCAACGGGAAGTCGAACTCGCCCTCGGCGGTCGCCGGGGTCGCGCGCAGGTAGGCCCGGACGCGGTCGAGCAGAGCCGTTCGCTGCTCCGTCGGGATCACCACGGTGTGCGAATGGGTGCCGATGGTGGTCACCAGCGATTCCGCGGTGCGCCGCTGGCTGTGTGGGAACTCGGCCTTCTCGAACGTCGCGAACAACGGGTGTGCGGGCAGCTTCTCCTCCTCGTCGGAGGGGGTGAACGACACCTCCGAGCGGGAGACGCGCTGGAGTCCGGCCACCCACTCGGCGCTGGTGTCGTCGGTGTTCCAGAACGCCGCGAACACCCCGCCGGGCCGCAGGACCCGGGCGATCTCGGGAAACGCGCGGTCTTGCTCGAACCAGTGGAACGCCTGCCCGGCGACCACCGCGTCCACCGACCCGGTAGGGAGCGGAATCGCCTCCGCCGCACCGGACAGCGCGGTGACCGAGGGATACCGTCGCACCAGTTCGGCGAGCATGGCCGCATCGGGTTCGACGGCGATTACCTCGGCCCCGGCCGCCAGCACGCCGTCGGTGAGCTTGCCGGTCCCGGCGCCCAGGTCGAGGACGGTCACGTCGGTCCGGCCGACCGGCTGCAACGCCCATCGGATCGCGGCTGCCGGATAGTCCGGCCGGTGGTCGGCGTACACCGCGGCCTGTGCCCCGAACGAACTCGCCCGGCTCGTGCGCCGCGCCGCCGGATCCGCCGAATCCCCTATTCCCCACACGATCTCGACCCTACCGGTACTTTCTCCCGGCGATGCCGCACAGATTCGGCGGATCGATCAGTCGATCCGATCGGCCGTGGCGGGCGCGGGTCGTGCTCCGGGCATGGTGGCCGCGGCGGCCAGCAGCACGATCGACATCGCCAGCAGCGTCACGAACACCAGGTGGATCGCGTCGGCGAGTTCGCCGGGATCCGGGCGGTCGACCGCACTCACCTGGGCGTTCACGATCGCGCCGAACACGGCGACGCCGACCGCGCTGCCGATCGAGCGGGCGAACATGGTCGCCGAGGTGACGACGCCGCGTTCGGACCAGGCCGCGTCGGTCTGGGCGGCGATCAGGGTCGGATTGGCCACCAGGCCCATGCCCGCGCCGATGAGGAAACAGGCGCACGCCAGCTGCCACGGACTGGCCTGATCGCCGATCGGCAACAGCGCCACGCAGCCGACGACGGCGATCGCGCTGCCGATCAGTGCCGTCGTCCGGAAGCCGAGGCGCAGGTAGAACCGGCCCGCCTGGGACGCGGTGATCGGCCAGCCGATGGTCAAGGCGCCGACGGTGAGTCCGGCCAGGGTGGCGGTGGTGCCGAGCACGCCCTGGGCGAAGGTCGGCACGTACGAGGTGAGCCCGAGCACGATCGCGCCGATCAGCATCGACACCGCGCTCGCCGCGACCACCACCCGGCGGGTGAAGATCCACAGCGGCAGAATCGGATTCGCGGTGCGGTGCTCGGCGAACCCGAAAACGACCAGCACCACGGCGCTGCCGACGAACAGGGTCAGGCTCGTGGGGGAATTCCACGCCCACGCTTGACCGCCCTCGAGCAGCGCGAGGATCAGCGCGCCCGCGCCGAGGGTGAGCAGGGCCGCGCCGAGGTAGTCGACCTGCCCGCGCGCCCGGCGCGGGGATGTCTCGGTGAAGTTGCGCAGCAACATCACCCCGGCCAGCGCCGCCAGCGGCAGATTGACCAGGAAGATCCAGCGCCAGCTGGCGAAATCGGCGAAGGCGCCACCGACCAGCGGACCGAGCACCGCCGATCCGGCCCACACCCCGGCCAGATAGCCCTGCACCTTGGCTCGCTCGGGCAGCGTGTACAGATCGGACGCGATGACCATCGTCATCGGCTGGATCGCGCCCGCGCCGATGCCCTGGATCGCCCGGAACACGATCAGCGCCACCATGCTCGTCGCGAGCCCGCACAGCAGCGAGCCCAGCGCGAACACCACGATCCCGAACAGGATCACCGGCTTGCGCCCGACGGTGTCGGCGATCTTGCCGTAGATCGGCACCGTCACCGCCTGGGTGAGCAGATAGATCGAGAACAACCAGGGGAACAGCGCGAAGCCACCCAGATCGGCGGTGATGGTCAGCACGCCGGTGGCGATGATCGTCGAATCCAGCGCGACCAGGCTCGTCGACATCATCAGCGAGGCCAGGATCGCGCCGCGGTCGGAGCGCAGCCCGACCGCGGGACGTGCGGTATCGGTCGCCACCAGGGCTCCCTTCATGAGCTCAACTAAACAAATACAAAGTATCGTCCCAGGAATTCGGACGGACCCGAACGGGTGCGGGGGAGTGGGGTCAGTCCGCGGCGGCGAAGGTGGCGGCGATATCGGCCGCGGTGACCTTGGCGAGTTCGACGAAGAACGGCACCCGCTCGTCGATCATCAGCGTGACCGGGCCGCGCAGGCCGAGCGCGAAGCGGCACCGGCCCTGCGGGTCGAGGATGGGCAGACCGATGGTGCGGAATCCCGGATCGAGCTCCCGATCGTTGAACGCGTATCCCCGTGCCCGGGTCGCGACCAGTTCCGCACGCATCTCCGCGGCGTTCGACACGGATCGCTCGGTGCCCTCTTCATAAGGGAGGGAACGCAATTCGTCGTCGTCGACCTCGGACCACGCCAGCAGCGCCTTACCGAGGGCGCTCGCGTGCAGCGGCAGCCGAACGCCCTGTAGTTCGTGCCCGTCGCTCTCGCGCCAGCGGCTGGTGCCGAGCAGGACGGCGTGGATGCCGTGGCGGGTGGCGACCGAACCGGTGGCGCCGGTGGTCGCCGCCAGCTGCTCGAGATACGGCTCGGCGAGATAGATCTTGTGCTGGCGGTAGGCGATCTGCCCGTACTCGGCCAGCGCGCCGCCCATCCGGTAGCGGCTGGATTCGGCGTCCTTCTCCAGGAATCCGGCCTGCACCAAGGCGCCGAGCAGCCGGTGGGTGGTGCTCACCGCCAGGCCCTGGGCGCGCGCGACCTCGGAGACGCCCCGTTCCTCGCCCCCGCGGAAGCAATCGAGTACCGACAGGGCCCGGGTCACGGTCTGCACGCTGGAGGTCTCCACGGAGCCGACGGTAACACAGCGTGACGTTCGCGAACCGTGCCCGCTTTCCGTTATTCGGAAAGTACGGGCGGGTTTGTCGCGGAAAGCGCCCATAGATTGCGGGATCGGCGGCTGTCAAGCTTTCCGATCCCTGGAAAGACATACCTCGTTCGGTGCCCTGTCCACTCCTACGCTGCGAAAGCACCACCCGCCCTTCCCCGAACACAGGAGCCCCGATGTCCCGCAGGCTGCCGGCCTTCTCGAGGATCGCGCTCGCGATCGTCCCCGTCGTCGCCCTCGTCGCGGCGTGTGGCTCCGGCTCCACGCCCGAACCGGGCGCGCAGGCCTCGTTCGTTCTCAAGGTCACCGATCCGGGCAACACCGGACCGCTCGCGGTCGGCAAGCGCGACGGCACCTTCGACGCGGCGCTGGCTCCGCTCGGCGCGAAGATCCAATGGGTCAACACCACACCGGGTTTCAGCTCGATGCTGAAACTGTTCAACACCGAGGAACTCGACGTCTCGGGAGCCGCCTTCAGCCCCGTGGTCGGCGCGCTGTCCAAGGACGTCGGCGTGAAGATCGTCGCCGTGGCCGACCCCGCCGGTCAGGATCAGAGCGGCATCGTCGTCACTCCCGAGTCCGGGGTGACCTCGGTGGCCGGGCTGGTGGGTAAGCGGATCGCGGTGAATCCCGCGGGCAAGGGCGAGTACATCACCCTGAAAGCCCTCGCCCAGGCGGGAATCCCGGCCGACAAGGTGACCAGGGTCCCGCTGCAGCAGAAGGACGCCGCCTCGGCCTTCGCCACCGGCAAGGTCGACGCCTGGGCCTCGTTCCTGGTGCCCTACCAGGAGGCCAAGGCCGCGGGCGCGCGCGAGATCGTCACCGAGAAGGCGATCGGCTCGCACGACAACACCGTCGTCGTGTTCCGTACCGAGGTCCTCGAACAGCGGCCCGACGTCGCCGCCAAATACCTGGAAGTCCTGCAGGGACTCACCGCGAAGCAGAAGGCCGCGCCCGCCGACTTCGAGAACGTCTTCGAGAAGACCGGTCCGCGCGCGCTGACCGGTGATCGCCTCGCCGACGCCATCCGGGTCGGCGGTGAGGTCACCGTGCCGCGCCTGCCCGCCGAATCCGACGCCACCGACCTGGCCGACGTGGTGAACACCTTCGCCGACAACGGCGTGATCAGCCGCCGCATCGCCGCCGCCGACATCTTCTACGACCTGCGCTCCAAGCTCAGCCCGGAGCAGCTGGCCGCACTGAAGGACAAGTGACATGACCACCCTCGAACTGGCGCCGCCGCGCGCCCGGGTCACCGGACAGCGGCCCCGCTGGCTGTCGCTCGGCCTGCGCGCCGCGCTGCCCGCGGCCATCGTGGCGGCCTGGTGGGGTGGCTCGGCGAGCGGCGCGATCTCACCCCGGGTGATCGCGAGCCCCGGCGCGGTCTGGGCGGCGTTCCTGGAACTGCTCGACAGCGGCCAGCTGGTCGACTTCGCGCTGGCCTCCTTCGGCCGGGCCGCCGCGGGCGTCGCCATCGGCGTCTCGGTGGGCCTGGTGCTCGGGCTGCTGTCGGGGCTGTCCAGCCTCGGCGAGGAACTCGTCGACTCGACCATGCAGATCGTGCGGGCGGTGCCGTTCCTCGCGCTGGTGCCGCTGTTCATCTCCTGGTTCGGCATCGACGAGCTGTACAAGGTGCTGCTCATCGCGGTGGCGACCACGGCGCCGATGTACGCCTACACCTATCTCGGGGTGCGCAATGTCGACCGCAAGATGGTCGAGGCCGCCCGCAGTTTCGGGCTCACCGGCACCCGGCTGATCGCCGAGGTGATCGTGCCCGCCGCGCTGCCCGGCATCCTGATGGCGCTGCGGATCTGCCTGTCGATCAGCATCACCGGCCTCATCGCCGCCGAACAGGTCGGCACCCAGCAGGGCGTCGGCTATCTGGTGACGCTGGCCCAGGAATACAACCGCACCGACTACATGGTGCTGTGCGTCGTGCTCTACGCCCTGCTCGGCCTGGTGTTCGACGCGCTCGTACGGCTCGCGGAACGCTACGCGATGCCCTGGCGGAAGCAGGTGGCGATCCGATGACCACGACAGCGGCCGCGCCCGTCGAGACGACGGTCGAACCGCAGGCACCGGTGGCGGTCTCGATCACCGGACTGCGCAAGGCCTTCGGCGACAAGACGGTGCTCGACGGCGTCGACCTGACCATCCGGCGCGGCGAGTTCGTCGTGCTGCTCGGCCCGAGCGGCACCGGCAAGACCACGCTGCTGCGCCTGCTCACCGGCCTGGAAGTGCCCGATGCCGGCGAGGTGCTGGTCCCGCCCCGGCGCACCACGGTCTACCAGGAGCCCCGGCTGATCCCGTCGAAGCGGGTGCTGGCCAATGTGCTCGTCGGGTTGCGCCGCGGCAAGGCTCAGCGCGAGGCCGGGCTGCGGGCACTGAGCGAGGTCAACCTCGACGGTAAGGCCGGACAGTGGCCCGCCACCCTGTCCGGTGGCGAAGCCCAGCGGGCCGCCCTGGCCAGGGCCCTGGTCCGGGAGCCGGAGCTGCTGCTGCTCGACGAGCCGTTCGCGGCGCTGGACGCGCTCACCCGGCTCCAGATGCAGGACCTGGTCGGCGATCTCGTCGCCCGGCACCGGCCCGCGGTCCTCATGGTCACCCACGATGTCGACGAGGCGATCCGGCTCGCCGACCGGGTGCTCATCCTCGACCACGGCCGCTTCGCCGTCGACGAGGTCATCGACCTGCCCCAGCCGCGTGACCACGCGGCGCCCGAAACCCTCGGTTACCGAACGCAATTCCTCGCCCACCTCGGCGTCGGACCACACACCAGGAGCCTGTCATGACCGAAACCCTGTGGTACACCCGCTGCCCCGTGCCGACCGCGAGCGGTCTCGCGCACAGCTTGGGCTGGCTCGGCGAGACCGCCGCGAGCGCGGGCCTCGACTTCGGTGTCCTGCAGGACGCGGGCCCTGAACTCGCCGGCCACCACTTCCTGCACGACCTGTCCGGCCTGATCCGCGAGGGCGGCAACGTGCCCGCGCTGGCCGCTCGTGCCCAGGGCTCGCCGACCCGGCTGATCGGCCTGACCTGGATCGACGAGTCCCAGGCGATCCTCGTCGGCCCGGAGTCGCCGGTCACCGACGCGGCGGAACTGGCCGGGCTGCGGGTCGGTGTGCCCGCGTGGGCGCAGGACCAGGCCCGCAGTTTCCCGCGGGCGATGGCGCTGCACGGGTTCGCCAACGCGCTGCGCCCGGCCGGGCTGACCCTGGCCGACGTGCGGGTCACCGAACTCGACGTCGAGCGGGATCCGCAGGTGCGCACCGCGATCCAGTCGGCCCGCCGGTCCACCACCTGGGGTGTCGAGGAACTGCTGGCAGGCAAGGTCGACGCCATCTATGTCAAGGGCGCTCGCGCGCAGGAGGTCGCTCGCGAGCACGGGCTGCGCGTCGCGGTCGACCTGGACGCCTCGGCCACCAAACACCTGCGCGTCAACAACGGCACCCCGCGCCCGATCACGGTGCACGCGGATCTGCTCGACGCCCGGCCCGAGGTCGTCGTCGGCTTCCTCGCGCAGAGCCTGCGCGCCGCCGACTGGGCGGCCGGTGACCTCGACGGTGTGCGCGCGGTGCTGCAGCGCGAAACACTGTCCGGCCCGGAGGGTGTCGTCGCCGCCTACGGTGACGAGTTCCATCGAGGGCTGCACCCGTCGCTGAGCGAGGAACGCGTCGAGCTGCTCGGCGTGCAGAAGCAGTTCCTCTACACCCACGGCTTCCTGGCCGCGGACTTCGACCTCGAATCCTGGGTCGCCGCCGAGCCGTTGGCCAGGGCCCAGGAGCTCGTCGCCGCCGAGCGGGTGCCCGCATGACCGAGTTCGTGTGGAAGCTGCCCAGCCGCGGCGACGGCCGCCGCGCCGCACCCGCCCTGCGCGGCCGCGGCGGATTCGGACCGCGGGCGCCGCGCACCGAGGCCACCGATGTGCGCCCCGGCCGGTTCGGCCCGTTCGACGATCTCGCCCAGATCGTCGACGCCGCGGAGCTGAACGGCTTCGACGGTGTGCTCGCGCCCTATGATCCGCTCGGCGAGGAATCCTGGATCGTCGCGGGCGCGGCCCTGCGTGCCACCCGGTACGCGCGGGTCACCGTCGAATTCCAGCCCGCCTTCGGCACGCCGGTGTACGCCGCCAAGATCTCGGCCACCCTGCAGCGGCATGCGCGGGGCCGGTTGAACTGGCAGCTCGCGGTCGATACCGACCAGGCGGAGGCCCACTCGCGTGGTGACCACATCGGCGGCGACGACCGCTACCGGCGCGCCGCCGAATTCCTCACCGTCGCGCGCGGCGTCTGGAACGAAACCGAGGTCGGCGCGGCCGGATTCGCGGGCACCGGGTTCGAATACGCGGGCCAGTACTACGACGTGGTCGACGGCGGGTTCCGCGGCATCCTGTCCGGCCTGCCGTTCCCGACGGTCCACCTGAGCGGCACCTCGGCGGCCGCGCTGGAGCTGTCGGCCGCGCACGGCGACGTCCACGTCTTCGGCGAGGAACCCGACGGGATCTCCCGGGTCGCCGCCGAACTGGGCGAGCGCGCCGCCGCGGCGGGCCGCCGGGTCCGGATCGCCCTCGATCTGCCGATCATCGCCAGGGAGACCGAGGACGAGGCCTGGGCGCGCGTGCACCGTCAGTGGGACGAGCTGGGCCGCACCGATTCCGCGGCCGAGCACGCCCTCGGCGACGGCCGCTGGGCCGGCTTCGACGCGCTCGGCTACGACCGGCGGATCGGCCTGGTCGGCAGCTACGAGCAGGTGGCCCGCCAGCTCTCGGTGTACGAGATCGCCGGTGTGCAGACCTTCGTGCTGTCCGGGCATCCGCAGATCGAGGAGATCCACCGGGCGGGCGAACACCTGCTGTTCCTCGCCGATCCGGCAGGCCGCACCCTCACCACCGCGCAGGAGCTCACCGCATGACCATCGATGTCTACTGGCGCATCGGGATGGAAGGCGACCACGCCTCCCTGCGCACCCCGCGCCGCTACAACCGCGGCAACGCGGGCGGCTACGGTCCCGGCAATCTCGCCCCCGCCATCCGCGGCGGCGCGCTGGACGAGTACAGCTACCTCGACCACGTCGCCGCCGTCGCCAAGGCCTCCGAATCGGCGGGCTTCCTCGGCGGGCTGCTCCCGTCGTTCCCGGTGACCGACGATCCGTGGGCGGTGGCCGCCGCGCTGGCCGCCGAGACCACCACCTACCGCTTCATGGTCGCCTTCCAGCCCGGTTTCCTGCACCCGGTGCAGGCCGCCAGGATGTCGGCGAGCCTGCAGCGCGCCACCGGCGGCAGGCTGGTCTACAACATCATCAGCGGCGGCGGGGGACCGGCCCAATTGTGGTGGGGCGACAAGGTCGCCCACGACGACCGCTACGCCCGCACGAGCGAGTTCCTCGACGTCCTGCGCGGGGTGTGGGACGGCGAACCGTTCGACCACGACGGCCGCTTCTTCCGCACCGAGGGCGCCGCGCTGCCGCCCGGCCTGGCCGGTCAGCCGTTCCCCGAGGTGTATTTCTCGGGGTCCTCCGGCGCCGCGGTGGCCGCCGCCGGCCGCCATGCCGACTACTACCTGTCCTGGCTCGAGCCGTTCGCCGACCTGCGCGCCAAGTTCGACGGCGTCCGGCGCAACGCCGAAACCCTCGGTCGTACACCGAAGTTCGCGGTCCGCATCGACATCGTCGCCCGGCACACCGAGGAAGCGGCCTGGGCCGAGATCGAGAAGGGCTGGGCCTTCGTCGACCGCGACGCCGCCAACCGGGCCGCCCAGGGCGACTCGGTCGGCGCGGCCAGGATCGCCGGCTGGGTGCCCGAAACCATCACCGGCTACCGCGATCTGGAAGTCCAGCCCAATGTCTGGTGCGGCTTCAGCCTGATCCGCGGCGGACCCGCCTTCGGCCTCGTCGGCAGCTACGAGCAGGTCGCCCAGCGACTCGACGAACTCGTCGACCTCGGCGTCGACGCCTTCATCCTCGCGGGCAACCCGCACCTGGAGGAGGCCTACCGGGTGGGCGAGGAAGTCCTGCCCCTGCTCGGCCGCTCCCGGCTCACCACCCCGTCCACCGACACCGTCCTCGCGACGGCCCGATAACCCAGGAGTCCTTCGATGACCACCACCGAAACCCGTCTGCCGGAGGCCGTCACGGCCTTCGTCGCGGCGGCGACCCGCGACGCCGAGACCGCGTTCCGGGTGTTCCGCGAGACCGGCACCGTCACCGGCAACGGCACCGTCAACTTCGTCGAGCGGGTGCCCGGCGAGGAGATCGCCGTCGCGCTCAACGCGCCCGGCCCGTGGGCGGCCGAGCGCACGGTCGAGCCCGTCGTCGCCACCTTCGACGGGGAAGTGCTGTCCGGCACGGGATCCGCGGGTTTCGTCACCGGCTACGCCGAGGTGTTCCGCGCGCACCCGGAGATCACCTCCGTCGTGCACATCCACACCCCGTGGCTGGGCGGCTGGGCGCAGACCCACCGCACCCTGCCGATCCGCTACGCCGCCTCGCAGCGCCTGACCCTGTCGCGGGAGATCCCGCCGCACATCGACCGCACCATCGGCGCGGGCGAATTCATCCTGAGCAAGCTGACAACCGACCCGCACCTGGTCGCGATCTTCGAGGCCAACGGTGGCGCCAACGTGCTCGGCCGCGCCGGGCTGCTGGAACTGGCCAAGTTCGTCGTCCTGCTCGAGGAAGGCGCGCAGTACCAGGCCATCGCCGAAACCCTCGGCGGCTCGGTCGACTTCGACCCGTCCAACCTGGCGGTGCAGTGGCGCCGCAGCGGCCTGGCCGACGAGGCCCGCCGCCTCGGCCTGATCGGCGATGCCCGATGAGCCTGCGCGTCGGGTACTTCCCGCACAACAACTCGCTGTTCGTCCTGCGCCACCGCGGCATTCTCGAGCGCGCGATCCCCGACGTCGAGTGGGTCGACCTGCGCGCCCTGCCGCAGGCCGAGCGCGTCGACCCGAAGACCGGTCTGCCCGGCGAACATTCGGACTGGCTGTTCACCGAGGGCGGCTACGACATCATCGGCACCGGCTTCACCCCGCCGCTGACCGCGCTGGCCAACCAGCGCGACATCGTCTACCTCGGCATCTCCGGGCCGCGCGTGGAGAACGGCAGGCTGGTGGCGACGGCCGCGAGCGGCATCACCTCCGCCGCCGACCTGCGGGGCAAGCGGGTCGGCATCGCGCACGGGTCGTGGCAGACGACGCTGCTGCTGTTCGCCCTCGATCAGGTGGGACTGACCTGGGCCGATGTCGAACCGGTCGACGTCGACGTGCGCGGTGGCGGTGCCGCCCTGCTGTCCGGTGAGCTCGACGCCTGGGTCGGCACCTACCCCGGCCTGCGGGAGGTCGAGGCCACCACGGAGCTGACCACGCTGGTCGACACCGCCTCGGTGTTCAGCCATCCGTCGCTGTGGTTCACCCGCCGCGACCTCGCCGAGAACAACCGGGCCGCGGTCGAGGCGGTGCTGGCCGCGCTGCGGGAGTCCGACGCGTGGATCGTCGCCAACCCGCGCGCGGCGGCCCAGTACTTCGTCGACGACGCGCAGGCGCGCGGCCTGCCCGCCGACCTGGACGCCTGGGAAGCCGCCCTGCGCGGCCGCCCGTTCGGCGTGCACCCGGTCAGCGAGGACTTCCTCGACGAACAGCAGCGCGCCGCCGAGCTGCTCGCCGCCAACGGTCTGCTCCCGCGCACCGTCGACGTGCGGTCGGCGGTCCTGCCGTGGATCGGGACTCTGCTCACCGAGCAGACGCCCGCCGCGGTCTGAGCCCGGCACCACGATGCCCCGGTACCGCATCGGTGCCGGGGCATCGCTCGTGTGCGTCAGCTCCGCTTGGACCCGGTGACCCACACGGGCCCGGTGAGCAGCCAGATCACGGTGATCACCCCCAGCGAGCCGAACACACCCATGAGCTGTTCGCGCTGCTGCGCATCGGCCACCGTGTAGCTCAACGCCAGGGTGAGCGCACCGGCGATGGCCGCCGCGCCGAGCCAGCGCGCGAAGTCGGCCCATTCCTTGCGGGCGCGTTCCGGACCGTCCTTCGGCACCTTCACCGGCGCCGGTCCACCGGCGAAGCGGTAGGCGAAACGCGCGTCGAGCCACGCGATCATCCGGTGCCCGAACATCACCGTGCAGCCGAGGTAGATACCGGCCAGCCGGTGCGCGAAACCCACCTCGCCGCCCCGGTGCAGATCGATGGCCACCGCGACGACCAGGACCACGTCCAGCACCGGGACCAGCGCCAGCGTCACCAGGCCGGCGCGGCGCAGCCGCACGACATAGCGCAGCAGCAGACCGCCCACCACGAGCACCCAGAAACCGACCTCGCACGCGGCGATGGTCAGCAGTACGGGGTTGTTCCATGCGTCCATTTCCCCACTGTGCCGGGCACACCGGTGCGCCGTCGTCCCGCTGACGGCGCGCCCTCGGTCCCCCTTTCGGGGGACCCGGGACCCGGTCCGGGTGTGCTGAAATGAGGCATGCCCCCGTCCTCCACGCTCCTGTCCCGGCTCGTGGTGGTGTACGACAGCGCGACGGCGGCCGCCGTCGGCGTGTTCCTGGTCGGGTTGCTGCTGTGGGCCGTCGGCGGCTGGCCGGTGGTCCTCGACCGCGATCTGTACCCCCCGGTGGCGAAGCTGGCGCTGCTGTGCGCGGCCTTCGCGATCCAGCTGACCGCCCAGCACCGGCCGGGCCTCGCCTTCGGGCTGATGGTCCTGCTGCTGGCCGGTGACTTCGTCCTCGGGCCGTCGCTGCCGCTGTGGATCGCCCTGTCCGACGTCATCTACCTGGCCGTCAGCGCCGGCTCGGACCGGCTCGGCGCGGTGGTCGCCGGGTTCGCGGTGGCGGTGACTGTGGGCGGGGCGCTGCTGGCGCTGACGGTGCTCGGGCTCCGGGCGGCGATCTACACCGCGCTGATCGGGGTCGCGATCACCTGGTCACCGCTGGGCTACGCGCGGGCGGTGCGGGCCTCGCGCCGCATGGTCGGGGTGGAGCGCAGCGCGGCCAGGGCCGAACTCGCCGCCCGCGACGCCGAGCGCTCGGCCGCACTCGGCGACGAGCGCAGGCGGGTCGCCCGGGACCTGCACGACACGGTGGCCGGTCACCTGTCCGCGGTCGCGATCCTGGCCGAGGTGGCGCAGAAGAACCCCGGCGACACCGCCGTCCTGCAATCGATCCGGGCAGGCAGCCTGGCCGCGCTCGACGAGATGCGCGCGACCATCGACCTGCTGACCTCCCCCGACGACACCGCCGTCACGGCCCGTCTGTCCTCCCTGGACGGGTTGATCGATGCCGCCGAAGCCGCCGGGGGCGCGGTGACCCTGCGACGGCAGTCCGATCTGCCGCTGTCCACCGCGGTGGAAGCGGTGCTCACGCGCATCCTGGGTGAGACGATCGCGAACGCGACCAAGCACGCACCGGGCGCGCCGCTGGCGATCGACGTGCGCCGCGACGCAGGCAGGCTGGTCATGACGGCATCGAACCCGATCCCGCCGGGGCGGCCCGAGGGGGAAGGAAACGGATTGCGCAACATGATCTTTCGCGCCGAATCGATCGACGGCACGCTCACCGCGGGTGCCGAGGACGGTACCTGGCGCGTGCGCGCGCGGATTCCGCTGGGGGAGCGATGACAGTCACGGTGGTGGTGGCCGACGATCACGCCACGATCCGGGCGGGGATCACCATGCTGCTCGAGTCGTCCGGGCAGATCCGGGTCGTCGGTGAAGCGGGCGACGGGGTCGCCGCGTTGCGGCAGACCCGCGCGCTGAATCCCGACGTGGTGCTGATGGACGTGCGCATGCCGCGCGTCGACGGGCTGGAGGCCACCGCGGCGGTGGTCGCCGAGACGACCGCGAAGGTGCTGGTGCTCACCACCTTCGCCATCGACGACTACGTCCTCGGGGCGCTCGCGGCGGGAGCGAGCGGGTTCCTGCTCAAGTCCGTCGGTGGCGACGAACTGGTGCGTGCCGTCCTCGCCGTGGCCGACGGTGACGCGGTGCTCGACCCGAAGGTGACCCGCGCGGTGATCGCCGCGCTGCCCCGGGCGGCCGCCCAGGCGCCGCCGCCCGACCTGTCCGCCCTCACCGACCGCGAACGGCAGGTCCTGGCCGGTCTCGGCGCCGGACTGTCGAACCAGCAGATCGGCAGCCGCCTGCACATCGGCGAGGCCACCGTGAAGACCCACGTCTCCCGGGTGCTCACCAAACTCGGCGTGCAATCGCGGGTGCAGGCGGCGGTGATCGCCACCCAGGCGGGTCTGGAACCGTACTGACCACGCGACGGCGATGCCCCCGGGACCGAGTGCGGTCACGGGGGCATCGAGTCGGCGGGGCCGTGTTCAGCGTGCGGGGTGCGGGTCCGTCCGATCGTGACGGATCCGTCGTGATTCAAACCAATAGGTCAGGGAAACGGTGGCGTAGGAGGCCACTACCACTGCTGCGGTCACCAGAAGAAACGCGACGATCAAGGAAATCAGGAAAGCCATGTGCCCTCCTCGCGGTACGGTAGTCATGCGATGAAGGTGGTGGTCAGCGCCTCGTCGCGCCGATTCCGGACAAGCCCCGCGCTTTCGATAGTAGGGGCAGGGCGCGACAGTGGCACGGCCCGACGGGTGTGACGGCGGTCATGGTCGTCGCGGAGTGTCGGCTACGCCATCGAAGCGGCCTGAGGTTGAATGTTCAATGGATCTGGGGTTCTACCGCGTCACGAGTTCTCGACATCGGCTTCACCACGAACATCCGACGAAGGAGCACGATCGTGAGCATGATCCTGGCTGTGTTGGACGGCGCTGTTCTCGCGCAGGTCGGCAACCCCACGCCGGAAGCCCCGCCGATGGCGGAGAAGATCTTGCAGTTGGGCCGGTACTTCACCTGGATGATCCTGCTGTCCGGCGTCACCGCCATCACCTACGGCGGTGGCCGGTTCGCCTGGGAGAAGTGGAGCGGCGGCGGTCTGCAGTCGCCGAAGATGATCGCCAGCGCCATGGCGGGCGGCGCCGTGGCGACCAGTGCGGGCACGATCATGAACGCGGTGATCGGAGCCTGACCTCCGGTCCCGTGGCGCGCGGCCCCGGCTAAGGTCGGGGCGTGCGTATCTTCCTCGCCGGCGCCACGGGCGTCATCGGAACGCGATTGCTGCCGTTGCTGATCGGCGCGGGCCACGAGGTAGCGGGCCTGACGCGCTCCCCGGGCAAGGCGGCAGCGATCCGCGCCGCAGGAGCCCTCCCGATCGTGCACGACGTCTACGACGCGCCCGGCCTGGTCGCGGCGGTCACCGACTTCGCGCCCGATCTGGTGCTGCACCAGCTCACCGACCTCCCCGACGATGTCGCCGAGCTGGCGACCTCCGGCGAGGCGAACGCGCGCATCCGCACCGAGGGCACCGCGAATCTGCTCGCCGCGGCCGATGCCGCAGGCGCGCAACGCTTTCTCGCCCAGAGCATCGCCTGGCAACCGCCCGCCGGACGCGGCGCGGTGATCGCCGCGCACGAGGCCGCGGTGCTCGCCGCCGGTGGGGTAGTGATCCGCTACGGCCAGTTCTACGGCCCGGGAACGTATTACGAGTCGACACCGCCGGAGCATCCCCGCATCCATGTCGACGCCGCGGCCGTGCGCACGGTGGAGCTGCTCGACGCCCCGACCGGCACGGTGATCGTCGCCGACCCGGTGGACGAGCCGCGATAGGCCGCATACCGCGGCTGACGGTGATTCGATAGTGGCTATCTATCATGATGGCCATGGAGCTGCGTCATATCCGGTACCTGCTCGCCGTCGCCGACCACGGGAACTTCACCCGGGCCGCCGAGTCGCTGCACATCTCCCAGCCGACGCTGTCCCAGCAGATCAAACAGCTCGAGCGGCTGCTCGGCGTGCAGTTGCTCGACCGCTCCGGCCGGACCGTGCGGCTCACCGACGCCGGTCGGGTCTACGCCGAACACGCGCGTAACGCGTTGCGCGATCTCGAAGCCGGGGAACGCGCGGTCCACGATGTGCAGGACCTGACCAGGGGGCACCTGCGGGTGGCGATGACGCCCACGATCACCGCCTACCTCATCGGCCCGCTGATGGATCGGTTCCATCGCGCGCACCCGAATGTCACCGTGGCGGTCACCGAGACGACCCAGGATCGGCTGGAGGAGGACCTGCTCGCCGACGCGATCGATCTCGGCATCGCCTTCAGCGGCACCCATGCCGCTGGCATCGACGGCACGGCCCTGTTCACCGAGGACCTGAGCCTGGTGGTCGGCGCCGACCATGCTCTCGCCGCGCACGCCGGGCCGCTGGCGATCGCGGATCTCGCCGTCGTGCCCCTGGCGCTGCTCAGCCGCGATTTCGCGACCCGCACCCACATCGACGCCTACCTCGCCGGCCACGAGGTGGCGCCGCGCATCGCGATCGAGGCGAACTCGATCAGCGCGCTGGTCGAATTCACCCGGCGCGGCACGCTCGGCACCGTCCTGCCCGACGCCATCGCCCGCGCCCACCCGGACCTGCGCCCGGTCCCGCTCGAACCCGCGCTGCCGAGCCGGACGGTGGAACTGCTGCGCCGCGGCACCGCCTATCACTCGGCCGCCGCCCGTGCCTTCGCCGCGATCGCCCGGGACGTCGCCACCGAGTCATAGATAGCAGCAATCGGAACTGTAAGAACTGCATATTGGACGCTATAGCTCCCGACGGGCAGGCTGGATCTCGATCAGCAACACCGAGCCGGCACCCACCGAAGGGAGCGATCCATGACCGACCTCGCGGACGGCGTCACGCACTTCCAGCACGACGTCTTCCCCGGCAAGGCGGCGCTTTTCGCCGATCTGGCGACCACCCACACGCCGCACACGCTGTTCATCGGCTGCTCCGACGCGCGCGTCGTGCCGGAGCTGATCACCAGCAGTGAGCCGGGCGAGCTCTTCGTGATCCGCACGGCGGGCAACCTCGTGCCCGCCTACGCGCCGGGCGGAGACGGCATCGCCGCCAGCATCGAATACGCGGTCGCGGTGCTCGGGGTGTCGCGGGTCGTCGTCTGTGGCCATTCCGGCTGCGGCGCGATGACCGCGGTCGCCGAGCGCCACGATCTGAGCGCGATGCCGACCATCGCCCAGTGGCTGCGGCACACCGATGCCGCGGCGGCCCGGCTCGGCCCGTCCGATGCGGTCGATCTGCCGAGGCTCGTGCGCGCCAATGTCGTTGCGCAGCTGTCGAACCTGGCCACCCATCCGTCCGTGGCCCGCGCGCTCGGCACGGGTGCGCTCGTTGCCGAGGGCTGGGTGTTCGACATCGGCACCGGCACGGTGACTGTGGTCGACGGCACCGGCACCGAGCACACTCCCGCCGCCTGAACCCCCTCCAGGAAAGGAACCATCCCATGATCCACGCACAGTTCGATCCCACCGCCCGTCAGTCCCTGGCCGTCACCGCGGTCGCCGCGAAGACGGCGAAAGACCTGACCTGGCAGGAGATCGCGGACGCCGCCGGTCTGTCGGTCGCCTTCGTCACCGCCGCCGTCCTCGGTCAGCACGCCCTGCCCGAGGCGTCCGCGGTGGCCGTCGCCGAGGTGCTCGGCCTCGACGCCGACGCGACGGTCCTGCTGCAGACCATCCCCACCCGCGGCTCGATCCCCGGCGGCATCCCGACCGATCCGACGATCTACCGCTTCCACGAGATGCTGCAGGTCTACGGCACCACGCTGAAAGCACTGGTCCACGAGCAGTTCGGCGACGGCATCATCAGCGCGATCAACTTCCGGCTCGACGTCCGCAAGGTCGCCGATCCCGAGGGCGGCGAGCGCGCCGTCATCACCCTCGACGGCAAGTACCTGCCGACCAAGCCGTTCTGAGGCCGAGATGGATTTCGCACAGCACACCATCGACCTGGCCCGCCGCAATGTCGAGGCGGGTGGGCGTCCGTTCGCGACGGTGATCGTGCGCGACGGCGAGATTCTGGCCGAGAGCCCGAATCTGGTCGCGCAGACCAGCGATCCCACCGCGCACGCCGAGATCCTCGCCATCCGGGCGGCGTGTACGCGGCTGGGCACCGAGCATCTGGTCGGGGCGACGATCTACATTCTCGCGCTGCCGTGCCCGATGTGCCTGGGCGCGCTGTACTACTGCTCGCCCGACGAGGTCGTCTTCCTCACCACGCGCGACGCCTACGCGCCGCACTACCTCGACGACCGGAAGTACTTCGAGTTCAACACCTTCTATGACGAGTTCGCGACCCCGTGGGATCGGCGTCGACTGCCGCTGCGGCACGAACCGCGCGCGGAGGCCGTCGAGGTGTACCGCCGCTGGCAGGAGCGCAACGGTGGTGACCGCCGGGTCGGCGGCCGTCCCGACCGCGGGCTGATCAGCGACCCGACCGCACTTCGCGCACCGCGCGGCGCTTGAGCTGGATCGACCGCAGCAGATACACCGGCGAGGGCGGCAACCAGCCGAGCTGGCGGGCCATGCCCAGGTCGTCGCGGTTGGCCCAGTGCTCGACGATCTTGCCGTCCCGCATGCGGAACCAGTGCGATTCGGTCATCGCGAAGGTCTTGCCGGTCGGCGGGAAGGCGTTGTCCACCGCGCCGGACTCGGTGTAGAAGACCAGCGGGCCGATCTGGCGGCCGTGCATCGTCGCGTAGACGGTCACCAGATCGCCCTCGACCGCCGTGGCGTGGATGTCGTAGGACATGTCGGTGAACGCCTCGCGCAGCCACTCGGCGAGCGCGTGGATTCCGGCCGGGCCGGTGCCGCGCGCCCAGGGCGGCGCGGCCCGGCGTTCGCGGGTGATGCCGTCGGGATGGGTGACCTCGGCCAGGTCGGCGACGCTGCCGTCCACCATGAGATGGATGCCGCGAACCGCCACGGACGTCAGGTCGCCTGCCACGACCTGCGGGCTGATGGTGTTCATGATGACGCTCCGTCTGTGATAGAACTCCAATTGGGTAAAGTCGGACTGTATCTAAAAGTATTGGACCCCTCATGACCGAAGTCAAGAGGCGCTACGACGCGTCGGGGCGGCGCGCGCGAGCCAAAGCGCGGCGCCATGCGATGGTGGCCGCGGCCCAGGAGCTGTTCGAGCGCGACGGGTTCCGGCCGACGACCATCGCCGCGATCGCCGAGCGCGCCGGCGTCTCGGCGGAGAGTGTGTACAAGGCGTTCGGCACGAAGGCGGCGCTGGCGAAAGCCGTGTTCGACGTGGTCATCGCGGGCGACGACGAGGACGTCCCGGTCTATCAGCGCCCCGAGCAGCAGGCGATGCTGGCCGAACCGGACGTGCGCCGCAAGATCGCGATGTTCGTCCGCGGGCTGGCCCAGCGACAGGCCCGGTCGGCCACGGTCCAGTTCCTGATCCGCGACGGCCGCCACGTCGACGATTCGCTCACCCCGGTGTGGGACAAGCTGGCCGAGGAGGGCCTGGTCGGGATGACCATGCTGGGTGGCCACCTGCTCGACACGGGGCAGCTGCGGCCCGGGATCGAGCTCGACGAGGTCCGCGACGTGCTGTGGAACTACCTCGCCATCGACACCTACGAGCGGCTGGTCCTCGCCAGGGGCTGGTCGGTGGACCGCTACGCGGACTGGGTCGCGCGCACGATCATCGCCGCGCTCACCTGAGGCTCAGCCACGCGGGTGCGCGGTCCAGCCGCGGCAGGGTCTCGGACACCTGGGACACCAGCTGCCAGGGGCGATGCGTGTCGGTCCCGGCCTTGCCGCTGGTGAGGATCGCGCCCGCGAGCCCGCGCTCGGGATCGGCCCACCCGTACTGGGTCGTCAGCCCGCTGCGGCCGAAGTGGAATCGGGTGTCGCGGCCGAATTTCGAACGCCGGCCGCCCAGTTCGAATCCCGCGCGGCTGACCCGTCCCGCCGCGCCGGGCATCCGGTCGGCGGGCCGGATCGCGTCGAACAGCGTGGTGGGTTCGATGATCCGGATCCCGTCGAGTTCGCCACCGTGGGTGAGGATTTCGTAGAAGCGCGACAGTTCGGCAGCGGTGGTCACCAGGTTGCCGGACGGTAGTTCGGCGGTGAGGAACGCGTCGTTGTCGGCCTTGGACGCCTTGTCCATCCGCCCGCCGAGCGCCTTGCGCGCCAGGAACAGCGACAGCCGCGACGGCGGCGGCCCGGTCTTCACGCTCGGTACGACCCGGTCGAGATCGGCCGGGTCGACGCCGAAGTTGTTCCAGCGGAACCCGAACGGCACCAGTACCTGCTCGGCGAGATGCTCGCGCATCCGCTTGCCGGTCGCCCGCTGCACGAGCAGACGCTGGATCAGTCCGCTGGTCAGGGCGTGATAGACACGGAAACGGCCGGGCGGCCAGCTCGGCACGAGATCGGCGAGCGCCGCGACGGCCAGATCCTCGTCGGGAACGACCTCGCTGCCTTTGTACGGCGGGGTGATGAACGGGACGCCCGCCGAATGCGACAGCACGTCGCCGATGGTGATCCGGTCCTTGCGATGCGAGGAGAACTCCGGAATGTATTCGCACACACGGTCGTTGAGTGCGAACGCACCCTGCTCGACGAGCATGGACATCACCGTCGCGGCCACCCCCTTCGCGGTCGAGAAGCCGCAGAACGGGGTGTCCGGGGTCGCCAGGATCTTCTCGGCATCGGGCGAATCCCTGGGCGCATTGCCCCACCCGTGGCCGATGGTCCGGTTCAGCACGACCTTGCCGTTGCGCCGCAGACACACCTGGATCGCCGGCGAGGTACCCATCGCGTACCACTCGCGCACGGAGTCCCACAGCCGAGCGACCGCCTCGGCCGACGTCCCGGCTTCGACGGGGTCGTCCTCGTGGCCGACTGTCGTCACCGTGTCCAGGTCCTCGGCGACCGTCACCAACGTGCCCGAGAGTGCGCTCATGCGACCCAGCCTATCGACGCCGTGGATCACCGACCCGGTGACGCGGGCACATCGGTGCCGTGACCTGGCCGGATGATGATGACATCCGATCGACGGGCGGTCCGGACGGCGGCCCGGTGGGTCCCGGCACCGGCGGCCACTCGGCTTCTCGCGTCGCCGGGTGGCCGCGGTCGTCCGGGTCGAAGCCATCGCGCGCGGTGCGGCCGATGCCGCCGCACATCGGCGATTCGGCGATGTCCGGCACGAACGAACCGGCGGTCTCCGCCACCCCCGGGGCGCTCACCGGCGAGCGACCGCCCTGGCCTGCCGGGCGCCCGGCGCGCCCGAACGGGGACCGTGCCGCGCCCGCGCTCCGGCACGGTCCCGATCCGGTGCCGGTCACGCGCGCGCGTCGCTGAGCTCGGCCGCGTGGGCCGGGTCGCCCGGTGTGCGGCCCGCCGCGACGACGGCACGACGGGCGTAGGCGCGGACATCGGCGTCCGGGTCGGCGACCGCGGTCTCGAGCGCGTCCACGGCGGCGATGTCGGCGGGCCAGGTCGCCAGGGCGAGGACCGCGGCCTTGCGCACGTCGAGGTGCCGGTCGGTGAGGGCGTCGGCCAGTGGCGCCACGGCCGCTTCGGGGGCGGCACCGGCGAGGCCACGGGCCGCACCTACCCGGACCTGCCAGGCCGAATGCCGCAGTGCCGCAGCCAGTCCCGTGATGTCCTCGGCACCGGGACCCAGCGCGGCGTAGGCCGTCAGCGCGGCGGCCCGCACCAGCGGATCGGGATCGGCGCCGAGCACCCGGATGACCTCGACCCCGCCCGCGCCGATCGACGCCAGCCCCTGGGCGACGGCGATGCGCACCTCACGGTTGGTGTCACCGGCGATGGAGGCCACCGCCGCGGCGTCGTCGAGCGAGACCAGTGCCCGCACCGCCTCGATCCGCACCCGATGATCGGTATCGCCCAGCGCCGCACGGTAGTCCGCCGCCGATCCGGCGCGCAGCGCCCGCAGCAGGTCGATCACGGTCGCCCGGACCAGCGGGTCGGGGGAGTCCAGGTGCTCGGCCAGCGCGCCCGCGCCCGGCAGCACCTCCACCAGTTCGCGCAGGCTCTCGGTCGCGGCCCGGCGCACCGACGCCGCCTCGTCGCCGAGCGCGCGCACCAGTTCGGCGGCGAATCCGTCGGGCGTGTTCTCGGTGAGCACCGACAGCGCCGCCACCCGGACGACCGGATCGGGATCGGTCAGGTAGCTCGACACCTCCTCGACGCCAGGGGAATCCAGCGCGAGCAGGGTCACCAGGCGGGGGGAGGACGGCGTTGTCGCGACCGGCCGTTCGCGCACCGGGGCCTCCTGGGGCGCCCGCGTCCCGACGAGCGCGGGCTGGGCGATCACCTCGACGATCGGCTCGGCCGACGGCACGTCGTCGAGTCCGGGCACCGGCACCAGATACGGTGCCACCGAGCGCTTCACGAACTCCATCTCGCCGTCGGCGGTCTTGCGCAGGTTCAGGTGGAAGTTCCACGACTCGTCGTCGCGCTCGGGCAGATCGGCCCGGTCGTGGTAGAGCCCCCACCGGGATTCGGTGCGGGTCAGCGAACTCCGCGCCGCCATCTCCGCGCAGTCGCGGATGAACGAGACCTCCGCGGCCCGCATCAGCTCGTGCGGGGTGCGCGCGCCGATGCCCTCGACCTCCCCGCGCATCCGCTCGAAGGTCTCCACCGCGATCGACAGCTTGGCCGCGGTCTTCGGCGGTGCCACATAGTCGTTCACGAAACGCCGCAGCTTGTACTCGACCTGGGGCTGCGGCGGGCCCTCCGGCTGGCGCAGCGGCCGGTAGATGAGCTCGTGCGCGTCGGCCAGCTGATCCTCGGGCAGCTCGGCGGGGGCCGTGACCTCGGTCAGTGTCGAGGCCGCGTGCGCGCCGGCCAGGTCGCCGTAGACGAACGCGCCGATCATGTAGTTGTGCGGCACGCAGGCGAGATCGCCCGCCGCGTACAGGCCGGGGACCGTGGTGCGCGCGTTCTCGTCGACCCAGACACCGGACGCGGAATGCCCACCGCACAAGCCGATCTCGGAGATGTGCATCTCGATGTCGTGGGTGCGGTAGTCGTGGCCGCGATTGGCGTGGAAGGTGCCGCGGGTGGGCCGCTCGGTGGTGTGCAGGATCGACTCGAGCGTGGACAGCGTCTCGTCCGGCAGGTGGGAGACCTTCAGGTAGATGGGCCCGCGCGCGGACTCGATCTCCTGCTTCACCTCGGCCATCATCTGCCCCGACCAGTAGTCGGAGTCGACGAACCGCTCACCCTCGGCATTGACCTGGTAGCCGCCGAACGGGTTCGCGACGTAGGCGCACGCGGGTCCGTTGTAGTCCTTGATGAGCGGGTTGATCTGGAAGCACTCGATGCCCGACAGTTCGGCGCCCGCGTGGTAGGCCATCGCGTAGCCGTCCCCGGCGTTGGTGGGGTTCTCGTAGGTGCCGTAGAGGTAGCCCGAGGCGGGCAGCCCGAGGCGGCCGCACGGACCGGTCGCCAGGATCACCGCTTTCGCGCCGACCGCGACGAACTCACCGGTGCGTGTGTTCAATGCGGCCGCGCCCACCGCCCGCCCGTTCTCGGTGAGTACCCGCACCGGCATCAGCCGGTTCTCGATGCGGATCTTCTCGCGCATCGTGCGCTGGCGCAGGACGCGATACAGCGCCTTCTTCACGTCCTTGCCCTCGGGCATCGGCAACACGTAGGAGCCCGACCGGTGCACCCGGCGCACCGCGTACTCGCCGTACTCGTCCTTCTCGAACTTCACGCCGTAGCGTTCGAGCCGCTGCACCATCGCGAAACCCCGGGTCGCGGTCTGATACACGGTGCGCTGGTCGACGATGCCGTCGTTGGCGCGGGTGATCTCGGCGACGTAGTCCTCCGGCTCGGCCTTGCCGGGGATGACGGCGTTGTTCACGCCGTCCATGCCCATGGCGAGCGCGCCGGAGTGCCGCACGTGCGCCTTCTCCAGCAGCAGCACGCTCGCCCCGGACTCCGCGGCGGTGAGCGCGGCCATGGTGCCCGCGGTGCCGCCGCCGATGACCAGGACGTCGCAGTCGAGCCGGACGCGGTCGGACAGGTCGGGAATGTTCACAGTGACTCCAGGATTCGGTCCCGTAGCGCCTGCCGGTCCACCGGCTCACGCGGGTCGGGCACATCGACGAGCGCGCGCAGCGCACCGTCGCCGAGGACGGCGATCCGATCGCCGAGCAGCAGCGCTTCGTCGAGGTCGTGGGTGACGAAAACGATGGTGGTGGGATGCGCGCGCCAGGTGTCGACGAGCAGGCGCTGCATCTCCGCGCGGGTCTGGCTGTCGAGCGCGCCGAACGGCTCGTCCATCAGGACCGCGCGCGGCGACCCGGCCAGGCTGCGGGCCAGCTGCACCCGCTGGCGCATGCCACCGGACAGATCGCGCGGCAGATAGTCGGCGTAGCCGGTCAGCCCGACCTCGTCGAGCCAGCGCTGCGAGCTCCGCGCCCGCTCACCGCGCGGTACGCCGCGAAGCCGCAGGGCCAGCTCGACATTGGCGCGCGCGGTGCGCCACGGCAGCAGCGCGTCGTCCTGGAACACCAGCGCGCGATCGGCCGACGGACCGGTCACGGTGTCCTCGTCGGCCCGGATGACCCCGCCGCTCGGACGGCGCAGCCCGGCGATCGCGCGCAGCAGCGTCGACTTGCCGCAGCCGGATTTGCCGACCAGGACCAGGATCTCGCCGGGCGCGATGTCCAGGTCGATGCCGCGCACGACGGTCTTGGCGCCGTAGCTGATCCGTACCGATTCCAGACTAAGCCGCATGCCGACCGAGACGGCGGGCGCGGCGGTGGTCGTGGTCATGACGCGACCTCTCTCGGCAGCCAGCGGGTGACCCGGCGGCCTGCCAGTTCGACGATTCCGGAGGTGAGGAAGCCGAGCACGCCGATGGTGATCATGCCGACGAACACGGCGGGGTAGTCGACGATGGTGTAGGACTGCCAGGTGCGATAGCCGATGCCGAGCCGCCCGGAGATCATCTCCGCGGAGATGAGGCAGATCCAGGCCACGCCCATGCCCACCGAGAGCCCGCTGAACACCCCGGGCAGGATGCCGGGGACGACGACCCTGGTCAGCACCTCGCGCCGGGACGCGCCGAGCGTGCGGATCGCGTCCTCCCAGATGGTCGGCAGCGCCCTGGTGGCGTGCCGGGTGCTCACCAGCACCGGGAACAGCGACGCGGTGAAGGTGATGAACACGATGCCGGACTCGTCGCTGGGGAACAGCAGGATCGCGACCGGCACCAGCGCGATCGCCGGGATCGGGCGGACCAGCTCGGCCAGCGGACCGAACACGTCGGCCAGCAGCCGGGACCGGCCAAGGCCGATGCCCGCCAGCACACCGACGATCGCGGCGAGCCCGAACCCGGTCACGATCCGGATCAGCGACTGCGCCACATCGAGGTAGTACTGCCCGGTGCCCAGATGCTCGCCGAACTCGGCGACGATCTCGGTCACCGTCGGCAGTGTGTCGAAGCGCAGGCCCGCGCGCACATCGCCCGCGGTCAGCAGCTGCCACAGCCCGACCGCCGCCAGCACCGAGGCGACCCGGATCGACCGCGAGATCCACACCGACCGGCCGGTGTCGCTGTCGACGTCGTCAGGATGCCGGGCCGCCGCGCCGGTGTCGTCCCCGGCGGCCGCGGTGCGCGGACCGGAAATCGTGCTCATCCGCGGACTTCCGTCACGGCCTGGTCGTAGGCGATCGGCGTGGCGGCGGGATGGGCGGCGCGGTAGCGGTCGGCGGCGGCCTGCGTGGTGAACGGCAGGTAGCGGTCGGCGTCGCGCAGCCAGATCGCCTTGTCGGCGAACCAGCGGGTGCCCAGCTCGGCATCGGGGAGGTAGACCGCGCGGATCGTCTTGCCCTGTGCCTTGGCGGCCTGCACCGCCCGCAGCAGGCAGGCCGGGTTCGCGGCGGGCTGCGGCTTGTCGGCGCCGTCGACCCAGATCTCGCCCGCCAGCGCCGGATCGGTCACGGGCACCGCGCAGATCGGGTCGGTTCCGGTGACCTTGCTGGGGTTCACCCGCGCGGCCAGCGCGGTGTCGTAGTCGCCGCGCCCGGTCTCGGCGAAGGCCCGGCGCAGCGGGCCGTCCTGGACGAACGCGTCGATGTCGAGGTCGGCGAAGTCGCCGATCGACTTCAGGTAGGTCACATCGTCTTTGAACGCGGCGATCAGGTTCGCCTTGAGCGTGGTGTCGAAGCTGGTGCCGCCGGGACCGTTGTAGAGGTAGACGACCTCCTGCGGCAGGCCGGAGCCCTTGGCGACGAGATCGGCTGCCTCGAACGGCTTCTCGTTGAGGAACGCGGTCGCGTCCAGCTGCGCGGCCAGGAACGCCTGCAGCACTTCGGGATGGTCGGCGGCGTAGGCGCGGCGGGCGACCACGCCGTGGAAGGTCGGCACGTTCAGCTCGGCGCCGTCGTAGAGCAGCTTGGCCTTGTTCTGCTGCACCAGCAGACCCGGCCAGGCCACGAACTGCGAGAGTGCGCTCACCTGATGCGATTCCAGCGCGGTCGCGCCGACCTGCGGCTGCTGGTTGAGCACCTCCACGCCCTTGGCCGGGTCGATGCCCGCCCGGCTCAGCGCCTGCACGAGCGTGCCGTGGCCCGCCGAACCGACACTGGCCGAGATCTTCTGGCCGGCCAGATCGGTGAGCGAGCGCGCGGGCGAATCATTCGGCACCACCACCATGTTCAGCGCGCCCTTAGGGTTGTAGCCGGTGATCGACACCAGCTCGGTGCGGGCGCGCTCGTTGGCCTGGGTGCGGGAACCGTTGATGAGCAACGGGTAGTCGCCCATCGAGCCGATATCGATCTTCTCGGCCACCATCTGCGCGGTGATCGGCGCGCCGGTGTCGTAGTCCTGCCACTCCACCTGGTACTTCGCGCCGCCGGCGTCGGTGATCCGCTGCAGCCGCTGCTCCAGGTAGCCCTGCGCCTTGAGCAGGGTGCCCGCGGTGACGGTGTTGATGGTCTTGGACTGGTAGCCGATGACGACCTTGACGGTGCCTGCCGGCGCGGCGTCGGTGCTGTCGAGCGAGCAGCCCGCCGCGGTGAGCGCGAGGGCGAACACGGCGGGGACGAGACGAGTGAGCTTCATGCGTGGATTCCCGGGTTCAGCGGAGCAGATAGGGCATGTTGACGGTGACGGCGCCGGTGGGGCAGCGGGCCGCGCACGGCCCGCAGTACCAGCACTCGTCGACGTGCATGTAGGCCTTGCCCGAATCCTCGTGGATGGCAAGGGAATCGAGCGGACACATGTCGACGCACAGGGTGCAGCCGGTGATGCACAGCGATTCGTCGATCGTCACGGGGACGTCGGCACGCTGGGGGACGAGCGCCATCTAGAGGACCTTCCATTCGGGTGCGCTGCGGGTGAGGCTGCCGCGCATGGTGATGCGGTCACCGCGCATGCGGATGTATTCGAGATCGACGGGCCTGCCGTCGTCGAGGTGGGTGAGGCGCTCGAGCATCAGCAACGGGGCGCCGGCGGGGGTGTCGAGGGTGGTCGCGGTGTGCGGGTCGGCGGCCACCGCTTCCAGGGCGAGGTCGGCCGCGCCGAGCGACTGGCCGGTGACCTGCTCGAGCAGGACGAACACGTCGGTCGTCTCGAGGTCGTTGGCCAGTACCGCGTCGCCGACATCGGGCGCGAGGTAGGTGAGATCCAGGCTCAGCGGCAGGTCGGCGAGGAAACGCAGCCGCTCGATGTAGACGACGCGGTCGCCGGGGGCCAGGCCGAGCCTGCGCGCGACGGCCGGGGGCGCGGTGATGTGGGTGGCCGCGCGCACCTCGTTGCGGACGGTGCCGTGTTCCTTGAGTGTCTCCTGCAGGCCGAGCAGGGCGTCGAGGCCGTGGTCGTACTTGCGGGCGGCGACGCGGGTGCCGACCTTGGGCGCGCGATCGATGAGGCCCTCGTCGCGCAGCAGCGCCAGTGCCTCGCGGACGGTGTTGCGGGAGGTGTCGTGCTCGGCGGCGAGCTCCTGCTCGCCGGGCAACGCGCCCTGGACCGCGCCGGCCAGGATCTGGTGGCGCAGGATATCGGCCACCCGGCGCGCCCGATCGGCGCGCTGGCCTCGGATCGGAGTGGGATCGGCGGCTGCCGTTTTCTCGCTGACCTGCATGAACAGCGACGATAGCGGCCGTTATGCGGCCCCGAGCCCGACGCGAATCGGGCCCGGATTCAGGGGATGTTTCTGCGCCGGGTGACCGTCGCCGGGACCTGCGGCGATCGGCGTCGGCGGCGGTATTGCGCCACCCCGGCCGGTGCGGGCGACATTCGGATCACGTCGATCGCAATGTCGCCCGGCGGCCGGGACCGATCAGGGCTGACCGGGCTTGAGGAGGATGAACAGCCCGTTCGCCTCGGCGCACAGGCGCTCGCCGTCGTGCATCGTGGCCCGCAGGTACACCTTGCGGCCGTCGGTCCGCTCCACCCACGCGCGGACCGTGAGCTTCTTGTTGAGCGGGGTGATCGAGCGGTAGTCGATCGTCAGCGAGGCGGTCCGGGTGACGGCCTTGGTGTGCACCGCGGCGGTCATGCCGAGGATGTCGTCGAACGCGACGCCGATCTGGCCGCCGTGCGCGGCGCTGTTGCCGCCCAGGTGGAAGGTGCGGAAGGTCAGCTCGGCGGTGACACCGTCGACGTCGGCGCTGGACACCGTGTACGGCGGCAGCGTGATGTTGCCGCGCGAGGGCAGATCGGTGCGGGTCCAGCTCGGCGCCGACCACTCGTCCACGACCGCGGCGTCCAGGCGCGCGTTGAGCTGCTCGAGCGTCGCGATGGTCTCCTTGGCCAGCTCGTCGGACGGGTTGAGCAGGCGCGCCCGGTCCATCAGCTCGCGCACCTGTTCGATCAGTTCGCCGTAGTGCGGGCCGCCGATGGTCTGGTCCTGCATCGCCTGCCTGCGCTGCTGGATCAGCTCGGCGACCGGCCGGAAACCGCCCTCGTGGTGCTCTGCGTCCGGCAGCGAGTTGCCGACCTGTGTATCGTCCATATGCAACACGTTATCGCTGCGGAGCTGGATGTTCGCGTTCGGTGTCCCACTTGTGTACGCGCTCGTGACACGGCTCACCGCCGCAGGCGCTCCTCTATTAGGCTGGTCGGCGATCACCGAGCAGGTCTGTACGTACCGAGAGTCGGCGCGCCCGCGTGGTGCCCGGCGGATGAACGGCGAAAGGCTGAGCGCATGGGTATCGCGGCGGTTGTGTTCGACATGGACGGCGTGCTGATCGATTCCGAGCCCCTCTGGGAACAGGTCCGGCACGACTACGTCGACCTCAAAGGTGGCCGGTGGCAACCGGATTCGCAACGCAGGATGATGGGCATGAGCACCCAGGAATGGGCCGCGTACATGAGCGATGACCTCGGCGTCGCCATGCCGCTCGACGACCTCTCGACCAAGGTCATCGATCTGATGGCCGACAAGTACGCCCACCACGTGCCGTTGTTGCCGGGCGCCGTCGAGGCGGTGCAGCGGTGCGCGAGCCAGTGGAAACTCGGGCTGGCCAGTTCGTCGCCGCGCTCCCTGATCGACCTGGTGCTCGCGAAGTCCGGGCTGCTCGAGTACTTCTCCGCGATCCTGTCGACCGAGGAGGTCGGCCGCGGCAAGCCCGCGCCCGACGTCTACCTCACCATCGCCCAGCGCCTGGGCGTCGAGCCGGACAGCTGTACCGCCGTGGAGGATTCGACCAACGGCCTGCGCTCCGCGCACGCGGCGGGCATGCGGGTGATCGCCGATCCCCGTCCGGAGTTCCCGCCGGTGCCCGACGCGCTGGCGCTGGCCGCCGTGGTGATCGACGATCTCGATCAGCTGACCACCGAGGTGATCACCGGGACCGCCTGAGCCGGGTCAGAAACTGCCGGTGACGCCGTCGATCCGCTCCCGCAGCAGGTCGGCGTGGCCGTTGTGCCGGGCGTACTCCTCGATCATGTGCAGGTACACCCAGCGCAGGCTGTAGCCGTCGGACCGCCACGGAACATGGAAGACGTGGTCGAGCGGCAGGTCGGCCACCGCCGCGTCGCAGGCAGCGACCTCGGCGTGGAAGAGCGCGAACGCCTCCTCGGCGGGCACCGAGGTGAGGTCGTCGAAGTCGGCGTCCGGTTCCGTCTCGGACCCGTAGACCGGGTCGACGGGCTCCCCGGCGGCCGAGACCCGGAACCAGCCGCGCTCGACCTCGGTGAGGTGGCGGATCAGCCCGAGCAGCGACAGCGTGGACGGGAGGACCGACCGGGTGGCGAGTTGATCGCGGTCGAGGCCGCCGCATTTGTTCAGCAGGCTCTGGCGATGGAAGTCCAACCAGGACTGCAACATCGGGCGTTCCGCCACCCCGACCAGCGTGCGGGTCGGGATGACTTCGGGCGCTGTCCACGTCATCGGGCCGACGGTACCGCCCGCCGCCGCGCGGCGCAGTCCGATTACCGTCGCCCGGCACCGATTCACCGGGACCCCTGGTCCCGTCCGCCCTCGATCCGGCACACTGACCGGATGGGTGCGCAGCGTGACGAATCGCCGGCGGTCGTGGTCCACCTCGGCGACGGTTCCGGCGCGCCACGGGCCGTCGACCCGGCCGATCCCGGCACCGCGGCCACCGACCCCGCCCCCGACCACCCGTTCCTGCTGCTGACCCGCACCGCCACCGAGCGGATCCAGGCCAGGTTCCTCGACGACGGCACCTACGAGCTCGAGCACACCGACGGCGGCGACCGCCGTCAGCTGTTCACCACCGACGCCCTGCTCGTGCGCGATGTCGTCTGGTCCTGGGTCCAGCAGGACCGCTGGTGGCGCGACACCGTCGCCTGGACCACCGTCGATCCCGCGATCGCCGAACTCGACGCCCTGCGCGCCGAACTGACCGAGATGCTCGACGGCATCTCGGTGCTGGACGCCGTCACCGACGATCTCGACCGCGCGCTGGCCAGAGCCGACGAACTCCTGGCGGCCGACCCCGACCCGGACTAGTCCGCGTCGCCCTCGCACCAGTCGTCGAAGGCGTCGAACGCGGGCTCGGCGAAGGCCGGGACGGAATCCTCGACGGCGTCTTCGATCGGGTCCCAGACCCGGTCACACCCCGGCGGGGCAGGCGGCCACGACTCGATGAACCCGACCAGGGGATCTTTCGGTGGCGTGGTGTCCTCAGCGGCGGCGATGCCCGTGCCCGCGGCGAGCAGTGCCACGGTGGCGCCCGTGGCGGCGACGATCCGGTACCCGATCCTCATGACATCCTCCTGTCGATCCCGACATGCGATGTCCCGCGATCGTAACCGCCGGGCGGGGCGTCAGCGGGCGCGGGCGCTCCAGCGGCCGTCGTCGTAGCGCACCTCGATGGGGTGGGCGAAGGCGGTGGAGACATGGTCGGTGGTGATGACCTCGGCGGCCGGGCCGGTGGCGACGGTGCGGCCGTCGGCGATGAGCAGGGCGTGGGTGGTGCTGCTCGGCAGCTCCTCGAGATGGTGGGTGACCAGCACCGAGGCGACCTCGGGGTGGGTGCGGTCGAGGGAGTCGATGGTGGTCAGGAGTTGTTCGCGGGCGGCCAGGTCCAGGCCGGTGGACGGCTCGTCGAGCAGCAGCACGCGGGGGCCGCTGATCAGGGCGCGGGCGATCAGGGTCCGGCCGCGCTCGCCCTGCGACAGGGTCGGCCAGATGTCGGCGGCCCGACCGGTCAGGCCGAGGGTGTCGATGATCGCGTCGGCGCGGGCCAGGTCGTCGGTGGTGGGGGACCAGCGCATCGGCGTGTCGATCGTGCCCGTGATGCCGGTCAGCACGACCTCGCGAACGGTGAGCGCGTAGCGCAGCGGATGGCGCGGATTGACGTGGCCGATGGAGCGCCGCAGCCGGGCCAGCTCCACCCGGCCGAACTGCTCGCCGAGCACCCGCACCGCGCCGGTGGTGGGGAAGGTGACCGCGCCGCAGAAGCCCAGCAGGGTGCTCTTGCCCGCGCCGTTGGGGCCGAGCAGCGCCCAGTGCTCCCCGGCCCGCACAGTCAGCGAGATGCCGTTGATGATCTTCTTGCCCTCCCGCCGGAAGGTCACCTCGTCGAGTTCGATCACGGGCGCGCCGGTCATGCGAAGGCCTCCTTCAGGGCGGACAGGTGGGTGCGGCTGAACGCGGCCGCCGCCGTGGGGTTCCGGTCGGCGACGGCCTGGGTGAGCTGTTCGTGCGCGGCGTGGTCGGCCTGCTCGGAGGCGACCGGGCGCAGTTCCAGCATGTCGATCATGGCCAGGCGCAGGCGCGGCAGGAAGCTGTCGAACAGCTGGGTCAGCACGTCGTTGTGGGCGGCGACGATCACCGCGCGATGGAAGGCCATATCGGCGTCGACGTGCTCGGCCACGGTCTGGCCGTCGGCGCGGCGCCCGGCCAGCGCGCGGCGGATGGCGCGCAGGTCGGCCGGGGTGCGGCGCTGTGCCGCCAGTGCCGCGGCCTCGGCCTCGATCGCGATGCGGGCCTCGATCACCGCCGCGATGGTCGCCCCGCGCAGCACGACGTCCCAGTCCTCGCTGACATCGAGCGCGGTGACGAACACCCCCGCGCCCTGCCTGCTGTCGAGCACGCCCTTGCCCGCCAGCTCCCGGATCGCCTCCCGCAGCGTCGACCGGCCGACGCCGAGCTGGGCGGCGAGCAGCGTCTCGCCCGGTAATCGGTGGCCCAGCGGCCACTCGCCGGCGCGGATCCGCGCCAGCAGGAGTTCGGCCGCCTGAGCGGCCAGCGGCTGGCGCCTGACCTGTGCAACCACCGGTAAACCTCTCTACTTGTCTGAGGAGTTGTGGTAGAAGTGTACCCATCATGACGCACACCGCGCTGCTCCTCCGCCGCCACGGCGGGGCCTGACCGACCGGCCGCCCCGCCGTGGGGCTCTGTCGTGGCCGGTCGCCGTCGTCTCGTGGCCGTTCGGCCAGGAAGCAGCACCGTCATGACCCCTTTTCCCACCCTGACAACTCCGAGCGGCGCGGTCGGCGCCGGCGCACCCGCCTGGAATCGGCAGCGGCACTCGGCCATGCCCTCGCACCGCTATCGCGATGTCCATCGGCGCGTGGAAGTACTGGCCGGACACCGGGAGTGGCCGAATGCCCGGATCACCACCGCCCCGCTGTGGGTGCCCGTCGACCTGCGCGACGGCAATCAGGCGCTGGCCGAACCGATGGACCCCGACCGCAAACGCCGGTTCTTCGAACTGCTGATCGCCATGGGGTACAAGGAGATCGAGGTCGGGTATCCGTCCGCCTCGCAGACCGACTTCGATTTCGTCCGCCTGCTGGCGCGCACTCCGATCGCGCCACCGGACGTGACGGTCGTCGTGTTCACCCCGGCCCGGCGCGATCTGATCGAGCGGACCGTCGAGTCGGTACGCGGCCTCGCCAACGAGGTGGTGATCCACCTGTACACGGCCACCGCGCCGGTCTGGCGGGAGGTGGTGCTCGGCAAGTCTCGCGAGCAGGTGCGGGCGCTGATCCTGGCCGGGGCCCGCGATGTGCTCGCCACGGCGGGTGATCTGCCGAACGTGCGCTTCCAGTTCTCGCCGGAAGTGTTCACCCTGACCGAACCGGACTTCGCGCTGGAGATCTGCGACGCGGTGAGCGAGCTGTGGCAGGCCTGCCCGCAGCGGCCGGTGACGCTGAATCTGCCCGCGACGGTGGAGGTCGCGACGCCGAACGTCTACGCCGACCAGATCGAGTACATGCACCGGAACCTGGCCCGGCGCGCCGGGGTGATCCTGTCGGTACACCCGCACAACGACCGGGGCACCGGCATCGCCTGCGCCGAACTGGCGTTGCTGGCCGGCGCGCAGCGGGTGGAGGGCTGTGTCTTCGGCAACGGTGAGCGGACCGGCAATGTCGACATCGCGACGCTGGCGCTCAACCTGCACGCCCAGGGCGTCGACCCGATGATCGACTTCTCCGACATCGACGAGATCCGTCGCACGGTCGAGTACTGCACCCGGCTGCCCGTGCACGAACGGCATCCCTATGTCGGCGATCTCGTGCACACCGCCTTCTCGGGCACTCATCAGGACGCGATCCGCAAGGGGCTGGCGCATCATCGCGCGGCGGCGGCGTCGGCCGGGCTCGCCGAGCGCGAATCACCGTGGCAGGTACCGTATCTGCCGATCGACCCCGCCGACATCGGTCGCTCCTACGACGCGGTGATCCGGGTGAACTCGCAGTCCGGCAAGGGCGGCATCGCCTACCTGCTGCAGACCGGGTACGGCTTGGACCTGCCCCGTCGTCTGCAGATCGACCTGGCCCGGCGGGTGCAGCGGTACACCGACGGGACCGGCGCCGAGGTCACCGCGAAGGACCTGTTCACGTTGTTCGAGCAGGCCTACACGGTCACCGATCCGCGGATCGTACTGGCGCGGTGGCAGATCACCGACGCGACCACCGAGATCGTCCTCGCCGTTGACGGTCGCGAGGTGCGCTCGGTGTGGGACGGCATCGGACCGGTCGACGCGGTCGTCGCGGCACTCGCCGCCGTCGGCCATCCGATCGAGATCCTGGGCCTGACCCAGCATTCCGTGGACGACGGCGCCGCCGTCAGCTACCTGGAGTACCGGGCCGGGCGCACCGCCTGGGCCTTCGGGCGCGGCACCTCGGTGCTCACGGCGTCTCTGGCGGCGGTGCTGAACGCGGTGAACGCGACGATCTAGCCGACGGTCTCGTGGGCGGCCCCGGGGCCGTCCCACGAGAGACCGGTCAGCACCAGCCGGTGAGGTACATCAGGCCGAGGCTGGCGATGCCGAGGATCAGGCCGAGCGCGCCGCCGAGGACCAGTGGCCGCACCCCCGCGCTGCGCAGTCGCTCGACACTCAACGAGGTGCCGATCGCGGCCAGGACCGCGGCGATGAGCCAGCCGCTGGTGGTGGCCAGCGGGGCGGTGACCGCGCCGGGCAGGATGCCCAGCCCGGCGATGATCGAGGCGGCCAGGAACAACACGACGAACAGCGGGAACGCCTGACGCAGCGAGCCCGCGGGGACACCGGTCTCCGCGGCGAGGCGACGGCGGCCGACATGCAGGCCGATACACAGCGGGACGATCGCCAGGCTGCGCACCAGCTTCACGATCACCGCGAAATGCGCGGCACCGGCGCCGAAGATGACACCGGCGGCCAGCACCGAGGAGGTGTCGTTGATCGCGGTGCCCACCCACAGCCCGAACGCCTCCTGCGAGAGTCCGAGCGCACGGCCGAGCGGCGGATACACCAGGACCGCGGCGACATTGAAGACGAAGATGGTGCCGAGCGCGTAGGCGACGCGCTGCTTGTCCGGCCGCAGGACCGCGGTGGCGGCGGCGATCGCGGACGCGCCGCAGATCGTGGTGCCCACCGCCACCAATGTCGCCGACTCCCGGTCGACCGCCAGCATCCGGCCGACGAAGAACGCCGCCACCGCGCCGACGAGCAGCGTGCCGAGCAGGACGACGGCGGTCTCCTTGCCCACGCTCATCACCGAGCCCAGCGGCAGGCCGAGCCCGAGCAGCACGATCGCCGCGCCGAGCAGCCGCTGCCGGGCGACGTCGAGGCCCGGACCGAACGTCGCACCCGTCGCGTCCCGGCGACGCAGCACCATTCCGGCGACGGCGCCCGCGGCCAGCGCCAGCACGGGCGCGCCGATCATCGGCAGAGCCTTGCCGATCGGCATGGCCACGGTGGCCAGGAGCGCGGCGAGGGCCAGGCCGGGAGCGAAGGTGCGTACTCGGTTCACTCCTTCACCTTCGCCGCGCCGCAGACTTCCAGGTAGAGGCCGGTTTCCTGGGTGCCCATAAGACTGACTTATGGGCAGGTGTGGTTTCCTGGAAGAGTGCGGACACGAACCCGGCTCGCGCTGACCGCCGCAATCGCAGTGATGCTGTGGGGCGAGTGGGCGAACTGGCGCGCCTCCCGCCGGCGCGTCGGCTCGGCGGGCCCAGGGGCCGAGGCGGTCGTGGTGCTCGGCTATCGGGACGCGGGTCCGCGGGCCAACGCGATGAACCGGTGGCGGGTGCGCGCGGGCCTGCGCTCGATCGACCCGTCGGCCACCGAATCCCGGCTGGTCCTGTGTGGCGGCGCGTGTGCCGGACCGGTCTCCGAGGCGGCGCTGATGGCCGACTACGCCACGGGGGAGCGGGGCTATCACGGCGACCTCGTGCTCGAGGAGTCGAGCCGATCCACCTGGGAGAACATCGCTTTCGCGATTCCGTTCCTGAAGGACGCCGACCGGATCAAGATCGTCTCCCTGCCCACGCACGCCGCGACCGGGCGCGACTATCTCTGGGAGCAGAGCCCGGAACTGGCCGTGCGGCTGGTGCGGAGCGGGGAGTACCGCTTCGGTGAATGGATGCCGCTGAAACCGGTGGTCGCGCTCTACGGGGTGATCCGGAATCTGCGCGGCCGATACCGGGCCGAACACGACGACGAGAGTGCCTGATGCGGCGCGCCTGCGCGCGTCGCCCATAATCGGCGCATGACCCTGCCACCCGGAACCCCCGACCTGGAGGTCCTCGACCTCCTCGTGTCGGTGGCCGAGCTGGGCAGTCTGGGCGCGGCCGCCCGCCGCCACGGCATCAGCCAGCCCGCCGCCAGCATGCGGATCCGCGCCCTGGAACGGCGGATGCGGGTCAAGCTGCTCGACCGCGGGCCCACCGGCTCCGCGCTGACCGACGCGGGCCACGCCGTGGTCGAGCACGCGCGGATCGTGCTCGCCGCGGTGCGCGATCTCGTCGACGATGTCGACCGGCTGCGCGCCGCAGCCGCGCCACGGCTGCGCATCGCGGCCTCGAAAACGATTGCCGACCACCGTATTCCGCACTGGCTGGCCGCGCTGCGCACCGACCATCCCGAGGTGCTGATCTCGCTGGAGGTGGAGAACTCGACCCAGGTCGCCGCGCTCGTGCGCGACGGCGTCGCCGATCTGGGCTTCGTCGAGGGCCCGCATCCGCCCGCCGGGCTCGGCAGCCGCGTGCTCGGCACCGACGACCTGGTCGTCGTGGTCGCGCCCGACCACCCCTGGGCGCGCCGGACCACCCCGGTCGCGCTCGCCGAACTCGCCGGCACCGCCCTGCTGTGGCGCGAACCCGGCTCGGGCACCCGCGACACCGTCTGGGACCTGCTCAGCACCGCCGCGACCCCCGCGGGACCGGCCGCCGAACTCGGCTCGGCCGCGGCCATCGTTGCGGCGGCCCGCACCGGCATGGCCCCCGCCGTCCTGAGCCGCCTGATCGCCGCGCCCGATCTGGCGACCGGCGCGCTGGTGGCGGTGCCGTGTGCCGACGCCGCCCGGCTGACCCGCAAATTCCGGGCCATCTGGCGCCGCACCACCCCGCCCTCGGGGCCCGGCGAACTGCTCGTCGACCGGGCCGCGCAACTCGAGATCGCCCGCTCGCCGGTGGTGGGACTCCCGATCCAGGGTGCATCGCCGCAGGTAGAGGGCGTGGAGCCGCAGCGCTAACTGGCGTAACTATCCGGTAATTGCCCGAAACGTCCGCCGTAACGCGGCGTTCGGAGCATGTGCCGCATGACAGCCACTCCCTTTTCCTCGGCCCGGCCCCGGCCCCCCGATCCGGGCGCGGGCCGCCGCAGCGCACCGGCCCGTCGCATCCGTGACGTCCTGCGCGCCCGCATCCGCAGCGGCGTCTACGGCACCCGGCCGCTGCCCGCCGAGGCCCAGCTCGCCGCCGACTTCGCCACCAGCCGCAATATCGTCCGCGACGCGCTCACCCTGCTCCGCGACGAAGGCCTGATCGACCGGGTGCCGGGCGCGGGCACGTTCGTCGTCGCCGAGAAGGCGGTGCAGGGCCTGGACCGCCTGCGCGGCCTGGCCGAGACCTTCGAGACCCGCAGCGACCGGGTGGTGAACCGGGTCCTGCTCGCCGAAGTCGTGCCCGCCACGCCGCTGGTCGCCGAACGGCTCGAACTGGAGGCGGGCGACCCGGTCGTCGCGCTGGAACGGGTGCGCTACCTCGACGGCGCCCCGCTGTCGCTGGACGCCAGCTATCTGACCGCCGACGTCGGCATCCCACTGCTCGACAAGGACCTCACCGGCTGTGACGTGTTCGGCCTGCTCGAAGCCGGACTCGGGCTGCCGCTGGGCTCGGCCGCGGTCGCGATCGAGGCGGTCGCCGCCGATCCGACCGTCGCCGGGCTGCTGGAAGTCCGGGCGGGCTCCCCGCTGCTGTTCCTGGAGCGGCTCACCTCCACCGATTCCGGCAGGCCCGTCGATCTCGAATACATCCGCTATCGCGGTGACCGGTTCTCCCTGTCCGGGCGGCTGGACCGCGTCCCGGTGACCCCGCGACGCACCGTCACCCGCGATTCCCACGAAAGGGGTTGATCCTCATGCAGATCCCATCGCTCACCGACCGGCGCGAGCTCGTCTGCGACGTTCTGATCGTCGGCGGCGGCACCGCGGGAACGATGGCCGCGCTCACCGCGGCCCGGCACGGCGCGAACGTGCTGCTGCTGGAGAAGGCGCACGTGCGGCACTCCGGCGCGCTCGCCATGGGCATGGACGGCGTGAACAACGCCGTGGTGCCCGGCAAGGCCAGCCCGGAGGACTACGTCGCCGACATCACCGTCGCCAACGACGGCATCGTCAACCAGCGCACCGTCTACGAGACGGCCACGCGCGGTTTCGAGATGGTGCAGCGCCTCGAGGGGTACGGCGTCAAGTTCGAGAAGGACGAACACGGCGAATACGCGGTGCGCAAGGTGCACCGATCCGGCTCGTACGTGTTGCCGATGCCCGAGGGCCGGGACGTGAAGAAGGTGCTCTACCGCACCCTGCGGGCCCGCGATGTGCGCGCCAAGGTGACGATCTCCAACCGGGTGATGCCGGTACGAGTGCTCACCGTCGACGGGCGCGCGGTCGGCGCGGTCGGATTCGACACGCGCACCGGGGAATTCGTCACCATCTCGGCGGGCGCGGTGATCCTCGCCGCGGGCGCGTGCGGCCGCCTCGGGCTGCCCGCCTCGGGCTACCTCTACGGCACCTACGAGAACCCCACCAACGCCGGGGACGGCTACGCGATGGCCTACCACGCGGGCGCCGAACTGTCGGGCATCGAATGCTTCCAGATCAACCCACTCATCAAGGACTACAACGGACCCGCGTGCGCCTACGTCGCGAACCCGTTCGGCGGCTACCAGGTCAACTCCGAGGGCAATCGGTTCGTCGACTGCGACTACTGGTCCGGGCAGATGATGGCCGAGGTCAAACGCGAACTCGACAGCGCGCGCGGGCCCATCTACCTCAAGCTGAGCCATCTGCCCGACGCCACGATCCGCGAGATCGAAGGCATCCTGCACACCACCGAGCGGCCCACCCGCGGCACCTTCCACGAGGGCCGCGGCACCGACTACCGCACCGGCGACATCGAGATGCACATCTCCGAGATCGGTTTGTGCAGTGGGCATTCGGCGTCGGGAGTCTGGGTCGACGAGCACGCCGCGACGACCGTCCCCGGCCTGTACGCCGCCGGTGACATGGCGCTGGTGCCGCACAACTACATGATCGGCGCCTTCGTCTACGGCGACATCGCCGGCGAGCACGCGAGCGCCTTCGCCCGCGGCGCGACGCATCCGGAACTGCCCGCCGACCAGATCGAGGCCGCCCACGACCTCATCTACCGCCCGCTGGGCAATCCCGACGGCCCGCCGCAGCCGCAGGTGGAATACAAGCTGCGCCGCTTCGTCAACGACTACCTGCAACCGCCGAAAGCGCAGTCCTACCTCGCGCTCGGTGTCGCCGCCTTCGAGCGGATGAACGCCGAGATCGCCGCCATGGGCGGGCAGACGCCGCACGAACTGATGCGCTGTGCCGAGGTGAGCTTCATCCGCGACTGCGCCGAGATGGCGGCCCGGGCCTCCCTGCGCCGGACCGAAAGCCGGTGGGGGCTCTACCACCAGCGCGCCGACTGGCCCGCCCGCGACGACGCGGAATGGTTCTGCCACCTCAATCTCTATCGCGGCGCGAGCGGGTCGATGGAGTTCCGCACCCGCCCGGTCGCCCCGTACATCGTGCCGGTCCCCGGTTTCGTCCGGCCCGACGGCGTCGCCGATGTCGCCGCGCCCGACCTCGTCGGCGCGTGGGGTGCCCGATGAGCGCGCGCCTGCTGACCCTGCTCGACCTGGCCGACGAGTGCCCGGAACTCGACGACCTCACCCCGTACCTCGCCGACCCCGATCCCGAGGTCCGGCGCACCGCCCTGTCGGTGCTCAGCGAGACCACCGAGGACTGGGCCGCGGCGGCGCCGATCATCGCCGGCGCCCTTGCCGATGCCGACGTCGATGTCCGGCACACCGCGATCGGGCTGCTCACCGAACTGCTCGAGGTGCTGGTCCCCGGACCGGAATTCGATGCGGCCCTGCGGGACTGCGTCGCCGCGCCGGAACCGGCGGTGCGCTCGGCCGCGATCGAGGCGCTGTGGCGGCACCGCAGGGCGAGCGCCGGGGACCTGCTCGGGTGGCTGGCCGACCCCAACGCGACGGTGCGGCGCACCGTCGTCGGCGGACTCACCTCGGTCGACGCCATCGACGAACTCGCCACCGCGGCGGCCGACGAGGACCAGAACGTCCGGATCGGTGTCGCGAAAGGGCTTGCCGCCGTCGGTGACCCGCGCGGTGCCGTCACCCTGCTGACCCTGGCCGGCGACCCGGAACCACTGGTCCGGGCCGCCGCGCTGGCGAGCCTGGCCGGCACCGGGTGCGACGACCAGGCCGCCGCCGTCGCCACCGCGGCGATGACGGATCCGGCCTGGCAGGTTCGGCAGGGCGCGGCGGTCGCCCTGGCCGCGGCCGACCCCGAACTCGCGGCGGCGCCACTGCTGTCGGCCGTCTCCGACCCCAACCTCGATGTCCGTAAGGCGGCGGTGCGCGCACTGGCCGAACGGATCGCCGAACGCCGTGACATCACCACGGCGTTGCAGCGGGCACTCGACGACCCGGACGCCGACGTCCGCGCCTTCGCCCGCATCGGTATCGCCAACTCTGGAAAGGAACTCTGATGGCCCTGGTCAATGCCCGTCTCGATGTCCCCGTCTCGGTCGACGAGGCCACCTGTATCGACGGCTGCACGCTGTGCGTCGACATGTGCCCGCTCGATTCCCTCGCCATCCACCCGGAATCGGGCAAGGCCTACATGCACGTCGACGAGTGCTGGTACTGCGGGCCGTGCGCCGCGCGCTGCCCGGTCGGCGCCGTCACCGTCAACATCCCGTTCCTGTTGCGCTAGAAGAAGAACGGATCGACCCCATGAGCTCTGCCTGCTTACGCCTGACCGCGCTGCTGCTCGGCGCCGCCGCGGTCGCCACCCTGGCCACCGGCTGCGGCGCCGGTGACGACGGCAAGACCGTCACCGTCAACATCGGCTACCAGTCCAAGACCATCAACACCGTCACCGCGGGCACCCTGCTCCGCGACCGCGGCACCTTCGAGGCCGAACTCGCGGCACTGGGCAAGACCACCGGCCTGACCTACCGGGTGGAGTGGAAGGACTTCGCCGCGGGTCCGCCGCTGACCGCGCAGATGCTGGCCGGACAGGTCGACATCGGCTCGATGGGCGACGCGCCGATCCTGGTGAACGGCTCCAAGACCCGTGATCACGCGGATGTGAAGTCGGAGCTGATCGCGGTCACCGGCTACAACCTGCGCGGTTCGCTGAATCAGATCGTCGTCCCGCTCGATTCGCCCGCGGCCACCCTGGCCGATCTGCGCGGGCAGATCGTGTCGACCAGTGTCGGTTCGGCCGCGCACGGCATGCTGGCGACCGGGCTGTCGGCGGCGGGGATGACCCTCGACGACGTGAAACTGCTCGGCCAGGACCCCGCCGTCGGCGCCTCGGCGCTACAGGGAGATCAGGTCGCCGCGCTGGCCCAATTCGTGCCGTGGCCACAGAAACTCGTGCACGACGGCAAGGCCCGGCTGCTCTACGACGGCGGCAGCGCGGGCATCCCGACCTTCCACGCGGTCGTGGCCAACGAGCGGTTCGGGACCCAGTACCCCGACGTCGTCAGCGCGTTCCTCACCGCCCAGCGCAAGACCACCGACTACCTCAACCAGCAGCCGCTCGAGGCCGCGCAGCGGGTCGCCGAGATCACCGGTCTGCCCGCCGAAGTCGTCTACCTCTACAACGGTCCGAACGGCCTGGTGAGTTTCGATCCGACGATCAAGCCACGGCAGGTCGACGCGCTCGGCACCCTGCTGCCGTTCCTGAAGAGCCTGGGCGCGCTGTCCGACCTGAACCTCGGCGAGTTCGTCGACGACCGGTACGTGCGGGCGGTCTACGGCGCCGGTTACGAGACCGCACGGGACTCGGTGGCCGCGCCGTCGCCACTGACCGGCACCGACAGCGTGTGCGGGGGAGCGGTCGACGGACTCGCGACCGCCTCGGAAGCCTGGTTCGCCGATCCGTCGACGACGTCGGTCGCCCGGACCCCGACCTGCCTGCTGCGACAGATCGCGACCACGGGCGGCACCGTACGCGCCGCCTACGTTCCCGACCACGGCACCGGGACCAGGCTGTTCGCCGCGACCGCGACCTGGGTCAGCGATCCCGGCGCCGGACCCGACGATCGGTTGCTGCCGTTCGCGATTCGCGCCGACGCGCAGCAGTACGCCGCCGCGCATCCGGGCGCCACGGTCATCGATTACCAGGCAGCACTGAAGTCCCGCTAGTTCCGTCACGTGAGACCAGGAGGCTCACCATGACCGTTTCCGCAGAACCCCTCGCCGCTCCGGTCGCGGCACCCGATCCGGCCGCGCCCCGCGCGGAGTCACCCACCCGCTTCACGGTTCCGCGCCGGGCGCGCAGGACCGTCCTGACCGCCGTCCCATTGCTGGCGCTGCTGCTCGCGTGGCATCTGCTCACCACCTATCAGGTGGTGCTGTGGCTGCGCTTCGACAAGATCCCCACGCCCGCCGCGGTCTTCGAGTCGTTCCGCACCCAGCTGGGCGCGGCGAGCTACTACCGCGACATCGTCTCCAGCACCCGGCGCATCCTGGTCGGCTTCGGCCTGGCGACGGTGTCCGGTGTCCTGATCGGGATGGCGGTCGGTCGCTCGGCCGTCGTCAGCGCCCTGATCCGGCCGGTGCTCGAGGTCTTCCGCCCGATCCCCGCGATCGCGCTGGTGCCGCTGGCGATCCTGCTGTTCCCGACCGGCGAGCAGGGCATCGTGTTCATCACCTTCTTCGCCGCCTTCTTCCCGGTGGCGGTGAGCACCATCCACGCCATGCACGCGCTGCCCCGGGTGTGGGAGGAGGCGGCGCACACCCTCGGCGCGCGCCGGCGCGACATCCTCTTCCAGATCGCGCTGCCCGGCGCGCTACCCGGCATCTTCTCCGGCCTGTCCGTCGCGATGGGCGTGGCCTGGATCTGCGTGATCAGCGCCGAGATGATCTCGGGGCAGTTCGGGATCGGCTATTTCACCTGGCAGTCCTACGGCCTGCTGGACTATCCCGGCGTGATCGTCGGCATGCTCACCATCGGGCTGCTCGGCTGGTTCACCGCCTGGCTGGTGGAACTGGCGGGGCGCCGGGTGAACCGGTGGCTGCCGAGGGCACAGCGATGAGCGCCGGCGCCGCGGTGCGGCTGGCCGGTCTGCGCATCGCCTACGGTGCGAGCCTCGCGGCCGAAGTGGATCTCGACATCGAGGCCGGACAGATCGTCGTCCTGCTCGGTCCCTCGGGCTGCGGCAAATCCACGGTGCTGCGCGCGCTGGCCGGTCTGCTGCCACCGGTCGGCGGCACGGTCTCGGTCGACGGCGGGCCCGCGGCACAGCACTGCTCGATGGTGTTCCAGGAGGACGCGCTGCTGCCGTGGCGCACCGCCCGGCGCAATGTCGAATTCGCGCTGAAGCTGCGCGGCGTCGCGCGCCGGGACCGCCGCGGCGAAGCGCAGGAACTGCTGAACCTGGTGGGGCTCACCGACTTCGGTGATCATCTGCCCGGCGCGCTGTCGGGCGGGATGCGCCAGCGGGTGCAATTGGCGCGGACGCTGGCGGCGCGACCGCGGGTGCTGCTGATGGACGAACCGTTCGGCGCGCTGGACGCGCAGACTCGCGCCGACATGCAGCGCCTGCTCATCTCGGTGTGGCAGCAACGGCGGACCACGGTCCTGTTCGTCACCCACGACGTCGACGAGGCGCTGCTGCTGGCCGACCGCATCGTGCTGCTCACCCCGCGCCCGGCCCGCATCCAGCGGGTGATCGAGATCGACGCGCCCCGCGCGCCGGGCGCCCGATTCGAGCCCGAATTCGCCCGTCTGCGTTATGAGATCCTCGCCGCGCTCGGCGAGCCGAACGAGAAGGAACTACAGCCATGAGCTTCGTCGTCGGAGCCGCCTGCGTGGACGTGCTCGACCGCGCCTGCGTGGAGGAATGCCCGGTCGACTGCATCTACACCGGTGACCGGATGGCCTACATCCATCCCACCGAGTGCGTGGACTGCGGTGCGTGCGAGCCGGTCTGCCCGGTCGAGGCGATCTCGCTCGCCGAGGACGTCCCGGCGGGACAGGAGGGCTTCGTCGCGGCGAATGCCGCCTTCTTCGACCTGCCGCTACCCGGACGCGACGCCGCGCTCGGATCGCCGGGCAGCGCCGCCGCGGTGGGTGATCTCGGCGTGGACACGCCCTTCGTCGCGGAGTACCGGAAGTGACGGCCGCGCGTCATCCACTGCGCGTGGCGATCATCGGGGCGGGACCGGCCGGTATCTACGCCGCCGACGCATTGATGAAGTCCGATGCCGATGTCAGCATCGACCTCTACGAGCGCATGCCCGCGCCCTTCGGCCTGATCCGCTACGGCGTCGCGCCCGACCACCCGCGCATCAAGGGCATCATCACCGCCCTGCACAAGGTCCTCGACAAGGACCAGGTGCGCCTGCTCGGCAACATCGACTACGGCACCGACATCACCCTCGACGACCTGCGCCAGTTCTACGACGCGGTCATCTTCTCCACCGGCGCCAACGCCGACCGTGCCCTGCCGATCCCCGGTATCGACCTCGACGGCTCCTACGGTGCCGCGGACTTCGTGTCCTGGTACGACGGGCACCCCGACGTGCCGCGTTCGTGGCCGCTGGAGGCGGAGAAGGTCGCCGTGCTCGGTGTCGGCAACGTCGCCCTCGACGTGGCTCGTGTGCTGGCCAAGACCGGTGACGAGCTGCTGCCGACGGAGATCCCGCCGAACGTGTACAAGGGTTTGAAGGCCAACAAGGCCGTCGAGGTCCACGTCTTCGGCCGTCGTGGTCCCGCCCAGGCCAAGTTCACCCCGCTCGAGCTGCGCGAGCTCGACCACTCGCCGACGATCGAGGTCATCGTCGACCCGGAGGACATCGACTACGACGAGGGCTCCGAGGCCGCGCGCCGTAATTCCAAGCAGGTCGACATGGTCGCCAACACGCTCGAGCAGTGGGCGATCCGCGATCAGGGCAACCGCCCGCACAAGCTGTTCCTGCACTTCTTCGAGTCCCCGGCCGAGGTCATCGGTGAGGACGGCAAGGTCGTCGGTCTCAAGACCGAGCGCACCCAGCTCGACGGCACCGGCAACGTCAAGGGCACCGGCGAGTTCAAGCAGTGGGACGTGCAGGCCATCTACCGCGCCGTCGGCTACCGCTCCGGCGAGGTGGCCGACATCCCGTTCGACGAGGACACCGGCACCGTCCCCCACACGGCGGGCCGGGTGCTCGCCGACGGGGGACCGCTGCCCGGTGTGTACGTGACCGGCTGGATCAAGCGCGGCCCGGTCGGCCTCATCGGCCACACCAAGGGCGATGCCAACGAGACCGTCGCCTGCCTGCTCGACGACCGGCCCGGCCTGGCTCGACCCGCCCGTCCCGATCCCGGCGCCGTTCTCGAATTCCTCACCGGCGCGGGCATTCCGTTCACCACCTGGACCGGCTGGTACCGCCTCGACGCGCACGAACGCGCGCTGGGTGTGCCCGAGGGCCGGGAGCGGGTCAAAGTCGTCGAACGCGCGGAGATGCTGCGCGCCAGCCTCGGCCGATGAAGGGCACACCCATGCGCTTGCTCCATTCTCCGACCGCGGGACCGGGCACCACCGCCCTCACCGCCCCGGACTCCCCGACGACGGTGTACTGCGTCGTCTCCGGGAAGGGCGGCGTCGGAAAGTCCAGTGTCACCGTGAATCTGGCGGTCGCCCTCGCCCGGCGCGGCCTGCGCGTCGGCCTCATGGACGCGGATGTGCACGGGCACTCCATCCCCGCCATGCTCGGCATCACCACCGGACCGACGCTGGTGGAGCGAAGGATGGTGCCACCCACCGTCTTCGGTATCCGGGTGCTCTCGGTCGGGATGTTCGCCGAGGACAACGCGCCGATCGTGTGGCGGGGCCCGATGCTGCATCACGCGCTGCGGCAGTTGGTGCACGACGTCGACTGGGGCGAGCTCGACGTCCTGCTGATCGATATGCCGCCCGGCACCGGTGACATCGCCATCTCCCTCGCCCAGCTGCTGCCCGCCGCGCAACTCCTGGTCGTCACCACGCCCCAGCGCACGGCGGCCCGGATCGCCGAGCGGGCGGGGGCCGTCGCCGCCAAGACCGGGCAGCGGGTCGCGGGCATCATCGAGAACATGTCCTGGTACGACACCCCCGACGGCACCAGGCACACCCTGTTCGGCGCGGGCGGGGCCACCGCCGTCAGCCGGGCGCTGAGCGGGCTCCTCGACACCTACTGTCCCGTGCTCGGCCGGATCCCGTTCGATCCCGGCGTGTGCGCGGCGGGTGACGACGGCGCCCCGTTCACCCACACGGCCCCGGAGTCCGCGGCCGCCCGCGCGGTCGCCGAGATCGCCGCGACCCTGGCCGCCACCCGCTCGCTCCACTCCGGCTGACCGCGGGCCGAGACCCCGATGAACCGCTCGGTACAGCGAAATGGTGCGTAAGCGACACGGACGGCTCTAGTCTGTATCCGCTACACACTGTGGAGGTTGGATCAATGACGGTCGAGATCGTGACCGAGCCGGCGCCGGAGGACCTGTGGACCGGATCGGGCCGGGCCGCCGGTGCGCCGCCGACGTCGATGATCGAGCGGATGACGCTGATCCTCGACGCGTTCGACGCGACCACCCCCACGCTCACGCTGCTCGGCCTCGCCGAGCGCACCGGACTACCGCGCTCCACGGTGCACCGCATCCTCGACCAGATGATCCGGCTGCGCTGGCTCGCGCACACTCCCGGCGGCTACCGCCTCGGGCTGCGCGTGCTGGAACTGGGTGGGCTGGCCGCCGAGCACAACGAGCTGCGCGAGGTCGTCGGCCCGCTGCTCTACGACCTGAGCCAGCGCACCGGCCTGATCGGGCATCTCGCCGTGCTCGACGGGCGCGAGGTGCTGTTCCTGGACCGGGCAGGCGGTCGCAGCCAGGTCGCCATCCCCACCCGCGTCGGCGGGCGGTTGCCCGCGCACTGTACGGCGGTCGGCAAGGCGCTGCTGGCCACGCTCGAACCGGGCATCGCGGAGGCCTCGCTGCGCGGGGTCACCACGCCGCGCACCGCCAGGACCATCATCGATCGCGCGGAACTGCACCGGGAACTGGCCCGGATCCGCAATCGGCAGGGCGTGGCCGTCGACTCCGAGGAATCGCTGCCCGGCGTCGGCTGCGTCGCGGTGCCGATCCGCGGCCGCGGTGTCGCGCTGGCCGCGATCTCGTTGTCGGGCACGGTGCAGGGCGACCGCAGCGCCCTCGACACCGCGCGGCTCGCCCGCGCGCTGGCCGAGGTGGCCAAGGAAGCGGCGCGTGCCCTGGGTCCCCGGCACGGCCGCCCCCTCTGACCGAATCTCAGCCCCGCGCCATCGCGCGGCCCGCCGCGCGGCCGGAGAAGATGCACCCGCCGAGGAACGTCCCCTCGAGCGCGTTGTAGCCGTGCACGCCGCCACCGCCGAAACCGGCGACCTCACCGGCGGCGAACAGCCCGGGAAACACCTCGCCGTCCGGACGCAGCACCCGGGAATCCAGATCGGTCTGCAAGCCGCCCAGCGTCTTGCGGGTCAGGATGTTGAGCCGCACCGCGATGAGCGGGCCGTGCGCCGGATCGAGAATCCGGTGCGGCTTGACCACGCGCCCCGCCTTGTCGCCGAAGTACTTGCGCGCGTTGTTGATCGCGGACACCTGCGCGTCCTTGGTGTACGGATTGGTGACCTCGCGGTCCCTGGCGACGATCTGGCGCTCCAGCACGGCCGCGTCCAGCTTCGGTCCGCGGGCGATCGCGTTCATCCCGTCGACGAGCTCGGTCAGCGAGTTCGCGACCACGAAGTCCACGCCGTGCTGCTTGAACGCCTCCACCGGTCCCGGCGCGCCCTTGGCGACCCGGCTGCGCAGGGTGAGCTTGAGGTCCTTGCCGGTGATGTCGGGATTCTGCTCCGAGCCCGAGAGCGCGAACTCCTTCTCGATGATCGTCTGATCGAGCACGAACCAGGAGTAGTCGTGGCCGGTCGCCAGGATCCGGCGCATGGTCTCGTTGGTGTCGAAACCGGGGAAACACGGTGCGGGCATGCGGATTCCGTCGGCGTCGAACCACATCGACGACGGGCCGGGAATGATCCGGATCGCGTGATCGGGCCAGACCGGGTCCCAGTTGTTGATGCCCTCGGTGTAGTGCCACATCCGATCCCGGTTCACCAGCGCGGCGCCCGCCTGCTCGGAGATGCCGAGCATCCGGCCGTCGACATAGGCCGGCACCCCGGAGATCAGCGTCTCCGGGCACGGGCCGAGCCGATCGGTGGGCCAGTTGCGGCGGATCAGCTCGTGCGCGTGCCCGATGCCGCCCGAACTCACCAGCACCGCCGGCGCGTGGAAGGTGAACTCGCCCACCGTGTCCCGGTTCGAGGCCACTCCGCGCTCGGTGTCGCTCGGGGCCAGCACGCTGCCCGTGATCCCGGTGACGGCGCCGTCGGCGACGATCAGCTCGTCGACCCGGTGCCGGAACGCGAAGCGCACCAGGCCGCGGGCCTCGCCGGCGAGCACGGGCTCGAGGAAGACCCGCAGCACCTCGGGGCCGGTGCCCCAGGTGAGATGGAACCGGGGGACCGAGTTGCCGTGCCCGTCGGCCAGCCCGCCGCCCCGCTCGGCCCAGCCGACCAGCGGGGTGACCCGAAGGCCCAAGGCGTGCAGGTAATCCCGCTTCTCGTCGGTGGCGAACCGGACGTAGGCCTGCGCCCACTGCCGCGCCATCCGGTCCTCGTCCTCGCGGTCGAAACCGGCCGAGCCGAGCCAATCCTGCAGCGCCAGTTCATAGGAATCCTTGATACCGAGCCTGCGCTGCTCGGGGCTGTCGACGAAGAACAACCCGCCCAGCGACCAGAACGCCTGGCCACCGAGGTTGGCGCGGTTCTCCTGCTCGACGACCAGGACCTTGCGGCCTGCCAGGACCAGCTCGTGCGTGGCGACCAGGCCGGCGAGGCCTGCGCCGACGACGATCGCGTCGGGGGTGAAGTCGTCGGTGGGCTCTGACACTGTGCTCGACATCCACGGAACGTAGCATTGGTGCGTCGGTGGCCGGGGGCAAGTCTTGGAAAATGCCCTGACCAGCGGCGTTTCGTTCGAGAGAGGTCTGGGAATCCATGAAAGTCCGAACCCGTACCGGTGCCGCGCTGCTGGTGTTCACGGTGCTCGCCGGTCTCGGCGCCACCTCCTGCTCGCGGTCGGAGCGGTGGTGCGAGCGTGACCAGGGCGATGTCCTCGTCGAGAACTCCTACTGCGAGCGCGGCGTCCCCGGCTACGAATGGGAGCCCGACCACGACAAGCCCAAGAAGAAGAAAAAGCCGAAGAAGCACTGATTCGCCTGCGGCCTTGTGCCGCAGGATGATCCGAGACCCGACCGTGGCGCAAGAGATGCCGACTTCGGATCGAGTCGATGCAGGTCAGCGGGTATCCCACCCCTGAGCGCACCGAATACCGTTGTGGTGGACGGTGATCGCTCATCTCTATTTCTCACAACGGCGTGAGTGGGTGGGTGCCATGACCAATCGGAAGGTAATTCGTAACGTCGCACGACGGACAGCCCGAGTGCTGTCGGTGTTGCTACTGGCCGCGGGGATCGGGACAGCGATGTCACCGGGACTGACGGCGTTCGCGCAGAGTTGCGCCACGCTCGATGTCGTAGTCGCCCGTGGCACACAGGAACCCGGCTATCTCGGCGCCGTGGTCGGCGATCCGCTCTACGCGGTGCTGAGTGCGCAGCTACCGGTCGACACCACCGCCCACCGGGTCGAATACCCCGCGGATCTGCTGGTGCCCTCCTCGGTCAGCGACGGCACCCGGGCGATGACGACGCATGTGCTCGCCCAGGCCGCGGCCTGCCCCGATCAGCGGTTCGTGCTCGTCGGTTACTCGCAGGGCGCGGCGGTCGCGCACGGTGTGCTCGGTTCGCCGGCGATGATGATCCTGCCCGGGATGTGGGTGCTGCCCGCGGAGGTGTCCTCGCGGGTGGTGGCGGTGCTGCTGTTCGGTGACCCGCTGCGGCTCGTCGGCGGCACTGTCGCGCCGTTGTACGCCGATCGCACCGCGAACTATTGCACCGCGGGCGATCCCGTGTGCGCGGGCGGGGTGTTCCCCACGGCGCACGGCGCCTACAGCTGGGCCTTCGCGAACGCCACCGGTCAGGTGAACGCGCGGCTGTGAGGCCCGCTGCCCGTCGTCGTCAGGCGACGGGCAGTACCCCGGCCAGGACAGCGCCGATCTGCGCCACCGCGCGGTCGACGCTGCCGGTCGGCTGGAACAGATGACTCAGCGTCAGCCGGACCATGATCTCGACGAACGAGGTCAGCTCGTCGTCGGAGAGTTCGTCGAGCCGGTAGGACTGGCGCACGGTCCCGGTGAGCGTGGCGACCGCGCGGCCGAGGACCGGCTCCGGGTCGCTCATCAGCGCGGGCAGCAGGGCGGTGTCACCGTCGGTCCGCGCCGCGAGCACGGCCTTGATCAGGGTGTTGTCCCCGGCGTTGCGCAGCGCGTAGTCCGCGGCGGCGGTCATGCCCGCGATGGGGTCGGTCGGATGGTCGGCCAGTGTCTCGGCGATGCCGGCCAGATAGACGCCCAGTTCGCGCTCGATCAGCGCGTCGGCCAGCGCCTGCTTGGTGCCGATCTCCTTGTACAGGACCGGCCTGCTGATGCCGACCTCCTTGGCCACGCGCGACATGTTGACCGCGCCCCACCCTTCGGTGACGACCATCGTGCGGGCGGCATCGAGCATGCGGTCACGCAACAGCAGACGCATCTCGGCGTGGAAGTTCGGCGATTCGGCCACTCGATCATCGTACATGTGCTATCGAATCTGCTCGTTCATTGACAAACACTCCAACAGTGTATTCACTGAGAACACATTGCGCTATGTTGTAAACGAAGACGGCAACAACCGAGCCTGTGTCTCGGCGATCAGGAGAATGACAATGACGACATCTCGTATCGACGACCACGAAGGGCCGACGGCGGTCCTGCACTGGCGTGACCCCAAGCGGTACCTCTGGCTGTTCGGCCTGATCGCGCCCAGCGCGACACTGCTGGCCGTCGCCTTCGTGTGGACGTTCAACCAGCTGGGCTGGACCGCGGTCGCGCCGGTCTGGTGGTGGCTCGGGCCGCTGCTGGTCTACGTGCTGCTGCCGATCCTGGATCGCTTCTTCGGCCCCGACGGGAAGAACCCGCCGGAGGAGATGATGGAGCGGCTGGAGAACGACAAGTACTACCGGTACTGCACCTACGCCTACATCCCGCTGCAGCTGGTCAGCCTGGTGTTCGCCTGCTACCTGTGGTCGGCGCAGAACCTGGCCTGGCTCGGCGTCGAGGGAGGTCTGGGCCTGGTGTCCAAGATCGGCCTCGCCTTCACCATCGGCGCGATGGGTGGCATCGGCATCAACACCGCGCACGAGCTCGGGCACAAGAAGGACGAGCTGGAGCGCTGGCTGTCGAAGATCACCCTCGCGCAGACCGGGTACGGCCACTTCTACATCGAGCACAATCGCGGTCACCACGTGCGGGTGTCCACCCCGGAGGACCCGGCCAGCGCCCGCTTCGGCGAGTCGTTCTGGACCTTCCTGCCGCGCAGCGTGTGGGGCAGCCTGGTCTCGGCCTGGGAGCTCGAGCGCACCCGCCTCGAACGACTCGGCAAGAGCCCGTTCAGCATCCACAACGACGTGCTCAACGCCTGGCTGATGACGGTGGTGCTGTGGGTGGCGCTGGTCGCGGTGTTCGGCCCGGTGATCCTGCCGTTCCTGCTGATCCAGGCCGTGTACGGCTTCTCGCTGCTGGAGACGGTGAACTACCTCGAGCACTACGGCCTGCTCCGGCAGAAGACCGCCTCGGGCCGCTACGAGCGCTGCACCCCCGAGCACAGCTGGAACTCCGACCACATCGTCACCAACATCTTCCTGTACCACCTGCAGCGGCACAGCGATCACCACGCCAACCCGACCCGGCGCTACCAGACGCTGCGGCACATGGACGGCGCTCCCGAACTGCCCAGCGGCTACGCCAGCCTGATCGGCCTGGCCTACCTGACGCCGCTGTGGCGCAAGGTGATGGACCCGCGCGTGCTCGCGCACTACGACGGTGACATCACCCGGGTGAACATCCAGCCCGCCAAGCGGGACAAGGTCCTGGCGAAGTACGGAGCGCGCTGATGGCTGCCTACACCTGTCCGGTCTGCGACTACCGCTACGACGAGAGCGCCGGTGCGCCCCGCGAGGGTTTCCCGGCGGGCACTGCCTGGTCGGCCATCCCCGACGACTGGTGCTGCCCGGACTGCGGGGTCCGCGAGAAGCTCGACTTCGCCCCGAGCGAGGAGGTGTCGCGATGAGCGACTACAAGCTGTTCCGTTGCGTGCAATGCGGTTTCGAATACGACGAGGCGCTGGGCTGGCCCGAGGACGGCATCGAGCCGGGTACCCGCTGGGACGACATCCCCGATGATTGGTCGTGCCCGGACTGCGGCGCCGCCAAGGCCGACTTCGAGATGCTCGAGGTGAGTCGCGGATGAGCGGCCGGATCGTCATCGTCGGCACCGGCGTCGCCGGTGCCACCGCGGCCCAGACGCTGCGGCGCGAGGGCTACGCGGGGGAGATCGTCCTGGTCGGCGACGAGCCCGACCTGCCCTATCGCAGGCCCGCGGTATCGAAGGAACTGCTGGCGGGTACCGGTTCGTTCGATCGCACGGTGCTCAAGCCGGTGAAGTTCTGGGTCGACAACCGGATCGATCTGCGTCCCGCGTTCGGCGTGGAGTCCGTCGACACCGACCGGGCGACCGTGCGCCTTGGCACCGGCGAGGTGCTCGGCTACGACAGCCTGCTGCTGGCCACCGGCGCCCGCGCGCGGTCGATCGACACCGCGTCGACCCGGGTGCACACGCTGCGCACCCGTGCCGACATCGCCGCGCTCCAGGCGGCGATCACCGCGGGCGGCTCGCTGCTGATCATCGGTGGTGGGCTGATCGGCTGCGAGGTCGCCGCCACCGTCCGGGGCCTGGGCGCCCGGGTGACCCTGCTCAATGCCGGTCCCGCGCTGATGGATCGGGTGGTCCCGGCGGTGGTGTCGGACCTGATGCGGCGGATCCACGAGGAACACGGAGTCGTGGTGGCGAACGACGTGCTCACCACCCAGCTGGTCGACGCCGGTGACGGCGTCACCGCCACCGCCGCCGACGGGCGCACCTGGTCGGCCGCCGCCGCGCTCGTCGCCGTCGGCTCGGTCCCGGAGACGTCGCTGGCCGAGGCCGCCGGGATCGCCGTCAACGACGGCATCGTCATCGACCAGCACTACCGCACCTCGGCGGCGGGGGTGTTCGCCGCGGGCGACGCCACCACCGGATTCCATCCGCTGCGTGGCGAATTCGAACGCGGCCAGCACTGGAACTCCGCGATGACCGCCGGTGCGGCCGCCGCGCTGTCGATCCTCGGCCATCCGGCCACGCCCGCGGAGGTCCCGTGGGGCTGGACCGATCAGCACGGGGTCTCGATGCAGTTCGCCGGGTGGTTGCACCCGCACGACGAGCTGATCGTCGACGGCGACCTCGACGGCAAGGACTTCCTCGCCGTGGCCCTGCGCGATCGACGGCCGGTGGGCGCCGTCGCGCTGCGCAGGCCGCGCGAGCTGCGGGCGATCCGTCCGCTGATCGCGGCGGGGGAGCCGTGGCAGTCGGCGGAGCCGGTCGCCGCGCACTGATCGGCCTACCGGCTGCCACCCGAACCGGGCCGCTCCCGAGGTGATCTCGGCAGCGGCCCGGTGTCGTCACATGGTGACTACCAGTGCACGCCGGGCAGCATCCGGCTCACCCGGGCGGCCGGGCTCGGCATCACCATCAGCGGGGTGAGCACCGGAGCCAGGACGGTGAGCGCGTTGCGGCTGGGCTCGGCCGGTTCGGCGGGCTCGGGCGCGGGCTCGGCCAGCACCGGCTTGCCCTGGGCGGCAGTGGATTCGCCGAACAGGCGGAAACCGGTGTGCATGATGGTCCGTTTGAGCGAGGGCAGGAACATCTCCACGGCCTGCGAGAAGGTGCCGACCGGGGTGTCGATCCGGTCGGGCCGTTCCAGCATGGCGCGCACCACGATCCGGGCGGCCCGCTCGGGATCGGGCAGCGGCAGGGCCCGGTAGAGATCGGTGGGGGCGATCATCGGGGTCCGCACCAGCGGCATCCGGATGGACGTGAAAGTGACACCGTCGCCGCGGTTCTCGACGGCGGCGATATCGCTGAAGTTGTCCAGCGCCGACTTGCTGGCGGCATAGGCGGCGAAGCGCGGAACCTTGGTCTGCACCGCGATCGAGGAGATATTGACGATGTGGCCGAAGTGCCGCTCCCGCATCGACGGCAGCAGCGCCAGGATCAGCCGCACGGCGCCGAAGTAGTTCACCGCCATGGTCCGCTCGAAATCGTGCATGCGGTCCACCGAGTTGGCCACCGAGCGACGGATCGACCGGCCCGCGTTGTTGATCAGGTAGTCCACATGGCCGTGCTCGCTCAGCAACTGCCGCACCAGGCTGTCGACGGCCGCGGCGTCGGTGATGTCGCACGGGTAGGCGAACGCGGTGCCGCCGTCGGCCCGCACGGATTCCGCTGCGGCGGTGAGGTCTTCGACGCCGCGCGCCACCATGAGCACGGTGGCGCCGCGCTGGGCGACCGCGTGCGCGGTGGCCAGGCCGATGCCCGAGGACGCGCCGGTGATCAGCACGATCCGGCCCGCGAGCCGGTCGGCGTCGGCCGGGACCCGCCCGCGCTGCGGGTCGAGGTTGGCCCGCCAGTAGTCCCACAGCCGCTGGGCGTAGGTGTCGAAGGCGGGCACCGTCAGCCCGGGCAGCTGGGCCCGGGTCGACTCGGCGACGAACTCGGCGGTGAACCCGACGTGCGGGGCGACCTCGGCGGGAATGCCCGCCTGCTCGAACAGGAAGTCGCGCACGGCATGGGCGCCGGGCACATGACCGAGACCGGCCAGCGCGCGGGCACTGCCCGGGACGGTGCCGATTCCCACCGGGCCGCCCGCGGCGCCGGCCAGGGCGCGGTAGATCTCGCCGAAGGGCTGCGGGTCCGGGTTGACCAGGTGGAACGTGCGGCCGTCGAGGCCGTCCTTGCGCGCCAGCCGGACCATCGCCTCGGCGACGTAGTCGACCGGAACCACGTTGGTCGCGCCCAGGTCGGGCAGCGGCAGCGGCAGATCGGCGGGCAGCGCGGACAGCGCGTCGATCGCGGCGAAGAAGTAGTAGGGGCCGTCGATCTTGTCCATCTCGCCGGTGCGCGAATCGCCGACCACGATGGCCGGGCGGTACACCCGCCAGCGCAGATCGGTGGCCTCGCGGACCAGCTTCTCGGCCGCGAACTTGGTGCGGTGGTACGGCGAGGTCAGGTTCTGGCCGAGATCGAAGTCCTCCTCGAAGAACTTGCCGCGGTGATCGCCCGCCACGGCCACCGAGGACACGTGGTGCAGCACGGCGTCGAGCCGGCGCGCCAGCTCGATCACCGAGCGGGTGCCCGCGACATTGGCCGCGTGCGCGGTCTCCTCGTCGGCGGTCATGTCGTAGACCGCGCCCAGATGCAGCACGTGGTCGGCGCGCGGCGGCTCGTCGCCCAGGCCGAGGCCCTCGGCGGTCAGGTCGCCGACCAGCGCGAACACCCGGTCACCGTCGGGATGCTGCGCGGTCAGCGCGGTGAACTTGGCCAGCGACTCGGCACGCACCAGCACGTGCACGATCGCCGTGGGATCGGCGGCGAGCAGCCCCCGCACCACTCGCCGACCGAGAAACCCGGTACCGCCCGTCACGATGTAGGAAACCATCGCCCCTCCTGAAATTCTCGAAACACGGTGTCGTGCAACAGTGATCCGGCATGCGGCGGTGGATGCGGGCATCAAATGTGCGGATATCCAGCAGCAGATGGCTGGAGAGAAACCGGGCACATCGTCGTCCCGGCAGGCCCTAACCGTACTCGTCGGTAACCTAGCCGGGCAAGCTCGTGGCGCCCGGTCGCCGTGTGGGAATTGTCACCGATCGTCGCAGGTCAAACGGTGTGTGTGACAGCTGATTTCAGTAACTGAAAGTTTCGGACAACTTGTCGCTACCGTCCGGCGAGGACGTCGTCGACGACGCCGCGCATCCGCGCGCGGAACACCTCGGGGGCGAAGGTGAGCGCGTGATCGCGGATCTTCGCCGGATCGTAGGCGGCCGAATCGAACTCGCCCATCAGCTCGGCCAGCGCCGCGACGACCTCGTCGTCGGCGCCGGCGGGCACGTACTCGCCGCTGACCCCGGGGCGCACCGTGTCGAGCGCGCCGCCCGACCCGACGGCGAGCACGGGCGCCCCGCACGCCATCGCCTCGACGGGGACGATGCCGAAGTCCTCGATGCCCGGCATGAGCAACGCCCGGCAGCGCCGGTACATGTCCTGCAACTGCTCGGCGGAGGTGGCGCCGAGGAAGGTCGTCTCCGGACCCGCGATCGCCTCGAGCTGGGCGCGGAAGCGGCCATCGCCGAGCACGACCAGGCGCACCCCGGCCTGCTGCGCGGCGCGAATGGCCAGGTCGGCGCGCTTGTAGGGCACCAGGCGGCCCGCGCACAGGTAGAAGTCCTCGCGGACGACGGCCGGGTCGGGCGTGAACCGCGCGACCTGGACCGGCGGGTTGACCACCGAGGCGGGCAGGCCCCACCAGTCGGTGACCCGCTGCGCGACCGCGTGCGAATTGGCGACGACGTGGGTGAGCCGGGGCGCGGCGCGCAGTTCCCCGCGCCGGGCCAGGGTGCCCAGGGCGGCGAGGGCGAGCTGTCCGGCGCGCCCGCCCGCCTCCTGGGCGCGGAATTCGCGATCCCAGGCCCAGCGGGCCGGGCTGTGCACGTAGGCGATCACGGGTGCGTCGGTGGCCAGGGCGGCCTGGGTGGCGAAGGCGTGATGGCTGATCACCACCACGTCGTGGTCGCGCAGCGGCAGGCGGCGCAGCACCCGCGGCACCAGCGGCAGCAGGGGAGCGTGCCTGCCGCCGGTCAGGGAGTGGGCCCGGCTGAGCCAGCTGTCGTGGACCGCGCCGACCGGTGCGCGGACGCCACCCGGTGCGACGATCGGTGCGAAAACCTGGGCGCCGGGCCAGGTTTCGACGAATTCGCCGACCACCGCCTCGGATCCGCCGAACTCGGTGAAACGTTCGTGCACGAGGGCGACACGGGTCATCGGGAGGTGCTCGTTTCGATCTGTCGGGGAGCCGCGGTGCGGCGCAGGGCGGGGGCGACGGGCCTGCCGCGCAGCAGGCCGTCGACGGTGCCGTGCTCGATCGCGCGGCGATAGATCACGGCCGCCTCGGCGCAGGCGGAGACGGTGGCGCGCACCGTGTCGGCGTCGTGGGCGGCGGAGACGACGAAGGACTGGCCGAGCACGCCGCGCTGGAGGAGTTCCTGGAGGAACAGGGTCCGAAAGGCTTGGGACGGAACACCTTCCGCGTCGAGGGTGCGGAAGATCAGGCAGGACGGGCGACCCAGGACCTGGACGTGGTCGGCGAGGCCGAGCGCGGCGGCGGCCGCGTTCACGCCGTCGGCCAGATCGCGACCGGCCCGCTCCATCCGGGCGATCGGGTCCTCGGTGCGGTAGGCGTGCACGACCGCGCGGAACGCGGCCAGCGCCGAGGTCTCCGGGCCGTGTGTGGTCGAGAGCAGGAACACCCGGTCCTGGTCGGTGCGCAGGCCGCCGCGCTCCATGTACTCGCGTTTGCCCGCGAGCGCGGAGATCGGGAACCCGTTGCCCATCGCCTTGCCCCAGCACGACAGGTCCGGCGTGACGCCGTAGACGGCCTGCGCGCCACCCGCCGCCCAGCGGAACCCGGTGATCATCTCGTCGAACACCAGCAGCGTGCCGTACCGATCACACAGTGCGCGAACGCCTTCCAGGTAGCCGGGCAGCGGCTCGGCCAGCGCGGTCGCGGCCTCGAGGAACACCGCGGCCACGTCGCTCGCGGCGAGGGTGGCCGCCAGCGCGTCGAGGTCGTTGTAGGGGAACTTCACCGTGTCGACGACGGGGATGCCACCCGCCATGTCGGTGGTGCCGATGAACCAGTCGTCGACGGAGAAGAACGGCTGATCGCAGACGGCGATCCGGGTCCGGCCGGTCACCGCCCTGGCGAGGCGGACCGCGGCGGTGGTGGCGTCGGAGCCGTTCTTGGCGAACTTGACCATGTCGGCGCCGGGCACGAGCGACAGGAAGTCCTCGGCGGCGAGCAGTTCCAGCTCGGTCGGCCGGGAGAAGCTCAGGCCGTCGGCGGCGGCGAGTGCGGCGGCCGCGCACACCGGCTCGTAGCCGTGGCCCAGCGTGACCGAGCGCAGGCCCATGCCGTACTCCACGAACTCGTTGCCGTCGACATCCCAGACCCGAGCTCCCTTGCCGCGCACCAGCACCGGTGCCATGCCCTCGGGGTACTGGTCGCTGCCGCGCGCGTAGGTGTGCGCGCCGCCGGGAACCAGCTCGTGCAGCCGGGCCTGGACGGCCGTGCTGTGTTCGAAGCTGCGCATCAGCATTCCTCTCGGCTCGTGCGGTTCCTCGGCGACCGGACCGAGCGGTTGCCTGCCTACGAGCTGGGCGTCGCGTTCTTGCTCGCGGTCTTCACCGGCGCGGCCCGCGGCGGCCACTGCCGGGGCAGGACCGTGGTCTCGGGGTCGTACGCGCCGGGTGCCGTCGCCGAGGTGACCGCATCGGCACGGACGGACACGGCCGCGGCGGTACTCGCCGGCGCGGGCGCATCGGCGGTCGCGGCGGCGGGTTCCGGCTCGGCGGTGGGGCGCTTGCGGCCGGTGCGCCGTTCGAGCACACCCCGCGCGAGGACCAGGCCCTCGGCGGCGATGATCAACGTCGCCAGCGCGGCGAACAGGCCCTCCTGCACCGGGTGCGGGGCGACCAGTTCCGTGCGCGGGTTGCTGATCACGGTCAGCCGGGCCATGCCGAGCACCTGGCGGAACTCGATCTCGCGGGCGACGTCCCTGGCGTCGAAGCTCAGCTCCGGGCGCAGCGGATCGTCGACGAGCCGCTTGGAGAAGGTGTCCTCGACGGCCCGGCGGTGATCCTCCAGGTCGGCCGCCGAGCGGGCGATCGCCTCGGTGCGCATCTGGGAACCGACCCGGTCCAGCGACTGCTGCACCGCGAGGACGAGTTTGGCGGCCTGCTCGGGCGTGCCCGCCTGCGCCTTGATGATCAGCAGCGACGGGGCGGGCCCGGTCATGGCCGAGACCCGGGGCCGCAGGTCGTCTTCGGAGGGGGCGAGCCCGTTCTTCACCACGTCCGAGAGCACCCGGCTCTCGGTCACCAGCACGATGTAGGGCTGGGTGAGTTCGTTGAACACCGCGCCGATCGACTGCTGGGAGATCTGCGCGGTCAGGCTCGCCTCGTAGGTCCGGTCGCTGCGATCGCGCACCAGCCAGACGCCGGCGCCGACCAGCACCGCGATCACCAAGGCGATCGGCAGCACCCGGACCAGCTGGCGGGCATGCCCGGCGAGGTCGACGCCGGACATCGACGCACTCGCCGAGCGGGACTCACCCGTCGCCGCCGTCCCCGTCTCGCTCACACTTCCCCCACATTCCGCCGGTAGTGGTGGCGATGTTAGCTGGGGTTCCGAGGTGTCGCGAGCGCGGCGAGACGCCGCCGCGAGACGGTTACCCCCCGGGCGGGCTCGGCAAACGTGTCGCCGGATCGGAAACGTCGACGCCGTCGCGTTCGATACGCACGTGGTGCGGCGTGTCCGGCAACCGTTCAGCGGCTCGGTGTGGTGGAAATCGCCAGATGAGCGCGGGCACGGGGAGATCGGTACGCTGAGCCGGTTCGTGCCGGCCCCCAGCGGGCACGACGGATCGGTGAGTGACGGAAATCATGGAGGATCGAACAGTGGTGGGGGTTCGGGTGTCGGTGTGTGTCCCGGCATTCAACGCGGCGCGCACGATCGTCGAGACCATCGGGTCGATCCTGGAGCAGGACTTCGCGGACTTCGAGATCGTCGTGGTCGACAACGCGAGCGCCGACGGCACGGGCGACCTGGTGCGGTCGTTCGACGACGACCGGATTCGGCTGTACACCAACGACGCCGTCCTGCCGATGGCCGAGAACTGGGACCGGACGATCGGGTTGGCCTCCGGCGAGCTGGTCAAGCTCGTCTGCGCCGACGACCTGATCACCCCGAATTGCCTGTCGGCGCAGGTCGATGCGTTGCGCGATCCGGCGATCGCCGTCACCGGGGCCAGGTTCGACGTCATCGACGACGCGGGGACGCTGCTGGCCCGGTCGCGCGGGCTGACGGGCCTGCTCGGCCGCTGCTCCTCGCGGACCACCCTGCGGGCCTTCGTCCGCAAGCTCCCCGACGAGCTGTGCCCGACGGCCGCGTTCATGTTCCGCCGCAGCGATCTCGCCACGACCAGCGGATTCCGCACCGACTTCCTCTACGCGATGGACATCGACCTCGTCGCGCAACTGGTCGAGCGCGGCGGGTTCTACGGCGACAGCCGGGTGCTGGCGGTCAACCGCGCCTCGGCGTTCAACCATTCGTCCACCACGTCGACCCTGAGCAAACTGTCCGACGTGCTCCGGTTCAACCACCACTACCGCCGCAGGCATCGCGATCAGATCCGTGCCGTCGATCTGCTCGTCGGTGACGGCAAGGTGGTGCGGCAGGCGCTGGTCCGGCTGTGCGCGCGGGTCAAACGCGCGATCGGGCAGGACTGAGCGCGTGGGCCCGCTGCTGTACCTGCTCGCCGTCCCGGTCGCCTGGGTGTTCCTGCGCTGGATCCGGCATCGGCCGCAGCGCGGGCTGTTGCTGGTCGCCGCGCTGGTGCCGTTCAACGGTCTGCTCCTGATCGCGCCCGGGTGGATGCAGGTCAACGGGTGGAAGGAGGCGCTGCTGCTGCTCACCCTCGGGGTGGCCGTCTTCGTCCCGCAGCGCGAACCCGAACCGCGCCCGGTGATTCCGTGGTGGTCGCTCGGCGCGGCCCTGGTCCTGTTCGGGGTCGTGTCGGCGTTCGTGACGGCGGGCTCGCTCGGCCTGTTCGCGATCAAGATCACGTTCTTCTACTTCGTCGTGGTCCCGCTGATCCTGTACCTGCGGCCGTTCAGCGCGCGCGACCGCGATCTGCTGGTGACCATCATGATGGTGGAGTCCGTCGCGATCGCGGTGTTCGGGCTGGCCCAGCAGGCGATCGGCGCGGCCGGTCTGGCGCAGATGGGGTACGAGTACAACGAGACCATCCGGTTCTCCGGGGGCATCCTGCGCTCGTTCAGCACCTTCAATCAGCCGTTCCCGTTCGGCTTCTACCTGGTGACGGTCCTGCTCGTCGGCGGATCGGTCGCACTCGCCGCGCCCCGGCGCCCGCGCAACCGGATCTTCCTGCTGGCGACGCCGATCCTGGTCGCGGGGATCGCGGCGAGCGTGGTGCGGGCCGCGCTGGCCGGTCTGCTGGTGGGGGCGTTGGTGCTCGCGGTGGTGCGGTATCGGCGGCAGCTGAAATCGGTGATCATCGGCGGCGTCGTGCTGGTCGTGCTCGGCAGTGTCGCGGTGTCCGCGCAGGCCCGCAGTTCGCTGTTCTCCTCGTCGAGCCTGGCCGACCGGGGGACCGGGTGGAACACCGTGCTCCGGTCGATGGGCAGTCATCCGTTCGGGGACGGACTCGGCTCCACCGGGGCCGCGAAGGCGCGTCAGCTGGTCGAGGAACTCGGCCCGATGGCGGAGAAGCTGCCGTACGCCACGGGCGAGGTGCAGATCTACGGACGTCCGTATCAGCCCGACAACTACTACGTGAAGCTGCTGATCGAACTCGGGCCGATCGGGGTGTGGTTGTTCGCGGCGATCATGGTGGTGATCTACCTGATGTCGATTCGCGCGGCCCGCGCCCTGCGCGGGAACGACGCGGCCCTGGCCCTCGGGGTCGCGGCCGCCGTGCTGGCCAGTGCGGTGGCCGCGGTCGCCTCGAGCTACTTCGAGATCTTCCCGAGTGATTTCTACTTCTGGTTGCTGGCCGCCGTCGTCGGCTGTGCGATCACCCAGCGGTCCCCGACCGTCGAGCGCAGCTCCGTCCCCGAGCAGGTGACATGAATATCGAGGCACGTGAGAATTCAGGTGGCGCACTGCGTTTCGGTGCGCTCGCCTGCCGCCCGCACGGGGCGGGGGTGTCGACGTATCAGCGTGAGCTGCTGGCGCGGATGCCCGCGCTGCTGGCGGGAACGGACCTGTCGGCCGTGGTCCAGGCCGATGCCGCGGCGACCCTGCCCCCGGGCATCACCCCGGTGCCGCGTCCGGTCGCGGCCGGAGCGCGGCGGGCCTGGCACGGCATCGCCCCGCTGCGCGGCGTCGACGTCTTCCACGGGCTCGACGTCGACGTTCCGGTCACCGGGCCGCGCGCCACCGTCAGCACCGTGCACGACCTGTCGGTGTTCGACGTGCCGTGGGCGTTCAGCCGCTACCGGGCGCGGGGCGAACAGCTGCTGGTCCGGATGTCGCTGGCCCGTGCCGATCTGCTCGTCGCGGTCTCGGAGTTCACCGCCGAGCGGATCGCGGACCGGTTCGGCCGCGACGCGGTCGTCGTTCCGCTCGCGCCCGCCGGGTGGGCGCGGGTACCCGCGGACCACGAGGTGGCGCGGGTGCGCGCGCGATACGACCTGCCGCCGCGATTCGTGCTGCAGGTCGGCACCGTCGAACCGCGCAAGCAGGTCGCGATGCTGGCCGAGGCGGCCGGTCTGCTCGACATCCCGCTGGTGCTGGCCGGTGCCGGGTCCGACGGCCCGCACGCGCCGAGCACGGCGCTCGGACTCGGCTACGTCGACACCGCGGACCTGCCCGCGCTGTACGCCGCCGCGACGGTGGTCGCGTACTGCTCGCAGTACGAGGGATTCGGGCTGCCGCCGGTCGAGGCCATGGCCTGCGGTGGCGCGGTGGTCGCGAGCGCGGTCGGCGCGCTGCCCCAGGTCTGCGGGGACGGCGCGGTGCTCGTGGCGCGCACGACCGCCGAGGACTGGGCGAAGGCCCTGCGTCCGCTGGTGCACGACGCGGCCGCCAACCAGGACCTGCGCGAGCGCGGCCGCGCCGCGGCGGCCGAGCTGAGCTGGCAGCGGACGGCGGCGGCGACCGTCGCCGCCTACCGCGCGGCCGGGCTGCTGTCGTGACCGACGAAGCCACCGCGGCCGTCTCCCGCGACGATCCCGCGCACGGTGGCCGTGCTCGATCCGGCCGGGCCGCGGCGAGCAACACCGCGGCGATGCTGGCCAGCCGGATCTTCGCCGCGGTGCTGGGATTGCTGGGCACCACGCTGATCGCGCGCATGCTGCCCGCGGTCGAATGGGGTTACTTCTCCTTCGTGTTCGGGCTGCTCGGCATGCTCGCGATCGTCACCGATCTCGGTGTCGGGCGCGCGGTCATCGGGAAGCTGGTCCACGGGGAACCCGCCGAGGCCGCCGAGATCGCCAGCTCGTTCATCGTGTTGCGGACGGTGCTCGGGCTCGTCGGTTACGGCCTGGCGCTCGGGTACGTGCTGGTGCTGCGGTGTCCGCCGGAGGTCGTCACGGCCACCGCGGTCGCGGGGTTGGTGGTGGTCGTGGCCACGCCGAGTCATGCGCTGACCGTGCTGTTCCAGTCGACGATGCGGCTGACCCTGGTCGCCGCCGCCGAAGCGCTGGCCCGCACCGTGCAGCTGGCGCTGACGGTCCTGGCGGTGCTGTGGTCGCCGACCCTGCTCCTGGTCGTGGTGCCCGCCGTCGTGTACGAGATCGTCGCGCTCGTGGTGAAGATCGTCGGGATCGGGCGCGGGCTGGGCGGGCCGATCCCCGCGCGACGCATCGAATTGCGCTGGTGGGGCGGCATGCTGCGGGAAGCGCTGCCGCTGAGCATCGGTCTCGCCCTGATCATCGTGTTGCAGAAGGTCGGGCTGCTGCTGCTCGGGCACTTCGACAGCTACGAGTCCGTCGGGCTCTTCGCCGTCGGTATGAAGTTCGCCGATCTGCTCGACACCGCGGCACTCGCGGTGGTCGCCCCGCTGACCACGCTGCTGATCGCCCTGTGGCCGGACGATCCGGCGCGTTTCCGCCGCTACTTCCGCCAGGCGACCACCGCGCTGACCGCGCTCGGGCTGGCCGCGCTGGTGGCCTTCTGGCCGGTCGCCGCCGACGGGATCCGGTTGCTGTTCGGCGCGGATCTGGACGCGGCGGCGGACGCCGCCCGGATCCAGATCCTCGGCGGCCTGCTGGGGGCGCTGGCGCACCTGGGCCTGGTGGCGCTGATGGCCGTCGGCCGCAATGTCGTCATCCCCTGGATCGCCGCGGTCGCCCTGCTGGTCGACCTCGCGCTGGCCTGGCCGCTGATCTCGCGCTGGTCCTATACCGGCGCGGCCCTCGCCGGACTGGTGGCGCAGCTGGTGCTGCTCGTCGCGGTCTGGGTCGCATTGGCCGCCGCGGTCCGGGTGCGCCGGCTGGTGCCGCTGGCCACGGTGACCGCCGTCGCCGGGGTGGCCGCCGCGGTGATCGCCGCGGCGACCGCGATCGACCGGCACTGGGCACCTCCGTGGATCGTCACCGCGATCACGGCCTGCCTGATATACCTGTTCCTCGCCGGCTGCATCGTGCGACGGACCGACGGATTGACGATACGAACCTTGCGGGGGCCGAAACCTGATGACACTGTGGCGAATCGCCCGGGGGATGCTCACCGCAGCAGTCGTCACGGTGACGATGCTGGGATGCGCGACGACCGTGCCGATCACCACTGACACCGCCGCCCCCGCCACCGGTCTCGGTGTGTCCGGTGGCCACGCCTGGCTGGAATCCGATGCGGCGGAACTGGACCGGCAGATGGCCGTCGTCGCCGCCAGCGGTGCCACCTGGGTCCGGATCGACCTCGACTGGTCGGTGATCGAACCGCAGCGCGGCCGCCAGGACTGGTCGGCGACCGACCGCGCGGTCGGCGCGGCGCGGGCCCACGACCTGTCCGTGCTGGCCATCCTGACCTACGCGCCCGCCTGGGCCGGGCTGCACGAGGGTGTCGAGACCAGCAAGGCGGTGCCGCAGCCGGTGCTGTTCGGCCGGTTCGTCGGCGACGCGGTCGATCGGTACCGCGACCAGATCTCGCACTGGGAGATCTGGAACGAACCCAATGTCACCGCCTTCTTCGCGCCGCGGCCGGACATCGGGGTCTACGCGCATCTGCTGCGCCAGGCCGCGCTGTCGGTCCGGGCGCGGCAGCCGCACGGCCAGGTCCTCGTCGGCGGCCTGGCACCGGCGACGAACAACGGCCAGGACATCGCGCCGACCTCGTTCGTGGAGCTGCTCTACGAACTCGGGGCCGCGGCCGACTTCGACGGGATCGCGGTGCACCCCTACTCCTATCCGGAGCTGCCCGCGTCGCCGGCCTGGTACAACGCGTTCGGCAATCTGATGGCCATCCGGCGCATCATGGACGCGAACAACGACACCTCGGTCCTGTTGTGGCCGACCGAATTCGGGGCGCCCACGGGCACCGGCGCGCGGGCCGTCAGCGAGGCCGTGCAGGCCGAGATCCTCGATCAGGGACTCGGTCTGATCGCCACGATGCACGATATCGGGCCGGTGTTCGTCTACTCCCTCGTCGACGCCGGGGACGACCGCGACGATCTCGAGGACAACTTCGGCATGCTCCGCCGTGACTACACCGAGAAACCCGCGCTGGCCGTGCTGCGCGCCCACGCGGAGGCCCGCCGTGCCGGCCGCTAGCGACGCTCGGGAACTGGTGTTCGTCGCGCATTCCAGCCGGGCCTCGGGCGCCGAGAAGATCATGCTGGCCCTGGCCGAGCTGGCGGTGCGACAGGGCAGGCGGGTCCGGGTGGTCTGTCCCGACGGACCGCTGCGGAATCTGCTGCCCGCCGCGGTCGGTCATGTCGCGATCCCGGAACTCGGGTTGGCCGGTCAGCGGGGCGGACAGCGGCTGCGCGCCGCCGCCGTCCTGGTGTGGCGGTGGTGGCTGGCCGCCCACGTGCTCCGGCGGGTCTCGCGCACCGGCGAGGTCCGGCTGGTGGTGAACTCGACGATGGCCCTGCCCGCGGTGGCCCTGGCGCTGCCGCGGCGCCGGTCCACGGTCTGGCTGGTGCACGATGTGGTGGTCAGCCGACGGCAGCTCGCGGTCGCGCGGGCGGGGCGCCGCGCGGTCGGTCGCGCGGTCGCGGTGTCGGAGCGAGCCGCGATGCCGTTGCGCGCGTGGGGATTCGAGGTCGAGGTCGCCCGGCAGGGCGTGCGCTGGCCGGTCGATCCCGCCCCGGTTGTCGAGCGCGAGCCCCTGGTGGCCGGGATCCTGGGCGTGGTGACCGAGTGGAAGGGCCAGCACGTGCTGCTGGCGGCCGCCGCCGAGCTCCCCGAGATCCGGATCGAGATCGCCGGCTCCGCGCATCCGGGCGACGAACCGTATCTGGCCGCGCTGCGGGAACGGGCCCAGCGGGCCGACCTGGCCGGCCGCGTCCGGTTCCTCGGCAATGTCGACCCGCTGCCGACGATCCGTGGCTGGGATGTGCTGGTGTCGGCGAGCGTGCTGCCCGAGGCGGGCCCGCTGGTGGTGCTGGAGGCGATGAGCGTGGGTGTGCCGGTCGTCGCGACCGATCACGGCGGCAATGTCACCGACGACACGGCACTGTGCGTCGCGCCCGGCGATCCGATCGCCTTGCGCGACGCACTGCGGCGGCTCGGCCGGGACCCGGAGCTGCGCGCCCGGCTGCGCGACAGCGGCCGCGACGCGATCGCGGCCGACCACGATCTCGCCGTGACGCTGCCCCGCATGCTGGACGCGCTACTCGCGACCTCGGATCAGATCGAAAAGGTCCGGCCGTAGGTGACGACGGTGTCGCCGGTGGCGGTGACGATCTTCACGAACGGGCGGACATTGGTCTGGCCGAGCACACCGGTCACGGTGCCGTGGAACCCGGAAAGCCGCAGCACGCCTTCGGTTCCGGCGATGTCGCCACCGGCGACCTCGACCTCCCGGATACCCGGGCCGAACCCCACCGCCAGCTCGACGCCGGCGCGGGGGATCAGGCCGTCCAGCTTCACGGTCGGCCCGCTGCCGCCGACCTCGACCCCGAGACTGGGCGTCGACCACTCGAACTTCAGTCGTCCGTCGAGGGTGGCGGGATAGCCGACCTGGTAACCGATGGTGAGACGCCCGGTCCAGTCGGCGGCGTCGGGGCCGGTGACCAGGTAGGACGCCTCGCCGCTGTGGAACCACTCGCGGGTCAGCGGATTGCCGTCCAGCGGTGCGACGAAGTCGATCCGGGTGTGTGACTGGACCGCCTCGACGGTGCGGTCGTGCCCGTCGAGGACGGAGTTGCTGCTGTCGACGGCGGCACCGGCCGAGCCGGTGCCCATGGTGAGACCGATGACGACGGCCGAGGCCGCCGCGATCCTGCGCAGCGCGCGCGGACGAAACACGATGATGCCCCTCGGAATTGTTCCCCTGAACCTTCGCCCGCCGAACAGCGTGTTCGACGTCGCCTCCCCACGATCCGGGCTCAGCCGGTGCGGCACTGCACCCGGCGCGACGTTGGGCCCCTCGAGTATCCCACGCGGGCCACTCATCCGCCGTTCAGCGAAAGATCAGCTGCGCCACAGTGATTCGGGCACGGCATCGAGCGCGCGGGCCCGTGGCCCGGCCGGATCGTCGACGAACCAGCGGCCGTCGAGGGTGGGCAGCAGCGCGGTGACCTCGTCGTACAGGTCGGGCAGCGTCAGCAGGACGGCGTCCGGGTCGGCCGCGACGAGGTCGGCGGGGGAAACGATCGGGACATCGGTGCCCGGCATCCGGCCGCCCTGTTTGGCGGGCGAGGCATCGGCGACCCCGGCGAGCAGGCCGCGGTGCGCGCCCGCCATCGCCAGCAGCGCGACGGCGCGCGAGGCCGCGCCATAGGCGTACACCCGGTCTCCACGGGCCGCCCGGTGCTCGAGCCAGGCCCGCAGGGCGCCGACGTGCTGATCGACCACCCGCTGCAAGGTGTCAACGGCCGGGGCGGCGGCCTCGGCGGCGCGGATCGCCGCGACGGTGTGATCGGCGGGGTGGACGCCGTGGCGGGCGGCCAGCAGCACGGTGCCGCCGTAGAGCTCGAACCGCCATCCGGCGACCACACTCATCCCGGCCGTGCGCAGCAGGGTGTCCAGCGTGGCGAGGGAGTAGTAGGCGAAATGCCCGTGCCGCAACGCATTCCACTGTCCCTGCGCGAGGATCGCGGCCAGTGAGTGGTACTGCACCAGCAGGACGCCGCCGGGTGCGGTGGCGGCCGCGCGGGCCGCGAAGGCCGCGCGCTGGTCGGGTTCGTGCATGATGCCGAAGCAGTCCAGGACCACGTGGGCGGGCCCGTCGGTCGTGGTGAAGCCGTGCTCGGTGAGCAGCGGCAGCCAGGTGCCGCCGTGCGGGCTGCCGAACTCGGTCACCGTCGTCCCCCGCAGCAGTCCCGCCGCGTCGACGAGCCGGACGGCCTCGGCGGCTTGCTCACGCAGGGCCAACGGCTCGATGCCGCGGGGTTCCGCGGTGACGGTGTCGTCGTCGGCGAGCTGCGCCAGCCCACATCCCGCGCAGCGATCCATCCGCAACGGATGCCCCGACTCGGCGGCATCGACCGGGGTGTCGTGCGGCGGGAAGTGATCGGCGGCGGGCACCGAGCCCAGGTCGAGCACGGTGGTGAGGACGGTACTTCCGCAGCCGCGGCACCGGCGGGTCATGACAGGATGTCCTCGTGCGTATCGAGCGGACCGAGCTGGCCGACGTGGTGGTACTGGTTCCCGAACCGTTCCGGGACGAGCGCGGACTGTTCACCCGCACCTTCGACGCCGCGGAGTTCGACGCGCACCTCGGCGTCGACGGTGCCGCGGCGAGCTTCGTGCAGGACTCGCAGTCGCGGTCCCGGCGCGGGGTGATCCGCGGCATGCACGGGCGCGGCGGCCGCGGCGAGGCGAAACTGGTCCGCTGCGCGCACGGCGCCGTGCACGACGTCCTCGTCGACATCCGGCCGGGCTCGCCCACTTTCGGTGCGCAGCAGGCGTTCCGGCTCGACGACGCGGACTTCCACCACCTGTACGTGCCGCCCGGCTTCCTGCACGGCTTCCAGGCGCTGACCGAGGTCGCCGACGTCTGCTACCGCATCGACCGCCCGCACGACCCGGCCGAGGACCTCGGGGTCGCCTACGACGACCCCGACCTGGCGATCGGCTGGCCGCTGCCCGTCGGCCTCGTCTCCGCGCGCGACGCGCGGGCGGGCAGCTGGGCGCGGCTGCGCGCTACGCTGGGGCCGTCGCACTGATCCGGCGCAACCGCGCGTCGAGTTCGCCGGTGTCGCACAGCTTGCGCAGGTGCGGCAGCCGGGTGAACCGCTGGAAGAAGTCGTCGGCGGTCAGGCCGCGGGCGGTGTATTCGCGGTAGAGCTCCGCGGCCCCGGCCGACACCGTCCACCGCGCCTCGTAACCGAGCACCGACCGCGCGGCGGAGAAGTCGACCCGATAGGACCGCGGGTCCGCGCCGTTCTCGCCGGTGATCAGCAGTCGCGATCCCGGCACCGTGTCGACAACGGCGGCCGCGATCTCGGCCACGGTGAGATTGTTGACCTCGGTGCCGATATTGAAGGCGCGGCAGGAGATGTCGGCCGCCGGTGCGGTCAGGCAGGTCGCGAACGCGGTCGCGATGTCCTCGGCGTGCACCAGCGGCCGCCATGGCGTCCCGTCGGAGAGCACCTTCACCTCGCCGGTGAGCACCGCGTAGCCGACCAGGTTGTTGAGCACGATGTCGGCGCGCAGCCGGGGCGAGAAGCCGAACGCCGTGGCGTTGCGCAGGAAGACGGGCGTGAAGTCGGCGTCGGCGAGGGCGGCGACGTCGTCCTCGACTCGCACCTTGCTCTGCGCGTACGGGGTGATCGGGCGCAGCGGGGCCTCCTCGGTGACCAGCTCGGCACCGGCCGCGCCGTACACCGAACAGGTGGAGGCGTACAGGAACCGCTGTACCCCCGCCTCTTTCGCCAGCCGCGCCAGCCGCACCGACGCGTGGTGGTTGATGTCGTAGGTGATCTCCGGGGCCAGCGCGCCCAGCGGATCGTTCGACAGCGCCGCCAAGTGGATCACCGCGTCGAAGCCGCGCAGCTGCTCGACGGTGACTTCGCGCAGATCCACGGCCAGCTGGTCGGGATCACCGGCGAAGTCGCCGAGCAGGCAGTCGGCGAAGTAGCCGATGTCCAAGCCGGTGACGGTGTGCCCCGCCGCCCGCAGCACCGGCACCATCACGGTGCCGAGATAGCCCTGGTGCCCGGTGACCAGTACCCGCATGTTCACGTCCGTTCCCATCTGATGATCGCCTTGTCCAGCACGAACGCCTCGGCGTAGGGCGCGTGGCACTGCACGCCACGCATCCGGGCCAGGCCGAGGAAGGCCTCTTCGTCGAACCAGTCGCGGCCGGTCTGCGACGGATAGTGCTCGTGTAGCAGCCGCGACTTCGCCCGCACGAGTTCCCGGGTCAGCGGGTGGTACAGGGTGGGTGCCGGGGTGTCGGTCTCCCACTTGAGGATCTCGTAGCCCAGGGTCAGGTGGTCGCGGAACTCGGTGGGCACCAGCTCGGCCAGCAGCCGGTGGTCCTGGTGGGCGTCACCGCGATGCGGCGCGAACACCACGTCGGGTTCGCCCGCACGCCGGAATCGGGCCAGCGCGTCCTTGATCCGGTCCCAGTGCGCCGGTGCGCGGCCGTCGGGGATGTCGAGCACGTCGAGCTCGGGCTTCGTGCCGGAGCAGAACGCGGTCAGTGCCGCGCGTTCCTCGTCCTCGCGCGCGGTGCCGCCACCGGACAGCACCAGGGCGCTGACCTCGAGCTCCGGGTCGGCGCCGGTGAGGGCGAGCAGCGTCGCGCCCAGCCCGATCGCGATGTCGTCACAGTGCGCGCCGAGCAGCGCGATCCGGCGCGGCGGACGGGGGAACAGCCCGATCACCCCTGCTCCCACACCATCCACGGCCGCGAGCCGTTGCGGTAGGCGTCGTCGAGTTCGGCGCGTTCCTTGAACGTGTCGGCCGGCTTCCAGAAGCCCAGATGCTGATAGCCGAACAGGCGGCCCTGCCCGGCCAGCGCGCCGCACGCGTCGGCGACGAGATCGCCGCCGGGCGGCAGCAGATCGAAGATCTGCTGGCTGAGCACGAAGTAGCCGCCGTTCTCCCACAGCGGCATCCGCGCCACCGGCATGATCTCCTTGACCTCACCGGCCGGAGTGATGTCGACACAGTGGAACGAGGACTGCGGCGGGACCACCAGCATCGACGCCGCCGCGCCCGAGGCGTGGAAGGTCTCGATCATGGTGTCCAGCGGGGCGTCGGTGAGCACGTCGGCGTAGTTGGCCAGGAAGTACTCGTCGCCGTCGAGGTACTGCCGGACCCGCCGCAGCCGCTCGCCGATCGCGGACTCCACCCCGGTGTCGACGAAGGTGATCGACCAGTCGCCGATATCGCTGCCCAGCAGCTCCACCTGACCGTTGCGGATGACGAAGTCGTTGGACGCCGACTCCTGGTAGGTCAGGAAGAAGTTCTTGATGTGCTCGGCGCCGTAGCCCAGGCACAGGATGAACTCCTTGTGCCCGTAGTGCGCGTAGTAGCGCATCACATGCCACAGCAGCGGCCGCGGCCCGACCAGCTGCATCGGCTTCGGGACGATGTCGTCGGAGCCGCCGCGCATGCGCATGCCGTATCCGCCGCAGAACAACACGACCTTCATCGGTTCACCTTCGTTTCCGTGCCCGCGCGGTGCAGCACCGGCAGCGGATAGACCAGTTCGCCGCCCCAGTCGCCGACATGGCGCAGCTGGGCGGTGATCTCGGTTTCGAGATTCCACGGCAGGACCAGCACCACGTCGGGCCGGTCGGCATCGATGCGCTCGGGGGGATGGATCGGAATCCGGGTCCCCGGCGTGAATCGCCCGTGCTTGTAGGGATTGCGGTCCACGGTGTATTCGAGCAGGTCGGGCCGGATGCCGCAGTAGTTCAGCAGGGTGTTGCCCTTGCCGGGCGCACCGTAGCCGACGACCCGCCTGCCCTGCTCCCGGCAGTCGAGCAGGAAGCGCAGCAGCTCGAGCCGGACCCGCTCGGCCCGGACGCCGAGTTCGGCATAGCCGGCCGGGACGTGCAGGTCCGCGGCCCGCTCCAGCTCGAGGACCTCGGCTACGCGCGCGGTCGGCACCGCGACCGGGTCGGGGCGGGCCCACAACCGGATCGACCCACCGTGGGTCTCCAGCAGTTCCACATCGACCACCGTCAGCCCGGCGACCGCCAGCGCGCGCTGGGCCGAATGCACGGTGTAGTACTGGAAGTGCTCGTGATAGACCGTGTCGAACTGGCCGAGCCGCACCAGCTCGAGCGCGTGGTGCACCTCGATGCTGAGCCAGCCGTCGTCGGCGAGCAGGGTACGCAGCGCGTGGGTGAAACCGCGCAGGTCGGGGACGTGCGCGTAGACATTGTTCGCGACCACCAGATCGGCGGGCCCGTGCTCGGCCCGCACCCGCGCGGCCGACTCCGCGTCGAGGAACGCGGTCTCGGTGGGGACACCCGCCGCCCTGGCCGCCGCGCCGACATTGACCGACGGCTCGATGCCCAGGCACGGGATGTCCCGGGCCACCGCATGGCGCAACAGATACCCGTCGTTGCTGGCGACCTCGACGACGAACGAGTCGGTACCCAATCCCAGCCGCTCGGTCGCGGTGGCGACGAACCGCTCGGCGTGGTCGACCCAGCTGCGCGAGTACGACGAGAAGTACGCGTACTCGGTGAAGGTCTCCTCGGGGGTGATCAGCGCGGGGATCTGCAACAGCAGGCAGTCCCGGCACAGCCGCAGGTGCAGCGGATAGGTCGCTTCCGGCAGGTCGAGCTGGGCCTCGGACAGGAAACTCTCGCACGGTGGGGTCGCGCCCAGATCGAGCACGCTCACGAGCCGATCGGAATCGCAGAGACGACACTGCACGCGGGGTCCACCTTCTAGCTGTTCGATCATCGCGGCCGCTGCCGGACATGCCGGACGTCGGCGCGGCGAGCTCAGACGTTACAACCGGGGGGCGCGGGGGGCCATTCGAAACCGCTGGGAGCGAAACCGATTCGTGGTATGTTTCGGGGTTGGGGCTGTTCGCGGGCATTTCGGCAAATTGTCGGCGACAACAACGCGACCCTGGGGAATTGTGACTCGTCCCACCGGGGAAATCAAATGTCCTGGCGTCATGTTCGATAGCCATGATAATTCGTGTGATAGCCGTGTGATTGCCGCCATAGTCGGCAACCCTGTGGAATGCACTGTGGCGCATACCCTTCGGGAAGAAGTCCACTCGAGACTCTGTAACAATCATCGGACGGGTATCGAATCGACGGGCAGAGCGGCCGAGCAGGGGCCGCTTTTTCGGTCGACGGCGACCGGAAAATTGATTCGTCTCCCGAGGGGGAGGTGTGGGTTCATGAGCTTCGAGCTCGCCGGTGGCAGCGATGTCGATGTGGTCAACGGTGTCCGAGTGCTGCGCCGAACGCAGCGTGAGAATTGGCAGGTGGCCTACCTCCAACGCCTGGCCGCCACCGATGTCGTCGCCGTGTTCGCGGCCGTCGCCGCCGCCCAGATCCTGCGCTTCGACGGCCCCGCCGCGCCGCCGCTGGCCTGGCCGCTGCCCTACGAGGTCGGCTACTCGGTGGTGTCGCTGGCGCTGGCCGCGGGCTGGCTGGCCCTGCTGCACGGGACCCGCACGCCGCAGGTGATCGGCTCGGGCAGCGAGGAATTCCGGCGGCTGGTCTCGGCGACGATGCGCCTGTTCGGGGTGCTGGCCATCCTCGCGCTGCTGCTCCGGGTGGAGGTGGCGCGGGGCTATCTCGCCATCGCGCTACCGGCCGGGCTGTTCGCCCTGATCGTGGGCCGGGTGGTGTGGCGGCTGCGGTTGCGGCGCTGGCGCGCCCAGGGGCGCTGTCACACCGCGGTGCTCGTGGTCGGTTCGCCCGAGGCCGCGCAGGCGATGGCCGGCGCCTTCACCGACGACCCCGGCTCCGGCTATCGGATCGTGGGTGTCTGTGTGCCCGCCGGCGCCGGGGACCCGCGCTTCGCCACCGTCGACGGGCCCTCGGTCCTCGGCGACGATCGGTCGGTGCTCGAGGCGGTGCGCCGCAGTGGCGCCGACTCGGTGGCCGTCGCGGCGACCGAGCACCTCGGCCCGGTCGAATTGCGCCGCATGGCCTGGGAACTTGACCCGCTCGGCGTCGATCTGATCGTGGCGCCGGGCGTGGTCGACATCGCCGGTGTCCGGCTCACCAACCGGATCGTCGCGGGCATGCCCATGCTGCACATCGACGGGCCGCGCTACGACCACGCCAAGTCCAGCCGCAAAGCGCTGTTCGACTTCTGCTTCGCCGCGACCGTGCTGCTGCTCATCGCGCCCATGCTGGTGGCCATCGCGATCGCGGTGCGCACGACGAGCGCGGGACCGGTCTTCTATCTGTCCGAGCGGATCGGCCGCGACGGCATCCCGTTCCGGATGATCAAGTTCCGCAGCATGCTGGTCGGCGCCGACCGCGCGGTGGACGCGCTGATCGAGAGCAACGGCGGCAATCCGGTCTTCTTCAAGGTGAAGGACGACCCGCGCGTCACCCCGGTGGGCCGCTTCCTGCGCAAGTACAGCCTCGACGAGCTGCCGCAGTTCTTCAATGTGCTGCGCGGGGACATGAGCGTGGTCGGGCCGCGTCCGCAGGTCCAGCGCGAGGTCGACAGCTACGACGGCGAGATGCGCCGCCGGTTGCTGGTGAAACCCGGTGTCACCGGGCTGTGGCAGGTGAGCGGGCGTTCGGATCTGTCCCCGGAGGATTCGGTGCGCCTTGACCTGTCCTATGTCGAGAACTGGTCGATGGTCCTCGACCTGGTCCTGATCGGCCGCACCATCGGCGCGGTCACCCGCGGCGACGGCGCGTACTGAGCACCGGGGTGGGGGGGCCCCCGCCCCCCCCCCCCCCACTACTCCGCCGCGTCGTGCTGCATCTCGTCCCGCAGCACCCGCTGTTCGATCTCGCGCCAGCGTCCCGGCGTCGGATGCGGGTAGTCCGCGCGATCGTCGTGTTCGGCGCCGGCCAGTATCGTGGCCGCGTTGTCGATGTCGTCGATCAGCTGCTGGGCCAGTTCCCGCTCGGCCGCGTAGTGCCGCTGCGCCCACTGCAGCACGATCTGCGAATACGCCCAGCCCGGTTCGGATTTCGCGGCCTCGGCGTCGATCGCGGCCCGCTGCTCGAGCTGGTCGACGTCGTCGATGTGGTCGCGCAGGATCTGCTTGAGCCGATCCGGCGAGCCGAGATGACCGAACATGACCCGCACCAGGACATGGTGTTTGAGCACCGACGGATCGACCGGCGCCTTGTTCCACCACAGCGTGACCGCGGCGCGGCCCGCGTCGGTGATCTGATAGAGCCGCTTGCCGCGCATGGCGTTGTCGTGGTCGAGGCGCGAACTCGCGAAGCCGTGCTGCTCGAGCTTCTTCAGCTCGGCGTAGATCTGGCTGTAGGACGGCGTCCAATAGAAGTAGCGCAGGCTCCAGTCGGCCCACTTCTTGAGGTCGTAGCCGGAGACCTCTTCCTCGTAGGAGAGCATGGCGAGAACCGCCCAGCTGGTCGGCGGCAGGTTGGGCACGCCGGGATCGGGGTCGGGAGTCGCCATCGCTGCATGTTAGCAACCGCGAGTACCACCTTTCGCCCGCCGACAACCGCTGACCGGGAGAACGTCTTGAGCCGGTCACCGCTCACCCCGGATCGTGGGGGCAACGAATTCCGCTCGGGAGGACCCCTATGAATGCAGACAACGTCGTCGTCGACGCAGGTATCCCTGCCCCCGCCGACCTGCGCAGAGTGCTCGGTCATTTCGCGACCGGCGTCGCGGTGATCGCCGCTCACGACGGGACGCGGCCGCTCGGCTTCACCTGTCAGTCGGTGGTGTCGGTGTCGCTGGACCCGCCGTACGTGTCGTTCTGCCCGGCCAAGAGTTCCACCAGCTGGCCGCTGCTGCGCGCGACGGGCGCCCTGTGCATCAACATCCTGGCCGAGGAGCAGAGCGCGCTGTGCCGCCAGTTCGCGGTCAGCGGTGCCGACAAGTTCGCCGGGGTCGAGTGGGATCGCGCGGGCAACGGCGCGCCCGCGCTGGCCGGGGCGCTGGCCCACATCGAGGTCAGTGTCGAGCTCGAGCACGACGCGGGCGACCACACGGTGGTGCTGGCCCGGATCGCCGATCTGCGCGCCGCCGAGGGCGCCAAGCCGCTGCTGTACTACCGCGGCGGCTTCGGCGGCTTCGCGGCCTGACACGACAACGACGGCGGGGGGGGGGGGGGGGGGCCCACCCCCCCCCCCGGGCGAACCCCACCCCGCCATTGTGATATAAAAAAAAAACAACCCCCCAAACCAGGGCCAAACAG
>NZ_JBHVWX010000002.1:609326-751356 GCF_042882065.1 Nocardia sp. NPDC058244 | reverse complement strand
ATCAGGCACCGTTGCTTGCTCCTTCGTCGCCTACGCAACGGCGCCTGATCGGCGGGACGGCCGCGACGGCCGACTGCGTCGGCCTGCCCCCCCTCGAGGTCGGGGCGTGGTGGTCGGCGTTCGGGCCGACTCAGTGCAACTCGGTCGACTGGGCGGTCGCGGTCGTCGGGTCCGTGGTGTGCGCCGAGAGCTTGGGGACGGCGAGGTGCGTGGGGGTCAGTCGGCCGCGCAGGGTGACGGTGTCGCCCAGGTTCCAGTGGGCGGTCTCGGATTCGGCGGCGCGGGCGAGGGTGGTGGCCGAGCTGAGGAGGCGTTCGTCGTAGTTCTTGGACAGCTCGCACAGGCGGGCCGCCTCGTTGACGGCGTCGCCGATGACGGTGAACTCGTAGCGGTTGTGCGTGCCGACATTGCCCGCGACGACCCGGCCCGCGGCGACGCCGATGCCCGCGTCGAGGTCGGAGGCGTCGCGCAGCCTGCGCTGGATGGCGCGGCCGCAGGACAGGGCCGAGCCGGCCAGGTCGGGCAGGGGAGCGGGGGTGCCGAAGACGGCGAGGGCGGCGTCGCCCTCGAACTTGTTGAGCAGGCCGCCGTGCCGCTCCACCTCGTCGACGACGATGTCGAAGAAGCGGTTGAGGATGCCGACGATCTCGGGGGCGGGCCGGGTGGCGGCCATGGTCGTCGAGCCGATGATGTCGATGAACAGGGCGGCGGCCTCGGTCTCGGTGCCGCCGAGCACCGGCTGGGAGGCGATCGCGGCCATCGCGACATCGTGGCCGACGTGCTTGCCGAACAGGTCCTCGATCAGCGCGCGCTCGCGCAGGCCGTGCACCATCCGGTTGAAACCGCTCTGCAGGTCACCGAGTTCGGTGCCGTCGTAGAGGGTGACCTCGGTGTCGAGATCGCCGTCCTCCACCCGGCGCAGCGCCTGACGCACCCCCTTGATCGGGGCGACCGTCGCCGCGACGACCTGGGCCATCAGCAGCATCCCGAACAGCAGCGCCGAACCGCCGAGACTGAGCACGCAGACCGCCAGCCTGGCCTTGCTCACCGCGGGATCGGCCAGCGCCCACACCGCGACGATCATCGACAGCGCCACCGGGATACCGACGCCGACCAGCCACGACAGCATGGTCCGGCCGAACACGCCGATGCCGCGGCGGCGGTGCGGGTCGGCCTGGAGCACCCGCGCGGTCACCGGCCGCAGCGCGAATTCCACGATCAGATAGCTGTTGGCGCACACCACGATGCCCGCCGCGCCGATCGACAGCACGACCTTGGGGATCAGCGCCGGATCGGCGACGCCGTAGACGATCGTCAGCGTGACCAGCGCCAGCGACCACAGCGCCGCCTGCTGCAACACCATCCAGCGCGGCGCCGAGACCGCGACGCGCTGCTCGGGCGGGGTCGGCACGTGGTCGGGGTCGGTGGCCCAGCGCATGGTGCGCAAGCCCGCCACGGTGCCCCACACGGTGCCGACGGCCAGCGCGACGACCGCGCACAGCGGCGTGAAGACGGCGTTGATCAGCAGCAGTTGTCTGGTGAAGACGGTCGGGCCGGGCAGCACGAAGCCGGCGAGCACCACGATCATCGCGATGCCGATCAGGTTGGCCACGAGCAACGGCACGGTCAGCAGCAGTTGCACACGGACGCGCCGGATGGACGACTTCTCCTCGACCGGACCGAGCAGCGGTGAGCCCCACGGCGCCGCGCCCTTCGGTCCGTTGCTGTGGATCACTCACGCACTGTAAACCGAGTATCGAGCGTCGCGGCAATGTGTAGCCCAGGTCACTGACCGATGGTGTCGGCTATATGACCAGTCAGTGGTCTGTTTTCCGCCGCGATACGGCATCGTGTGCGTTCCGCGCCCGCCGATTTCGTTTCGGAGTACATATGTCCACTGAAAATGTGTACTCAGCGCTCGAGCAGCCGGTCGACGACGGCGTGGTAGCGGGCGGGGTCGAGCTGCGGCAGGCCGAGCAGGGCGCGCAGGTAGACCCCGTCGCCGACCAGGCGGATGGTGTCGGCGCGGACGGGGTCGTCCACCTCCTCGTCCAGGCCGTCCGACCAGGCGGTCATCACGCCGTCGAGGGCGGTCTGCACCTCGTCGGGCTCGCTGCCCGCTGAGGCGTCGATGGTGCGCATGGTCGCCAGCAGTGAGCGGTACAGCGCGAGTTCGACGGCGTCGGCCTCGGCGGTGGGGTCGGGTGTCTGCAGGTACCACTCGGCGACCGGGGTGCCGCCCGCCCGCGTCTCCGCGAGCTGGGTGTGGGCGCGTTCACCGAGTCGTTCGACCAGGCCGACGAGCAGGGCGTCCTTGCTCCGGAAGTGATAGAGCAGCCCGCCCTTGGATACGCCCGCCGCGGCGGCGACGTTGTCGAGGGTCATCTGGGCCGTGCCGCGTTCGAGCAGCAGGGTCTCCAGGGCGTCGAGGATGCGGTCGCGGGTGCCGGGGCTCACGGCGATCACTGTACCGTCTGGACGGTTTCTCTGTTACTGTACCGTCTGGACGGTTTACCAACTCAGAAAGTCGAGAAACCGATGAACACCCCCGTCACCACCGCCTCGGCTCCGCCGCGCGCCACCGCGCGCGAGTGGGCCGGCCTCGGTGTGCTGGCTCTCGCCCTGCTGCTGCTCGCCGTGGACGCCACCGTGCTCGACCTGGCCGTGCCCGCGATCAGCGCCGACCTGGCACCGAGCACACCGCAGCTGCTCTGGATCATCGACGTCTACTCCTTCGTGCTCGCCGGCCTGCTGGTCGTGATGGGCAACCTCGGCGACCGGATCGGCAGGCGCAGGCTGCTGCTGATCGGCGCCGTCGGCTTCGGCATCGCCTCGGCGCTGGCCGCCTGGGCGGTCTCGCCCGAGATGCTCATCGCGGCCCGCGTGCTGCAGGGTGTCGCCGGTGCCACGCTGATGCCCGCCACGCTGGGCCTGATCCGCTCGATGTTCCAGGACGCGCGGCAGCGCACCCTGGCGATCGGCGTGTGGAGCGCGATGGCGGGCGGTGGCGCCGCGGCCGGTCCGCTGGTCGGCGGCTGGCTGCTCGAGCACTTCTGGTGGGGCTCGGTGTTCCTGGTGAACCTGCCGGTGATGCTGGTGCTGCTGGTGCTCGCGCCGGTGCTCATCCCCGAATCGCGGGACCCGAATCCGGGCCGGTTCGACGCGCTCAGCGCGGTGCTGTCGATGCTGGCGCTGGTCCCGGTGGTCTACGCGGTGAAGGAGACCGCCGCGCACGGCCCGGCGGTGGGCCCGCTGCTGGTCGGCCTGGCCGGTGTGATCGCGGGCGTGCTGTTCGTGCGCAGGCAGCGTCGCCTGGCCGACCCGATGCTGGATCTGCGGCTGTTCGCGCTGCCCCGGTTCCGGGTCGCGGTGTTCACCAACCTGCTCGCGGTGTTCGCGCTGGCCGGTGTGCTGTTCTTCGGCTCGCAGTACCTGCAGCTGGTGCTCGGGCGCTCGCCGCTGGAGGCGGGTCTGCTGATGCTGCCCGGACTCGCGGCCAGCGTGTTCGGCTCGCTGGCCGCGGCGTGGCTGGTGCGGCGCTGGCGCGCCGCGGTCGTGCTGGCCGGTGCGCTGGTGACGACGGCGCTCGGCACGGCCGCCTTCCTGCTGGTCGACGTGGTCAGCGGCGCCGAGGCGTTCGTGCTCGGTTTCGTCGGCATCGGCCTCGGCGCCGGTGTGGCCATGACGGTGGCCGCCGACCTGGTCGTCGGCTCGGCGCCGGCGGAGCGCGCCGGTGCGGCGGCGGCGATCTCGGAGACCGCCTACGAGACCGGTCTCGCGCTCGGCGTCGCCCTGCTGGGCAGCACCGTGATGGCGATCTTCCGCCGTGGTCTCGACCTGTCACTGCTGCCGGACGACGCGGTGGCGACGGCGTCCGGTTCGCTCAGCGGCGCGGTCGAGGTCGCCCGTGAGCTCCCGGCGACGGTGGCGCAGGAGTTCCTGTCCTCGGCGCACCAGGCGTTCGTCAGCGGTATCCACCTGACGGTGCTCGGCATCGTCGCGGTGCTGCTGTTCGCCGCCTACAGCGCGGTACGCACGAAGAACACCCGCGCCTGAGTACGCCGTGGGGCCGGTATCGATCCGGCCCCACGGCGGCTTGCTTTCGCCGGATCGCCTCGGCCGCGTCGTCGATGGCGGTGGGGTCGGTCGGATGGCCGCAAAGGGAATCGGCGGCGACTTCGGCGAGGCCCTCGTCGCCGACCCGTGGATCAGCGAGCGGGCGGCAGCTGACGCTGACCGCCGCCGGGGAGCTCGTTGGCGTTACCGCCGGGCAGCTCCCCGTAGCCGTCGGCGGTCGGCAGGGTGTTGCCCTGACCTGCGGGAAGAGCCGTGTAGTTCGGCGCGGCCTGGTACTGGCGCGGGTCCGGGTGATACCGGGTCGACGGCGCGTCGACAACGGTCGAGGCGATCTGCTGGGCGTACGGGTTGTACTGCGGCGCACCCTGTTGCGGGTAGCCCGCGGGCAGGTAGCCCTGCGCGGGCTGACCCGGCAGCTGGTAGCCGGGCGGCACCATCATCTGCTGCTGTGCCTGCGAGTCCTGGGTGTCGACGGTGACCTTGCGGCTGCGGCGCAGCGTGAAGGTGACCTCCTCGACCTCCTCGAACGCCTGCCGCGCGGTGCGCAGCGGGTGCGTGGCCGAGTCGATCGCGTTGGCGACGAACGAGGGCACCAGCGGGCGGATCCAGCGGGCGGCGGTGTCGGTGAACGGCACGGTGCCGATGATCGGCAGCTCGAGTCCGCCGCCCCCGGTCGGCGCCTGCGCGGGCGCGGCGGCGACCACCGGCTGGGCGGGGACCAGCGCACCGGCCTGCGGCGCGCCCGCGGGCAGCGCGTTGGGCAGGTACCCGGCGGGCAGCTGCTGGTGGGAGACGTTCGGCTCCAGAGCCACGGAGTCGTCCTTTCGATGCGGCTCGGTGATCCCGAGCTCGAAACCGCCGATGGCGGCGATGATCCTGGTGCGCTGACGTTCGCGATCGATGACGGTGTCGGCCTCGATGGCCAGGCGCGCCGCGGTGAGTTCGTGGTCGGCGCGCAGGGCGGCCGCCTCGGTGCGCACCTCGGCCCGCTTCACCGCGATCGCGGCGTCGGCCTCGCGCTGGGCCCGGTCGGCGACCTCTTCGGCATCGACCCGGCGGTCCAGCGAGGTCTCCCCCCGCCACCAGCGCAGCAGCAGGGGAAGCAGGGCGAGCAGGACACCGGCCAGCAGGATGAGCACGCGCAGCGCGGCGGCCCCGGCGTGGTCGGTGGTGTAGCCGTTCATGGCCAGCCAGCGGGCGCCGAGTCCACGGTCGGCCTCGGCGAACGCGGTGGCGCGGGCGGCGGCCAGCTCGGCGGTCTCGGTGCGGACCCGCTGGTCGAGCTGGTCGGTGCGGGCCTGCGCGGCGGCGAGCTGTTTCCGGGAGTCGTCGAGCATGTCGTTGGCGGTCTGGGCCTCGGGCCCGCGGCCGGGGACGCCGGTGATCCTGGTCTGCGGGCACTCCGGTGTCGGGTTGTATTCGCACCGGGCGATGACCAGCGCGCGGTCGATATCTGCCTGCGCCTCGGCGATGCTCACGTCCAGCGCGGCGCGGTCGGCGCTCGCCCGGTCGAACTCGGTCCGCGCGGCGACGACGCCCGGCGCCTGCTCGGCGCTCGCCTGCGCCCGCACGTCCAGCTCCCGGTCGACGGTGCCGCCGAGCAGCACGGTCGAGGCCAGCTCGGCGACGAGCACGCCGGCCAGCACGCCGACACCGATCCGCGCGGCGGTGCCGACCCGGTCGGCGGCGCCGGGCCGGGTGGTGGCCAGCGCGCGCCCGAGCGCGGCGGCGGCCACGGCGACGACCAGCGCGAGCGCGACGACGGCGAACGCGCCGATCCCGTCGGCGGCGGCGAGGGCGGCTGCGGTGACGATGCCCGCGACCGCGGCGAACAGCAGCACGGCGGCACCGGTGACGACGTAGCCGCCCTGTTCATGGTTGTAGGCCAGGTCGGAGCCCGTTTCGGGATCCCGGCGCCGGGGCGAGGCGAGGCCTCCGCCGAGCCAGGTGAGTGTGCCGGTCATTGGGTTCTCCCGGGTCGTGCGCTCCACTGGGCATGGCGAAACTGTCATGGATTCGTTGTGTCAGCGTGACAGGCAGCGACCCGACACACCGAGTGTCGAGGACCCCCTTGTGGTCAGCCTCACAGTAGTAGGGCCCCGGCATCGTCGCGAGCCGACGGTGTGGGTCACATGCCCAGGCCATCTCGGCGTGTCGACCCCGGCGATCCGTACCTACCGGTTGGTAGAGGCCCCTTTGTGGCGAACGCCACTGTTCCAGAATTAGCCAGCAGTGTGCTGTGTCGCACAATCGTGATACAGACCGTACGGTCGGATGGCTGCGATGCCACGTCGGAGCCGCTGTCGGAAATATCTCACCGGTTCTGTCCCGGTTAGCGGAGCGCGCAGGTTTGACCTGCGCATTGTCTGGGAATTCTGCTGCGGTGCAGGTGAGTTCAGCTTTCGGCCCGGTGCCAACAAGTGTTTCGGACCTGCTCCGCCACGGTGTTCGCGCAGGTCGGCGCGGGTTGTTCGGGATCGATCCGGCCCCCGCTCTGCTTTACACTGGACGACGCGCGCGACGAAGCATGCCGCCGTTACAAACCCCAGCTAGACAGGTTTCTTAGCACGACCTTAGTTGGTTGGGTCTGCGGTCTGACTTATCGTTTGCTCTTACGCCGAACGCACCCCTGTTCGGCACAACCACCTGTTTCGGGGTCCGGTGAAACCGGGCCAAGACTAGCGGGTGAACCCCGCACGGAGGTAAGGGATGTGTAAGCGTTCCGTTACCTCTGAGCACCCACTACGTCAACGAAGCGGGTGGACAACTGGAGACGTGACTGCACGCCGCAAACCATCATCGCCGCTGGTTTCGGATCGTACGGACGCAGTCTTGACGGAGGCGAAACGACGAAGGGCCCAACTCAACGGGCGGCCGATTCATCGACAGCCGACTTTCTTGAAGGCAGAGGCATGACGCAACTTCCTGGCCACAGGTCACCCGGTGTCACCGGGCTCTACGATCCGGCATTCGAGCACGACGCCTGCGGCGTCGCGTTCGTCGCCGACATGCACGGACGACGCAGTCGAGACATCGTCGACAAGGCCATCACGGCCCTGCTGAACCTGGAGCACCGCGGTGCCGCCGGTGCCGAGCCGAACTCCGGCGACGGCGCGGGCATCCTGATCCAGCTTCCGGACAAGTTCTTCCGCGCGGTCGTCGACTTCGAGTTGCCTCCGGTCGGCTCCTACGCCTCCGGTATCGCCTTCCTGCCGCAGTCCCGCCGCGAGGCATCGCGTGCCGCCTACGGTGTCGAGAAGATCGTCGTCGAAGAGGGCCTCGCGGTGCTCGGCTGGCGTGAGGTGCCGATCGAGGAGTCCTCGCTCGGCGCGCTGGCCCGCGACGCGATGCCGACCTTCCGGCAGCTGTTCATCGGCTCGCCCAAGAACTCGGCCGAGCAGCTCTCCGGCCTGGATCTGGAGCGTCGCGCCTACGTGATCCGCAAGCGGATCGAGCACGAGCTCGGCAAGTCCGGCTCCGGCGAGGGCTCCGTCGGCAAGGAATCGGTGTACTTCCCGAGCCTGTCCGGCGAGACCTTCATCTACAAGGGCATGTTCACCACGCCGCAGCTGCGCGCGTTCTACCTGGACCTGCAGGACGAGCGCGTCGAGTCGGCCATCGGCATCGTGCACTCGCGCTTCTCCACCAACACCTTCCCCTCGTGGCCGCTGGCGCACCCGTTCCGCCGGGTCGCCCACAACGGTGAGATCAACACCGTCACCGGTAACGAGAACTGGATGCGCGCGCGTGAGGCGCTGCTGCGTTCGGACGTGTTCGGCAAGGACGAGGCGGGCAAGAACCGCCTGCAGAAGATCTTCCCCGTCTGTACGCCGGGTGCGAGTGACACCGCGCGCTTCGACGAGGTGCTGGAACTGCTGCACCTCGGTGGCCGTGACTTGCACCACGCGATCCTGATGATGATTCCCGAGGCCTGGGAACGCAACGAGAACATGGACCCGCAGCGGCGGGCGTTCTACGAGTACCACTCCATGCTGATGGAGCCCTGGGACGGCCCCGCCGCCGTCTGCTTCTCCGACGGCAAGAAGATCGGCGCCGTGCTCGACCGCAACGGCCTGCGCCCCGGTCGCATCTGGGTGACCGAGGACGGCCTGGTCGTGCTCGCCTCCGAGGTCGGCGTCCTCGACATCGACCCCTCCACCGTGGTCCAGAAGATCCGCCTGCAGCCGGGCAAGATGTTCCTGGTCGACACCGAGGCGGGCCGCATCGTCACCGACGACGAGCTCAAGTCCGAGCTGGCCGCCGCGCAGCCGTACCAGGAGTGGCTCGACGCCGGCGTGAGCCGCCTGGCAGACCTGCCCGACCGCCCGCACGTGCACATGTCGCACGACCGCGTGCTGATCCGTCAGCAGATCTTCGGCTACACCACCGAGGACCTGAACCTGCTGATCACGCCGATGGCCAAGACCGGCGGCGAGGCACTGGGTTCGATGGGTACCGACACCCCGATCGCGGTGCTGTCGAACCGGTCGCGCCTGCTGTTCGACTACTTCTCCCAGCTGTTCGCGCAGGTCACCAACCCGCCGCTGGACGCCATCCGGGAGAAGGTCGTCACCAGCCTCAAGCGCAACATCGGTCCCGAGGCCGACCTGCTGCACCCCGGCCCCGAGTCGTGCAAGCAGATCGCGCTCGAGCAGCCGATCCTCGACAACGACGAGCTGTCCAAGCTGGTCCACATCAACGACGACGGCAGCCACGCCGAGCTGCGCTCGGTGGTCGTGCGCGGTCTGTACCCGGTCGCCGAGGGCGGCGAGGGCATGCGACTAGCACTGGCCGCGATCAACACCCAGGTGTCGGCGGCCATCGACGGCGGCGCGCGGATCATCGTGCTGTCCGACCGCGAGTCCAACGAGAAGCTGGCGCCGATCCCGTCGCTGCTGCTCACCTCCTCGGTGCACCACCACCTGGTGCGCGAGCGCACCCGCACCATGGTCGGCCTGGTCGTCGAGGCCGGTGACGCCCGCGAGGTGCACCACATGGCGATGCTGGTCGGCTTCGGCGCGGCCGCGATCAACCCGTACATGGCCTTCGAGACCATCGAGGACATGCTCGAGCGCGGCTCGCTGCAGATCCCGGGCTCGACCGGTGACCTGGCCGCCGACTACCGCAAGGCCGTCGCGAACTACTGCACCGCGGCCAGCAACGGCGTGCTCAAGGTGATGTCCAAGATGGGCATCTCCACCCTCGCCTCCTACAACGGCGCCCAGCTGTACCAGGTCATCGGCCTGGCCCAGGACCTGGTCGACGAGTACTTCACCGGCCTGCGCTCGCCGCTGGGCGGCATCGGCCTGGACGAGATCGCCGAAGAGGTGGCCATCCGCCACCGCACCGCGTTCCTGGAGAACCGCAACGAGCGCGCGCACCGCGAGCTCGAGGTCGGCGGCGAGTACCAGTGGCGGCGGGAGGGCGAGTACCACCTGTTCAACCCGGACACGGTGTTCAAGCTCCAGCACGCGACCCGCAGCGGTCAGTACTCGATCTTCAAGGAGTACACCAAGCTGGTCGACGACCAGTCCGAGCGGCTGGCCGCGCTGCGTGGCCTGTTCAAGTTCAAGACCGGTCAGCGCGAGTCCATCTCGATCGACGAGGTCGAGTCGGCCGCCGAGATCGTCAAGCGGTTCTCGACCGGCGCGATGAGCTACGGCTCCATCTCGGCCGAGTCGCACGAGACCCTGGCGATCGCGATGAACCGCCTGGGCGCCCGCTCGAACTCCGGTGAGGGCGGCGAGAGCCCGGCCCGCTTCGAGGTCGAGGAGAACGGCGACTGGCGTCGTTCGGCGATCAAGCAGGTCGCGTCGGGTCGCTTCGGCGTCACCGCGCACTACCTGACCAACGCCACCGACATCCAGATCAAGATGGCCCAGGGCGCCAAGCCGGGCGAGGGCGGCCAGCTGCCCGCGCACAAGGTGTACCCGTGGGTCGCCGAGGTGCGGCACTCCACGCCGGGCGTCGGCCTGATCTCCCCGCCGCCGCACCACGACATCTACTCGATCGAGGACCTGGCGCAGCTGATCCACGACCTGAAGAACGCGAACCCGCAGGCGCGGATTCACGTGAAACTCGTCGCGGAGCCGGGTGTCGGCACCGTCGCCACCGGTGTGTCCAAGGCGCACGCCGACGTCGTGCTCATCTCGGGCCACGACGGCGGCACCGGCGCCTCGCCGCTGACCTCGCTCAAGCACGCGGGTGGCCCCTGGGAGCTCGGCCTGGCCGAGACCCAGCAGACCCTGCTGCTCAACGGCCTGCGCGACCGCATCGTGGTCCAGGTCGACGGTCAGATGAAGACCGGCCGCGACGTGATGATCGCCGCCCTGCTCGGCGCCGAGGAGTTCGGTTTCGCGACCGCTCCGCTGGTCGTCTCGGGCTGCATCATGATGCGCGTGTGCCACCTCGACACCTGCCCGGTCGGCATCGCGACCCAGAACCCGGTGCTGCGCGAGCGCTTCTCCGGCAAGCCGGAGTTCGTCGAGAACTTCATGCTGTTCATCGCCGAGGAGGTGCGTGAGCTGCTCGCCGAGCTGGGCTTCCGCACGCTCGACGAGGCCATCGGCCGGGTCGACCTGCTCGACACCAGCAAGGCCAAGGCGCACTTCAAGGCCGCCAAGCTGGACCTGTCGCCGATTCTGGACATGCCGGAGACGGCGTTCATGAACCAGGACACCCGCTGCACCGGCACCCAGGACCACGGTCTGGACAAGGCGCTGGACAACGAGCTGATCGCGCAGAGCGCCGACGCGCTCGAGCGTGGCCAGGCGGTCAAGATCGAAACCAAGATCACCAACGTGAACCGCACGGTCGGCACCATGCTCGGCCACGAGGTGACCAAGCTCTACGGTGGCGCCGGCCTGCCCGACAACACCATCGACATCACCTTCAACGGTTCGGCGGGCAACAGCTTCGGCGCGTTCGTCCCGGCCGGCATCACGCTGCGCGTGCAGGGTGACGCCAACGACTACGTCGGCAAGGGTCTGTCCGGTGGTCACATCGTGGTCCGCCCGTCGCTCACCGCGCCGGAGGGCTTCGTCGCCGAGAACAACATCATCGCGGGCAACGTGATCATGTTCGGCGCGACCAGCGGCCGGATCCTGATCAACGGTGTGGCGGGCGAGCGGTTCGCCGTCCGTAACTCCGGCGCCACCGCGGTCGTCGAGGGTGTGGGCGACCACGCGCTCGAGTACATGACCGGTGGCCGCGTGGTGATCCTCGGTGGCACCGGCCGCAACCTCGGCGCCGGTATGTCCGGTGGTGTCGCGTTCGTCTACGACCCGGAGGGCACGCTGCCCGCGCGCGTGAGCCCGGATCAGGCGGAGGCGATCGAGCAGCTCTCCGGTGACGACTTCACCTGGCTGCGCGACATCATCACCACCCACCGCGACGAAACGGGTTCGGCTGTGGCCGAACGCATCCTGAGCGATTGGTCCCAGCAGGTGAACCACTTCGTGAAGGTCATGCCCCGCGAATACAAGAAGGTTTTGCTCGCCATCTCCGAAGCTGAGAAGAGCGGCAAGGACGTGGACGAAGCGATCATGGAGGCCGCTCGTGGCTGATCCTCAGGGATTTTTGAAGCACACCTCTCGGGAACTCCCGACCCGCCGACCGGTCGAGCTGCGACTGCTCGACTGGAAAGAGGTCTACGAGGACAAGTTCTCGCACGACTCCCTGCAGAAGCAGGCCAGCCGCTGCATGGACTGTGGTATCCCGTTCTGTCACAACGGCTGTCCGCTGGGGAACCTGATCCCCGAGTGGAACGACCTGGTGTACAAGGGTGCCTGGCGCGAGGGCATCGACCGCCTGCACGCCACCAACAACTTCCCGGAGTTCACCGGCCGCCTGTGCCCGGCTCCGTGTGAGGCGTCCTGCGTGCTCGGCATCAACCAGCAGCCGGTCACCATCAAGCAGGTCGAGGTCGAGCTCATCGAGAACGCCTTCGACGAGGGCTGGGTCACCCCGGTGTACCCGACCCGCCTGACCGGCAAGAAGATCGCCGTCGTCGGTTCGGGCCCGGCCGGTCTGGCCGCCGCCCAGCAGCTCACCCGGGCCGGTCACACCGTGACCGTGTTCGAGCGCGACGACCGCATCGGCGGCCTGATGCGCTACGGCATCCCGGAATTCAAGATGGAGAAGTCGGTCATCGACCGCCGCCTGGCGCAGATGGAGGCCGAGGGCACCATCTTCAAGGCGGGCGTCAACGTGGGTGTGGACATCACCGCCGAGCAGCTGCGTGAGCGGTTCGACGCGATCGTCCTCGCCGGTGGCGCGACCATCGCCCGCGACCTGCCGATCCCGGGCCGCGAGCTCGACGGCATCCACCAGGCGATGGAGTTCCTGCCGCTGGCCAACCGCGTCCAGCTCGGCGACGACATCACCGACGAGAACGGCCTGCCGCCCATCCACGCGAAGGGCAAGAAGGTCGTCATCATCGGTGGTGGCGACACCGGCGCCGACTGCCTCGGCACCTCGCACCGGCACGGCGCCGAGAGCGTCCACCAGTTCGAGATCATGCCGCGTCCGCCGGAGGAGCGCGCCGGTTCCACCCCGTGGCCGACCTACCCGCTCATGTACCGGGTGTCCTCGGCGCACGAGGAGGGCGGCGAGCGCGTGTTCTCCGTCAACACCGAGCGTTTCGTCGGCAAGGACGGCAAGGTCACCGGGCTCGAGGCGCACGAGGTCAAGATGGCCAACGGCCGGTTCGAGAAGGTCGAAGGCACCGACTTCACCCTCGAGGCCGACCTGGTGCTGCTGGCCATGGGCTTCGTCGGCCCGCAGAAGCCGGGCCTGCTGACCGACCTGGGCGTCGGTTACGACGGCCGTGGCAACGTGCAGCGCGACAAGAACTGGGCCACCAACATCCCCGGCGTCTTCGTCGCCGGCGATATGGGCCGTGGCCAGTCGCTCATCGTGTGGGCGATCGCCGAGGGCCGCGCCGCGGCCTCGGCGGTGGACAAGTTCCTGGAAGGCGAGACCGCGCTGCCCGCGCCGATCCCGCCGACGGCTGTCGCCCAGCGCTGATCAGCTACTTCGAAGCGCCCGTGGACCTCGGTCCACGGGCGCTTTGTCGTTGTGTCGCAGGCTATTTCGCTATCCGGGCAGCTCTGGTAGCGTCTTCCGGTTCTGCACCGGCCCGGGGCGGGGCCGTCGAAAGGCGTGCGTAGGGGTCTGAACACGGCACGCGCACAATGTTTTCGGTGCCGAAGCAAACGACGTGGCTGATCTCCGGTGCAGCACATAGACTTTCCGTTATCGATGTGTAACCGGTGATGACCCGAGGGGGAGAAGTGCCGTTACCGCCGGGAACGATGGCGAGTCTGCATCGCGCCGCCGAGCGCGGAGACGGTACCGCCATGCACAACCTCGCCAACATCTACTACGACCACAGCGATTTCGACGCCGCCGAGCACTGGTTCCGCCGGGCGGCCGCCGCCGGGCACACCAGGGCGATGAACAATCTGGCCGTTCTGCTGGACAAGCTCGGCGAGTTCGACGAGGCCGAGTCGTGGTACCGCAGGGCCGCCGCCGCGGGCAACGTCAACGCCATGTACAACCTGGCCACCCTGCTCTACCAGTGCGGTGACCGCCGGGGTGCCGAAACCTGGTACCACCATGCCGCTTTCGCGGGCAACGTCGACGCGATGTACAACCTCGCCCGCCTGTGCGAGGACCAGGACCGCCTCGACGACGCCGAGGCCTGGTATCGCGACGCCGCCGACAACGGTGACATCGACGCCGTCAACAATCTCGGCATGCTGCTGCGGCACCGCGGTGCCCTCACCGAGGCCCGCCGCTGCTTCCGCCGCGCCGCCGATCTCGGTCACCCGCGCGCCATGGCGAACCTCGCCGCGCTCCTGGAGTCCCAGGGCGCGCACCGCGAGGCCGAGTCCTGGTACCGGCGCGCCGCGGGCTGAGTAGCTCCCTTCCGGCGGACCGCCCCGTGGTCCGTGGCTTCGTCGCGTTCTTTTCGTGATGTTCGCGAGAGGGTCGCCGGTGCGGTAAACAGCGGTTGAGCACCGGGTTTATCGGGTCGGCAGCGAATCGAAATCAAGTTACCCAAAAGTATTGATACCGAGCGGTTTTCCAGCAAACCTCAGCAAACATTATGGGCCACAGCAATTTTCCGGCGTTCGGCGTGCGGGAATTTGCGGGGAGGTATAACGTCACGTTCCGATAACCTCTCGATGACAGGCCGGGGCGTGTGAATTCTCTCGACGGCTGCCTGAAGCGCATCATGGATATTCCCGGTGCGTGCAGCGTGACACTGGTGGATGGGGCCAGCGGGTTGGCGATTGCCGCCGCTGGAGTGCACGACATCGTCGACGAACACGAGGATGCGGCGGGCACCACGGATGTGGTGCGGGCCGCGCTCGGCTGTTCGGCGCTGGCGACCGGGCGCCCGGACGACGACATCACCGAGATCGTCGTCTGCCGCACCGAAGGCTTCCACCTGTTGCACCTGATCGAGGGTGATTTCGACGGCAGGCTGTTCGTACACGTCGTCTTCGGCGGTGACACCGGCAATCTCGGCATGGCCCGGTATCAGCTGCGTGGCGCGCTCGAGGAATTGACGGGCGGCGATCGATGAGCTTGGCCCTCGCCGAGGAATTGCACCGGCACGAGGAACAGGGTTCGACCGGGGTATTGCGGGCCGGGGACGGGGAATTCCATCTGGCGCGCGGCGCGATCGCCTCGGCCGGGTGCAGGCGCACGATCGGCCTGGACCGGCTGGTGGTCGAGGCGGGCGTGGCGACCGCCGAGGACTGGCGCCGGGCGGGCGCGGGCGATCCCGGCCCGTTACTGCATCGGCCCCGGCTGGAAACCCTGGCGCTGCTGTCGGTCTTCGACGCCGCCTTCTTCCTGCTCGCCTCGGCGGCCGAGCCGGAATTCCGGCCGACACCCGAACATTGGCTCGCCCCCGTCTGCCGGGTGGCGCCGCACACGCTGCTGCACGAATGCGCCCGGCGCAGTGCCTCGGAGTGGGGCCCGTGGCCCGCCGACCTGGTCGCCGCGGTTCCGGTGATCCCCGCGCGCCGGGTCCGCCGGCATCGGGTGGTGCTCACCGGTGGCCAGGCCGAGGTGCTGGCCGCCGCCGACGAGCGGCGCAGCATCGCCGAGATCGCCCGCGACCTCGGCCGCACCACCTACGGCTGCCTGGTCGCGGTGCGCGACCTCACCACCGCGGGGCTGATCCAGGAACCCGACCGCGCGGCGGCGGAGCAGGCCATGGCGCCCGAGCCCGTCGCCGCGCTGCCTGCCGGACGGCACCTCGCGCTCGCGCCCGCCCCCGTCGAAGACACCGGGCGCCACCGGCATTCGGCACCGGAGGTGCCGAGCACAGGCGTGCCCGCGCTACCGAAGCGGGTCCCGCCCGCGCTCGGCGGCGGCGTGGGAACGGCTCGTCCGCCCCGGCCGGTGCACGCGGGGACGGGCGAGCGAACCGGTCGGCACGCGGTCGACGAGGAAGCGACCGCGCCCGCCCGGTATCGCGGAAACCGAACCGGCGCGGCACCGTACGAACCCGAGCGCTGGCGACAGGTCGACCGCGAAGTACTCATCCGGCTCAGGGCGGCGTTGGAGGAGCTTGCGTGACCGTGCGGAAGAAACTGCTCGGTGAATGGAGGGGAAGGACGAAGGTGGCGATGCCGGTGCCCGAACGGAACACGGCCGTACTGGCCGAACTGAAGTCGTTGCGGGAGCGCGTCCCCCGCCTGACCGGTTCGGTGGTGGCCTCCAGCGACGGGCTGCTGATCGAACACGACCTACCCCCGCACATCGAACCCACCGGCATGGCCGCGATGGCGGCCGCGCAGCTGTCGCTGTCGTATCGCCTGGCGACCACGGCGCACGGCGGTGGGTTCAACGAGGTCGTCGTGCTCGGCACCGAGGGGCAGGTGGTGATCTACGCCGCCGGCTACACCTCGCTGACCGTGCTCGCGGGCCCGGAAGTGAACGTCGGCCGGCTCCACCTGGAGTCGCGGCCGGTGGCGCGCGCCATCGCCGAACATCTGGCGGCGGCGCAATCCAAGGAAGAAACCGATTGAAAGGCACGACATGTCGAATATGGACCTGGCACTGAAGGACATGATGGTGATCGACGGTGCGATAGGCGCCGCGGTCGTCGACTACAGCAGCGGGATGGCGCTCGGAATGCTCAGCAGCAGCAAGGCGCTGGATCTGCAGGTCGCCGCGGCGGGCAACACCGAGGTGGTCCGCGCGAAGATGCGCACCATCGAGCAGCTCGGCATCAACGAGGACATCGAGGACGTGCTCATCACCCTCGGCAGCCAGTACCACGTCATCCGCCCGATGACCGGTCGCAAGTCCAAGGGCCTGTTCCTCTACCTCGCCCTCGATCGCGGCCGGTCCAACCTGGCGCTGGCCCGCCACCGCCTCAAGGGCATCGAGGAAGACCTGGAGGTGTGAGTCACCCCAACGGCGGATGAACATGTCGGCGACTCGAAGTGGCCGCCGACATCCCGCGCACCCTGCGGCGATGTCGACTGTCGGAAATCGGACATGCGCGAGTCGTCGTGTGGCATCAGCGGGCTCGTCCGCCTATTGTGATTCGCGGCGAGGTCTGGGTGAGGCGCAGCATGGCCATCGGCCGATTCCAGGATCTCGACAGCGACTTATCGGGGTTTGCTCTGCATCGAGCAAAGGTGAACTGGAGCGGTATGCAGTTGAAGAAAGTTGTCGCGGCGCTGGGTGCTGCCGCGGCGATGACCACCGGCATCATGGTCGGCAGTACGAGCGCCGCGGCGGCGCCCGGCTGCCCGAGTCTCTATGTCGTCGCGATCCCGGGCACCTGGGAAACGGGGCACGACAAGGCTCCTGGCCCCGGCATGCTCGCCGGCGTCACCAACGGGCTACCCCGGAACACCGACGTCGACTACGTCACCTACGCCGCCACCGCCTTCCCGTGGGAGGGCGATGTCTACGGTCAGTCCAAGAAGCAGGCGGTCGACGCCGCGCGCGGACTGATCACCGCCAAGCTCGCCGCGTGTGGTGACACCGATATCGCGCTGGTCGGCTACAGCCAGGGCGCCGACGCGGCGGGCGACCTCGCCGCCGAGATCGGCACCGCCGTCAGCCCGATCGCGCCGGGCAAGGTCAAGGCCGTCGGCCTGATCTCCGATCCGCGCCGCTCGCCGACCGACGTGCAGGTCGGCCCGATCGCCGCGGGCGCGGGCGCCGGTGGCGCGCGGCCCGGTGGCTTCGGCTGGATCAGCGACCGCGTGCGCACCATCTGCGCCGTCGACGACCTGTACTGCGCCACCGCCACCGACGACTTCGTCACCCGCTTCGCCGGCTTCCTCGCGCAGAGCTCCGACGCCAACCCGGCCAACCTGTGGCGCTACCAGATCGAGGCGGGCGCCATCGTCAACGACCTGATGGCCCACGGCGGCGTCCCGACCCTGCAGGCGCAGCTCTCCGACGCGGCCAACCAGCAGCGCGCCAAGGACCTGGAGCGCTTCTACCGCTCGCAGGCCCACACCCTCTACGGCAGCTACCCGGTGGGCGGCGGCCAGACCGCCATCACCTGGATGCACAACTGGATCGCCCAGCAGGCCTGAGCGAACGCCTCACGAGGGCCCGGTGTCGGACGACCGACACCGGGCCCTCGGCCGTTCACGGGGAGGCGGGACTGGCGAGGTTGCGCGGCAGCAGGTCCCAGACGTGGCCGTTCTCGTTGATCGTCGCGGCGGTGCGGGAGCCGGTGCGCGAGTACAGGATCCGGGTCACCGAGCAGTAGTCGATCGGGAAGGTCAGCGGGCGGTCCAGGCCCAGGATGTCGGCCAGCAGGACATTGACGACGCCGCCGTGCGCGAAGGCGACGACGGTGTCGGTCGGGGCCGCGGCGGCGACCAGGCCGTCGATCGCGGTGAGGACGCGGGCGACGAAGGCCGGACCGTCGATCTGCTCGGGCAGCAGGCCCGCCTTGATCCGGGCGTAGGCCTCGGCGAAGTCGGTCTTGGCGTCTTCGATGGGGATGTAGGCGGGCAGGTCGCGGTCGTACTCGGCGAGGTCGTCGATGATGTCGACGGGCAGTTCGCGCGCGGCCGCGGTGGGGGCGGCGGTGTCGCGGGCCCGCCGCTGCGGACTGCTGACGATCCGGGCGATCTCGTGCGCGGCGAGCGCGGCGGGAACGCGGTCGGCCTGCTGCCCGCCGATGTCGGTCAGGCCGGGATCGGCGGCGGTGGTGGCCCCGACGACGCGTTCGGGCTGGGCGTGACGCACGAGAATGAGCTGCACGCTCACACACTCTGCCGTATCGCCGGGCCGGGCGGTCTCACGGCTCCGGGTCGATCTCCGTACGACCGGTCACATCGGCGGTGTCGATGATGACGATCTCCCGGCCGTCCTCGCGCAACACCTTCAGGAAGCCGGGCGGATTCTCCATCACATAGCCGTCGACGAGGCCGGTCTTCGTCTCGATGTGCTCGCGGGAGACCCACGGCACCTGGACGGTCGCGGCCAGGATCAGGGCGGCGCTGGTGACGATCAGCGCGGAACTGCCGACGAACCAGTGCGCGAACTTCGCGCCCTGGGGATTCCGCTTGCCCGCCCGCAACAGCCCGAACAGCACCAGGGCGATGACCCCGGCGACGATCAGCACCCACCACACCCGGTAGGTCCACACCAGCGCGCCGGTGAACAGGGCGATCACGACCAACCAGGTGAGATTGCCCGCGTTGGTCCAGCTCGGCCTGCCGAGCCGGATCTGATGGATCACCGCCTCCGGCAGCAGCACCGACAACGCGATCCCGCCGAGCAGCGGGCTGGCCATCAGCGTGCCGACCACCATCGCGGCGACATCGCCGATCCCCAGCGTGCCGAGCAGCGAGAACGCGGCGTTCCAGTCGTAATCGGTGACGGCGAACAGCCGCAGCAGCAGGAACAGGCCGGCGACACCGGTCGCGGACAGCCCGTGGGCGACCAGGCGTTCGTTCGAGGACTCGCGGGGATGCCTCGTCATCGGGCGAGGATATCGCCGCGAGTCCCTCGATCAGGTCAGGGCTGGCCGTAGGGCGGCTGACCGTACGGCGGCTGACCACCCTGGGGACCGCCGTAGGGCGGCTGGGCGGGCGGCTGGCCGTTGTCCTTCTTCTTGTTCTTGAGCAGGAAGATGCCACCGATGATGAGCACGACGATCAGCAGGCAGCAGATACCGCCGATGATCAGGCCGGAGCTGCTCTTCTTTTTCTTCTTGGCCGCCAGCTCCAGCGCGGTGTTGACCGTGTCCGAACTCGCCAGGGTGTCGAAGCTGCTCGTGAGCATGTGCGGGTCGACGAGGGCGGCCGTGGTCAGCAGATCCAGATACATGTGTTCCCATCCCGATAGGTCGTTGGCCCGGCATCCTCCCGGTGCCGGAACTCCGAGACTAGCGCCGTGGGTGTGGCTTTCGATGCGAAAGCCTCGCGGCGTCCCGGAGTAGTTGTTCATCGCGGCGCGGCCACGATTCGTTTACACGAGTAACGGTGTACCCCGAATCAGCGCGGTTTCACCAACGGGAACGGCAGCGTCTCGCGGATGCTGCGGCCGGTGATCAACATGACCACCCGGTCCACGCCCATGCCGAGGCCGCCGGTGGGCGGCATCGCGTGTTCGAGCGCCTGCAGGAAGTCCTCGTCGAGTTCCATCGCCTCCGGATCGCCGCCCGCCGCCAGCATCGACTGTTCGGTGAGCCTGCGCCGCTGTTCGACCGGGTCGGTGAGTTCGCTGTAGGCGGTGCCCAATTCGACGCCCCAGGCGACCAGGTCCCAGCGCTCGGTGACGCCGTCGATGCTGCGGTGCGAGCGGGTCAGCGGCGAGACCGAGGTGGGGAAGTCGCAGTAGAAGGTGGGGTCGGTGGTCTGCGATTCCACCAGGTGCTCGTACATCTCCAGCACCACCTGGCCCGCGTCCCAGCCGTGCTGGTAGGCGATGCCCGCCTCGTCGCACAGCTCGCGCAGCCGGGCGAGTTCGGTGCGGGTGGTGATCTCGGTGCCGATCGCCTCCGAGACCGCGCCGTGCACCGTCTTCACCCGCCACTCGCCGGAGATGTCGACGGCGTCGAACCCGCCCTCGTCGTTCGGGCGCAGCGCCACCTCGGCGCCGTTGGCCGCCATCGCCGCGTCCTGGATCAGCCGCCGGCACAGCTGCATCATCCGCAGGTAATCGCTGTGCGCCTCATAGGCTTCCAGGATCGTGAACTCGGGATTGTGGCTGAAGTCGACGCCCTCGTTGCGGAAGGTGCGGCCGAGCTCGAACACCTTCTCCATGCCGCCGACGCACAGCCGCTTGAGGTAGAGCTCGGGCGCGATGCGCAGATAGAGGTCGAGGTCGTAGGCGTTGATGTGGGTGCGGAACGGGGTCGCGTTGGCGCCGCCGTGCACCTGCTGCAGGATCGGCGTCTCGACCTCGAGGAAGCCCCAGTTGAACAGCGAGTCGCGCAGCGAGTGCAGCACCGCGCTGCGCTTGCCCATCACCTCGCGGGTCTCCGGGTTGATCGCCATGTCGACGTAGCGCTGCCGGACCTTGGCCTCGGAATCGGCCAGGCCGCGCCACTTGTCGGGCAGCGGGTGCAGGCACTTGCCGTTCATCCGCCAGTCCTGGGCGAGCAGCGAGAGCTCGCCGCTGCGGCTGGTGCCGAGCTGGCCGCTGACCTCGATCAGATCACCCAGGTCGAAGAACTCGGTGAACTCGGCGCTGCGGTCGGCGCCGACCCGCTCTCGGTCGATGACGAGCTGGATCTCACCGGTCCAGTCGCGGACCACCGCGAAGATCACCCCGCCGTAGTCGCGGATGCGCAGCAGCCTGCCCGCCACCCGCACCGTTGTGCCTTTCGGGCAGACGCGGGCGTCGGCGATGGTGTGCGTCGGCGGGTAGGCCACCGGGTAGGCGTCGACGCCTGCGGCGGTGAGCCGGTCCAGCTTGTCCATCCGCACGCGGACCTGCTCGGGCCTGCGCGGACCCTGCTCGGTGTCCTCGCCCTCCGGCGCGTCCGGCGCGCTGCCGTCGGCGTGCAGGCCGGTGACGCTCGCCGGGACCGCGGAGTGCGTTCCGGTGTGCACGGCCGCGTCGGGCTCCTTGCCGATGCGCGGCAGGAAGCCCTCGGCCAGACCGCTGGCCGTCGCCACCCGGGGCAGCTGCCTGCGCTCCTCGTAGAGGAAGAAGCGCGGCACCCAGCGCGGGTGGTACTTCACGTTCGACCGGTACAGCGCCTCGAGCTGCCACCAGCGCGAGAAGAACAGCAGCACTCCGCGCCACGCGCGCAGGATCGGGCCCGCGCCGATCCGGCCGCCCTCCTCGAACACCGACCGGAACACCGCGAAGTTCAGCGAGATCTTGGTGATGCCGTACTGGTCGGAGTTCAGCGCGAGCTGGGAGATCATCAGCTCCATCACGCCGTTGGGGCTCTGCGGGTCGCGGCGCATGAGTTCCAGCGAGACGCCGCTGCGGCCCCACGGGACGAACGAGAGCATGGCGTGCACCCGATCGTCGTGGTCGACGGCCTCGACGAGCAGGCAGTCGCCGTCGAGCGGGTCGCCGAGGCGGCCCAGTGCCATCGAGAAGCCGCGTTCGGTCTCGGTGTCGCGCCAGGCGTCGGCCCTGGCGACGATCTCGGCGAACTCGTCGGCGGGAATGTCGTGGTGCCTGCGCACCCGCACGCCGATCCCGTGCTTGCGCAGCCGGTTCGCGGCCTGGCGCACCTGCTTCATCTCCGGCCCGGCCAGGGAGAAGGTGCGGGTGTCGAGGATCGCCTCGTCACCGAGCCGCAGGGCCGCGAGCCCGGCGTTGCGGTAGGCGGTGGCGCCGAGCTCGCTCGCGCCCATCACCGCGGGCGCCCAGCCGAATCGGTCGGCCTCCTCCAGCCAGGCCCGGATGGCCTGCGGCCAGGCCTGTTTCGGCCCGATCGGATCACCGCTGGCCAGGCTCACCCCGAGCTCGACGCGATAGGTGATGGCGGCCTTGCCGTTCGGCGCGAACACCACGGCCTTGTCGCGGCGGGTGGCGAAGTAGCCCAGCGAGTCCTCGACATCGCTCGCCGCGAGCAGCCCGCGCAGCGCCGACTCGTCCAGCGCGGTCATCGCGTTGTCGGCCCGGCGCGAGCGCAGCAGCACCACCACCGCGGCGAGCAGGGCGATCGCGCCGAACAGGCCGAGCAGGAAATTGACCCACGGCCGCGGGTGCCCGTCGAAGTGCTCGTTGTTCACCAGCACCGCCGCCGTCACCCGGTAGACCGCCCACAGCGGCCGCTGCGGGCCGGGCGGCAGCGTGCCCGGCGCGAGTTCGACCAGACCCCAGCCGATCAGGCAGCCCAGCGCCAGCCCGGCCACCAGCACACCGAGCGCCTTCCACAGCGCGCCCGGCCGGACCCGGGTGTAGAACTCGTTGCGCGCCGCGATCAGGATCCCGATGACGACGACGTGCACGACGAAGGCCACCAGCGCGTCGATGTCGTCGTCGGCGACGAAGTCCAGGATGTTGGAGATCGCGTAGAGCAGCAGGTACACCACCAGCAGCCACCACGCGACGCGTTTTCGGCTGGCGATCGCCCCGGCCAGCAGGCCGACGACCACCGCCCACACGAGGCTGGTGTCGGGGGCGTCGAAGTAGTAGACGTCCACATAGTGCCGCGGCACCTGGGTCAGATAGCGCAGCGCGGGCGAGAGGCTCCACAGGAACAGCAGCACCGCGAAGACACCGAGAACGAGCCCGGTGATGTGCGGTACCTCGGCCAGCCTGCCGTGCCCACGATGCGGAACGGCGGCGGCGCGGCCCGGCGATGCCTCGACGATGGGGTGTTGCTCGGCCTGCGTGGTGGTCACCGATCCAGTGTGCGTGCATCCGGGCCGGATCGGTGTGGCGGACACTGCGGCGTGTTCGTCACGCGGCCCGGTGGTGGGGCCGGTTGCGACCGGTTTTTCGCCGGGGGGTAAGTATTAGCCCATGTCGGAACCAGTCGATGTGCCGATCGATGACGAGGTCATCAAGCTCGGGCAATTCCTGAAACTGGCCAACCTGATCGATTCGGGCTCCGAGGCCAAGACGGTGATCGCCCAGGGTCTGGTCCGGGTCAACGACGAGGTGGAGCTGCGCCGCGGTAGGCAACTACAGGTGGGCGACGTCGTCGTGCTCGCGGGCCACAAGGTGCGGGTGTCCGGGAACTAGCCCGAACACCCGCCTCCCCGGACGCTCAGTCCTCGGCGCGGACCACGACGCCGTCGTGGTCGCTGTAGAGCATCTCGCCGGGGACGAAGGTGATGCCGCCGAACTCGACGGTGACGTCCTTCTCGCCGCTGCCGGTCTGGGTGCTCTTGCGCGGGTTGGTGCCCAGCGCCTTCACCCCGATGTCGAGGGTGCGCAGGATCGCCGAGTCGCGCACCGCGCCGTTGACGATCACGCCGGCCCAGCCGTTGTCGACGCCACGGCCCGCGATGATGTCGCCGACGAGGGCGGTGTGCACGCTCGCGCCGCCGTCGACCACGAGGACCTTGCCCTCGCCGGGCTCGCCCAGGGTCTGCTTCACCAGCAGGTTGTCCTGGAAGCACCGGATCGTGGTGATCCGCCCGGCGAACGCGGCCCGGCCACCGAACTGGATGAACTGGGTGTCACAACTGCGGATCTCGGGGCCGATCTCGTCGGCCAGATCGGCGGTGGCCACAACATTCGCTGATTCGGTCATGGCCAGCATTCTGTCAGGCGCCCTCGAGATGCGCCTTGGCGATCTCCTTGACCAGGCTGTCTGTGGTGTGCTTCACCGCGATCTTGACGAACGGCTCGATCGTCTTGCCGAGCATCTTGCCCGCGATCCCGCCGGGCACGAAGTACTCGATGGTCGCGTCGACGGTGCACAGCGCGTCGCCCTTGGGATAGAAGTGGAACGTCGAGATGATCTCGAATCCCTTGATCGACTTGATGCCGATCACGCGGCCCTTCTCCCACTTCACGACCTCGACCCGGGACTTGAGCGACGCGGGGCCCAGCTTCATGTGGCCGTCGAAGGTCGCGCCCAGCCCGTCGGTCTGGTCGGTGACCGGGACGAAGGATTCGATGCCGTACAGGAAATGCGGCAGATTACGGTAGTCGTTGACGTATTCGAACGCCGTCTCGGCGGACGCGGCGCAGTCTTCGACAATCCTCACTTCGGTCATGTCGGCCACTTTAATGGTCGGTCGCGACCGATCCGGCTACGCGGTGACCGCCAGGGTCGCCGCCAGGCCGAACGCCAGGCCCATCACGGTGACCTCGATCGCGGCGTTGCGCAGGGAGATCTCGGCGGTCACCCGGTGCTCCGCGGCCCGGCGCACCCAGCTGCGCCGCCACCACCAGCCCAGGCCGGTCAGCGCGCACAGGACGGCGAACTTCGCCAGCAGGATGCGTCCGTAGCCGGTCGACCACAGCGGCTCCAGCCCGCCGAGACGCACCAGCCCGTCGATCGTCCCGGTCGCGGCCACCGCCAGGATCAACGGCGCGGCCAGCGCCGAATAGCGCGGCAGGGTCCGCGCCCAGCCGCCACGGGTGCGCAGCACCACCGCCATCGCCACCAGCAGCCCGAGCCAGCACGCCGCGGCCAGCGCGTGGATCGCGGCCAGCACCGAACCGAACATCTGCTGGGACATGTGCCCGGTGATCGGGCGCAGGGCCAGCGCGACCGCGGCGAACACCAGCACCAGATCGGCCGACGCGGTGTCGGGCCTGCGGTAGGCCAGCGCCGCGTAGCAGGCCACCGCGCCGGTGCAGAACAGGATCGCGATGCCGATCTGACCGCTGCTCAGGTTCACCAGGAAGGTGCCGAATTCGCCGGCGCCGAGCCGGGCCACCGGCACGCCGACCACGTCGGCGGCCTCGGCCACCAGCACCGCGAACTCGGCCGCGAACCAGATCCCGGCCAGCACGGCCAGCGGGCGCCAGTCGACCCGCAGCCGGTCGTCGAGCCGGGGCAGGGCCGCCAGCCCGAGCACCACGGCGCCCGCGCCGTCGGCGAGCACCCGGGCGCACGCCGCCAAGGGGAACCCGCCGTCGCGGCGCAGCAGCCACGCCAGCGCCACCCCGGCCAGGGCGGCCACCACGACCGGCACCAGGACCCGCCACTGCCGCGGCGTCGTCGCGGGTGCCCGGCGACCGGTCGTCATGGGTGACTACTTCTTGCGGCCGGACAGCAGCGCGACCGCGAGGCCTGCGCCGAACAGCACGACACCACCGGCGATGAACACCCACACCGGCACGCCGCCGCCGGAATCGCCGCCGCCGTCGGCCTTGTCCTCACCCGGCTTGGCGCCCGGCGTACCGGTGCCCGCCTTGCTCAGCGTGAAATGCCGGGTCCCGCTGACCGGATGCCCGTCGGCGGAGGTGACCCGGAACGCGAGGGTGTACTCGCCGACCGGCCCGAGCTCGCCCAGTTCCACGCTGACGGTGCGGCCCTCGACGAGCGCCTTGCCCTTCGACCACAGACGACCGTCCGGGCCGACCACGGTCAGCGACGGAAAGTTCTGCTGCAGTTCCTCGTTGAAGGTGATGCTCGCGCGCGCGGGCCCGACCTCGACGGTCGAGCCGTCCTCGGGCACGCTGCTCACGGCGCCGGAATGCGCGCTCGCGGTGCCCGCCGCCGCGAACATCGCGGCGAACAGGCCGGCGATCAGCACGGCGAGCACCCGGCGCCCGATGCGTCGGCGCGCGGACCGGTTGATGTCGGCGACGAGATGATCGGCCCGCATCACGACCGCCGCGACCGGAAGACGAGGCCGAGGCCGAGCGCGGCCGCGAACAGGCCGAGCGCCAGGCCGAGGCCGCCGAGCCAGCGCGCGACCGTATCGGTCTCCTTCGCGCTGGTCTCGCCGGACGCGACCTGGTGGTCGCCGCTCGCGCTGCCGCCGTTGGCGGTCAACGTGATCGACGGTGCCGGGTGCTCCGGCTCGGCGCCGCCGGTGCTCGGCTGATCCCAGGCGACGACCTTGCCGTCGCTGTAGGTCTGGGTGGCGGGGAAGTTCACCGTGTCCTGCGCTGGCAGCGGGCCGAGTGAGAGCACGAAGCGCTGGAACTGGCCGGGGCCGACGCCCGGGTTGCCCGGGTCGGCGGTCCAGGCGACGGCGACGGCCTCGCCCTTGTCGTTGCGCTCGACCTTGGACGTCCAGCCCGGCATGGGCTCGGTGCGCACGCTTTTCAGGTTCGGCACCGTGACGCGCAGCGCGGTGGTGGCCGCGGTCTCGGATTCGGTCGGCACCTTGAAGGTGGCGACGGTGTACTTGCCCTGGGCGGCGCCCGGCGCGTCGACGGTCACGTGCGCGGCCGCCGAGCCGCAGGCGGCGAGCACCAGACCGGCCGCGATGGCGGCGGTCCCGGTGCCGCGGGTGATGAAGTTGTGCATGGAATGCCTTCTGTCCGAAGAGATGCTGATGTCGTCGTGAATCAGGCGGACAGCGGCGGCGCGCGCGGACATCGCGCGCCCCTCGGATGGCCGGTAGGCCCGGCGAGCACCAGATCGGCCCAGCGCCGCACGCGGACGGCGACGGCGGTCGGCGGCGGGCCGAGCACGACCGCGATCACACTCGACGCGGCGAGATACAGCCGCTCGGCGACGAGAATCAGTGCGGCGCAGGCGAACGCGGCGACGGTGTGCGCGGCCACCATCGGCGCGCCCGGCAGATGGAACAGCTCGTCGTGATGATCCAGCGACGCCGACAGGGCGAAGTGCCCGGCCCACTGCCCACCGAGCAGCGCCGCGCAGGCCCGGACCATCGGCGCGGCCGACCGCCCGCGCGGCCCACTCGCGATGACGCCCGCGCCGAGCGAAACCAGCAGCAGCAGAGCGAGATCCGACGAGCGCGGCACACCGCCGCCCGCGCTCCCGTGCGCGGCGACGGCCAGCGCGCCGACGAGGACGCCGCAGCCACCCCCGCGCAAGCGGGCGGTGAGCTGCGACGTGGTCACGACGGGATCAGCGCACGCCGAGCCGGGCGAGCGCGTCGGTCTCCAGCACACCCAGCTCGGACGAGATGGACGCGTGCACGGCCTTGCGGCGCGTGGCGGGCATCTGCTCGGCGGTGTTCACCGCGACGGTCAGGTCGGTCAGCCGGGACCGGGCGGCCTCGACGAACTTCTTGGTGTCGGCGTCACCGGGGGCGTCGGCGGCGACCTTGTCGAGCGCGCTCTCGGTGTTGGTGATGCGGGCCTGCAGGCGTGCGCCGTGGCCGCTGAACTCGCCAAGCTGGTCGAGCCCGATGCCGAGCTGCTGCGCCTTGCGGGCGTCGAGCTGGCCGCGGACATAGGTGGCGCCCCGGTAGGCCAGCGGCGTGAGCACCGGGACCAGCACCCGGGCGACGCCGATGTACTTGCGGATCTGGCTCGCGCTGAACAGTTCGCGGTCGGCCTTCGCCGCCACCTTCTGGGCGGCCTTCTCCTCGGCCTGCAGGGTCGCGATCTGCGCCTTGGCCACCTTGGCCTCGGTCCTGGCCTGTGCCTTGGCCGCGCGGCGGGTGGTGCGTTCGCCCGCCTTGGCGGCCTTGCGCTCGTTCTTGGCGCCGAGTTTGGCCTCCACGGCCGCTTTGTGCTTGAGCGCCTTCGCCTCAGCGCGTCGGCTCGGCCGCCGCTTGCGCTTGCTGAACAACCCCATGAGATCAGGCCCTCCGTCATGCTCGCCAAGTCATGAGGCAGTGCCGGGGTAGCGGCCTGCCGTACTTCGTAGCGTAGTGGGATGAGGGTAGCGATTGGGCATTGTGTCGGGGGGAGGGACCATACTGCTTGCGTGCGTGCAGCCGAGGACGACTTCGACGGCGGGCCGGTGCATCGCCCGGCCCCCGCTTCCGCTGCGCTCGATCGAGGTACCGACACCGGGGTCGCCGAGTCCCGGATCGCCTTCCTGGACGCGCGCTCGCTGATCGGGTGCAGGCATCGCCTGCGCCTGGACGCCGAGCATCCGGGCACCATCGCCGAGGTCAGGGAGGATCCGGGCGTCCAGCAGCGCCGCGAGGCCGCCGCCGCGCACCGGCTCAAGGTCCGCGACGAGCTGGTCGCCGCCGCCCCCGCCGAGTGGGTGGTGGTCGACCCGCGGCTGCGCGCGGGGGAGAAGGCCGCGGCGACGATGGCCGCCATGGAGGCGGGCGCCGCCCGCATCTGGGGTGGGCTGCTGCCGCAGGAACCCGATACCGGCCGTCGCGGCGGCGCCGAGTTCCTGCTCCGTGACGACGACCGCGGCGGCTTTATCCCGATCATCGTGGTCAACCACAAGGTCACCGACCCGCGCAGGCCGGACCCGGCCGATTTCCACCCGCTGACCTCCGAGCTGTTCCGCTGGCAGCCCCGCCGCGACAAGCACGTGAAGCTGCGTCCGCAGCCGCGCGACCAGCAGCGCCTCGCGCATCTGTACCGGATGCTGCAGCGCCACGGCATGGCCAGCCCGGCCCTGCTCGGCGGCGCGATCGGCCTGGCCTTCGACCGCATCCTCGTGCACGACCTGACCAATGTCCTGGCCGACTACGACCAGCGCTACGGCGACCGGATCGCGGTGGTGCGCGGCGAGCTGCCGACCCAGCCGTCGAAGGTGCCCGAGTGCAGGCAGTGCCCGTGGTGGGTGCGCGGGGCCGACGGTGCGCCGAGCTGCGAGGGGCAGCTGGCGCTGATGCGCGATGTCAGCCTGGTCGCGCCCGGTTCCAGGGCCGACGTGCTGCGGGTACACGGCGTGCAGACCGTCGACGAGCTGGCCGCCTGGACCGGCGACGACCCGGAGGACTGGCAGCACGGCCCGTTCTCCGAGACCGTGGTCACCGCCCGCGCCTGGATCGAGGGCGCGCCGCTGGTGCGCCGCTTCGACACGGTGAGCGTGCGCCGCGCCGACGTGGAGGTCGACGTCGACCTGGAGAGCTACCAGGAGGACGGCGCCTACCTGTGGGGCACCCTGCTCGACGACGTCTACCGGCCGTTCGTCACCTGGGACCCGCTGCCCACCGAGGACGAGGGCCGCTCCTTCGGGGAGTTCTGGACCTGGCTCATGGGCGTGCGGGCCGAGGCCCACGCCGCGGGCAAGACCTTCGCCGCCTACTGCTACTCCCGCACCGCCGAGGACAAGTGGCTCTACGAGTCGGCCCGCCGGTTCGCGGGCAGGCCGGGTGTGCCGACGCACGAGCAGGTGCGCGCGTTCGTCGATTCGCCCGAGTGGGTCGACATGTTCCAGGCCGTCACCGACCAGTTCATCTGCCCCAACGGCAAGGGCCTGAAGAAGATCGCCCCGGTCGCCGGCTTCGCCTGGCGTGACCCGGAGGCGGGCGGCGAGGCCTCGATGGGCTGGTACCGCCGCGCCGTCGGCTACGACGCCGAATCCGACCTGTCCCAGCGCACCCGCCTGTTCGAATACAACGAGGACGACGTGCGCGCCACCCAGGTCCTGCGCGGCTGGATGACCGAGCGAGCCGCCGACGAGGTTCCCTCCCTGGCGGATTTCGGGCGGTAATACGATCGGGGGCGTGACAGAGCATGTCGAAACCCTCGAGTTCCAGGCCGAGACCCACCAGCTGCTGGAGCTGATGATCCACTCGGTCTACTCCAACAAAGACACGTTCCTGCGGGAGCTGATCTCGAACGCCTCCGACGCGCTGGACAAGCTGAAGCTGGCCACGTTCCAGGACAAGGACCTCGTCGCCGACACCTCCGACCTGCACATCGAGCTCGAGGTCGACGCCGACAAGCGCATCCTGACCGTCCGCGACAACGGCATCGGCATGTCCCGCGCCGAGGTGATCGATCTGATCGGCACCCTCGCCAAGTCCGGCACCGCCGAGCTGCGCCGCAAGCTCACCGAGGCCAAGTCCGACGCCGCCGCCGAGGAGCTGATCGGCCAGTTCGGCATCGGCTTCTACTCCACCTTCATGGTCGCCGACCGGGTCACGCTCACCACCCGCAAGGCGGGCGAGGCCGAGGGCACCCGCTGGAACGCCGCCGCGGGCAGCTCCACCTACGAGATCGACACCGTCGCCGACGCGCCGCAGGGCACCTCGGTCACCCTCGAGCTCAAGCCGGCCGACGAGGACGATCACCTCTTCGACTACACGCAGGAATGGAAGCTGCGCGAGATCGTCCGCAAGTACTCCGATTTCATCGCCTGGCCGATCCGCATGCAGGTCGAGCGCACGGTGATGGAGGGCGAGGGCGAGGACAAGGTCGAGAAGACCATCGTCGAGGAGCAGACCCTCAACTCGCAGAAGGCGCTGTGGACCCGGCCGCGGAGCGAGGTGACCGACGAGGAGTACAAGGAGTTCTACCACCACGTCAGCCACGCCTGGGACGAGCCGCTCGAGATCATCCCGATGAAGGCCGAGGGCACCTTCGAATACCAGGCCCTGCTGTTCGTCCCGTCGACCGCGCCGTTCGACCTGTTCACCCGTGAGCACAAGCGCGGCGTGCAGCTCTATGTGCGCCGGGTGTTCATCATGGACAACTGCGAAGAGCTGATGCCGGAGTACCTGCGCTTCGTCAAGGGTGTGGTGGACGCGCAGGACCTCTCGCTCAATGTCTCCCGCGAGATCCTGCAGCAGGACCGCCAGATCCAGATGATCCGCAAGCGCCTGGTCAAGAAGGTGCTGTCCACGGTCAAGGATCTGCAGGGCGCCGAGGACCAGACGAAGTACCAGACCTTCTGGACCCAGTTCGGCCGGGTGCTCAAGGAGGGCTTGCTCTCCGACACCGACAACCGCGAAACCCTGCTCACCGTCTCGTCTTTCGCCTCGACCGCCTCGGACTCCGAGCTCACGACGTTGAAGCAGTACGTCGAGCGGATGCCGGAGGGCCAGGACGCGATCTACTACATGACCGGCGAAAGCCGTGCGCAGGTGGAGAACTCGCCGCACCTGGAGGCGTTCAAGGCCAAGGGCCGCGAGGTGCTGGTGCTGACCGATCCGGTCGACGAGATGTGGGTCGGCTCGGTGCCGGAGTTCGACGGCAAGAAGTTCCAGTCGATCGCCAAGGGCGAGGTCGACCTGGAGACCGAGGACGAGAAGAAGGAGACCGAGGCCCTGCGCGAGCAGCAGGACAAGGACTTCGCCGATCTGCTCACCTGGCTCGGCTCGACCCTCGACGAGGTCGCCAAGGAGGTGCGCCTGACCAACCGGCTCACCACCTCCCCGGCCTGCCTGGTCGGTGACGTCTTCGACTTCACCCCGATGCTCGAGCGCATGTACCGCGCCTCGGGCCAGGCGCTGCCCGAATCCAAGCGCATCCTCGAGCTCAACCCGACCCACCCGCTGGTCACCGGCCTGCGCGACGCCTACGACGCGCGCAAGTCCGATGCCGACGAGGGCAAGGTGCCCGAGCTCGCCGAGACCGCCGAACTGCTCTACGGCACCGCGGTTCTCGCCGAGGGCGGCGAACTCAAGGACCCGGCTCGTTTCGCCCAGCTGCTGACGGAGCGCCTGACCCGCACCGTCTGAGGCAGCTCGAACACGCACCCACGATGGCCGCTCGTCCGGAGCGGCCATCGTGGTTCGCGGACAAGGGCTGCGCTCGCTGTGCGGAATACGGGTGCCGACCGGCCTCGCAAGCCGCACTATGGAGGGATGGCGGCGGGGCATGTGATCCGCCGGGCGCGGCCCGGCGACTACGACGGCCTGATCGGGGTGGTCGATCACTGGTGGGGCAGAACCGTGGTCCCGAGCCTGCCGAGGCTGTTCCTCGACCACTTCCATCGCACCAGCCTGGTGGCGACCGACGACGACGGAATCTCTGGTTTCCTCATCGGTTTCGGTTCCCCGTCCGATCCCGACGCGGCCTATATCCATTTCGTCGGGGTGCGCCCCGATGCCCGCAAAGTCGGGCTCGGCCGCACCCTCTACGACGAATTCTTCGAGCTGGCCAGGGCCGACGGCCGAAAAGTGGTCACCGCCATCACCGCCCCGGCCAATTTCACCTCGATCGATTTCCATCGCAGTCTCGGCTTCACCGTCACCGGCCCGGTCCCCGACTACAACGGCCCCGGCCGCGCGCTGATCACCTTCGAACGCACTCTCTGACACCGTACGAGGCGAAAAACGTAGTCTGGTCGCGGCATCGATCGCGGAGCGAGAGGAACGGTCGGACATGTCGGAGGGGACGTCGGTCACGGCACAGCCGTGGGATCTGGTGGCCGAAGGGTACGCCGCGGCGGCGGCGACCGTGCTCGGTCCGTTCGCGGAGCGCGCGCTCGAATTGGTGACGCCGGGAACGTATTCCGTGATCGTCGACGTCGCCGCCGGAACGGGGCTGCTCAGTCTCGCGGCCGCGGCCAAGGGCGCGCGGGTCGACGCGATCGATGTCTCGGCCCCGATGATCGAACAGCTCACGGCGGCGGCCGAACTCGCCGGGCACACCACGATCACCGCGCAGGTCGGCGACGGCCAGGACCTGCCGTATCCGGACGGCCGCTTCGACGCCGGATTCTCCCTGTTCGGTCTCATGTTCTTCGCCGACCGGCCGCAGGGCTTCGCCGAGCTCCGCCGGGTCCTGCGCCCCGGCGCCACCGCAGTCGTCACCGCCTGGGCGCCCGCCGTCGACTCCTCGCTGATGCGCGCGCTCTACGGCGCGCTGACCGCGGGCGACCCGAACGCCGCACTGCCGCAGCCGAACGCGCGCGGCCTGGAGAACCCGGCCGTCTTCGAGGCCGAGCTGCGCGCGGCCGGATTCGAGGCGGTGACGATCCGCCCGCACACGGTCGAGGTCCGCTTCCCGGACGCGACGGCGCTGTGGGACACCATGACCCGCAGCAGCGCCCCGCTGACCACGCTCAGACACGAAGTGGGCGAAGCGGAATGGGAACGCCGCACCGAGGCCGCCATCGAGCACCTCACGGTCACCTACCGCGCGAACACACCGCTGTTCACCACGGCCCTCTTCGGCGTCGGCACGGTCCCCGCGGCCTGAACGACAACTGCCCGCCGCCGAAACCGGCGACGGGCAGTCATCGATGTCACCCACTCCACGACCGACGCGGTCGGCCAACCGACGAGGTGGTCCCGATCGGCGGAAGTCGCGGGGGAGCGTCCTAGCGCGGGGCCATACGCAGGGCGCCGTCCATGCGGATGGTCTCGCCGTTGAGGTAGTCGTGGCTCGCGATGTACTCGACGAGCTGGGCGTACTCGTCCGGGCGGCCGAGGCGCGACGGGAACGGGACGCCCGCCTCGAGGCCCTTGCGGTACTCCTCGGTGACGCCGGCCAGCATCGGGGTGTCGATGATGCCGGGGGCGATGGTGTTCACGCGGATGCCGAACTGGGCGAGGTCGCGCGCGGCGGGGACGGTCATGCCGTGCACGCCACCCTTGGACGCGGAGTAGGCGATCTGGCCGATCTGGCCCTCGAACGCCGCGACCGACGCGGTGTTGATGACCACGCCGCGCTGGCCGTACTCGTCGACCGGCTCGGTCTTGGCGATGGCGTCGGCGGCCAGGCGCATCACGTTGAACGTGCCCAGCAGGTTCACGGTGATGACGGTGCGGAACAGCTCCAGGTCGTGCGGGCCGTTCTTGGACAGGATGCGACCGGCCCAGCCGACACCGGCGCAGTTGACCACGATGCGCAGCGGGGCGGGGCCCTCGGTGATCTGGGCGATCGCGGCGGCGACCTCGTCGCCGCTGGTCACGTCGGCCGCGATCAGGGTGACACCCGCGGGGACATTGTCACCGGCGCGCTCGATCGACGCCGGGACGTCGAGACCGAAGACGGTGGCGCCGGCGTCGGCCAGACGCTTGGCGGTCGCGGCACCGAGGCCGGATGCGCCTCCGGTGACGATGGCGGCGGAACCCGAAATCTCCACGATGGTCCTCTCGTTCATGACTGCTAGTTGGCACTTCGTCAATTGGCACCCTAGCGGGTTTCCGGTGAGGTGCCCATCACGCCCACCGACGCTGCCGGATCAGCTGCGAAAATACCAGCGAACAGGGCTGTTTTCCGGTGGTAACGTGCGTTCATGAGATCGTTCGCCGCTCCGACGGTGGCCGGACGCAAGGTCCTGATCACCGGGGCAGCTCGCGGTATCGGGGCCGCACTCGCCCGCAAGCTCACCGCGCAGGGCGCCCACGTCGCCCTGCTCGGACTGGAACCGGAACTGCTGGCGGAGGTGGCCGCCGAATGCGGCGACGCCCCGTGGCGCTACTGCGACGTCGCCGACCGCGCCCAGGTCGACCGGGTGGTCGAGGCGCTGGTCGCCGAACTCGGCGGACTCGACGTGCTCGTCGCCAACGCGGGCATCGCCAAGCAGATGCCGATGATCGGTGGCGACCCGAGCGTGCTGGAGGAGACCCTCGCGGTCAACGTGCTCGGCGTCGCGTACGCCGTGCAGGCCGCCGGTCCGCATCTGGCCCGTCCCGGCGGCTACGTGCTGATGATGTCGTCGATCTCCACGGCGGTGCAGTTGCCGCTGGCCGGCGCCTACAGCGCCTCGGCGGCCGCGGTCGAGTCGCTGGCGGGCACCCTGCGCTGCGAACTGCGCCCGACCGGCGCGCGCGTCGGCGTCAGCTACTTCGCCGAGATCGACACCGAGATGACCCGGCGCGGCTTCGGCACCGCGGCGGCACACACCGGCCTGCGCGAGATCAGCCTGACCGGCACCTCGCCGATCGGACCGGCCGTGGACGCATTGGTCCGGGCGATCGCGCGCAGGCGCAAGAGCGTCGTCTCACCCTGGTGGGTGTCGCTCGTGCTGCCGGTGCGACCCTTGGCGCAGCAGCTGGTGCAGCGGTTGCTCGGCAACCGGGTCGCTCGCGCCATCGAGATCGCGCGCACCGAGGACGCCCCCTTCACCACCACCCAGCCTGCCCGACCACGCAGAATGGAACGGCAAGCCTGACCTCGAGCACGGAGTTCGACGATGAGCGATTCGGCATCCACCCTGCGCCAGCTCCCGCGCGGACGGCACCACCTCTCGCGCGAAGAAGTGGTCGCCTCCCAGCGGGAACGCATCCTCGTCGCGATGGGCGAGGCGATGACCGAAGGCGGCTATGTCGGCACGCCGGTGGCGGCCGTGCTCAAACGGGCCGGGGTCTCCCGCGAGACGTTCTACGAGCTGTTCCGCTCCAAGGAGGACTGCTTCGCCGCGGCCTTCGACCGGGTCTCCGGCCTGCTGGCCGGGCGGCTGCAGGGCGTCATCGCCGACACCGCCGACGCCGACGCGTTCACCAGAATGGACGCGATCCTCACTGCCTACTTCGACCACATGATCGACGATCCGGCCTCGGCCAGGCTGTTCCTGATGGAGGTGTACGCGGTCGGGCCGTCGGCGGTCCAGGCGCGGATGGAGTTGCAGAGCCGGTTCGTCGCGGTGGTGGCCGCGATGCTCGGCGCCCAGACCGACGAGCAGCAGTTCGCCTGCGCCACCCTGGCCGCCGCCATCGGCGCCATGGTCACCGGCAAGATCGCCGCCGACGACCTGGAGGGCCTGCGCGCGCTGAAGGAACCGCTGATCGACCTGGCCCGCCGCTCGGGTGTCGTCTACGGCAACGCGTTCGCCGGCTGATCCGTGATCGGCGCGGCGGACCTGCCGGGCCGGGTGAACCGCCAGGCGCCGATGCCGAGGCCGACCACGGCCGGGACGGCCAGCGCCAGGCCGGTCGAACCCCAGCCGCCGAGGCCGGGGACGAACGCGTCGAGGATCGTCTTGGCGGCGAAGAACAGGAACAGCAGGCCGGAGGCGAAGGCGATGCCGCGTTCGGGCAGGTGCTTGCCCGCGAGCTTGCCGACCAGGATCGCCAGGGCACCCGCCGCGACCATGCCCAGGGTCGAGCCGATCCACACCGCCAGCCAGCCGTTCTTGGAGGCCAGGGCGGCGGCGGCGAACATGGTGCGGTCGCCGAGTTCGGCGAGCATGAAGGCGGAGATGACGACCAGGAAGGCGTTGCGCGTGCTGGGCGGGGGCGCGTCGTCGTTCTCCGTGCCGGCGCCGAGGGCGTCGCGCAGCGTCCACAGGCCGACGACCAGCAGCGTGAGCGCGGTGACGACGGCGATGGCGTTCGCGGGCAGCGCGGTGCCGAGGAAATGTCCGACACCGGCGGCGATCAGATTGACGGCGACACTGGCGACGGTGATGCCGGACAGCACCACCCACCAGCGATAGCGCAGCGAGAAGGTGAGCGCCATCAGCTGCGATTTGTCGCCCAGCTCGGCGAGGAAGAGCACGCCGAAGCTCAGCAGGATCGTGGCGATCATGAATTCAGCTCCCAGGGTGGTACTCCGGCCTGCGGCTGAAGAAACGGGTGCGCCTCCAGCCACACCGGTCGACGGATCGGTTCGTGGCCGAAGGTCTCGCCCACCGGTGGTGACCGGTTCCCGCAGCCGGACCGCGCCGAATGTGGCGCCGATCAGTATGTCGACTGCGCGATTGCGGGCTACTCCCCTTCGCTGCTGTCCACCCTAACCCGATAGCTGTCGGGATGCCAACTCCTTATGAGCGAAATCGCAATGGCCGCAGTAAGTTTGGCTGTGCGGCCCGAATAGTTCGGTATCCCTGAATTACGGGTCGCGGACGCCCGTTGCCGAGCGTTCGCCAGACCTCGGTCGCGAAAGCCTCAGGCCGCCAGCAACATCGCCAGCACGGCGGTGTCGGGATCGCTGATCAGATCCATCCCGACCCGGCTCACCAGCGAGGTGACCGTGCCGTCGAGCTCGGCCTCGGCCCAGGCCGCGCGGTGCTCGAGACCCAGATGCGGCACGCCGGGCAGCAGCACACAGCCCGAGGCGGCGCCGGTGCACTCGGGCAGCGACGGCCGGGTCTCCGACGGCGGATGCAGCATCAGCAGCGCGGGCGGCACGTGCGCGGCGAACCGGCCGGGCTGGATCGCTTCCTCGCCCAGCACCGGCCCCTCGGCCAGCACCAGTCCGACCGTGCCCGGTTCCGGATCGTCGGGCAGCTCCTCGCGCACCCCGAACACCGTCGAGGTCGTCAGCAGGCCGGGCATCGAGGCCACCCGGACGGCGAGCACCAGGACCTGCGCCCATTCCTTGGTGGTATCCGGCCAGCGGCCCGAAACCACGAATCCCTGGAGGTGACCGCGCGCCTGGAAGGGCGTGATCCCGATCGGACCGTGTGTCGTCATGATGGCCTCCCGACTATCCGGGGGCTGCGCTGCCCGGTACCTCAGGAATAGCCCGAAACCCATCTGGCACACAAGTGCCAATGACTGCCAGATTGGGCAAAAACGACAACGGGCCCGGACGCGGCGAAACCGCGGCCGGGCCCGTCGAGGGCTTTTCTCAACCGAAGATCAGGCCCTTGCCCTGCGACACGGCGCGAGCGAAGCGGTCCTGCACGTCGGCCCAGTTGACGACGTTCCAGAACGCGGTCACGTAGTCGGCCTTGACGTTCTTGTACTGCAGGTAGAAGGCGTGCTCCCACATGTCGACCTGCAGCAGCGGGATGATGCCGGTCGGCACGTTGGCCTGCTGGTCGTACAGCTGGAAGGTCAGCAGCTTCTGGCCCAGGGTGTCGTAACCCAGGACGGCCCAGCCGGAGCCCTGCAGGCCGTTCGCGGCAGCGGTGAACTGCGCGCGGAACTTGTCGAACGAACCGAACTGGTCGGCGATCGCGGCGGCGAGGTCACCGTCGGGCTGGTCGCCACCGTTGGGGGAGAGGTTCTTCCACCAGACGGAGTGGTTGTAGTGACCACCCAGGTGGAACGCCAGGTTCTTCTCCAGCAGCAGGATGTTCGCCAGGTCGCCGCTCTCGCGGGCCTCTTCGAGCTGCTCCAGCGCCTTGTTGGCGCCCGCGACGTAGGCGGCGTGGTGCTTGGTGTAGTGGATCTCGTTGATCTGACCGGAGATGTGCGGCTCCAGTGCGCCGAAGTCGTAGTCCAGTTCCGGCAGCGTGTAGACGGCCACGATGTCCCTTTCCGTATGTCGGGCTGTGTGCGCCCAGTCGGACGAGCACACCAACCATCATTCGTACACCCGCTCGATGCAACCCCAGACGGTCGGCCCTGCATTCCCTTCGAATCACACCGGAGGAAACCCAGGTGTCCGCGGGCGGATGGTTACAGCGGCGGCGCGACGTCGGCCTTGGAGGCCCGCAGATCGCCGGAATCGTGGGCGGCCCACCAGCGCTTGCCGCCCGCGATGAACTCGGCCATCGGGATCTCCCGGCCCGCCGGGTCGGCCACGGTGATCCGGTCGAACCAGACGCGGACGTCGAGTTCGCGCGGGTCGATGCCCTCTTCCTGGGAGAACTCGATGACGTGCGCCGCGATCCGGTTGTCGAGCACGGTGTCGAAGCTGAGCAGCTCGCTCCACAGGGTCCAGCCGCTGTCGTCGAGGTCGATGAATTCCCAGCCGTGCAGCCCGCCGCCACCGAAACTCTCGATGGCCTCGTCGAGCTGCTCGAGGGTGAGGGGGAGGACGCGGGCGTCGATGTCGTCCCAGCGCTGGATGCGCAGGGACGCCGCCACCCGGGTGACTCCGGTGAAGGTGAGCAGGACTTTGGTGTCGATCGGCGTCTCGCCGTCGGCGGGTAGCGTCAGCACCTCGAGAGCGAGCTGCAGCCGCCCCGCGGCGGCGTCCACCTCTACTCCGAGACAGGTTGATTCGGACAAAGCGGTATTCAGGCCGTTGATGTCGAAACTGTCGAGTAGCCCCCTGCTCACGTTCATGCGCTCAGGCTACCGATCGGCCCGCCCAGATCCCAGGATTTAGGATTTTCTCTAGTGATGTCGTTTTTATGGAACCGAAACGGTCCGGCTCGCGTCCAAGTAGATGTCGGGACCGATGGGAGGTCGGAATCCCGACGTCAGCGGCGAACGGCCGCTCCGGGATGACATGGAGGGGAGTCCCGGATCGGCCGTTCCGCCGCTGACTTCGCGCGACGCACCTCGGCTGATAGCCCCCGCCTCATGATTGTGTGCTGACCGATAGCTGGGACCTGTGGATCAAGTTGTGGATTCTGTGGATAACCGGGATCCATCCACAGACCGCGCATTGCCCCGCCCGGCCTCGCTTCCGGCATGGCAGGATCGAGGCGTGACGAGCTCCGATGTGCCCACGGTGCCGGTGGGTGCGGTACCCGCCGCGTTCGACCACGCCGAACCGGCCGCCGGCGCCCAGCTGCTCGACGTGCGCGAACCCGACGAGTGGGAGCTCGGGCACGCGCCCGGCGCGATCCACATCCCGATGGTCGACGTGCCGGCCCGGCTCGACGAGATCGACATCGACGCCGAGGTGTACGTGGTGTGCAGGCAGGGCGGGCGCTCGATCGAGGTCGTCAAGTATCTGGCCCATATCGGGTACGAGGCGGTGAACGTGGCGGGCGGCATGGTGGCCTGGCAGCAGACCGGCCGTCCGGTGGTCGCCGACGGCGAGCACGAAGCCAAGATCTACTAGTCCGGAACGGGGTGCGCGGGTGAGTTCGGTGGTGCAACCATGTGCACGCTGTGGCGCGCGGTGGGCCGTACAGGGCGCGCCGATGCACTGGTGCCCACGGTGCCGTGGCGTGCTGCTGTCGCCGGGCCGGGTCGACGCGCCCGCCGCCCAGCGCAACTACCGCTGGATCGCCCGCAGGCCCGACCATCGCGCGCGCAAGGCCGCGACCGCGACCGTGCGGGCGCCGCTCGGCCCCACCCCGCACTACACCGAGATCCCGCGCTGGGGTCTGCTCGATCCGCCGCCCGCGCAGGCCCGCACCCCCGAGCGGCCGCTGTGGGGCCTGGCCGCCTCGCGCGATGTCCTGCTGGTGGTGACGGCGCTGGCCTTCCTGGTCGCCGCCTGCGCCGAGTACGGCCGGTACCTCATCCTGCTGCGCAACCGCACCAAGCTCATCCCCAGCTGGCTGCTGTGGATCTCCGACATGTCGGTGTGGGTGTTCGGCGTCATCGCGCCACTGTGCGCGCTCGCCACCGCGCTCGCGCTGACCGGCTGGCTGATCGAGGCGCGCAAGGCGAGGTTCGCGGCCGAGGGCAGGCGCGATCCGCGCCGCCGCTGGACGCTGATCCTCGGCTGCCTGGTGCCCGGCGTGAACCTGATCTGGCCGGGCGTCTTCCTCACCGAACTGCTCGGGCCCGTACCCGATCCCCGCGCCGAGCGGGCCGTGCGGATCTGGTGGGCGGCCTGGGCGGTCAGCGGTCTGATCCTCGTCGCGGCCACCCTCTGGCGCGACGCGTCGACCCTGCAGGCCGAGGCCGACGGCGTCTCGTTCACCGCGTTCAGCGATCTGTGCGCGGCCGGGTTCGTCGTGCTCACACTGTGGACCGTGCGCCTGCTCGAAGGCCGTGACCTGCGCGGGGAGCCGCGTTCGGCGCACCGCTGGGTGATGGCCGCCGATCCCGCCGAGGTCGTCATCGCCCCGGTGCAGCCCGGTGCGCCCGCGAGCGGGCAGGATGACAGTGAACGCGCGGATTCCGCCGGAACAGGCGAGAATACGCAGGAGGAGGTTGTGGCCAAGTGAGCCAGGGCAATCGGGCGCCATTCGTCGTCGCGCACCGCGGTGCGTCCGCGGCGCGCCCCGAGCACACTCTCGCCGCCTACGAGCTCGCCCTCGAAGAGGGCGCCGACGGCGTCGAATGCGACGTCCGGCTGACCCGCGACGGTCATCTGGTCTGCGTGCACGACCGCACCGTCGACCGCACCTCCGACGCCACCGGCCTGGTCAGCGAACTGACCCTGGCCGAGCTGCGCGACATGAACTTCGGCACCGAGGACGCGCCGTCGGGCGTGCTCGCCCTCAGCGATCTGATCGGCCTGGTGCTCGACTGGCGCAGCAGGCCGACCAAGCTGTTCATCGAGACCAAGCACCCGGTGCGCTACGGCGCGCTGGTGGAGAACAAGGTGCTCGCCGAACTGCAGCGCTTCGGCATCGCGACGCCCGCCTCGGCCGATCACTCCCGCGCCGTGGTGATGTCGTTCGCCGCGACCGCGGTCTGGCGGATCCGCCGCGCCGCGCCGCTGCTGCCGACCGTGCTGCTCGGTGAGTCCTCGCGCTTCCTCGGCGGCGGCGCGGCGACCACCGTCGGTGCCACCGCCGTCGGCCCGTCGGTGAAGACCCTGCGCGAGCACCCCGAACTCGTCGACAAGGCCGCCGCGGCGGGCCGGGCCACCTACTGCTGGACCGTCGACGATCCCGACGACGTGAAATTGTGCGCCGACCTGGGCGTCAGCTGGGTCGCCACCAACCACCCGGGCCGCACGAAGGCGCTGCTGGCCGGCGTCTGAGTTTCCGCAGGGTCGCGTGCGGCGACAGCGCCGCCCGGCCATAAACTCCGTGCGTGGGTAAAAGCAAGCGGAACAGTCCGAAGCCCGACAGTAATCGGGCTCAGCGTCTCGCCGAGCGGCGTGCGGCGCAGGAGCAGGCATCTGCGGCCGTGACGCGGCCGTTCGAGGGGCTTGCTGCCGAATGTGATCTGGTGGCGCTGCGGGAGTTCGTGCCGTCGGCGACCGCGACCTTGAAGCTGGCGCCCGGTGTCGCGGCGCAGCGCGAGGTGACGCTGGCGACGGTGCTGCCCGGTGCGGTGGCCGCGCTGGTGCGTGCCGGTGACGAGCCGGTCGGCTTCGTCGGCACGCAGATGCAGTTCCAGGGCACCGACCCGAACGCCGACATCGCCGCGGCGATCCTGTGGACCCAGTCCGCCGAGCCGGGCGAGTCGCTGAACTCGGCCGATTCGGTCGAGGGCGGTCCGCGCCTGGCCGACGTCATCGACCCGGGTGCCGACCTCGAGCTCACCGTGCACCAGGACTTCGACTGGTGGGTGCCCGAGGGCGTGACCCCCGATCCGCAGGTGGCGGCGACGATCGAGCAGGCCAAGCAGGCGATCATGCCCTCGGCCCGGCTGGATCTGGGTGCCGACGGCATCGGCGCGGCCTGGTGGGTCGACGCGGGCGAGAAGGCGCACGTGCGCTGGGTCCGTCCCGAGGACGAGGACAAGCTGATGCTGGCGCTGGCGCGCGTGCACGCCGGCGGTGGCCTGCACATGGGCGAGGGCTCGCGCTTCGCCGGCTCGTTCCGTACGCATGGTCTGCTGGTGCCGGTGTTCGATCTCGATCCCGAGCGGCACCCGACCGAATGGGAAACGCCCGCACGGGAATTCGGTGCGCGGCTGGCCGAGGCGCTGGCCTCGGATGCCCCGATGTCGGGCGAGGAGCGTCGCTCGCGCGACGGACTGCGTTCGCGTCAGGTCACCCTGCGCTGAACTCTTCCACGCTGAACTAAATGAAATAATCTCATTTCACTTGCCGGGTCGGCTAGGTTCACGCCTACGCCGACCAATCGGCGAAGTGGAAAGGGATAACAATGGAGTTTCTCGGTTCTGTCGCCGGTCTCGCGCAGATTGTCATCGGCACCATTCTGGCCAATACCGGCTCGGGCGGTTCCGGCTCCGGCTGGTGAAGCGCACAACGGATTCGGCTCGCGTGCGCGAGCCGAATCCGGGTGGCTGTATCAGACGCTGCCGCCGGCGACGGACGGTGCGCCCGACGCGTCCTTCGGGGTGCTGAGCTCACGCCACATGAACGCCTCCAGATCGAACAGGTTCGACCCGGCGCGATCGGCGATGTTGAGCAGCGTGGTCATGTGCGCGACTTCCTCGACCTGTTCCTTCAGGAACCACTGCATGAACTGCTCGCCGAGGTAGTCGCCCTCTTCACGGGCGGTGCTGGCCAGCCGGATGATCTGGTCGGTGACCGTCTTCTCCTGGGCCAGGGCCAGTTCGATCGGCTCACGGGCGGTCTCGAAGCTCGACTTCGCGGCGTCGATGCCCGCGATCTCCACGCTGATGTCCCGGTCGACGAAGTACTGCACGATCATCATCGCGTGGTTTCGCTCTTCGACGGACTGGGCGTAGAACCGCTTGGCGAGCTGCGGGAGATCGTTGTTGTCGAACCACACCGCAATGGCGATGTACTGATGCTCGGCGTTGAACTCATGCCGGATCTGGTCTTGGAGCAGGCTGTGGAATTTGCTGCGAGGGGCTTCCGGATGAATCGACATGGCCGCAACATTAGACCTGGTAAAAGGGGGTTGTCATCCAAGTGCAACCTTATTGAGGGAAGTATTTCCTAACCAAGTATTCCCTTACTGAAGTTGCCCTGTGCCCGCCATTTTCGGCGCCGTGTTGTCCACTGGCACAGCGCCTGCCAGCTCACGCCGGATGAATTCCTCCACGTCGAACAGATTGTCCTGCCGGTCCAGCACGGTGAGCAGCGTGCTCATCTCCGCGACATCGGCGACCTGTTCCTTCAGGAACCACTGCACGAATTGTTCGCCGAGGAAATCCTCGGCCTCGCGCGCCGCCCCGGCCAAGGCGCTGATCTGCGCGGTGGCGGTCCGCTCCCGATCGAGCAGGAAGGCGATCGCGGCGCGCGGCGAATCGAACTCCGAGCGCAGCTCGTCGAGCCCGCCGATGGTCACCGCGACATCGCGATCGAGCAGATACTGGACCATCCGCATAGCGTGGCCCCGGTTCTCGGCCGAGCGGGCGTAGGTCTGCGCGGCCAGCTCCGGTAGTCGCTCGGCGTCGAAATACACGGCGGCGGCCAGATACTGCTGTGCTGCGGTCAGCCCGTGCCGGATCTGGTCCCGCAGCAGCTCGATGAACGAACGGTCCTCGGCCATACAACGACGTTACCGCGTCAGCAGGTCCTCGGGAATCTGTTGATCCTTGGCCAGGGCGTCGAAGAAGGCGCTCGCCTTCGTCTTGTCCCACAGCAGCACGTTGCCGACGTCGGTGTCGTCGAATCCGCCGATCGGCACGCTGGTGGTGACGGTGTCGCCGCGCATCGCCCAGCCGAGCGCGGCCAGGTTCCAGATGTGGTCGCCGTCATCGACTTTCAGCGATCCGGCCACGCCGGTGGCCATCGGCCACAGCGCGAACGGATTGGCCAGGGTGCCCAGGCTGGTCGCCTTCTTCAGCAGCGCCGACATGAACATCCGCTGGTGCTTCATCCGGTCGACGTCCGCGCGCGGGGTCGCCCTGGTGCGCACGAAGCCCAGTGCCTCGGGGCCGGTCAGCTCCTGGCAGCCGGCGGGCAGGTCGAGCCCGGCCAGCGGGTCGACGATCGGCTCGTCCAGGCACATCTCGATGCCGCCGAGCGCGTCGACGACGCCGGCGAAGCCGCCGAAGCCGATCTGGGCGTAGTGGTCGATCCGCACGCCGGTGGCTTCCTCCACCGTCTGCACCAGCAGCGACGGGCCGCCGAACGCGAACGAGGCGTTCAGCTTGTCCTTGCCGTGGCCGGGAATGCTGACATAGGAGTCGCGCGGCAGGCTGACCATCGTGGTCGGCCCGGACGACGGGATGTGCACCAGCATGATCGTGTCGGTGCGTTCCGGGCCGGTGTCGCCGCCGGTCGCCAGCTCCTGCTCCTGCTCGGTCGACAGGTCGCCGCGGCCGTCGGAACCGACCAGCAGCCAGTTCGTGCCGGGCGTATTGCCGATCCGGTCGCTGTAGGAGGCGAGCGCGGGGATGCGGGTCAGCGAGTTGTCCAGGTGCACCACCGCGGCGATCAGGCCGACGATCAGCAGCACGACGACCACCAGGAACCACCGGAACGGGTGGCGCCTGCGCCGTCGTCGCGGCGGCTGGACCTGCCCGCCCGCGTCGGCGGGCGGTGGGGTGCGCCGCCGGGGCGGGACGGCGTCGTGATGGGGAACCGGGCGCTGGGTGGGCGCGTGCCTGGCCGGCTCGCGATGCGGCACCGGGCGCTGCGTCGGCGCGTGTCCGCGCGGGGTCACCTGCTCGTGCGGCATCTGCGAATAGGCCAGCGGCTGATCGCCGCGGCCGTCGCGATGCAGGACCTGGGTCGGCTCGATATGCGAGGCGGGACGCTCACGCCGCGGCGCCGGGTTGTAGCGCACGGTCGGACCCTCGTCGGGCGCGGGCATGCGCCCGGCCTGCGGGTTTCCGCGTCGCATGGCCGGATCGCCGCCCGGGGGCAGCGGTCGGCGCGGCGGGGCGCCGCGGCCCGCCGGTGGCGGCACGGCAGGACCACCGGGGCGGCCTGGCGGCGGCACCCGGCGCCTGCGCGGGTCATCGCGCGGATCGTCGCCGTTCATCACTGTGGAACTCTACTGATCGTCGGGGGCGCGGGTCGGTGTGCGCGCTCGGTTACTACTGGATACCCCGCTCGCGTGCCCGTGTTAGCGCGAAACGCGGTGATGTGGTGAGACTCGCCGTGACACGCCGCCTCACGGCAGCCAGCCGACGCGGCCGCGCAGCACGGTATAGCCCAGGTAGGCGACCGCGTCGATGGTCGCGTGCGCCAGGATCAGCGGCCACAGCCGATTGGTGCGCTGCCAGTACCGGCCGAAGATCACCCCCATCACGATGTTGCCGAGCCCGCCACCGAGCCCCTGGTACAGGTGATAGCTGCCACGCAGCAGCGCCGAGGCGGCCAGCGACCGGTTCTCCGACCAGCCGAGCTTGCGCAGCCGGGTGATCAGGTAGGCCACCACGAGCACTTCCTCGGCGACCGCGTTCGCGCAGGCCGACAGGATCAACACCGGCAGCCGCCACCAGTGCTCGGTCAGCGAGCTGGGCACGATGGTGACGCTCACCCCGAGCGCGTGCGCGACGAGATACAGCGCCAGTCCGGGCAGGCCGATCACCGCGGCCAGGATCAGGCCGTGCAGCACGTCGGTCCGGCGGATCCTGGCCAGCCCGATCAGCCGCGGTCCGATCCCGCTGCGCCACAACAGGTACAGGCCCAGCGCCGCCCAGGCGAGCAAGCGGGTGACGCCGACGAGCTGGAACAGCAGGTCGAGGATCGAGTTGTCCGAGCGCGAGGCGTTCAGCGCCACCGTGCGCCCGCCGACCCCGCCGGGGGCCAGCGCCGAGTCGAGCAGAGCCACGCCCGCGCTGATCCCGCTCAGCCCGAAGGTGACGAGCAGGACGATGGCGATCTCGACTCGGAGACCGAACCGTTCCCGCTCGCTGAGCGTGGTGTCAGGAGGATCGACGCGCATGTCGCGCAGTGTAGGCAGCCCGGGTGGCCGGGGCGCGTCGCGCCGTGACGGATTCAGATGCGGCGCAGGCCGTTCAGAAAGGGGCAGCCCGCCAGGATGCGCACGGCCTTGCTCAGCGCGGCGACGTCGTCGGCGGGCGTGGCGAAGGGCAGGCGCACGTCGTGGTCGCCCTCGTTGCTCTCCACCCGCAGGGTCAGGCCGTAGCGGTCGATGGCCAGCGGGTGCACCAGGCCGCCGCGCAGCCGGGTCGGCAGGTGGCGGGCGAGCATGGCGACGATGTCGGCGTGGTCCTCGACCATGTGCTGCAGCCAGGCGCTCTCCATCTCGCAGAACGGATCGGCGGTGGCCGCGCGCAGGTCGGCGTGGTCGACCGATTCCGCGCCCGAGGTGTCGGCCAGCACCGCCGAATTCACCACGACGCGCAGCAGGGTGACCCCGTGGCCGACGTCCAGCAGCCCCGGATGCGGGTACTCCTTGGCGATCTCGACCGCGAGCGCGCGCTGGGCCTGCACCGGCACCTGCCGCACCCAGCCGCGCAGCCACACCAGCGCGCGGACCGGTTCGCGCAGCGGCAGCGGGGCGTGGTCGGTGAGCTCGAGCACCGCCGAGGTCTCGTTCGCGGTCGCCGCCAGCGCCGCCGCGATCGAGGTGGCGGGCATCGCGATCACCGCGTCGCCGCAGCGACGCAGGTGATGCAGCGTGGTCGGCACCGGATCGATGCCGGGGAGCGCGAGCATCGCGGTCTCCGCGTGGGCGCACGCACTACGCACGCGCTCGGCGGTCGTCGGCGCGAGAATCGTGGTGGGGCTCGACATGACAACCTCCGCGAACTGATGATTAGGTAAACCTAAGCTAAGTTACAGCGACGCTTCGCGCAAGAGGACACCCGAGCGAATCGGCGAACGAATCGGCTCTACGGTGGTCTGATGACGCACGACGACCACGGCGACGACCACCCGACCCCCGCCGAACCCGTGCTGGTCACGCTCTCGACCCCCGCCCGCCGCAGCCTGGTGGCCGGCCTGGTCCGCCCGCCGGGCAGCGCACCGGCCACCGCCGAGGTCGTCGACATCGACGTCCCCGACGCCGAACTGGCCGCCTTCCTGGTCCGGATCGCGCACGCCGACCACGGTTTCGTCGCCCGCACCGCCAGCGCGCCCCGCGCCGTCGCCATCGTCGCCGGCACGGTCGCCGCCCTGTGCGGCGAGGACATCCCGACTGCCCTCACCACACCCGACTTCGAATTCCTGACCGCGCTCAAGCCACCGGCCATCGAAGCCACCCGGACCGTCCTGCTGGCCATCGAAACCGACGATGAGCAGGCGATCCGCGACGCTCTCCGAGTGCTGGATTCCTGAGCCGGGCCGACTTCGGACAACGATCCAGCTAATCTTTCTGTGTGCCGCGTATTGCGTATTTCGGACCGTCCGGGACGTTCACCGAGATGGCTCTGGCGAAGTTCGAGAACTCGGGAGCCTTCGACAGCCCCGTCGAGCGAGTCGCCGCGCCGAGTCAGGGCGCGGCGCTCGATCTGATCCGGTCCGATGACGTCGACGGCGCCGTCGTGCCGATCGAGAGTTCGGTCGAAGGATCGATCCCGGCGACGCTGGATTCGCTCGCCCTCGGACCTCGGCTGCAGATCATCGCCGAGACCGAGCTCGAGGTGAGCTTCACGATCCTCGCGCGACCCGGCACCACCCTCACCGAGGTGCGCACGCTGGCGGCCTACCCGGTCGCGGCCGCGCAGGTCAGGCAGTGGGTCGCGCGGAACATGCCGGCGGCGCAACCGTTCACCTCGGCCTCCAACGCCGCGGCCGCCGAGGACGTCGCGGCCGGCATCGCCGACGCGGCGGTGTCGACGGCGCTGGCGGGGGAGCGGCTCGGCCTGGCCACGCTGGCCGCCGGGGTGGCCGACCACGAGCAGGCGATCACCCGCTTCGTCCTGGTGACGAAACCCGGGGTCGCCCCGCACGCCACCGGCGCCGATCGCACGTCGATCGTGCTCGAACTCCCGAACGAACCCGGGTCGCTGATGCGCGCGTTCGCCGAATTCGCCACCCGCGGTGTCGATCTCACCAGGATCGAGTCGCGGCCCACCCGGACCGCGATGGGCACCTACCGCTTCTACCTGGACTGCGTCGGCCATATCGACGATCCGGCGGTCGCGGAGACATTGAAGGCTTTGCATCGCACGGCGCGGGTCCGCTATCTCGGCTCGTGGCCCGCGTACGCGGCAGTCGGAACACCGCCCCCGTCGGACGAACCTGCCGCAGAATGGTTGACGCAATTGCGAAAGGGGGTCGCTGACCTATGAGTACACCCGCGAAGCTGGTGCTGGTGCGGCACGGCGAGACCGAGGGCAACGTCGCGAAGATCCTGGACACCCAGGTGCCCGGTCTCCCGCTCACCGAACGCGGTGTGGCACAGGCGAAAGCCTTCGGCGCCGGGCTGGTGCGGGCGCCGCAGGTGCTGGTGTCGTCGGAGGCGCTGCGCGCCCGGCAGACGGCGAGCTACATCGAGGCGGCCACTGGTTCGCCCGCGCACATCCTCGACGGGCTGTACGAGGTGCAGGTCGGCGAGCTGCACGGACGCTCGGACCAGGCCGCGCACCAGGTCTTCCAGGAGATCTACCGGGGCTGGCACCGCGGCGAGCTCGACACCAGGGCGCCCGGAGGTGAATCCGGCCGCGAGGTGATCGACCGGATCGTGCCGATCCTCGCCGGACTGCGCGAGGAATTCCTGACCGAGGACGCCGAGGGCGACGTGATCGTGGTGAACCACGGCGCCGCCATGCGCCTGGTCGCGATGACGCTGGCCGGGGTGGCGCCGCCGTTCACGACGAACAACCACCTCGACAACACCGAGACCATCGAGCTGCTACCCACCGCCGACGGCGGTTGGGAGTGCCTGCGCTGGGGCAAGTTCACCCCGCCGTTCGCGCTCGAGGCCGCGCCGTCGGCCGACGACCCGATGGGCTGATCAGACCGGGTTGTCGGCCTTCGCGGTCGGGAACTCGGCGCGGATCGGCAGCGACTCGATGAGGTCGGCCACCGCGGTGCGCAGGCGCGCGGTGGTGCCTGTCGCGATGGACGACCACTTCACGCCGTCGTCGGCCATGCTGGCGGTGATGATGAATCGGCCGGCGCGCGTGTTGAACACGGCGATGTGGTTGTCCTGGATGTCGCGGGTGCCGTCGCCGTAGGCGACGCCGACGATCTCGGCGTAGGAGTGGATCTCCACCAGTGCCGAGGCCAGGGCCTGGGCGTCGGTGGCCGGCTTGCCGATCTTGCTCAGCCGCTGCGCGGTGGCCGCGACGTCACCGGTGTCGCCGAAGATCGGCGCGAGTTCCTCGGTGGGCGCGTTCATCCCGTACAGCTCGAGCGCCTCGGAGTGCCCGAGCGCCTGCAGCACCGCGCCCGGCAGGTCGAGGCCCGCGTCGTCGATGACGAAGGACTCCGGCCCGCGCAGGGCGACGACCGCGCGGTCGTCGCCCTGCGCCAGGCAGAACCGGTTGACGTGGCCCTGCACCACCCAGCGCAGGGCGATGATCCACTGCGGCCGGTAGAGCACCCGCAGGCGCTCCGCCAGCTCGGTCTGGACCACGTCACCGAACAGCAGTTCACGCTCGGTGAGAGCGGCTTCGGCCGCCTTCATGGCGGCGTCGTGCGTCGAGATGTTGTCGTAGCGACCCATGGCGTCGAGCACCACGGGCATCTCGTCGAACTGCAGCTTCTCCAGGAGAAACTGCATCTCGTCGAGCGAAAGCACGACGGCCTCCAGCAACGAACCCCCGCTACTCCCCCCGAGCACCGTCACTTGGCCGATCCGGCGAGATCGCCGCCGATCACACCTTCGGCCGTGTACCGGCCGTCGGTGAACGCCTCGTCCGAACGGCCGTAGTCGACGGCGTCGTGCTCGTCGTCGTCCTCGCCGTTGGCGCGGTTGCCCATCAGCGGGTTGCCGCTGGTGTTCGCGTTGCGCACGGGCGCACCGTCCGCGCGGGCGACGACCGACTCGGTGACCGCGGGCGCCGCGGCGGGCGCGTTGGCCGCCGGCGCGCCCCAGCCCTCGGGCAGCTTCAGCTGACCGTTGCTGAGCGAGACGTTGCCGAGGCCCGCCGACGTGGTGGCCACTCCGGCCGCCGCGCCGACCGCGCCGAGGCTCGCCATGGCGGGCGCCGCGCCGGTGGCCGCGGGCACGGTCGCCGAGGTGGCGGCCGAGATCGCCGAGGCGCCGATGTTGCCGACCGTGCTGACGCCGCTGGTGACGACGCCACCGGCGACATTGGCCGCCTGGGTGGCGGCGCTGACGACACCGGGGTTGGTGACGAAGGCCTGCGCCGCGGCGACCGCGGTGCTCAGCGGGTCGCCGCCGAAGTCACCCTCGGCCGCGGTGCCCGCGCCGCTGGCGATCGTCGGCGGCATGGAGAACTCACCGGGCGTGGTGACGGTGGCGGTGGTGGCGGCCTCGTAGGTCTCCATCACCAGCGCGGCGCGGATGTCCATGGCGTGGCGGGCGACCTCGGCCGCCTCGAAGGCGCCGGACACGACACCGGGCGGGTTGGCCGAGGCGGCCACCGCGGTGTTGGTCGCGGCGATCTCGGGCAGGCTCGGCATCGCGAGCGAGGCCACGGTGTAGGCGGTGGCGTTGGCGGTGGCCTTGACCCCCATGGCCGCGGCCATGATGCCCTGCTGACCCGCCCAGGCGCCGAAGGGCGCGAGCTTGGCGAGCACGGCGAGGCCGTTGACACCCTGCAGGCCGACGCCGACCTCGGCGATGACGCGGGTGACGGTGAAGGCGGCGTCACCCCACGCCGCGGCCAGCGTGCCCCACGAGGTGGCGGCGGCGGAGATCGGAACGGCGTGTGCGCCCGCGTTGAGCGTGGTCGAGTTGACTTCTGCCATGCGCGGCAGCCAGAAGACCCCGGTGATCCCTGCGGTCATGCTTGTTTCTCCCCTGAATGAATGATCGACGACGGATCGGGTACGACTAGACCTGGATCGCGGTGATCGCCGCGCCCTGGGCGATGTCCTCGCCGATATTGGTGACGAGCTGCGAGCGCAGGGTCGCGGCCGCGTGGTGCAGCTCGAGGATGCCCTGGGCGACGGAGCTGTCGTGCGTGGCGGCGGCGCGGTTGAAGTGCGAGGCCGCGAGCAGCGACACCTCTTCGGCACCGGACGGGAGCACATGGGTGGTTGGCCCGGCGAGGCCGGCGGCCACGGCGAGGCGCTCGGCGAGCAGATCCAGCTCGGCGGCAGCGGCGAGGACGATTTCAGGTGTGACGAGAACGTGTCCGACCATGACCCGACTCCTTCTGGTGGCGACTATCGGGAACCACGAGAATTCCCCCTACGAGTGATAGGACGCGAGAGCGGGTCGTTCGGTTCCATCGATTCCCCACCCAGTTTCGCTAGCCCCATCCCAGCTCATGCAACCGGTCGTCGTCAATCCCGAAATAGTGTGCTATTTCATGGATCACGGTGATCGCTACTTCCTCGACCACCTCGTCGTCGGTATCGCAGATGTCGAGAATAGCCTCTCGATAGATGGTCACGGTATCCGGCAGTGACCCCGCGTAGTAGCTGTCGCGCTCGGTGAGCGCGATGCCGTGATACAGCCCGAGCAGCGAGGGTTCCTCGTCGTTTCTGGCCTCGACCAGCACCACGACGTTGTCGATCGCCTCGGCCAGCTCGGGCGGGATCAGGTCGAGCGCGTCGCCGACCAGCTCCTCGAAGCGCTCCGGCGACATCCGTTCCGACACGGTCACCGCGGCTGCGGCTGCGGGGGCAGCGGCGCCGCGCCGGGCAGCGGGGCGGGCGTGGAGCGGCCGGTGTTCGGCGGCGGCACCGGGGCTTGACCGTCGATCAGGATCTCACCGCGGGCCGATCCGACGATCGCGGCGAATCCCTCACGGTCGGCGCCTTTTCCGAGCCAGCAATCCAGTTTGTGGCTGCCGGCGAGCCAACTGGTCGGTTCCAGATAATCGAAGAACAGCGTCAGCGTCTTGTTCCGGATGGCGTCGGGGCTGCCCAGATAGTCGGTCGAGAGCCGGTTGCATTCGGACTCGACGTACTTGTCCTGGTCGGCCTCCGAGGGCGGCCCGCCGGTGAAGTTGCTCGCCAGGTCGACGGTGCCGACGATCTCGACCGAGTGCGGCTGGGCGCAGTCGACCGGATCGGTCGGCAGGTTCTGGTTGATGCCGAGGCAGGTGCCGGTGGCGTGCACCTTCGATTGGTCCTGGCTCGCGACGGCGCCGGTCGCGGCCGGGCTGGTCGCGGTCGCGGCGACCTGGAGGCCACAGCGCAGGGTGCGGTCGCCGTGCTGCCAGCCCGCCGGGCTCGGCGACATCACGTTCACCATGTACCGGCCGCGTGGATCGAAGCGCCCGCCCAGGTACTGCTGCACCGCCGGGACGCAGTGCTCGTCGCGCAGCTCGGTCATCCGCAGCGAGTCGGGGTGCCTGGTGCCGCCGGCGAACTCCCGGCCCGGGTAGGCGGCGAGATCGATGACGCCTGCCACCTCGAACAGGTGCTTGTCGTCGCAGTTCACCTTCACCAGGTCGCTGCGGTCGGCCTTGGTCCAGCTCAGGCAGTCGCCCACGTTCGCGCTGGAGAACTCCTTGTCCCTGACCACGGGCTCGGAGCCGGGCTGGTGCGCCTCCAGGCCCTTGTCGTTCTCGAAGCCGGTGACCAGCATGGTGACCATCGCCGCGATCACCGCACCGAGGGCGCCGATCAGCAGCCCCCACCGCAGTTTCGTCGCCGACAGATGCAGCGAACTGGGGACGCGGCCACGCGACGCGGATCCCTCGGCTGGTTCCCTCTGCTCATCAGACATCGCGGTCCATCATGGCAGCGCGGTCGCCGCCGTGCCACGACCTTCGGCCCGGAACCCGTCGGTGCAGGTCCCGGGCCGTGGTCGTCAGCCGCGCAGGGCCGAGGCGAAGATGCCGGGCAGGCGGGTCTTCTTGCCGTCGCCGTAGAAATCGGTGAGCTTGCGACCCGTGCCGGTGCCGGTCTTGTTGCTGACGAACCACGGCGGCTTCGGGCTCAGGGTGAATTCGCCGTGCAGCAGCGCGCGGGGCGCGGGCCGGAACGGGCCGCGGACCACGGTGCGCTCCACATCGTCGAGCAGGAAGGCGTTGTGCACGACGCCGATGCCGCTCTGGATGTCGTCGAGGGTGTGGCCGGGGAAGGCACCCCAGCTCGCGCGCGGGGTCAGGAAGGCCAGGCCGGTCCACGCGTTGAGCGCGACGGTGCCGTAGCGCAGGTCCTCGATCGCGGTGTCGAGCGCGCCACCGAGCTCCTTGATCGTCGCCGGGTGCGCGATGATATTGGCGCCGAGCGTGCCCATCAGCTCGTCGTTGGCGAAATCGACCGCGTTGCGGAGGAACTCGCCGCCGGTGCCGGTCAGCTCGACCACGCCGAGCACGGGGGAGAAGTACTCGGTGCGCAGCAGCGGGGTGTCCGCGGTGGGCAGGTTCTCGACGAGCACGCGGCCGTTGGCCCGCTCCGAACCCGGGTACGCCGAGAGCGCGCCCTCGACCCGGCCGTCGCTGCCCGGGTAGTAGGCGGGCCGCGCGGGCGCGCTGTCGATCGCCGCGCGCAGTTCGGTGAGGAACGCGTCCTTGAGCGGCCAGTCCGCGCTGAGCACCACGGTCTGGGCGGCGACGCAGTTGTAGCCGCCGTTGTGCAGCCGCTGGGTCGCCACGTGCTCGGCCTGGAACTTCAGGTCGGCGGCGGACCAGTCGCCCGGCACCACGATGCACGGGGCGACGCCGCCGAGTTCGCTGGTGATCGGCTTGTCCAGCGCGGGCGCGCCGGTCTTCTTGCGCTCGGCGCCCGCCTCGCCGGGACCCCACACGATCGCGTCGTGGGTGGGCGCGCCGCCGGTCATGTGCACGTGCGCGACCTGCGGATGGGTCACCAGGTACCCGCCCTCCGGCGCGCCGCCGGTGAGGATGCGGACGACCCCGAGCTCGATGAACGGCGCGAAGATGGCCTGGAACACCGGCAGCAGCGGATCGGTGATCGGGTTGAGCTTGAGCGCGACGACCCGGTTGTTGGCGTAGAGCTCGTAGAGGGTGTCCAGCGGCGCGATCGACATGATGTTGCCCGCGCCGAGCACCGCGCCGACACCGCCGGTCGCGGCCGGTTCCAGCTGGGCCAGCCCGGCCTTGCGCCGCGCGGTGGCCGCGTCGACGCCGGGACGCAGCCAGACATCGGCGCTGAAGCCGCTGAGCAGCAGCTTGTCGTAGACGCCGTGCGGCAGCGCGGGCACCGAGACCCGGCCACCGGGGGCGGTGCCGAGGTCGACACCGTCGAGCGGGCTCGCGCCGCGCTCGAGCGCGCCGATCGATTCGGCCAGCGCCTGCGCGCCTGCCAGCATCGTCATCGGCCCCGACATCCACTCCTCACCGACCAGCGGGCTGTCGGCGGACAGCTGCTTGATGGTGCGGGCCGCCGCCACCCACGCCTCGGCGTTGGCGGCGGTGTTCGTATGGAGTTCCTCGAGCAGTTCGCGGCGACGGCGCAGGTCGGTCGCGGCCCAGGTCTTTTCCCCCTGTGTGAGATCAGCGAGCGCGGTGTCGATGACGGCGGTGTCGAAAGTAGTACTCACACCGCAACTATGCTCCTGTTCGGCCCGGAAGGCATAGGCCGCGGGATTAAGAGTTGCGTAAACTACTAGGCTGTTTTCTCATGATCGACCTCCGATTCCTGCGCGAGAACCCGGAAGCCGTCCGAGCCTCGCAGCGGGCCCGCGGTGAGGACCCCGCACTCGTCGACGCCCTGCTCGAAGCCGACGCCGCGCGCCGGGCCGCCGTGGCCACCGCCGATACGCTGCGGGCCGAGCACAAGGCGATGGGCAAGGTCATCGGCAAGGCGAGCAAGGACGAGCGTCCGGCGCTGCTGGCCGCCGCGACCGACATGTCCGCCAAGGTCAAGGAAGCCGAGGTCGCCCAGAACGCGGCCGACGCCGACCTCGACGCCGCGCACCGCGCCATCTCCAACGTGGTGCAGGACGGCGCGCCCGCGGGCGGCGAGGACGACTACATCGTGCTCGAAACGGTCGGCACCCCACCGGAGTTCGACTTCGAGCCGAAGGATCACCTCGAGCTCGGCGAGTCGCTCGGCCTGATCGATATGGAGCGCGGCGCCAAGGTGTCGGGCTCGCGGTTCTACTTCCTGACCGGCGCGGGCGCGCTGTTGCAGCTGGGTCTGCTCCAGCTGGCCGCGCAGAAGGCCGTCGCCAACGGCTTCACCATGATGATCCCGCCGGTGCTGGTGCGCCCGGAGATCATGGCCGGGACCGGCTTCCTCGGTCAGCACTCGGCGGAGGTCTACCACCTGGCCGACGACGATCTGTACCTCGTCGGCACCTCGGAGGTGCCGCTGGCCGGCTACCACGCCGAGGAGATCCTCGACCTGAGCGAGGGCCCGAAGCGCTACGCGGGCTGGTCGTCGTGTTTCCGCCGCGAGGCGGGCAGCTACGGCAAGGACACCCGCGGCATCATCCGCGTGCACCAGTTCGACAAGGTGGAGATGTTCGTCTACACCACCCCCGAGCAGGCCGATGCCGAGCATCAGCGGCTGCTCGCGTGGGAGCGCGAGATGCTGGCCGCGATCGATGTGCCCTACCGGGTCATCGACGTGGCCGCGGGCGACCTGGGCAGCTCGGCGGCGCGCAAGTTCGACTGCGAGGCCTGGGTGCCCACCCAGCAGACCTACCGCGAACTCACCTCGACCTCGAACTGCACCACCTTCCAGGCCCGCAGGCTCGCCGTGCGCTACCGCGACGAGAACGGGAAAGCGCAGGTCGCGGCCACGCTGAACGGCACGCTGGCGACCACGCGCTGGATCGTGGCGATCCTGGAGAACCACCAGCAGGCCGACGGTTCGGTGCGGGTGCCCGCGGCGCTGGTGCCCTTCGTCGGCACCGAAGTACTCAAACCGTAGAGTCCTTCACTGTTTGCTGGACTCCCATTTGGTGGATGTGGCAAACGCCCTGACCGAACAACATCTAGGCTGGTGCTCGTGCGAGGAATCGGGGCGCGCGGCGATACCCGAACCCGGGTGCGGGCGGCATCGGCGTTGGCGACGGCGAAGGTCATGGCCAGGACAACGGGGGCGTTCTACGTCCTCGGCGGTGTCCTCGGCCTGACGATCACTGCCATCGCACCGGGTGACGACGGTAATCGGCTGCTGGTCGGTACGGCGGCGGCGGTCGCGCTGGTGCTCGGTCTGACGTTGCTGGCGTGGGGTCCGCGGATGCCGCACTCCCTGCACCACCTCTACCTGGCGACCGCGACCGTCCTGGTGACGATCGCGGTGCACTCCTTCCCGAACCTGGTCGGCGGCATCACGCTGGCCTCGTTCTACGTCTTCGTCGCCTGTGACGCCGCGCTGTTCTTCGCGTGGCCCCAGGCCGCGGCGCACATCGGCTTCGCCATGGCGCTGTGCCTGTGGGTGCTGCCCGACCGCGGGCTGCCGTGGTGGTCGGGCATGATCCCGGCCGGTGTCACCTTCGGCGCCGGTGTCGTCGTCGGCATCCTGACCAGGATGGCTTCGGACGCCGATATCGATGTGCTCACCGGGCTGCTGAACCGGCGTGGCTTCGAGAAGCAGCTCAACCCCGCGATCGACGCGGCGGGTCGCGGTGGTCAGGGCCTGGCCCTGGTCCTGGTCGACCTGGACCGCTTCCAGAAGATCAACGATCACCTCGGCCATCGGGCCGGGGACGCGGTGCTGCAGCGCGTCGCCGACACCTGGCTCGACCTGCTCGCCCCCGATCAGGTGCTGGCCCGCTTCGGCGGCGACGTCTTCGCGCTGCTGCTGCCCGGCACCACCGAGCAGGCCGCGATCCTGCTCACCGAGAAGCTGCGGGCCGCGGTGACCATGGGCTGTTCGGCCGGTGTCACCTCCTGGCAGCCGGGCGAGTCCGGGTCGCTGCTGATCAGCCGCGCCGATGTCGGCCTGTACCGGGCCAAGCAGGCGGGCCGCAACCGTACGGTGCTGGAGTCGTCGCGGCAGCTGCCGCTGGCGGTGGAGCTGCGCGAGGCGATCGACCGCGGCGCGCTCGACGTGCACTACCAGCCGATCGTCAGCCTGTCCGAGGACGGCGGCCAGGCCGTCGGCGTCGAGGCGCTGCTGCGCTGGTCGTCCAACGCCCAGCCGGAGGTCACCACGGAGGGCCTGATCCGGGTCGCCGAGGAATACGACCTCATCTCCGACCTGGACGAGCTGGTGCTGCGCCGCGCGTGCGCCGACGCCGCCCGCCTGCAGGAGAGCTTCGCCTCGCTTGACCTGACCCTGAACGTCAACGTCTCGGGCCTGGAGCTGGCCGAACCCGATTACGCCGAGCGGGTCGCGACCATCCTCAACGACACCGGCTGGCCCGCCGATCAGCTGGTCCTCGAGGTCACCGAGAGCGAGCTGGCCGCCGAATCGCAGACCGCGATCACCAACCTGCACACCCTGCGCGACCGTGGCGTGCGCATCGCCATCGACGACTTCGGCACCGGCTACTCCTCGCTGAGCCGCCTGGCCACCATCCCCAGCGACATCCTCAAGGTCGACCAGTCCTTCGTCGCCGCGATCCGCTCCGACTCACCGGCGCCGCCGCTGCTCGGGGTGATCGCCGCGCTCAGCAAGTCGCTGGATCTGCAGGTCATCGCCGAGGGTGTGGAGACCGAATACCAGGCGGCGGTGCTCACCGAACTCGGCTTCGCGCTGGCCCAGGGCTACCACTACAGCGACTCGCATCCGGTCTCGGAACTGATCAACGACCTCAACGACGGTCAGCCGCGCACCGGCAGCACCGACGACGATTCGCTCTCGGCGAGCGGCTGGATTCCGCTCGGTTAATCGCTTGACGTCTCGCCCGCTCGCGGCGAACCATGGACGCATGCGAATGCTCATCTACCGCTGTTGATCTTCGGAGCTCTACCGGCGCGCTGCGGCGGTGGTGGCGCGCTTGACCAGTGACCCGGTCGATGTGCGCGGTGTCGCGGTTCGGGCGGTCCTGTTCAGGGGCACGCGCGACCTGCTGCCGATCTATGCGCTCTACGGTGTGCTCTTCGCCGATCACGGCCTGAGCACCGCGCAGATCTCGCTGCTGCTCGCCCTCTGGTCGATCACCGCCTTCCTGCTGGAGGTGCCGTCGGGCGCCTGGGCCGACACCGTCTCGCGCCGGGCGTTGCTGGTGCTGAGCTGCCTGCTGCAGGCCGCCTGCTTCGCGCTGTGGATGCTGGCCCCGTCGTTCCTCGGTTTCGCGCTGGGCTTCGTGATCTGGGGTGTCGCGTCGTCGCTGGAATCGGGCACCTTCGAGGCGCTGATCTACGACGACCTGGTCGCCCGTGGGGAACCGTCGGCCTACGCCAGGATCATGGGCTGGGCGCGTGGCGCCCAGGAGACCACGGTGCTGGCGGCGATCCTGGTGGCCGCCCCGCTCTTCGCGCTCGGCGGGTATCCGCTGGTCGGCTGGGTCAGTGTCGGTATCGCCCTGCTGCACACCCTGACCGCGGTGGCATTGCCGAGCCCGCCGGTCGCCATCTCCGCCACCGCTGTCGACGACCTCGACGACGAGCCCCCCGCCGCGGGTCCGCACCGGGTCCCGGGCGCGGCTCCCGGGCATCCACGCCCGGTGGGCGGCGCCGAAACGGCCCGCATCGACGACAAGGCGCCCGGCGCGGGCGATCCTGCCGACAACCGGATCGCGCCCGTCAAGGACACCGCGATTCGGACCGCGACACCGACCGGCCCGGCGCGCTACCTGGCCATGCTGCGCACCGGCACCGCCGAGGCGTTCCGGGTACGCCGGGTGCGCCGTGGCGTGCTGCTGGGCGCCCTGCTGTACGGCGTCACCGCCTTCGACGAGTACTTCGGTCTGCTCGCGGTGTCCGGTGGCTCGTCGACCAGCATGTCCGCGCTGCTGGTCGGGGTGACGGTGGTCGGTTCGCTCGCCGGTTCGCTGCTGGCGGGCCGGACCGAGGTCGTCCCGGCACGCTGGCTGGCCGTCGCGTTGTTCGCGGCCGGTCTGCTGTTCATCGCGGGCGCGCTGGCGGTGGGCGCCGCGCCGACCGTCGGCCCGATCCTGCTGTGGGCCGGTTTCGTCGGTATCGGCATCGCCTACGGTGTCGACTTCGCGATCGAGGTGGTGGCCGGGGCCCGGCTGCAGGCCGCCATCGCGGGCCCGGCCAGGGCGACGGTGCTGTCGTTCTCCGGGCTGCTCTCCGAGATCGTCGCGCTGGCGGTGTTCGGTTTCGTCGCCGCGGCCACCCAGTGGCTGACGATGTCGGCCACGATCGCCCTGCTCGGCACGGTCCTGCTCGCGGCCGCGCTGCTCACCCCGAGCTGGCTGCCGCCGCGGGCCTCCGACGACTAGTCACCACCGCAGCAGCCGAGGGCCGCGTTGGACCGGTAGACGTCCACCTGTACAGAAATCCTGTACAATTTGTACGTATGAGGCAGATCAGCTACACCGAAGCACGCGCCACTCTGGCCAGTGTGCTCGACGCTGCCACGGACGACCTCGAGGAAATCGTCGTCACGCGGGCTGGGCATGAAGCGGCCGTTGTGGTTTCGCTGCGCGAGTACGAAGCGTTGAAGGAAACCGCGCATCTGCTCGGCACCCCGGCGAACGCCCGTCACCTGCAGCGCGGCTTGGAAGAGTTCGCGGCCGGTGGTTTCGCTCCGCGGGAGCAGCTCGAAATTCCAGATGACGACTCGACTGGCGACGCGGCCGGTGTGGCGTGAAACTGGACTTCTCGAGCGAGGCATGGGCCGATTACGTCTGGACCGTGACCAACGACCGCGCGGCGGCTCGAAAGATCAACCGCCTGCTCGATGACATCGTGATCAACGGCCAAGCCAGCGGTATCGGCAAACCCGAGCCGCTGCTGCACAATCTCGCAGGTTGGTGGTCGCGTCGAATCACACAGGAGCACCGCCTGGTCTATCGAGTCGATGAGGGCGTGATCCGGGTACTGTCCTGCCGTTTCCACTACGAGTGAGCGGTCTCGGACTGATCTTCGGCTTCTGCATCGGCGCCGGCGTCGCCGTGCAGGGGCGGATCAACGGCGCGCTCGGCGCGGAACTGGGTGACGGTGTCGCGGCCGCCACGATCAGCTTCGGCACCGGCCTGCTGGTCCTGCTGATCGCCTTCGCGGCCAGCCCGGCCCTGCGCGCCGGGCTGGGCAGGGTGCGCACCGGCGTCGCGGACGGCACGCTGCGGCCCTGGCAGCTGCTCGGTGGCCTGTGCGGCGCGTTCTTCGTCGCGAGCCAGGGACTGACGATCGCCGCGATCGGCGTCACGGCCTTCACCGTCGCCGCGGTGGCGGGTCAGCTGTTCAGCAGCCTCGTCGTCGATCGGCTCGGCATCGCGCCCGCCGGTCGCACGCCGGTCACCGGATGGCGGGTGGTCGCCGCCGTGCTCGGCATCGCGGGCGTCTTCCTCTCGGCGGGCGGGCACTCCGTCCCCGCCACCGCGGTCACCGGTGTCCCCGACCTCCCGCTCCTGCTCATCGCCCTCCCCGCGCTCGCCGGCGTCGGCCTGGCCTGGCAGCAAGCCGTGAACGGCCGGGTCGGCGCGGTCGGCGGCCCCTTCTCCGCCACCCTGGTCAACTTCGTCGTCGGCCTGGTCGCCCTCTGCGCGTTCGACCTGGTCACCCTGCTCAGCACCGGCCTGCCGACCACCTTCCCCACAGACCCCTGGCTCTACCTCGGCGGCCTGATCGGCGTCGCCTTCATCGCCCTGGCCGCCGTCACCGTCGGCCTGATCGGCGTCCTCCTCCTCGGCCTGACCTCCGTGGCGGGCCAGCTCGTCACCGCCCTCCTGCTCGACACCATCGACGGAAAACTCTCCACCACCGCCGTTCTCAGCTGCGCGATCGTCCTCGCCGCGGTCGCGGTGGCCGCTCGCGCGTCGGCCGCGACCACCCGGCGAGGCGCCTCCTAGGCGGCGTCGGCCGATCCGACGGAGCTGCGGTCCGGCTCTACCACGCTGCGCCGTTCCGGCCGGGTCGTCACGGGTGAACCGCGCTGTCGGCGTGGGTGTTAGGTTGCTCGCGAACGTACCGAGCCGGGCTGAACGGACCGGCTCGCCCGCCGCGGCGGGAGTGAAGTGGGGGAGTGCCGAAGTGATCGAGCCGTTGGCGGCGGGCGAACCGACGATGATCGGCCGGTACCGGATTCGCGGTGTGCTCGGCGCGGGCGGGATGGGGCGGGTGCTGCTGGCCACGGGGCCGGACGGGCGCTTCGTCGCGATCAAGCAGATCCACGCCCACCTGCTCGACGACCGCGAGTTCCGGGCGCGCTTCGAGCGTGAGGTCGCCATCTCCGCCCGGGTGTCCGGCGCGTTCACGGCGGCGGTCGTCGACTTCGACACCAGCGGCGAAACACCTTGGCTGGCCTCGGTGTTCATCGCCGGTGTCCCGCTGGATCGCGCGGTTCGCGAACTCGGCCCGCTGCCGGTTCCTGCACTGCGCACCCTCGCCTCCGGCCTCGCCTCGGCCCTGCACTCGATCCATGCCACCGGCCTGGTGCACCGTGATCTCAAGCCCGCCAACGTGATCCTCGCGGCCGACGGACCCCGGGTCATCGATTTCGGCATCGCCCACGCCGTGGGTTCCGGAGCGCTCACCGAGGTCGGCGCCGTTGTCGGCTCGCCCGCGTACATGTCACCGGAGCAGGCCATGAGCGAGCCGGTGACCTTGGCTAGCGATGTCTTCTCCCTCGGTTCGCTGCTGTGCATGGCGGCCACCGGACAGAGCCCGTTCGCCGCCACCTCCGCGCCGTACACCCTGTTCAACATCGTCCACAGCGAACCCCAGCTCGACCAGGTTCCCGCGCCGCTGCGCGAGCTGATCGCGGGGTGTCTGCGCAAGGACCCGCAGACCAGGCCCACCCCCGCCCAGATCCTGGACTATCTCGGCGTCCTCCCAGTGCAGCCGCACCCCTGGCCCGCGCCGATCCACACCGAAATCGCCGATCAGATCCGGAATCTGGTGGCGCTCACCTCGGATCCCGAGGCGACCCAGATCATTCCGGCCGACCTCGCGATTCCCCAGGCACCCACCGCACCACCGCCCACCGCGCCGGCCAGGAAGCGGCGCACCGCACTGCGGGTGGGGCTCGCCGTGGCGGTGGCGGTGGTGCTCGCCGCCGGGCTCACCGCGGTCGTGCTGCGTGGCGGCGAAGCGACGCCCCCGACCGCGACGCCGACGGCCACCCTCCCGAGCATCGACCAGCTGCGCGGCGTCGACACGTGCGCCTGGCTGCCGAAGGCGCTCGGCACCACCCTGCCGAGCGCCGCCGCGGCCAAGGCGTCCACCGATGTGTCGTCCTGGCGCTGGCAGGCGACGTCGAGCTGGGGCTGCGACGGCACCTCGGGAGCCGCGCGCGTCGCGGTCGAAATCGGCGCCGCGATCGACGGATTCGAGCCGAACGAGCGGGTGGTCAACGGCTACGCGGTGGCTCGCCGAGGTGCCGACTGCGCCTTCGCGATCGAGGGCGGCGGTGCGAGCGGCCCGCGCTGGGGGATCACCGTCGACACCTTCACCCGTGACGACTGCGCCCTCGCCGACCAGGTCGTCGACCGGCTGACCGCGTCGCTGGGTGGGCTGTCGGCCGATCCCGCCGCGCAGCGCTCGCTGGCCTCGGTCGATCCCTGTGCCCTGGTGGACAACGCGGCCTTCGCGCGACTCGGCGCCGGTGCCCCGGTGTCGGCACACACCTGCCACTGGCCGGGGACGACCAGCGTGCGGGTCACGCTGGCACAGCCACGACAGCGGCAGACCTCGATGGCGGAGGAGACGATCGATATCGGCGACGGCATCCTGGTCGAGAAGTCCGGCGAGATCACCGCCCCGGCGTCCGAATGCCGCCGGACCTACCGCTACCGCAAGGTCGGCCAGACCTTCACCGAGGTCGTCGAGATCCTGGTGAGCGATCCGAGCCTGCGCACGGCCCAGCTGTGCGAGATCGCCGACCCGCTGGTGAAGCAAGCCGTCGGCAGGTTGCCCGCGCAGTAGCGGCGCCGATAGCCGGGTGATAGTTTCACGGCAGAGTTCGGGAGGGGTCCGGCGGTCAGACCGCTGGTCGGAGGGGATCATTCGTGCGTTACCGGTCGCGTTGTCTCGCGGCGCTGCTGTCGCTCGCGCTGCTCACCTCGGCGTGCGGTGACGATGCCGCGGAGGCCGACCACGGCGGCTACGCCCTGGAGCCCGTCCCCGGCGACTTCGACGACGCGCCGAGCCGCGTGCGTGGTTCGCTGGTGGAATCGGTGCGCATCGGGGAGCGGCTGCTGTTCGCCGACCGGGTCGACCCGGATCTGGTCGAGGGCGACGGCGGCGGCGTGGTCGTCGGGGCGCGCGGCGTCGACGAACTGCTCTCGGGTGTGCAGCAATCGGCCCTGCAACCCTTCGACGTGCTGGCCGGTTTCGGCGCGATCGGCAGCAACGGCCGCTCCGACAACGAGCAGCAGCACAAGTTGCTGTCGATCACGATCCTGTCCCTGCCCGACGCGGAGCAGGCCGGTGCCGCCGCGCAGGCGATGGCCGCCGCGGATTTCGGCGCCAACACCGAGAACGCGCCGTTGCCGCTGCCCGACTACCCTGCCTCGCTGAGCCATTGGCGGCCCGGTGTGCCGACGGTCGGCAGCTGGCTGGTGTGGAAGAACCTGGTGATCCGGGTGTACGCGAAGGTCGTCGACCCGCGACCCGAGGTGCTGACCGAGCTGCTCACCCGCACCTACCGCGCCCAGCTGACCGAGCTCGACGGCTTCGTCCCTACCTCGGCCGCCGACCTGCCGACCCTGAAACTCGACAGCGCGCACCTGCTCACCCGGGTGGTCAAGACCGGCGAATACTGGCCGGACCGCTGGGATTTCATGATCTACGGGCCGCGAACCTACGCCCTGCTCCTCGACAAGCCCGCGGCTCGGCTGCGCGATTTCGAAGCGAGCTCGATCGACGCGGTCGCGGTCTCGTACAACAAGTTCCTGCATCGGGCGCGGGACGCGAGTGCCGCCCAGACGCACGCCGCGACCGAGGAGAAGGCGCTGCTGGCCGCCGATTACACGGCGATCGGCGAGGTGTCCGGGCTCGGCGGGGTGACGTGCTATCGCGCGGCGCGGCCCAATACCGAGGTGAGCGCCGCCCGCCGGTTCGCCTGCCTGGTCCGCCGCGACGAATTCGTCGCCCGCGTCTACAGCAATCAGGAAACCGATGTCCGGCAACTCGCGGTCGCGCAGTACGCGTTGCTGAGCGGATCCCGGTGAGACGGGGAGACGAGCGATGAAACCACTGGGTCCACGGGATCCCGATCGGCTCGGCCGCAACCGCCTGCTGGCCGTGGTCGGCCGGGGCGGCATGGGGCAGGTGCTGCTGGGCCAAGGCCCCGACGGCCGGTTGATCGCCGTGAAGCAGATCCACCATCAGTTCACCGGGAACCCCGAGTTCCGGGCCAGGTTCCGGCGCGAGGTGCTCGCCTCCCAGCAGGTCACCGGGGCCTACACGGCAGGCGTCGTCGACCACGACGCCGACTCCGAAACACCCTGGCTGGCCTCGGAATACATCGCGGGCCCCTCGTTGCAGGAGATGGTGGGCGAGTACGGCCGGCTGACCGTGAGCGGGCTCAAGCTACTGGCCACCGGGCTGGCGATGGCGCTGCTCGAGATCCACCGGACCGGCCTCGTGCACCGTGACCTCAAGCCGAGCAATGTCCTGCTGACCAACGACGGCCCACGGGTCATCGACTTCGGCATCGCCAAAGCGCTCGAGGACGATGTCGCCCTCACCGCCACCGGTGCGGTGCTCGGCTCGCCCGCGTACATGTCGCCCGAGCAGGCCGAATGCCAACCGCTCACCCCGGCTTCCGACGTGTTCGCGGTCGGCGCGGTGCTGGCGATGGCGGCCACCGGGGTCAGCCCGTTCGAGGCCGCGTCGACGCCGCAGGTGCTCTACAACGTGCTCTACACCGCGCCGGACACCACGGCCATCCCGCCGCCGATCCGCGCGCTGGTCGAGGCGTGCCTGGCGAAGGACCCGGCGGCGCGCCCGACCCCGGAGCAGTTGCTCGACGCGGCGAGCCGGATCGAGGCCGAGCCGGTGTGGCCGGTCCGGATCCGCAGGCGGATCGCGGAATGCCAGGCCGAGGCGGCACGCTGGGCCGACGGCACCGCGACCGTCGCCGCCGAGCCGGTCGAGCAGCCGAAGCGGCCGATGTCGCGCTTCGTCGTCGCGGCCGCGGTGGTGTCGGCCCTGGTGCTCGGCGTCATCACGATCGTCGGCATCGGCGTGGAGGGCAACGCGGTGGCGATGGACGATCCAGCGCTCGCGCTGACCGTCGACGAGAGCCGCAGGCTCGATCTCTGCGAGCTGCTGAAGCCGGCGGTGCTCGGTGAACTCGGCACGGCGACCGGCGAACTCGTGCCGAATGGCGTGCACTCGTGCAGCCTCAGCTACCGCGAACAGTCCGGTCGCAAGATGCAACTCACCCTCGAGAACGGCTCGCCGGTCGAGCAGATCAAGGGCAGGACCCCGATGGGCAGCACCATCAACTGGATGCCGGTGCTCGGCCGGAACAAGGAAGCCCGCAATTGCGACCGCTCGGTCGTGGCGCAGAGCGGGCTGCCGATGGCGCTGACCTTGAGCTCGTCGACCTTCGAGGGCAGCGACACCTGTCCGGCGGTCGAACGTGGACTCGTCGCGGTAGTACGCCGCCTCGCGGTCAACCCGCCGCTGCGCGACCTCCCCGCGAACTCGGTGCTGCGGCTCGATCCCTGCGTGCTGCTGGATTCCGCGGACATCGCTTCGGTGACCGGTGACCCGGCCCGCGGCCGCACGGTGCACGGCTGCGTGGCGGACGGGCGGGAAGGGTACGTCGCGCTCGACCTCGACGATCGCCTGCGGCCCGACCACGTGGTCGGCGGCAAGGTCCGGCCGACCAGGACGATCGCGGGGCGCACGGTGAACGTCCAGACGGAGAACGTCAACTACTGCGAGCTGGCCTATCTGACCAGGCCGAGCCGGGACGACCAGGCGGAGCAAGTGCGCATCATGTACTCGGCGTACAAGCCGGGACCGTTGAGCCCGTGCGATGCCGCGGCCACCCTGTTCGCGCCCGTTCTCACGAAGTTGCCGACCTCATGACGATTCATCCCCGCGGCCCCGGCGAACCGGACACCATCGGCCGCTACCGCGTCATCGGTGCCCTCGACTCGACCGCGGGTTTCCGCTCGCTGCTCGCGGCGGGCCCCGACGATTCCCTCGTCGTCGTGCGGCAGGCCGAGGCCGAACTGGTCGACGAGCCCGAATTCCGGATCAGGCTGCGGCACAGCGCGGTCGCCGCGATGCGGGTCTCGGGCGCGAGCAACACGACGGTGATCGATGTCGACGCCGATGCCGACAAGCCCTGGCTCGCCTCGGTATTCGTGCCGGGTGTGCGGCTCGACCGCGCGGTCGCCGAGCACGGCCCGCTGCCGGTGCCCGCCGTCCGCGCGCTCGCCGCGGCCCTGGCCTCGGCATTGCGGACCGTGCACGCCGCCGGCCTGGTCCATCAGCGGCTCAGGGCCGACTCGGTGTTGCTGGCACGCGAGGGCGGACGGCTCAACGAGATCGGCATCACGCCGGTCGCCGGACCGCCGACGACCGGCAGCGTGACCGCCCTCGGCACCCCGGACTTCCTCGCGCCCGAACAGGCGCTCGGGCTGGCGATCACCCCGGCCGCCGACATGTTCGCGCTCGGCTCGGTGCTCGCCTTCGCGGCCTCCGGCAGCGCGCCGTTCACCGCGCCGTCGGTGCCGTACATCCTGTTCAACATCGCGCAGCGCGAGCCCGATCTGAGCCGGGTACCCGAACCGCTGTACGAGCTGATCGCCGCGTGCCTGCGCAAGGACCCGGCGGCCCGGCCGACGCCGGGTCAGATGCTGGAGTACCTCGGCGGTCCGCCCGCCGCAGCCCCGCCCTGGCCCGCGCCGGTACTCGACGACATCGGTCGTCAGCATGACCAGGTGTCCGCCCTGCTCGCCGGGTTGCCGCCGGTCGTCGCGCCGGTGGCGCCCCCGCCGCGGCCGCTGCCCGAAGTGCTCGCCGGTGTCGGGCAGACCGCGCTCGACACGAGCAGGCGGGCGATGCGATCCGGCCTGCGCCGCTGGAACGCGGCAACCCCGAAAATCCGGAGCGCGCTGGCAGGCGGGCTGGCGGCGCTGCTGCTCGTGGTCGGTGGCCTCGCCTACTGGGCCACCAGACCGGCGAGCGAACCGGCGCCGGTGACCGGCCTGACCCTCGCCCAGCTGCGCCAGACCGACGCGTGCGCCTGGCTCGGCAAGGCCATCGGCGACGCCGTCCCGGTCGCGCCGACACCGCTCGCCGCCGACACCTGGAAGCTGGACACGTCCACGACCTGGGGCTGCTACGCCACCTCCAACCGGACCTCGCTGAGCCTGGAGCTGGGCACCGAGGACATGTACCTGACGCCGAACCAGACCATCGTCGACGGTGTGCCGATCATCGACGGCAGTGCGGCCGGCTGCACCAGGGCCATCGCCAGTCCGGGCGCGGAGGGTCCGTCGGGCATCGTCATCACCCTCCATCAACCGAGTGGCGTCAAGGGGTGCGAGGGCATCGACTACGTCGCGGCCAACATCGCTCGGTCGCTGTCGTCCGCGCCGCGCGCCGCGCACCAGGAGTCGTCCTTGGCGCTGGTCGAGCCGTGCACCCTGCTCGATCGTGAGCTGGTCGCCGCCAGGATCGGCGCGCTGGCGCCCGCGCCGACGGTCGCGGACGCGCACACCTGTCAGCTGAACGGCAGCGTGCAGCTCAGCCTGAAACTCGTCAGCAGCAGCAGGTACACCTCGGGCAACGAGCAGGTGACGGTATCCGTCGACGGGTACCGGCTCTACGTCGACCAGGCCACCAGCACGAAGGCCATGTGCACCAGGGCCTACCTCGCCCCCCGGTCCGAGAAGGAGACGGTCGAGGTCACGGTGCACGGTGCCGAGGGCATGCGCGAGGACTACTGCGCGATCGCCGCCGAGGTCCTGCGCTCCGTCGCGGAGAAGCTGCCGAACCGCTGAGATCCCCGTCCGCCGTCGGCCCCGGGGGCATACTCGACCCCGGAACCCACCACGAAAGGGACAGCGATGGACCAGCTCGGGGTAGCGGTAGTCGGGTACGGCTTGGCCGGTTCGGTGTTCCACGCGCCGTTGATCGCGGCCGATCCACGGTTGCGGGTGGCGACGGTGGTCACCTCGTCCGAGGAGCGGGCGGAGCGGGCGCGGGCCGAGCATCCGGGTGTGCGGGTGGTGCGCAACGCCGACGAACTGTTCGCCGATCCGGCGGGCATCGACCTGGCGGTGATCGCCACGCCGAATCGCAGTCACGCGCCGCTGGCGCTGCTGGCGCTGGCCGCCGGGCTCCCGGTGGTGGTCGACAAACCGTTCGCGGTGACCTCCGCCGACGCCGACGCGGTGGTGACGGCCGCCGAGGCGGCCGGGCTGGCGCTGAGCGTGTTCCAGAATCGCCGCTGGGACAACGACTTCCTGACCGTCCGCGCGCTGCTGGCGGAGGGTGAACTCGGTGAGGTGCGCCGGTTCGAATCGCGATTCGAACGCTGGCGCCCGGTCACCAAGGGTGGCTGGCGTGAGGTGGGTGACGCCGCCGAGGGCGCTGGCATCCTGTTCGACCTGGGCAGTCACCTGGTCGACCAGGCGCTGACCCTGTTCGGCCCGGTCACCGAGCTCTACGCCGAACTCGACCGCCGCCGTCCCGGCGTCAACGCCGACGACGACGCCTTCCTCGCCCTCACCCACGCCTCCGGAACGCGCTCGCAGCTGTGGATGAGCGCCGTCACCCCGCAACTGGGCCCCCGCCTGCGCGTCCTCGGCTCGACGAACGGCTACACGGTGCACGGCCTCGACCCGCAGGAAGACGACCTGCGCGCGGGCCGCCGCCCCGGCGACGGAAAGCCATGGGGCACAGTCCCACCCGAGCGGTGGGGCACCTTCGGCGCGGGCGACGACCTTCGTGCCGTTCCCACCGTGCCCGGCGACTACCCGGCCTTCTACGCAGGCATGGCCGCCGCCCTCCTCGACGACGACCCGGTCCCGATCGACCCACGCGACGCCGTGCAGACCCTGCGCATCCTGGAGTACGCCGTGCAGGTGGCGGGCCGGGACGAGCCCTGACCTGGAGTGATCCGGGCCAGGTCAGGGAACGGTGATCAGCGGTCCGCGGGCGTGAGCGCTTCCACCTGCACCGCGACCACTCCGGTCAGGATGCCGCGGGCGACCGCGAGCAGCTCGGCGACCCCCGGTGAGGTGAGTGCGTAGGTGACCGACTGCCCGTCCCGGCGCGAGGTCACCAATCCGGCCCGGCGCAGCACCGACAGCTGCTGGGACAGGGTCGCCGCCTCGCCGCCGACTTCGGGCAGGATCTCCGCGACGGCGTGCGGCCGCATGCTCAGCAACTCCAGCACGCGGATCCGCACCGGGTGCCCGAGGGTTTTGAAGAAGTCGGCCTTCATCTGATAGAGCGGCCGCTGTGTCCCCGGCACGGACGGCTAGATCTCGAGCTCTGCGTCGATGTCGGCGAGGCGACGGCGAGCGAGCGCGAGATTGCCGCGGGTGCGGTCCATGGCCAGGTAGAGGAACAGGCCCTTGGCCCGGCGCGCCTTGGACGGCCGGATCAGGTGGTACTGCCCGCTGAGCGTGATGAGCACGTCCTCGATGCCCTCATCGATGCCGAGCTGCTCCATGGTGCGGACCTTGGCGCGCAGCACCTCGGTGTTGCCCGCGGCGGCGACCTGTAGGTCCAGGGTCTTGGATCCGCCGATCGCGCCGAGGGTCATGCCGCTGGTGTAGTCGACGATGCAGGCGCCGAGCGCGCCATCGAGCAGCATCATTTCCTTGAGTGCGATGTCCATGTCCGCCAAGGGATTTCCTTCCGAATCGGAGCGGTTGATCGTCGATGGTGACGCTAGGCGCTCGGCGCCGTTCCGTCGGCCGAATCGACTCGGAATTGTCCGAAGATTGGCAGTTTGCAAGTTATGCAAACAGTGGACAGGCGGGTGGACAGACGAAACGGGCGGGACGAAAGTCGTCCCGCCCGTTCGGCGTTCGGGTCAGAGCTTGCGCGAACGCAGTTCGTGGCCCTTGGAGGTCTTGCAGCGGCCCGATTCCAGGTCCCACTGCCAGCCGTGCAGGTTGCAGGTGAGGTTGTTGCCTTCCACCACACCGAATTTGGAGAGATCGGCCTTGAGGTGGGGGCAGCGGCGCTGTACTTCCCAGCCGTCGAGTTCGGTGACGGCGGAGTCGTCGTGGGCCTCGGAGAACCAGCCGTCGGCGTAGGCGATGCGCTCGTCGGTGAGGCACTTGAAGAAGGTGTAGAGGAACTCGTTGTAGCCGCCGATGCGCCACGCCTGGAAGCGGGTGGACAGGAAGATCGTGTTGACCCAGTCCGGCTCGTTGTCGCGCAGCACGGTGCGGACCAGCTCGGGGGCGATCCGGAAGCCGTAGCGGTAGCGGCCCTCGCCCTCGATCGGCTCGCGGACGGTGCGATGCGGGAAGTCCAGCACCACGGTCTCGTCACCGATGACCAGGCCGACCGGGTACCCGATGCCGTCGCTGATCAGCGCGGACTGCTTCATGATCGGCTCGAACAGCTCGCGCAGCGGCTCGAGCAGCGAGCCCTCGCCGGTCTCCCAGGACGCCTTCTCGGCCGCGAGCACCGGGGCGAACCGCTCGGCCATCTCGGCGATGTAGGCGGCCTTGTCGCCGTAGATCCGGTCCGGATCGAAGGGGTGCGCGAGGTCGAGTTCCTTGCCGCGCACATCGGCGACCGAGCCAGGGATCATCAGGACGCCGCCGGCGTTGCCGTGGATCTCCATCTGCTCGAGGAACACGATCTGGTCGGGGAAGATGTTGCCCTCGTCGCCGCGATCGTCGTTGAGGTAGCGCAGTTCGTCGTCGAGGAACACCGGCGGACCGGCCGAGGGCACCACCCAGGTGGCGCCGACCTGCTCGATGTAGGAGCGGGCGCGGTCCATGCCGCGCTGGCGCTTCTGCTTGCCGAAGTTGGCCTTGGTGCGGGCCGGGATGTCGTACACGGCCGGGTACCAGATGGCGCCCGAGTACTGCAGCAGGTGGATGTCGATGTCACCGAACGCGTCGTGGATGACGTCCATGTCCACCGGGCGCGCGTCGTTCATGTTGAAACAGGTGGTCTCACCGTCGGAGATGAGAATGCCGGAGTCGCCGATCGGGCCGTCGGCGGGCGCGCGCAGCGCCACGATCATGATGTCGAGCGAACCCTTGGGCCCGGTGACGGTGTGCTTGACCGAGTCCTCGGTCTCGAAGAACTTGGTGAAGCCCAGCGCCTCGAGCTCACGGCGCAGATCCGGCACCGGGTAGTCCGGCAGCAGGATGGTCGCGTCCTTGTTGACGTACTTGCGCAGGTGCGCGGCGTCGAAGTGGTCGCGATGCAGGTGGGAGACATACAGGTAGTCGACATCGCCGAGCGACTCCCACTCGAGCTGGGAGTTGTCCGGGAACGGGAACCACGAGGCGAAATACGCGGGATTGACCCAGGGGTCGCACAGGATCGTCCCGGCTGTGGTTCGGATGTGGAAGCCTGCGTGTCCGACGCTGGTGATCTGCACGAGCTTGTTTCCTCCTACCAGTACCAGCCAACCAGGGTAGTGGCTAAATCGTTACGTCACCGATGCAGTAGCCCTCGGCGGTCGGTACGACGGTGAAAGTCCGCATCCGCGTGCCCCCCGGCGAGGTGGTCACCGGGACGTGAACTGCCAGGTAGTCGCCGCGAACCTGGTCGGATCGTAGCTCCTCACCGGTGTAGGAGGTGACATTGCCTACTTTGCCCGAGTCGCTGGTCAGCGGGGGTGCTGTGGGGTTGCCGGTGCCCTGCGGGTCCCAGGTGGTGAGGGTCGCCTTGCAGGTCAGCGGATGGGTGGCTTCGACGTCGGCCGGGTCGAGCGGTTTGCCGGTGGCGCGCGCGAGGTACCGGCGGACGGTGTGCCGGGCATCGGCCTCGTCGTAACCGGGCTCGACGCCCGCCGCGAACACCCGGCCGCAGGCGTACCCGGAGGCGATGGCCTCGCGGTCCACGGTGACGGTGGTGGTGCGGTTGCGCCAGGTGACGGTGTCGGCGGTCGCCGTGCCGGGCTGGCTGAGCGCGGCGAGGATCGACTGCGGGTCGGCGTACATGTCGGTGACCGTGCGCGGCGGGATGGTCCAGCACTCGGCCTGCAGTTCGGCGGGAGTGCTCGTCTGCAGGTCGGCGGCCCAGCGGCGGACCGCGATCACGGCGTCGGCGTTGCCGGGCACCGCGCCGACCTGCGGCGCGTCGGCGGGCAGCGGGGGCAGGGCGGTGGCCTTGCCCGGCGCTGGTTCGCCGGGGGCGATCGCCTGGGTGGCGGTGGACGTGGTCGACGGCGGCGCGGTCGTCGTCGCGGTGGTGGTGTCGGCGGGCGCCGGATCGTCGCCGGGGATGCCGGAGACCGAATCACACCCGGCGATCAGCGCCGCGGTGACGGTGAGACCCGCGGCCAGCGCGACGGCGCGGTGCGGGCGGGGACGGGGCAGAGCAAGCAGGGGCGGCTGCGCGCGTTCCACTACGACGTTCCTCATTCCTGGGCCGTGGCACGATCTGCGACTACGCTAGCTGAATTGTGGAACCCGTCTACCGGTCGATCATCGGCCTGGCCCGAACCGTCTTCTTCCTCGAAGGTCTGAAGTTCACCGTGAAGGGCGCGGAGAACATCCCCGCGTCCGGTGGCGCCGTGGTGGCGATCAACCACACCGGCTACATGGACTTCACCTACGCGGGACTGCCCGCCCGCACGCCTGGTCGCTACATCAGGTTCATGGCCAAGCAGGAGGTGTTCGACAACAACATCTCCGGCCCGATCATGCGTGCCCTCAAACACATCCCGGTGGACCGCACCGCGGGCGCCGACTCCTACAAATCGGCGGTGAAGTACCTGCGCGACGGCGAGCTGGTCGGCGTCTACCCCGAGGCCACCATCAGCCGCAGCTTCGAGATCAAGGAATTCAAGTCCGGCGCCGCCCGGATGGCGCTCGAGGCCGACGTCCCGATCATCCCGATCGTCATCTGGGGTGCCCAGCGCGTCTGGACCAAGGGCTTCCCGAAGCGGCTCGGCCGCACCAACACCCCCATCTCGATCGCCGTCGGCGCCCCGATCAAGCCGTACGAGCCCGCCGCCGAGCTGACCGCCCAGCTCCGCACCACCATGCAGGGCCTGCTGGCCGACCTCCAGGAGTCCTACGAACACGAGCCGGGCGCCTACTGGGTCCCGCGTCGCCTCGGCGGCAGCGCTCCGACCCTCGAAGAGGCCACGGCGCTCGACGACGCCGAGGCCGCCGAGCGCTTCGCCCGCAAGGCCGAGCGGCAGGAGAAGCCGGAAGCCTGATCCCGGCCGACTCGCTACCGGGGCCGCGCGCTCAGCGCGGTAGCCGGCAGCGGGTCGGCGCGGGCAGCCTGCCGTGCAGGTAGGCCGCCGGTGGGACGCCCATGATGGTGCGGAAATCGGCGGTGAGATGGGACTGGTCGTAGTAGCCGGTGTCGGCCGCGAGATGGGACCACGGCGTGTCGCCCGCGTAGGCGAGGACCCGCCGGACGCGGTCGATGCGGGCGAAATGCTTGGGGGAGACGCCGATTCCTGTCGCGAACAGGGCGCGCAACTGGCGTTCGCTGACCGCGAGCCGGGCGGCGAGATCGGGGACGGAAGGGGCGACGTCGGCGGTGAGCGCCGAGATCGCCTCGCGCAACACGAGGCGATGCGCGCGCTCGGTCGCGGTCTCGGAGACCTGATGCGGCAGTAGGTCTTCCAGGTAGCGCACGGCCTCGTCGGCGGGGAGCCGCGTCAGTTCGCTCGCGGCGGTACCCAGCGGGCCGGGCAGGTCGTCGAGGCGCACCACGCGGTCGGTGAGTTCGCCCGCGGCGACGCCGAGCAGGGGGCGCGAGACGCCGGGGGCCAGGCGCAATCGCACGCAGCCCGCCGGCTCCTCGGCGCGCGAGTACGCCGCCTTGGTCTGCGCGCCGACGACGAAAGCCCGTCGCCTGCCGGAGGGTTCGGTGCGCAGCACAACCGTCGTCGACGCCACCGGCGGATGGGCGAACGGCCTGGTGTGGTCGTCGTAGACGGGCGTGCTGGTCAGCTCGGTGAGCCAGGGCCGCAGCGATTCCGGTGTCACCACCGTGGACTCGAGTTGCGCCGAGGTCAGATACTGCGTGCTCACCCGGTCAACAGTAGGGCCCGCGGCCCGGTTCGGCTGTGCCGATTTCTCCTATAGCCGCAGGCAGGGGAATTGTCATGCTCGTCGCATGATCCTGATCACCGGTGCGACAGGCACCATCGGCAGCAATCTTCTCCGGCACCTCGTGGCCGACGGTGTACCGGTGCGGGCGACCGCCCGCGACCTGGCGGCCGCGGACTTCCCGGCCGGCGTCGACGCGGTCCGGGTGGACTACCGCGAACCGGACACCTTCGCCGCCGCGATGACGGGCATCGAGGCCGCGTTCCTCAACGGTGTGCCCGGCCCCGACGACACCGGCGTCGACGCCGCGCTGGTCGCCGCCGCGCGCGCCGCCGGTGTGCGCCGGGTGGTGAAACTGTCGGCCATCGGGACCGGCGATCCCCGCCTCGCCGGTCCCGGTTCCTGGCATGTGCCGGGAGAGGACGCCGTCCGCGCCTCGGGTCTCGAATGGACGATCCTGCGCCCCAACACCTTCGCGTCCAACACCTTCAGCTGGATCGAACCGCTGCGCAACGGCCACCCGGTACCGAACCTCACCGGCGACGGCCGACAGGCCGTGGTCGACCCCCGCGACGTCGCCGAGGTCGCGGCGGCCGCGCTGCGCGATCCTGCGCACCACGGCCGCACATACACCCTCACCGGCCCTACCCTGCAGACCACCCGCGACCAGGCCGCCGAGCTCGCCGAGATCCTCGGCCGCCCGATCGCCGTCACCGATATCGCCGCGGCCGACGCCCGCGCCTTCATGACCGCCGCCGGACTGCCACCAGCCTTCGTCGAAGGGTCGCTGATCGGCCAGAACTTCATCCGTGACGGCCACAACGCCGTGGTCACCACCGATGTCGCCGAGATCCTCGGCCGCGCCTCCCGTGGCTACGCCGAGTGGGCCGCCGATCATCGGAGCGCCTTCGCGCATCCGTGACCGGCCGTCGCCGGATCAGTTCATGGTCAGCACCCAGGATCCGTTGCAGCCCTTGCGGTTGTTGAGGTTGCCGTCGTAGACCCAGTGGAACACGATCGGCGGGTTGGTCCGCACGCTCCAGCGCCCGGACGGTGAGGTCACCACCCGGTTGTTGCGGGTGAGCACGCCGATGTCGTCGTGGGCGAAGGTCCATTTGCCCTGGCTGGTCGGATAATTCAGCCGCACGGTCACCCGGCCGCCGGTGTGGTTCTGCACCACCAGGCACGAGCCCGGATTGTTCCGGTCGATCGCGTACTCGCCGAACTCACCCTCTTCGACGTTCTCGCCGCTGTCGGTGAACTCCACCGCGTCGGTGAAGTCCGCGTGCGCCGGACCGGCGCCCATGACGGCCACGGTGGTCGCGGCGACGCCCGCCGCGATCAGCCCCAGAGTCTTCATCCCGTTCCTCCCTCGTGCCCGATGGCGTCCACCGGGCTGGGAAAGAGCCTTCCCGGCAGGGGATTCCGGATTCTTGGTGCGCGCTTAACGGTGGATCGGGTGCGGGCGAGCGGGACCTGTGGCAGTATACGAAACTATCAGTTTCGATATAGAGAGTTTCGTAACTCTGCTGGAGGCAGTCATGATCACCTGGGCCGGACGTGTGCTCGCGTTCCTCGGTGCGGCGCACGTCGTCGCCGCGACCCTGCTCGGGCACCGGCACTACGGCGAGTGGTTCACCTTCGGGCTGTGGCTGCCCGACGCCGACATCACCGAGCTGCCGCCCGCCATCGGCGCGTTCTGGATGGGTCCCGGCAGCTTCGGGGTCCCGCTGCTGCTCCTCGGCTGCCTGATCGTCTGGCTCGACCGGCGCGCGATCGCCCCGCCGGCGTTCCTGGCCTGGTCGCTGCTGGTCTGGACCGTCTGCTGCGCGCTGATCTTCGAGCCCGCGCCCTGGGTGCTGGCGGCGGCCGCCTCGGTCCTGCTGCTGATCGGTATCCGGCGCGCACCCCGCTGACCTCACCGCCGCCGCCGGTCGGCGGTGCGCAGGGATTTCGTTTTTCGCCGCCGACGCGCTAAAGTTCCTTCTCGCACGACGAAGCCCCCGGCGATCCCGGAACGGGCCTCGCACGGCGTGCGGATGTAGCGCAGCTGGTAGCGCATCACCTTGCCAAGGTGAGGGTCGCGAGTTCGAATCTCGTCATCCGCTCCACGAATAGCCCGGTCGACAGTATGTCGAGCCGGGCTTTTCACGTTCTCAGCGCCGACTGATCCACTCGAGTGCCATCGGCGGCAGGTAGTCGCCGATCAGTCTGCGCCGCCACCAGATCCGGTCCCGGCGCAATTCGGCGCGCGAGCTGAAGTGGTATTCGTAGAGCCGGGCACGCAGGTAGCGCGGCGGCGCGTCGGGGAAGGGGCAGTGCCGCAGCAGGCGCAGGGTGTCGGGGTCGTTGCGGAGCAGGCGCCGCGCCAGGGGGACCGCCCAGCCCCTGGCGTACGCCGGTGACAGCGCGGCGAACCACATCAGCCAGTCCAGGCGCAGGTGATACGGCGCCCACTGCCGGGGCACGCTGCGCGGGTCGCCCGGTTTGCCCTTGAACTCGTACTCGCGCCACTCCGTCTCCGGGGTGAGCTCGGCCGCGTCGGTGCCCTCGAGCACGATCTCGTGCCGCACCTTGGTGATGCTGCCGAAGGCGCCATAGGTGTTGACCAGGTGCAACGGCTCGAACGACGCGTTCATGGCCTGCCGCGACGAGAGCAGATTGACGGCAGGCCGATAGCTGAGCACGAGGACCAGCCCGAGGTAGGCGACCACCGCGCCGGCGAACCACACCGGCGGCGGCCGCGTCTCGGGCGCGTCGGGCAGCATCGGGTAGAACCGCCCGTCGACCACCGTGGTCGCCAGCAGCAGCGTCACCCAGTTCAGCCAGGCGAAATTGCCCGACAGCACCAGCCACAGCTGGGTGACGATGACGATGCCCGCCGCCACGCTCGCCACCGGCTGCGGCGCGAACAACCCGAACGGCACCACCAGCTGCGCGAAGTGATTGGCCGCGACCTCCACCCGGTGCAGCGGCCGGGGCAGATGGTGGAAGAACCAGCTCAGCGGGCCGGGCATCGGCTGGGTCTCGTGGTGGTAGTACAGGCAGGTCAGATCCCGCCAGCACCGGTCGCCGCGCATCTTGATCAGCCCGGCGCCGAACTCCACCCGGAACAGCAGCCAGCGCGCGGCGAACAGCACGAGCAGCGGCGGCGCGACGGTGTCGTTGCCGAGGAAGATCGCCAGGAAACCGGCCTCGAGCAGCAGCGATTCCCAGCCGAAGGCGTACCAGGCCTGCCCGACATTGACGACCGACAGATACAGCACCCACAGCACGAACCACAGCGCCATCGACCCCCACAGCGGCACCAGATCGGCGGCCCCGACGGCGACGGCGACCGCGACGGCCACGCCCGACCAGGCCACCACGGCGTAGCCGCGATCCGAATAGCGCAGTTGGAACAGGCTCGGCGCCCGGCGGAACGGGGTGCGCGCCAGGAAGCGCGGGATGGGCAGCATTCCCCGCTCGCCGAGCAGCGCGCGGAATTGCAGCGCGGCGCCGAGGAACGCGAGCGCGTAGATCACTGCCAGGCCACGCTGGAAGATCAGCCTGCCCTGCCAGTACTCCGGCGCCGTGAACCAGTCCATGCATCCGCTCCCGGACGGTCATGCTCCCTGGTTCGATTGTCTACCCGATGATCGTCCGGCGAAACGTCGTCCGTCATTCGGGCAGGTCGAGGCCGGGTCCGCCGGCCACCACGGCACGCAGGCCGGGTTCGGGCCAGCGGGCGGCGATGCCGGGCCGCGTCGACAGATAGCCGACGATCCGGTCGGTGTCCCAGCCGTGGGATTCGCGCAGACCGGCGGCGATCATGCCGACGTAGCGGGCCGATGGGCGTTGCAGGTCAACGGTTTCCGGTCGCCACGGCGCGGTGCAGGTGAGAATCGGCGCGCCGTCGGCGGTCCCGACGTGCAGGACGGTCTCGTATCGGCCGGGACCGAGCTCGACCGAGCCCGCCGCCAGAACCGGCGCGAGATCGAAGTCGGCGCTCGGTGTCCGGTACATCTCCTGGGCGAGCAGATCACCGAACTGGCCGACGGTGAGCAGGTACCCCCTGGCCGCGACGCCGGTCGGCCAGCCGGTGGCCGGGCGATCGGTGTAGAAGGCGACACCGCCGGTCCACACCTGGCTCCGCCAGGCGAAATACAGGCTCCCCGGCAGGGTCAGCGGCGTGATCGCGGCCGGCGGGGTGCGGTCGCGAAAACCCGGATAGGTGTGCGCGGTGCCCGGCGGGGTGCCGCCGTCGCGGTAGTAGGCGAACCGCGCGGCGTGCATGTTGGAGCCGTACGCGGCGTACCAGACGTGCTGAGCTGTGGTCACGGGCTCACCTCGGGTGGGTCACGGTTCCCTGAGCGTAGGAAACGAATCCGCTCCTGTCGTCGATTCTTCCTTCGATGGGTCGGGAGGACATCGAGGGGAGAGTTCCAATGAGATCAGCAATCGTGGTGGCTGCGCTGGTGGCGCTGGCCGGGGGACTGGCCGCCTGTGCCGGCGACCAGGGTTCGACCGCGCAGACCACTCCGCCGAGCGCGACCACCGTCATCCAGCCGAGCGCGCCCGAAATCCTCCCCGATATCTGGGTGCCGAACCCCCCGTCAGGGCAGATTTTGGTGCCCAATGGCTCGGGAAGCACCGGCCCGGTGCCCACCGGTATGCCGTCCCGCGACGACGCCACCGTCGACGCCCGCGACTACCAGCAGCGCGACAGCTTCTACTTCCAATCGCCCACCGGCAACATCATGTGCGGCATCCTCGCCGACGCCCCATTCGGCGTCGGCTGTCAGCTCGCCCACGCGAATGTCCTTCCGCCCGAACTCCCCGACTGCGTCGACGCCCCCAACCGCAAGGTCGCCGTGCACACCTACGCGGGCAAATCGGAATTCCTGTGCACCAGCCAGGGCATCTTCGTCGGCGAGCCGGTCGACGGCACCAACAAGGGCGGCGGCGCGACCCTGCACTACGGCGACACGCTCGTCGTGCGCGGCGTAGCCTGCACCTCCAGCCAGCAGGGCATCCGCTGCGACGCCGCGGGCGGCGGTTTCACCATCTCCGCGGACTACCAAATCGCCTACTGACCCCTGACGAACGAGCAGGGGCGTCACCCGGAGATCCGGATGACGCCCCTTCGGCTGTCGGCGACTACTGCGCCGTCGACTTGAACCGCCGCAGCCGCAGGCTGTTGCTCACCACGAACACCGAGCTGAACGCCATCGCGGCGCCGGCCAGCATCGGGTTGAGCAGGCCCGCCATGGCCAGCGGGATGGCCGCCACGTTGTAGGCGAAGGCCCAGAACAGGTTGCCCTTGATGGTGGCCAGGGTGCGGCGGGACAGGCGGATCGCGTCGGCGGCGGCGCGCAGGTCGCCGCGGACCAGGGTCAGGTCGCTGGCCTCGATGGCGACATCGGTGCCGGTGCCCATCGACAGGCCCAGATCGGCCTGGGCCAGGGCGGCCGCGTCGTTGACGCCGTCACCCACCATGGCGACGACCTTGCCCTCGGCCTGCAACCGCTTGACGGTGTCGACCTTGTCCTGCGGCAGCACCTCGGCGATCACCTCGTCGATGCCGACCTCGTCGCCGATGGTGCGGGCCGCGCGGGCATTGTCGCCGGTCAGCAGGATCGGGGTCAGGCCGAGTGCGCGGAACTGCGCGATGGCCTGCGCCGAGGTGGGTTTCACGGCGTCGGCGACCACGAGCACGCCGCGCGCCTTGCCATCCCAGCCGATGGCCACCGCGGTCCTGCCCGCCGACTCCGCTTCCGCCATGGCGGTTTCCAGCGCCGCGGGCAGCGGCTGCGACCAGTCGGCCAGCAGCCGGGCCCGGCCGACGATCACCGCGGAACCGTTCACCACGCCCTGCACGCCGAGGCCCTCGACATTGGCGAAGCCCTCCACCGGCAGCAGTTCACCGAACTCGTCCTGCGCGGCCTTGGCGATCGCCTGGGCGATCGGGTGCTCCGACGAGTGTTCCAGCGCGCCGGCCAGTTCCAGTACCCGGCCGCGTTCCTCGCCCTCGGCGGGGAGCACGTCGAGCAGGGTCATCTTGCCGGTGGTGACGGTGCCGGTCTTGTCCAGCACGATGGTGTCGACCTTGCGGGTCGATTCCAGCACCTCGGGGCCCTTGATCAGGATGCCGAGCTGGGCGCCGCGCCCGGTGCCGACCATCAGCGCGGTCGGCGTGGCCAGGCCGAGGGCGCACGGGCAGGCGATGATCAGCACCGCGACGCCGGCGGTGAAGGCCGCCGCGATCGCGCCACCGGTGCCGAGCCAGAAGCCGAGGGTGCCGACGGCCAGCGCGATGACGATCGGGACGAAGATGCCGGAGATCTTGTCGGCCAGGCGCTGGGCCTGGGCCTTCCCGGTCTGGGCGTCCTCGACGAGCTGGGCCATCTGCGCCAGCTGGGTGTCGGCGCCGATCCTGGTGGCGCGCACCAGGAGCCGTCCGCCGACATTGACGGTCGCGCCGGTCACCGCGTCGCCCGCGCCGACCTCGACCGGCACCGATTCGCCGGTCAGCATGGCGGCGTCGACCGCCGAGCTGCCCTCGGTCACCACACCGTCGGTGGCGATCTTCTCGCCGGGTCGCACGATGAACTCGTCACCGACGGCCAGCTGCTCCACCGGAATCCGCGTCTCGACGCCGTCGCGCAGCACGGCGACGTCCTTGGCGCCCAGCTCCAGCAGCGCCCGCAGCGCCGCACCGGCCCGCCGCTTGGACCTGGCCTCGAAGTAGCGCCCGGCCAGGATGAACGTGGTGACGCCCGCCGCGGCCTCCAGGTAGATGCTGCCGGTGCCGTCCATCCGCGCGATGGTGAACTCGAACGGGTGCTTCATGCCCGGCGTGCCCGCGGTGCCCCAGAACAGGGCGTACAGCGACCAGCCGAAGGCGGCGAGCGTGCCCATCGACACCAGCGTGTCCATGGTGGCGGTGCCGTGCTTCAGGTTGGTCCAGGCCGCCTTGTGGAAGGGCAGCGCGCCCCACACGACGACCGGGGCGGCCAGCGTCAGCGAGAGCCACTGCCAGTTGGTGAACTGCAACGCGGGGATCATCGCCATCGCGATGACCGGGACGGTGAGCACCAGCGAGACCAGCAGGCGGGTGCGCAGCGAGGCGGTCGGGTCGGGCTCGGCGGCCGCGTCCTCGGTGGGCTCGGCCTGCTTCGGCGCCGGCAGTGCCGCGGTGTAGCCGGCCTGCTCGACGGTGGCGATCAGCTCCTCGGGGGAGACGTCGCCGGTGAAGTCGACCCTGGCCTTCTCGGTCGCGTAGTTGACCGTCGCGGTGACCCCGTCGAGCTTGTTGAGCTTCTTCTCGATCCGGTTCGCGCAGGAAGCGCAGGTCATGCCACCGATCACCAGTTCTACCTGGCCGGTGCCCGGTGGTTGCGTCACGGTGGTCATGGGGTGCTCCGTTTCGTTCCTGGTATCGATTCTTGCTGAGGGATTGCTGGTGGGCTACGTCAGTGCCCGTGGCCGGGTTCGGCCGGTGCGTTCGTCGGGGCCGGGCTGCTCGCGCCGGTCGCGTCCGGCTGGGCGACCCGCACCGTGAACTCCGCGGTCCGGACGACGCCCTGGTGCTGGAAGTCGAGGAACAGGCGGTAGTCGCCCGCGCTCGGCGCGTTCACCACGAAGTCGATGCCGGGACCGGCGGGGGTGACCCCGTCACCGGGCGCGCCCTCGGGGTGGACGTGCAGGTAGGCGAGGTCGGCCGCGCGCAGGGCGACCAGGTGGCCGTAGGCCCCGAGGTAGGGCTGCAGGTCGGTGACCGGTGTGCCGTTGCGGCTCACCGAGAGCGTCACGTTCGAGGCGGCGCCCGGGGTGACCGTGCCGTTCAGCGCGACGGTGTACTCGCCGACCTGCGCGGTGGCCGCGGGGGCAGGGAGCGCCTGCACGTCGTAGTTGCCCGCGACGCGCAGGTCGGCGCCGAGGGTCAGGTTCGACCCGCCCGCCGGGGTGAAGTCGGCGAACACCCGGTAGTCACCGCCCCGGCTCAGGTTCAGCGGCACCGACCAGGTGCCCGCCGGATCGAGCACGGGATGCACGTGCTGGAAGCCCGCCATGTCCCGCCGCACCACGATCAGGTGCAGATCCTTGTCGTGGCTGGTCACGTACTTCGTGACCGGTGCGCCGGTGGCGTCGAGGATGCGGAAGCTCACCGGCGCCTGCGCCGCGGTCGTGGTGTTCGGCTTGTCGATGGCCAGCGTGTAGCCCTGATCGGAGGCGAGCAGGCCGCCGGGCAGGTCGGCGGACGGTGCCGCCGCGGTCTCGTGCTCGCCGTGCCCGGCCGGTTCGGAAGGTTCCGGACCGACCAGGGCACCGGCGGCCAGAGCGATCCCGAAGACCGCCGCGAGGCCGAGGGTGAATCCGGCGAACTTGCCTGTTGCGTTCATCGGGATGCTCCGTTTCGGGTTCAGTCGGCGAGCTGGAAGCCGGCCGCGGTGACGGCGTCGGCGAGGGCGGTGCGGTCGGGTGCGGTGCCGTCGATCGCCACCGAGCCGGTGGCCAGGTCGACCTCGACGCCGGTGACGCCGGGCAGCGCGCCGACCTTGTCGCGCACCTTGTTGGTGCAGCAACCGCAGGTCATGCCGGTGACGGTGACAGTGGTGGTGCTCATGGTGGTCTCCTCGTTCTCGATCTCAATCATTACCATACCCCCCTAGGGTATTTTGTCAAACGGTCGCGTCGGCGGTGGCCGGGGCCGGAGCCCGCATGACCGCGGCGGTGATGCCCGCACCGGCCAGGGCCAGCAGCCCCGCGCCGAGGAAGGCCGCCGAGTAGCCGTCGGTCAGTGCCGTGGCGTCGCCCAGCTCGCCGGCGCCGAACGCGGCGGCGACCGCCGTCATCGCGGCCAGGCCGAGCGCGGAACCCACCTGGTAGCTGACGTTGACGATGCCCGAGGCCAGGCCGCCCTCCTCCGGTCGCGCCGCCGAGATGGCGGTGCCGAGCGAGGGGATGAAGGCCAGCGACATACCGCCCGCGGCCACCAGCGAGGCGGGCAGCACGTCGACCCAGAAGTTGCCGGTCGGCCGCACCAGCGACATGATCCCGAGGCCGAGACCCAGCACGATAAGGCCGGTGACGATCATCGGCTTGGCGCCGAAGCGCTGCATGGCCTTCGGGGCCAGCACCACCATGCCGAGCATGATCAGCGTGGTCATCGGCAGCAGCGCGGCGCCCGAGGGGAACGCGCTGTAGCCGAGCACCTGCTGCAGGTACAGGTTCAGGAAGAACCACATCGGCACCCAGGCGGCGGCCAGCGCGAACTGGGCGAAGTTGGCGGCGGCCAGGTTCGGCGCGCGGAAGATGCTCAGCCGCATCAGCGGTTCGCTCCGCCGCGACTGGAGGATGACGAAGCCGGCCAGCAGCGCGGCGGCCAGCGCCAGCACACCCCAGGTCTGCCCCGAGGCCCAGCCGGCCTCCGGCGCCTGCACGATCGCGTACACCGCGGCCGCCAAACCGGCCGTCACGGTGATGGATCCGATGATGTCGATGGAGCCCTTGCGCGCCGGGGCGGCGGGCATCAGCAGCGGAACGGCGATCAGGGCCAGCACCGCGATCGGGATGTTGATGTAGAAAACCCAAGGCCAGCTGATGTATTCGGTGATCACGCCACCCAGGAACACGCCCGCGGTGCCACCGGCGGGCGCGGCCGCGCCGTAGACGGCCAGCGCCTTGGTGAGTTCCTGTGGTGAGCCGCCGAACAGCATCATCAACAGGGTCAGCGCCGAGGGCGCGATCAGTGCAGCGCCCGCGCCCTGGATCGCCCGGCCCGCGAGCTCGAGGCCGACAGTGCCCGCGGCACCGGCGAGCACGGACCCCACGGCCAGGACCAGCCAGCCCGCCCGGAAGACCCGGCGCGCGCCGAGCAGGTCGGAGAGCCGGCCGCCGAGCAGCAGCAGCCCGCCGAAGGCGATCACGTAGGCGTTGAACACCCAGGTCAGATTGCCGGGGGTGAAGCCGAGTTCGGCCTGCATCTTCGGCAGCGCGATCCCGATGATCGAGGTGTCCATGATGACCATGAACTGCGCTGCGGCGATCACCGCCAGCGCCCACCACTTCCTGGTGGATTGCGATTGCGTAGTCACGACTTTCGTCCTTTCGAGCGGAGAGCGTCTCGTGGTCGGTACCATACCCCCCTAGGGTATTAACCTGTCAAGACTCCGGCGGAAAGGATTCCGGCAGGTGAAAGCCCGGCCCACACGGTGGTGGACCGGGCATTTCGTGCTGCGCCGGATCAGGATTCGGGGCGATAGGTGATCAGTGCGACGGCCGGCGCCGACACCACCTGGACGCGGTCGCTGCCGTCGACGCGGATGTGCGCGAAGCCGCCTTCGATGGCGACGCGTACGTCGCGCACCGTCGCGGTCTGTTGCCCGTCGGCATCGGTCAGGGTGTAGCCCGCGACCAGTTCTACGGTGTCGGCGGCTCGCCATTTCGGTGTCATCGCAGGTGCTTTCGAGGTGTGGGGAGCGGGCGGAAAGTCCAGCTCAGGGCGGGCGACGTGATTGAAATAGTTCGACAGCACATTCAGCGCGACATGGCCGACGGCCTCGGTCAGTTCGGCATCGCTGACGCCGCTGTTCCTGGCCTCGGTCAGTTGGTCGTCGGCCACCCGGCCGCCGGTGCGCAGCACCTCGCGGGCGAAGCGCAGCACCGCTTCGGCGTGCGGGTCCTCGGCCCTGGCGGCGTGTGTCGCCGTGATCGCGTCGGGGGAGAAGCCCATCTTCGCCGCGCGCATCGTGTGCGCCGAAACGCAGTAGTCGCAGCCGTTGTCGGCGGCGATCAGCAGGGCGAGCTGCTCGCGGGTGCGGGCGTCGAGCTTGCCCGCCGTCAGCGCGTCTCGCAGGCGTAGATACCCCCGTAGGGTGGCCGGGCTGTTCGCCATGGCGGCGTAGAGATTCGGCACTCGGCCCAGTTGCCGCTGGACCTCGGTGAGCAGTTCGCCCTGCTCGGCGTCGGCGGTGTCGGCGGAGAGAACAGGCAGTCGGGACATGGTGCGCTCCAGAGATGTTCGATAACGGTACTGATCGGTACCGAGTCGTGACGGTACCGATCGGTTCCGTCTTGGTCAATCAACTCGGTACCGATCGTTTCCGTTCTGGTACGGTGAGCGCATGGCGACACAGGCCAAGCAGCGGTTGCTCAGCACCGCCGAGGAGTTGTTCTACGCGGAGGGCATTCGCGCCGTCGGAATCGATCGGCTGCTCCAGGAGTCCGGCGTCGGCCGCGCCTCCTTCTACCGCCACTTCGCGAGCAAGGATGACCTGGTCGTCGCCGTCCTCGAAGACCGCGACCGCCGCTGGCTGGACTGGCTGCGCACCTCCGTCGAAGCCGTCGACGACCCCGCCGCGCGCCCCATGGCCGTCTTCACCGCACTCGCACAACGCTTCGCCCGCAACGATTTCCGCGGCTGCGCCTTCATCAACACGATGATCGAGGTCGCCGACCCCACCGCCCCCGCCCACCAGGTAGCCGACCGCCACAAGCGACGCGTCATCGCCTACCTCACCGAATTACTCACCGCCGCAAACCAACCCGACCCCGACACCCTCGCCCCCGAACTGGCCCTGCTCATCGACGGCGCCATCGTCACCGCCGTCCGCGAGAACTCCCCGGCCGCCGCCGACCGCGCCGCCACCATCGCCGCGAAACTCCTGTCCTGAGCGCGGTGCGATGCAGCGTGCATGACCCGCCTTGGTCGGACACGCCGACTTCGCTTTTGCTGGGCGATAGCACGAAAGCATCATGATTCGATGTCGCCTGACAAGCGCCCTCGGGCGAAGGGCCGTGGACCGAACCCGGCGTCGGCGCCGCACTGTCGAACACGGCCATCCGTGGATGACCCGCACGAGATCGTCTACTTCCGCAGCGCATGTGGCCGACTACCCGGTCGTGACTACATCGAAGCGCTTCCCGTCAAGGCCAGGGCCAAGGCCAAAGCGGTCTTGATCGCTGTCGCGGCCGCGCCGCCCAAGAGGTTCGCCGGCGGTGGGTACTGGGAAGCCATGCGCGGTGACATGACTGGCTGGTTCGAGATCCGATGCGACAGCCGTCCGCAGCATTTCCGCATCTTTTGTCGACTCGACTATGCGGCCGTGGGATGTGACAAGCCGTTGCTGGTGGTTATCGGTGGGCTGACAAAGTCTTACGGAACTACCTTCTCGGCAGCCGACTACCAGAAGATTCGCGATCTTGGAGAGGAGTATCTGGCGAGCAATCCGCGGTCGGTCGGTTAGCAGGCGGCGCGGTCGAACTGCTCGACCGCTGCTTCGAGTCCGGCGAGGTCGTGCACCCGCCCCGAAGTCAGGGCAGTGGTCAGTGCGTCTCGGCCCGGTTCGTCCAGCGGTTCGAGCGTCAACCGAAAGCCCAGCGCTGCGGCAGCTTCCGTGACTGTCCGCAGCGTCGGGTTCTTCGGTGTGGTGAGTAGGCGCCGAATGGTCGAGGGTTCGGTGGACATCGCCCGCGCCAGCTCTGCCTTCGTCAACTCGGACTGCTCACGGGCTCGGTCCAGCGCGTTGATGATCGAGTCGACCGTCTTGATTCGAACCGCTTCCAAGACGAACTCGCGAAGGAAATCGGGATCCTCGAGGTCTTCCGCCAGGTCGGCCCAGAACACGCTTCGGTCGCTCATCGCTGGTTCGCCTCCTCAACGTGTCCGGTACGGCGTAGCTTATATGCTACGCCAACGTTCGGCGGTGGGGAAGGCGGTCCTAGCGCTATCCAGCGTGGAGGTGGCGGGCTGTTGGGGAGGTGGCGACGGTCGCGGGGTCGGGGGCGGTGCCGAGGAGGCGGTCGGCGGTGCCGGAGGTGGTGACGGTGAACCAGTAGTGCTCGTTCTTGTAGTGGTGGTGGCGGTGATTGCGCCAGACTGCCCGGTAGGGCGCGTGCTTGGGCTTGTAGTCGGTGTGGATGAGGTAGTGCGTCCACTCGTAGAGCAGGCCCAGGGTGGTGATCGTCAGCAGGAAGGTCAGGCCGAGGCCGAGGCGCGGGAAGGCCAGCAGGCCGATCGCGAGCAGGGCGACGATGGTGAACGCCAGCGACTTGGGTGGGATGAACACCAGGGGGATATCGCGCGGATCCGTGTGGTGCGCACGGTGTTTGCTGGCCAGTTCGCTGTCGATGGTCAGCGGGCCGAGATGACGTGGGCGCCAGTGCAGCACCGTCACGTGGATGATCCACTCCGTCAGCGGGAACGTGCCGATGACGATCAGCGGGACGAGCGCGTCGGTGAACTGCCAGTCGCCGACGGCGATGCGCGCCACCAGGACGGCGACGAAGACGGTGGCGATCATCCAGGGCGAGGGATGCCGGACGAACTCGCGGGCCATCTCGCCCAGCGAGGCGCTGCGGCGGAGCGAGCGGGCCGCGCCGGATCCGGTGGGGCGGCCCGGATCGGCCGCGGTGGTGTCGTGCGACGTCGTTGTCGGACGGTCATTCTTCATGGCGATTCCTCGGGTGGATCACGCCCCGTCGAGGGCGTGGATGAGAGCGGTGGTCGCCGGCCCGAGCAGTGCTCGCGCGGACTCGGCGGCCCGTTCCGGCTCGCCCGCGGTGATCGCGGCGGCCAGGTCTCGATACGCGCCACCATTGCCCACCTCGGCGGACATGATCGGCGCGAGCGCCGCCAGCGCTGGTTCGTAGGCGGCGCGAAGCATGGAATACATCAGCCGGAACGCGATCGAATCGGCCAGCTCGAGGACGTGGTCCCAGAATTCGAGGGCGATGCGCTGCTGGGTGAGCGGGTCCGCCTCGGCGAGCAGGGTGTCCACGGTGTCGTGGAGCAGGCCGAGCTCGGTCGCGAGTGCGCCGGGCGCGGTCGCGGAATCATCGCCGCCGGCCCGGGCCCGCCGGACCCGGGCGGCCGCCAGCTCGGCGATCTTCGGACCGTTGTGCAGCCGCGCCTCGAGAATGCTGCGCGCCACGGCGGGATCGATGGTGTCGCCCCGCAGCAGTAGCCGGGGCAGCACTTCCAGTCCGGCGCTGCGTCGATAGTCGAGCACGGTGGTGGCCTCCCCCTGCCGCACCGACACCAGCCCCGCCGCCGCTAGCCGCTGCAACGCCTCCCGCACGGCGGGCCGCGACACTCCCAGCGCCTCCGCCAGCTGGCGCTCGCTCGGCAGGGTGCTCCCCGCCGCCAGCTCCCCGCCCAGCACCTCGGCGGCGATCTGCTCGAACACATCACCCGATACCGACCGCTTCACGACAGGAGTCCACGCCATGCCCTCGATAATCCACCCAACAGGTCAAGAGGTCAAGTGGTCAGACCAGTTGAATCGGCAGAATTGGTACCCATGTCTGAGCAGGGGGAATCAGCTGGGGTCGGAGCCGCGGATGGCAGAGAACCAGGTGAACGTGGCGGCGGCGGCGAGAGTCGCGCCGGCGAAGGCGGGGATGCCGCCGTTCATGACGTAGACCCACAGCAGGCCCGCGATCGGGGCGGCGACGGCGGGCTGGACATCGAGGACCAGGCGGCGGGCGACGCCGAACGCGGGGACCTCGGACGGGCGGCTCGGGTTATCGATGAGCTTGCCCGCCGGCTCGGTGTTGCGGACCCGGCCCGACGGGTAGAAGCGGGTATCGCCGGTGCGGATCGTGCGCCCGGTCAGCTCCAGGTCGGTCGGCGTCAGCGCGGACAGGCCCGGCTCGTAGAACACCGGCTGCCACACCATCCGATCCCCACTGGTGATCTCCAGCCACGACCGGCTGACCAGCCGATGCTGCTGCCGGACCCGCCGCCCCCCGACCGTGCCCGTCGCGACGAGCCCGGTCGGCAGGACCCCGAACGCCAGCCCCACCTGATAGGTGGTGACCGCGAGAATCACCAGCACGACCACGGCGAGCGCACTCAGCTGATCGAGATCGGCGAACGGCACCAGCGCGGCGATGACCGCGATGGTGCCGGACGTGACCAGCAGGGGGTAGGTGAGTGCGCGCGCCGGGCCGGAACTGGTCACGGGTTACTTCACGAAGCCGATCTTGGTGTAGTCGAGCGAAGCCAGGCCCGCCGCACCGAAGTTGGCGAGATCGGCGCGCACGCCGACGTTGCCCGCGGACTGGAACAGCGGCACCGAGTGGCCCTCCTCGAAGACCTTCCGGTCGACCTGGTTGGCCAGTTCCTTGGCCTTGTCCGGATCGAGTTCGGAGATGGTCTGCTCGATGAGGGCGTTGAGCTCGGGCGAGCCGATCCGGCCGTAGTTGCCCTGGATGTCGTCCGGGTAGTAGCCGTAGATCTGGGTCAGGCTGCTCAGCGGGAACGGGTCACCGGCCCAGAACCACTGGCCCACATCGAAGTTGCCCGGCTGCAGGACGTCCGAGAACAGACCGGCGCCCGGCTTGGTCTCGATGGTCAGCTTGACGCCGATCTGCGCGAGATTCTGCTGGATGATCTGACCGATCTGGATATTGGTCGGGTCGTTGTACATGACGTCGCGGATCTCGAGCTTGCGCCCGTCCTTCTCGCGCACGTCGCCGTTGAGCTTCCAGCCGAGCGCGTCGAGCTCGCTCGCCGCCGCCGTCGGGTCGAACCCGAGACTGTTGTCCTGGTAGCCGTCCTGGCCGCGCAGGTAGATGTGATTGTTCAGCGGCTGCGGGTCCTGGACCAGACCGTTCTGGATGGCGGTCGCGATGCCCTGTCGATCGATCGCCTTCGAGATCGCGACGCGCACACCCTGTTCCGCGAGCAGCGAACCGGGCGCACCGTTGAAGGTGAAGTGGCCCCAGCTGTTGCCGGGTGCGCGGCGGACCGCGACGCCCGGCGCGTTGCGCACCGACTTCAGGTTGTCCAGGCTGGCCACGCCGACCGCGTCGATCTCGTTGTTCAGCAGCGCGGGCACGAAGGCCGCGCTGTCGAGCACGCTGAAGGTGATCGTGTCCAGCTTCGGCGTCGCACCCCACCACTTGGGGTTGCGGGCAAGGACGACGCGACCCTGCCCGCGGTCGACGGACTGGACGATGAACGGACCGGACGACAGGCCGAGTCCGTTGACCTGGCTGTTGTTGAAGGCGTCCGGCGTCGCCGTGGCGGACTTGGGGAGCAGGAAGGAGTTACCGGCGAATTGGCCACGCCAGTCGGCGTAGTGCTTGTTGAAGGTGACGACGGCCTGCCGGTCGTCGACACCGCGCTCGACCTTCTCGATCCGGTCGAAGCCGCTGCTGTTCGCGATCAGGAAGGCCTTGTCCTTGCCGCTGAGCGCGTTGGCCTGGGACTGGATGTCCTCCCAGGTGATCGGCGAGCCGTCCGACCACACCGCCTTGGGATTGATCGTGTAGGTCACCTGCTGTGGCTCGGTGTTGGTCAGGGCGACATCGGTGAAGAAGTCGGTGTTGACCGAGAGTTCCGCCGCGGCATTGGTCTTGAACGCGCGCGGCATCACCGGCCGCAGGATCGAGCCGGTGTCACCGTCGTTGCCGTCGGTGTGCAGGGAATTCCAGTTCTCCGGCAGCGAGGTGAGCGCCAGCCGCAGGTTGCCCCCGTCGCGCAGCTCGCTGACATCCTTCGGATTGATGTCGTTGGTCGTGCCGAGCGCGGCCTGGCCCTCGGCCGGCGGTTCCTCCGAGCTGCACCCGGCAGCGAGCACACTGACGATGACCAGAGGTATGGCCAGGCGCGTGGTCAATGAACGAATCCGCATGGTCCGCTCCTTTCCAAATGTTCGCTGCACGAGTGCGGCACTGTGGTGATTACTTGACGAAGCCGACCTTGGTGTAGTCGTACGACGCCAGTCCCGGCGAACCGTAGTTCGCGAGGGTGTCCCGCACCGCGACCGTACCCGCGGACTGCACGATGGGCAGGGAGAAGCCTTCCTCGAAGATCATCCGATCGGCCTTGTTCGCCAGCTCGATGGCCTTTTCCGGGTCGAGCTCGGCGATCACTTCCTCGATCAGGGCATTCAGTTCGGGCGTGCCGATCCGGCCCTTGTTGCTGAGCGGGTTCGCCGGGTCGTAGGCGTAGATCTGCGGGAGCGCGCCGAGCGGGAAGATGCTCTTGGACCAGACGAATTGGACGATGTCGAAATTGCCCGGGTCGACCACGTTGGTGAAGAGGCCGTTGCCGGGGTACGTCTCGATCGTCAATTTCACGCCGATGGCCGCGAGGTTCTGCTGCGCGATCTTGGCCACCTGGAGCCAGGTGTCGGACTGGTACATGACGTCGCGGATCTCGAGCTTGCGGCCGTCCTTCTCGCGGACGTCACCGTTGAGCTTCCAGCCCAGTTCGTCGAGCATGCGCGCGGCTTCGGCCGGGTCGTAGGCCACCGACTGGGCGTTGTCCTGGTAACCCTTCTGACCGGCCAGGAACAGGTGGTTGTTCAGCGGCTTCGGATCGGTCACGATGCCCTGCTGGGTCGCGGTGGCGATCATCTGCCGGTCGATGCCCTTGCAGATCGCGACGCGCAGCTTCGGATCGGCCATGATCGACCCCGGCGCGCCGTTGAAGGTGAAATGGGAGTACGCGTTGGCCGGGGTCCGCCGGACCTTGATGCCCGGTGTGCCGGTCGCCGCCGAGACCTCGTCGATGCCGCTGACACCGGTGGCGTCGAGTTCGTTGTTCTGCAGCGCGGTCAGGCGCGCCTCGTCGGCCAGCACGCTGTAGGTGACCGTGTCCAGCTTCGGGGTATCGCCCCACCAGCGCGGATTGCGGCTCAACACGACTCGCTGCTGCGCGCGATCGATCGAAGTGATGATGAACGGTCCCGACGACAGCGGCATCTCGCTGCGGTACAGGTCGTCGAAGGCCTGCGGCGATTCGGTGAGCTGACGCGGATAGAGCGGATTGAACAGGCCCTTCCATTCCGCGTAGTGCGCACCGAAGGTGACGATCGCCTGCCGGTCGTCGACGCCGCGTTCTACCTTCTCGACGCTGCTGTAGCCCTGGTCGTGGCTGATCTTGAACGCGTTGTCGCGCCCGCTCATCGTCGCGGCCTGCGAACGCAGGTCCGCCCAGGTGATCGGGGAACCGTCGGACCACACGGCCTTCGGATTGATCGTGTACACGATCTGCTGGGGATCGGTGTTCGTGAGCTGGACGTCGGTGAAGAAGTTGTGGTCGATCGTGAGTTCGCCCGCGGCATCGGCATTGATCGAGCCGGGCAGCGTCCACGCGGTGACATCGCTGATCTCGCCGTCGGAGTCGACGTGCAGGCTGTTGAACGTCTCGGGGAAGCTGCTCAGCGCCAAACGGAGATTGCCGCCGTCGCGCAGGGCGTCGCGCTCCTGCGGATTGATGTCGTTGACCGCGACGATGGCGTTCGCCTCGGACTCCACGGTGGAATCGGAGCCACCACAACCACCGAGCACCAGCGTCAAAGCGACAGCGGGCGCCGCCACGCGGAAACCGGCGCGACGCAGCCGGGATGCGTAAGTAGCAGTGGTCATTTCGTGAATCCGATCTTCGTGTAGTCGTACGATGCCAAGCCGGGCGAACCGATGTTGGCGAGGGTGGTGCGGGCGCCGAAGCTGCCGTCGGACTGCATGAGGGGCAGGGAGTGGCCCTCCTCGAACACCGCGCGGTCGACCTGGTTGGCCAGCTCGATGGACTTCTGCGGGTCGAGTTCGGTGATGGTGCGTTCGATCAGGGCGTTGAGTTCGGGGGAGCCGATGCGGCCGTAGTTGCCCTGCAGGTCGGTGGGGTCGTAGTAGTAGATCTGGCGGATGCTGGACAGTGGGAACGGGTCGCCCTGGAAGATGAACTGGGCGGCGTCGAAATCGCCGGGCTGGATGACGTCGGTGAAGTAGCCGGCGGAGGGCTTGGTGTCGATGGTCAGGCCGACGCCGATCGCGGCGAGATTCTGCTGGATGATCTGGGCGATCTGCACCCAGGTCGGGTCGTTGTACATGACGTCGCGGATGACGAGCTTGCGGCCGTCCTTCTCGCGCACATCGCCGTTGAGCTTCCAGCCGAGCGCGTCGAGTTCCCTGGCCGCGGCGGCGGGGTCGAAGCCGAGGCTGTTGTCCCGGTAGCCGTCCTGGCCCTGCAGGAAGATGTGGTTGTTCAGCGGCTTCGGGTCCTCGACCAGGCCGTTCTGCAACGCGGTGACGATGCCCTGGCGGTCGATTGCCTTCGAGATCGCTACGCGCACGCCCTCTTCGGCGAGGATCGAGCCGGGCGCGCCGTTGAAGGTGATGTGGCGCCAGCGGTTACCCGGCGCGCGGCGGACCACCAGGCCCTCGGTGCCGCGCACGGTCTTCACCTCGTCGATGGTGGTCAGCCGGACCAGGTCGAGTTCGTTGTTCTGCAACGCCTGCACCCAGGCCGTGTGGTCGAGCACGCTGTAGGTGATGGTGTCGAGCAGCGGCTGCTCGCCCCACCATTTCGGGTTGCGGCCCAGGGTGATCCGGCCCTGCCCGCGGTCGGTGGCGGTGATGATGAACGGGCCGGCGGTGAGGCCGATCGCGTCGACCTGACTGGTGTTGAAGGCCTCGGGGGTGCTGGTCACCGACTTCGGGTACAGCGAGCTGTTGCCGGCGAACTGGCCGCGCCAGTCGGCGAACGGGGTACCGAAGGTGAGCACCGCCTGCCGGTCGTCGACGCCGCGCTCGACCTTGTCGACGAACTCGAAACCGTTGGTGATGGCGATCAGGTAGCGCTTGTCCCGGCCGCTGAGCGCGTTCGCCTGCGCGGCGATGTCCTCCCAGGTGATCGGGGAACCGTCCGACCACACCGCCTTCGGGTTGATCGTGTACGTCACCCGCATCGGATCGGTGCCGGTCAGCGCGATATCGGTGAAGTAGTCGGTGTCGACGGTGAGCTTGCCCGCCGCGTCGATCGCGAACGAGCGGGGCATCATCGGGCGCAGGATGTCGGCGATCTCGCCGTCGTTGCCGTCGTTGGACAGCGTGTTCCAGTTCGCCGGGTAGCTGGTCGTCGCCAGCCGCAGGTTCCCGCCCTCGCGCAGGGCTTCGCGCGGCAGGGGGTTGATATCGCTGGTGGTCCCGAGCGCGTCGGTCAGACCCGTGGCCGAATCGTCGGCGGACCCACACCCCGCCACGATCATCCCGGCCGCCACCACCACGGCGGCGCAACGCAGCCTGGCACGACGACGGGCTTGCATTCCTCGGGATCTCATGGCGGGGCCTCCTGCGTGATCAGCCGCTGACGACGGGTTCCGGAACGGCCGCGATCAACGAGCGGGTGTACTCGTGCCGAGGATCGGCGAAGATCTGCTCGGCCGGGCCCGATTCGACGATCTTGCCGCGCAGCATGACGGCGATGTCGTGGGCCAGATTGCGCACCACCGAGAGGTCGTGCGAGACGAACAGATACGACAGCCCGCGCTCGGCTTGCAGGTCACGCAGCAGATTCAGCACACCGGCCTGGATCGACACGTCCAGCGAGGAGACGGGTTCGTCCAGGACGAGCAGCTGCGGGTCCAGCGCCAGGGCGCGCGCGATGCTGATGCGCTGCTTCTGGCCGCCGGAGAAGTCGGCCGGGTAGCGGTCGGCGTGTTCGGGCCGCAGCCCGACCTGGCGCAGCAGCTCGGGCACCCGGCGGTTGACCTCCTCGCGCGAGCGGCCGTCGATGCGCAGCGGCTCGGCCAGCGCGTCGAAGATCGGCAGGCGCGGATCGAGCGAGGCGCTCGGGTCCTGGAAGACGATCTGCATCTTGCGGCGGATCTCGCGGGTGCGGGCCTTGGTGAGGGTCGCGACGTCGTTGCCGAGCACCTCGATGCTGCCCGACTGCGGCCGCACCAGGTCCATGATCTGCGACAGCGTGGTCGACTTGCCCGAGCCCGATTCGCCGACCAGGGCCAGGGTCCGGCCCGCGCGCACGGCGAAGCTGATGCCGTCGACCGCGCGGACCTCGCCGGTCTTGCGGCGCAGGATCACCCCGGAGGTGAGCGGGAAGGTCTTCACCAGGTCGGTGACCCGCAGGACGACATCGGACTCCACCGCCTCCGGCTGCGCCGGGGTGGCGATCTCCTTGCGGTAGGCGTCGAACAGCTGCGCCGAGCCCACCTCGGCGGTGCGGATACAGGCGACCGAGTGCCGGGGCGCGACCTTCTCCAGCGGCGGCTCGGCGGCGGCGCAGTCGTCGATCGAGACCGGGCAGCGCGGCGCGAACGAGCAGCCGCGCGGCAGGTCGTGCATGGCGGGCGGCGCGCCGACGATCGGGATCAGCGGGCGGCGCGGCGGGCCGTCCATGCGCGGGATGGAACCGAGCAGGCCCACCGTGTACGGCATCCGGGGCGCGGTGAAGAGCTCGGCGACCGGGGCGGTTTCGACGACCTTGCCCGCGTACATGACCGCGACCCGGTCGGCGATCGTGGCCGCGATGCCCATGTCGTGGGTGATCATGATGACGCCCGCGCCGGTGATGTCGCGCGCCTTGCGCAGCAGGTCGAGGATCTGCCGCTGCACGGTCACGTCGAGCGCGGTGGTCGGCTCGTCGCAGATGATCAGCGCCGGATCGTTGGCGATGGCCATGGCGATCACCACGCGCTGGCGCATGCCACCGGAGAACTCGTGCGGGAAGGCCCGCGCCCGCGCTCGCGCGTCGGGGATACCGACGAGCTCGAGCAGCTCGATCGCGCGTTCGGCCGCTTCCTTGCGGTGCATCGTGCCGTGCGCGAGCAGCGCCTCGGCCACCTGATCACCCACCCGGTACACCGGGGTGAGCGCCGAGAGCGGGTCCTGGAAGACCATGCTGACCGAGGAGCCGCGCAGTTTCGACATCTGCTTGTCGCCCAGGCCGAGCAGCTCGCGCCCGCGCAACCGGATCGAACCCTGCACGCGCGCCTGCTCGGGCAGCAGGCCGATCACGGCCAGCGAGGACACCGACTTGCCGGACCCGGACTCGCCGACGATGGCCAGCACCTCGCCGTCGGCCACGGTGTAGTTCACCCCGCGCACCGCGTCGACGCGGCCTTCCTCACCGGGGAAGGAGACCCGCAGATCGGTGACTTCGAGCAGCGGCGCGGTGGACGTGTTCGAGGTCATCGCTTCTCGGCTTTCTTCAACTCCACCTGCGCTTCGTCCTTCTTCTCCGCGACCTCCTTGCGCGCCTTGCGGGCGCCGCGAGCGCCCGGGTCGAAGGCGTCGCGCAGGCCGTCGCCGACGAGGTTGGCGCACAGCACGATCGTGATCAGCAGGCCGCCGGAGAACAGGAACAGCCACGGATAGGTCAGTGCCGACTTGGTGCCCGTCGCGATCAGCGAACCCAGCGACACATCGGGCGGCTGCACACCGAAACCGAGGAAGCTGAGCCCGGTCTCGGCGCTGATCGCCGCGCCGACGGCCAGCGTGGTGTCGATGATCAGGATCGAGGCGATGTTCGGGATGATGTGGCTGATGATCACCTTGTGCGTCGGCGCGCCCATATAGCGTGCGGCGCGCACGAATTCGCGTTCACGCAGGCTCATCGTCAGGCCGCGGATGATGCGTGCCGCGATCATCCAGCCGAACACGCTGAGCAGCACGATCAGGATGGCGATCGAGCCGGACCCCTTGGTGCGGGGGGCGAAGATCGCGATGATGATGAACGCGGGGACCACCAGCAGCAGGTCGACCAGCCACATGATGGCCCGGTCGGGCCAGCCGCCGAGCAGCCCGGCCACCGCGCCGGCGGTCGAGGCGATGATGCTGGAGAAGATCGCCACGCAGAAGCCGATCACCAGCGACTTCTGCAACCCGCGCATGGTCTGGGCGAGCACGTCCTGGCCGATCTGGGTGGTGCCGAACGGATGCTCGGCGCTCGGCGGCTTCAGCAGGGCCTTGTAGTCGAGCTGCTGGTAGTCCCACGGCAGCAGCGGCGGCAGCGCGAAACTGAGGATGAACAGCAGGATCAGGATCACCGCGCCGACCACGGCGGGCTTGTTGCGCAGGAAGCGGCGCCAGACCAGCTTGCGGCGGCCCGCCGCGGCGGCCTCGGGCGCGCCGACGGCGATGAGTTCGGTTTCGGTCATGACACACGCACCCTCGGGTCGAGCAGCGCCAGCACGATATCGGAGAGCAGACCCGACACCAGCACGACCAGACCGGCGAAGGTCGCGATCGTGACGACGATGTAGAGGTCCTGGGCATTGATGCCGTCGACGAACCATTCACCGACGCCGTGCCAGCCGAAGATCTTCTCCACGAAGGTGGCGCCGGTGATCAGGCCGCCGAGGCTGTAGGCGAACAGGGTGGCCATCGGGATCAGCGCGGTCCGCAGGCCGTGTTTGTAGAGCGCGCGGTTGCGCGAGAGGCCCTTGGCGCGGGCGGTGCGGATGAAATCGCTCTGCAACACGTCGAGCATGGCGTTGCGCTGGTAGCGGCTGTATCCGGCGGCGGCGCCGAGCACCAGCACCAGGGTCGGCAGGACCATATGCTGTGCGCGGTCGACGAACTGGTTCCACAGGCCGACGACCTGGGTGGCCGAGGTCTCGCCGGTGTAGAGGAAGATCTGCGTCCCGGTGGCCGTATTGATCTGTAGCGCACCGTATTTCAGCAGCGTGGCCAGCAGGAACACCGGCGTCGAGATGATCAGCAGTGAGACCACCGTCGCGAAGTAGTCGCTGAATTTGTACTGCCGGATCGCGCTCGCCGCACCGATCAGCACGCCGAGCACGGTGCCGATCACCGAACCGAGGATCAGCAGCCGCAGGCTCACCGCCACCCGCCTGCCCAGCTCCTCGCTCACCGGCTGCCCGGCCAGCGTCGTCCCGAAATCCCCTTGCACGACGCCGCCGAGCCAGCTGAGATAGCGCTGGGGGATCGGCTCGTCGAGGTGCAGTTGCTCGGCCTTGGCATCGATCACGGACTGTGGCGGGCGCGGATTGCGCTGCTCGAGGCTCTCGAGCGGGTTGAACGTGAGGGATGCGAGGCTGAACGTCAGGAACGAGGCCAGCAACAGGAGCACGATGTAGTTGAGCGTGCGCCGCAACAAGAAGCCGGTCATCAGTCCCCTCTGGATCGGGTAATCAGGCCCTGATCATAAGGACAGTCCGCCGTCCCCGCGTGGCGACGTGCGGCAGGATGGAATGGATGACGCCCCTGCACCCGAAACCGAAGCTGGTGGCCACCGACGTCGACGGCACGCTGATCGACGACGCCGACAAGGTCTCGGCCCGCACCAAGGCCGCCGTCGCCGCGCTCGTCGACGACGGTGTCACCTTCGTGCTCGCCACCGGCAGGCCGCCGCGCTGGATCGACCCGGTGGTCAGCGAGCTGGGGTACGCCCCGCTCGCGGTGTGCGGGAACGGCGCGGTCATCTACGACAGCGCGACCGACCGGATCCTGTCCAGCCACACCCTCGACGTGGACACCCTCGCCTGGCTCGCCGAGCTCGCCGAGCACGCGCTGCCCGGCTGCGGGCTGGCCACCGAGCGGGTCGGTGCCAGCGCGCACGACGCGGCCACCCCGCAGTTCGTCAGCTCGCCGACCTACGAGCACGCCTGGCTCAACCCCGACGACACCGTGGTCTCGCATGCCGAGGTCATCGACTCGCCAGCGATCAAGATGCTGATCCGGCTCAGCTCGGCCCGCAGTTCGGACATGCGCGCCGCGCTCGCCCCGCTGGTCGGGGACCGCGCCGAGATCACCTACTCCACCGAGAGCGGGCTGATCGAGATCGCGGTGCCGCGGGTGACCAAGGCGTCGGGGCTGGTCGAGGTGGCGCGGCGGTTCGGGATCGACGAGGGGTCGATCGTGGCCTTCGGCGACATGCCCAACGACGTGCCGATGCTGACGATGGCCGGGCACGGCGTCGCCATGGGCAACGCCCATCCCGAGGCTCGCGCGGCGGCCGACGAGGTCACCGGCAGCAATGTCGACCACGGGGTGGCGATGGTGCTCGAACGCTGGTGGAACTGACCCGCGACATAAACAGCCGGTGCCCTCACGAGGAGGCGCACCGGCTGTTCTTCGCCGTGACCGGGGGCTAGCCGGCCGGGGCGGGTTCGGTGGCGACCGGCGGTTGCGCCGGTGCCGGTTCCACGGGGACGGACTGCGGTTCGGCCGGGACCTGCGGGGCGACCGGCTCGGTCGGCGCCGGAGCGGCGGGTGCCGCGGGGACCGTCGAGGTGGGGGCGGTGGTGGCGGGCGCCTGCTCCGGCTTGGTGCCGTTCATGCCCTCCATCTCGGCCTTGTAGGTCTCGTTGTAGGTCTTCCAGAACGTGGTGACGATGCCGGTCAGCTCGTTGAGCACCAGCGAGCCGTTCTGGAAGTCCGTGCGCAGACCGTCCGGCACCAGGTAGGCGCTGCCGGTCGGCAGACCGAGCACGCCCGAGTCGCCGCCGAGGCTGAGGTAGCGGTCCAGGATCGCCCCGACCACCTCGAAGACCGCGCCGTTCTCCCCGGAGAAGATGTAGCCGTTGGCGAACTTCGCGTACTGGCGGCCCTGCGCGCCGGACAGCAGATCCGACTTCGGCGCGCCGAGCGGACCGTCGACACCGCCGCGGCTCACCCAGTGCCTGGCGATCTCGTTCGAGCCGGACAGGCCGAGCAGCTTGTCGACCAGCGCGCCCAGTTCGGCCATATTGCCCTGCTGCGGTTCCTGCTCCTGCTGTTGCGGCGCGCGGGCCTGCTGGCTCGGCGGCCGTTCCGGCGTCGCGGGGGAGGAGTAGGTGCTGTTGCCCGCGGCGATCCCGCGGATGCGGTCCATCAGGGCGTAGGCCGCGTCGCCGGGGCAGTCGGTGTTGCCGACGTCGCGGTGCGCGAACACCGTCGGCAGGTCGACCGCCTCGTCCTGGGCGTACGGGGTGAACTCGGTGCCCTCGGAGTACATGGTGGTGTGGCCCTTGGGGTTGATCCCCGCGAGCTTGGCCCGCCAGCCGACGAACTTGCCGATCGCGTTGATCGACTCGGTGCTCGGCGTCTCGGTCTCGTAGTTGCCCATCAGCGCCACCCCGACGGTGTTCTCGTTGAACCCGCCCGCGTGCGCGCCCTGCACCGCCCGGTCGAGGCCGCCGTAGCGGCCCTCGAAGATCTGGCCGTACTGGTCGACCAGGGCGTTGTAGCCGATGTCGCACCAGCCGAGGGTCTCGGCGTGGTAGGCGTAGATCGCGCGGACGATGCCCGCCGACTCGGCCCGGCTGTAGTCGTTGCGACCGGCCGTGTGATGCACGGTGATGCCGCCGACGCCGTCGTCGTAGGTGGGTTCCTGGCAGCGGATCGACTCGTCGGCACCCCACTGCGCGCGGGTGATGACCTTCGGGCCACCGCCCGGCAGCGCGGCGGCGACGTCGGTGAGTCCGGCGTCGATGGCGGCGCGGCCCGGGTTGATCAGGATCGCCTTGAGCGCGGCCTCGGTGAGATGGGCCGGATCGCTGTGGTCGGGGCCTGCGACCGGCTTGCGGGTCACCAGCATCTGCACCGCGGTGGTCTCGCCGACGTAGATCGGCTCGGTGCCGGTCGGCGCGTCGGCGGGGGTCTGGTCGGTGGCCCTGGTGTCGACCGGATCGGCGTCGTACCAGGGGCCCCAGTTGCCGTCGAGCTGCCGGGCGCGCAGCTTGGTCGTGGTGTTCACCAGGTCGCGCGCGGTGACCGCGACCATGCTGAACGGGGTGTCCTGGGTGAGCTCCTTGACCTGCGCGCCGACCTGGTCGATCAGGTCGGGCCCGACCGCGCCGGGCGACAGCGCCGGGGTCTCGGGGGTGGTGCCGGGTTCCAGGTTGGCCGGATCGGCGATGAACTTCATCCCGCTCGGGCGGTGCTGGACGACCGGCGCGCCCGCCGGGGGCGTGGTCGCGGGTGCGGCCGGTGCCGGAGCAGCCGGTGCGGGGGTGGCGGGTGCCGGAGCCGCCGGTGCCGGAGCTGCCGGTGCGGCGGGCGCCGGGGCTGCCGGGGCGGGGGCCGCGGGCGCGATCGGCGCCGGGGCGGCCGTCGTCGTCGGCGCGGCGGGCGGCGCGGTCGGGACCGAGGTGCTCGGAACCGGCGGCCGCGCGGCGGGCGCGTTGCCCTGCTGGGCGGGCGCGGGCGTCGTGGTGGTCGGCTGCGCCTTCGTCGGGATCGCCGGGAGCGGGATCTCGGTGGGCAGCGCCACGCCCGGCGGAACGGGCAATCCCGGCGGCACCGGAATCGAGGTCGGCAGCGGCAGCATCTGCAGATCCGACAGGTGCAGATCGGGCAGGTCGAGACCGGTCAGTTCGCGCAGCGGGACCGTGATGTCGGGGACGGCGGTCAGCGCGACCTCCGCCAGCTGGGTCGGCACCGCCGCGAGCTGGGAGTCGTTGGTGCTGCGGTAGTCGGTCGAATCGCTCAGCGCGAACGCGCCGACGGGTGCGGCGACGGCGAGCGTGGTGACCACCGGGAGCACGTAGGAACGTTTCGGCTTTCGATATCGCACGTGCCTTCTCCAATCAGGGTCGAGCTCGTAGACCTTGGTGGCATCGGGGCCATCACCGGCAAGTGATGCTTGCTTCCTCGTGCCTCACACACCACACTAGTTAACATACGTCACACATCTAAACCTCAACTTGAGGATTATGTGATTGCTCGAATGTAGCCTTCGGAACCCGCTCGGCCACGACGACATGCCGACGCGAGCTCCGCCGGTCGAACCGCGACACCGTGGGAGCGCAGTATGAGAGCGGACACCAAGATCAACCGCAGTACCCGCAGGGGCACCCGGCGCCGCGCCGTGCCGATGATCAAGACCGCGCCGCTGCCGGTACTGGTCGGTGGCACCGCACTGGCGCTGACCGGCGCGTTCGGGCTGTGGCAGATCCTGCCCGGCCAGGTCGCCCCGACCGTCGGTGCCGGCCACGGACGCGGAATGAGTCAGGTGGGCGCGTTCGACAGCGCCAGGGAGGGCCGGTCCGCCGAGGAGATCCTCGGCCACTACTACCCCGGCGCCGACCTCGGTCAGGTCGGGCCGCTCACCATCGGGGTCCGGCTGCAAGCCCAGGACGACGCCACCCTCGACACCTTCGCCGCCGCGGGCGCGCAGGTCGCGGGCCGGATGATCGGGCCGGGCGAAGCCGCCCACCTCACCCCGCTGCCCGACGGCGGCGCGAATGTCGTGGTGACCACGGGCTGCGACGGCGAAGTGCTGTGGCAGGCCGCGACCGACGACCCGTTCGTCTATCCGCTCGATCCGGGACCGGGTCGGCCCGCCGCCGAACACCTGACGCTGTGCGGCGGCACCGGCTATCGCGGCGCGCTCGGTGTCGCGCTGGAAGGGGGCGCGTACCGGACCGTCAACCAGGTCGATCTCGACGACTATCTCGCCGGCGTGCTGCCCGCCGAGATGCAGGCGAACTGGGCTGATCAGGGCGCGTTCGAGGCGCTGCGCGCGCAGGCCATCGCGGCCCGCTCCTACGCGCTCGCCGAGAATCGCTACGACTACGCGCAGACCTGCGACACCACCGACTGCCAGGTGTATCCGGGGACGGTGAAGGAGGACGCGCGCACCACCGAGGCCGTCGCGGCGACCGCGGGCACCGTGCTGCTGCGCGACGGGCTGATCCTGCGCTCGGAGTACTCGGCCGCGCCCGACGGTGGCCGCCCGGCCGACATCGAGACCTTCGCCGTCGGCCCCGCGCCCGGCGATCTCGTGGAAACCGCACCGGCCCCCACCGCTCCCACCGCGCCGACCAGGCCCGATCCGACCATCGAAGCGCTGGCGGGCGAGACCGCGATCGACACCGAGTACCGGCGGATCGGCGGTCCGGAGAGCACCATCGGCGCGCCGATCGGGCCGGAGATGATGCTGCCGCAGCGCGCGGGCACGTACCGGCTGTACACGAACGGTGTCATCGTGGCGACCAAGACGCTCGGTGCCCAGGTGGTCGACTTCTCGACGCTGCTGCAACTGGTGCCGGAAGTGGGCGATCAGCTGCCGCCGTCGGCCTCGGGGCAGCCGAAGGTGACCACGCCGGAGGGCACCGCGCCCACGGGTGTCGCGCCGGGGGCGCAGGCTTCGGTGCCCGCGCATCCCGGTGCGCCTGCCCAGGCCGCCGCGGGCGGTGCTCCGCTCGGCCCGGTGCACGGCCCGGTGAATCCCGTTGCCGTTCCGGCGAATCCGCATGCCGCGCCACACGGCCCGGTGAATCCCGTTGCCGTGCCGCATGTTCCGGTGAATCCGGCTAACGGTCAGCAAGCTCCCGTGGCCGGGCAGCAGAATCCGGGCGTCTACGACGGCGAGTAGCCGCCTCGGGATCAGTCCAGGGTGGTGTCGTCCAGGCCGACGGCCAGGGTGCGCAGGAGGGCGGCGAGCTGCGCGCGGTCCTCGGCGCCGAGTGCCGCGAGCAGGCGCTGCTCGTTGTCCATGTGCAGCGGCAGCAGCCGGTCGACCAGCTCCCTGCCCTCGTCGGTGAGCTGGACGAAGACCGAGCGGCGGTCGTCGGCCGAGGGCGCCCGGCGGACCAGGTTCTTGGCGGCCAGCCGGTCGATGCGATTGGTGATCGCGCCGGAGGTGACCATCGCGGCGCGGTTCAGCGAGCCCGCGGTCAGCCCGGTGTCGCCGCCGGAGCGGCGCAGCGTCGCGAGCACGTCGAACTCCCAGAATTCCAGGCCGTGACCGGCGAAGAAGCGCTTGAGGTCCTGTTCGAGGACGCGCGAGAGCCGGGTGATCCGGCCGACGATCGCCATCGGTGACACATCGACATCGGGTCGCTGGATCTCCCAGTGCTCGGTGATCAGATCGACGGCGTCCCGCATGCGTATCCCTCTCTATTGAAAATCTTAACGTTCATCTACTTGACGATGAGGCATCCCGCCGGGTAGGTATTTCAATGTTGAGATTATCAATCAGGAGCGAACATGACGACGGCAACTCGCCCGACCGGCTACGCGGGCACCCTCGCACTCACCGCACTGACCCCGATCGTCTGGGGTTCCACCTATGCCGTCACCACCGAATTCCTGCCGCCGGACCGGCCGCTGTTCACCGCGCTGATGCGCGCGCTGCCCGCCGGTCTCGCGCTGCTGGCGCTGACCAGGGTGCTGCCGCACGGCATCTGGCTCGGCCGCGCCGCCGTCCTCGGCATCCTCAATATCGGCGCGTTCTTCCCGCTGCTGTTCCTGGCGGCCTACCGGCTGCCGGGTGGGGTCGCCGGGGTGCTCGGCGCGGTGGCGCCGATGATCGCGCTCGGCTTCGCCGCGGTTCTGCTGTCCGAGACGCCGACTCGGCGCAAGGTGCTCGCGGGCCTGATCGGCGTCTTCGGGGTGGCGCTGGTGGTGCTGCGCGGCAATGCCGAGCTGGACACGATCGGTGTCGTCGCCGGGCTGGCCGGCGCGGCGTCGATGTCGGCGGGCACCGTGCTGACCAAGAAGTGGGGACGTCCCGATGGCGTCGGTCCGCTGGCGATGACCGGCTGGCAGCTGACCGCGGGCGGCCTGTTCATCCTGCCGCTCGCCGTCCTGATCGAAGGCGCGCCGCCCGCCATGGACGCGCAGGCCATCGGTGGCTATCTGTACCTCGGCGTCATCGGCACCGCGCTGGCCTACTGGCTGTGGTTCCGCGGGATCTCGCGGGTGCCCGCGACGTCGGTGGCCTTCCTCGGGCTGCTGAGCCCGATGTCGGCCGCGGTCATCGGCTGGATCGCGCTCGGTCAGGCGCTGACTCCGCTGCAGGTCCTCGGCCTGGTCATCGCGCTGGGCGGCACCGTGCTCGGCCAGATTCCACCGAAGGCCGCGCCGGAAGCCGCGTCGACGGTGGGCGCCGCGCGGACCGGAGTCATCACGAAGGTCGCGGTTCTGCCCGCGCCGGAGACGGTTTCGGCCGCGCGCTGAGACAAGCGAACCGTCAGCCGCGCATCGCCCGCATCAACTGGTCCTCGGTGAGGGCCGGGACCGGCAGGGGGTGCGCGGCTTTCGCGCGCAGGCCGTCCAGGATCAGCGCCAGGTTGCGGCGCCAGAGGTCGGGGGCGACGGTCGCGGTCGCGGCGACCACGCTCGTGTGCGACCAGGTGATGAAGGCGATGTCCTCGAGCGTCCAGTCCGGCCGCAGCGCGCCTGCGGCCTGGGCGCGCTCGATGATCCGGCGCATCAGGCCGTGCCCGTGGTCGCGCGCGCGGGCCAGCGCCTCGCTCGGTGGGTTGCGCAGGGCGAGTTCACCGAGGATGCGGTCGCTCGCCTGGAGCTCGCAGATCCGCTCGACCAGGACCGTGAACGACTCCCACGGATCGGTGAGCTCGAGCGCCTGCTCGGCGATCCTGGTGCCCGCCTCGACGCGGTCGGCCACGGCGGCGGCGATCAGGTCGTCGCGGGTGGGGAAGCGGTTGTAGAGGGTGCCGATCGCGACGCCGGCGCGTGCGGCGATGTCCTTGAGCGGGGCGTCGAGGCCGCGTTCCTCGAAGAGCTCGCGGGCCGCGGTGACCAGCGCGTCGCGGTTGCGCTTGGCGTCGCTGCGCAACGGCTTGTCCTCGGGCATTCGCCGATCCTACAAATCAGTGTCGCGATTTATCTTGAGCCTAGGTTCAACTTGGTGCTATCTTGCGAAAACTTGAACCAACACTCAACTTAGTGAGGTAGTCGGATGAGCACGCTCGCGATCTTCGGATACGGACCAGGTCTCGGCGCCGGGACGGCATGGGAGTTCGGCCGCAACGGTTTTCGGGTCGCGGTGATCGGCCGCGACCCGGCCGCGGCCGGCGAACGCGCGGCGGCCCTGCGCGCCGACGGCGTCGAGGCCGAGCCGTTCGCGGCCGACATCACCGATTCCGCGCAGCTGACCGAGGTCGTCGCGCGGGTCGAGGAGAAGCTGGGGCCGATCGAGGTGGCGGTGCACGCGGCGGCCGCGGGGATGTCGATCCGCGCGGAGTCGACCAGGGCGGTCGACCGGCGGTCGCTGCAGCTGCCGTTCGCGCTCAAGGTGTACTCGTCGATCGAGCTCAGCCGGGCGTTGCTGCCGGGGATGCTCGCGCGCGGCCGTGGCGCGCTGCTGTTCTCCTCGGGCGCCTCGGAGGCGAATCTGCAGCCCTACCTGGCGAATATGGGGGTCGCGCTGGGTGCCCAGCGGGCCTACGTCCGGCAGCTGGCCGCCGAGCTCGACGGCACCGGGGTCTACGTCGGGCTGCTGGCGATCGGCGCGCTGATCGAGCACAGCGCCGTGCAGCTGGAGATCGACGCGCATCCCGAACTGATCCCCGACGGCCTGGTGCTGCCCCGGATCGGCAATGCCGAACTCGGTGCCCGGTACTGGCGGATGTACACCGAGCGCGACACCGTCGAGGTCGAGATCGGGTTCTGAGTTTCGGGGTTGACCTTGACGTAGCGTCAACTTGCAGACTGGGGACACCGACGAGAAAGGGACAGGTCATGGCGGGTGAATGGTCCATCCAGGACCTCGCGAAAGCCGCGGGCACCACCAGCCGCACGCTGCGCCACTACGGGCAGCTCGGCCTGCTGGAACCGAGCCGGATCGGCGCCAACGGCTACCGCTACTACGACCAGAACTCCCTGATCCGCCTGCAGCGCATCCTGCTGCTGCGCGAACTCGGCCTCGGCCTTCCGGTGATCGCCGAGGTTCTCGCCGGGGAACAGGACACCGCGGGCGCGCTGCGGACCCACCTGGAGCTGCTGCGGCAGCAACAGGATCTGATCGCGCGCCGGATCGAATCGGTGTCGACCACGTTGCACAAGACCGAAAGAGGTGAACCACTCATGGCCGCAGAGGTTTTCGACGGCTTCGACCACACCCAGTACAAGGACGAGGTCACCGAACGCTGGGGCAAGGAGGCCTACGAGAGCGGCGACCGCTGGTGGCGCTCGCTGAGCGAAGCGGACAAGCAGGGATTCCTGCAGACCCAGCTCGACATCTCCGCCGACTTCGGCAAGGCCCATGCCGCGGGCCTGCCCGTCGACGGCGAGACCGTCCAGGCGATCGTCGCCAGGCACCGCGCCTGGCTCGGCGACGGCACCCAGGGCCGCCCCGTGACCGACGAATATCTGCTCAACCTGGGCGAGATGTACGTCGCCGACCCGCGCTTCCGCAAGAACTACGACGTGCACGGCGACGGCACCGCCGAGTACATCCTCGAGGCCTTCCGCGCCCACGTCGCAGGCCGGACCGCCTGATCGCGGTTTACCCGGCGCCCAGCCGGGAACTAGCAGGAAGCCGCGCCCGGACGCCACCCGCCCGGACGCGGCTTTCGGCGTCGTAGGCTGCCCGGCGTGCCCCCGGGACCTCGGTCGACGGGCTCGATCGGCCGTCGCGCCGTATAACTGACGGCGACGACGACAACGTGCAGGGGATAGTGGTGGATCAGGTGGAGCCCGAGCGGCCTTCTCGCGCGGTGACCGCGCTGGTCGCCGGGTGGCTCGGGGTGCTGGTCGGGGGTGCCGGGATCATCGTCGGCACGGCGACGGCGGTGGTGCGGGCGTTCGGGCGGGAGATCGAGCTCGACTACGCGGGTGCGGGGATCGTCGGTGGGCTGGGGGTGGTGTATCTGCTGGGGGCGGTGCTGCTGTTGCGGCGGCGGATGCTCGGCAGGCGGATCCTGGTGGGGATATCGGGGGCGATGAGCGGGGCGACCTTGCTGGTCGTCGTGCTCAACGGGGCCGGGCACGGGCTGCGGGTCGGGCCGCTGGACTGGTGGCTCGCGCTCAATGTGGTGATCCTGGTGCTCAGCCTGATCGAGCCGACGCGCCGGTGGACCACGACGCGCTAGGCCGACTCGGGATACGGTCGAGCCATGGTCGTGCGGGATGCGAAGTCGAAAGCCGGTGAGGTGACGGCGATCGTCGCCGTGTGCTGTGCCGGTGTTGCCACGGTGGCGAACCTGGTCGGGGCCGTGGTCCTGGTGCGTGCCTTCCTGAACGACCCCGACCGGCTCGACGACTCGCTTGCCCTGTTCACCACGCTCGGCGCGCTGGTGGCGGCGTTCGCGTTCGGCTACGGCGGCATGCTGCTGGCCCGGCGCGACGAGTCCGGCCGGTGGGTGCTGATCGTCGCGGCGGGCGCGCAGGTCGGACTCGGCGTGCTCGGGTTGCTGGCGACGCTGGTGAACTACGACTCCGAGTACGGCATCCATTGGTTCGCCGAGGAATCCGTCCTCCGATCGATTCCGATCGGGTTCGGTGGGGTACCCGGTGCGGTGACGGCGATCGTGAACCACAGCTGGGCGGCCGCGCTGGCGGCCGTCGCGCTCGGTGCGCTGGTGCTGGTGCCCGCGGCGCTGCCGTGGACGGCGGCCTACGCTCGGACCGAGCGGGCTGTCGGTTCGGCCGTATAGTTTCGGCAGGTCAGCGGCGCGACGCCGCGCTCGTTTCGGAGGGGGACACCATGGGATACCCGTATGGTCCACAGCAGGGCCACGACCCGTACGTGGGTGGTTACGCGCAACCCGGTTACGCGGCCGATCCCTACGCGCAACAGGGCTACGCCCCACAGCCGTACGGGTACGCGCAGCAACCCGCGCCCGGATACGGTTACGGCGCACCGGCTTACGGCGCGCCGCAGCGGGCGGGCGGTGGCACCGGAATCACCGCGGCCCTGCTCTCCCTGCTGATCTCGCTGTTCGCGCTGATCGGTCTCGGCGTGGTCGCGGCCACCGAGCTGAACACCGACTCGGTCCGCAGCGACGACGCCCGCGCCGGAACGATCGCCGGTATCGCGATCGCCGCCATCCCCGCCCTGCTGTGGCTGCTCGGCTCGATCCTGCTGTTCCGCCGCAAGACCGCGGGCCGGGTGATCCTGATCATCCTGTCCACGATCGGCCTGCTGATCAGCGCGATCTCGGTCGCGATCGCGGCCAGCGAAGGCGCCCCGCCGGCCGTGGTCATCGGCAGCGTCGTCGCCACCTGCATCCCGCTGCTCATCCTCCTCTGCGCCGCAGCCCCGTCCACGGGTCGCTGGATCCGGGCCGCCCGCCAGCCTGCGTACGCTCCCTACCCGTACTACTGACGCGCGCAGGGGGATCACGCATGAGCTATCCATCCGGGCACACTCCGAGCGAGGGTGTCGCCCAGCCGGTTTCGCCGTCACCGGCGACCGTGCCTTACGGCCAGGGTCATCCGTATCCGGGGCCGGCGGGTCAGCCGCCCGCTGAATGGTGGAGTTCGCCAGGGATGGGAGCGGGGCCGACGTCCGAAGCGCCGAGGGGCGGTCAGATGTGGCCGCACCCGAACGTCGAGGACCAGCGCGCCACAACATCCGGCTCGCCGGGGGCGGTCTTCCGCTGGGCGGCGGTTGTCCTCGCGGTGGTCCTCGTCGGGATGGCCGGGTTCGCGGCGGCCAGTGGGTTCTGGACTGTCGCGCTGCTCGGCGACGATACGAGGATGACTGCGCGCAACATGCAGGCGACGTCGGTCGCGCATCTGGGCGTTGCGCTGTTGATGCTGGTCGGTGGGCTGTTGCTGTGGCGGCGGGTGAGCGCGGGTCGGGTGCTGGCGGCCGTGTTCACCGCGGCATACGTGGCCGTGGCTGGGTACGGGCTGTCCTCCGGGTTCGCCTTCACGCTGGAGTTCACGTACGGGGACCACGTCCCCGATCTCGACGAGCGGCCCGGAATTGCGTTCTGCTGGGTGATGATCGCGCTCGGGATTCTTCTGCTCGTCCTGCTCTCGGTCTCGATGTTGACGACCCGGACCCAACGGCCTCGATCCGGGGAGGTGCCGCAGAGCGTCGGCGGCCAGCCGCAAATGGGGTCGTTGCCCGGGGGATATGCCTACGGGCCTGCGACACCGGGTCACCGCGTTCCACCACCGCCGGGACACCCGTACCACTGAGGTGTCGATGCTGAAGTGGTTGGCGGGCTGTGGGATCGACGCTCGTCCACGGCGTATTTTCCGTATCGAGGTATTGGGCAGTCTGTGCCAGAAGGGGGACGCACATGAGTCGGCCATCCAGTCCTGATCCGAATGACATTGCGTTGCAGCCGGTTGCGGGGCTCCCGGGCCCAGCTCCGGCAACCGCGCAGTACGACACAGGTTCCCCGGCCGGGTCCGCACCGCTCGACCAGCGCCCGGGATACCCGAGCGCATCCGCCGGAGTTCCGAGCCCCGGTGTCGCACCTGGCGCCCCGTATCCCGGGCAGCCGTTCGCCGGGCAAGTTACGCCGAACGGTCAATACCTCGGGCATCGGGTTCCGTCGGCCGCGCCGCCGGCCTTCGGCGTTGCGCCACCCGGGTACCCGCATCCCGGGCCAATGCCTGGGCAGGAACAGTCGGGTGGGGAGTGGTGGCAGACACCGGGGACACACGCGCCGATGGCGGCCGGTTACGCGCAACCGGGTGTGGACGCGGGGGCAGCCCGGGTATCCGGGTGCCCGGTCGCGGCGGCGGACGCCACGGATGCCGGGCGTCCTCCTGGACCGGGTCACGATCGCCTTCTGCGGGGTGCTGGCCGGGTATGCGGTGCTGGCGGCGATCGCTGGATTCAAGGCGAACGAGTTGATGGGGCCGGGCGATGCGGACGCGACGCGTCGAATCGTGGTCGTAACCGTGGTGCACGCGGTCTTCGCTGTGCTGTGGCCGGTAGCCGCGGTGCTCCTCGGACGGCGCGTCAAGGCGGGTCGCGCGATAGTCGCCGTGCTCGCGGCGGCCTATCTCGCGCTGAACGCGTTCTGGGTGGACTCGATGTACTCGATAATGGTGACCATGTTCGTCATCCAATGGCGCTGGGGCAGTGACCTGATCTTCGGGGATCGCCCAGGGGAGCGGGTCACCGTGGCCGGCGCGGGGCTGTCGGGGCTCATGTTGATCCTGCTGCTGGTCTCGGTGGTACGGGCTCGGCAACAACGACAGCCGCTGCCCGGGCATCGCTATCGCTGACGCTGCGCTATCACCCCAGCTCAGCGGCAGGTCGGCGACTCCGCCGGGACAATCCGGCGTCTTCCGATACGCTGGGCACCCGTGACCGTCGCATCGTCCCCGGGTAACTCCGATAATTCTGCTTACGACCTGATCGTGGTCGGCTCCGGCTTCTTCGGCCTGACCGTCGCCGAGCGTGCCGCGAACCTGCTGGGCAAGCGGGTGCTGGTGATCGACCGGCGCTACCACCTCGGTGGCAACGCCTACTCCGAGCCGGAGCCCGAAACCGGCATCGAGATCCACAAGTACGGCGCGCATCTGTTCCACACCTCGAACAAGAAGGTGTGGGATTACGTCACCCAGTTCACCGAGTTCACCGGGTACCAGCACCGCGTGTTCGCGCTGCACAAGGGCCAGGCCTACCAGTTCCCGATGGGGCTGGGCCTGATCTCGCAGTTCTTCGGCCGCTACTTCAGCCCGGAAGAGGCCAAGGCGCTGATCGCCGAGCAGGCCGCCGAGGTGGCGACCGCCGACGCGCAGAACCTCGAGGAGAAGGCGATCTCGTTGATCGGGCGCCCGCTCTACGAGGCGTTCGTGCGTGACTACACCGCCAAGCAGTGGCAGACCGATCCGAAGGAACTGCCCGCGGGCAACATCACCCGCCTGCCGGTGCGCTACACCTTCGACAACCGCTACTTCAACGACACCTACGAGGGCCTGCCCAAGGAGGGGTACACGAAGTGGCTGGAGAACATGGCCGCCTCCGACCTCATCGACGTGCGCCTGAACACCGACTGGTTCGACGTGCGTGAGGAGATCGTCGCGGCCAGCCCGGACGCGCCGGTCGTCTACACCGGCCCGCTGGACCACTACTTCGACTACGCCGAGGGCGAGCTGGGCTGGCGCACGATCGACTTCGAGACCGAGGTCCTCGAGATCGGCGACTTCCAGGGCACCTCGGTGATGAACTACAACGACGCCGACGCGCCGTACACCCGCATCATCGAGCCGCGCCACTTCCACCCGGAGCGCGACTACCCGACCGACAAGACGGTCATCATGCGCGAGTTCTCCCGCTTCGCGCAGACCGGCGACGAGCCGTACTACCCGATCAACACCCCCGAGGACCGCGCCAAGCTGCTGGCCTACCGCGAGCTCGCCAAGAAGGAGACCGCCGAGAAGAAGGTGCTCTTCGGCGGCCGCCTCGGCACCTACCAGTACCTGGACATGCACATGGCGATCGGTTCGGCGCTGAGCATGTTCGAGAACGTGCTGCGTCCGCACCTGGAGTCCGGCGCGGCTTTGGTGGACGAGGCGTGAGCGCGCAGCCGGTGCTCGACGACGTGACGACCGAGACGCGGGCGAAGGCGCTGCTGCAGCGGATCATCCTGCCCCGGCCGGGCGAGCCGCTCGACGTGCGGACCCTCTACCTGGAGGAATCCACCACCAACGCGCGCCGCGCGCACGCCACCAGCCGGACCGCGCTCTCGATCGGCGCGGAGTCGGAGGTGTCGTTCTGCACCTACTTCAACGCGCTGCCCGCCAGCTACTGGCGGCGCTGGAGCGTGCTGAACTCGGTGGTGCTGCGGCTGGAGCTGGCCGGGCACGGCCGCGTCGACGTGTACCGCTCGAAGGCGGACGGCTCGCGCATTCACGTGCAGGGCAAGGAGTTCGCGGTCGCCCAGGGCGCGGACTCGGTGTTCGTGGAGTTCGAGACCGATCTCGGCCCGTTCGAGGACGGCGGCTGGATCTGGTTCGACATCACCACCGATACGGCGGTGACGCTGCTGGCCGGCGGCTGGTACGCCCCGCAGGAGGCGCCGGGCACCGGCACCATCGCGGTCGGCATGCCCACCTTCAACCGGCCCACCGACCTGGTCAAGACGCTGGCCGCGCTGGGTTCGGACCCGCTGGTGCTCGGCAATGTCGCCGCGGTGATCGTGGCCGACCAGGGCAACCGCAAGGTCGTCGACGAGCCCGGCTTCACCGAGGCCGCCGCGACGCTGGGCGACCGGCTGAGCATCCACGACCAGCCCAACCTCGGCGGGTCCGGCGGGTACAGCCGGGTCATGTACGAGGCGCTCAAGACCGACGCCGAGTTCATCGTCTACATGGACGACGACATCGAGATCGAGCCCGACTCGATCCTGCGCGCGCTGGCGTTCTCCCGGTTCGCCAAGTCGCCGCTGCTGGTCGGCGGGCAGATGCTGAACCTGCAGGAGCGCTCGCACCTGCACAGCATGGGCGAGGTCGTCGATCGCGGGATCTTCATGTGGTCCTCGGCGCCGAACGTCGAGTACGACCACGATTTCTCGAAGTACCCGCTCAAGGACCGCGACAACTCCAAGCTGCTGCACCGGCGCATCGACGTCGACTTCAACGGCTGGTGGACCTGCGTGATCCCGCGGCAGGTGGCCGAGCAGATCGGTCAGCCGCTGCCGCTGTTCCTGAAGTGGGACGACGTCGAGTACGGCCTGCGCGCCCGCGTGGCCGGCTACCCGACCATCACCCTGCCGGGTGCGGCCGTGTGGCACATGGCCTGGTCCGACAAGGACGACGCGATCGACTGGCAGGCGTACTTCCACCTGCGCAACCGCCTGGTCGTCGCCTCGCTGCACCTGCCGGGCGACGGCAAGCCGATGATCGTGAACACGGTCAAGGCCACGCTCAAGCACCTGCTGTGCCTGGAGTACTCGACGGTCGCCATCCAGAACGAGGCGATCCGCGACTTCCTGGCCGGTCCGGAGGGTCTGTTCGACCTGCTGCCGAGCGCGCTGGGCAAGATCCACGCGATGCGCAAGGACTACCCGGACGCCGTGGTACTGCCGTCCTCGACCGAACTGCCGCTGGCCAACCGGCACGGCGTCGGCGCGGTCGGCGAGCCGGGCAACCCGATCGCCAAGGTCGCGCGCCTGGCCAAGGGCGTGGTGCACAACTTCCGCAAGGCCGACCCGGCCGCCTACGAGACCCCGCAGCTGAACGTGCCGACGCTGGACGCGCGCTGGTTCCTGCTGTCCCAGGTCGACGGCGTCACCGTGACGACCGCCGACGGCCGTGGCGTCGTCTACCGCAAGCGCGATCCGCGCAAGGCCGCCGAGCTCCTCAAGGAAGCGATGCGCCTGCGCAAGGAGCTCACCGCCCGCTTCCCGGAGATGCAGCAGCGCTACCGGGCCGCGCACGCCGAGCTGACCAGCACGGCGGCGTGGGAGAAGACCTTCGGCATTTCGCAGAACGGAACCGAGAAGTGAACGCGATCAACCCGGAACTGCCCGAGCTGGAGCTGGCCGAGGAAGGCTGCGGCGGTGAGTGCGCCTGCGCGTGCGGCGACGACGAGTACATCGAGGTGCCGCTCGAGGTCGGCATCATCAACAAGGTGCAGACGACCATCGGCACCAACCCGGCCGTCGTCTCGGCCGCGCGCGGCATGTCGCACTTCGGTGAGCACGCGCTGGGCTGGGTCGGCATCGCCGCGGCGGGCTGGCTGGTCGACAAGCCGCGCCGTCGGCAGTGGGCCGGTGTCGCGGTCGGCGCCGTCGGCGCGCACGCCGCGTCGATCGTGATCAAGCGGATCGTCCGGCGCCCGCGCCCGGACAGTCCTGCGGTGCAGGTCAACGTGTCGACGCCGAGCAAGCTGAGCTTCCCGTCCTCGCACGCCACGTCCACCACGGCGGCTGCGGTGTTGCTCGGCCGGTTGACCGGGCTACCCTTGCCAGCGGTGCTCGTGCCTCCGATGCTCCTTTCCCGGGTCGTCCTCGGGGTGCACTACCCTTCCGACGTGCTCGCCGGTTCCGCATTGGGGGCCGCGTCGGCAGCCGCCGTGCTAGCCGCCGAAAAGAGACTCCGACAGTGACCGCAACCGAAAGAACCTTGGCTGAGATGAGCGAAGAACCGTCCGCCGCCGTCCTCGACGAGGGCGTGGTGAAGGGCCCGCCGAAGACTCTGGTCGGCGGTGTCATCAAGGCCATCCGCCCACGTCAGTGGGTGAAGAACGTGCTCGTGCTCGCCGCGCCGCTGGCCGTCGGGCCCGAGGCGATCAGCGACGCCGGCGTGCTCGTGCACGTCGCGATCGCGTTCGTGGTGTTCTGCATGGCGGCCTCGGGTATCTACCTGGTCAACGACTCGCTCGATGTCGAGGCCGACCGGGCGCATCCGACCAAGCGGTTCCGCCCGATCGCGGCGGGCGTCGTCCCGGTCAACCTGGCGTACGCGCTGGCCGTGGTGCTGCTGATCGGCTCGATCGCCGGTTCGTTCCTGGCGTCCTGGCACCTGGCCGTGGTGATGGCCATCTACATCGCCATCCAGCTGGCCTACTGCCTCGGCCTCAAGCACCAGGCCGTGCTCGACATCTGCATCGTGTCCTCGGGCTTCCTGCTGCGCGCCGTCGCCGGTGGCGCGGCCGCAGGCATCGCCCTGTCGCAGTGGTTCCTGCTGATCATGGCGTTCGGTTCGCTGTTCATGGCGGCGGGCAAGCGCTACGCGGAACTGCAGATCGCGCTGGAGACCGGCGCGAAGATCCGCAAGTCGCTGCAGTACTACACGCCGACCTACCTGCGCTTCATCTGGACGCTCGCGGCCACCGCCGTCGTGGTGTTCTACGGCCTCTGGGCGTTCCAGCAGGACTCGGCTCGTGACACCCAGTGGTACTCGATCTCCATGATCCCGTTTACCATCGCAATCCTGCGTTACGCGGTCGACGTCGACGGTGGCGAGGCCGGTGAACCCGAAGAGATCGCGCTGGGGGACCGCATCCTGCAGTTCCTCGCTATTGCCTGGATCGGAGCGGTAGGTGTCGCTGTCTATCTCACCTGACGAGATCGTGGTAGCGGAGCAGGAAACAACCGAATACGAGCGGCTACGCGACGACGAGCAGTCGGCGCGTCCGACCGCCCGTTTCGCGACCCTGTCCCGCGCCACCTTCGTCGGTGGGGTGGTACTCACCGTCGTCGTGTTCGCGGTGGGTGCCTGGCAGCGGCGCTGGATCGCCGACGACGGCCTCATCGTGCTGCGGACGGTGCGCAACCTGCTCGCGGGCAACGGCCCCGTCTTCAACATGGACGAGCGGGTCGAGGCCAACACCAGTACCGCGTGGACCTACCTGGTCTGGTTCTTCAGCTGGCTCACCCAGGCGCGGCTCGAGTACGTGGTGCTCGGCGTCGCGCTGACGGTCTCGCTGCTGGCGATGGTGTTCGCCATGCTCGGCACCGCCCGGCTGTGGGGCGGGACCAGCGGTCAGCTGCTCATCCCGGCGGGCGTGCTCGTCTACATCGCGCTGCCGCCCGCCCGTGACTACGCCACCTCCGGGCTGGAGAGCGGCCTGGTGATCTGCTGGGTCGGGCTGCTGTGGTGGTTGATGATCCGCTGGAGCCAGGCCGCGGTGGTGCGCGTGCCGAGCCTGCTCGGACTCGTCTTCCTGGCCGGCCTCGCGCCGCTGATCCGGCCGGAGGCCACGCTGATCGGCGTGCTCGCCCTCGGCATGGTCTTCCTCGCCCCGATGCCGCGGTTCCGGTACGGCCCGATCGCGCTGCGCGCGCTGATCGTGTTCGTCGCCGGGATCGTGCCGGTGGCCTACCAGATCTGGCGGATGGGCTACTACGGCCTGCCCTACCCGAACACCGCGGTCGCCAAGGACGCGGGCGGGGCCAAGTGGGGCCAGGGCATGAAGTACCTGTGGGACCTGGTCGGCCCGTACTACCTGTGGATTCCGCTGCTCGTGCTGCTGATCGCCGGTGTGGTCACCGCGGTGGCGCGCGGGGTCGCGGTGCGGCCGCGGTGGTCGGTGGCGGCGATCCGGACCTGGCTGCGCTCGCCGAGCGCGGTCGTCACCATGGTGCTGGGCAGCGGCCTGCTGCTGACGGTCTACGCGATCCGCGTCGGTGGTGACTTCATGCACGGCCGGATGCTGCTGACCCAGCTGTTCCTGCTGCTGCTGCCGGTGGCGGTCGTGCCGATCCGGCTGCCGGCCGGCGGGCTGCGGGCGTTCACCCCCCGTGACTGGTCGACCGTGGTCGTGCTGGCCGCGCTGCTGGGCACCGCGGGCTGGTCGCTGTACGCGGCGAGCACCACCGCGATCAAGACCGGCACCAAGATCAGTTCCTCCGGCATCGTCGACGAGCGTGTCTACTACGTGCTCAACACCGGCAAGGATCATCCGATCCTGGCCGAGGACTACCTCGACTACCCGCGCATGCGGGCGATGGTCAACGACATCGCGGCCAACCCCAACGGCGGCCTGCTGCTGAACTCGCCGTCGTACACGTTCTGGTACCTGGACCCGCCGCCGCAGCCGATCCCCGAGGGCGGCGCCGGGCACACGGTCTACTTCCTGAACCTGGGCATGACCAGCATGAACGTGCCGCTGAGCGTGCGCGTCATCGATCCGATGGGCCTGGCCTACCCGCTGGCCGCGCATTCGGACCGGCTCGCCGACGGCCGCATCGGGCACGACAAGAGCCTGTACCCGGACTGGGTGGTCGTCGACTCGGGCATGGTGGACATCCACCCGTGGATGCCCTGGTACATGGACGAGGAGTGGGTCACCCAGGCGCGCACGGCGATGTCGTGCCCGGAAACGCAGGCGCTGATGATCTCCACGCGCGATCCGCTCACCTTCGATCGGTTCAAGCACAACCTGCGTCATGCGCTGAGTTTCGCGAAGTACCGGATCGACCGGGTGCCCAAGTACGAGATCCAGCGCTGCGGATTGGTGGATCCATTCCCCGAGCCGCCGCGCTGAAACGGTCTACATGCGTCACACTGGGCCCACGGGTTATCCGTCGGCTCAGTGGTTACACCCCTGGCCTGGGGTTTCCCAGTGGCGTTCGCCGCTTAATCACTTTTCGGTAACGCCAGGCTATCGATGTCACGATATGGTCTTCGAGGAACGGCCCGTCGGCGCACTGGTGTGCCGGTAGTAAGTCGGCGGTCATTTGCAACCGCGGTTCCGCGCGAACCGCACGAGGAAAGGCCCAAAACAGAATGCGTGGCGGACGTCTCAGAGCCCGGGGAGCCGGCTGGCTCAAGCGGTCGATGCTTCTCTCCCTGGCTGTTGTCCTACCGCTCGGTGCGGCGGTGGCCGGCCCGACCGGCACCGCTTCGGCGGCGTTCGATCCCAGTGGCTTCGACTTCTGGGTCGACTCCGAGATGGGCCCGATCAAGAACCGGATCTTCCGCGCGGCCGACGGCAACACCGGTCGCGTCGTGTACGCGCTCGACGGCATGCGGGCCCGCGACGACCTCAGCGGCTGGGAGATCGACACCAACGTCGCCCGGGCGCTGACCGCGGCCAACATCAATGTCGTCATGCCGGTCGGCGGCCAGTCCAGCTTCTACGCCGACTGGAACGCCCCGAGCAACTTCTTCGGCCTCGACACCGGCTCGGGCGGCAGCTCGACCGGTTCGGCGGCCACCGGGTCCGCGATGACGGGCTCGTCGATCGCGCCGGCCCAGGTCGCGGGCAAGAAGAACACCTACAAGTGGGAAAGCTACCTGACCGGCAACCTGCGCAACGCGCTGTCGGCCCGGCTCGGCTTCAACCCCAACAACAACGGTGTGTTCGGCCTGTCGATGGGTGGCTCGGCCGCGCTGACGCTGGCCGCCTACCACCCGGACCAGTTCAGCTTCGCCGGTTCGTTCTCCGGCTACCTGAACATCTCGGCGCCGGGCATGCGTGAGGCGATGCGGGTGGCGATGGTCTCCGCCGGTGGCTTCAACATCGACGCCATGGCGCCGCCGTGGGGCCCGCAGTGGCTGCGGATGGACCCGTTCGTCTTCGCACCGCGGCTGGTGGCCAACGGCACCCGCGTGTGGGTGTCGGCGGCCAGCGGTATCCCGGGCGCCGGTGACGTGTCCAACCCGATGGAGATCGTCCAGGGTGTGCCGCTGGAGCTGCTCGCGATGGTGAACAGCCGCGCCTTCCAGGTGCGCATGGCCACCCTCGGCGGCGGCAACGCGAACTTCGACTTCCCGCTCACCGGCGTGCACAACTGGCGCAACTGGGAGACCGAGGTCAACCGCATGATCCCGGATCTGTCGGCCAACATCGGCTAGCTCGATCCGCTCGAAGACGAACCGCCCGGTGCCTGACGCACCGGGCGGTTTTCTTCGTTTCCGTCACGATCCGACTGATAGCCGGTGACGAATTACGTGCGGCAAGTCACCGTGAGTTGTGCTCTGGGTCACTTTCCAGCAACATGTAAGCATTCGTCATTGATTCATACACAGTGAGCATGCGTCGAGGTTGATTCGTCCGTTTTGCCCTGGATTGATCGCTTTCGACGCCCGATGAGGGATCCGACGGTATAGCTCGGGGTTTGCGCTGTCGGTTCAGCCGAGAAAGGTCTAGTCGAATGCGAACACTGCGCTGGAAGCGTCGGCCCGTGAAGACCGCAGCCCCCGGATCGTGGGCTCGGCGCTGGGCCGCCGGCGTATCCACGGCACTGCTGGTGCCTATCGGAACGGTCATCGCGGGCGGCGCCGCCCCCGCGTCCGCCGGATTCAACCCCGCCGCCTTCGACTTCTGGGTCGACTCCGGGATGGGCCCGATCAAGACGCGCATTCTCCCGGCGCGAAACGGCAATACCAATCGCGTCGCCTACGTCCTCGACGGCATGCGCGCGCCGGAGAACCTCAACGGCTGGGAGATCGAAACGGATATCCCGAATGCGCTCGCCGCGGCGGATATCAACGTGGTGATGCCGGTCGGCGGTATGTCGAGCTTCTATGCCGACTGGAACTCGCCCAGCGAATTCTTCGGTATTGCCGGTAACGGCGCGCCGAACGCGGGCTCCGGCGCGGCCAACGCGCTCTCCGGCGGGCCCGGCAAGAGCTACCGGTACCAGTGGGAATCGTTCCTCACCAACGATCTGCCGAACGCCCTCGCCGGCCGGCTCGGCTTCAGCCGCCACCGCAACGGGGTGTTCGGGCTGTCGATGGGTGGCTCGGCCGCGCTGACACTGGCCGCCTACCACCCGGATCAGTTCTCCTTCGCCGGCGCGTTCTCCGGCTACCTGAACATCTCGGCACCCGGTATGCGCGAGGCCATCCGCATCGCCATGCTGGACGCGGGCGGCTACAACGTCGACTCGATGGCGCCGCCGTGGGGCCCGCAGTGGCTGCGGATGGACCCGTTCGTCTTCGCCCCGAATCTGGTCGGCAACAACACCCGGCTCTGGGTCGCCGCGGCCTCGGGCCTGCCGACCGGTACCGACGGCCCGAACATGAACACCGTCAACGGCATGGCGCTGGAGGCGCTGGCGCTGGCCAACACGCGCGCCTTCGAGGTCAGGATGGCGACGCTCGGTGCCCGCAATGTCGTCTACTCGTACCCGGCGTTCGGCATCCACGCCTGGAACAACTGGAACGACGAGGCGCTGCGGATGATCCCGGATATGTCGAACAACATCGGCTGACGCCTGTCGCCCGAGACAACCAGAACGCCCGGTGCATTCGTGCACCGGGCGTTTGTTTTCCGAGTGGAATCGTGGCCGAACCGGATGTTCACGGGTGCTGACCTGCTCCGCTCGACAGACCGGCTCTCCGGTTTAATACCGGCGAGTTCCGTTGCCCTTGCAAGTAATTCGTGGGTCGAATATCCTCCAGCGAGCGAAAGTGTGACCAGATCGTTGTTTCACCTGTCTGATCGGCCGGACTGTCGGGATCCGGGCCGATGTCGCCAGGCGGGTCTGGCATGCCACAACAGCAGAAAGAGAGCGGAATTCACATGCGTTTCGGCAAGGCCGCCGCGCCGAAGGGTGACCAGCCGGGCACGTCCCGGGGAGTTGCACCTCGCGGTTGGCGTAATCGAATTCTAGCTGTCGGCGCCGCAGCCCTCGTGCTGCCGATCGCCGCAGGGGCGGCCCCGATGGCGTTCGCCGCCCCCGCGTCCGTGCCGGCGCTGCGCGCGCCCGCCGGTGGCTACGAAGAGCTGATGGTGCCGTCGAAGATGGGCCCGGTGAAGGTCCAGGTGCAGTGGGCGCGCAACGGTGGCAACGCCGCGCTCTACCTGCTCGACGGCCTGCGCGCCCGCGACGACCGCAACGCCTGGTCCTTCGAGACCAACGCGATGCAGCAGTTCGCCAACGACAACGTCACCCTGGTGATGCCGGTCGGTGGCCAGTCCAGCTGGTACGCCGACTGGACCGCGGCCTCGAACACCAACGGCCAGAAGACCACCTACAAGTGGGAGACCTTCCTGACCGAGGAGCTGCCCGCCTTCCTCGAGGGCTACGGCGTCTCCCGCAAGAACAACGCGGTGCTCGGCCTGTCGATGAGTGGCCCGGCCGCTCTGCGCCTCGCCGCCCTGCACCGCGACCAGTTCAAGCACGCGTCCTCGCTCTCGGGCCCGCTGAACTGGGGTGCCCCCGGCATGCGTGAGGCCATCCGCGTGATGATGCTCGACGCCGGCCGCTTCAACGTCGACTCCATGGCCGCTCCGTGGAGCCCGGCGTGGCTGCGGATGGACCCGATGGTCTTCGCGCCCGAGCTGCGTGGCCTGCCGATGTTCATCTCCTCGGCCAACGGCCTGCCCGGCCAGCACGATCGTCCGGCCGGCCTCGGCGGCATGTACAACACCGCCAACGCCATGGGCATCGAGGCCATCTCGTTCGTCAGCACGCTGGCGTTCCAGAGCCGCCTCAAGTCGCTCGGCATCGCCGCCACCTTCGACTTCCCGGCCAACGGCACCCACTCCTGGAAGTACTGGGAGGACCAGCTGTGGAAGGCGCGTCCGCAGATCCTGGGCGCGCTGGGCGCCTGATAGTTTCCGCCCAGCAACGCTGAGAAGACCGGTTCACCCGCAGGGTGAGCCGGTCTTTTTGCTGTGCGGGGCGCTCGCGTGTCCTCCCGGGTTATCGGCCGGTACTGCGGTACAACGAACGATGAGGCAGTCCCAGGGCGGGGATGAGGAGGGTCGCGCGTGTTGAAACATCGTGTCCGAGCGCCGATGCGGCGGATCCTCGGTATGGCCGCCATGACCGCGGCCCTGCTCGCGCCGACGGTCGCGGTACCCGCCCACGCGCAGGCGCAGACCGGCGTCGCCGGGGTGCAGCGGGTGGAATGGCTCTCCGATCGCCGGGTGGCGATGTGGGTGTACTCGCCCGCCATGAACACGCCGATCCAGGTGCAGATGCTGCTGGCGCGCGACTGGAATGTCCGCCCCGACGCCAAGTTCCCGATGATGCTGATGCTGGACGGCCTGCGCGCCCAGGACGACGAGAACGGCTGGACCAAGGACGCCGACGCCGAGGGCTTCTACGCCGACAAGAACGTCAACGTGGTGCTGCCGGTCGGCGGCCAGTCCAGCTGGTACTCCGATTGGCTCGCGCCCGACAACGGCCACACCTACAAGTGGGAGACCTTCCTGACCAAGGAGCTCCCGCCGATCCTCGAACGCGATTGGCGCACCACGGAAGTACGTGGCGTGCAGGGCCTTTCGATGGGCGGTACGGCCGCGATGAACCTGGCGGGCCGCAATCCCGGCCTGATGAAGTACGTGGCCTCGTACTCGGGCCTGCTGACCACGACGACGCTCGGCATGCCGCAGGCGATCACCTTCGCCAACAAGGACGCGGGCGGCTTCGACGCGGTGTCGATGTGGGGCCCGCCCGGTGGGCCGGAGTGGGCGGCGCACGATCCCTATCTGCTGGCCGACAAGCTCAAAGGCGTCAGCATGTACGTCTCCAGCGGCAGTGGCCTGGCGGGCAATCACGACCAGCTGGGCGAGGTGCCGCTGCTGAGCGAGAACTGGGCCGGGACCGGCCTGGAGATCCTGGCGCGGCTGTCGACCGAGAACTTCGTCGCCAAGCTGGAGAAGCTGGCGATCCCGGTGCAGGCGAACTACCGTCCCGCGGGCACGCACACGTGGCCGTACTGGGATTTCGAGATGCGGCAGTCCTGGCCGCAGGCCGCCGCCGCGCTCGGCACCGATGCCGGCGGCACCACGTGCGGCACCGGTGGCGCGATCGGCCCGGCCGCCCAGGCCGCGGCCTGGCTGGGCAACTGCCTGACGGCGGAATACCCGGTGGCGGCGGGCATGGTGCAGGACTTCCAGAACGGGAAGGTGTTCCACTCCGCGGCGACCGGCGCGCACCCGGTCGGCGGCCGGATCGGCGGCACCTACGCCGGGATCGGCGGGCCGACGTCACCGCTGGGCCTGCCGACCGGGGACGAGCAGGGCCTGCCCGACGGCCGCGGCCGCATGCAGACCTTCGAGGGCGGCTCGATCTACTGGACGCCGCAGACCGGCGCGCAGGTGATGCGCGGCGCGTTCCTGGAGGAGTGGGGCAAGCAGGGCTACGAGCGCGGTCCGGCCGGGTATCCCGTCGCGGCCGAGGCGCGCACGCCCAGCCGCGACGGTTCGGTGCAGGCCTTCGAGCACGGCCCGATGTTCTACAGCCCGGCCACCGGCGCGCACCGGGTGCAGGGCTTCATCCTGGACAAGTACGCGGCGCTGGGCTTCGAGACCAGCCCGCTGGGCTTCCCGCTGGCCGAGGAGGCGCCGCTGAAGGACCTCGGCCGGTACAGCCGGTTCGAGGGCGGCAACATCTACTGGAGCCCGCTGTCGGGCGCGTGGTCGGTGCGCAACGGCGCGGTCGCCGACGCCTGGGGCGCGCAGGGGTTCGAGAACGGCAGGCTGGGGTATCCGGTCAGCGACGAATTCACCGTCCCCGGCGGGATCCAGCAGAATTTTCAGACCGGGTTCATCGTGGTGCGGGACGGCAAATCCGAAGTTCACGGGGTGTGAGCCCGGGCTGAGAACTCTCTGAGCTTCGCCGCGCGGTACCCGGCCGCCCCGGATGTCCGGCTAGCCTGGTCTGCGACCGCTTCCCTGACGAACGATCGAGGAAAGACATCTTCATGCATCGGATTCCTGGCAAGGTTGCCGGATCGGTCGCGGCCCTGGCTGCCGTCGCCCTGCTGTCCGCCTGTGGTGGCAACGATTCGACCGCGTCGCAGACGCCCACTCTCTCCTCGAGCGCGAGCGCCGCCGCCTCGGCCACGTCCCAGGCGCCCGCTACCGGTGACCACGGCGACCACGCGACCACCTCGAGCGCCGCGCCGGAGACCTCCGCCGCGCCCGAGCAGCCCCAGGCCGCGCCGGAGACCACGCCCGCGTCCACGCCCGCCTCCGACAAGGACAAGGCGTTCCTGGCCGAGCTGAGCAAGAACGGGATCACCCCGGCCAGCCCGGACATCGCCCTGACCGCGGCGGGCTACATCTGCTCCAGCCGCGCCACCGGTGCCTCCGATGCCGATATCGCCCCGTACGTCGCGGCGATCGCCGGTACCGACACCGCGTTCGACCAGTCCAAGATGGACGTCAACAAGGCAGCCCAGATCTACATCGCCGCCGCGACCTCCACCTACTGCTAGTGAACCCCCGACCGACGCGACGCACCCGCAGGCTCTGGCCCGCGGGGTGCCTGACCGTGCTGGCGCTGTTCGTCCTGGCGATCATCGTCATCGTGCTGCTCTGGTATCTGCTCGCAGGCCGGTTGCGGGAGCCCGGGCCGACGCCGCCCGGACCGCCGCCACCGACGTCGCAGTCGGCGGACTGTCCCGATGTGATGCTGCTCTCGATCCCCGGCACCTGGGAGTCGGCGAGCAACGACGATCCGTACAACCCGCACGCCAACCCGATCTCGCTGATGCTCAGCGTGTCGGGGCCGCTGCGGGCGCAGTTCCCGGACAACCGGCTCGAGGTCTACACGGTGCCCTACGTGGCCCAGTTCTCGAACCCGATCGCGTTCCCGCCGGACGGCCAGGCCTCCTACAACAACAGCCGCACCGAGGGCACCGCGCGGGCGACCGACATCCTGGCCCAGCGGCACAAGCAGTGCCCGCTGACCACCTACGTCATCGCCGGTTTCTCGCAGGGTGCCGTCATCGCCGGTGACGTGGCCGCGCAGATCGGCATGGGCAACGGCCCGGTCCCGGCCGACAAGGTGCTCGGCGTGACGGTGATCGCCGACGGCCGCCGCACCGCCGACACCGGCCCCGGCCAGCCCACCGAGATCGGTGACCCGCCGCCGACCGGCCAGGGCGCCGAGGTGGCGCTCAAGGGGATCAACGTGCCCGGCATCAGCATGACCGGCCCGCGACCCGGTGGTTTCGGCTCGCTGGCCCCGAAGGTGAACTCGATCTGCGCGCCCGGCGACATGATCTGCGACGCCCCGCGCGAGGCCCTCAACCCGGCCAACGCGCTGGGCAGCCTCGGCGCGCTGATCCGCTCGGCGGGCAATCCGGTACACGCGCTCTACGCCTCCAACACCGTGGACGGACAGGGCACCACCGCCACCCAGTGGACGGTGAACTGGGCGGCCGCACTCATCGAGAACGCGCCGCACCCACCGCATTCCTGAGCGGTGACTGGCGGAGTTGTCACAGTCACAGCGGGTGTGTGATTGCCATGGATCATGCCTCGCTGTGACATCCGCACTCCCATTCGCCCTCACGCTGTAAAGTGCGCTGATGATCGCGCCGACTTCTCTGCTACCGCGGAGTAGCCGGTGGCCCGAATACACCGCCTAGCACGCGCAGCGTGCAACAGCCAGGAGCGATGAGTTCATGACCGAAGCTGCCGCACCCGTCGGTGAGTTGACCGCGCTGGGTACGCCGCTGCGTCCGTTCCGCTTCGCGGCGGCGGGCGAGGGCAACAAGCAGGAGGGCGGCGCACGCAAGTTCGTCCAGACTGCGCAGCAGGCCGAGGAGATGGGGTACGACACCTTCGTCGTCCCCGATCACCTGGGCGACCAGATCGGTCCGATCGCCGCGCTCGGCGCGCTCACCCAGGCGACCGACAAGATCCGGCTCGGCACCTCGGTGCTGGCCAACGGCTTCCGGCATCCGGTCGTGCTGGCCAAGGATCTGGCGACCATCGACGTGCTGTCCAAGGGCAGGCTCGAGGTCGGCGTCGGCGCGGGCTGGATCAAGGAAGAGTTCGAGAACGCGGGCATCCCGTACGAGCGTCCCGGCGTCCGGCTGGAGAAGCTCGACGAGTCGCTGACCATCCTGGACACGCTGCTGCGCGGCCAGGAGTGCAACTTCGAGGGCAAGCACTACCAGGTGCGTGGCATCAAGGGCACCCCCCGACCGCGGCAGGGCCCTCGTCCCCCGCTGTGCACCGGCGGCGGTGGCCCGAAGATGCTGGCGCTGGCGGCCAAGCACGCCGACATCGTCTCGATCGTCCCGCAGACCACCAAGAACGGTAAGGGCCTGCTGTCCGGCATCACGCTGGAGAAGACGATCGAGAAGGTCAACATCGTCAAGGAGGCTGCCGGCGACCGGTTCGCCGACATCGAACTGAACTGGGCGATCACCGCGATCGTCATCACCGACGACCGGGAGAAGACCGCGGAGATGGCGCTGCGCGCGATCGAACGCGGCCTGCACCCCGATCTCGAGGTCGACGTGGAGCTCACCGCCGAGCAGATCCTCAGTTCGCCCTACATCGCCATCGGCACCTTCGAGGAGATCGCCGAACAGGTCAAGCGTGTGCGCGAACTCACGTCGATGTCGTATGTGGGCATCTTCCCCACCCAGATGGACGCATTCGCGCCTGTCATTCCGCTGCTGCGGGAGGACTGAGCGGGGGTTCTCTGTAACATGACTCTGGTTTGAGAACATCTAGCCGATAGCGGTCACCGCGCAGACCGCTCGAAAATCCGCAGGTTGTCAGGATCCACGCACGGCGTGTTCCGGGGGCCGGTGGCGATAGCGAGTCGGGGCCTCACGGGTCTCAACGCCGTAATGCGTTGGGAAAATTCACCGGTGTCCGGGCCTCGGAGGAGAAGAAGGAATGGAAGAGACTTTCGACGACTACCTGGACGAGACCGGGAACCTTGTGATTCCCGAGGGTCGGACCCTGGTCGATCACGTCGAGAAGCACACCCGTAACGATGCGAACACGCTCGCGTACCGCTACATCGACTACTCGCGGGAACGCGACGGCGAGGTGCACGAGCTGACCTGGCAGGAGTTCGGAGTTCGGCTGCGCGCGGTGGCCGCTCGCCTGCAGCAGGTGACCAACCCGGGCGACCGGGTCGCGATCCTCGCGCCGCAGGGCCTGGACTACGTGATCTCCTTCTTCGCGGCGATCTACGCGGGCACCATCTCGGTCCCGCTGTTCGACCCGGACGAGCCGGGCCACACCGACCGGCTGCACGCCGTGCTCGGTGACTGTGAGCCCTCGGCGATCCTCACCGCGACCTCCTCGGCCGCCGGTGTCCGTCAGTTCTTCCGCTCGCTGCCCGCCGCGCAGCGCCCGCGGATCATCGCGGTCGACGCGATCCCGGACACCCTCGGTGATTCCTGGGTCCGCCCCGACACCGCGATCGACGACATCGCCTACCTGCAGTACACCTCGGGCTCGACCCGGGTGCCCGCCGGTGTGGAGATCACGCACCGCGCGGTCGGCACCAACCTGCTGCAGATGATCAACTCGCTGAACATGAACGAGAACTCGCGCGGTGTCACCTGGCTGCCGCTGTTCCACGACATGGGCCTGCTGACGGTGATCCTGCCCGCGGTCGGCGGCAAGTTCATCACCATCATGTCGCCGAGCGCGTTCGTGCGCCGCCCCTCGCGCTGGATCAACGAGCTGGCCGCGGTCTCCGACGGCGCCGGCACGTTCGCGGCCGCCCCGAACTTCGCGTTCGAGCACGCCGCGGCCCGTGGTGTGCCGAAGGCGGGCGAGTCGCTCGACCTGTCGAACGTCATCGGCCTGATCAACGGTTCCGAGCCGGTGACGGTCTCGTCGATGAAGAAGTTCAACGAGGCGTTCGCCCCGTTCGGCCTGCCCAAGACCGCCATCAAGCCCTGCTACGGCATGGCGGAGGCGACGCTGTTCGTCTCGGCGACCAAGGCCGAGGACGAGGCCAAGTACATCTACGTCGATCGCGACGAGCTCAACCGGGGTCGGATGGTCCGGGTGGATCCGTCGGCCGAGAACGCCATCGCGCAGGTCTCCTGCGGTTACGTCGGTCTGTCGCAGTGGGCCGCGATCATCGATCCCGAGTCGGTGGAAAGCGCCGACGGCGGTCGTGAGCTGGCCGACGGGCAGGTCGGCGAGATCTGGCTGCACGGCAACAACATGGGCATCGGCTACTGGGGACGCCCCGACGAGTCGACCAAGACCTTCCGCAACCGGGTCACCGACCGGCAGCCGGGCGGGCACGCCGAGGGCACCGACGCCGACGCGAACTGGATGCGCACCGGCGACTTCGGCGTCTACTTCGAGGGTGAGCTCTACATCACCGGTCGCGTCAAGGACCTGGTGATCGTCGACGGCCGCAACCACTACCCGCAGGATCTGGAGTACTCCGCGCAGGAGGCGTCCAAGGCGCTGCGTCCCGGTTTCGTCGCCGCCTTCGCGGTGCCCGCCAACCAGCTGCCCGCCGAGGTCTTCGCGGCCGACAGCCACTCCGGCCTGAAGTTCGACGCCGACGACGCGTCCGAGCAGCTGGTCATCGTGGCCGAGCGTGGTCCCGGCGCGGGCAAGGCCGACCCGGCCCCGATCGCCGACGCGGTGCGCGCGGCGGTCTCGCTGCGGCACGGTGTGACCGCTCGTGACATCCTGCTCGTACCCGCGGGTTCCATCCCGCGTACCTCCAGCGGAAAGATCGCCCGGCGGGCCTGCAAGGCCGCCTACCTCGAGGGAACGCTGCGCGGTGGTTACACCCAGCAGGCTTTCCCCGATGCACCGGAAGAGTAATCGGCCGACCGGATCGGATCGACGCCCGGCGTGAGCGCACGTCGGGCGTCATTCCACGGCGCGCCCTGTACGCAGACAGGTAGCTTGAGGAATTGATGGCTGACAACGAGGGCACGCCCACCCAGAACCCCGAAGTCCCCGCGCAGAACACCCCGGCGGGTGATCTCTCGGTCGCCGACCTGCGCGAATGGCTGCGCAAATGGGTCGCCGACGCGACCGGGCAGTCGATCGACGCGATCACCGTCGACCGGCCGATGGAGGAGTTCGGGCTGGCTTCGCGCGATGCCCTCGCCCTCGGTGGTGACATCGAGGAACTGACCGGCGTCATCCTCACCCCGACGGTGGTCTACCAGCATCCGACGATCGCCTCGCTGGCCGAGGTCATCGTCAACGGCGAGCCGGAGCTGCCCGCCGACGAGGCGGACGACTACGCCGCCGCCTACCAGCCCGGCGAGACGCACGACATCGCCGTGGTCGGCCTGTCGACCCGGCTGCCCGGCGCGGGCAGCACCCCGGAGTCGACCTGGGAGTTCATCATCGGTCGCGGTGACGCGATCCGGGAGCTGCCGGAGGGCCGCTGGTCGGAGTTCCTCGGCGATGCCGGGGTGGCGCAGACCGTCGCGGAGTCCAACACCCTCGGCGGCTACCTGGACCAGGACGTGGTCAAGGGCTTCGACGCCGAGTTCTTCGCCATGTCGCCGGTCGAGGTCGAACGCGTCGACCCGCAGCAGCGCCTGATGATGGAGCTCACCTGGGAGGCGCTCGAGCACGCGCGCATCCCGGCCAGCGAGCTCAAGGGCGAGAAGGTCGGCGTCTTCGTCGGCTCGTCGAGCAGCGACTTCCAGCTGATCGCCTCGCTCGGCCTCGGCGACCGTGACCCGAACCTGCCGATCTCGGCGGAGGCCTACGCCCTGCTCGGCGCGTCGACCGGCATCATCGCCAACCGCGTCTCCTACTTCTTCGACTTCCGTGGCCCGTCGGTCACCGTCGACACCGCCTGCTCCTCGACCATCGTCGCGGTCCACCAGGCCGTGCGCGCGCTGCGTGACGGCGAGGCCGACGTGGCGCTGGCCGGTGGCGTGAACATGATCCTGGCCCCCGTCATCACGCTCGGTTTCGAGAAGAACGGCGCGGTCGCCAAGGACGGTCACATCAAGGCGTTCTCCAACGACGCCGACGGCATGGTCCGCTCCGAGGGCGCGGGCCTGGTCGTGCTCAAGCGCCTGGTCGACGCCGAGCGCGACGGCGACAGCATCCTCGGCGTGATCAAGGGTTCCGCGGTGAACTCCGACGGCCGCTCCAACGGCCTGTTCGCGCCGAACCCGGAGGCCCAGGCCGACGTCCTGCGCGCCGCCTACCGCGACGCGGGCATCGCCCCGTCCACCGTCGACTACATCGAGGCGCACGGCACCGGCACCCCGATCGGTGACCCGATCGAGGCCGAGGCGCTGGCCCGCATCGTCGGCCGCGGCCGCGACGCCGACAAGCCCGCCCTGCTCGGCTCCGCCAAGACCAACTTCGGCCACCTCGAGTCCGGAGCGGGCGCGGCCAGCCTGGCCAAGGTGCTGATGTCGTTCCAGCACAACGTGATTCCGCCGAACATCAACTACGCGGGCCCGAGCCCGTACATCCCGTTCGAGCAGGCCAACCTCAAGGTCGTCGACGAGCCGACCGAGTACCCGCGCTACAGCGGCGTCGCGACCGTCGGTATCTCCGGCTTCGGCTTCGGTGGCACCAACGCGCACGTCGTGCTCCAGGAGTACGTGCCGTCGCCGCCGGTCGTCGAGGACGTGACGGCCGAGCAGGTCGCCGCCGAGCAGGTCGAGGGCGAGGAGACCACCGATGTGGTCGCCGAGGCCACCGCGATCACATCGGCCGCCGCCGAGCCGGAGCAGCCGGTCGCCGTGGAGTGGGACGGCGAGCGCGCCGAACCGCTGCCGGTGATCCTGGCCGTGTCGGCCTACCTGCCCTCGCGCCGCAAGCGCGCCGCGGCCGAGCTGGCCGACTGGCTGGCCGGCCCGGGCAAGGACGTCCCGCTGACCGACGTCGCCCGCGCGCTGGCCAAGCGCAGCCACCAGCGCTCGCGCGGTGTGGTGCTGGCCAAGACGCACGAGGAGGCCGTCGCCGGCCTGCGCGCCATCGCCGAGGGCAAGCCCGGCGCCGGTGTCTTCACCGCCGATTCCCCGGCGGCCGCCCCGCCGGTCTGGGTGATGTGTGGCTTCGGCGCGCAGCACCGCAAGATGTCCAAGCAGCTCTACACCGAGAACTCGATCTTCCGTAAGACGGTCGACGAGGTCGACGAGCTGGTCCAGGACGAAGCGGGCTACTCGATCCGCGAGATGTTCCTCGACGACGAGCAGGACTACGACGTCGGCACCTGCCAGGTCGGCATCTTCACCACCCAGCTGGGTCTGGCCGCGGTGCTGCGCGCGCACGGCGCGGAACCCGCCGCGGTGGTCGGTCATTCGATGGGTGAGGTCGCGGGCGCGTACATCGCGGGCGGCCTGACCCTGGAAGACGCGGTGCGCGTGATCTGCGCCCGTTCGCGCCTGATGGGCGAGGGCGAGCAGATGATCACCGAGGACGACGTGCGCAATATGGCGCTGGTCGAGCTCAGTGCCCACGATGTCGCCGAGCTGCTGCCGCGCTTCCCCGACGTGGAGTGCGCGGTGTACGCCGCGCCGACCAACACCGTCATCGGCGGACCGCGCGAGCAGGTCGAGCAGATCGTCGCCGAGGTGGAGGGCATGGGCAAGTTCGCCCGCATCCTGCCCACCCGCGGCGCGGGCCACACCTCGCAGATGGACCCGCTGCTCGGCGAGCTGGCCGCCGAACTGGCCGGCATCGAGCCGACCTCGCTGAAGACCGGCCTGTACTCGACCGTGCACGAGGGCCTGTTCTTCAAGCCCGGTTCCGAGCCGATCCACGACGAGCCCTACTGGGTGAAGAACATGCGCCACGCGGTGTACTTCACCAACGCGATCAAGGCCGCCGTCGACTCCGGGCACACCACGTTCCTGGAGCTGGCGCCCAACTCCGTCGCGCTGATGCAGGTGCTCGGCACCACCTTCGCCGCCGGTGTGCACGACGCGCAGCTCATCCCGACGCTCAAGCGCAAGGAGGACGAGTCCGCCGGTGTCATCGGCGCGCTCGCCCAGCTCTACGTGCACGGCCACGCGGTGAACCTGAGTTCGCTGCTGCCCGAAGGCGATTACGCCGACGTGCCGCGGACGGCGTTCGTGCGCAAGGAGTACTGGCCCGCGGTCGCGATGTCCTCGGGTGGTGGCAACACCAGGGTGCCCGGCGCGCACGTCGCCATGCCCGACGGCCGCCACGCCTGGGAGGTGCAGGCCGCCTCGGTCACCGACCTGGCCGCGCTGGTGAAAACCGCTGCCGCGCAGGTGCTCTCCGATGTCGCCGTGTCGGTCTCGCACCCGCACGCCGCGCTGCCGACCACCGGCACCCTGACCACCACCCTCACCCCGCACCTCGGTGGCGCGTCGGTGCAGGTGCACGCCAAGGGCGCCACCGGTTTCGCGCTGCTGTTCGACGCGGTCGTCACCTCCGGTGCCGCGCTGCCCGAACCCGTTGTCGCCGAGACCGTTCCGGCGGCCGTCGCCGCGCCGACCGCGGCCGAGGTGGCCGTGGCGACCAGCGACCGCTGGGACCCCAACGGCAGCGAGACCGTCGAGCAGCGGCTGTGCGTGATCGTCGCCGAGTCCATGGGCTACGCCGTCGAGGACCTCCCGATGGAGATCCCGCTGATGGAGCTGGGCCTGGACTCGCTGATGGCGATGCGCATCAAGAACCGCGTCGAGTACGAGTTCGACATCCCGCAGCTGCAGGTCTCGGCCGTGCGCGACGCGAGCCTCAACGAGGTCTCCAAGGTGCTGCGCTACGCGATCGAGCACCGTGACGAGGTCGCGGCGATGGCGGAGAAGCAGGCCGCGGCCAAGGCCGCCGGTGAGGACGTCGAGATCGGCGTCGACGCGAACTTCGTCGAGGCCGCGCGGGCCGCGATCGCGGCGGGCGGGGATCCGCTGGCCGCGGCGAAGGCCGCCGGTGCGGAGTTGCCGTCGGAAGGTGGTGTCGCCGAAGCTGTTCCGGCCGAGGCCGCCCCGGTCGTCGAAGCGGCCGCGCCGGTCGCCGAGGTGGCGCCGGTCGCCGAGCCGGTGACGCCGGATGTCGACTACTCGGCCCCGGCCGGGGACGAGGACAACGTTCCGCCACGTGACGCTGCCGAGCGGCTGACCTATGCCACCTGGGCCTTGGTCACCGGCGCTTCCCCCGGCGGCATCTTCAACACCCTCCCGATTCTCGAAGAGGAGGTCGCCGAGAAGATGGCGGCCCGTCTCACCGAGCGGGTGGGTGCCGAGGTCACCGTCGACGATGTGCTCGATTGCGAGACCATCGAGCAGCTGTCCGACATCGTCCGCAACCTGCAGGACAGCGGCGCCGATGTGGACGGGTTCATCCGCCCGCTGCGCGTTCGTCCCGAAGGTTCCGACACCGTCCCGGTTTTCGTGTTCCACCCGGCCGGTGGCAACACGCTGGTCTACGAGCCGCTGATGAAGCGCCTGCCTGCCGATACCCCGGTCTACGGATTCGAGCGGGTCGACGGTTCCATCGAGGAGCGCGCGCGCCAGTACCTGCCCGAGCTGCGCAAGATTCAGGGCGAAGGTCCGTACGTGCTCTACGGCTGGTCGCTGGGTGCCGTGCTGGCACTTCAGGTGGCGCAGTTGCTGCGCGCGGAAGGCGCCGACGTACGCCACGTCGGCCTGATCGACCTCGCCATCACGGTCGAAGCCGAGGACAACAGCCCGGCCGAGCGCCTGGCTCGTCTCGAGCGCTACCAGGCCTTCGCCAAGAAGACCTACAACGTCCCCGCCGAGTTGGACCAGGAGCAGCTCGAAGAGCTGGCCGCGGCAAGCGATGACGACCAGATCAAGATGATCATGGATCTGGTCAAGCTCAGCGGTGCCAAGATCCCCGGCGGCGTCCTCGAGCACCAGCGGACTTCGTGGATCGAGCAGCGTGCGCTTCAGCAGGCACAGCCGAGCCAGTACGACGGTGACGTCGTGCTCTACCTGGCCGATCGCTACCACGACGGTGCCATCGAGCTCGAGCCGCGCTACGCGGATCGTCGCCCGAACGGTGGCTGGGACGAGTACATCCCGAACCTGGAGATCGTCAACATTCCCGGCGACCACCTCCAGATCGTGGACGAACCGCGAATCGGCCAGATCGGCGCGGATCTGTCCGCCAAACTGGCGAAGATCGCCAAGGGAGAGAAGTGAGCACTACCGCGGAAAAGCTTGTCGATCTACAGCAGCGCCTCGAGCTCGCCAAGGAGCCCGCGGGTGCGAAGGGGATCGAGAAGCGAGCGCGGAAGGGCATTCCCAGCGCCAGGGATCGCATCAACATGCTGATGGACCCGGGCACCTTCGTCGAGATCGGTGCCCTGGTCCGCAAGCCCGGTGACCCGACCGCGCTCTACGGTGACGGTGTCGTCGTCGGGCACGGTCTGGTCGAGGGCAGGCCGGTGGCGGTGTTCTCGCACGACCAGACCGTCTACGGCGGTTCGGTCGGTGAGGCGTTCGGCCGCAAGCTCTGCGGGATCATGCAGTACGCGTCCAAGGTCGGCATTCCGCTGGTCGGCATCAACGATTCCGGCGGCGCGCGCGTGCAGGAGGCGATCAGTTCGCTGGCCTGGTACGCCTGGATGGCGACCAATCTCGAGCCGCTTTCCGGCATGGTGCCGCTGGTCTCGCTGATCCTCGGCAACTGCGCCGGTGGCGCGGTGTACGAGCCGATCTGCACCGATGTGGTGGTGGCGACCGAGTCGGCGCACATGTTCGTCACCGGTCCGAAGATCATCAAAGAGGTCACCGGCGAGGACGTCAGCCTCGAGGAGCTCGGCGGCGCGCGCACGCAGGCCGAGTACGGCAACATCCACCACGTCGCCAAGGACGAGGACGCGGCGTTCGCCTGGGTCCGCGAGTACCTGGGCTACATGCCGAGCAGCTGCCAGGAGCTGCCGCCGGTGGTCAATCCCGGTCTGGAGCCGGAGATCACCGACACCGACCGCGAGCTGAACACGCTCATGCCGGACTCGGACAACGCCGGCTACGACATGCACGACATCCTGCTGCGCATCTTCGACGACGGTGAGTTCAAGGAGATCAGCGCCGAGACCGGCCAGAACATCATCACCGGGTTCTCCCGCGTCGACGGCAACACCGTCGGGGTCGTCGCCAACCAGCCGCTGGCCTCGGCCGGCGCGCTGGACGCGCGTGCCTCCGACAAGGCCTCGCATTTCGTGCGCCTGTGCGACGCGTTCGAGATCCCGCTGATCTTCGTCGTCGACACCCCCGGCTTCCTGCCCGGTGTCGAGCAGGAGAAGGTCGGCGTGATCAAGCGCGGTGGCCGCTTCCTGTTCTCCTACGTGGAGGCCTCGGTCCCCAAGATCACCCTGGTGGTCCGCAAGTCCTACGGCGGCGGCTACGCGGTGATGGGCTCCAAGCAGCTCGGCGCCGACATCAACCTGGCCTGGCCGACCGCCCGCCTCGCGGTCATGGGCGCCGAGGGCGCCGTCAGCCTGCTCGGTGCGGCCCAGATCGCCGCCGCCCCCGAGGATCAGCGCGCCGCCATCCGCCAGAACCTGATCGACTTCTACAACGCCAATATCGCCACCCCGTGGGTAGCCGCCGAACGCGGTTTCATCGACGCGGTCATCGAACCGGCCACCACCCGCCTGGAGATCCGCCGGGCGCTGAAGTTGCTCCAGGACAAGAAGATCCAGCGCAACCCGCGCAAGCACCACGTCCTGCCGCTGTAGCAGGCACGCCGACACCCGAACGGGCCGCCCCGGAGTCTCCTCCCGGGCGGCCCGTTCGTATGTGCGGGGGGGGGGCGTTCGGGCTCCGCGGGGGCGACGACAACCGGCCTGCTACAGTCCGCTCCGAAGAGTTTTCCCGACGGTGCGTCGGGAAAACTGCGATAGCGAGAGTTGGGCTTCGATGGTGAGTGGTTTTCCAGGCGTCGACGGGTTCCTCGGTACCAGGGCGTCGTTGGCGATGGACATGATGGTGCTGGTCATGGCGCTCGTCGTGGTGGTGCTGGCGTGGAGTGTGTACGCGGTCAGGAGCCGGCGGAAGTTCCGCTGGCACAAGGTGGCCCAGCTCCTGCTCGGGTCGGGGCTGCTGGTCGCGGTGGTGCTGTTCGAGGTCGACGTCCGGTTCAACGGGTGGCAGGATCGCGCGGCCGGGGTCGTCGGCGGGAGCGCGTCGGCGGCGGTGTGGACGGCGCTGATCGTGCACCTGGCGTGCGCGGTGTTCTCGGTGGCGCTGTGGCCGGTGGTGATCGTGCGGGCAGTGCGCGCCTTCGGGTCGCCGCCGGGGCCCGGCGCACACAGCGCCTCGCATCGCCGCTGGGCGCCGATCGCCGCGATCGGGATGACGCTCACCGCCGTCACCAGCTGGGTGTTCTACGTCCTGGCCTTCGCCGTCTGATCAGCGAGTCGGCAGCACGGACAGGTACGGCCCGACCAATTCGGTTGCCGCCGTGGCGGTCCGCTCGAGGTCCGCGCCGCTTTCGAGCAGGCGGGAGGCGGCGTGCACGATGCCGTCGATGAGGGCCGCGACGGTGGCGGGGTCGTCGGTGCCGAGGGCGCGCAGCGCGGTGATCAGCGGCGCGCGCAATCCCTCGTGCAGTTCCCGGCTGTAGGCGGCGATGTCGTCGTCGATGATCGCGGCGAGGACCCGGGCCAGGGCGTGCTCGCCGCCGGCGACCAGGTCGAGGTTGGCCCGCACGTAGGCCAGGACCGCCGCGGCCGGATCGGGGGCGGCGGCCATGGCCGCCGAGACCCGGTGGGCCCACTGGGGGAAGGTGTCGGCCAGCAGCTCGGCCAGCAGCTGGTCACGGGAAGCGAAGTATTGATACACGCTGGGACGCGCGAGTCCGGCGCGCGCGGCCACCTCGGTGAGCGTCGGCGGCCGGGACGGATCGGCCATCAGGATGGCGCGCGCGGCGTCGAGCAGGGCACGGCGTTGCGCTTCGCGGTGCTCGGCGAGTGTGGCGGCTTGAATCCTCGGCACCGGGCCTCCTGAAGAATCCGGCCGGATCGGGCCGCCGGTGCTGTCACCGGCGGCCCGACAGGGAAAGTCAGGCGACAGTGGCCTTTTCGATGATGACGTCGTCGACCGGGACATCCTGGTGGGGGCCGGCGTTGCCGGTGGAGACGGCGGCGATCTTGTCGACGACCTCGGTGCCCTCGGCGACCTTGCCGAAGACGGCGTAGCCCCAACCCTGGCCCTGGGGGGCGGTGTGGTTGAGGAAGGCGTTGTCGGAGACGTTGATGAAGAACTGGGCGGTGGCCGAATGCGGGTCGTTGGTGCGGGCCATCGCGACGGTGTACTTGTCGTTCTTGAGGCCGTTGGTGGCCTCGTTCTGGATCGGCGCCTGAGTGGGCTTCTGCTTCAGGCCGGGCTCGAAGCCGCCGCCCTGCACCATGAAACCGGGGATGACGCGGTGGAACACGGTGCCGTTGTAGTGGCCGGCGTTCACATAGTTCACGAAGTTGGCGACCGTGTTCGGCGCGGCCTGGTCGTCCAACTCGAGCACGATCTGTCCGTAGTTGGTTTCGAGATTCACCTTGGTCATGCCGTCGAGTCTAGGGACGGGAAGGGTCGGGAGAAGACCGGGGTCCGCACGGGCGCGGACCGCTGCCGAAAAATCGCGGCCGGGTGCCCGTGGGCGGCACCCGGCGCGAATATTGCCTACGATGTGTATGGAACCCGCGTGCGAGTGCGAGACGCACGCGGGTTCTTTTATCGCATACCCAGGCAATTCACCGAATTCGAGGTGACCGCGCGGTCATTCGAATTCACCCCGGAATTGTCAGGGGCCGACCGTGATCGGCACCGCCGGGGTGGTGGTGTTGGTGACCTTGTAGACGCCGGTCACCGTGCCCGTTGTCGCGCTGGTCGGGCAGCCGAAACCACCGGTCACCTTGATGGGCGCCGGGGAATTCGTGGCCTGGACCGTGGACGGGGTGCCGTTGGTCCAGGTGCCCGCCAGCGAGGCCGGTGCGGTGGGCGCGACGACCACCTTGCAGGAGGCCAGACCGCTGGTCTGGATCACCATGCCGCCGGTCGGGACGTTGATGGTCCCCGAGATCGGCGAGCCGTTCTGGCCCGTGATCGACCAGCTGCCGCTCGTCGTCACGGTCGCGCTGACACCCCACATGCTGGTCGAGCAGCCGGTGAAGCTGGGCGCGCTGATCGGCACGGTGACCGGCCCGCTCGGGTTGGTGTTCCCCGGCGCGGCGGGCACCGCGCCGGTCGCGGTGGAGGTGTTGCAGGTGATGGTGACGCCACCCGCGACGGCCTTGACCACACCCTGGTTGGTGGCCTGGACCGCGGCGCCCGCCGGGCTGACGGTCGTCGAGGCCTGCGCCGCGGCGGGGCCGATGCCCAGCGAGGCCGCGGCGATCGCACACCCGGCTGTCGCCACTGCGGTGCGTGCGAAGAAGTTGCTGTGGAACATGCGTACTCCTTGGTGAAATCGACATCTCCGGGATGTGAAGATGTCGTGTTCAAGAGTACGAAGGCCGTAATTCTGTAGCGCGTTATTCGCGCCTACCATTTCATTCGGGAACCTTCGCGTTTCGGCCTCCGGGAAATCGCTCCGGCTTTAAAATGCGGGACTGTAACCGTCTGTAACAGTTACTGCTTTTCGTAGTTATATGCACTCTGCACACTGGTAGCATCGAAAAACTCCTGTGCCGCACCCGCTCGTCGGTCGATCGCCCCGCCCGGACCTGGATCGATAGCGGATTCGCATAATGCTGGAACCTCCGGCCGTGCGGCGCGATCCCGGTGCTCGGTGAAGTCGGCGCACGTCGCACGCTTAATGAAACGCTTGAACTTCACACCATAGCGTGCTCCATGTCCGACGGCATGGCGTGCGACCCCTCACAACCACCCTGGTGCGGATACCATGGCGAACCGTGCCAGACGCCGCAACAGCTGTTCTCACCAAGCCACCCGCCGAACCGGTGGCGTCCGCGAAGGACTACACGATCGCGCGATGGATCGCGCTCGTCGCCGGAATCCTCGGCGCCCTCTTCGCGGTGGCGACGCCATTCCTGCCGGTCACCCAGACGACCGCGCAGCTGAATTGGCCGCAGAACGGCAAGCTCGGCAATATCCAGGCACCGCTGATGTCGCAGGTGCCGATCGACCTGAACGCCACCATCCCGTGCTCGGCGGTCGCGACGCTGCCGGCACAGGGCGGCATGCTGCTGGCCACCGCGCCGCCGCAGGGCGACCGGGCCGCGCTCGAGGCGCTGTTCGTCCGCGTCTCCGACACCTCCGTCGACGTCGTCGACCGCAACGCGGTGGTCGCCTCGGCGGACCGCGCGGCGATGGACCAGTGCTCCGCGATCGTGATCAGCTCCGACCAGAACCGCACGACGGCGGTCTTCGAGGGCATGACCAAGGAGATCGAGCGGCCGATCCCCGGTCAGCCCGGTGCGGTCGAGACCGTCCAGGTGCCGGTGCAGGGCCAGCTCGCCGGTGACCTGCGGCCGCAGATCGTCGGCGTGTTCTCCGATCTGAAGGGCGCTGTGCCGCAGGGCCTGTCGCTGACCTCGACGATCGACTCCCGCTTCTCCTCCAGTCCGTCGGTGATCAAGCTGGTCGCGATCATCGCCGCCGTGCTGTGCACGCTGCTGGCGCTCGGCGCGCTGGCCCGGCTCGACGGCAGCGACGGGCGCGGGCACCGCCGGTTCCTGCCGAAGAACTGGCTGAAGCCGACCTGGGCCGACGGCGCTGTCATCGGCACGCTGCTGGTCTGGCATTTCGTCGGCGCCAACACCTCCGACGACGGCTACATCCTGTCGATGGTCCGGGTGGCCCCCGACGCGGGCTACATGGCCAACTACTTCCGCTGGTACGGCGTGCCCGAGGCGCCGTTCGGCTGGTACTACTACGTCATCCAGGTCTTCGCCGAGATCTCCACGGCGAGCCCGTGGGTGCGCCTGCCCGCGCTGCTGTGCGGCATCCTGTGCTGGATGGTCATCAGCCGCGAGGTGGTGCCCCGCCTCGGCAACGCGGTGAAGCGCTCGCAGGTGGCGCTGTGGACCGGCGGACTGGTGTTCCTGGCGTTCTGGCTGCCGTTCGACAACGGCCTGCGCTCGGAGCCGATCGTCGCCCTCGGCGCGCTGCTCACCTGGGTCTCCATCGAGCGCGCCATCGCCACCGGCAGACTGCTGCCCGCCGGGATCGCGGTGCTGATCGCGGCCTTCACCCTGGCCGCCGCCCCGACCGGCCTGATGTGTGTGGCCGCGCTGCTGGCGGGCATCCGGCCGTTGGTGCGGATCATCGTGCGCAGGCACCGGCAGTTCGGCACCTTGCCGCTGCTGGCCCCGATCGCGTCGGCCGGTCTGCTGGTGCTGGTCGTGGTCTACGGCGATCAGACCTTCGCCGGTATCCAGGAGGCCAACCGGGTGCGCCAGGCCACCGGCCCGAACCTGGCCTGGTACGAGGACTACCTGCGCTACTACTATATGTTCGTCGAGACCGTCGACGGCTCGCTGGCCCGGCGCTTCGCCTTCCTGGTGATGCTGCTGTGCCTGTTCACCACGCTGCTGGTGCTGCTGCGCCGCCGCCAGGTGCCCGGCATCGCGTCCGGTCCGACCTGGCGGCTGATGGGGATCGTCTTCGGCACGATCTTCTTCATGATGTTCAACCCGACGAAGTGGACCCACCACTTCGGCGCCTACGCGGGCATCGCGGGTTCGCTGGCGGCGGTGACGGCGGTGGCGGTCTCACAGAGCGCGCTGCGCTCACGCAAGAACCGGGCGATCTTCCTGGCCGGGTTGCTGTTCGTGCTCGCGCTGTCGTTCTCGGGCATCAACGGTTACTGGTACGTGTCCAGCTACGGCGTGCCGTGGTTCGACAAGACCATCTCGCTGCGCGGGATCAACTCCAACACGGTGATGCTGATCCTGTTCGGCGTGGCACTGGCGCTGGTCGGCTGGTACGCGCTGCGCGAGGACTACGTGAAACCGCAGCCCTCGGCGAAGACCGTGCGGGGCAGGCGGATCCGCAAGTTCGCCGCCATCCCGCTGACCGTCGTGGTCGGCCTGATGGTGCTGTTCGAGGTGCTCTCGCTGGTCAAGGGCGCCACCCAGCAGTACCCGGGGTACTCACTGGCCCGCTCCAACATCGACGCGCTCGGCGGCAACGCCTGCGGCCTGGCCAACGACGTGCTCGTCGAAGCCGACCCGAACGGCGGCAGGCTCGACCCGATCGTCGATCCGGCCACGCCGCTCACCGACCCGAACGATCCGCTGGCCGGAACCGGCTCGGTCGGCTTCACGCCCAACGGCGTGCCGGGCGATCTGTCCGCCGACGCGGTCGAGGTGAAGCCGGGCACCGGCAACACCAGCAACCAGTCGGTGGGCGCGGCCTTCGCCGAGGGCGAGAGCGCGGGCACCGGCGGCGGTGAGGGCGCGCTCGGCGTCAACGGGTCGACCGTGGCCCTGCCGTTCGGGCTCGACCCGGCGCAGACCCCGATCCTCGGCTCCTACCAGGAGGGCGTGCAGCAGCCCGCGCGCCTGGAGTCGTCCTGGTACGGGCTGCCCGCCCGCTCCGACGACTCGCCGCTGGTCGTGATCTCCGCGGCCGGTCGCATCGCCTCCAAGGACGACACCGGCGCCGACAAGTACGGCCAGTCGCTGCTCGTCGAGTACGGCACCCGGAACCCGGACGGCAGCGTCGCCACGCTGGGCACCTACCTGCCGCGCGATATCGGCCCGTTCCCGTCCTGGCGCAACCTGCGCGTTCCGCTGGCCGACCTGCCCGCCGAGGCGAACGCGGTCCGCATCCTGGCCAACGACCCGATCCTGATCGGCGACCAGTGGCTGGCGTTCACCCCGCCGCGGGTGCCCGAGCTGCAGAAGCTCGACTCCTTCATCGGCCGTACCCAGCCGGTGCTGCTGGACTGGGCTGTCGGCCTGCAGTTCCCGTGCCAGCGGCCGTTCGCCCACCGCAACGGCGTCGCCGAGGTGCCGAACTACCGCATCCTGCCGGACCGCCCGCTGGCGATCTCCTCGACCGATACCTGGCAGGCTCAGGAGTTCGGCGGTCCGCTGGGCTTCTCGCAGATGCTGGCGGGCCGGGTCACCATCCCGACCTACCTGAAGGACGACTGGGCGCGGGACTGGGGCTCGCTGGAGCGCTACGACCAGTACCTCAAGGCCGAGCCCGCGAAGCTGACGACGGGCACCGAGACCCGCGACGGGCTGTGGACGCCGGGCCCGCTGCGCGTGTTCTGACCGCCGCCGAAAAGTAGGAAGGCGGGGGGCCCCCCCCGGGGGGGGGCGCCCGGGGTGCGGGGGGGGATTAAAAACAGTCGCGGGGCCCCCAAAGGGCAGGGGTGTTGTGGGGGGGGGGGGGGGGGGAGGG
>NZ_JBHVWX010000002.1:146393-609316 GCF_042882065.1 Nocardia sp. NPDC058244 | reverse complement strand
GCCCCGCCCCCCCGGGGGGGGCGGCCGCGGCGGGCCGCGGTGGGGGTTTACCCCCCCCCCCAAAATCTTTCGCGGGGGCCCCCCCCCGGGGGGGGGCCCCCGCCTTCTGTCGTTGGCGGGGTAGCAGGAGTCAGACGTTGAGCATGCGACGGTTGAGGTCGCGACGTAATACCTCTTGCGAAGGCAATCTATCCAGCACCCGCATCACAGCCGGTCGTAGTTCCTTTTTCTCGTCGTCGCTGAGCAGCTCGACGAGATCTCGCAGATCCATGTCATCGAAGGCTCCTGTCATACCCATCAGGGTACGTGCTCAAACCAGCAGGCGGAGGCCATTCGGCAGGCATTTACAGGCGTTTCACGTACACGAAACGCTAACGGCCGCTACGATTTTCGCGCCGTACACGCGTATACGCCCCGGTCACTGCCCTTCCGCTGCCGGAGTCCCTACTGCGCCCGGATCGCCGGCTCCTTCGCCCGCCCCGACTGGTTCACGACCGTCACCGTGATGTCGGCGGGCGGCGCGGGCTGGTAGGGGGTGAAGCGCTCCAGTGCGCCCCAGTCCCGGCCGAGGTCGTGATCGAGATAGGTGGGGACAGTCTCGGCCTTCAGCAGCAATCCTGTCCACCCGAGCGGGCCACCGCCGATGTCGTCCTGCCAGGCGTTGGACGCGTCGGAGCCGACCCGGTCGGGCAGGATCCGCCACTGCGGCGCCTCGGCGACGCCGTCGTGGTGGTCGAACGGGCGCTGGCAGGGGAAAGCCAGGCCGACGTGCCAGTCCAGCAGCACCGGGTCGGTCTCGCCGACGACCGACTGCAGCGTGGCCAGCTTCGGCAGCCGCGGCGGCGTCACGGCCAGCCACTGCTTCTGGGTGATGTCGTTGTCGGCGGCGACCAGGCGCACCGCGTTCACGCCCGCGGGCAGCTGATCCAGCGGCACCCGCAGATTGCGCCAGGACGGCGCGGGGCCGATGTCCATCGGCGCGACCGATCCGGTCGCCGCGACGGTGCCGTCGGCGGCGTGCGTGCCGTATTCCAGGCGCAGGTCCTGGCCGTAGTGCACGACGCCGTCGGTGTCGACGTAGCGGATGCGCCCGGCCGCGGTGACGATGAGCGCCTGGTAGGCCGGGTCGTCGCGGACCGCGTCGAGATCGAGGCGGTACCACTGCGAGGTCAGCTTGGCCTGCTGCTGCACACCGTCCTGGTAGGAGCCCAGGACGGGCGTGCGCGCGGGATCGAGGCCGAACGGCAGGGCGACGGTGCTGCCGTTGATGCCGGATTCGGTGCTCGTCCCGCCGCCGGTGCCCGCGCCGGTGGTGTTGGTGGTCTTGTTCGCGGAGTCCTTGTCGACCGAGTTGGCCCCGCCGACCACGGTCTCGTCGGCGTCGGCGGTGAGGTCGGCGGCGACGCCGTTGGGGGTGAAGCCGGTCGATTCGGCGCTCAGCCCGTCGGCGGGGGCGCCGGTGTAGGGGGTGAGCAGCGAGTCGGCGGTGTTCGCCTCCACCAGCACGTCGTTGGCGAGCCCGCAGGTGTCACCGGCCAGCGACTCGATGTTCGACTTGGCGATGGAGTAGGCGGGGTACTGGGTGAGCGCGCCCTTGGCCATCGAGGCCACCTCGAACAGCACCAGCAGCGCGGCCGCGATGGTCAGCGGCATGGTGGCGAAGCGGTCGAACCGGTTCGGCTTCGACGGCGTGCGGTACGGATCGCGCAGGTGGAAGTACAGCGCGACCAGCAGCGCCAGCACGGCCAGCCCGAGGAACAGCGTCGAGATGCCCTTGCCCGCCACCAGCGGCGCCTTGTCCCAGAACGGCACGCCGTAGCTGGACACGTACCACCACCCGTTGGACCCGGTGAACGTCATCGCGAGCAGGAACAGCACCGCCGCGGTGAACAGCGCGCGGTTGCGTGGCGCGCGGATGCCGTTGGCGCCCACCGCGACCGCGGCCAGCGCGGCCAGCGACCCGGCCAGCCCGGCGTACACGCCGAAGTGGTGGGTCCACTTGGTCGGCGTCCACATCATCAGTAGCAGCGCGCCGAAGACGATGCCGAGGATGCGTACCGACGGCCCGCGCGAGGTGCCGGGGATACGGCCCTTGCGCAGCACCTGCAGGACGCACACGAGCAGGCACAGCAGCATCACCAGCACGCCGAACCGCCGGGCCAGCGAGCCGTCGGGGGAGAGCATGAACAGCGAGTCCCAGCGGGTGCGCTCGTCGAACCAGGCGACATTGGGGCCGACGAGGGTGCGGACCCGGGTGGCCTCCATGACGGTCGCCATGGTCTGGTCGGCGAAGACGACGATGAGGACCACGGTGCCCGCCGCCAGGCCGGGAGCGAGCAGCGCGAGGTAGCGGAAGACCTTGGTGCCCAGCGACAGCCGGGGGCGTTCGCTGTTCGTGGCGGCTTCGCCGGCGGGGGAGTCGGCGGCGATCCGGCGCGGAAGCAGGCCCTGGGCCCGCTTGACGATGATCTGCAGCACCGGCCTGGTCCCCGCGATGAGCGCGGCGATGCAGATCAATCCGGTCGGACCGGCGGCCAGCGAGAAGGCGGCGACCAGGATCGCCAGCGCCGCGGGCAGCAGCCGGGCGGTGGCGATGGCGCGCTCGATCAGGCACCAGGTGAGCAGCGCGCCCGCTGCGATCAGCGGCTCGGGGCGCAGGCCGTTGTCGTAGGGCAGCCAGAACGCCAGGAACACCAGCCCGGCCGTCCACAGCGCCACCTTGTCGCGGCGCACCCGGGCGCCCAAGCGGGGCAGCACTTCCCGGCTGATCACGGCCCAGCACACCAGGCCCGCGGCGAGGGCGGGCAGGCGCATCCAGGGGCTGGCGTCGGAGATCTTGGTCATCCAGGCCAGCAGCTCGTAGGACCAGCCGAACGGCGCCTCGGGGACGCCGAACCAGCGGTAGTAGTTGGCCATGTAGCCCGACGGGCCGGAGGCGCGGGCCATGTTCAGGATGTAGCCGTCGTCGGAGGTGTTGGCGCCGATGACATGCCAGCCGAGCAGCGTCACCACCACGACGACGTCGGTCGGCGTGATCCGCCACCAGTGCCGCGGCAGGAACCGGCGCGCGCGGCGCCCGTCGGCGGTGTCGAGCAGGTGCAGCGCGATCAGCGCGAGGACGGTGAAGACCGCGGCGGCGATCATCGTCACCAGCTTCAGCGTGGTCGGCGTCGAGGTGAAGCGGGAATCGATGTCGGCGTGCAGGCGGGCACCGGTGAGCGCGGTGGCGTCGAGATCGGTGAAGACGCCGACGATCTGGGGCCGCTTGTCGACGGTGACGGTGTTGCGGAACGGGCTGCCGTCCTGGCGCGTCACCCCGGTGAACTCGACCGTGGTGGCCGCGATGGTGGAGGTGATGGTGATCCGGTCGCAGTTCGCGATCTCGGCGACCGGTGCCGAGAGCATCGGCACATCGCGCGCCTGCACACCGAGCACGCCGTCACGCACGGCGACGGTGAGGCCACGCGAGGTCTGGCCGGAGGCCGCCGGGACGGTGCCTACCAGCGTGGTGGTCCCGGTCTCGGGGAGATCGCGCAGCATGGCGCACGGCAGCTGCGCGTCGAGCTGCTGCGGCACATACGACACGAGCGGTGCCTCGACGCTGGTCGCGCCCGGCTGTGGCCAGTCCAGGCTCGCGCGGTCCTGGCGCACCGGCAGCAGTGGCGTCAGCAGGGCAAGCACGAAACCGAGGAGCCCACAGACGAGGGCGACCATGCGGTATCGGGTGAACGCTCGTTCGGATCGCAGCACGGGGGTTGATGCTAGCCATCGAACCTGTGCGCGACTCGGCGCCGCGGCACAACGGGTGGTCAGCCGGTCCGGCGGTTGCTCCAATCGAGCTGGGTGCGGGCCCAATCGGGGATTTCGCCGGCGGGGCGCGGGTAGGCGTCGAACTCGGCGCGCAGGTCGTCCTCGGAGACCTCGGGCATCCAGTCCGCGACGGTGCCGGTGGCGAAGGTGGCCTTGTAGCGGGTGGGCCCGGCGATGAAGATCTCGGCGCTGAGCCAGGTGCCGACGGCCGGGTCGTAGGACATCCGCTTGTGATCGATCAGGTACTCGAGCACCTCGGCGGGCGGCACCATGTTGGTGACCGATCCGTCGCGCTCCTTGACCTGCACGCCGGCCACGGCCTGCTCGCCGACCTGCAGTGACCACAGCAGCGCGAACTTCTGGCCCGGCGCGAGCATCGCGATCGCGGCGTCGACGACCGTCTGCTCGATCGCGCCGAGCGTGGCCAGCTCTTCCCGCGGCGCCGGTTCAGGTTCCTGACGGTGCGGGCGGGTGAGCAGGAGATCGATTCGCTCGGGTCTGCTGAGCGTCATAGCTATACCTCTGCATCCGTACCGATCAGCACTACCAAAACTGATTTCGGTCGGCCGAACATCCAACATTTCGCAGCGTACCCGCACCGCGACACGAACCGTGCGGTTTGTTGACACTGACCGGACATATTGTGGTCTATCGCGCTCCCGCATACCAGTAGCTACCGGGTGTCGATCAACACAACAGTTGGTTGTGTGCTCCTGACCAGGGCGTTCAGGCCGCCGCGGCGCGCAGCGCGAACCAGCCGTCGAGAGGGTCCGCGAATCCGTGATAGACGAGCGGTATGCGCTGATCGATCCCGAAGTACTGGTAGACCGCCGCCATCGTCTGGCGCACCGAATGCGCCTGGAAGTCGTCGATGCGGCGCGGGCCGATGCGGTGCTCGGGCAGCATCTCCAGCCGGACCAGCTCGGCCGGATCGTCCACGTCCAGGCCCCACGGCTCCGGTTCCTCGATCAGATGGTCGTGCAGGACGGTGCGCGCGGTCGGCGGATCGTGCCGAGGGCCGGCGAAGGCGACGCGTTCGAGATGGGCGAGCCCGCGGGTGCTCAGCGGCGTGCGGACGGCTTCGATCAGCTCGATCAGTTCGGTGTCGGGTTTCGGTTCCGGTCTTCGTCCCGCGACCGGCGCCTGTTCGAGCAGGTGCAGCACCTGCCCGCCGCGAACCAGCGGCTCGGGCACCACGAAGACGCTGATGCTCGGGCAGGAGCAGTTCAGGCCGGTGAGGCACACCCTCGTGTGCAACGGATCGGACATAAGTCCTCCTCCGGTAGCGGGTCGCCGAGACCCGTGACGTGCAGGATCGAAGATTCCAACGCCATCCGCCGTGGTGCTCGCCCGCCGGCGGCGACCGTGCCGCACCCGTCAGTGTAGTGCTGTCGAGCGGCCTCGACAGGGGGATGCGGCACGGAACGGACACGATCCGCCGGGCCGGTCACGGCGGTGTCGACTCGGTGTAGCGACGCGCCAGGGTGCGCAGGTGGGCCACCAGTTCGGGCGGGCCGTCGACGCGGAAATCCATCATCAGCATGCTCAGGTAGATCGCGATCGTCTCCATCGCGTCCGCGCCGGTGTGCAGCAGGCAGGTGTGCGCGTCGACCGGTTCCACCACCCCGACGGCCGGGTTGATCCGGGCGATGACGGTGTCGGCCGGCGCGAGCACGGTGACGCGGGCGTGCACCCGCCAGCCGGTGGTCGCGATGTGGCGCATGACGAAGGCGACCAGGTCGTCGTCGGGCAGCCTGCGCGGGGCGAACACCCGGCTGCCCGCGGTGGCGGTCGTGATCCGCGCGGCCGGAATCGCTTCCCAGGCGTGGCTGCGCATGCTGTAGGCGACCAGGTACCAGCGGCGCTGCCAGTTGATCAGCCGGTAGGGCTCCAGTTCGACGCCGTCGTCCACGGTGACCGCGGTGGTGCGCCGGACCGCGTCGGCCAGGGTGGTGAGGATGCCCGCGGCGACCGGAGCGTCGGGTTCGCGCGAGCCGGTGGTGGCCGGGCCGATCTCGGTGGCGTCGTGCAGTGCGGAGACCTTGCGCTGCAATCGTTTCGGCAGGATCTGCTCGATCTTGCGCAGCGCCCTGGTGAGCTGGTCGCCCAGGTCGGAGACGGCGAGCGCGCCGTCGGCGGCCACGGCGATGGACAGCGCGACGGCCACCGCCTCGTCGTCGTCGAGCAGCAGTGGCGGCATGGTGGCGCCGCGGCCGAGCCGGTAGCCGCCGATCGCGCCGCGTTCGGCGTGCACCGGGTAGCCGAGTTCGCGCAGTCGCGAGATGTCGTTGCGGACAGTGCGTTCGGTGATCTCGAGGCGGTCGGCGAGCTCGCGTCCGGTGTAGGCGCGGTCCTGGAGCAGGGCGAGCAGCCGCAGGACGCGGGGTGTCGTCGCGGCCATGTCCCACCTCGTCGAAAGTCGTGCGGAAATTAGGAAAGAAACGAGCCTAATAGGTTTCTAGGCTGGAGTCATCACCGAGAAGGAAGGCTCCATCATGAACAGCACCGCAGCCCTCGAGACCGTCTGGCGCGACGTGGTCGCCACCTCCTACGCGGCCCTGCGCGATGTCGTCGCCGGCGTCGGCGCGGACCAGTGGGACCTGCCGACGCCGTGCTCGGAATGGACCGTCACCCAGGTCGTCCAGCACGCGGCGGGCGACCAGCTCGCCTACGCCGCCGCGCTGGGGGTAGGCCCCGGCCCGAGCTACAACCCCTTCGACCCCTCCGGGACCATCGACGGTTCCGCCGCCGCCCTGGTCGAGGCGGCCGTCGAGCAGACCGCCGCCGCCTGGTCCACCGTCGCCGACGACACCGCGACCGTCCCCACCCCGCTCCCGCACGGCGATCTGCCCACCCCGGTCGCCGCCACACTGGCCGCGCTCGACGCCGCCGTCCACGCCTGGGACATCGCCGTCGCCACCGGCCAGCCGTCCCCCCTCACCGCCGACCTGGCCACCCACCTACTGACCGCGGCGCGCACCGTCCACCCGGCCCCCGGCAGCGGCACCGACGCCGAGATCGTCGAACCCCTGCGCCAGTGGGGCGCCTACGCCCCGGTCGTCGTCACCACGTCGACCGGCCCGATCGACGACCTCCTCCACTACCTCGGCCGCACCGCCGGTTGAGCCCGGGGCGCGTCGAGGAGATCCAGGGTCGCCGAAACGCACGGCGGGTCGTGGGCCTCAGCGGCGCACGGTGGGTCGCGGGTCGTCGAGGCGCACGGCGGGCTGTGGTCCTCAGCGGCGGACGGTGATCAGGGTGAAGGGGCCGATGTCGGTGGTGGTGAAGGCGGGGTCGGTGAAGAGGGTCTTCGGGAAGGCGACCGTGTAGCGCTTGACGTTCGGGTCGTTGGGGTAGACGTCTTCGGCGAGGCGCAGGGTGTAGGTGTCGCCGTCGCGGCGGAAGAGGAAGGCGTCGGGGGCGCGCCAGGGGGCGGTGGCCATCGCGTCGAGGAGGGCGGGGGACGAGTCGAGCTTGCTCCAGGCGGCGATGGTGGCGGCGCGGGCCTTGAAGTCCGACAGCGGGTTCGCGTAGTGCGAGGTGAGGGCCTGGAAGCCGAAGTAGGGGTAGAAGGCGAGGAAGCTGGTGTCGGCGGTGAGGACGACGGATTCGTCCCTGGGACGGCCGGTCTGGGCCAGCAGCGCTTCGTCCACCGCGTGGTAGTAGGCCACGGCCGAGGGCTTGCGCTTGTCGGCCCGCTCGCCGAAAGTGCCCTCGGCGTTGGGCGTCTCGGTGGGCACCGTATCGGTGTAGGCGGTATCGATCTCGTGGGTGAGCACGGTCGGGATGTGCTGCGCGAAGGCCAGCGCGCCCAGCACGGCGAGCACCCCGGCCGCGACCCGCACCGGCGCCTGCTCGTGCAGCCCCCGGTAGATCACCCCGGCGAGTTCGACGAACCCGAAGACGCCCGCCGCGGCGAGCACCGCGAGCAGCACCGGCTCCAGCCGGAACGACAGCAGCGTCGTCCCCGCCGCGGTCGCCGCCATCGACAGCAGCGTCCACAGGTAGATCGCCAGCACGCCGAGCCCCAGCGCCTGCGCCCGCCGCGACGAACCGGCCCGCAGCACCAGCCACAGCGTCCCCAGCAGGCACAGCGCACCCCGCAGCGAGAACTCCAGCATGGGGAACGCCAGCTCGGCGCCCGACTGGGGCAGATAGTGGAAGGCGTTGCCGGACGGCAGTTTCGCCCCCGACAGCATCTTCAGCAGGTAGGGCGCCCACACGACCAGCGCGAGCGCCCCGGCGACCGCGCCCATGGCGACCAGCTTGGTCAGCGGCGCGATCGCCGCCCGCCACGGCGCCGGACCGCCGACCGCGCGCGGACCGCCGACCCGGGGACGCAGGTCTTCGCGCCGCGTGTACACCGCGACACCCGCCGCCACGACGGCCATCAGTACCACGGTGAACGCCGCGATCGCCAGGTACAGCGTGTAGAAACAGGCGGCCACCCCGAGGAACAGCCCGGTGCCGAGGACCGCGCCCCAACCACCCGACGACCGGTGCAACGCACCCCAGGCCAGCACGAGCACCGGCGGGATGAACACCACCAGCACCGCCCCGTACGCCTCGGGCGAGGCGTAGGCCAGCGTCATCGCGGTCACGGCCGTCGCGGCACCCACCGCGAGATCGGCGCGCACCAACTGGGTCCACAGCACCAGGGCCACCGCCGCGACGATCGCGAGCAGCCCGATCGCGTACGGCTTGAACACTTCCCAGCCGTCCATGCCGAGCACGTCGCCCACCCGGCCGCCGAGCCAGAACCAGCCGGCCGGATAGAACGGCGGGATGTCCACATAGGTCATGTCCCGCAGCGCGGCGCTGTCGGTGAGCCGGGTGAGGTACTCGGTGCGGAACTCCTGATCCACCGAGACACCGAACAGATACAGCTTCGTCGCGGCCAGCGGCATGCCGAGCGTGACGGTGACGAAGCCCGAAATACCGATCCAGGATGCCAGTTTCGCCACCACCGGCCACTTGCGCAGCCGGATCAGCAGCACCGCGACGACCAGCAGCGCGAGGGCGGCGAACTGACCGACGGTGGTCAGCGCCTTGGTCACGTTGGAGGAGTTGAACGCGGGCCACTGCACCGCCGAGAACGCGAAGAGCCCGACCACGGCGACGGCCAGTGCCACCGCGGCGGCCCCGGCGGCCTCGCCGACCCCCGCCCCGATCCTGCGCAGCGGCCGCACCTCGTCGTTGGTCGTCATCGGCGCGCTGCCCTCCGGCTCGGTGTCGGCTCTCACGGTCCGGGTCAGCCTAGTGGAGCCGGCGCGGACCGGCGGAGGCCGAAGCGGCCGGTCGCTCGGGACGGGTTCCCGCCTGCGGAAACACGAACTGCCGCACCGTCACAGGACGATGCGGCAGTACGCGACAAGCGGTCGATCAGATCGGCAGCTTGCGGAAGATCGGGCGCGGCACGTGGCGCAGCGCCGACATCAGGAAGCGGGCCTCGCCGGGCGCCCAGACGATCTCGGTGCCCTTCTCGGAGGCGGCGACGGCGAGCCGGGCCACATCCTCGGGATCGACGGTGAGCGGGGCTTCCTTGGAGCCGGTGGCCTCCCAGTGCGCCTTCGTCGCCGAGGTGCGCACCTGCATCGGCCGCACCACGGTGACGCGCGGACCGTGCGGCCGCAGCGCCTCGCCGAGGCCGAGGTAGAAGCCGTCAAGGCCGGCCTTGGTGGAGCCGTAGACGAAGTTCGAGCGACGCACGCGCTCACCCGCCACCGAGGACATCACGATGAACCGGCCGTGGCCCTGCGCCTTGAACTTGTCGCCGACCAGCACGCCCACCGAGACACCGGCGGTGTAGTTGATGCCGACGGTCATGACCGCCTTGCGCTGGTTCTGCCACAGCTCCTCGGCGTCGCCGAGCACACCGAACGCCACGATCGCGACGTCGACGTCACCCGCGGCGAACGCCTGGTCGACGACCTTCGGGTGCGACTCGGTGTCGAGCGCGTCGAAGTCGATGACGTCGACCTGGGTCGCGCCCGCCGCCTTCAGCGTGGCGACCGCGCCCTCGAGCAGCGGATCGCCGGGCAGGTTGGCCAGCACGACCCGGGCCGGGCTCTTGCGCAGGTACTCGGCGCAGATCGCGAGACCGATCTCGGAGGTGCCGCCGAACAGCAGGATGGTCTGCGGGTTGCCAACTGCGTTGATCACTGGAGCTCCAGCCTCCTGGCCATATCGGACATGAACACGCCGGTCGGGTCGACGCTGCGGCGGACCTTGATCCACTCGTCGATCCGCGGGTACATCTTGTGGAACGACTCGGCGCTGGTCCGCGAGTCCTTGGCGGTGTAGAGCCGCCCGCCGAACTCGAGCACCCGCCGGTCCAGATCGCTGACGAACTCGTTGAGCCCGCGCGAGATCGGGAAGTCGACGCAGATGTTCCAGCCCTCCATGGGGAAGCTCAACGGTGCCTGGTTACCCGGACCGAACAGCTTGAACACATTGAGGAAGGAATAGAAGCCGGAGCCCTGGATGTCGATGATGATCCGCTTGAACTCCTCGACCGACTCCGGCGGCACCACGAACTGGTACTGCAGGAAGCCGTTGGAGCCGTAGCCGCGGTTCCACTCACCCAGCATGTCGAGCGGGTGGTAGAACTGCGTCAGATTCTGGACCTTGCCCCGGTAGGTGCCCGACTTGCGGTACCAGACCTCGCCGATCGGGCCGAAGGTGTACTTGTTGGCCAGGCCGTTGGGGAACACGTCCGGCAGCGTGAAGAAGGTCTTGCCGTTGAACCGCAGCGGGTCCTTCTGCAGCTTCTTCGGCAGCTGGTCGAGCTTGGCCAGGTTGCCGCGCGAGATGGCGGCGCGGCCCAGCTTGGGCAGCGGGCTGATGGCGTCGAACCAGGCCGAGCTGTACTCGTAGTCGCCCTCGGAGCCGTCGCTGTGGAAGGCGATGGTCTCGTCGAGGGTGGCGGTGACGTCGCCGTCGGCGATGAAGTACGCCGTCTCGGTCGGCGTCATCTCGATGGTCGCGCGCAGGATGATGCCGGTCAGGCCGCAGCCGCCGATGGTCGCCCAGAACAGCTCGGGGTCGGACTCGGCGGTGATCGTGCGGACCACGCCGTCGGCGGTCAGCAGATCCATCGAGCGCACGTGGTTGCCGAAGCTGCCCGCGCTGTGATGGTTCTTGCCGTGGATATCGGAACCGATCGCGCCACCGATGGTGACCTGCCTGGTACCGGGTAGGACGGGCACCCACAGGCCGAACGGCAGCGCCGCCTTCATCAGCTGATCGAGATCGACACCGCCGTCGACGTCGACCAGACGGGTCGCGGCGTCGATGCGGTGGATCTTGTTCAGCGCGGGCATGTCGATCACGAGGCCGCCCGCGTTCTGCGAGTTGTCCCCGTAGGAGCGGCCGAGGCCACGCGCGATCACGCCGCGTCGCAGGTGCGCCGGCTTGGAGTCGTTGTCCTCGGCGACCATGCTCACGGCCTTGACGATCAACTCGGGATCGCTGGTCGAGAGCACTTCGGCGGAGGTGGGTGCGGTGCGACCCCATCCGGTGAGCTTGCGAGTGCGCGTAGGCAGCGCAAACGCCTCGCCGGTGGCGGTCGGAATGTTCTCGGACATCGGCTAAGAGGCTACATGCATGGCGGGACACGCGGCCGGTCTCGTAGTCTTCCTCACGTGCAAGCCCAACCGCATCTGCCGCTTCCCGCCGAGATTCCGCTGGTCGACGAGCCTGGTGGAACCGACGTAGACCTGAAGACGCAGATCGTGCGGTTCACGCTGACCGGCGGCCTCTCGGCGATCGTCGACTACGGCATCTACAGCCTGCTGCTGAACCTGCTCGGCCTGCCGGTGAGCCTGGCCAAGGCGGTCAGCTTCGTCTGCGGAACCACCACCGCGTACCTGATCAACCGGCGCTGGACGTTCAAGGCCGAGCCGAGCAGGGCGCGCTTCATCGCGGTCGTCGTGCTCTACGCGGTGACCTTCGCCGTGCAGGTCGGCATCAACGCGGCGCTGTACTTCGCGCTGCCCGGCGAGTGGTGGCGGCAGCCGCTGGCGTTCGTCGTCGCGCAGGGCACCGCCACCGTCATCAACTTCGTCGTGCAGCGCGCGGTGATCTTCAAGATCAAGTAGTCAGCTGGCCTTGGCGGCGGCGGGCGCTGGCTGCTTGCCCGCCTTGACGCCGAAGTAGTCGCCGCCCTTGGCCCTGACGTTGTCGGTGCCCCACTCGCGCCGGTCCCGCGCGACGGGCACCATCTGCGGAATGTGTTTGCGGCAGTGGATGTAGGCCTCTTCCACATCGACGACGACCCACACCTGCGAAGCCCTGCCCCGCTCGGGCGCGGGCAGATCGTCGACGGACTCGCGTAGCTCACTGTCGGCAACCATGCGGGCCTTGCCGTTGATGTGCAGCCCGATCAGATCGCGCACGAAGTCGATCATCAAGATCCCGACGTGCGGGTTCTCGAGGATGTTGCCGAGGCTGGCCATTACTCCGTTACCTCGATACTCGGGGTACGCAATCGTGCGTTCGTCGATCACGTGCAGGAACCCCGGTGTCCCCGCCCGGAAACTGGCGTCGCATTCGCCGTGCGCGTCGGCGGTGGAGATGAAGGCCATGTCCATCCGCGCGACGAATTCGACCATCGACGGGTTCAGGTAGTCGATCACCTGGTCGTCGTAGAAGCGTTCGGCCCTTTCGGTCGTGCCCAACGTGTCCTGAAGCTCGTGCTCTCCGTCGCTGCCGACGTGTTTCTCGGGCATCGGGGCCCCCTCTGCTAGCCGAACCGGGTGATGCGGGTTTCGCGCTGAAACCCCCGCTTGTGACCGCAATCTCACCCAGTGTAGGGGACTATCACAAGCCGTGGGGCGAGTCCATTGTTGCGAATGGTACGAAAGTCCTGTTTGCGCAAGGGTTTCCCGAGGTAGACCGATCAGACCGGTTCTACCCGCACCGGCACCCCGTTGAACACCGCGGTGCCGGAGATCACGTCGACCACCGAATCATCGGTCAGCACATTGGCGTTCACGCCGGCGTGCGCGCTGGCCACCGATTGGGTGGTGCTCGCGCCGTGTCCCCAGCCGTGCGGCAAACTCACGACGCCGGGCATGATCGTCGGCGTCTGCTCGACCTGGACGGTCAGCGAGCCCGCCGCCGAGCTGATCGCGGCCTGCTCGCCGAGGCCGAGCCTGGTCGCGTCGTCGGGGTGGATTTGCAGGGTGCAGCGGTTCGATCCGCCGACCAGACCCGCGATGTTGTGCATCCAGCTGTTGTTGGAGCGCAGCTGCCTGCGTCCGATCAGCACCATCTCCGGCGCCCGCGCCGTCAGCCCGGTCCGCAGTCGCGGCACATCGTCGAGCAGCTGTCGCGGCGCCAGGTCGACGCGGCCGGACGCCGTGCGCAGGACACCGGGCAGGCGCGGCCGCAGCGGGCCGAGGTCGAGGCCGTGCGGGTTGTCGAGCAGGGTGCGCAGGCTCAGCTCGCCGCCGTTCCAGGCGCCGTAGGGGCCGAGCTTGAGCATCAGGTCGATGCGCTGTTCGGTGGTGTCGACGCCCTCCAGTTCGTCGCGCCGGTCGCTCATCCCCGCCTTGTGCAGCATGCCGGCGATGACGAGCTCGTCGACGACGGCGATCGGGCTCGTCGCGCCGGTGCCGTCGTGCGGCTGCCCGCTGACGGCGGCGGCCAGCCGGGCGATGACCGCCGATTCGGACGGGCGCCCGTCGAGCGGGACCAGCGGCGGCGAGTAGCGCGCGTAGTTGCGCACCGCGAACTGCAGCAGCGCGAAGTCGTAGTGCGGCGACTGCACCGAGCGCGGCGGCGGCAGGATCACCGACGCGTGCCGGGTCGTCTCGTTGACGTACCGGTCCACGCTGACCATGAAGTCGAGCCCGGCCAGCCCCTGGTCCAGCCGAGCGCCGCTCGGGGCGGACAGCACCGGGTTGCCCGCGACCGTGACCAGGGCCCTGATCTGCCCCTGACCCGGCGTTTCGATCTCGTCGGCGAGGGTGGCGACGGGCAGTTCGCCCATCGTCTCGGGCAGCCCGCGCACCCGGCTGGTCCAGCGACCGGGGCGGAACGGCTTGCTGCGCGCGATGCCGCCCGCGGCGGCGGTGGCGAACATGGCGCCGCCGGGGGCGTCGAGATTGCCGGTGAGCGCGTTGAGCGCGTCGACCAGCCACTGGGTGAGGGTGCCGAACTCGGCGGTGCAGGTGCCGATCCTGGCGTAGACGGCGGCGGTCGGCGCGGCGGCGAGGTCGCGGGCCAGCGCGCGGATGACGTCGGCGGGGATGCCGGTGCGCTCGACCACCGCGTCCGGGCCGAACGCCGCGGCCGCGGCGCGCAGTTCGTCGAGGCCGTCGACCTCGATCCGCAGGTCGACCAGGTTCTCGGCGAACAGCGTGTGGATCACCGCGAAGAGCAGGTACGCGTCGGCGCCGGGCCGGATGAACAGGTGTTGGTCGGCGAGGTCGGCGGTCCTGGTCGCCCTCGGGTCGACGACGACCAGCGTGCCGCCGCGCGCCCGCAGCGCCTTCAACCGGCCGGGGAAGTCCGGCGCCGTGCACAGCGAGCCGTTGGATTCGAGCGGGTTCGCGCCGAGCATCAGCAGGAAGTCGGTGCGGTCCAGGTCGGGAACCGGCACCGTCAGCGGGTCGCCGAACATGAGGCCTGCGGCGACCTGCTTGGGCATCTGATCGGCGGTGCTGGCGGTGTAGATGTGGCGGGTGCTCAGCGCGCGGATCAGCGCGGGCAGATACAGCGCCCCCGCGACGGTGTGCGCGTTGGGATTGCCCAGGTAGATCCCGGTCGCGCCGCTGCCGTGCGCGGCGTTCACCGCGGCGAAACCGGTCGCGATCAGGTCGAAGGCCTCGTCCCAGCTCGCGGGGCGGAACGTGTCGCCTTCGCGGATGAGCGGGGTGGTGACCAGGTCGGGGTCGTCGTCGAGCTTGCCGAAGCTGGCGCCCTTCGGGCAGAGGAAGCCCTTGCTGAACGGGTCGTCGCGATCGCCGCGGACCGAGAGCACCCGGTCGGCCTCGTCGAGGGTGATGGTCAGGCCGCAGACGGCCTCACACAGCGGACAGGTGCGCAGCAGCGTTCGCGGAGCCATGACTCCATCCTTACGCCGTCCGGTGCGCCCGGGTCCGGAAACGCCGAAAACCCGCTACCGCGACGTCGGGGAGGCGTCGCGGTAGCGGGTCTGCGGTGCTGTGCTGCCTCAGCTGGCCAGGGTCAGCGCGGGCGTGGTGGTCAGCGTGGCGCGCTTGCGGCTCGCGGCGGCGCGCACGGCGGCACCGAGCGCGACGACCGGCGGCACCCAGCGGGCCTCGGACGGGGCGACGCCCCAGGCGGCGGAGCCGGCGGCGAGCTGGGTCGGGGGCAGCGGGATGCTGGCACCGTCGGTGTGCACGACGACACCGGCCTCGCGCATGGCCTCGATCGCCATGGCGGCCTTGCGGATGCCGGTGACCAGGTGGATCTCGCGACGCTCCTGGCCCGGGATCTCGATCACGGGGCCGGACAGGTTGTTGGCGCGCAGGAAGCGGCGGACCTCGCCCGCCATCTCACCGGTGACCTCGATGGCCGAGATGTCATCGTCGGTGATCAAGCACAGGCCGTTGGCCGTTTCGGCAACCGTCCAGCCCCGCGCGGCGTACTCCTGCGCGGCGGCACCCTTCTCGGTGCCCATGGTGGTGGTCGGAAACGTCGTGCGCACTGTGTTCTCCATTCCCCGAAGAGCTCTGTTCCTGCGTTCATGGGGCGTATCGGCCGGGGGTGGCAGTCTCGTTACGCTGTTGCCGAAAAATATTCGAGAGTGTCTGCTTCGTCTCAGTTCGCACACCTTCGCTATCGGCGAAGGGATGCGAACCGGCTTGGCGTGCGGCCCGAAAACGGGCAGGATTTCGACCATGACCGACGCACCGGGCACCACCTCGTCTCCCGGCGAGGATCCCGAGGAGTTCGAAGCCGAATCGCGGTGGCTCTCTTGGAAAGAGACCGACGTGAAGCGCGCGGGGGCGCGGCAGGCGCCGTCCGCCGACGGCGGCGAATTTCCGGACGATTCGGACATGCCGCGCGATGCGGGCTTCGACGACCCGTTCCGGAGCACCGGATCCGCCAAGCAGTGGGCCGCCGAAGTCCTGCGCTCGCTGCTCGATGTCCAGTTCCGCAGGCCCGCGACCAGGACCTTGCTGCCGCTGGCCTACATCCTCGGCGTCGTCTCCTTCGGTATCGGCGTCCCGGTGGCCCTCACCGTGCTGATGTGGAAGGCCTCGGTGCTGCTCGGCATCCTCGCCGCGCTGGTCGCCGTCCCGCTGGGGCTGACCATCGCGGCCTCGGTGCGCCTGATGCTCGAGTTCGCCGACAACGCGGCCCGGCTGGCCGGGCGGGTCGAGCACATCAGCGACCTGGCCGACGGACTGTTCCAGGCGCTCTCCGATGTCGCCGAGCCGGTGAACCAGCTCTCCGAGGACGTCCGCGCCGTGCAGTTCTGGCGGTTCCGCAAGAAGAAGTAGCCCCGAAGTATGTGGTGCGCGTTGTCCGATTCATTGTGAAACAATCCGTACGCAGATCCGACGCCTATTGTCGGCTGCGTAGGGCGGTCTCCGAAAGAGATGGGGGAGACCGGATTTGGATACAGGGGGGCAGTATGGCTTCACCACAGGGCGTCACCGGTTCGACGATGCCGCGCAGGCAGCTGGGCAGGCACTTACGTGACCTGCGCAATCAGGCGCGGATGACGACCAGGACCGCGGCGGCGCAACTCGAGTGGTCGGAAGCGAAGATCTGGCGGATCGAGACGGGGCAGACGTCGTTGCGCAGCCTCGACGTCGAGGCCATGTGCAAGGTATACGGCGCGCCGGCGGAGCTCGTCGAGCCGCTGGCCGCGCTGGCTCGCGAAACCAAGGCACGGGGTTGGTGGACGAGCTACGGCGATGTGATTCCGGAGGGCTTCGAGGTCTACATCGGTCTGGAGGAAGCCGCGACCGGCCTGTCGATCTACGAGGACGGCCTGGTCCCGGCGCTGCTACAGACCGAGGACTACACCAGGGCACTGCTCGAGCAGACCGTCCCCGGCCTGACCGAGGAGGAGCTGGAGCGCAGGCTGCGCGTCCGCGCGGCCAGGCAGGCGCTGATCACCCGCGCGCAGGCGCCGCTGCGGCTCCAGGTCGTGCTCGCCGAAGCGGTGCTGACCAGGCGCATCGGTGACGACCGGGTGCTCGCGGGCCAGCGCGCGTGGTTGCGCGAGCTGGCCGAGCTGGACTCGGTGCGAATCCAGGTGGTCCCCGGCGATACCGGGTATCACGCGGGGCTGGAGTCGGGCCGGTTCGTGATCCTGGACTTCGGCATCGACGGTTCGCTGGACCGGCCGGAGCCGCCGGTGGTCTTCGTGGAGACCTTCGCCGGCTCGGCCTACCTGGACAAGCCGAACGACTACGACCGCTATCGCGGCGCGTTCACCGACATCAGCGCGGCGGCGTCCGGCGCGCTGTAACTCACCAGGAGTCGGCGAGCACCGAACGGTGCGTGGGCAGGGCACGGTCGTAGACCGCCCTGCCCTTTTCCGTGAGCCGGACGAAGATGGCGCGGCGGTCCTCGGCGCACATGGTGCGCTCGACCAGGCCGTCGCGTTCCAGTCTGGCCACCGCGCGCGAGAGCGCGCTCTGGCTCAGGTAGATGTCACCGGCCAGCTCGGTCATCCGGTACTTCTGACAGTCCGCGTCGACCAGTCGATCGAGGGTCTCGAACTCACTGAGTCCGATGCGGTGTTCGTGCTGAAGCGCCTTCTCCAGTGCGCAACTCACGGCGGCGTGCCGTCCGAGCAGTTCGCGCCACTGGCCGACCAGCTCGGTGGGCGCTCCATTGCGCCGAGCTGATGCTGTGGCCGGGTTCGACATGGCCCCATCTTAGTGGTCCGGACATCTCCATGCAACCGCATTTAATGTGTTGGCATTTAATGCGTGCGCATGTAATGTTCCCCGCATGACTTCGCCAGCAACGCTCTCGGCCGCAGATCAGGCGACCGATCCGACCAGATGGTCCGCCCGGCTCTGGGGCATGCTGATCACCCTGTGCATCGTCCTGTTCCTCGACGGTCTCGACGTTTCGATGATCGGCGTGGCGCTGCCGTCCATCGGCGCCGAGCTCGATCTGTCCACCTCCACCCTGCAGTGGCTCGTCAGCGGCTACGTCCTCGGTTACGGCGGCCTGCTGCTGCTCGGCGGCCGCACGGCCGACCTGCTCGGGCGCCGCAAGGTCTTCCTCATCGCCCTGGCGGTGTTCGCGATCGCCTCCCTGGTCGGCGGCCTGGTCAGCGATCCGACGCTGCTGATCGTCACCCGCTTCATCAAGGGCCTCGCCGCCGCGTTCACCGCGCCCACCGGCCTGTCGATCATCACCACGACCTTCGCCGAAGGAAAGGCGCGCAACAAGGCGCTGTCCATCTACACCGTGTTCGGCGCGGGCGGCTACTCGATGGGCCTGCTGTTCGGCGGCCTGATGACCGGCGTCGGCTGGCGCTGGACCTTCCTGCTCCCGGTCCCGATCGCCCTGGCCGCGCTGGTCGCCGCCTTCGTGCTGGTGCCCAAGGACGGTAAGGCCGAGGAGGGCGGACACGATCTGCTCGGCGCGCTGCTGTCCACCGCGGGCATGCTGCTGCTGGTCTACACCGTGGTCACCGCGCCGGAGGTCGGCTGGGCCTCGGTCCGCACGCTGGGCTCGTTCCTCGCCGTCATCGCCCTGTTCGCCGCGTTCGTGATCACCGAGCAGCGGGTGAAGCACCCGCTGGTGCGCCTGGGCATCCTGCGCAAGGTGTCGCTGGTGCGGGCCAGCCTGGCCATCATCGCGGTCGCCGGTTCGTACTTCAGCTGGCAGTTCATCGTCACCCTGTACATGCAGGACACGCTGGAGTGGTCGGCGCTCAAGCTGGCGATGGCGCTGCTGCCGGTCGGCATCCTGGTCGTCGGGTCGGCGTTCTTCTCGGAGAAGCTGATCGACCGCTTCGGCACCGGGCCGGTCATCGCCGTCACCATGTCCGTGATGGCCGTGGGCTACCTGCTGTTCCTGCGGGTCGACACCGCGCCGGACTACCTGACCGTGCTGCTGCCCGCCATCCTGCTGATCGGCATCGGCTGGGTCGGCTTCCCGGCGATCAACGTGCAGGCCACCAGCGGTATCGACGACGAGGAGCAGGGTCTGGCGGCCGGTGTGCTGCAGACCTCCATGCAGGTCGGCGCGGCCATCGTGCTCGCGGTGACCACCGCGATCGTCACCTCCGGCGCGCACGGCGCGGGCGCGACGCCGCAGCAGATGCTCGACACCTACCGGCCGGGCCTCGAGTTCGCCGCGGGCGTCACCATCGTCGGCGCGCTGGTCGCCCTGACGGTCTTCCTGCCGCGCCGCCGGTCGACGGTCGTCGACGCGCCCGCCGCCGAGGAGAAGCTGCTCGAGCCGGTCGCCTGACCGCACAACGCCGAACGGCCCCACCTTTTCCCAGGTGGGGCCGTTCGACGTTTCACGTGGATCAGGAAAAAGGCGGAGCCACTTCGTCTTTGGCGGAGCGGATATAGGTGAGCGGGGTGCCGTCGCGGCCCTCGGTCGGCCAGTCGATGCCGAGGCGGGCGTCGAAGGCGTCCATGTCCCGGTCGAATTCGGGGGTGTACTCGAGCGAGCACAGGTAGGTGACCGTCGAGCGGTCCTCCAGCGAGAGGATGGCGTGGCCGAGGCCCTCGGACAGGAACACCGAGCGGCGGTGCACGTCGTCGAGCAGGACGCTGTCCCAGCGGCCGTAGGTCGGCGAGCCGGGCCGCAGGTCGACCACCACGTCCAGGAACGCGCCGCGCACGCAGGTCACGTACTTGGCCTGCCCGGGCGGATCCTCGGTGTAGTGGATGCCGCGCAGCACGCCCGCCGCCGAGACCGAGGTGTTCACCTGGTGCAGTTCGAACGGACGGCCGGTGGCCTTCTCGAACTCCGAGGCCTTGAACGACTCACAGAACATCCCGCGGTCGTCGCCGAGCAGGCGGGGCGTCACCTCCCACGCGCCGGGGATGGCCAGTTCACGGATCTGCATGCCTGTAGTTACCAGTCTTTCCCGCGGTCGATCAGATCGAGCAGATAGCGGCCGTAGCCGGAGCGCACCATCGGTTCGGCCAGCTCACACAGCTGGTCGTCGCCGATCAGCCCGCGCCGCCAGGCGACCTCCTCCGGCACGCCGATCTTGAGGCCCTGCCGTTCCTCGATGGTGCGCACGTAGTTGGCGGCGTCGAGCAGCGAGTCGAAGGTGCCGGTGTCGAGCCAGGCGGTGCCGCGGGCGAGCACGTCGACGCTGAGCTTGCCCTGCTCCAGGTAGGCGCGGTTGATGTCGGTGATCTCGTACTCGCCGCGCGCCGACGGCCGCAGCTCGCGGGCGATCTGCACCACGTCGTTGTCGTAGAAGTAGAGGCCGGGGATCGCGTAGTTCGAGCGCGGCTTCTTCGGCTTCTCCTCGATGGAGACCGCGCGGCCCTGCTCGAACTCCACCACGCCGTAGGCGGTCGGGTCCTTGACCCAGTAGGCGAACACCGCGCCGCCGTCGATGTCGTGGAAGCGTTCCAGGCTGGCGCCGAGGCCGGGGCCGTGGAAGATGTTGTCGCCGAGCACCAGGGCCGCGGGCTCGCTGCCGATATGGTCGGCACCCAGCACGAACGCGCGCGCGAGTCCGTCGGGTTCGGGCTGGACCACGTAGCTGATGGCGACGCCGAACTGACTGCCGTCACCGAGCAGCCGGGCGAACGCGTCGGCGTCCTCCGGCGTGGTGATCACCAGAATGTCGTCGATCCCTGCCAACATGAGGGTGGACAACGGGTAGTAGACCATGGGCTTGTCGTAGACCGGGACGAGCTGCTTGCTCACCCCGCGCGTGATGGGGTGCAGCCGCGAACCGGTGCCGCCCGCCAGGATGATTCCGCGCATGGGGGAAGTCTGCCAGCTCTCCCCGCCGCGGAGTCGGGGAGGTTCCGACACGTCGACGAATTGGTCACGAACGTTTCGTATCCGGGTGTGTCGGGCGATAACTGGGACAGCACGGCGCTTATCTGATTATGTGAGCGTCGATGTGTGAAACATCACTATGTTAGATGTCAGCGTGGACATCCGTACCGGGCCAGCCTGGTGGGGGGTGACGCGCCAGCTGTGAGGTAGGTGCGCGATGGGATCGTCGAAGATCGCCGGGCCGGGTGTGGTGGGCGGGATCGCCGCCGCTGTCGTGGGGAAGAAGCCGGCGCGGGGGCCCGAACAGGGCATCATCGTCAATTCCGGGCGGACGAGTACCTCGTCGCGCGTGCTGATGGGCGCGTGCGTCGGCGTCATCGGGCCGCTGCTGCGGACCGTGCCGATCAACCGGGCGACCATCCCGATCGGCGCCGTCGCCGTCGACCTGCTGTCGCGGCTGCGGCCGGAACCGCACGGTATCGAGCGCGAGCAGATCCAGCTGGACGGCTTCCGGATGGAGATGGTCCGGCCCGCGGGCGGATCGCGCGCGCTGCGCCACGGCGCGGTGCTGTACATGCACGGCGGTGGCTTCGCCGTCGGCGGCCTGGAGTCGCACCGGGCGATCGTCGCCGGGATCGCGCGGCGGACCGGGCTGGCCGTGCTCAATGTCGAATACCGGCAGCTACCCGGTCGCGCGATCACCGAGTCGATCGACGACTGCGTGCTCGCCTACCGCTGGCTGCTGCGCCACGGCGCCGACCCGGCCAAGATCGTCTTCGCGGGCGACTCCGCCGGTGGCTTCCTCACCTTCGCCACCGCGCTGCGCTCCAGGGAGATCGGCCTGCCGCTGCCCGCGGCGCTGGTCGGGCTGAGCCCGCTGCTCGATCTCGACTACCGGGCCAAGGAGGGATACGTCAACGTCACACGTGACGCCTACATCCCGCTGTCGGGTCTGGAGGCCGTCGTGCGGCTGGGCGCGGAGGCCACCGGTCTGCTCGACCCGGCGCTGTCCCCGGTCAACGCCGAGCTCACCGGGATGCCGCCGGTGCTGCTCATCGCCGCCGAGGACGAACTGCTGCGCTACGACTGCGAGCTGATGGCCCACCGGCTGACCGCCGCGGGCGTGCCGGTCACCCTCGAGCTGTGGCGCGGCCAGGTGCACGCCTTCATGAGCATCCTGCCGAGCATGCCGGAGAGCCGTTCGGCGCTCGGCCGGGTCGCCAAGTTCGTGCGGGTGGCGCTGGAGCCCGCGCAGCGGGCTCGCACGGCCTGAGTACGGCTCGGACGGTCTTGACCACGGTCGGCCGGCCGAGCCTCCCGGGAAACGAAACAAGGGGCCCCGGTTCGGATTTCTCCGAACCGGGGCCCCTTGCTGATGGGGTGCTGGCCGAATTACTTGGCCGGCGAGGGAGCCGGGGTGGGGTACGGCTGGGTGATGGTGATGAAGTACTGGATCGCGGCACCGATCGCGACCGGGGCGGTCACGAAGATCTGGCCGGCGATGACGCCCAGCGCACCGATGGTGGTGGCGCCGACGACGCAGCCCGCGATGGGGCCGGCGCCGAAGAGGGCCAGGAGGACACCGGTCGCGACGAGGCCGGCACCGGCACCCGCGATGCAACCGACGGCAGCGCCACCGAGGCCACCGACCAGGGTGCCGATGGTGGCGCCCATGGAGATGGTCTGGGTCAGGCGGCTCCAGGCGGCCTGCTCACGCTCGTACTCGTTCTTCCAGGGAGCCTGGTTCTCGAACGGCAGGGCGACGGGCTTGTAGACGGCCTTGGAGGCGTCGTAGACCGGGCTCAGGGTGGCCTTGTTGCCCGAGATCTCGGCCGCGATGGGCAGCTCGAACTCGTCCAGGCGGAAGGTCAGCGGGGTGCCCGCGACGGTGGTGCCGTTGGCGGCCTTGACCTTGAAGGCGCCGTCCTCGACGACGAGCGAGCCCGCATCGGTGGTGATGACAGCCTTCGAGTCTTCGACGACCTCGGCGGAGTAGTTGATCGGAGCGGCCTCTTCGACCGGCGCGGCGTTGACGGTGCCGGCGGTGACGCCCATGGCAGCGATCAGCAGCGCCGAGGTGGCGGCGAATTTCCTCATCAGCATTTTGTGGAACCTCGATGTTGGAGCGTTCGGAGGGGACCCGCTGATCAAAATCCCTCGCAGCTAACGAGCGGTGAACCCGGTGTGACCGTCTATTCAAATTCCGTTCACCGTTGATACCCCAGTACCAGTGCGGTGCCCGAAACCTGAGCGATGACCGGGGTTTTTCTCAGGAAACCAGACCCGAAGTCGTAACCTGGGGCGCTCCATAGTGATGGACGTCACAGTGAATATATCTGGGACGTCACAGGTCGGACGCTGTACAGCATCGCATTCCGGCCCACCTCCTGTCCTGAAGAGCGCCGGCGAGCACGTATCGTTGGCCAGGTGCGAGTGCTCGTAACCGGCGGGGCCGGGTTCATCGGTGCGAATTTCGTCCAGCAGACCGTGGCCACGCGCCCGGATGTGCACGTGACCGTCCTCGACGCCCTCACCTACGCGGGTAACCGCGCGTCGCTGGATTCGGTCGCCGACCGGATCGAATTCGTGCACGGCGACATCGCCGATCTGGACCTGGTCGACAATCTGGTCAGCGGTGTCGACGCGGTCGTGCATTTCGCGGCCGAATCGCACAACGACAACTCGCTGGCCGAGCCGTGGCCGTTCGTGCAGACCAATATCGTCGGCACCTACTCGCTGCTGCAGGCCGTGCGCAGGCACGACGTGCGCTACCACCACGTCTCCACCGACGAGGTGTACGGCGATCTCACCCCGGACGACCCGGCTTTCACCGAATCCACCGCCTACAACCCGTCGAGCCCGTATTCGGCGACGAAAGCGGGCAGCGATCTGCTGGTCCGCGCCTGGACCCGCTCGTTCGGTGTCCGCGCGACCCTGTCGAACTGCTCCAACAATTACGGGCCGTATCAGCACGTCGAGAAATTCATCCCGCGCCAGATCACCAATCTGATCGACGGCGTGCGGCCCCGGCTCTACGGCGCCGGTCACCAGGTGCGCGATTGGATCCACGTCGACGACCACAATCGCGCGGTCTGGGACATTCTCGACCGCGGCCGGACCGGGCAGACCTATCTCATCGGCGCCGACGGCGAGCTCGACAATCTCAGCGTCGTCCAGCTCATCCTGCGGGCCTTCGATCGTGAGCCCACCGACTTCGACCACGTGACCGATCGCCCCGGCCACGACCAGCGCTACGCCATCGACGCGAGCCTGCTGCGCGAGGAACTGGGCTGGTCACCGCGGTACGCGGACTTCCGGGCCGGGCTCGCCGACACCATCACCTGGTACCGCGAGAACGAGGACTGGTGGCGGCCCAAGAAGGCCGCCACCGAAAGCGCCTACGCGGCGGCGGGCGAAAAGACACTCTGAGTCCGCGCCGTCGTCCGGGGAGTTATCCCCAGACGACGGTGTAATACGTCGCGGCCGCGCCGATCAGCGCGAAAACCGACGCGCAGGTGACGGTGATCGCCGTCGCGCGCGTGGGAATCACACCCTCGGAATCGGTGAGCCGCAAGGGCACCCAGCGGGCGACGACGGCCAGCCCCATGATCGCCAGCGGCACGAAATACCGGCCCTGCACACCGTCGATGATGTAGAAATCGACCGGCGTGAAAGACATGTACAACGTCACGTAGATCATCGCGACGCTCGCCAGTACGGTCAGCGCCACGATCAGCGTGCGCCGGAAAGTGGCTGTCGCGGTGTTCATCCGGTCGGCGATACCGAAACTCACCGCGAACGCGATCAGGCACGCCAGCATGGAGACGGCGGGCACGTCGACATACGCGAAACCGAGTTCCCCGAAGAACTGGTTGAACCAGCGGTGATCCCGCAGCGCGATACTCTCGCCGAAGGTGTGCACGAATTGCGCCGGGTCGCTGAGGATTCCCTTCAGCTGATCACCCGGGCGCACCTCGTACCACTGGTGCGGCGGCCGCATCAGGCCCATTCCCTCGCCGGTCGGCGCGGCGATCTTGGTCCAGGCCAGGAAAAGCGCGCCGCCCGTCGCGGCGAATGCCCACGGAATCAGCTTGAGTTTCCCGGTGAAACCGAGCCGGTCGGCCGGGACGATCACGACGAGCATCGCCAGCAGCACATAAGTCGGCTTGCTCAGCGGGAGCGCGATCGTGGCGGCCAGCAGCGCGCCGGTTTCCACCGGCCGCAGCCGGTCACCGATGAACAGCGCCTTCAGCAACAGCGCCGACACCATGATCGCGAGCGCGTTGGTGAGCGTGTCCGCGGTGACGGTGCCCGCCTGGAACAGCGCGATCGGCAGCACCGCGACGGTGAACACCAGCCACTGACTGCGCCGCTCGCGCAGCGCGTACAGCGCGAAGCCGACCACGGCCAGGTAGGCCACCAGCCCGGCCAGCCTGGTCAGCAGGTACATCCCGCCGACGTTCAGGCCGAGCGCCTCGCCGAGCCGGATGCCGACGGCGGCGGGCACGTACGGCACCGGCGAGTACGCGGCGGTGTTGGTGAACCACATCTGCTTGGTGGCCGAGCCGATCTCGGCCGCGCCGAGCCGGTCGTAGGCGCCGGGGTCGGCCACCATCGCGTCGGGCTCGTCGGGGTTGTCGTTGTAGTCGCGGAAGGCGTAGCCCATCAGCGCGTCCACGCTGACCGGGATCTGGCCGCCGTAGGCGACCCCGCGGTCGTCGGCGATGCGCTGCGGGAGCACCCCGCCGTGCGCCACCTGGTAGGCCCGGCCGAACTGGGTCAGCTCGTCGTGACCCCAGAACGGCGGCGTGAGCACGGCGAACAGGGCGCCGAACACGGTGGCGACCACCGCGAAGGCGACCGTGGCCGCGCCCAGCCTGGCGGTCAGGGTGTGGACCGGCGCGAGGACGCGATCCTTGGCGCTGGGTGCGGGCGGTGCGGTCTTGCTGAGCTCGACGGCGGTGTCCGGCTCGGTGGAAGTCGTCACCGACGGTCTCCGGCGGCGACGTCGTCGTGCGCACCGGCGGCCGAATACCGCAGGTAGACCAGGCGCGCCGCCTCGTGGCGGGACCGGCGGATGCCGTCGAGGATCATGCCGGCGGTCCACGCGAGGCTGCCGAGCAGCATCAGGGTGAACGCGAAGAACAGCGTCGGGAACCGCGCCACCTCGTGGGTGTCGTAGAACTCGACCACGATCGGGACGGTCAGGATCAGCGACACCAGCCAGGCCAGCGTGCCGAACAGGCCGTAGAACGCCACCGGGCGCTCGTGCCGGGCCAGGCCGAGGATCAGCGCCAGGATCTTGGTGCCGTCGCGGTAGGTGCGCAGTTTGGACTCGCTGCCCGCCGGGCGGTCACGGAAACCGACCTGCACCGCGGTCTGCGGCACCCGCAGGTGCAGCGAGTGCACGGTCAGCTCGGTCTCGATCTCGAACTCGCGGGAGACGGCCGGGAAGCTCTTGACGAAGCGGCGCGAGAACACCCGGAAACCGCTCAGCATGTCCTCGACGTTCTCGCCGAAGACCTTGCCGACGACGCCGTTGAGCACCTTGTTGCCGGTCTCGTGGCCGGAGCGGTAGGCACTGGTGTCGCTGTCGTCCTGCTTGCGCACACCGAGCACGTGATCGTAGGGGCCGTCGAGCAGCGTCTTGATCATCAGCGGTGCCGCGGACGCCTCGTAGGTGTCGTCACCGTCGATCATCAGGTAGACGTCGGCCTCGATGTCGGCGAAGGCGCGGCGCACCACGTTGCCCTTGCCCTTGGTGTTCTCGTAGCGCACGATCGCCCCGGCCTCGCGGGCGCATTCGGCGGTGCGGTCGGTGCTCAGGTTGTCGTAGACGTAGACGACGATCCCCGGCACGGCGGCCTTCAGGTCGGCGACGACCTTGGCGACCGCGGCCTCTTCGTTGTGGCAGGGGACCACGGCGGCAATGCGAAGCTCGGTGGAGTCCACCCGGGTCAATCCTCGATGTAGGCAGCAGTGGGACACCGGGAGGGTACACAGCGCACGTCCGATCCGCTCACCCGGTTCAGCGAGCTTAACGCGGGACCGAACGGGCCATCGGTGTACGGTCGGCCCGTGTCCCACCCCGAGTTGTCCGAGCCGGTTCCCGCGTCGTTGATGTCGAAGGTGGTGACGGCGCTGCGGCAGGGCGCCGCGTTCCTCGTCGTCGGCGCGATCGGTTTCCTGGTCGACGCGGGCACCTACAACCTGCTGGTCTTCTGGGGTGGCGGAGTCACCTTCACCGAAGGTGTGCTGTATCACTCGCCGCTGCTCGCCAAGATCATCGCGATCGCGGTGGCGACGGTGGTTACCTACTTCGGCAACAAGTGGTGGACCTTCTCCCACAAGAAGACCGACAACCCGGGTCGCGAATACCTTTTGTACGCGGTCTTCAATGTCGTCGCGATCGGGCTGCAACTCGGCTGCCTCGGCTTTTCCCGCTATGTGCTCGAACTGTCCAGCCCGCTGTCGGACAACATTTCCGGCACGCTGATCGGGCAGATCGTCGCGGTCGTCTTCCGCTATTGGGCCTACGACAAATTCGTCTTCACCGGCTCCTCGGCAACCGAGGAGCAACACGCGCGGGGTGCGGCGACGCCTCACTGACGGCGCGACGTCGGCGGGTGATTGATATCCTCACCCCCGCCTGCCGCGCCGCCCCTTTTCTTCACCTGACTGCTTGCGTCGGCGCAGTCGATACCGAGAATTTCGAGGACTTCATGGAACAGTCGGCTTCGGGAGCCGTGACCGAATCGAACGATCGGCGCGAGGCCGCGCCGGAATCGCTGCGTGGCGAACACGCGGCGCCGGAGCGGCTGGTGCTGGCCAGGGGCATCTTCACCGGCCCGTCGGCGCGGGTGAGCGACGAGCTCTACGCCGTCGTCAAGGGCGGCGCCGCGGTCCGCGAGCGCCTGGCGCTGCACCTGCCCAAGGGCGCCACCGCGCACACCAACACCTACTTCGGCCGTTTCGCGGCCAGCTACTGGCAGCGCTGGACCACCGTCACCGAGGTGACCGTGAACGCGACCCTCGAGGTCGGTGACAAGGCCAATGTGCGCCTGGTCGCCTCCGACATCGCGGGCCACCGCCGCATCATCGCCTCGCTGGTGGCGACCAGCAGCGGCCGGGTCAGCCTGAGCGCCCCGCTCGACCAGTACGTCGACGGTGGCGCGCTGTGGCTCGAGTTCGACGCCATCGGCGGCGCCGTCGACATCACCGACCTCGCCTGGACCGCGCAGGCGCCGGAGAAGGTCCGCCCGGTCGCGATCGCGATCTGCACCTTCAACCGTGCCGAGGACTGCGCGCACACGGTGGCCGCGCTGGCCTCCGACGCGACCGTGCTTGCCGCGATCGACGCCGTCTACGTCGTCGACCAGGGCACCGACCTGGTCGAGAACCGCCCGCTGTTCCAGCAGGTGCGCCCCGACTTCGGCGACAAGCTGCGCTATATCCGCCAGCCCAACCTCGGCGGCGCGGGCGGCTTCACCCGCGGCCTCTACGAGGTGTCGGCGGCCAACGAGCACGCCGACGTCATCCTGATGGACGACGACATCCTCTGCGAGCCCGAGACCGTGCTGCGGCTGCAGGCCTTCGCCAACCTGACCGTCGAACCGACCCTGGTCGGCGCGCAGATGCTGTTCCTGCTCAACCCCGACTACCTCAACGTCGGCGCGGAGGAGGTGCACCTGCACGAGCTCAAGCACGGGCAGAAGGTGCCCAAGGCGCTGCGCAACACCTCCATGCTCAAGAAGAACCAGGAGCGCCGCGTCGACGCGGGCTACAACGCCTGGTGGACCTGCCTGATCCCGGCCGAGGTGGTCGCCAAGATCGGCCTGCCGGTGCCGATCTTCTTCCAGTGGGACGACGTCGAGTACGGCATCCGCGCGCGTGAGCACGGTTTCGTCACCGTCACCCTGCCCAACGCCGCCGTCTGGCACGCCGACTTCTACTGGAAGGACTACGACGACTGGGCGCGCTACTTCTCCACCCGTAACTCGCTCATCGTCGGCGCCCTGCACACCGATCTCGACGGCAAGGCGATCACCAAGGACTTCTTCCGCTACATCGCCGAGCACCTGGTCGGCATGCAGTACGGCCTGGTGCACACCACGCTGCAGGGCATCGAGGACTTCATGAAGGGTCCGCAGGTGCTGCGCGACGGCGGCATCGACGCCCTGGCGGCGGCGCGCGGCACCCGCGGCGACTACCCCGAGACCATCAAGCACCCCGCCGCGACCCCGCCGGTGAACTCCGCCGACATCCAGGTCCGCCGCGCCAGCGGTGAGCCGAGCCGGGTCACCCTGGTGCTGATCAAGCGCGCGATCACGCAGTGGACCGGGCGCACCCAGCCCGGTCTGATCGGCGTCACCCGCGAGGACGCGCACTGGTGGCACGTCGGCCTGTTCGACCACGTGGTCGTCACCGACGCCTCCCAGTCCGGCGTGCGCGTGCGCCGCCGCGACAAGGCCCGCGCCCGCGCCCTGCTCATCCGCACCTACCGCACCCTGCGCAAGCTCCGCAAGGAACTGCCCGCGCTGCAGGCCGCCTACCGGAACGCGGTGCCCGAGCTGACCAGCCGCGAGAACTGGGCCAGGCTCTACGGGATCGATCCCAGCTGAGATCGTCGACGCCGCGTCGGAATCTGTTCCGGCGCGGCGTTTCTCGTGACAGCGAACAGCCCCGGTGCGGAACCGGGGCTGTTCGCGTAGCTGGTCAGCCGAGCAGGATCAGCAACAACGTCAGCAGGAAGAACACCCCGAGCACCGCGAACGGCAGCCAGAGGAAGATCACCCCCGGCGTCTTCTGCGGCTCCCACCCGATGGCGCCCTGGAAGAACACCGCCGCCGGCGACCGGTAGTACACCTTGCTCCCCGGCCCCGGCCCGACCGGCACCTGGATCTCCGCGGGCCCCATATCGAACAGCCACGGCGTCACCACCCGCACGTGATACTGCCCCGGCCCCACCGGCACATGCGTCTGCCCCCACCGAGCATCCGGCACCGGCTGCCCATTGACGAAGATCTTCGGCTTCACCAGCGCCAGCATGAACGAGGCCCACACATACGACGAATCCACCGTCAGCCCAGGCGGGTTCGGCCCCTGCGGCGCCCCGCTCACCGCAGGCCCACCGAACTGCCCCGGCCCGCCCTGCGGCGGCTGCCCGAACCGACCCGGTGCTCCCTCAGGCGAATGCCCGTGCGGTGGTTGACCATCGGGACCGAACGGGGCGGCACCGTGCGGTGGCGTCCCGCCGAATTGCCCTGGTGCTCCCGCGACCTGGTGATCACCTGTCCCGAATCGGCCAGGCTCACCTGGTGGTTGTCCACCGGGGCCGAAGTAGCCGGGCCCGCCGTGCGGTGGTTGGCCGCCGGAGCCGGCTTGGCCGGGGCCGCCGTGCGGTGGTTGTCCGCCGGGGCCGGCTTGGCTGGGGCCGCCGTGTGCCTGGCTGCTGAGCCCAGGTTGGCCGGGTTCCCCGAGTGGTTGGCCACCGAAGCTGGGTTGGCCAGGCCCGCCGAGTAGCCCGGGTGCTCCCGCGACCTGGTGGTCGCCGGTGCCGAACGGGCTGGCTGGGGGCGGTGGTGGCCCGCCGAATTGCCCTGGTGTTCCAGGGGGCTGGTGGTCGCCGGTGCCGAACGGGCCAGCCGTGTGCGGTGGCGGTCCGCCGAGTAGCCCAGGTGCTGCCGCGACCTGGTGATCACCTGTCCCGAATCGGCCAGGCTCACCGGGTGGTTGTCCGCCACCGGGGCCGAAGTAGCCGGGCGTGCCGTGCGGTGGTTGACCACCGGGGCCGGGGTAGCCAGGGCCGCCGTGTGGTTGGCCGCCGGGGCCCGGTTCGCCGTGTGGCAGTTGGCCGCCGGGGCCGGGTTGGCCGGGGCCGCCGTGCGGCGGTGGCTGGCTACCGGGACCGAACTGGCCCGGCCCGCTGTGTGGGGGAGGACCACCCGGAGCGAAGTGGCCGGGCGCGCCGTGGGGTGGCTGGGCACCCGGGACGAACCGGCCGGGTCCACCCTGGGGTGACGGACCGCCCAGCTGGCCGGGTGCGCCTGGCGGTGGGTTGCCGCCGGGGCCGAATCGGCCCGGTGTGCCCAGCGGTCCGCCCGCTTCGCCGGCCGGCGTCTCGTCAGGGGGCGGGCTGGCGAAACCGTCGAACGAAACGGTGGCCGAAGGGCGGTGCGGCGGTGGGAATCCCGGCTGCCCGGCTCCACCGGGCGCTCGACTCGGCAGCGCGCCGAACCCGGGCGGCGTCTGCGGATGCCCGACGCCCGCATCCTGCGGTCGCCCAGCACCGGCCGGTTCGCCGAAGCTCGGCGGCGGTCCGCCGAACCCGGCCGGTGGGGGACCGGAAGTGGCCGGACCGAATCCCGGCGTACTGGGTTCCGACGGTGGTTGGCTCCCGGGGCCTGTGGTTGGTCGGCCGAAGCCGGGGCCACCGGAAGGTTGGCCGGGGCCGGCGGGAGGCTGGCCGAATCCGGGAGCGCCGGGCCCGCCCGGCTGACCGAATCCCGGCGGCGGAGTCCCAGGACCACCGAATCCGGGTGGCGGAGTTGCCGGTCCACCGAATCCCGGTGGGGGAGGGCCGGGCCTGCCGTGGCCGGGCTGGGGGAACTCCGGCCCGCTCACCGACCACGGCTCGCCGGTCGGCGGGTGGCTCGGATCGGGCCGCGATGTGCCGCTGCCGGATTCGCTGGAATCCGTGGATCCCGGCTCGTCGGGGCGGTGTGATGGTGGTGGAAAGTCGCCGGGGCTATTCATTTATCCCTCCCGGATAGCGAACCGTGCGCCCGAACCCTACCCCGGCGTCGCGTCCCCGGCCGGGCGAGGACGGGCGGATGCGGCCTTCGTCGGCGGACCGGATCCGCGGACGAGGACACCGCGCTCCGGTGCAGGCAGAGACCCGCACCGGAGCGTAGTGATCATTTGTCCAGGTAGCTCAGCGTCGCCCGCGTTCGCGATACTGGCGACGCTGCTCCTTGGCGATGGTGCGCCAGACCTGGGCGCGTTCGGCGGCCAGGCGCTTGTCGGTGCGGGCCGCCATCCACTCGTTCTCCTTGGCGAGTTTGCGGTAGCTCGCCAAGCGGCGTTCGGGCAGCGAACCGTCGGCGAGCGCGGCCAGCACCGCACACCCCGGTTCGGTCTCGTGCACGCAATCGGCGAAACGGCATTCGGCGGCGAGCGATTCGATATCGCTGAAGGTCTTGCCGATGCCCTCGGCCGCGTCGTACAGCCCGATGCCGCGCAGCCCCGGAGTGTCGATGAGGGTGCCGCCGCCGGGCAGCGGCCGCAACTCCCGATGCACCGTGGTGTGGCGGCCCTTGCCGTCGACCGCGCGGACGGCGTTGGTGGCGAACACCTCCGCGCCGAGCAGCGCGTTGGCGAGGGTCGACTTGCCCGCGCCGGACGGCCCGATCAGCGCGACCGTGCCGGACAGCAGCGCGGTGAGCACATCGAGCCCCACCTCGGCGGTGGAGCTCACCGCGAGCACCGTCGCACCGGGTGCGACCGCGCGCACCTCGTCGAGCGGGATATCCACCGCCGCATCGGCTTTGGTGAGGACCACGATCGGCTGAGCATTGCTCTCCCAGGCCAGCGCGAGCATCCGCTCGATCCGGCCCAGGTCGACGTCACCGTCGGCGGCCGTGCAGATCAGCACGGTATCGACATTCGTCGCCAGCACCTGGGCGACCGAGCGCCCCGACACCGAAGAGCGGGTGATCGCCGAACGCCGCGGCAACAGCCGCCGCACCGTGTTGTCGGCATCGAGACCGACCCAGTCGCCGGTGCACAGCCCGGTGAGATCGCGCGGGCAGGCGGCCCTGGTGGGCCCGATCGGGGTCACCACATCGCATTCGCTGCGGTCCATCCGGACGATGCGCGCGGGCGCGAGGTCGCCGAGCAGGGGCAGGTATTCGGAAGCTACGGCTTCGGTCCAGCCGTAAGGGACGAGACGGTCGTGATCGACCATGAGGGAAGGTCCTTCGTCGGGGCCGAGCCCGACGGCGGGCTCAGCGAGAAGAGTTCGGGGTGGAGTCCACGTCGGCGGTGTGCGCACGCACAGCCCGCCGGGGCACGGCAATCCTCACGACCACGGACATCCACCTCCTCGTCTCTTCTCGCTGGTCCCCAGACCATGACACATCGCCGCGAACCACGGCAACCGATTTATTTCGGCTCGGGCTTACCGAACTGCTCGTTGCGCCCGAGCGAGCGCAGCCGGAACCATTCGCGCAGGCCGGCCGGGTCGCGCCGGGTCACCAGGAAGAACCAGGAGAACCGGATCCACTCCTGTGGCAGCAGCTTGCGCATGCCCGGCTGCGACATCAGGTAGCCGCGGTTGCGGTAGGTGAAGTAGCGCTTGACCGGGTCGTCCGGGTACTGGGTGTGCATCCGGCCGCCGAGGATCGGCTTGAACTCCTCGGCACCGTTGGGGTGCAGGTACGCCGTCTGCAGACAGGTGCCGAACGGCAGACCGGAGCGGACCAGGCGGCGATGCACCTCCACCTCGTCGCCGCGCACGAAGAGGCGCAGATCGGGCACGCCGATCAGGTCGACGGCCTTGGCCGAGATCAGCGCGCCGTTGAACAGCGAGGCGATGCCGGGCAGGAAGTCCTCGTCACCGAGTTCGGAGCGCAGCCGCCGCCACACCACCCCGCGACGCAGCGGGAAGGCGAGCCGGTCGGGTTCGTCGATATCGCACACCACCGGCGACACCTCGACGAGGTTGTGCCTGCGCGCGCAATCGAGCAGCGTCGCCAGCACCTCGGGTCCGTCCGGGCGGCCGTCGTCGTCGGCCAGCCACACCCAGTCCGCGCCCATGGTGAGCGCGTGCAGCATGCCGAGCGCGAAGCCGCCCGCGCCGCCGAGATTGTGCCGCGAGCCCAGGTAGGTGGCCTCGATCGGCTGCTGGGCGACCAGCTCGGCGACCTCGTCCTCGTTGGCGTTGTCGACGACGATCAGATGATCGATCGGCCGCGACTGCGAGGCCAGCACCTTCAGCGACTCGGCGAGCAGCTCGCGGCGCTTGTGCGTGACGACGACGCCGATGATCCGCGCCTGCGGCCCGGTCTCGGTGTGCAGGTCGGCCGGCTCGGCCCCCGGCGGCAGCTCGGCGTCGTCGGGCAGCACGGTGGTGTCGGCCTCCAGCCGATCGGTCATGCTGAACCCGCCGGGCACCGCCGGTTTACCGTCGTCCGCACTCATGCCTTGTTCTGCTCCAGTTCTCGTTCGCCGTCCGCGCCGTCCGCGCTCTCGGTCTCCAGCTCACGCAGCACCTGTGCCACGTGGTTACCCGCGTCGGGACCCTCGTACGCTCGCACGACTTCTTCGATGCCGCCCTGCAAGCGGATCTGACCGTGGTCGACCCACATCGCGGTGTCGCACAGCTGGGCGAGGAATTCGTTGGAATGGCTGGCGAAGACGAGGATGCCCGAGCGCGCCACCAGCGACTGCAGCCGCGTGCGCGCCTTCTTCATGAACTCCGCGTCGACCGCGCCGATGCCCTCGTCCAGCAGCAGGATCTCGGGGTCGATGGAGGTGACCACGCCCATCGCCAGGCGGACCCGCATGCCGGTGGAGTAGGTGCGCAGCGGCATCGACAGGTACTCGCCGAGCTCGGTGAAGTCGGCGATCTCGTCGATCTTGGACATCATCTGCTTGCGGGTCTGCCCGAGGAACAGGCCGCGGATGATGATGTTCTCGTAGCCGGAGATCTCCGGGTCCATGCCGACACCGAGATCGAACACCGGCGCCACCCGGCCGCGGATGCGCGCGCTGCCGCGCGAGGGCTCGTAGATGCCCGACAGCAGCCGCAGCAGGGTCGACTTGCCCGCGCCGTTGTGGCCGACCAGGCCGACCCGGTCGCCTTCCTTGAGCGAGAGATTGATGTCGCGCAGCGCCTCGACGACCACCACATCGGAGCTGTTGCGCCCGATCGCGCCGCCCGCCTTGCCGAGGAACGCCTTCTTCAGCGACCGCGACTTGGCGTCGAAGATGGGGAACTCGACCCACGCCTGCTGGGTTTCGATACTCACACGGCTCATCGGGGACTGCTCCTAAACCCAGTACGGGACGCGGGCACGGTACTGCTTGAGCGCCAGGATCGCGACGATCCAGCCGACCACCGTGATGGCGCCGACGATCGCCCAGTGGTGCCATTCCGACGGCTCGCCGAGCAGTGGCGCGCGCACGATCTCCAGGTAGTGGAAGGTGGGCACGATCTCGATCAGCTTGGCCCGGTCGCTCATCCCGCCGACCGAGTTCTCCAGCGCCTTGGTCGACCACATGACCGGGGTCAGCACGAACAGCATCAGCGTCATCGAGCCGAGGATCGGGGCGATGTCGCGGTAGCGGGTGGAGAAGATGCCGAACACGATCGACACCCACATGGCGTTGAGGAACAGCAACACGATCGCGGGCACGGCCAGCAGCACCGACCAGTTCAGATCGCGCCAGAGCGCGAACGCGACCAGCAGGACCGCGTAGATCGCGGCATTGTGGATGAAGAACAGGAACTGCCGCCAGACCAGGCGATACACGTGCACGCTCAGCGCCGACGGCAGCTGTTTGATCAGGCCCTCGTTGGCGATGAACACATCGGAACCCTCGAGGATCGAGGCGCTGATGACGTTCCAGACGATCAGGCCGATCGTCACATACGGCAGGTACTCGCTGATCGGCTGATCGAGCAGGGTCGAATAGAGCAGACCCATCGCCAGCGCCTGGAGGCCGGTCGCGATGGTGATCCAGAACGGGCCGAGCACCGAGCGGCGGTAGCGCTGCTTGATGTCCTGCCAACCCAGCGACAGCCATAGCTCGCGTTGATGGAAGCCGTCCCGCATGTCCTTGAAGGCGCGCCGGAAGGTCTGCGAGTCCGACACCATCGGCTCCGCGACCAGCAGGGGCGAATCCGTGGTGTGCTCGGCGTCGGCGATCTCGGCCAGCTCGGCCTCGGTCACCGGTGGGTTGTCGTCGGAATGCACGGGGCTCTCTTCGGTACGCGCGTCACTCTGGTCGGAGACCGAATCGGGACGAGCGGCAGCTGCGGGCACGGTCCCCGACCTTACAGGGTGGATCGGTGGCCGGTACGGCGTGTTCGGCCGGTCCGGGGCTACAGGTACTGCCCGCCGCCCACGTGGCCACCGGCCTTCTGATCACCCGCGTGCATGCCCGGCGGCAAGGCGCCCTGACGCATCTGTTCCAGCTGGGCGCGGGCGGCCATCTGCTGGGCGAACAGCGCGGTCTGGATGCCGTGGAACAGGCCCTCGAGCCAGCCGACCAGCTGGGCCTGGGCGATCCGCAGCTCGGCGTCCGAGGGCACCGACTCGTCGGTGAACGGGAGGGTCAGGCGCTCCAGCTCCTCGCGCAGCTCGGGCGCCAGGCCCTGCTCGAGTTCGCGCACCGAGGACTTGTGGATCTCCTTGAGCCGGGACCGGCTGGCGTCGTCGAGCGGAGCCGCCCGCACCTCCTCGAGCAGCTGTTTGATCATGGTGCCGATGCGCATCACCTTGGCGGGCTGCTCGACCATGTCGGCCAGCGACTCACCCGAATCGGCGTCGTCGGTGGCGCTCTGCGCGTTCTCGGGCACGACCTGCCCGGTGAACGTGGCGCCGCCGTTCTGATCGGCGGGCACGGTGAGCGGACGGCCGTCGGGGCCGATCACGACGATGGATTCCGGTACATCCTCGGAGTGCGTCATATCCCCATCATTGCGTGTGTGGCAGGTTCGCGCTAAAACCCCGACGCGGTTACACCGGGACGCCCGCTGCCCTTAAAGTGGCGGGCATGACTTATGACGTCGCGAGGGTTCGGGGCCTGATACCGTCCCTGGGCGACGGCTGGATCCACCTGGACCCGCAGGCGGGGATGCTCGTTCCCGACTCGGTATCGCGTGCCGTCTCAACAGGTTTCCGCACCTCCTCGTTTTCCCATATCGGCCGCCACGGTGCGGCGACCCGCAGCGGCGCGATCCTCGACGCCGCGCGTGAGGCGGTCGCCGATCTGGTCGGGGGAGATCCGGCCGGCGTCGTGCTCGGACCCGATCGCGCGGTCCTGCTGGCCTGGCTGGCGGAATCGCTGAGTTCCCGGCTCGGTCTCGGCACCGGCATCGTGCTGTCCCGGCTCGACGACGAGGCCAATGTGGCCCCGTGGCTGCGCATCGCCAACCGCTACGGCGCGCACGTGCGCTGGGCCGAGGTCGAGATCGAGACCTGTGAGATGCCGTCCTGGCAGTTCGAGGAGCTGATCGGCCCGACCGCGCGGCTGGTGGCGCTCACCGCGGCGTCCCCGATCGTCGGCTCGGCGCCCGCGGTCCGGGTGGCCGCCGACCGGGTGCACGACGTGGGCGGCCTGCTGGTCGCCGACGCGTTCGGCGCGGCGCCCTACGCCCTGATCGACATCGACGAACTCAACGCCGACGTGGTCGCCCTGAGCGCGCCGTCGTGGGGCGGCCCGCAGGTGGGCGCGCTGGTGTTCCGCGATCCGGCCTTCCTCGACCGCATCCCGTCGATGTCGCTCAATCCCTATGCCAAGGGTGCTGAACGGCTCGAGGTCGGCGGCCATCAGTACGCGCTGCTGGCCGGGCTCACCGAGTCGATCGACTTCCTCGCCGGACTCGACGAGCGGGCGCGCGGTACCCGGCGCGAACGGCTCGAGATGTCGATCACCTCGCTGCAGGACTATCACGACCAGCTCTTCGACCACCTCATGCAGGTGCTCGACAAGATCGACAACCTCACCGTGATCGGCCGCGCCTCCACCCGCATCCCCACCGTCAGTTTCACCATGGCCGGGATGCAGGCGGAGAAGGTGGCGGCCAAGCTGGCCGACAACCGGATCGGCACGGTCAGTGGCGTGCACGGCGGCAGCAGGCTGCTCGACGCGCTCGGCGTCAACGACGAGGGTGGCGCCGTCACCATCGGCCTGGCGCCCTACACGACCCGCTACGAGATCGACCAGCTCGGTCGCGCCCTCAGCTCGCTCGAATAGTCACCGGACGCGCAGCACGACCTTGCCGAAGGTCTCCGGCGAATCGAGCAGTTCGTGCGCGCGCCCGGCCTCGGTGATCGGCACCTCGGCGGAGATCACCGGCACCACCTCGCCCGCGGCGATCAGCGGCCAGAGCCGTTCGCGCACCGCCGCCACGACCTCGGCCTTGCTGCCGGCGCCGACGCGCGGCCGGTTGCGCACGTTCGTCGCGTGCACCGTGCCCCACTTGCCCAGCAGCGTGCCCAGATTCAGCTTCCCGGCGACACCGCCCTGCATCCCGATGACCACCAGCTGTCCGTGTGGGGCCAGCGCCTCCACATTGCGCTCCAGGTACAGCGCGCCCATGTTGTCGAGGATGACATCCGCGCCGAAGCCGCCCGCGGGCGACGGCTCGGCCGCGACCACCGCGACGAAGTCCTGCGTCTTGTAGTCGATCAGCAGTTCGGCGCCCAGCTCGGCGCACTTGGTCAGCTTCGCGGCCGATCCGGCCGTCACCGCCACCCGCGCCCCGAGCCGTCGCGCCACCTGGATCGCGTGCGTCCCGATCCCGCCGCCGCCACCGTGGATCAGCACCAGCTGTCCCGCCCGCAGTCCGGCCGTCAGCACCAGGTTCGACCACACCGTCGTCGCCACCTCGGGCAACCCCGCTGCCGCGACCAGATCGAGCCCGTCCGGAATCGGCAGCAGCTGGGTGGCGGGCACCGCGACCAGCTCGGCGTAACCGCCGCCGGACAGCAGCGCGCACACCCGATCCCCGATCCGCCAGTCCCGCACGCCGTCGCCGAGCGCGACGATCGTCCCCGAACACTCCAGTCCCGGCACCGAACTCGCGTCGGCGGGCGGCGGGTAGAACCCCCGCCGCTGCAACACATCCGCCCGGTTCACCCCGGCCGCGGCGACCTCGACCACCACCTCGCCCGGCCCCGGCTCCGGATCGACCGTGACGGTCCACTCCATCACCTCGGGCCCGCCGAACCCGTTCAATTCGATCGCCTGCATCAGGCCTGGCCGCCTCTCCGGGTCGCCGCGGTCGCGGATGCGTCCGCTAACATCTCACTCTAGGGAGACGTGGCAGAGCGGCCGAATGCACTCGCCTTGAAAGCGAGCGTCGCGAGAGCGACCGGGGGTTCAAATCCCTCCGTCTCCGCCAAGCTGTTCCGCCTCTCCGCGATTCTTGGCCAGACCTGGGTGCGTGGGGAGGTGGGGACGCGGCCGGGGGTGTGTTGATCGGCTGCGTTGGCTGTTGTCGGTGAGTTACCCATGTTCTCGCTTGATCAGGTGGTCTCGTCCCAGGCCTGGATTGAGGTCTGGTCGACGATGCGGCCGTCGCGGACGTCGGCCATGGAGTGGACCAGGACTCGGGTTCCGTCGGGGTAGCGGCAGGACTCGACGAAGGCGACGTGGTCGCCGTCCATCAGGACGCTCTCCAGTTTGTGGGTCATCTCCCGTGAGCAGACGTCGTCGAACATCTCGCCGATCGCCGAACGTCCGTGCAGCACACGGGGATGGCTGGGCTGGTCGTTGTGGTCGACCATGCGGATCTCGGCGTCGTCGCCGTACAGTGCCAGCAGTGTGGTCGCGTCGCGGCCTTCGATGCCACGGCGCAGTGCTTCGGCATCGAATCCCGAACTGGATGCGGTGCTCATCTCGGTCTCCCTCGCTCGTCGCCCAACGAGCCGGACCAGGGCGATTCGGCCCGTACTCCAGCACATTACGCCCGCGAACCCGTCGACGGAACGCCCGAATTCAGCGGACCGGAGCGGCCCGTTTGGCGATGGCCGTGATCGGGACCGGCTCGACGCGTTCGATGCCGTCGAGCGCGCCGATCCGCTCGGTGAGGTAGTCGAACAGGGCATCGGCGTCGCGGCACACCACGATCGCGACCAGGTTGGCGGTGCCGGTGGTGCCGCCGACGAACGCGGTCTCCGGGTGCGCCGACATGGCGCGGGCGACGGCGACGAGCCGAGCGGGCGCGACCGTCAGCCACAGCGCGGCCTGAACTGGGAAACCGAGCACCGCGGCATCGATCTCCACATCGAAGCGCAGCACGCGCTGCCTGCGCAGTTCGTCCACCCGGCGGCGCACCGCCGATTCCGACCAGTCGACCGCGCGCGCCAGCCGCGCGTAGTCGGCGCGGCCGTCGACGGCGAGGGCGGGCAGCAGCCGCCGGTCGAGGTCGGTCATCGTGACCGGGTCGGGGCGTTCGAGCAGCGGCGGGGCCAGCGCGTCGACCTGCTCGGGCGTCAGCGCCGACGTCCGGCCCTGCCAGCGCCGATCGGTCAGGTGCCGCAGCAGCCGCTGCACCTGCACCGTCTCGACCTGGGGATGCCTGGCCAGCGCGTCCAGCGGGACCGCGGCCTCGGCGCCGACCTGGAAGAAGCTGCTGATCTCGGCGCCACCGGCGAGCACGCTCACCCACGACGTGTCCGGCCTGCGCGCCAGCGCTCGCGCGAGGGTCGCCGCGCCGCCGGGCCGGACCCGGATCCGGACCAGCCACTCCGCGTGCCCGACCAGTCCGCTGGCGGCGATCCCGGTGACCCGCGCCAGCCCGTGCTCGCGCAACCGTGCGAACCGGCGCGCCACCGTCCGATCGGCGACGTCGAGCACCTCGCCGATCCGGCTGAACGAGGCCCGGCCGTCGACCTGCAGGGCGTGCAGCAAGCCCAGATCGACCGCGTCCAGCCTGACCGAATCCACCAGATCAGCGTAGGACGTGTCGGATTCCGGCGCAGCGGCCGAGGATCGGCGACATCGACCGAGGCCGGACCAACGATCGAGGCATGACAGCAGACATCGACGGCATCCACCACGTCGGCATCCTCACCCGCGATCTCGACGGCCTGGAGCGCCGCTACCGCTCCCTCGGCTTCACCCTCACCCCGCGCTCGCGCCACCTCCTCGCCGCCGCACCGGGGGAGCCGCCCGTCGCCGGCTGCACCGCCAATCTGTGCGCGGTCTTCCAGGACTCCTATCTCGAGCTGCTCGGCATCGTCGACGAAGCCGCGCCCGACCCGTGGCACACGAAGGCGATGGCCGACCAGTTCGAGGGGCTGCGCCTGCTCAATCTGGAGACCTCCGACGCGGAGAAGGCCGACCGGCTGCTGACCGAGGCCGGGTTGCGCACCTCCGGGGTCCTCGACCTCGAGCGCCCGGTCGACACCGGCGACGGGCAACGCACCCTGCGGGCCCGCGCCGTCCATGTCGACCCGCGCGCCACCCCCGAGACCTACCTCGGCGTCGCCCAGCACCTGACCCGCGAATACGTCCACCAGCCCCGCTACCTGCGGCACCCGAACGGTGCCCGCGGCCTCGGCTCGGTGCTGTACGTCGTCGCCGACACCGACTTCGCCGCCGTCGTCGACCGCTACCAGCGCGTCCTGGACCGCGCGCCGGAGCGTGAAGGTCCGCTCGTCATGTTCGGTGTCGGCTCGGCGCGGCTCGAATTCGTCCGGGCGAGCGACGCCGACCAGCTCCTGCCCGGCGAGCCCGCGCCCGCCGCCTCCTACCCGGCCGCCCTGACCGTCCGCGTCGACGACGTCGTGGCGGCCCGCGACCTCGTCGACGACGCGGGCACCCCGACCGTCGCGACCGCCGACGGCTTCTTCGTCTCCGCCGCCGACGCCTACGGCGCCGGTCTCTTCTTCACCGCCTGAGGACCCACCATGTTCACCACCCTGCTGCTGCTGTTCGTCCCCACCCTGCTCCTGCGCCTGCTCGGCGCGGTCGGCGTCCCCCGGTTCGCGACCTGGCGGGTGTGCGCCGCGCACGGGCTCGCGTTCATGCTCGTCGCCACCGGCACAGCGCATTTCGTGCCCGACAGCGTGACGGTGATGCCGAGTCACGACGACCTCGTCGCGATGGTGCCGTCGGCGGTGCCGTTCCCGCACGCGATGGTCTACCTCACCGGCGTCCTGGAACTGCTCGGCGCGCTCGGCCTGATCGTCGCGTCCACCCGCGCCGCGACCGGCATCGCCCTGGCCGTGCTGTTCGTGCTGCTCCTGCCCGCCAACGTGTACGCGGCACTGGAGGACATCCCGCTCAACGGGGAACCGCCAACGCCGTTGTGGTTCCGGATTCCCGAACAGCTCGTCTTCCTCACGGTGGCGCTGTGGGCCACCGGCGCCGCTCAGTTGTCGGCGCGTTTGACGAAGTTGGGGCGGATGTCCAGGTCGGGTTCGTCGTAGTACCTGTGGAAGGTGGGGGTCAGGCCCGAGGAGATCGGCGGGTTGATCCAGCTCCAGTCGGTGGGGCAGCGTCTGCCAGCGGCCTCCTCGCGCTGGACGTGATCGCAGAACTGCTTGGCGACCGTGTGGTGGTCGACCATGTGCACACCCGAGGTCCGGAAGCTGTGCAGCACCGCGTGATTCAGCTCGATCAGCGCCTTGTCGCGCCACAGCGTGCGCACCGAGGAGGTGTCGAGCTCCATCATGTCGGCGATCAGCGGCAGCATGTTGTAGCGATCGGAGTCGCTGAGATTGCGCGCGCCGATCTCGGTGCCGACGTACCAGCCGTTGAACGGGGCGAATGGGTAGGTGACGCCACCCACCTCCAGATCCATATTCGACACCGCCGGTAGCGCATGCCATTTCAGCCCGAGGGTGGCGAACCACGGGTAGTCGGGGTGGGTCAGATCGACCTCCCGGACCAGCTCGCGCGGCACGTCGAAGTACCGCAGATCCTCGTCGGGCGTGCTGATGAGGACGGGCAGCACGTCGAAAGGGGTGCGCGCGCCGCGCCAGCCCAGCGCCATCGCCTGCTCGGTGGCGGCGATATTGGCCGGATCGCCCGTGACGGTGCCGTCGCCGTTGGGATAGCCCGCGTAGCGGATCAGCTGGGAACTCACGATCCGGTACTCGCCACCGCCGGGGACGAGCTGCGGTCCGACCGTGATCATCGACTGGATCGCGCCGCCGTTGGTGGCCAGGCGCAGATGCTGCCAGCACGCCTCGGAAAGCTCTCGCGCGGAAGTAACTCGGCGGGCGTCCAGGAGTTTGAGCGAACGCCAGTGTTTGCGGCCGACGCAGCGCGCGTGGTTGCGCCAGGCCAGTTTGGCGCCGATCAGGATCTCCTCGGCGGTCTGCCGATAGGTGCCGGTTTCGCGTAGTTCGGCGAGCGCGCCGAGACGACGCTGGGTGGGTAGATGACCCAATTCGGGATTGCGGAAGAACTCGTCGCATTCGCGCAGCCGACGATCGAGGTCGGTGGCGGGCGGTGCGGCGACGACGATGTCACCGGCCGAAGTGACTGGGGTGGAGCCTTTTTCGCAGACAGCAGGGCGAGAACGTTGGTTCACGGTACATCTCCGGTCGGGCAGCAGGGTGCAGGGCCGTGCGGGCGTACCCGGGGATGCGGGGTATTCGCCCGCCGAGAACACACTGCCCGACCGGTGGCGCGCGCCGACCAGGTAATCGGTCGAGCGTCGCCGCATGCATAGTCGTCCTGTTCGAACACCGAGATTCGCTGCGAGCCAGCCTACGACCGGTGTGCTGGCGGTGTGCTCGAAATCGCGGTAATCCCACCGCGACTGGCGTCAAGACATGCTGACCGTGTGCTGACCTAACGGAATCGGGCGGCGTTCTCCGGTGCCGTGGCGAACGCCAGGAATTGCTCGTTCTCGTGCGGATCGCCGATCGTCACGCGCACGCCGTCGCCGGCGAACGGCCGCACCAGCACGCCGGCGGCGGCACTCGCCTCGGCGAAGGCGGTGGTCCGCTCGCCCAGCGGCAGCCAGACGAAGTTGGCCTCGCTCGACGGCACCTCGTACCCGGCCGCCAGCAGCGCGTCCCGCACCTGGTGGCGCTGCGCGACCAGGACATCGGTCCGGTCCAGGAGTTCGCCACGGGCCTCCAGCGAGGCGATCGCCGCCGCCTGCGCCACCCGGTTCACGCTGAACGGGATGTGCACCTTCAGCAGCGCGGTGATCACCTCGGGATCGCCGACGGCGTAGCCGACGCGCAGGCCGGCCAGGCCGTAGGCCTTCGAGAAGGTCCGCAGCACCACCACATTCGGCCGCGTGCGCCCGATCTCGACGCCGTCGGGACGGCTCTCCGGGGTCAGCCGGAGGTACTCGTAGTAGGCCTCGTCCAGCACGACGAGCACGTGCGCGGGCACCCGGTCCAGGAACCGCTCCAGCTCCGCGCGCCCGTGCGCGGTGCCGGTGGGGTTGTTCGGATTGCAGACGAAGATCAGCTTGGTGCGCTCGGTGACCGCGTCGGCCATCGCGTCCAGGTCGTGCAGGTGGCCCGCGGCGAGCGGCACCGGCACGGCGGTGGCATTGCCCACCTGGGTGACGATCGGGTACGCCTCGAACGAGCGCCAGGCGAAGACCACCTCGTCGGTCGGCGCGTCACAGGTGATCTGCACGAGCTCCTGGCACAGCGCGACGCTGCCGCAGCCGACGGCCACATTCGCGACCGTGACGCCGAGGAAGTCGGCCAGCGCGGCCCGCAGCTCGGTGACCTGGTTGTCCGGGTACCGGTTGGCCTGCTCGGCCGATTCCGCGATCGCCTTCGCCGCGCTCGGCAGCGGCCCGAAGGTCGTCTCGTTCGACGCGAGCTTCACCGCATCGGGGTGGTTCTTGCCGGGAACGTAGGCCGGGATCGTCGCGAGGTCGGGCCGGATGTGCGCTGTCACGCCTCCACCCTACGGTGACACGTCATATCGATGCGCGCCGCCGCCGGTCAGGCCTACCCAACCGCAGTTTCGCCGCCTACGCTGGGTTTATGTCGGGGACCTACGACGATGTCGCCCCACTCAGGTCGGTGGAGCCCACCGCCGTGGCGGGTGGCGCCGAAACGGCAGCCGTCGCCACGCGCACCGCTGTGCCCATCACGGTCGTCGAGCCGGAGCGCATCGCCCGCGGCGGCATCGTGGTCCTGCACGAATCCAGGGAATTCTCGCCACAGCTGCTCGATCTGATGCGGTCCCTGGCCTTCGAGGGCTGGATCGTCGTCGCGCCGCATCTGTTCGACCGGATCGCCGACGAGCAGGTCAACGAGGTCTTCGGCGACGAACTCTTCGACGACTTCGACGCCGGCTTCGACTGGCTCACCCGGCGCGGCGTCTTCCCCGACACCATCGGCGTGCTCGGCTTCGACACCGCGGGCACCGCCGCCTTCCTGGTCGCCACCACCCGCCCGATCGGCGCCGCGGTGAGCGTGGCCGCCCCCGGCATCACCGATCCGCTCCCGGACCAGGACGCCGCCCTGGTCGAGATCGCCGCCGCGTTGCAGGCGCCGTGGCTCGGCCTGTTCGGCGCCGACGACCCGGCCACCCCACCCGACGCGGTCGACCGGCTCCGCGACGAGGCCGCCCGGGCGAATGTGGCCAGTCTCACCATCACCTATCCGGGCCTCAGCCACCGCGCCGATCGCCCCGATCCGGACGACGACGCCGCCACCGCCATCCGGATCGACTCCCAGACCCGCATCTACGACTGGTTCGACAGCAACTTACGGTAGTTGACCAGGCGTTTTGGACTACATGAACTGCTCGTGTAATCTTCATTCCCGGCGGTTCGACAAGGACCGGTGCCCTCGAAAGAGAAGGCTCCAGGAGGCGTGCCAGAGCGGCCGAATGGGACTCACTGCTAATGAGTTGTCCCTTCACGGGGACCGGAGGTTCAAATCCTCTCGCCTCCGCCACACCCGGTTCGCCGGGTACAACTGAAGACCATGCGCCCGTAGCTCAACGGATAGAGCACTTGACTACGGATCAAGAGGTTAGGGGTTCGAATCCCTTCGGGCGCACAAAGAAAGGCCCCCAGCATTCGCTGGGGGCCTTTCTCGTGTTCGGGTGTGGCCGCTACTTCCAGGCGGGCAGTGGGGGGAGCGGGCCGGTGAGGTCGTGGCCGGGGGAGCGTCCGAGGAGCCAGGCGAGCAGGGCCGAGGAGGGGCCGAGGACCGTGTGGTGGGGGCGGCCGGGGCCGACGGTGGCGATGAAGTCGGAGTCGGTGGCCTGGAGGTCGAAGGTGGGGGTCGCGTCGGGGAGCAGGTTGGCGGACACGTCGGCGACGGCTTCGGGGAGCAGGCGGGCCACGAAGGCCGCCGGCCAGTCGGCGGGGGTGTAGTCGACGCCGAGATCGACGTGATGGATCTCGGTCTCGCGCAGGCGCATCCACGGAACCTGGTCGGCCGTGAGCGAACCGCCCTGCCGGTTGCGGACGACGGCCTGCCAGTCCGCGGCGGGCATCGTGGTGGCCACGGCCTGCCAGCGATGCGCCGAGGCGGTGAAGTCGGCGTGCTGGACGTCGAGGTGCCGCGGCGCGCCCGCCTCGATGTCGGCGTCGCGGGTCGCGACACTGGCGTACTGGGGGATCTCGATGCCGGTGCGCGCCCAGAGCAGCAGGTTCAGCAGACTGTCGGCATTGCGCGACATGTGCGCGACGACGTGCCCGCGCGTCCAGCCGGGGAGCCGGGACGGTTCGCTCAACTGCGCGTCGGTGAGCGCGCCGATCGCCGCGTCGAAGCGGGCGGTGGAGGCGGCGACCTGGGTGAGCAGGTCGAGGGGAGTAGCCGTTTCGCTGGTCACGGGTCCGAGCGTAGTTGCCCGGATCCGCGCGCACCGCCGTTCACCGCGGTGTCGGGGACCCCTGTGGATAACCCTGAGCCTGTGGACAACTGGGGAGATTTCGCGCTCGACGACCGTGGCGGCGAACCGCCGCGTGTCACGATTCAGCCGGCGACGATCGCGTCGGCTTCGATCTCGATCAGGAGCTCGGGGGCGATCAGCGCGGTCACCTCGTACATCGAGGCGGCGGGGCGGATGGTGTCGAAGACGGCCGAATGCGCGGCGGCGACTTCGGACCAGCGGGCGATATCGGTGACGAAGATGCGGGTGCGCACCACATCCCGCAGGCTCGCGCCCGCCTGTTCCAGCGCGGTGGCGATGCGGGCGAGGACCTCGGTGGTCTGCGCGCCGATGTCGTCGCCGCCGACGGCGCCACCACCGGGCACGGCGGCGGTGGTGCCGCTCACCACGACGTGGTCGCCGACGCGCACGGCCCGCGAGTAACCGACGACATCTTCGAAATCGGAGGCGGAAGAGATGTTCACCCGAGTTGTGGTCATGGCAGCCAGAATGATCCACCGCCTGGTGGATGACAATTCATTTGCCGGTCGGCTGCCGGTCGGCTCGACGCGGTACGCATGGCAGATGAACGCACGTCCAGGTATCCGCCTCCTCCCGCTCACCGCCGCCCTGTGCGCGGCCGCCGTCACCGCGGGCTGCTCCACGCCCGGGTCCGACGCCGACTTCACGGTGGGCAAGGACCAGTCGGTGGTCATCACGCTCGACGAGCTGGTCGCCAAGTCCGGCGGGAGCGCGGTGCTCGGGGTGGATCTGGAACCCGAGCACGGCCACCTGGCCCGTCGCACCGACGGCTCCTACGTCTACACCCCGATCGCGGGTTTCCAGGGCCTCGACCAGTTCAAGATCACCACCACCGACGCGGTTCGGCTGTACACCACCGACATTCCGGTGCTCGGCGAGTACGGCGGCGCCACGGTGCAGGGCAGCGGCTTCGGTTCGGCGTGGACCGCGGTGCCGGGCAGCACCGACGAGTTCTACGGTCTGACCGACCGCGGCCCGAATGTGGACGGCCCGGCGAAGAACGAAAAGCTCTCGCCCACCCCGGCATTCGTGCCCAAGATCGGCCGGTTCAAGCTGGTCGACAACCGGGCGGTGCTCCAGTCGACCATCGAGCTGCGCAGCAAGTCGGGCGTGCCGTTCAACGGTCAGGTCGACATCTCCGCCAGTACCGGCGAGACCATCAAGGACCTGCAGGGCACCGTCCTGCCGCCCACCGACCACGGCCTCGACCCCGAGGGCTTGGTCGCGCTCGCGGACGGCACCTTCTGGGTCTCCGACGAATACGGCCCGTTCCTGGTGCATTTCGACGCCAAGGGCACCGAGCTCGAGCGGCTCGCGCCCGGCAGCGGGCTGCCGAAGGAGATCGCCCTGCGCACGCCCAACCAGGGCATGGAGGGCCTGACCATCACGCCCGACGGCAGCACCCTCGTCGGCGTCGTGCAGAGCGCGCTCAACACCCCCGGCCTGAGCGGTTCGGCCAAGGAGGTGCCGTTCGCGCGGATCGTCACCGTCGATCTGAAGACCAAGGCGCAGAAGGAATTCCTGTACCCGCTGGAGAACCCGAAGCAGACCAAGGTCGCCGTCTCGGAGATCACCGCGCTGAGCCCGACCACCTTCCTGGTCGACGAGCGCGACGGCAACCTGGCCCCCAAGGCGGACAAGAAGATCTGGACCATCGATATCGCCGGCGCCACCGATGTCGGCCCGCAGTCGACGGTTTCCGGCGCGACCTATGACGCGGACAAGGGCGGCCTGCTGATCGACGGCAAGCCGCTGGAGACCTTCGTCGGCGTCACCCCGACCACCGACGCGGTCGCCGCGCTGACCAAGGCAGGCATCACCCCGGTCGCCAAGAAGAGCAATCTGGACCTGTCGGCCCTGGTCGCCGGGCTGGATGAGAAGGGCCGGTTCTTCGGCCACGACAAGATCGAGGGCATCGCCACCACCGACGGCGGCAAGACGATCTACATCGCCAACGACAGCGACTTCGGCCTGGCCGCCAGTCAGGGGGAGCAGCCGCCGTTCGGCCTGAAGCCCAAGACGCTGCCCAACGGTGTCCAGGACACCGGTGAGGTGCTCGCGGTCGACACCACCAAGCTGCCCGCGAAGGTCGACGGCTACACGGTGCGGATCTCGGTCAGCTAGTCCACTCGCGGGCCTCGACGAGGACGGCGGCGGCCAGCGCCACCAGCCACAGCGACATCGACCCGACCTGGATGCGCTGGGCGATGCCGAGGGCGTAGGAGCCGGACAGGTTGTCGGCGATCAGCATCCAGACGGTCGCCACCGAGCCGACGACGAGCACGACCACGCCGAACTCGCGCAGGATCCGCCAGCGGTGATAGCGGTAGGCGGCGGCACTGAACGCGACCGCCGCCACCGCGATCGAGGTGACCGCCAGGGAACTGGTCAGCGCGTGCGGCTGATGCAGCTGCGGGAACAGCTCGCTGTTGCCACCGCACGCGCTGACCGACGGGTCGCAGTCGCGCAGCGGGAGCATGGCGTCGGCGATCGTCGCCGCGCCGAAGCACAGCAGCGCCACCCAGCCGACGGTGGTCAGCCTGCGCCGGTGGAAGACCAGCAGACCGCCGATCGCGGCGGGGATCAGCAGCAGGCCGACCAGCTTGTCCGCGGTGGCGAACACCTCCCGGTAGGGCTTGCCTTCCGCGTCGAGTTCGCTGAGGAAGGAGTTGACCGGATCGGCGTCGATCGGCAGGAAGAACTCCAGCACCCAGGACGAATAGCAGAGTCCGGCGACCGCGATCGCCAGGGCGATCAGCAGCGGGTAGCCGCGGGGTATCCGGGTGGACTCGGGCACATCGACCATTGTGCTGCCCCGGACAAACCGCCTGGTTCATCCACTCGATCGGGCGCGTCGCACGCCGCGCACGTGGTTTCATCACAGCGCGCACAGGTTGTTGTCAGGTTCACCGGGCAGGGTGGGTGTCGTAACCAACCAGGAGGATTTCCATGAGCTACGTGATAGCGCTGGCAGGTTTTGCCATGTTCCTGGCGATGGCTGTCTCCGGTTTCGCCGCGGCCAACGCGCCGCGATCGCTGGTCCGGGTGCGCGTGCACAGCGACCCACGTCGCCGCTGACCTGGTAGTTCAGCGCCGCGAGCGCTCGCGGATCAAGGCAGAGATCCGCTGGGCCGCGACGTGCGGATCCTCGTGTTCCCACACCCGCACGACCTGCCAGCCCGCCGCCCGCAGCGCGGCGTCGGTGGCGCGATCACGCGCCACATTGCCCGCCAATTTGTCGGCCCACCACTGGGCATTGTTCTTCGGATCGGTCGCGTGGACCGGGCACCGATGCCAGAAGCAGCCGTCCACGTAGACGGCGACCCGCAGGCGCGGGAACACCACATCGGCGCGCCGCCGCTGGCCCTTGATCGGCGGGCGGTCGACGAAATAGCGCAGTCCCGCGCGATGCAGTTCGCGGCGTAAGGCCAGTTCCGGCGCGGTGTTCGCGCGCCGCTGGCGCGACATGCGGGCACTGGTCGCCGCGTCGGTGACCGGTTTCCCGGCAGGCGCCGGCGCGGCGGGATCGTCCCCGGGCCGCGCGCGCCGCCCGGTCATGCCGCCCAGCCGCCCATCCGGTCGAGGTGATCGCGCACGTCGTCGAGGAAGCCGGGCGGGAAGCGCAGGTTGCCCATCTCGGTACGGCGCAGGAAACCGGCCGTCGCGCGCGGCGACAGGAGCCGGGGCTCGGTGAGGAAGTTCTTGAGGTCCTCGTATGGTTCGTGCACCGGCCACGTCGACAGCGGAACCCGGTGCACGACCCCGGCCCGGCCCCACGCCGCGGTCGGCCACGGTGCGCCGGGCCGCAGCGGTTCCCCGACGGTCAGCGGCTCCGAGGGCGCGGCCAGCCGCTGACCGACCCAGTTCGCCATCCGCACGCTGACCGCGTTGCCCACCAGCTTCCAGCGATGTCCCTGCCGCACGCCCGGCACGTCGAGCGCGGGCGCGGTCCAGTCGGCGTCGAAGCCCTGCAACCGCTCGCCGTCGACGATGCCCGGCGTGACGATCTCGCCCGCGGGCAGCCGCACCGCGGGCGGACTCGCGATGCCCAGACCCGAACCACCCTTGAGCGTCGGCACGGCGTTCACCGCCCAGCCGAGACCGCGCACGCCCTCGGTCCAGTAGAAGCCGCACGGATCGCGGTCGGGGTCCCCGTATTCGCGCGGGCCGGCGTCGTCGCCGAAGAGCACCTCGCGCGGATCCTCGGTGCGCGAGGCCAGCATCAGCACCCGCTGACGCCGCTGCGGCAACCCGAACGCGCGGCCGTCGACGACGCGATAGGCCCAGGTGTAGCCGAGCTCCTCCAGCGCGGCGGTGATGTGGCGCATCGCCGCGCCCCGGCCCAGTTGCAGCATGAACGGGACGTTCTCGATCAGCAGCCAGCGCGGTCCGCGTTGCCGCCGGACCAGCCGGAACACCTCGTCGACCAGGCCGGACCGGCGGCCGGTGATGCCCGCGGTGCGCCCGGCCTGCGAGAGGTCCTGGCACGGGAACCCCGCGGCGACCAGTTCGGTGCGGGCGGGCAGGGAACGCAGCCGGGTGATGTCGCCGTGCAGGGGAGTGTCGGGGAAGCGCGCCGCGAGCACGCCCTGCGCGCCGGGATCGATCTCACAGAGCAACTCGGTCGACCAGCCGTTGCTGCCGAGGCCGAGTTCGAGCCCGCCGATCCCGGCGAACAGCCCGACCATCCGCGTCAACGACCCTCCCTGTGTCTGGCGGGCTCGCCGTCCGACGACCCGTGCTCGCGCCTGCGGCGCATTGTATCGGGCCGGGCGAAGCGCGAGCTCCGGCGGAAAATCAGTGGCTCGCGACGGTGCTCCGGTGCCACTCTTGATAGGCCGACTTGTCGGACCCTGGTGCGAACATCACCAGGCGTCCGTTCCGGAAACCAACCATCCAACCGGACATCAAGGGGGAGAGTCTTGTCTGTCACTTTGGAGCTGGCGGCCACCGAATCGGAGGCCGACAGATCGGGGCGGCCGTCGCCGTCGCCGAGCGGTAGATTGCGGTCGCTGCGCCGATTTCTGCCGTACCTGCGGCCCTACCGGGTGCCGCTGATCGCGGCCAATGTGCTCGCGATCGTCACCTCCAGCACCGCCATCGCGATCCCGCTGGTGATCGCCCGGGTCATCGACGGGCCGATCGCGCGGCGCGATTTCGTCGGGCTGCTGCTGCCCGTCGCGCTGATCTTCGTCCTCGGCGGGCTCGAGTCCTTCGGCATGTGGGGCAGGCGCTGGCTGGTGTCCAAGCCGTCGACGCTGTTCGAGATCCGGATGCGGGCCAAGCTTTTCGCCCAGCTCCAGGCGCTCTCGATCGGGCGCCACGACGGTTGGCAATCGGGTCAGCTGCTCTCGCGCGCCATCGACGATCTGTCGGTGCTGCGGCGCTTCGTCGCGTTCGCCGGACCGTTCCTCATCGTCAACAGCATCCTGCTGCCGATCGGGTTGATCGCGCTGTTCGCGATGAACTGGCAAGTGGGACTGATCTTCACGGTGATCTCGCTGCCGCTGACGCTGTTCTGCGTGCGCTTCGTGCGCCGGTTCGAGGTGGCCTCGCGGCGCTCGCAGGACCAGTCCGGTGACCTGGCGACCATCGCCCAGGAATCCGCGCAGGGCGTGCGCGTGCTCAAGGCGCTCGGCCGCGGCGGGTTCTTCGGCGCCCGCTTCACCGCGCTCTCGCGCGAGCTCCAGAAGACCGAGCTGGAGAAGGTGCGCCTGGACGCGACCCTGTGGGCCGCGCTGGTCACCCTGCCGACGGTCGCGATCGCCGTGTCGCTCGGTGTCGGTGGGTACTCGGTGGTGCACGGCTCGATGACGATGGGCACCCTGATCGCGAGCATCACGCTGGCGACCTTCCTGCAGTGGCCGATCATCTGGCTGGGCTTCCTGCTTTCGGAGCTGTTCGAGGCGCGCACCGCCGCCGACCGGTACTGGGAGATCATCGACACCCCGCTCGACATCACCGACCCGGCCCGGCCGGTGAATCTGCCCGAGGGGCTGCGCGGCGAGCTGGTCATCGACCAGGTGCGCTTCGCCTACCCGACCGGGGCCGACGGCGCGGACAAGGCGGTGCTGGAAGACATCTCGCTGCGCGTCCGGCCGGGGGAGACGGTCGCGCTCGTCGGCGCGACGGGCAGCGGCAAGACCGCCCTGCTCGAACTGATCCCGCGCCTCTACGACGTCGACGGCGGCAGCATCACCATCGACGGCGTCGACATCTCGACCCTGCGCCTGGCCGACCTGCGCCGGGTGGTGACGGTGGCGTTCGAGGAGCCGGTGCTGTTCTCGGCCAGCGTGCGCGAGAACGTGGCGCTGGGCGATCCGCGCGCCACCGACGCCGATGTGCGCCAGGCCCTCGATATCGCCCAGGCGAGCGAGTTCGTCGACGCGCTGCCCTGGGGCCTGGACACCAGGATCGGTGAGCAGGGCATGAGCCTGTCCGGTGGTCAGCGGCAGCGGCTCGCGCTGGCCAGGGCGGTGCTGATCGGCGAGGCCGCGGCCGAGCAGGGCCGGATCATGGTGCTCGATGATCCGCTCTCGGCGCTGGACGTGGAAACCGAAGAGCGCGTGCAGGATCGGCTGCGCACGGTGCTCGCGGGCGCCACCACGCTGCTGGTCGCGCACCGGCCGTCGACGGCGGCGCTGGCCGACCGCGTCGCCCTGCTGGCCGACGGCCGGATCGTCGCCGAGGGCAGCCACGAGAAGCTGCTGCGCACCAACAGCCGCTACCGCGAACTGATGGGAGGTGAATCATGACCACCGACACCGTGATCCAGACCCCGCCCGAGCAGACCGATCGGGCGGCGGACTGGCGCGGCATCGCCAAGGAGGACGACGCCGTCACCGGCACCGGAAACCTGGTGCTGGCCGGGCGATCCCGGCGGCTGCTGCTGGACCTGGTGCGGCCCTACCGCAAGCAGGCGGTGCTCACCTTCGTGCTGATCCTGCTCGACAACGCGGCCAAGGTGTCGATGCCGCTGTTCATCGCCTACGGCCTCGATCACGGCATCAGCCAGGGCAGGCAGGGCAATTGGACGCCGATGCTGGCCACGGTGGCCGGGTTCGTCGCGGTCACCGTGCTCGCCGGCCTGACCACGTACCTCTTCCTGCGGGCCTCCGGTTCGCTGAGCCAGCGGGTGCTGTTCGACCTGCGGGTGCGCGCGTTCCGGCACACCCAGCGGCTGAGCGTGTCGTTCCACGAGAAGTACACCTCGGGCAAGGTCGTCACCCGGCTCACCAGCGATATCGAGACCCTCCAGGAACTGCTGGAGGGCGCGCTCAACCAGGCGTTCAGCGCGGTGCTCTCGGTGGTCACCATCGCGGTGCTGCTGGTGTGGCTGGATCCGATGCTGGCCTCGATCGTGCTGCTCGGCTTCGTGCCGCTGGTCCTGGTGACCCGGTGGGCGCAGCGGCGGCAGCGCGCGGGCTACCGGCGCACGCGCGGCGCGATCGCGCGGGTCGTCGTGCAGTTCGTCGAGTCGATGAGCGGCATGCGCGCGGTGCAAGCGTTCCGTCGCGAGGATCGCAACCAGGAGGTCCTCGGCGGCGAGGACGACGAGTACCAGCGGGCGACCACCACCGCGATCCGCGGCATGGGCGACTACGTCGGCCTGTCCAACTTCATCGGCAAGGTGACCACGGTGATCGTGCTGCTGGTCGGCGCCTGGCAGGTGATGGAGGGCAATCTGGCGATCGGCGTGCTCGCCGCGTACCTGCTCTACCTCGACCAGTTCTACGGCCCGCTCGACGAACTCGCCCAGGTGTTCAACTCCTACCAGTCCGCCGCGGCGGCGCTGGAGAAGATCTCCGGGGTGCTCGAGGAGGAGCCCGCGGTCGCCGAACCCGGCGATCCGATCGCGCTGGACCGGGCGACCGGTGCGGTGCGGATGGATGGGGTCTGGTTCGGCTACACGGCCGAGTCGCCGGTGCTGCCGGAGTTCGACCTGGCCATCCCGGCCGGGCAGGTGGTGGCCCTGGTCGGTGCCACCGGCGCGGGCAAGTCGACGCTGGCCAAGCTGCTCACCCGGTTCTACGACCCGAGCGGCGGCGTGGTCACCCTGGACGGTGTCGATCTGCGCAGGCTGGCCGACGCCGAGCTGCGCAGGCACGTCGTCATGGTCACCCAGGAGGCGTACCTGTTCTCCGGAACCATCGCCGACAACATCCGCCTCGGCAGGCCGGACGCGACCGATGCCGAGGTCACGGCGGCCGCGCGGGCGGTCGGCCTGGACGCGTTCGTCCGGTCGCTGCCCGACGGGTACGCGACCGATGTGCGCACCAGGGGCGGCAGGCTCTCGGCCGGTCAGCGGCAGCTGGTCGCGTTCGCCCGGGTGTTCCTGGCTGACCCCGCGGTGATCGTGCTGGACGAGGCGACCTCGAGCCTGGACATCCCCGGCGAGCGGCTGGTCCAGCACGCGCTGGAGACGCTGCTGCGCGAGCGCACCGCGGTGATCATCGCGCATCGGTTGTCCACGGTGGCCATTGCCGATCGGGTGCTGGTGCTCGACGCGGGCCGCGTCGTCGAGGACGGCTCACCCGCCGAGCTCATCGCCGGACAGGGCCGCTTCGCCGGACTGCACGCCGCCTGGCGGGATTCGCTGGTCTGATGCCACCGTGTTGTACAGCAGCGGGGCTGGTGTCGCTTACCGTAGAGAGGTGACGACCCCAGCCCCGGGCCCGGCCGCAGGCCCCACCGAGAACAGACCGGCCTCCCGGTGGCCCGCGGTGCTCACCTGGCGTTCCCACGACAACACGCGGATGGAATCGGTCCGCGTGACCCTCAACGGCAACCGGATCAGGGCGGCGGGCCGGATGATCGGCAGCGCGTGTGACGAGCACCCGGCGTTCAGCGCGTCCTACGACCTGGTCACCGACGAGGCGGGCGCGACGCGGCGGTTGTCGCTGCGCACCACCACCGCCGCCGGGGAACGGCACGCGTCCATCTCCCGGGACGAGGAGGACTACTGGCTCGTCGACGCGGGCGGTAGCCACGTGCGCTCCACCTTCGCCGGCGCGCTCGATGTCGACGTGGTGCTGAGCCCGTTCTTCAATACGCTGCCGATCCGCCGGTTCGGCCTGCAGAACGCGGTGGGTGACGTGCAGGTGCCGGTCGTCTACGTGCGCCTGCCCGATCTGCTGGTGCAGGAGGCCGAGCTCACCTACTCGAGCGCCGCCGACGGCATCAATGTGCTGTCCCCGGTCTCCAGCGCGACGCTGACGGTCGATCCGGAGGGTTTCGTGCTCGACTACCCGGGGCTGGCCGAACGGGCGTGACGCCGAGTCGGCCGGTGCGGCGCCGACTTCCACCGCCCGGCGCGGATGACAGCGCGCTCGGCCGGGTTCACAGTGCGCGCAGCACCCCGCCACGCTGTCCGGCCCGGTGCAGCTCGTCGAGCCAGCCGTCCGCGCCGGGGACGATCCCGGTGATCTCCCAGCGCGTGCGCTCCTCGTACGCGGTGCGGCCGCGGTAACCCGCCTCGACAACGTCGCCGAGGGTGCCGTCCGCCCGCAACGCGTCTCGCGCGGTGACCAGCGCGGCGATGGTCTCGTCGAGCACCTGTCCGAGCGCGGCGGCGTTCGGTTCGCAGATGGCGCGCACCAGGTCGGGTGCGGTACCGGCGACGCGAGTGCCATCCCGGAAGGAGCCCGCGGCCAAGCCGAGCGCGAGCGCACCGCCGTCGGCCCCCGCCGCCGCCAGCGCCTCGGCCAGGACGTGTGGCAGATGCGAGATCCGCGCGACGGCCTGATCGTGCTCGTCGGCGACCACCGGAACCACCACCGAACCGCAGTCCAGCGCCAGCCGGGTCACCCGCACCCACGGCTCTACCCGCGTGCCCTCGTCGACCCCGACCGCCCACACCGCATCGCGGAACAGGTCGGGATCGGTTGCCGCCCAGCCCGATTCGGAGGTCCCGGCCATGGGATGCCCGCCGACGAAATTGGCTTCCAGCCCGTGCTTGCGCACCGCGTCGGCCACCGGTCGCTTGATGCTCACCACATCGGTCACCGGGCAGCCGGGGGCGAGCGCGGCGATCTCGGCCAGCAGCTGCTCGACCGCGGGCATCGGCACCGCGACCACCAGCAACGCGTCCTCGGCGGCGGCCCGGCGCAGCACCGCGGACAGGTCGGTCGACACGTCGAAACCGTCGCGACGCGCCGCCTGGGCACCCGAGTCCGAGCGGTTGTAGCCGAACGCCGGGTACCCCGCCGCGACCGCGGCGCGCAGCAGTGAGCCGCCGATCAAACCGGTTCCGAGGACGCAGACAGCAGCACGCTGGTCGAGGGTCATCGGAACAGATTGGCACACGAGTTCATCATTACGGGCGGGACAGACTACCGTTTGGTCCATGGCAGCACAGCGCTCGGGCACGAACAGGGCGACGTCGGACGACGACTTCGACGTCGAAGGGTTCGCAGTGGCGGTGGTCCGCGAAGAAGGCACGTGGCGATGCAGTCCGCTCAGCCACGACGCGCTCCTCGACCTGTCGGTCGCGGAGACCGAATTGAAGGCATTGCGCAGCTCGGGGGCGGTATTCGGGCTGCTCGACGTCGATGACGAGTTCTTCATCGTGTTGCGCCCCGCGCCGAGCGGCACCCGCCTCCTCGTCTCGGACGCGACCGCGGCGATCGACTACGACATCGCCGCCGACGTCCTCGACGCGCTCAACGTCGAGATCCCCGACATCGACCCCGACGACCTCGACGACGTCGAGCCGTGGGAGGAGGGCGACCTCGGCGTGCTGGCCGACCTAGGCCTGCCCGAGCCCGTGCTCAGCGTGATCCTCGCCGAGACCGACCTCTATCCCGACGAGCAGCTCGGCATGATCGCCCAGCGGCTCGGCTTCGCCACCGAATTCGCGGCGGTCCTGGACAAACTGCCTCGGTGACCGTCGAGGCAGTGACCGACGAGGACATGGTGCGCGCCGCGATCGCGGCCGCCGCCGCCGCCGACCCGCGCGATGTGCCGGTCGGCGCCGTCGTCTTCGACGCCGACGGACGTGAACTCGCGCGCGCGACCAATGCCAGGGAAGCCCTCGGCGATCCGACCGCGCACGCCGAGGTCCTCGCGCTGCGGGCCGCGGCCGCCGTGCACGGCGACGGCTGGCGGCTCGAGGGCGCGACGCTCGCCGTCACCCTGGAACCGTGCACGATGTGCGCGGGCGCGCTGGTGCTGGCCAGGGTCGGCAAGGTGGTGTTCGGCGCCTGGGAACCCAAGACCGGCGCCGTCGGCTCGCTCTGGGACGTCGTGCGCGACCGCAGGCTCAATCATCGCCCGGAGGTGCGCGGCGGCATCCTCGAGCCGGAGTGCGTGGCGCTCCTCGACGATTTCTTCCGAACTCAGCGCTGACCAGCCGATTTAACGATCCGGCACCCCCTCCGGTATCGTAGTCGGCGGTGGCGTGTCCGAGCGGCCTAAGGAGCACGCCTCGAAAGCGTGTGACGGGTAACCCCCGTCCGAGGGTTCAAATCCCTCCGCCACCGCCACGGAGCCCCTCACCTGATATGCCAGGTGAGGGGCTCTTTTTTCGTCGGTTGTTCACGCGGTACGGCCCCGCCCGCCGGGGTCGCACGTAATAGACTGGTAGTACCGAAATCCGGGAAGGAACGATGTCTTATGCGCGGGCGACAGCCGCCACCCGCGAAGTCCGGGATCGGGCTCGGGGGGAAGCTCATGGTTCTGGTCGTGCTGGGCTGGGTAGCCGTCGGGCTGCTCGCCGCGGGCCAGCGACACTACTTCGCCCAGCTGCCCAAGGAGTGCTCCGACTGGGCGACGATCGCGGTGACCGCCGCCGCGGGTCCGGCCAACTACATCGGCCTGAACCCGCGGGTCAGCCAGTGCGAGGTACCGCAGCCGAGCCAGTAGCCCGGCTAGGTGTGCGCGGGGACGGGGGTCTTCTCCTGCTGCTGTAGTTCGCGCAGGCGAGCGCCCTCGACGTCGATGTCGGGGACGATCTTGTCCAGCCACTTCGGCAGCCACCACGCCCACTTGCCGAGCAGTACCAGCAGCGCGGGGATGAGCACCATGCGGACGACGAAGGCGTCGAGGGCGACGCCGGCGGCGAGCGCGAAGCCCATCGACTTGGCGGTGACGTCGGACTCGAGCAGGAACGAGCCGAAGACCGAGATCATGATGATCGCCGCCGAGGTGACCACGCGCGCGCCGTGGTGATAGCCCTTGACCACGGCATCGGTGGGATCGGCGCCGTGCACGTACTCCTCGCGCATGCGGGTCACCAGGAACACCTGGTAGTCCATGGCCAAGCCGAACACCAAGCCGATCAACATGATCGGCAGGAAGCTGACCAGGGGATGCGGGTCCTGGATGAGGCCCAGCTCGCCCTCCTGGAAGATCAGCACGGTGGCGCCGAAGGTGGCCGCCATGGAGAGCAGGAAGCCGAGCGCGGCCGTCAGCGGGACCAGGATCGAGCGGAACACCAGGATCAGCAGGATGAACGCCGCGCCCGCCACGATCGCCATGTAGGGGACGATCTTGCTGAGCAGCACGTGGTCGATATCGGCGTAGATGGCCGTTGTCCCGGTGATGCCGTAGGACATCTTGTACTGGTCGTGCAGCCCCGGTTCGGCGTCGCGCGCCGATTGCACCAGGTCCTTGGTGGTCTGGGCGTTGGGGCCGGACTTGGGGATGCCGTTGATCAGCGCGCCGGCGCCGTCCTGGCTCAGCTGCGGCTCGGTGACCAATTCCATGTCCGGGTAGGACTGGAGCTGCTCGCGCAGGGCGAGCAGCGCGGCCTCGCGCTGGTCGACGGGGGTGTCGGACAGGTCGACGGCGATCTGCAGGATGCCGTTGCTGCCCTCGCCGAAGCCCTCGGTACGCAGGTCGTAGGCCTTACGGACGGTGGTCGACTTGGGCAGGCTGTCCTCGCCGGGCAGGCCGAGGTTCAGGTTGATCGCCGGCGCGGCCAGCAGCCCGAGCACCACGATGGCCAGCACCATCGTCACGGCGGGCCACTTCGCGATGACCCTGGCCACCCGGGTGCCGTTGGTGACGATGCTGTCGTCCTCGGGATCGTGCTGGGCGATCAGCGGCAGCTTCGGTTTGAACAGCGTCTTGCCGAACGCGCCGAGCAGGGCGGGCATCAGCGTGATCGCGGTGAGGACCGCGAACGCGGCCGCGACCGCGCCGCCCAGGCCCATGAAGGTCAGGAACCGCACGCCGACGATGCTCAGCCCGACCAGCGCGATGATGACGGTGAGCCCGGCGAACACCACCGCCGAGCCCGCCGTGCCCAGCGCCGTACCGGCCGCTTCCTCCGCCGAATCCTGCACCGCCAGTTCGTGTTTGTACCTGGACACGATGAACAGCGCGTAGTCGATCGAGAGCGCGATGCCGATCATCGAGGCCAGGAACGTGGTGAAGCTGGGAATCGAGAGCACCGAGGTGGACAGGAAGATCAGCGAGGTGGCCGCGCCGAGGCCGACGATCGCGGTGATGATCGGGACGAACGCGGCGACGATCGCGCCGAACGCGACGACCATCACCACCAGGGCCACCAGCATGCCGATCAGCTCGGACTTGCCGCTCGGCATCTCCTGTTCCATCGCGATGGTGCCGCTGATCTCGACCGTCAGCCCGGCCGCGCGGGCGGCGTCACCGACGGCGTAGGCGGCGTCGCGGTCGGCGGCGGTGATGTCGGCGAATTCCTTGATCGTGAACGGGACGCTGAAATACGCGACGGTGTCGGGGGCGGTCTTGTTCAGCACGTTCAGCGGCGCGCCGCTGCAGGTCGACGGGTCGGGCTCGGGGCCGAGGCAACCCATCTCCTCGGTCATCGCGATCGGATTCGGGATCGGCTTGCTGTGGTCGACGATGCCGAGCTGATCGAGCCGGCCGATCAGCGCATCGATCGCCTGCCGGTTGGCCGGGTCGGTGAGTTTCTGCCCGGCGGGCGCGCCGATCACGTAGGTGCCGGTCACGGCGTCGAAGGCGAAGGCCTCCGACATGCCGGGGAAGTGTTTGTCGAGGATCTCGGTCGCCCGTTCCGACGGCAGGTTGGGCATGCTGAAGTCGTCGGTCATCGGTTTCTGGAGCTGGGCGCCGAGGGCGCCGAGGATCAGGAAACAGACCAGCCAGACGGGTAGCACGATCCATTTGCGGCGAAAGGCCAGCTTGCCCCACCGGTACAGATAGACGGACACGGTTTTCTCCTCGCGGTGATCGGTGCGGAGCGGGAGGTAGAGCCGGGTCTAACCAGTCCGAGTCTGGTGCCAGGCCACCGCGATATCAAGCAACGTGCCAGGCGCGACGGGCGAAAAAGCAGGACGACCCCGCGATCCGGGATGGATCGCGGGGTCGTCCGATTCGAGCGGGTCAGGAGACCGGAAGCGGGTGCTTCACCGTCTCGGCGCCCTGGTTGCGGAGCTGTTCGAGCTTCGAACCCTCGACGTCGATGTCGGGCAGGATGCGGTCGAGCCACTTCGGGATCCACCACGACCACTTGCCCATGATGACCAGCAGCGCGGGCACCACGACCATGCGGACGATGAAGGCGTCGATCGCGACACCGGCGGCCAGCGCGAAGCCGAACGACTTCGCGGTGACGTCGGTTTCCAGGATGAACGAGCCGAACACCGAGATCATGATGATCGCCGCCGAGGTCACGACCCGGGCGCCGTGGTGGTAGCCGGAGACCATCGCGTCCTTGGGCGACTTGCCGTGCACGAATTCCTCGCGCATGCGGGTCACCAGGAACACCTGGTAGTCCATCGCCAGACCGAACACCAGGCCGATCAGCATGATCGGCAGGAAGCTGACCAGCGGCTGCGGGTCCTCGATCAGGCCGAGCTTGCCCTGCTGGAAGATCAGCACGGTGGCGCCGAAGGTGGCCGCCATCGAGAGCAGGAAGCCGAGGGCCGCGGTGAGCGGGACCAGGATCGAGCGGAACACCAGGATCAGCAGGACGAACGCGGCACCGGCGACGATCGCCAGGTACGGCACGATCTTGCTGAGCAGCACGTGGTCGACATCGGCGTAGATGGCGGTGGTGCCGGTGATGCCGTACTCCATGCCGAACTGCGCCTTCAGGTCGGCTTCGGCGCCGCGCGCCTCGGCGACCAGATCCTTGGTGGCCTGGTTGTTCGGGCCGGACTTCGGCACGCCGTTGAGCATGGCGCCCTGCTTGTTCTCGCTCCACTGCGGCTCGGTCACGTAGTCCATGCCGTCGTAGGAGGCGAGCTTGTCGCGCAGCGCGCCGACCGCGGCCTCACGCTGGTTCTCCGGCACCGCGCTCAGGTCGGTGACGACCATCAGCACGCCGTTGCTGCCCTCGCCGAAGCCCTCCGTGCGCAGTTCGTAGGCCTTGCGGACGGTGGAGGTCTTCGGGGCCGAGTCCTCGCCGGGCAGACCCAGGTTCAGGCCCGCGGCGGGCGCGGCGAGCGCGCCGAGCACGACCACCGACAGGATCAGCGCGACCCACGGGGCCTTGCCGATCAGGCGGGCGAAGCGCTGGCCGTTGGTGACCGAGTTCTCGTCCTCGGGATCGTTCTGGGCGACCAGCGGCAGCTTCGGTTTGAACAGGGTCTTGCCGAAGGCGCCCATCAGCGCGGGCATCAGGGTGATCGCGGTGAGCACGGCGAAGCCGGCGGCGATGGCGCCACCCAGACCCATGAAGGTCAGGAACTGCACGCCGACGATGCTCAGCGCGCCGAGCGCGATGATGACGGTCAGACCGGCGAACACGACGGCCGAACCGGCGGTGCCGAGCGCGGTACCGGCGGCTTCCTCGGCCGAGTCACGCACGGCCAGTTCGTGCTTGTAGCGGGAGACGATGAACAGCGCGTAGTCGATCGACAGCGCGATACCGATCATCGAGGCGAGGAAGGTGGTGAAGCTGGGGACCTCGATCACCGAGGTACCGAGCATGATCAGCGAGGTGGCCGCGCCGAGGCCGACGATGGCGGTGACGATCGGGACGACGGCGGCGACGATGGCGCCGAAGGCGACCACCATCACGACCAGCGCGACACCCATGCCGATCAGCTCGGACTTGCCGCTCGGCTGCTCCTGCTCCATCGCGATGGAACCGCTGAGCTCGACCGTCAGGCCGGCGTTGCGGGCTTCGGCCGCGACCTCGTAGGCGGCGTCGCGTTCGACGTCGGTGACGTCGGTGACGCCCTTGATGTTGAACGGCACGGTCAGCACCGCGACGCTCTCCGGCGCCGTCGAGCTGAGCACGTTGAGCGGCGCGCCCGAGCACTGCGACGGGTCCGGGGTGGCGAGGCAGCCCATCTTGTCGGTCATCTCGATGGGGCTCATCAGCGGCTTCGCGTGATCGACGATCGGCAGCTCACCGAGCTTGGTGATGAGCGCGTCGACGGCGGCGCGGTTGGCCGGGTCGGTGAGCTTCTGGCCCTCCGGGGCGCCGATCACGTAGGTGCCGGACACGGCGTCGAACTTGAACTGCTCGGACATGCCGGGGAAGTGCTTGTCGAGGATCTCGTTCGCACGAGCCGAGGGCAGCGAGGGCATGCTGAAGTCGTTGGTCATCGGCTTGCTCAAGGCGGCGCCGACGCCACCGAGCAGCAGGAACAGCAACAACCAGACCGGTAGCACGATCCATTTACGGCGGAAAGCGAACTTTCCCCATCTGTACAGGTATACGGACACGAGGGTGCTCCTAGCGCGAAGAACTCGGGTGGGATCAGGCTCGTAGACAGCACATGCGGGTCTCCCCTGACGACCCGCCTCCACATCGTCGTTTTCTGCCTACCGTGCGGTAGGTAGACTACCGATTCAGTAAGTGGAGAGGCAACCTCAATTTCGGGGGCGCCCAGTGAGTCACGCGCAGTGATGGGAGGATTGAATACATGGCTCCCCGAGACACCGTCGACGCCGTTTCCGCAGGTGGAGGCACCAAGCAGGCTATTCGCGACGCCGCGGTGCAGCTGTTCGCCGCCAAGGGATTCGAGCAGACGAGCCTGCGCGAGGTCGCCGATATGGTGGGGATCACAAAGGCGTCGCTGTACTACCACTACGCGTCGAAGCTGGATCTGCTCCTGGCGATCATCGATCCGATCATCGACCACATGCGCGACATCGTCACCGACATCGACGCCGTGCCCTACGACGACGAGGGCATCCGCGCGGTGCTGCGCACCTATCTGCGCGGGATGATCCGGCACCGCGCCGCAGGCGCGCTGTGTGTGCGCGATACGGCGGCGATCGTCAACGCCATCGCCGATCGCTATCCCGATCTGATGGAGCCGACCAGGGAACTGCGCACCTGGCTGGCCGGTCCCGACCCGGACCAGGAGGCGATGCTGCGCGCGGCCGCCGCCATCGAGGTGCTCGGGGTCGCGCTGCTGTCGTCGGAACTGGCGCCCGGCGCGACCGACGAGATGGTCGAGAAGACCCTGCTCGACGCGGCGACCTGCGTGCTGACCGCCTGCGGGCGGTCGGCCTGAGCGGGCGGCCCGCCGCTCCCGCCGGGCCGACCGCGTAAGTTCGAGACGTGCATATCACCGCCAGGGTCGATTACGCGGTGCGAACGCTGCTGGAACTCGCCGCGACCGACGGCGTCGTCAAGGCCGAGGCGATCGCCGCCGCCGCGCAGATCCCACCGAAGGTGCTCGAGACCGTGCTGGCCGAGCTGCGCCGCGCCGACCTCGTGCTGAGCAGGCGCGGCCCCGACGGCGGCTATCGGCTCGGCAGGCCGGCGCCGGAGATCTCGGTGGCCGATGTGATCCGCGCGGTGGAATCGCCGCTGGCCTCGGTCCGCGGACAGCGCCCGGAGGACGTGCGCTACCCGGGCGCCGCCGAACCGCTGCAGCAGGTGTGGATCGCGCTGCGGGTCAACATCAGGGCCGTGCTGGAGAACGTCTCCATCGCCGATATCGCCACCGACCGACTGCCAGGTTTCATCGGTGAACTGATCGCCGACCCCGGCGCCTGGGCGCGTCGCGAGCCGCGGACCCCCGCCGGCGCGTAGTTCATCCACAGGCTGGACTTGTCCACAGGGCGGGTAAAAGTCGGCGGCGACGGTCACCCGCACGCGGTAGCCTGCGACCACCATGTTGATCACCCTGCTGCGGACCTACCTGGCCCCGTACCGCGCTCAGCTGGCCGGTGTCCTCGTGCTCCAGCTGATCTCGGTCATCGCGATGCTCTACCTGCCCAGCCTCAACGCCGACCTCATCGACAACGGCGTGACCAAGGGCGATATCGGCTACATCTGGTCCACCGGCCTGTTCATGCTCGCGGTCAGCTGCGTGCAGATCGTGGCCTCGTCGGCGTCGGTGTACCTCGGTGCCCAGGCGGCCATGGGGGCCGGCCGGGACATGCGCGGCGGCGTGCTGCACCGGGTCGAGACCTTCTCGGCCAGGGAGGTCGGCATGTTCGGCGCGCCGTCGCTGATCACCCGCTCGACCAACGACATCCAGCAGGTGCAGCTGCTCATCGTCATGTCGGTGACGATTCTGGTGATGGCGCCGATCATGTGCGTCGGCGGCATCATCATGGCGCTGCGCGAGGATCTCGGCCTGTCCTGGCTGTTGCTGATCGCGGTCCCCGCGCTCGCGCTGGCCATGGGCACGATCGTGGCCCGCATGGTGCCCGGCTTCCGGCAGATGCAGGCGCGCATCGATGAGGTGAACCGGGTGCTGCGCGAGCAGATCACCGGCATCAGGGTGGTGCGGGCGTTCGTGCGCGAGCGGCAGGAGATCTGGCGCTTCGGGATGGCCAACACCGCGCTCACCGACGCCTCGCTGCGGGTCGGCAAGCTGATGGCGCTGATGTTCCCGACGGTCATGCTGATCAGCAACGTCACCGCCGTCGCGGTGATCTGGTTCGGCGGTCACCACGTCGACAACGGGACGATGCAGATCGGCTCGCTCACCGCGATGCTGTCCTACATCATGCAGATCCTGATGGCCGTCATGATGGCCTCGTTCCTGGCGATGATGGCGCCGCGCGCCGCCGTCTCGGCCGACCGGATCGGCGGGGTGCTCGAGACCGAGTCCTCGGTCCGGCCGCCGCGGCTGCCGCAGCCCTTCGCCGCCGACCCGGCCGCGGTCGACCTGCAGTTCGCCGAGTTCGCCTTCCCCGGCGCGGAGAAGCCGGTGCTGCGCGGCATCCGGTTCCAGGTCGCCCCCGGCACGACGACCGCGATCGTCGGCGCCACCGGCTCGGGCAAGACCACCCTGATCAACCTGATCCCGCGACTGATCGACGTCACCGACGGCGCGGTCTACGTCGGCGGCACCGACGTGCGTCACCTCGATCTCGAACTCCTGCGCGGCGGCATCGGCCTGGTGCCGCAGAAGGCGTACCTGTTCTCCGGCACCGTCGCGAGCAACCTGCGCTACGGCAAGCCCGAGGCCACCGACGAGGAACTGTGGCACGCGCTCGAGGTGGCCCAGGCGGCCGACTTCGTGCGCGAGATGCCGCAGGGGCTCGATACTCCCGTCGCCCAGGGCGGCACCACGGTGTCGGGCGGGCAGCGGCAGCGCCTGTGCATCGCCCGCGCGCTGGTGCGCAGGCCGAGCGTCTACCTGTTCGACGACTCGTTCTCGGCGCTCGACGTCGCCACCGACGCCCGGCTGCGCGCCGCGCTCAAGCCCGAGACCGCCGACGCGTCGGTGCTCATCGTCGCCCAGCGGATCGCGACCATTCGCGACGCCGACCAGATCGTCGTCCTGGAGGACGGCGCGATGGCGGGCATCGGTACGCACGAGCAGCTGATGCAGCGATGTCCCGAGTACCGCGAGATCGTCGAGTCCCAGCTGAGTGTGGAGGAGGCTCGATGAGGCCCGGTGCTCCGGTACCCGGCGCGCCGGGTACGAAGGCCAAGTCGTTCGGACCGTCGCTCAAGCGGCTGCTGCGCAGGCTCGCGCCGGAACGCTTCGCCGTCGGCGTGATCGTCGCGCTGGTGATCACCTCGGTGGTGCTCAACACGCTGGGCCCCTACCTGCTCGGCAAGGCCACCAACCTGGTCTTCGACGGTTTCGTCGGCAAGCAGCTCGACCCGCGGTTCAGCAAAGAGCAGACCATCCAGATGCTGCGCGACCGCGGCGAGAACACCCGCGCCGACATGCTCTCGGCGATGAACGTCATCCCGGGCACCGGCATCGACTTCGACGCCGTCGCGCGCGTGCTGCTGATCGTGCTCACCCTGTACGTGGCGGCCTCGGTGTTCGGCTGGTTGCAGGGCTACCTGCTCAACATCGTCATCAACCGGACCGTCAAGCGCCTGCGCGACGACGTCGAGGACAAGCTGCACCGGCTGCCGCTGCGCTACTTCGACTCCGCGCCGCGCGGTGACGTGCTCAGCCGCGTCACCAACGACGTCGACAATGTCTCGCAGAGCCTGCAGCAGACGATGAGCCAGCTGCTGGTCTCGCTGTTCACCGTGGTCGGCATCCTGATCATGATGTTCTGGATCTCGCCGCTGCTGGCGCTGATCGCGCTGCTCACCGTGCCCGCGGCGATCATCGTCACCGCGCAGATCGCCAAGCGGTCCAAGCCGCACTTCGTCGACCAGTGGAAGTACACCGGTTCGGTGAACGCCTCGGTCGAGGAGGCCTACACCGGCCACGAGATCATCACCGCGTTCGGCCGCAGCCGCGAGGTCGGCAAGGAGTTCGACGAGCGCAATCAGAAGCTCTACGACGCGAGCTTCAAGGCGCAGTTCATCTCCGGCCTGATCATGCCCGCCATCATGTTCCTGGGGAACGTGAACTTCGTGTTCATCGCGCTGGTCGGCGGGCTGCGGGTGGCCACCGGCAACCTGTCGCTGGGTGACGTGCAGGCGTTCATCCAGTACTCGCGCCAGTTCAGCCAGCCGCTCACACAGATCGGCGCGATGGCCAACCTGCTCCAGTCCGGCGTCGCCTCGGCCGAGCGGATCTTCGAGATCCTCGACGCCGAGGAGCAGAGCCCGGACCCGGAGACGGAGAACCAGCGCCCGGTCGACCGCGGGCGGGTCGAGTTCGAGGCGGTCTCCTTCGGTTACGACCCCGAGGTGCCGGTCATCGAGCGGTTGTCGCTGGTCGCCGACCCGGGGCACGTCGTCGCGATCGTCGGCCCGACCGGCGCGGGCAAGACCACCCTGGTCAACCTGCTCATGCGCTTCTACGAGCTCGACGCGGGCACCATCGCGATCGACGACGTCGACATCACCACCATCACCCGCGACCATCTGCGCTCGCGGATCGGCATGGTGCTGCAGGACACCTGGCTGTTCAAGGGCACGATCCGGGAGAACATCGCCTACGGCGACCCGAACGCCTCCGAGCACGACATCCTGGCCGCGGCCCGCGCCGCCTACGTCGACCGGTTCGTGCACGCGTTGCCGCACGGCTACGACACGGTGATCGACGAGGAGGGCGGCGGTGTCAGCGCCGGCGAGAAGCAGCTGATCACCATCGCGCGCGCGTTCCTGGCCAAGCCGTCGATCCTGATCCTCGACGAGGCGACCAGCTCGGTCGACACCCGCACCGAACTGCTGGTCCAGCACGCGACCGCGGCCCTGCGCCGCGACCGCACCAGCTTCGTCATCGCGCACCGGCTCTCGACCATCCGCGACGCGGATCTGATCGTGGTGATGGAGAAGGGCCGCATCGTCGAGCACGGCTCGCACGAGCGGTTGCTCGAGGAGCGCGGCGCGTACTACCGCCTCTACAACGCGCAGTTCGCGGCGGCGGAACTGTAGGCGACCGGCGCGTCACCCGGGCGGGTGCCGCGCCGGGCCGTGCTGGCACGATGGGCTGGTGGCCGATCCCAGCGAGTTCTCCTTCACCGTAGGCACCCGTCTCGACGGCGGGCGACACGGCCGTACCGGCGTCATCGGTACCCCGCACGGCGAGATCGCCACGCCCGCCTTCATCCCGGTGGGCACCAAGGCGTCGGTGAAGGCGGTGCTGCCGGAGGCGATGAAGGATCTCGGCGCGCAGGCACTGCTCGCCAACGCCTACCACCTGTACCTGCAGCCGGGCGCCGACATCGTCGACGAGGCGGGCGGCCTCGGCACCTTCATGAACTGGCCGGGCCCCACCTTCACCGACAGCGGCGGTTTCCAGGTGATGTCGCTGGGCGTCGGGTTCAAGAAGGTGCTCGCGATGGAAGCGGTCGACATCCGTTCCGACGAGGTGATCGCCGAGGGCAAGGAGCGGCTGGCCACCGTCGACGACGACGGCGTCACCTTCCGCTCGCACCTCGACGGCTCCAAGCACCGGTTCACCCCCGAGGTGTCGATGGGCATCCAGCACCAGCTCGGCGCCGACATCATGTTCGCCTTCGACGAGCTGACCACCCTGCTGAACACCCGTGGCTACCAGGAGAAATCGCTCCAGCGCACGCACGAGTGGGCCCAGCGCTGCATCGATGAGCACGAGAAGCTCACCGGCGAGCGCGGGCACCGGCCCTATCAGGCGCTGTTCGCGGTGATCCAGGGCGCGCAGTACGAAGACCTGCGCCGCAAGGCCTGTCGCGAGCTCGAGGAGATCCGCGGGGCCGGCGGAACGGAATTCGACGGCTACGGCATCGGCGGCGCGCTGGAGAAGCACAATCTCGGCACCATCGTCGGCTGGTGCTGTGACGAGCTGCCCGAGCACAAGCCGCGGCACATGCTCGGCATCAGCGAACCCGAGGACATGTTCGTCGCCATCGAGAACGGCGCCGACACCTTCGACTGCGTGAACCCGTCGCGGGTGGCGCGCAACGCGGCGATCTACGTCGACCAGGGCCGGTTCAACATCAACACCAGCCGCTTCCGCCGCGATTTCACCCCGATCGACGAGAACTGCGACTGCTACACCTGCGCCCACTACACCCGCGCCTACCTGCATCACCTGTTCAAGGCCAAGGAGATGCTCTCGGCGACGCTCTGCACGATCCACAACGAGCGGTTCACCGTGCGGCTGGTCGACCGCATCCGCGCCAGCATCGAGGGCGGCTACTTCGACGAGTTCAAGACCGAATTCCTGGGCCAGTGGCAGGGCCGGATCAAGGCGCCGGGGGCGTAGCGGCGGACCGGAGACCGATCCGCCGCGGCCGCCTAGTCGTGCAGGGCGTCGACCTTCGCCGGAGCGTAGGTCGGTTCGGTCTTCTTGAGGATCGCGATCACGCGGTAGGTGATCGGCATGACGAGGATCTCGACCAGCGTCTTCCACAGGAAGCCGACGATCACGTAGTTGACGAACGACTGCCAGCTGTCGATGCCGATAGCGGTGGCGGCGATCGAGCAGAAGATCAGCGTGTCGGCGAACTCACCGATCACCGTGGAGCCGAGCAGCCGCGCCCACAGGTGCTTTTCCTTGGTGCGTTCCTTGATCATCACCAGGGTGGCCGAGTTGAGCAGCTGACCGACGAAGTAACCGGCCAGGCCGGCGAGCACGAGCTGCGGGGTGGTGCCGAGGACCGTGCGGAACGCTTCCTGGTTCTCGTAGAAGCCGGCGGCGGGCAGCCGGATCGCGATCGCGAAGCACGCGACGGTGAGCAGCAGCGCGCCGAAACCGGTGTAGATGGCGTGGCGGGTGGCACGGAAGCCGTACACCTCGCTGAGCACGTCACCGAGGATGTAGGCGAGGGGGAATAGGAAGAAGGCGCCGTCGGTCGCGATCGGCAGGATCTGCAGCGGGCCGAGCATCACCGATTTGTCGGCGAAGAATTCGACGCCCTTGGTGGCACAGATGTTGGAGATGATCAGCGTCGCCGTGAACACGGCGACGATTACCGGGTAGAACCCCCGCGCAACCTGGGCGAATGCCGCGTGGTCCGGCGCGGGGCGCCCAGATTCGGCAGGTTGGTCGAGAGTGTTTGCATCAGTCACGGCTCCTATCCAACCAAGGTCGCGGTGCCTCACGGGCGTCGGTTGTGGAATACGCTGTACCAATGACGAATCCCGGCGATTCCGACGAATGGTGGAAGCAGTACGGCGGCTCCGGCGTGTCGCCGGAGTCCGGCGCGCCGGGCTCGGTGCCGCAGTACCCGTCCGCGCAGCCGTCGCAGCCCCCCAGCTACCCGTCGGCGCCGCAGTACCCGCAGCAGCCCGCCCCTCCGCCATCGCAGCCGCAGTACCCCAACTATCAGCAGCCGTCGGCGCCGCAGTACCCGCAGCAGCCGCCGCCGCAGCAGCCCGGCTACGGTGCCTACCCCGCCGCGGGCGGGTACCAGCCCTACGGCGGGTTCCCGCAGCCGCAGGGCACCAACGGCCTGGCGATCGGCGCGCTGGTCTCCTCGCTGGTCGGCCTGTGCACCTGCATCGGCTCGATCGTCGGCATCGTGCTCGGGGTGATGGCGCTCAACCAGATCAAGGAGCGCGGCGGTGAAGGCCGCGGCATGGCGCTGGCCGGCATCTGGATCGGTGCGATCACGCTCGTGCTCGGCCTGCTGTACGTGGTGTTCGTCATCGTGCTCGGAGTAGCGGGCGGGTTGGATTCCTCCTCGTCGTACTGACGTCCGGCGAAACGAACAGGGGCGCTTCCGGATTCGGAAGCGCCCCTGACGTTTGTGGTCAGCCGGGAAATCAGCCCTTGACGACCTGCGTGCCGCCGGCGAACTTGTCGTGCCAGCCCTGCTTGTTCGGGTCCTGGGAGATGGTGATCATGATGTAGATCGCCAGGCCCAGGCTGATCAGGCCACCGACGCACGGGATCAGGCCGACGATCTGGAACAGGTTGCGCTTGGCCGACTGCTCCGGGGTCAGGTTCGGCGCGCCACCGGGGGCGACGACCCGCAGGCCCAGGATCTTCTTGCCGAGCGAGGTGCCCTGGGTGACTTCCATGGCGATGAAGTAGCCGTAGACCGCCAGCGAGATGATGGCGCCGCCGATGAACTGGTAGGTGCTGCCGCTGAACACCAGCGCCAGCACGATCGCGAGCGGGATGCTGACGATCAGGTTGTCGATGAGGCGCGCGCCGATCCGGACGCCCAGGTCGGCAGGCTGCACGCCGCCGTACCCCTGCTGGCCGTATCCGCCCTGCCCGCCCGGGTAGGCCTGCTGGCCGTACGGGTCCTGGCCGTAGGCCGGCTGCTGCTGGCCGTAGGGGTCCTGGCCGTAGCCGGGCTGGGGCTGCCCGTACGGCTGCTGCTGCCCGTATCCCGGCTGCTGCTGGCCGTAACCCGGCTGCTGCTGGCCGTAGGGGTCCTGGCCGTAGCCGCCGGGCTGACCGCCCTGCGGGTACTGGTTGGGGTCGTAACCACCGCTGGTCATAAATTCGTCCTCGTCGTGATCAGGAGATCGGTCGATGCGTACGTTACGGACATCCCTCTGGTCGGAACAACCCGATAGGCTCGAGTATCCACGGTTTTGCCGGTATCCGCGCCGGGTCGAAAACTTCACGGAGCTCGGTTGTTGTCCGCGCGTCGTAGCCGAGGGAATCGGCGATGGCCGCCACCACATCCTCGGGCGTGTTGCCCAGGGCGCGCTGATCCGAAAGACTCACGGCACCGTCACGTTTGGCCAGCCGCTTGCCCTCGGCGTTGAGCACCAGCGGGACATGCGCGTATTGCGGCGCGGCCACCCCGAGCAGCTCCGCGAGGTAGGCCTGGCGCGGGGTGGACGGCAGCAGGTCGTCGCCGCGGACCACCTGGTCGACGCCCTGCTCCGCGTCGTCGACGACGACGGTGAGGTTGTAGGCGGGGATACCGTCGCCGCGGCGCAGCACCAGATCGTCGACGGCGCCACGGTATTCGCCGTGCAGTAGATCGGTGATCGGGTAGTCGTCGACATCGGCGCGCAATCGCAGTGCGGCAGGCCGTCCTTCGGCGCGCTTGGCCGCGCGCTCGGCGTCGCTCAGGTGCCGGCAGGTCCCCGGGTAGGCGCCCATCGGTCCGTGCGGCGCGGTCGCGGCCTGCTGGATCTCACGGCGGGTGCAGAAACATTCATAGGTGCGCCCGGCCGCGGCGAGCGTGGCGATGGCGCGGTCGTAGCGCGCGAGCCGCTCGGATTGGCGCACCACGGGGCCGTCCCAATCGATGCCGATGGCGGCGAGGTCGTCGAGCTGGCGTTCGGCGGCGCCGGGGCGGACCCGGTCGAGATCGTCGATCCGGAGCAGGAAGTCGCGTCCGGTCGTGCGGGCGAACAGCCAGGCCAGGATCGCGGTGCGCAGATTGCCCAGGTGCAGTTCACCCGAGGGGCTTGGGGCGTACCGGCCCGCGCCGGTGGAAGGGCTGGTTGGCACCGGACCATCCTAGGTGGCGGGCGGGTGGCACAGCCGCGGTCGCAGCTGCTCCTCGGCGATGGGGCCGCCCGCGTCCAGGGCGGCGAGCAGCAGGGTCGCGTGGGCGATCAGCCCGATCCGGTCGACATCGTGCTGCTGCGCATTCGCCGGGTAGGCCCCGAGCCGCTCGCCGGCGCGGCGCAGCAGAGTACCCGCGCCCTTGGCGTTCCCACGCTGGATGTGGGTGATGCCGACGGCGTATTGCGCCAGCCCCTGCCAGAGCATCCGCTCGGCTACCGGTCCGTTCTTCCACGCCGCCTCCAATACCTCGTGGGCATTGAATGCCAAACCGTCGTCCAGCAGTTGCTGAGCGAAGGCGAGAGTTTGCTGGGGTGCCAGCTCGAGGTCGTCCGGAATTCGGGCGACTCCGGCACTGCCGGGTGGCAGCGGCCTGCCGAGTCGGTCCCTGGGGCGGTCGTTGCGGGCACGACCTGCGGCGTCGCGGTCACGGGAGATCATTCCCCCATGATCCACGGGCGCCGTCGGTGGTGCTCGCGGGGCGGCTGAGACAGTCGAGAAATTGACGTATCACGGACTAATCACACGGATGTAAAAGTTGATGTGTCAGCCGGTTCGGGAATGGGTACCGGGGTCCGGCAATGCTCCCGCAAACGTGAAGCTTCGCAAGCTTGGCAAACCCATATGAGAAAGCAAATTCTCATCCGCAAACTTGCGGAAGACCTGCTAGTGTTTCTTCCGCGGGGGCAGCCCCCGGAGGCGGAAACGCCTCGATGCGCTGGTTCGTGCCGGTCGGTTGCGCGCACCCTGTGGCAGTGCTCTGTGTGCCACGAAGTAACTCGTCGATCGCACCGGATATCGGAATGTTGCAACGATTCCTGGAGTAATCCCGTTCTCGATCATGCAAAGGAGTAAGTGCCGTGGAAGTTGATGTGACGGACGCTGTGTGGCGGAAGAGCACCTACAGCGGACCCGATGGGAACTGCGTGGAAGTGGCCTTTCTCGCCGGCGGCGATGTCGCGGTCCGCGACACCAAGGATCGCGGTCGCGGTCCCGTGCTGGCCTTCGGACCGGGAGAGTGGCGCGCGTTCTTAGCCGACGTCACCGCGGGAGAGTTCGCGCGCGGCTGAGCCGCGCCATGCGCCTCGAGAAGGCAGCACGGGCCCCGGGTCGGTAGGACTCGGGGCCTTCTCAGTGGTGTGGCCTATCGTGGCCGGATGACCACGATGGCCGCGCGTGACGCGACGATGTTCTGGCTGTCGCGCCGCGGCGCCAATGATGTGTTCCTGCTCTACTGTTTCGCCGAAAACGACAGCAGCGCAGACGAACTCCGCGCTTTCATCGCCGACCGTTCGGCGCGCATTCCGGATCTGCGGATCCGGATTCGGGAGATTCCGGGCAACCTCGACTATCCGCGGTGGGAGCCCGCCGAATTCACGTCCCAGCAATTCGTGTACCACCGTCCCGATGGGCTCCGGTGGCCCGCGCTGCTCGACCGCGTCGGCGAACTGCTGGGTACCGGCGTAGACGGCACCGAAAGTCCTTGGCGCATCCACGTTTTCCGCGCTGTCCTGGATGCGCCCGCGGCGTCGGGGCCCGTGCTCGTCGTCGTGCTACAGGTGTCGCACGCCCTGGCCGACGGCACCGGGGCGGCCGCTCTCGCGCGCGCATTGTTCGCTCCGTCGCCGGTGCGCGAAGTTATCCCCAGCTCTCCCGGTGTGCCTGTGGACAACTCGGAAGATCCCCCGGTCGAGCCTGTGAAAACTCCTACCCGGCCTGTGGATTACTGGGGACAAATCTGTGCATGGACCACTCGGGCCGCCGGTCCGAGAGTGACTGGGGTGCTGCGGTTTCCCCGGCAGCTGGTGACCACCGCTCGCCGGGGACGCGCGGCGCAACTGGCCCAGCGCGAGCTCGCCGACCGCACCGCCGCGGGTGCGGTACCGGCGCCCACCACCGGTTTCGCGCCGAACCCACTGAATCCGAGTGCCCCCGTCGGGGTGTTCGACCACCGGGTTCGCCTGCTCGTCGTCGACGCGGCGCGGATCCGGGTCCCCGGCCGTACCGTGACAGTCGTTGCCCTGACGGCGGTTTCCCGCGCGCTCGCCGCCTACCTCGCCGAGCGCGGCGAGCACCCCGACCGCCTCGGCACCGCCCTGCCGATGGCGCTGCCCGGCCCCGGCGCGGCCCGCAACCACTACCGCGGCCTGTCGATCGACCTGCACATCGACGAACCCGATCTGGCCGTCCGCGCCGGGCTGATCGCCGACGACCTCGCGACCCGCCGGGAGCGCGCGCTGAATCCACTACTCGCCGTCCAGGATCGGGTCGGCGCGACCGTCCCGGCCGTCTTCGCCGCCCGCGATGTCGCCAGGGCCGATCTGGACAGCGTGCCAGCCGCCCTGGACGGAAACACCGTGGTCTCCAGCGTCTACCGCGGCGACGCCGACCTCACCTTCGCCGGCGCTCCCGTCCTGTTCACCGGTGGGTTCCCCGCTCTCGGCGCCGTCATGCACCTGACCCACGGCGTGCACGGCATCGGCGAAACCATCGCGCTGTCGGTGCATTCGGATGTGCGCGTGCTGCCCGATCCGGACCGGTATCTCGCCCTGCTCGCCGAATCGCTGGACGCGGTGGTCGCGGCGCATCGCGCGAACGAGCGCGGCTAGTCGCGCCCGCGGTCCAGCTCGACGCCGATGGCGCGCAGGGCCGAGTGCAGTGCGGTGGCGGCGTCGGTGCCCGCGGCCTCGCCTTCGATCAGGCCGTCGATGCGGAAGGGGCAGAAGAAGCCGGTTCCGTTGTCGCCCCGGTGTGGTCGATCGATCTCGATGAGCGGGCGGGTGGTGCCGCGACCGGCCGCGATGGCGCGGGCCAGCGCGGTGTCGGCGGCGCGCGGGTCGCGGCGCCTGGTGCCGGGGAGCGCGGGTGCCGCTTGGGCGTGCACTCGCTCGTACCAGTCGATCACCTCGGATGACGCTGCGCGCGTGCCGGTTTCGTAGTGGCCGAGGGCCGCCCGGCTGTACGGGACGCGGGTGGCCAGCGCGGTCAGGGATAGTCCGGCTTCCTCGCGGAGCTGTCGCAAACGTGCCCCGACGACGGTGATCTCGTCGTTCCCCTGCTCGCCCCGACTGGACATGGACACACCGTAGCGAACTGTAGACGTTTGTAGACGCTTTTTGCTGTCCAAAAGGTCTTGACGACGACCATACTTTGCTGCGGTGGCTTCGACACCACCATACCGCGCCACCCGCGTAGTACCGACTGGTTCGGAGGGGACAGATGGACATCTACCTGTGGATTGCTGTGGGCCTGTTCGTGTTCGGAGCGCTGACCCGCTACCTGCTACTGCTGCCACCCGTGGAGCCGGGGCGGCCGACCGTCGGCGACATCCTGCGCCGGCTTCAGGCCGAGCGTGAACTCCCCGGCCACGACTCGACCGTGCCGTCGGTGCGGACCAGTTCCGACAGGAGCTTCTCGGCGTCGGACTTCTCCCTGGCCAGCGCGCTCCAGCCGCGGACGACACCGTCGGGGCCGGATTTCGTCGTCCACGAGCCGACCGCATGAGCACCCTGGGGGTGCAGCGAGTAGTAGATGGTGCCGATCGGCCGCGCGACATCCATGCCACGGACCCAGCCGGTGAGCGCGTCACCGTCCCACACCCGCATCTCGCCGCGCATCTGCGCGGCCGGGTCGTCCTGCGCGGCAGCGGGTTCGGCGGCCGAGTCGATGAGCAGGTGGTCGCCCTCGTGCCGGATCGTCACCGGCGTTACCTCGACCTCGTCGCCGTGGTGCGCCGCTTTCTGCCAGGCTGCCCACCAGCGGCCCGCCAGATCGATCCGGTTGTCGACGATGCCCGCCAGCTCGGCGAGCGAGATCTGCAGCGCGTCGGCCAGCCGGATCGCCACCGGCAGCGTCGGCGACTGTTCCTCCGATTCGTACCGGGTGATCTGTCGCGAGCTCACCCCGATCGCGGTCGCGAGCGCGGGCTGCGAGAGCCCGAGCAACCGCCGCCGCTCCTGGATCACCTTCCCCGTCCCGGTGTTCATACAGTCATCGCCTCCATCGCCGGCCCCTACCGTCACACCCTGCTGGACACATCCGCACCAGACCCGCCCACATCGCGGGCCGCCACCCGTGGTCGCGAAGACCGCTGGCGCGCCGCGCATGCCGACTGCGTGGCCGATTCTCCCATCTTCTCGCTTCAGCAGGCTCGTTTCGTGCTGACTCAGCACGACGGCTGCGGTCCGCGCTGCCTCCAGCACCTGGCGGCCACGGCCTACAGCACCGGGCTGATCGAGGACATCTGAGATCGGCCGCGTGCGGCAGACGACACGTTGACGAACTCGTTGCGAGACGGCGAACCGGCCTCGAACGCCGTTACGGTCGAGAGTATGAGTGCGGACCCGGCAATGGAAGGCGACGGCGACACGATCACCGCCCGTCCAGGGCCGCGCTCGCGATGGTGGCGACTGCGCCGCCCGTTCGTGCTGCCCTCGCAGCGCGCCACGGCCGACAACATCACCATCGCCCCCACCCCGCTGCAACCGATCGACCTCACCGACGACGCCGAGGTGTCGCAGGTGCTCGACCTCGCCGTGCGGGTGGGGGAGGTGGTGCTCGCCGCCGGTACCGGTGTCATCGACACCTCGGCGCAGGTCCGCTTCATCGCCTCGACCTACGGCCTGGACAAATGCGATATCGACGTCACCTTCGACGCCATCCGCATCTGGGCCGATCGCGGCCCGCGCCTGCCCCCGGCCAGCGATATGCGGGTGGTGAAGTACCGCTCGCTCGACTTCACCCGGCTGGCCGCGGTCGACCGGCTGACCCGGCGGATCCGCAGCCAGGTCGTCCCGGTCGACCAGGCGCACGCCGCGCTGGACGAGATCGTCTCCGGGGCGCACCCGTATCCGCGCTGGGTCTCGACGATGGGCTGGTCCCTGCTGGCGGCGGCCATCGCGGTGCTGCTCGGCGGCGGCGCGCTGCTCGCCGTCATCAGTTTCGCGACCACGGCGCTGATCGACGTGGTCAACCGGGCGCTGCACCAGCTCGGCCTGCCGATCTTCTTCCAGCATCTGGTCGGAGGTGTCATCGCCGCCGCGCCCGCCATCGCGCTCGCCGCGATCAGTGATCACTGGCGGGCCGACGCCGCGCTGATCGTCGCCGCGGGCATCACGGTGCTGCTGTCCGGGCAGCAGCTGGTCGGTTCGGTGCAGGACGCCATCACCGGCGCGCCGATCACGGCGGCCGCGCGCATGCTCGAAGTGGTGATGATGACCGGCGGCATCGTCGCGGGTATCGGCCTGGCCCTGCGGGTTTCGACCATGCTCGGGATCGCGGTGCCGGAGATCGCGGACAGCGCGGGCCGCGACACCGAGTTCCTGGCGATCAAACTGAGCGCGGGCGCGGTGGCCGCGATCGCCTTCGCGATGGCCTGTTACGCCGAACGCCGGGCCCTGTTCGCGGCCGGGCTGAGCGGCGCGGCGGGCACCGTGGCCTACCTCGTCGCCCAGGACATCGGGTTCGGTCCGGTGGTCGCCTCCGGGATGGCGGCCACGCTGATCGGTCTGGCCGGTGGTCTGATGGCCCGCCGCGCGCTCACGCCGCCGCTGGTCGTCGCGGTCGCGGGCATCACGCCGCTGCTGCCGGGCCTGAAGGTGTATCGCGGCCTGTACGCGCTGCTCGAGGACGAGACGCTGCTCGGGTTCGGGCAGATCCTCGGCGCGTTCGGTGTGGGGTGCGCGCTGGCCGCGGGCGTCATCCTGGGCGAATGGTTCGACCGCCTGCTGAGCCGCCGTGGCGCGCCGCGCGACTTCGACCCGACCTACACCAGCGATCGATGAATCAGGTCTGGACGAGGGTGCGCGGCCCATCGGCCGCCGTCTCGGCGGGCGCTGGGTCCTGGACGCGTGGTTTGCCCGCGGCCCAGCGCATCTGACTGCGCGCCGCGGGTGCCTCGGTCGAGGCGGGGATGACGAGCAGCGCGAGGTCGGCGCCGTTGCTGCCCACCAGATGCATGATGCGCGAGGCCTGCTCGGCCGACGCCTCGGATTCGGTGGCATGCCAATCGAATCCGAGCCTGGCCAGCTTGCCGATCCGCGGCGAGACCGCCTGCACCAGCTGGTGCAGTTCGGTCATCGGCTGGTCGGTGCGCGGCCACCAGGCGCCGTCGATCGGGCCCGTGATGGCATGTCGCTCACGCAGCATCAGCCGGATCGGCCCGGACGCGTCGCGGCCGATGCTCGTGTCAGGTGATGTAGTCACTACGAATTTTCTTCCTGAAGTCTGGGGCGCCGTCGAAGAACAATCGACCGGCGCACGCCGTCCGTTTACGGACGGGCACTGGGGATGGGTACCCACTCCGCTGTGTCGGCACGCACACATCTGGGACGGCGGCGACACCGGCGGGTGGGTTGGTGGGGGTTTCCCGCACCATCGGGGCTCACTCTACGGAAGCCCACCGACAGATCCACCGATTAAACGAACAGGGCCCCGACCGGCGAACCGATCAGGGCCCTGCTGTGGCGGAGGATAGGGGATTTGAACCCCTGAGGGCGTTAACCCAACCCGCGTTCCAGGCGAGCGCCATAGGCCACTAGGCGAATCCTCCGTGGAGCAGCATAGCGGTCCCGGTGCCCCGGTGTAAAAACGGGTCGGGTCGGTCAGGGCGGATCGGGAGACTATACGGCTCCGTACACTGGTTGCTCCGGCCGCTCATCCGGCGGTCCGGCCGAGGCGATATGAGGTGGAACACGTCGTGGGTACCGCGCGAACTCCCCGGGAGCGCTGGGTCGAGGAAGGGCTGGCCGTGCTGGCCGCCGCCGGCGTCGACGCGGTCCGGGTCGAGGCGCTGGCCAAGCGCATCGGCGTCACCAAGGGCGGGTTCTACGGCTACTTCGCCGACCGGGACGCCCTGCTCGTGGCGATGCTGGAGCAGTGGGAGCGCGAGGCGGTCGACCAGGTGCTCGAACAGGTCGAGCGGGCGGGCGACCCGAAGGCCAAAGCCCGCCTGGCGGGTGTACTCACTTTCTCCAGCGACCGGCTACTGCCCATCGACCTCGCGATCCGCGACTGGGCCCGCCGCGACGACGACGTCGCCGCGCGTCTGCGCCGGGTCGACAATCGCCGAATGGACCTGCTGCGCGAGACGATCGGCGCCTTCTGCGCCGACCCCGACGAGGTCGAGGCCCGCAGCCTGCTCGCCTTCTGCGCGGTGATCGGCGGGCACTTCCTGGCCGCCGACCACCAGGGCCGCACCCGCACCCAGGTGCTGGCCCGCGCCGCCGACCTGCTGTTCGAGCCGCGCTGAGGCTACTTCTTCAGCCCCGTGAGCGCCTTCTGCGCCTGGGCTTTCGCGACCGTGGCGACCTCGTCGGTATTGATGGTCTCGCCCTCGGCCCGCGAGAGGGTGATCTGCACCTTCACCGAGACATTGCTGTCGGCGACGGCGACGGTGTAGGTCAGCCGCGGGCCGACGACGTCACGCGTCTCGGATTTCCAGTACCCCTCCGCGCCGATCCCGGTGACCGGGCCCGAGGCGAGGCCCGAACCCGAAGTGCCGGTGTCGTATTCCTTCCACCGGGTGTAGGAGGGGTCGCCGTAGGCGTCGTTGAATTCGACGTCCAGGTCGATCTCGGCGTCGTTGGTCTGGTACTTGCTGCGGGGCGATTTGCTCGAGTAGTCCGCGGTGCACGAGAGCCTGCCGCCGGTGGAGCTGGTGGGCTGGGTCTCCTTGTGCTCCGGGCTGCCCTTGGGGTCCGAGGACCACTTCTTCAGCACCGTCGGGTCGATGAGCGAGCAGGCGTTGGAGATGGAGGTCATCGCGTAGTTGCCCTCCATCTTCTTCTTGCGGTCGTTCTCCATCGAGGTCAGCGGGTCGGACGGGTCGTCGCGGGTGGCGACCGCGACGCCGACGACACCGATGCTGACCACCGCGAGCAGCCCGACGACGCCGGCGATGATCAGCCCGTTCTTGTTCCCGGACGGCCGGGGCGGCATCCCGTAGGCGGGCTGCTGGTAGCCGGGGCCGTACGGGGGAGGCGGCTGCTGTGGATAACCGGCCTGTGGCGCGCTCGGGACGGAGGGGTACGGGCCGTAGGCGGGCTGCGGCTGCGCCGGGTGGCCGTACCCCGGTTGCGGCTGGTCGGCGGCCGGATTGAACACCGTGGGATCGGCGCCCGCGTTGCCGGGCGTCGACCACCAGTGCACGGTCGGATCCGACTGTCCAGGCTGCTCGCCGGATCCCTGCTGGGAATTCGTCATGGTTCGGCCCCCTCCGGTTTCGATACGGGACAAGCCCCGTCGATTCGACGCGATCGTATCGACCCCCCGCTGCGAGGGGCACATCGAACCGCTACACTGGCCGACGGATCCCGCGCGGCGCGCATCCTGTGAACTCCCCCAGGGCCGGAAGGCAGCAAGGGTCAACGGGCTCTGCCGGGTGCGCGGGGTCCCCTTTATTTTTCGGGGACCCCCGCCGGATCGATCCGCCTACGCACCTTCGCAGCGTGCGAGCCTGATTCGGCCCGGATACCCCACCGATTCCGAGCAACCGCCGGGTAACGTTGCGGGTGTCGGCACGCGCAGCGTGCACCACCCACCTTGCTGCTTCGAAAGGCTGCCCAGGATGCCCCGGCAAACGCAGATCGGTTTGATGAGCCACGCGGAACTCGTGTCCGAGCACGAGTCCCAGACCGCGAATTACGCGACGCTCAAGACCGAGAAGCTCACCCTGGACCTCACCCGAGGTAAGCCCTCGCCGGAACAACTCGACCTATCCGCGTCGCTGCTCTCCCTCCCGGGCGACGGCGACTTCCGCGACGGGTCGGGTGTGGACTGCCGCAACTACGGTGGCCTCAACGGCCTGGCCGAGCTGCGCGCCATCTTCGGTGAACTGCTCGGCATCCCGGTCGAGCAGCTGATCGCGGGCAACAACGCCAGCCTCGAGCTCATGCACGACAACATCGTCTTCGCGATGCTCTACGGCACTCCCGACTCCCCGCGCCGCTGGGCGGCGGAGGAGACGATCAAGTGGCTGTGCCCGGCCCCCGGCTACGACCGGCACTTCGCGATCACCGAGGCACTCGGCATCGAGATGATCGCCGTCCCGATGAACAACGACGGCCCCGACACCAGGGCCATCGCGGCGCTGCTGGCCGACGACCCGCAGATCAAGGGCCTGTGGGCGGTGCCCAACTACGCCAACCCGACCGGCGCCGTCTTCTCCGAAGAGGTTGTCCGCGAGCTGGTTTCGATGAAGGCCGCCGCGCCGGACTTCCGGCTGTTCTGGGACAACGCCTACGCGGTGCACCCGCTCACCGACACCGCGGCGCCGGTGCTCGACGTGCTCGGCATGGCCGCGGCGGCGGGCAACCCGAACCGCCCGCTGGTGTTCGCCTCCACCTCCAAGATCACCTTCGCCGGCGCCGGCGTGAGCTTCTTCGGCGCTTCGAAGGCCAACCTCGACTGGTACCTCGGGCACGCGTCGAAGAAGAGCATCGGCCCCGACAAGCTCAACCAGCTGCGGCACCTGCGCTTCTTCACCGACGCCGAGGGCGTGCGCGAGCACATGCAGAAGCACCGCAGGCTGCTCGAGCCGAAGTTCGCGCTGGTGCGCCGGATCCTCGAGGACCGGCTCGGCGCGTCCAAGGTGGCGTCCTGGACCGAACCCAAGGGCGGCTACTTCATCAGCCTCGACGTGCTCGACGGCACGGCCGCGCGGGTGATCGCGCTGGCCAAGGACGCGGGCATCGCCCTCACCGCCGCCGGCTCGGCCTTCCCGTACGGCAAGGACCCCGACGACAAGAACATCCGCATCGCCCCCTCCTTCCCGCAGCTGCCGGAGCTGGAGAAGGCGATGGACGGGCTGGCGACCTGCGTGCTGCTCGCGGCGACGGAGAAGCTGCTCGCGGAGCACTGAGCGAGCGAGGCCGGGCGCGTGCCGACGCGCCCGGCCCTCGGCTCAGCTCGGCTTGTGCACCAGCACGCCGAACATCGTCACCGAGACGTGGACGTCACCGCGATCGGCGCCTGCCTGCAGGTCGGCGATCAGCCGCGCGTGCTCGGCCTCGGTGATCACCCCGCGCAGCACCGCCAGCCCGGCGATCCGGCTGACCAGCGCGCCCGCGCCGACGCTGCGGTCCTGCACCAGCGCGTGCGAGCCGATCTCGTCGACGACCAGTCCGGCGCCGCTGAGCAGCCCGGCCAGCCTGCGCCCGGACAGCGGGTTCGTGGTCGAGGAGATCAGGGTGTCGATCACCGCGCCGACCACCCGCGGGTCGCCCGGATGCACGATCGAGGTGGCCCAGTCGCTGTCGACCACCACCGCGCGGCCACCCGGCCGCAGCACGCGGGCGATCTCGGCCGCGGCGCGGGCGGGCGCGGTCAGATGCTGGAAGACGCGTTCGCAGAGCACCGCGTCGAAGCTCTCGTTGCCGAACGGCAGGCCGTAGGCGTCGCCGGTGGCGAAGGTCGCCGTCGACTCGCGCTCACCGGCGCGGCGCTGGGCCGAGGTGAGCAGGTTGAGGTCGGGTTCGACGCCGACGGCGGTGCCGGTCGGGCCGACGGCGTCGGCGAAGACGAACACCTCCGAGCCGGTGCCGGAGCCGATGTCGAGGGCGCTCTCGCCCGGTTGCAGGGCCAGCGCGGCGTGACTCCAGGCGCGTAGCCTGCGCATCCCGGGCTGGGTGACCTCCAGGTCGTGGGCGTCGATCAGTTGGTCCCGGCCCGCTTGATCGAAGCGGTCAGGGCGAGGGGTGTAGTCGGTCATACTTACCGCCATCGTGGAAGCTGCAGTCCTCGGGAGCATGGATCCAGAGGCTACTAGTGAAATGTGTCACGATGAATGTATGACTCGAACGCTGTGTCTCGCGCAGGAGGCCGAGGCCGACGAACTCCTCAGCACCGATGATTTCGCGTTGCTGCTCGGCATGCTGCTCGATCAGCAGTATCCGATGGAGCACGCGTTTCGCGGGCCGCGCAAACTCGCCGAGCGCATGGGCGGATTCGATCTGCGCCGGATCGCGGAGGCCGATCCGGCCGAATTCGAGGAGCTCGCCGCCACCCCGCCCGCCATCCATCGCTACGGCCGCTCGATGGCCCGCCGGGCGCAGGCGCTGGCCCAGTACGTCATCGAGCACTACGACGGCGTGCCCGCCAACCTCTGGACCAGCGGCGATCCCGACGGCAAGGAGGTGCTGCGCAGGCTGCAAGACCTGCCGGGCTTCGGCGCGCAGAAGGCCAAGATCTTCCTGGCGCTGCTCGGCAAGCAACGTGACGTACATCCCAATGGCTGGCGAAAAGCCGCCGGTTCCTACGGTGACGAGGGCTCGCGCCGCTCGGTCGCCGATGTCGTCGACGCCGAAACCCTCGCCGAAGTAAGGGAATTCAAGAAGCAGGCCAAGGCCGCCGCGAAATCCGCCGGGTGAATTCTTAGTTACGATCTGCCTGCTTTTTTCCCTCGTCATCGGTGGTCGTCTGCTCGAAGCTGGCTTCTCGAACAGATCGACAACCGATGAGGGATTGGCAGTTTTATGAAGATGAGGAAGCTCGCCGTGGTCGCGGCGCTCGTGACCATGGCAACCGGTGTTGCTGCGGGCACCTCCTACGCGGCTCCGGCGCCGGCCGACGAGGGCGCCGACGTGATCAACTACTCGGCCGAGGTGGTCGAGGATTCGAAGGCTGTCATCACGACTGACGCGGGTTCGCTCGTTGTCGAGGACGGCGCCTTCAAGGTCAAGGCCGCCAACGGCACCACCGTCGCGGGTACCCCGCTGACCTTCCGCCTGGACGAGTTCGAGCTGCCCATCGCGGCCGAGATCTCGGGCAACAAGGCCACCCTGAGCCCGGTCTACGACGCCTCCAAGGCCGTCTACAAGCCCGTCGCCCTGCCGTTCGAGAACCAGGCTCCCTGGAAGAACGAGTACGAGCGTGAGCAGGCCGCCTGGTCGCGTCTGACCCAGACCATCTCCCTGGGTGCCACCATCGGCACCCTGGTCGGTGGCCTCGGCGGCGCTGCCGTCGGTTGCATCGCGGGTGCCGGTGCCGGCCTCGTCGCGACCGGTGTGCTGCTGGCGCTGTTCGGCGCGGGCCCGATCGCGGGTTGCGTCGTGGGTGCCACCACGATCGGTGCCCTCGGCGTCATCGCGGGTCAGATCTTCGTGACCGCCCCGGTCGCGATCGGTGCCGCGATCCAGTACTTCATCACCATCACCCAGCCGTACCCGACTCCGGCCCCCTCGCCGGCCAAGTAGTCACCCGGCTCAGCGACCCCTCCGGAACCACGGTTCCGGAGGGGTTCTGTCGTCTGCCCGGGTAGACCGGAATCTGCATTGCGCGCCCGTCGCGCCCTTCTGACCTGCGGAAACGTTGTGCGTCGCGACACAATCCGCCGGTTCGGCTTGGATGGGTCCGGGTTAGGTGTTAACTTGATTGTTATGTCCGGCAACCATCTTCTCGCCAAGCGGGTCACCTACGTGACCGCCGCTCTCGGCTTGCGGTTGCCGTTGACGCGTGAACTTTGTCGTTCCTGATGCTGCAGCTGAGCCTTCTGCGGCTCGCGAGCTGCCACGCCATACGTGTCGGCAATTCCGTTGGGACAACGGGATTTCAGCAAGGAACTTCATATGTCTACTCCCATCATCGATCGCCCCGCCGCTCGGGCGGGCGCCGGTCGTCCTCGGGTTTCCCGCCCCGTCGTCGCCCCGGAACTGCGCCGTAGCGACAACCCCGCCGCCGCCGTGCTGCGGACCGCCGCCTCCGGCCCGGTCTCGCGCGACAATGCCGCGCGGGCAACGGGTCTGAGCATCGCCACCGTGAATCGCCAGGTGGCCTCCCTGCTTTCGGCCGGTCTGCTGCGCGAGCGGCCCGACCTGACCGCTGCCGGCGCGGTCGGCAGGCCCCGCGTGCCGTTCGAGATCGACCACGACGCCTACCTCACGCTCGGCATCCACATCGGTGCCGCGGCGACCAAGATCGTCGCGGCCGATCTGCGCGGCCGGATTCTGGGTGGCCTCGCCATCGCGACCCCGCAGACCGGCCAGGAGTTCGCGGTCACCACCGTCGCTCGCAGTGCCAAGGCGTTCCTGCAGCGCTGGCACCGGCGCACCCCGCTGTGGGCGGGTGTCGCCATCGGCGGTCGCGTCGATTCGCACACCGGGGTGGTCGACCATCCCAAGCTGGAATGGAAGGGCGCCCCGATCGGTCAGGTGCTCGGTGACGTGCTGGAGCTGCCGGTCTCGGTCGCGCCGCACGTCGAGGCGATGGCCGCCTCGGAGCTGCTGCTGCCGACCTTCGACGCGCGCAGGCCCGAGCCCGACACCGAACTGCCCGCCACCCAGAACGGCAGCAGCCTCTACTTCTACGTCCGCGAGACCGCGGGCATCGCCGTCACCCTCGACGGCCGCGTGCACACCCCGAACAACGGCCCCGGTTCCATCGCGCACCTGCCCACCGGCTCGGACGTGCAGTGCACCTGCGGCCGTCGCGGCTGCTTGGAAGTGACCGTCGGCGATCGCGCGCTGCAGGCAAGGGCCGTCGGCCGCGGCATCATCCCCGCGCACAACGGCACCGCGGGCACCACCATCGCCGACCTGTACCGGGCCGCCGAGTCCGGGTCCGACGGCGCGCGGGAACTGCTCGCGGAGCGGGCCACGATGCTCGGGCAGACCGTCGCGCTGGTCCGCGACATGCTCAACCCCGACCGCGTCGTCCTCGGCGGCCAGGCGTTCACCGGGTACCGCCCCGCGCTGCCGCACGTCGCCAGGGCCTTCACCCAGAGCACCCAGCTCCCGCCCACCGACATCCGGATCAGCGGATTCGGCGGCAAGGTGCAGGAATTCGCCGCCGTCGTCACCTCGCTCAGCGCGCTCTACGCCGACCCGCTGGCGGCCATCCGCCGGATCTGAGCGGAACCTCGGACAAACGAACGGCCGCCTCGACACAGTCGAAGCGGCCGTTCGGCGTTCGTCAGCGGGGGTTGAACGCGCCTTCCAGCGCGGTGATGAAGAACGGGAACTGCGCGGCGAAACGGTGCAGGTTGCGGTCGCGGTCGTAGCCGGCGAACCAGTACAGCCCCGGCTGGGAATCGGCCGACGGGTCCATGTCGCGGAAGGCGCGGATCCAGTTGTCGGCCCGGCCACTGATCACCGTGTACGGCAGGGCGCGGGAGAACACCGTCTCCTGATCGATCGGCGGGATCTGTTCGCGGGCCACGGTATCCAGGCCGCGCTGCATGGCGCGCACCCGGCCCGCGACGGTGTCGCCGAGGGTGGTCCTGGTCGGCAGGTAGTTCGGCAGCAGGATCGCGGCCACACCGGCCAGCGCGATCGCGACGCCGACCAGCGCGTGCCCGGAGGTCAGCGCGAGCACCACGGTGGCGATCACGCCGAGGACGATCAGCGCGCCGCCGATCCAGCGGGGGAGCGCGCGCTGCTTCGGGTCGGCGAAGGCGCCGGTGGCGACCGCGTCGGCGCGCATCGCGGCGCGGATCGGGTCGAGCTGCATCCGGCCAGGCGCGCGCAGCTCGCGCACGGCGACGGTGTCGGTGCCCTCGGGCAGCAGCATGTCGTAGACGGTGCGCTCGTAGTCGCGCAGCTGATCGTCGGGCGCGTTGACCCGGCTGATCCGCCAGTCGTCCTCACCGCGCGCGTTCACCGGAGTGATCCAGATGTAGCGCCGGACCGCGAGATCGACGACGGTGGCGGCGATGTCGACCGGGTCGACGTGCTCGTCGAGCAGCAGACCGGCCTCACCGGGAAGCACGCCGTCGGGGGAGGTGAAGTCCACCCGGCCGCCCTGCTGGACGATCGGCTGGAAGGTGTCGCTGCCAGCCAGCGCCGCCGCGGCGCGCTTCCTCGCGGTCAGCACGTAGGCGATCATCGCCGCCAGCGCCAGCAGCAGCGCGCCGAACGCGGCGAGCACCGGGGTGGTGAAGGCGAAGAAGTTGTCCGAGTCGCCGCCGCGCACATCGGCGTTGGCGGGCACGGTGCCGGGCGGCAGCTGCAGGGTGAGGTCGATCGCATCGCCCTTACGCAGGTCGCGCTGGCTCAGGTACAGCACGCCGTCGGGTTCGGTGTGCACATCGGCGCACGGCTTGGGGCTGCCCGCCGGGCCGAGTTTGCAGTCGACGATGCCCATTTGATAGCTGGGGCTGATCACCGACACGTCGAGCGCGGCGATGTCGGCGTTCATCACGCCGAGCCAGTGGAACACCTGGGTGCCCGGCGCGTCGGAGACGGTGTTGTGCACCGAATAGGTGAACTTGGATTCACCTGGCTTCGCCTCGACGACGAACTGGTCGTTGACCGTGGTGGCGGTGCCCGCGCCGCTCGCGGTGACATCGGTGACCTTGAAGACGCGCTCGACGTCGTCGCCGACCTTCAGGCGCAACGGCAGCGACATCGTGAAGTTGCCGTCGGCGGGCACCCCGACGGTCTCGGTGACCTGGAGCACACCGTCATCGGTCAGGGTGAGATCGGCGGTGATCGTGACGCCGGCCGGCGCGGGCTCCGTGTGGGCTACCGGCGCGGCCGCGAGCAATCCCGCCGAAGCGAGCAGCAGCGCGCCTGCGGCGCCCCCCCGAAAAGTCAGCATGGCTGCTTACTCTAGACAGCTTGCTATTCTGCGTCAGCGGCTGTCGGCGACTCACGAGACGAGGGGGTACGGGGGCGTGACCCAACCACCGTACGGTTATGGCCCGGTCGGTCCAGGTGGACGACCGGTTCCGCCGCCCCCTGGCTATGGGCAGCCCCCGGGATATCGACCGCAACCCGGTTATGGGCCGCCCGGTTATCAACAGCCGCAAGGTTATCCACCGGGCTACGGACCGCGACAGGGCTACGGTCCGCCGTCCGGCTACCGGCCGCCGCCGATGCCCTACGGCCCGCCCGGCAGGCCGACCCCGCCGCCGCGCAAACGCCGCGGCGGCCTGACCTCGCTGTTCCTCGTCGTCGTTTTCCTCGTGGTCGGCGGCCTGGTGAAGTTCGCCGTCAGCACCGGCCTCGACGCGGGCATCGGCGCGATCGGCCCGAAGCCGAGCACCACCTACACCCCGCAGCCCGGCACCGCGCCCGCGGCCACCGGCGACAATCCGCTGCTCACCGACGCCGACGGCACCCTGGTGCCCGCGTCCTGCGACTACGCGCCGTGGGGCACCCAGGTCGAAAAGGCGCGCGCCTTCTTCGAATCGGCGGCGACCTGCCTGGAGGCGGCCTGGAAGCCGTTGCTGGCGGCCAACAACCTGCCGTTCGAGTCGCCGACGCTGAGCGTCACCGCGACCACCGCGGGCATCACCACGCCGTGCACCGGGTCGACGAGCAACTTCGCCGCCTTCTACTGCGCGGCGAACAAGACCATCTACATGCCGATCAGCCAGCTGCAGACCGATCAGTTCCGCGACAACTGGGTCGTCTACCTGTCGGTGTTCGCGCACGAGTACGGCCACCACGTGCAGGCCCAGTCGGGCATCCTGCGCAAGGCCAACTCCGAACGCGTCGACGCGGGCGCCCGCTCGCCCAAGGGGCTCGAGCTCTCGCGCCGGGTCGAGTTGCAGGCCAACTGCTTCGACGGCATGTTCATCGCGTCGTCGAAGGGCGGCGGTTCGCTGTCGGCCTCGCAGGTCACCGTCGCCACCAAGGACTCCTACGGCCGCGGTGACGGCCCGGGCGACATGCGCGATCACGGCACCTCCGAGCACGGTGGGCAGTGGTTCGAGGCCGGGTTGCAGCGCAACCTCACCTCCCAGTGCAACACCTTTACCGCCGCCGCGAGCGAAGTGAGCTGATCGTCCTGTCCCAACCGCCCGGACCCTATGGACCCGGGGCGCCCTACGGATATCCGCAGCAGGGGCAGCCGCCCTACGGGTACCCCGCGTCCTACCAGCAGCCGATGTACCCGCGCCCGCTGCCGCCGCCGTACGGCTATGCGCCGCAGGGGTATCCGCCGCCGCGCCGAGGTGGTGGCGGCTGGTTCGGGTCGCTGCTCACCGTACTGACGGTGTGCGGGATCGTCGGCGCGCTGCTGGTCGCGGCGGTCTCGCTGTCGGAGGACTCGTCGAAGAAGAACGTCGCCAAGACGACGACGCCGAGTTTCACCTACAGCAGCTCGGCCACTCCGGCACCGACCACGACGACCCAGACCACCGTGCGCACCTCGGCCCGCACCACCGCGCCGACGACGACGAAACCCGCTGGGCCGCAACCGGTGATCGCGCTCGGCCAGCATCCGCTGTTCCGCGACAGCAGCGCGTTCCTGCCGAACATGGACTGCGATCTGCCGCGCTGGTCGACCGACGCGGCCACGGCCAAGGCCTTCTTCGCGGCCGCGCAGGGCTGCCTCGACCAGATGTGGCGGACCAACCTGGCCGCGGCGAACCTGCCGTTCCGCAGCCCCGGTCTCGAGGTCGCGGTGAATCCGTCCGAGCTGTCCTCGCCGTGCGGCGGCGCCACCAGCGACGCGTTCTACTGCAGTGCGTCGAGCACCATCTACATGTCGACGGCCGGACTGGTCCTGCACAACACGCCGTACCCGCCGATGGAGGCGCTGTCGGTGTACGCGCACGAATACGGCCACCACGTGCAGGGCCTGACCGGACTGCTGCAGGCCTCGTCGAATCAGCGCCGCGAGCAGGGCGCCACCTCGGCGGGCGGGCTGGAGACCTCACGCCGAATGGAATTGCAGGCCAGCTGCTTCGGCGGCATGTACATCGGCTCGGCGGAGGCGGGCGGTTCGTGGACCTCGCAGGAGGGCTACGCCGCGGTCAAGCACAACTACAACCGCGGTGACGGCAACGGCCGCCACCGCGATCACGGAACGCCTGAGCACAACGGCAATTGGTACAACCAGGGGTACTCGAAGAACCGCAATTTCGAATGCAACACCTGGTTGTCCCCGGCCGACGAGGTCAGCTAGGGGTCAGTGACCCCCGTAGTGCCCCTCGCCGAAGCGACGCGGCGAACTCCCGTGCACGCCTTCGGCGTACGCGGTCTCGGCGTGCAGGGCGAAGTCGATGCCCGCGGTCTCGTCTTCCTTGCTGACGCGGAACCCGATGACCTTGTCGATCAGCTTGCCGATCACGAACGACACCCCGAACGCGTACGCCGCGACCACGAGCACGCCGACCAGCTGCTTGCCGAGCTGGGCGAAGCCGCCGCCGTAGAACAGGCCGTTCACCCCGCCGGTCATCACCTCGGTGGCGAGCAGGCCGATCAGGATCGTGCCGACGATGCCGCCGACGAAGTGCACGCCGACCACGTCGAGCGAATCGTCGTAGCCCGCCCGGTGCTTCCAGCCGACGGCGAACGAACACACGACACCGGCCGCCAGGCCGACGAGCACCGCACCGAGGGTGTTGATCACGCCGCAGGACGGCGTGATCGCGACCAGACCGGCCACCGCGCCGGAGGCCGCGCCGAAGGTGGTCGGCCTGCCGTCGCGGACCTGCTCGACGATCAGCCAGCCGAGCATGCCGAGACTGCCCGCGACCAGGGTGTTCAGGAAGACCGCCGCCGCGGTGCCGGTGGCGCCGAGCGCGGACCCGGCGTTGAAGCCGAACCAGCCGAACCACAGCAGACCTGCGCCGAGCAGCACGAACGGCAGATTGTGCGGACGCATGGCGTCGATGTTGAAGCCGATGCGCGGGCCGAGCACCAGCGCCAGCGCCAGCGCCGAGGCGCCCGAGGTGATCTCGACGACCAGGCCGCCCGCGTAGTCGAGGGTGCCGAAACCGAGCAGCCAGCCGTCGGGTCCCCACACCCAGTGCGCGATCGGCGCGTACACGGCCAGCGTCCACAGCGGGACGAAGACCATCCAGCCGGAGAACTTGGCGCGGTCGGCGATCGCGCCGGAGACCAGCGCGGCGGTGAGGATCGCGAAGGTCAGCTGGAAGGTGACGAACAGCAGCTCCGGAATCGTGCCGCGCACCGAGCCGGGATTGATCCCGGCCAGGCCGACGTGCTCGAGGTTGCCGATCAGGCCGCCGCCCGCGTCGTCACCGAAGGCCAGGCTGTACCCGGCGACCAGCCACACCACCGTGACCAGCGGGATCGCGATGAAGCTCATCATCAGCATGTTCAGCACGCCCGTGGAGCGCACCATCCCGCCGTAGAAAACGGCCAGCGCCGGCGTCATCAACAGCACCATGGCGGTAGCCGCGAGAAGCCAGGCGGTGGCCGCAGGATCGATCGTTGCGGGCACGGTAACTCCTTTCACGCGTGATTGCGTTGCAAGGAAATTACCGAATGCTCACCGTCCGCGCTGGTGTCGCCCGGGTTCTAGGCCCGGTTTTCCTTCGCCAGCGCCCTGGTGCCGCGCTTGCCGGGAACGGGCAGGTCATCGCCGTCGGCGAGCCATTCGGCGGTGATCAGCCAGCGTCGCTGGGCGTGCGCGTCGGCCACATCGAAGAAGACCCGCCTGCCGCGATCGTCGCGGGCGTCCCTGGCCAGCGCGGCCCAGCTCGGCGGCCTGCCCCGCTCGGCGGTGTGCTCGACGACGAACCCGGCGACCAGCTTGCCGATCATGTTGACCGGTTTCTGCGAGACCCGATTGCCGTACTTGGTGGTGTGCCAGCGGCGGGCCGGGCACAGCGAACCGGGGTTCGCGTTCGAGGCGATCCAGCCCGCGCGCTGCGCCCGCTCGATCAGCCACAGATGCTTGACCGCCGACGGCGCGATCTCGCCGACCCGCTCGGCGATGAGCTCGGAGACCTCGGCGTCGGCGAGGATGTCGCGGCGGGTCGGCCCGATGCCGTGGTCGGTCCAGTGGGCGGCGGCGAGCCGGGCCAGGATGCGGCCGAACTCGTCGATGCTGCGCTGGGCGCGTCTGCCGAGACGCTCGATCCGCTCGGCCTCGCGGCGCATCTCGTTCTGCGCGGTGAGGGTGCGGATCGCCGCCATCGTCGGCACCTGCCCGCGTTCGAGCAGTTGCAGGATGGCCGCGGCGGTCGCCGGGTCCGCCGCGGCGGCGACGGGCAGCGAATCGCGCTTGATGTCGAAGTCCTGGGGGCTGATCGCCCGGCTCAGCAGGCCGACCGCGGCGTGGTCGCCGGCGAAGTCGGTGTGGGCGAGCCAGGCGGCTGCGATGTCATCACACGACAGCACGGTGAAACGTTCCTCCGGTCGGCGGTGGGGGAGCGATACGGTGCGCGAAGGTTGTGCCCCGGTCGGGATGAGGGACCGGCCGGGGTCACCAACCTGATGAAGGTTTGGCCACCGAAGTTGCCGAGATCCACGGTAGCCAGGCGCTTGCGCTGCTGTCACGACGATTGATTGTTTCGTTACATCTGGAAAGGGGCTGTCAATCGGGGAACGGGTACGCATTTCCGTCACAACCAGGATCAACCGCCGTTCCTTCGGGCATTCGCCGCGCGCGAAATAGTCGACAACTCGGCCGTAGCGCCTCGTCGACCGGGTTTGCCCACCCGCTCCGAACCTGCACTCGAACTGTGATCTGCATCACGTTTGTGCGACGGGATGCGGGCGAGACGGTGACGCGTCGGCCGCTCATCCACATGTCACAGTGCGGCGGTAGCCTGTGGGCCGTGGCTCTGTACCGGAAGTATCGACCGGCGACGTTCGCTGAGGTAGTGGGTCAGGAGCATGTCACCGACCCGCTGAGTACGGCGCTGGATACCGGACGGATCAGTCACGCGTATCTGTTCTCCGGTCCGCGTGGTTGCGGCAAGACCTCCTCGGCGCGCATCCTCGCCCGCTCGCTGAACTGTGTGGAGGGGCCGACCTCCACGCCGTGCGGGGTCTGCGCGTCCTGCGTGGCGCTCGGGCCGGGCGGCGCGGGCAATCTCGACGTCATCGAACTCGACGCGGCCAGTCACGGTGGTGTCGACGACACCCGTGAGCTGCGTGATCGCGCGTTCTACGCGCCCGCCGAGTCGCGCTATCGCGTGTTCATCGTCGACGAGGCGCACATGGTCACCACGGCCGGCTTCAACGCGCTGCTCAAGATCGTCGAGGAACCGCCCGCCCACCTGATCTTCATCTTCGCCACCACCGAACCGGACAAGGTGCTGCCGACGATCCGTTCGCGCACCCACCACTACCCGTTCCGGCTGCTGCCGCCCGCGACCATGCGCGGCCTGCTCGGCAAGATCTGCGAGCAGGAGCACGTGCCGGTCGAGGAGGCGGTGTATCCGCTGGTCATCCGGGCGGGCGGGGGTTCCCCGCGCGACAGCCTGAGCGTGCTCGACCAGCTGCTGGCCGGTGCCGGGCCCGAGGGTGTCACCTATCCGCGCGCGGTCTCGCTGCTCGGCGTCACCGATGTCGCGCTGATCGACGACGCGATCGACGCGCTGGGTGCCGACGACGGCGCCGCGCTGTTCGGCACCATCGACAGTGTGATGGAGGCGGGCCACGACCCGCGCCGCTTCGCCGTCGACCTGCTCGAGCGCCTGCGCGACCTGATCCTGCTGCGCGCGGTCCCCGACGCCGCCGAGCGCGGCCTGGTCTCCGGCCCCGGCGACGTCCTGGAACGCATGCGTGACCAGGCCGAACGTCTCGGCCCCGCCACCCTCACCCGCTACGCCGAACTCCTGCACGAGGGCCTCGGCGAGATGCGCGGCGCGACCGCCCCCCGCCTCCTGCTCGAGGTCATCTGCGCCCGCATGCTCCTCCCGTCGGTCTCCGACGCCGAATCCGCCACCCTCCAGCGCCTGGAACGCCTGGAGCGCGGATTCGCCGGTGGCGCAATCGCTCCCGCCCCCGCCCGCCCCGGCCCCGCCGCCGGTGAACCCGCCGCCGCGCCCGCCGCCGCCCCGGCCCCCCGCCCCGCGGGTGGCGAGAACCGTCGCCGCGGTGCCGAACTCCTGGCCGCCGCCCGCGCCGAAAAGGAAGCGGCCGCAGGCGGTTCGGTGCCGTCCGCGCCAAACCGTGAGCGTCCTGCTGCTGGTGGACCGGCCGCTGCTGGTGGTCCGGCCGCTGCTGGTGGTTCGGCCGCTGCTGGTGGTTCGGCCGCTGCTGGCGGATCGGCCGCGACTGGTGGACCGGCCGCGACTGGTGGACCGGCCGCGACTGGTGGACCGGCCGCGACTGGTGGACCGGCCGCGACTGGCGGATCGGCCGCGACTGGCGGATCGGCCGCGACTGGCGGATCGGCGGCAGCAGGCGGATCGGCCGCTTTTGGTGGTTCGGTCGCAGCAGGCGGATCGGAAGCTTCTGCCCCGACCGTGGCGCCGGTGCAGGATCTTGCGTCGCAGCCGTCCGCCCAGTCGAATGTGCAGACCGGGCCCTCCGGTGACCGTCCGTCCGCCGCCGTCGGGTCGGAAACGACTGCCTCGCACGCGCCTTCGGTGGTCGAGCAGGATGCCGCGTCCGCTCCGGCGGCACTCGTCGAGCCGTCGGCCGATACGCGTGGGCAGCGCCCCGGTGGGGCTGTGACCGGGCAAGATCCCGACCTGGCGCCGAACGGCCAGGGTGAACCCGCCGGGCCTGGTGCTGTCCCGCAATCTGGTGCGGCAATCACGCGTGGAACGGAAACGTCGGCACCGCAAGGTGATTCGCCCACGCGGACGGGTGATTTCCCAGCGCCGGAACCGGTCGCATCCCCGCCCGCGGCGTCGCGAGCGGCGGACGTCGCTCCGGTACCCGCCGCGGCGCACCAGCCGGAACCTTCCGGCGCCGCGCATCAATCAGAGTCCGCTGACGTGCATCGGTCTGAACCCGGCGCCGCGTATCGCCCGGAGCCCACTGCTGCACAGCGGCCGGATCCCGCTGCCGCGCAGCGGCCGGATCCCGCTGCCGCGCAGCGGCCGGAGCCCACTGCCGCGCAACGGCCGGATCCCGCTGCCGCCCACCGGCCAGAACCCACCGCTGCCGCGCAACGGCCGGATCCCGCTGCCGCCCACCGGCTGGAACCCACCGCTGCCGCGCAACGGCCTGAACCTGCTATCGCTGCGCACCAGCCGGAGCCTGCTGCTGCGCACCAGCCGGAGCCTGCTGCTGCGCACCAGCCGGAGCCTGCTGTTGCGCACCAGCCGGAGCCTGCTGCTGCGCACCGACCGGAGTCGGCCGCTGCCGCTCATCGGCCGGAGCCTGCTGCCGCGCACCAGCCCGAACCCGCTGTCGCTGCGCAGCGACCGGAGCCCAATGTCGCTCCGCAACCGGCCGCCGCGCCGCGCGAGGACCTCGTCGCCCTGGTAGACGGGGCCTGGGCGGAGATCAAGGGGAAGGTGCGGGAGTTCGGGCCGACCTTGCAGGCGCTGCTGTCGGGGGCGGCGGTGTCGCGGGCCGAGGGTGACGTGATCGTGTTCGCGCATCAGAGTCCGCCGTTGGCGCAGCGGCTGTCGGATCCGCGCAATATCGACGCGGTGCGGTCGGCGGTGCGCGCGGTGCTCGGCCGCGAGCTGGATGTGCGCTGGGAGACGGGTGCGCCCGCGCCACGTCCGGCGGCGAAGGCGGCGAGTGCTCCGGCGCGCGGTGCGGGTCAGGGTGAGGCCAAGCCGGCGGGGCGGCCCAAGTTCTCCCGGCCCAGCCAGGCCAACGGCAATCAGGCGGGTCAGGCCAAGCGGGCCGCCGACGACGACATCCCGCCGCCCGATTTCCCCGACCTTCCCGACGACCCCGGCCCCGATACGGGGTACGGGCCCGATTCGAGCCGGTCCGGTGGCGATTCCGGGCACGGTTCGAGGCCGGGCGACGCGGTGCTGGCGCCGCCGACCCCGGAAGAGGAGCAGGAGATGCTGGCCGCCGCCGCGGAGCCGGTGGCTCCCGGCGATCGGCAAGACCCGGACGAGGTCGCTCTGGCGTTGCTGCGAGACGAGCTCGGAGCGAAGAGTCTGGATGGTTGACAGCCACCGGCTCGACCACGTTAAGTTAACCGGAGTTCGCACACCACGGTAGTATGAACGGGTGGCCGGAATCGCCGGATGGAGCATGGCTCTGTGCTCCGTCGGCGCTGCCGGATTTGTACGGCGTCGAGACAGTTGGTCGTGGCGTTCGTGCGGCCACCGCACCCCAAGGAAGGAAACACTCCGATATGACCACAGAGGCCTACATCTACGAGGCCATCCGCACTCCGCGCGGCCGCGGCAAGAAGAACGGCTCGCTGCACTCGGTCAAGCCGATCGATCTGACTGTTGGTCTGATCCAGGAGCTGCGTGGCCGCTTCCCCAACCTCGACGAGGACCAGATCTCGGACCTCATCCTCGGCGTCGTCACCCCCGTCGGTGACCAGGGCATGGACATCGCCCGTGTCGCCGTCACCATCGCGGGTCTGCCCGACACCGTCGGTGGCTTCCAGCTCAACCGCTTCTGTGCTTCCGGCCTCGAGGCCGTGAACCTGGCTGCGCAGAAGGTTCGCTCCGGCTTCGACGACCTCGTCATCGCCGGTGGCGTCGAGTCCATGTCGCGCGTGCCGATGGGCTCCGACGGCGGCTCGTGGGCGCTCGACCCGGCCACCAACTACGACGGCTACTTCGTGCCGCAGGGCATCTCGGCCGACCTGATCGCCACCATCGAGGGCTTCTCCCGCGATGACGTCGACGCCTACGCGGTGCGTTCGCAGGAGCTGGCCGCCAAGGCCACCACCGGCGGCTACTTCGCCAAGTCGATCGTCCCGGTCAAGGACCAGAACGGCCTCGTCGTGCTCGACAACGACGAGCACATGCGTCCCGGCACCACCGCCGCCGACCTGGGCAAGCTGAACCCCTCCTTCGCCGGCATCGGCGAGATGGGTGGCTTCGACGCCGTCGCGCTGCAGAAGTACACCTACATCGAGAAGATCAACCACGTCCACCACGGTGGCAACAGCTCGGGCATCGTCGACGGCGCCGCCCTGGTGCTGATCGGCTCCGAGGAAGCGGGCAAGAACTCGGGTCTGACCCCGAAGGCCCGCATCGTCGCGACCGCCACCTCCGGTGCGGACTCGACCATCATGCTGACCGGTCCGACCCCGGCCGCCAAGAAGGCGCTGGCCAAGGCCGGTCTGACGATCGAGGACATGGACCTCGTCGAGATCAACGAGGCGTTCGCCTCCGTGGTGCTGAAGTTCCAGAAGGACCTCAACGTCCCGGACGAGAAGCTGAACGTCAACGGCGGCGCGATCGCCATGGGCCACCCGCTGGGTGCCACCGGCGCGATGATCACCGGCACCGTGGTCGACGAGCTGGAGCGCCGCAACGCGCGCTACGGCCTGGTCACCCTGTGCATCGGCGGCGGCATGGGTGTCGCCACCATCATCGAGCGCGTCTGATCCCCGGCCGAAACTTCTCATAGGAGAGAACGAAAACTTATGACTGACAACATCATCGGCTGGGAGAAGGACGCCGACGGCGTGGTCGTCCTGACGATCGACGACCCCAGCCAGGGCGCCAACACCATGAACGACGCCTACCTGGACTCGATGGCCGCGACCGTCGACCGCCTGGAGGCCGAGAAGGACGACATCACCGGTGTCGTGCTCACCTCCGGCAAGAAGACCTTCTTCGCCGGCGGCGACCTGAAGAACATGATGCAGGTCGGCCCGGAGGACGCGGCTGCGGTCATGGACATGGTCACCCGCGTGAAGGCCCCGCTGCGTCGCCTCGAGCAGCTCGGCAAGCCGGTCGTCGCCGCCATCAACGGCGCCGCCCTCGGCGGTGGCCTGGAGATCGCGCTGGCGACCCACTACCGCGTCGCGGCCGACGTCAAGGGCTCGGCCATCGGCCTGCCCGAGGTCTCCCTCGGCCTGCTGCCCGGTGGCGGCGGCGTGACCCGCACCGTGCGCATGCTCGGCCTGCAGGGCGCGCTGATGCAGGTGCTGCTGCAGGGTCAGCGTCACCGCGTCACCAAGGCCAAGGAAATCGGCCTGATCGACGAGGTCGTGTCCTCGGTCGAGGAGCTGCTGCCCGCCGCCAAGGCGTGGATCGCGGCCAACCCCGAGGCGGCCCAGCCGTGGGACAAGAAGGGCTTCAAGATCCCCGGCGGCACCCCGTCCACCCCGGCCTTCGCGGCGAACCTGCCCGCGTTCCCGGCCAACCTGCGCAAGCAGATCAAGGGCACCAACATGCCCGCCCCGCGCGCCATCATGGCCGCGGCGGTCGAGGGCGCGCAGGTCGACATCGACAACGCGCTGACCATCGAGGGCCGTTACTTCACGAGCCTGCTGACCGGTCCGGTCGCGAAGAACATGATCCAGGCGTTCTTCTTCGACCTGAACCACATCAACGGTGGCGGTTCGCGTCCGAAGGACGTGCCGAAGCGTGAGATCAAGAAGATCGGTGTCGTCGGCGCCGGCATGATGGGCGCGGGCATCGCCTACGTCTCCGCCAAGGCCGGCTACGAGGTCGTCCTCAAGGACGTCAAGCTCGAAGCCGCCCAGAAGGGCAAGGCGTACTCGGAGGCCATCGAGGCCAAGGCCCTCTCCCGTGGCAAGACCACCCAGGAGAAGTCCGACGCGCTGCTGGCCCGCATCACCCCGACCGCGGACGCCGCCGACTTCAAGGGCGTCGACTTCGTGATCGAGGCCGTGTTCGAGAACCCCGAGCTCAAGAACAAGGTCTTCCAGGAGATCGAGGACATCGTCGACGCCGACGCGCTGCTCGGCTCGAACACCTCGACCCTGCCGATCACCCTGCTGGCCGACGGTGTGAAGCGCTCCGAGGACTTCATCGGTATCCACTTCTTCTCCCCCGTGGACAAGATGCCGCTGGTGGAGATCATCAAGGGCGAGAAGACCTCCGACGAGGCGCTGGCCCGGGTGTACGACTACACCCTCGCCATCAAGAAGACCCCGATCGTCGTCAACGACAGCCGTGGCTTCTTCACCTCGCGCGTGATCGGTACCTTCATCAACGAGGCCATCGCGATGGTCGCCGAGGGCATCGACCCGTCCACCATCGAGCAGGCGGGCCTGCAGGCCGGTTACCCGGCGGCGCCGCTGAAGCTCTCGGACGAGCTGAACTTCACCACCATGCAGAAGATCTACAAGGAGACCGCCGAGGCCATCCTTGCTGCCGGTGGCGAGCTCAACGCCGCGTCCGCGAAGACCGCCGAGGTCATCGACTCGATGGTCAACGAGCACAAGCGTTCCGGCAAGCTGGGCGGCGCTGGCTTCTACGACTACGTCGACGGCAAGGCCACCGGCCTGTGGGACGAGCTGCGCTCGATCTACAACTCGCAGCGTGAGCTCCCGGAGGGTGTCACCTTCCAGGACCTCAAGGACCGGATGATGTTCGCCGAGGCCATCGAGACCCAGAAGTGCTTCGACGAAGGCGTGCTGACCAGCACCGCCGACGCGAACATCGGCTCGATCTTCGGCATCGGCTTCCCGGCCTGGTCGGGCGGCTCGCACCAGTTCATCGTCGGCTACCCCGGTGGCCAGGAGGCCTTCGTGGCCCGTGCGGACGAGCTGGCCAAGAAGTTCGGCCCGCGTTTCGAGGTCCCGGCCTCGCTGCGCAAGTAAGCGGCACCCGGCTCCGGCCGGACCGGAAGCCCGTCACCGTTCGCGGTGGCGGGCTTCCGCCGTGTCGGGCTGGGTCACCCGTAGGTCACCACGAGCGGCGCGTGATCGGAGAGCCGCTCGCCGGGTGACGATTCCTTGTCCGCGGCGACGGCCGTGGCCAGCCGGGCGAGGTTCGGTGTCGCGAGCTGGTGATCCACCCGCCAGCCCACATCCTTGACGAACGACTGGCCCGCCCAGCTCCACCAGGTGAGCGGGCCAGGCCGCTCGCCGTGCACCTGCCGCACCACGTCGACGAGCCTGCGGGTGCCCAGCACCGTGCCGAACCACTCGCGGTCGGCGGGCAGGAAGCCGTCCATCGTGCGCGCGGCACGCCAGTTGGTCACGTCGTGCTGGGTGTGGGCGATGTTCAAGTCGCCGGCGAGGAGGAACTCGCGTCCCGACGCGAGTGCCGCGAGTCGGTTCCGGCACAGTTCCCGGGCGAACGCCGCGAGAAACCGGTGCTTGCGCTCGTATTTGAGACCGCCGTCGGGCTGTTCACGCATCGATCCCGGACGCTGCAGATGCGCGGGCAGCCCGCCCTTCGGGAGATAGAGACAGGCCACCGTCACCGCGCGGTCGGCCAGGTCGACCTCGAGGTAGCGGCCCTGCGTGGCGAACTCGCCGAGTCCGCGGGCCTTGGGTGGATGGGTCACCCATGTCCGCACCGCGGCGGCGGGAACTCTCGTCAGCACCGCCACCCCGTTCCGGCCTGCCACGGAACCGACGTCGACAGCGGCCGAGTAGCCCGGAAAAGTTCCCACTTCCGAGGCGGGACAACGCAGTTCCTGCAGCGCGACGACGTCGGCCGACCGAGCCCGCAGCCACGTGTCGAACCCACGACGCCGCGCCGCGCGAATCCCGTTGACATTGAACGTGGCGACAGTGAACGAATCGACGACCGGCGAACTCATGCGCAACACTGTGCCGGAGCCGCGCACCGCCCGAGGCGCCGGGACCGCCCTGGTCACCGGCCGACGCTCGCCGACGATGGCGCGGCGCCGAACTCCGGTGTCGGCCAACCGTGGCCGCCACAGCATCGAATCTCCACCCGATGGATGCCATATCGCGCTAGCTTGGATATGTGCGGATATTCGGGCGCGCGCCCGATAGGTCGCACGCCGACCGATACGCCGGTGACGCCGATTCGATGTGTGAGGTGGTCACATGGATCCGCAGCAGACGCGCATAGCGAACACGCAGCGCCAGCAGGCTCCCGGCGAGGTCGACGAGACCGTGATCGCCGAGCTCGACGCCATGGGCCTGACCGGGGCCAAGGAGATCGGGCGCGGCGGATTCGGCGTGGTCTACCGGTGTCTGCAACCCGCGCTGGACCGGGTGGTCGCGGTGAAGGTGCTGTCCTCGGAGATCGACGAGGAGAGCCGCGAGCGGTTCCTGCGCGAGGAACAGGCGATGGGCAGGCTCTCCGGCCACCCGAACATCGTGGACATCCTGCAGGTCGACGTGACCGCGACCGGGCTGCCGCTGATCGTGATGCCGTACTGCTCGCGGGGTTCGCTCGAACGTCTCATCCATGATCGCGGCCCGCTGACCTGGGCCGACACCCTGCGCGCCGGGGTGAAGCTGGCTGCGGCGATCGAATCGGCGCATCGGGCCGGGATTCTGCACCGGGACGTGAAACCGGCGAACGTGCTGATCAGCGGGTACGGCGAACCGCAGCTCACCGACTTCGGGATCGCCCGCATCCCCGGTGGCTTCCAGACCTCGAGCAGCCTGATCACCGGCTCGCCCGCGTTCACCGCGCCCGAGGTACTCAAGGGCGAAGAACCAACCGTTCAGTCCGATATATACGGGCTGGGCGCGACCCTGTTCGCCCTGCTGACCGGGCACGCCGCCTTCGAACGGCAGGCGGGGGAGAAGGTGGTCGCCCAGTTCCTGCGGATCACCACCCAGCCGGTGCCCGACCTGCGCGCCCAGGACATCCCCGACGACGTGGCCGCGGTGATCGAGGCGGCGATGTCCCCGGATCCGGCCGACCGGCCCGCCTCGGCCTACGAGTTCGGCGAGATGCTGCGCGAGGTGCAGCGCGCGCACGGCCAGATGCCCGACGAGATGGCCCTGCTCGACACCGAGCCCGCCGAGATCGACGCGGGGACCCCGGAGGCGCTCAAGGCCGTCACCGCCCGGCGCAGCTGGCCGCTCACCCTGCAACCCGCGGGCGCCTCGGTGCCGTTGCGCAGTGGCGGCGGCGGATCCACCGGCACCTTCCCGCCCACCGCGGCCACCAAGTTCCGGCCGCCGACCCCGGCCCGCGAGCCGTTCCCGCGCCAGCGGCTGCTCGACGTGCTGCGCGCGGGGGGCAATCGCCGCTTGGCGCTGGTGCACGCGCCCGCCGGGTTCGGCAAGAGCACGGTCGCCGCGCAGTGGCGGGCCGACCTGGTCGCCAGGGACATCCCGGTGGCCTGGCTCGGCGTCGACCAGGACGACGACAGCGAGATCTGGTTCCTGGCCCACCTGATCGAGGCCATCCGCCGGGTGCGTCCCGATGTCGGCGCAGGCTTGGAGCAGGTGCTCGAGGAACGTCCCGCCGACGCGTCCGCCTTCGTGATCGCCACCCTGATCGACGAGATCCACGCCAGCGATCGCAGCGTGGTGGTCGTCGTCGACGACTGGCACCGCGTCCGCGACCCCGGCGTACACCGCGCGATGGCGGCGTTGCTCGACAACGGTTGCCACCATGTGCGTTTCGTGGTGACCAGCCGCGACCAGTCCGGACTGCCGATCAGCAGGCTGCGGGTGCGCGACGAACTGGTGGAGCTGGGCCCGGCCGAGTTGCGCCTCACCGAGGCCGAGACCCGCCAGATCCTGGTGGAGCGCAACGGTTTCGCGCTCACCGACGAGCAGGTCGAGCAGATCCACACCGCCACCGAGGGCTGGCCCGCCGCCATCCAGCTGGTGAGCCTGACCCTGCGCGGCAAGGCCGACCCGGTCCAGCTGCTCAGCTCGCTGGCCGAGGGCGGGCACGGCATGCGCGAGTACCTGGCCGAGAACGTTCTCGACAGTATCGCGCCGGAGCTGCTGGAGTTCCTGATGGCCATCTCGGTGGTCGAGCGGGTCAACGGCTCGCTGGCCACCGTGCTCGCCGACGTCCCCGACGGCGCGGCCCTGCTCGAACAGGCCGAACAGCGTGAGCTGTTCCTGCACCGGATCGAGCACGACCCGGAGTGGTACCGGATGCAGCCGCTGTTCGCCGAGTACCTGCGGGCCCGGCTCGAACGCGAACACCCCGGTCGCGCGAAGGTGCTGCACCGCAAGGCGGCTCGCTGGTACGCCGAGCATCAGCTGCTGCGCAAGTCGGTCGACCACGCGCTGGCCGCCACCGACCTCAAGCTCGCCGCCGACCTGCTGGAGAGCGGCGGCATGGACCTGATCGACCGGTCCCGGCTGGCGACGCTGCTCGGCAGCGTCTCGAAACTGCCGGTGCAGCAGGTGACTTCCCGCTCCAAGCTGCTGATGGCGGTCGCGCGGGCGAATATGAACCTGCAGGAGACCAGCACCGCGCGCACCGCGCTGGGCCGGTTGTCGAACCTGCTGGCGCGCGGTGGCGGCGGCGAACCCGAGCTGGCCGAACAGCGCTGCGCGGCAACGGTGCTCGAGGCTGCCGACCGGGTCGCGCACGACGACCTCGACGGGGTGGCCGACAAGCTGGCCGCCTGCCTGGAGTCGCCCGACGAGCTGCCCGCGTGGACGGTCTCGACCGCGGCCAACCTGGTGTCGTTCGTCCGGCTGTGCGAGTTCGATTTCGTGGGCGCGACCGAGATGCAGGACTGGGCGGTCGAGTATCACGTGCGGTCCAAGGACCCGCTCGGCCCGGTCTTCGGCCTGTGCGCGCGCGGTGCCGCCGCCTACGAGCAGCTCGACATCGCCACCTCCACCGAGTGTTTCGAACTGGCCTACGACACGGCGCGGGACCGGGCCGGGCCGCGCTCGGACGCCGCGCGGGTGGCCGCCGCGCTGCTGGGCGAGGTCGCCTATCGGCGCGGTGACCTGGACCTGGCCGACCGGCTGCTCGACGAGAGCCACGAGCTGGTCACCCGGGTCGGACCGGTCGACTTCCTGGTCGCGACCTTCGTGATCGGCGCGCGGGTGAAGGCCGCGCTCGGTGACCAGTACACGGCGTCGGCGCGGTTGGCCGAGGGCGCGCGGGTGGCCGCGGCGAACGGGCTGGCCCGGCTCGACGCGCAGGTGCGGGCCGAGCGTTCGCGCCTCGGTCTGCCCGCCGGTGACGGCACCGACCAGTTCGCCACCGACCTGTCGGGCAACGGCAAGCGGTCCAAGTCCGGTGCGGCGGTACTCATCGCGGAGGCGCGCGAATTCGCCGAGATCAGGACGCTGCTGGCCGAACAGCGCCTGCGGGCCGACGACCGGGCCGCCCGGCACGCGCGGGTGCTCTACGCGCGGCTGCTCGATCAGTCCCGTCCGCGCGCGGAACTGGACGCCACGCTGCTGCTCGCCGAGTGCCTGGCCTCGGCGGGCTGGGTCGGCGAGGCGACCGGACTGGTCCTGCCGGTGCTGCGCACCTGCGCCGACCTCGGCTGGACCAGGCCGCTGCTCGACGCGGGGCCGGGGGTCGTCGGACTGCTGCACGTCCTGCGCACGCAATCCCATGAGGGACAACCGCATCCACTGCTGGCCGAGGTGCCCGGCCACTTCCTCGACGAGCTCCTGGTCTGAGCCGATGGCTCGGGTGCGCGGCCACGCACCCGAGCTCAGGCTCGGATTACGGCTGCCACCACGGGCGCAGCGGGACGTCCCAGCTGCCGTTCTTGTCCAGCTTCACCCCGAGCACGTGGTGCAGCTGCACCACATTGCGCTGGAAGCCCAGCCGGCAACCCGCCATGTACAGGCCCCACACCTTCGCGGTGCCCTCGCCGACCTCGGCGACGCAGGCATCCCAGTTCTCGACCAGGTTCTTGCACCATTCGTGCAGGGTGAGCGCGTAGTGCTCGCGCAGGTTCTCCTCGTGCAGAACTTCGAGGCCGATGTTCTGGACCTCGGAGATGATCCGGCCCGAGCCGATCAGCTCGCCGTCGGGGAACACGTAGCGGTCGATGAAATCGCCCGCCTTGGTGGTGCGGGTGTTGTCCGGCCGGGTGATGCAGTGGTTGAGGAACAGGCCGCCGTCGCGCAGCTTGTCCTTGATGTAGCCGAAGTAGAACGGATAGTTGTGCACGCCGATGTGCTCGGTGAGGCCGATCGAGGAGACCGCGTCGAACTCGCCCTCCGGGATGTCCCGATAGTCGCTGTGCCTGACCTCGGCGAACTCGCCGAGACCCTCCTCCTCGATCTTCTGCTGCGCCCAGGCGGCCTGCTCGGCCGAGAGCGTGGCGCCGATGACCTTCACGCCGCGCCGGGCCGCGTAGCGGACCATGCCGCCCCAGCCGCAGCCGATGTCGAGCAGCCGGTCGCCTTCCTTCAGCCGCAGCTTCTCGAAGATCAGCCGGTACTTGTTCTCCTGGGCCTGCTCCAGGGTCCAGTCGGGCTCGCCGTAGACCGCGCAGGTGTAGGTCATGGAGGGGCCGAGGACGTACTCGTAGAACGTGTTCGAGACGTCGTAGTGGTGGTGGATCGCCTCGGCGTCGCGGGTCTTGGAGTGGCGTAGGCCCTCCAGCGCGATCCGGCGCCAGCGGGGCAGGGTCTCCTGTGGCGGTGGCGCGATCGGCTTGAGCCGCTCCCAGCCGAGCGAACGGGCGATGGTGACCAGCGACAATGCCGACGGGCGATGGAACTTCATCGCCTGCATGGCCTTCAGGATCTCGTAGGGGTCGCCGGGGTGCACGCCGTCGGCGACCATGTCGCCCGCGATGTAGGCGCGGGCCATGCCGAGGTCACCGGGGGCCGAGGCCAGGTAGTTGATGCCGCGCGGCGTCTTGATGTCGAGGGTGAACCGCGAGTCCTCCGGCCCGGTGGCGCTGCCGTCGTAGGCGGTCAGCCGGATCGGGATGTCCCCGTCGATGAGCGTCTCGAACACCTCGGCGATCGTGAGCCGGGTTCCCAGCTCGGCGAATACCTCGGATCGGTCCTTGAATGTCGTCACTTGCGTTGCACCGCCTTCGAATACAGATTCAGCAGTCGTTGGTCCGGGTCGTAACGGTTCTTCAGTTCGGTATAGGTCGCGCCGCCGTACAGCTCGGCGAACTCGTCCTCGGCGTAATAGGCGTCCGAGTACAGCGACTTGTGCCCGTCGAATTCGGACACCGTCTGCTCGATCGCGCGGTTGGCCGCTCCTTCCGGTTGTCCCGGCACGGTCGGGACGGCGGACCAGAACCCGACGTTGACGTAGGTGCGCCGTGGTTCGAGCGGGTACAGCGGCCACGGCCGCTCGCCCGCCGGGTCGCCGGCGGTCTCACGCAACCGCAACGGGCACAACCAGATCGGCTCGATCGGTATTTCCTTCAGGAACCATTCGACGAAATCGGCGGTGCGGTGCACCGGCACCTCGATGTCCTGGACCACCCGTTCCTGTGGTGGATTGCCCTTGCGGGCCTCCAGGCGGTCACCGATGTGGTATTTGCGGTCGAGGGCGACCAGCTTCCAGTAGAAACTGCTGCGGCGGTACGCCTTCGGCCAGAACCGGCGGATCTTCGGGTTCTGCGTGCCGAAGGCGCGGGAGCACCAGAACCAGTCGGTGTCCCAGCGCCACAGGTAGTCGTGGATGGTCAGCCGGTCGCGTTTCACGCCGTCGGCGTGCTGCAGCGAGCGGTAGTAGATGTCCATGCCGGTGTAGTCGCTGACCGGGCCCGGTTCGTCGGTCTGCCTGCCGAGGGTGAGGTAGCTCTCGGTCGCGGTGAACACGACGCCGTCGAGGTAGTCGACCTGCTCGCCGTCGTAGCTGCGCTCGGTGACGATGCGCTCGAGCTCGGCTTCGAGTTCGCGCAGGTCGTGGAAGCGCACGTGGCGCAGCGCGACATACGGCTTGACGGGTTCGAGCTCGATCTTCAGCCGGACCGTGTAGCCGAGCGTGCCGTAGGAGTTGGGGAAGCCGCGGAACAGATCGGCGGTCTCGCCCTCGGGTTTCACCGTGACGATCTCGCCGGAACCGGTCAGCACGTCCATTTCCAGCACGGATTCGTGCGGCAGGCCGTTGCGGAACGACGTGGATTCGATGCCGAGACCGGTGACGGCACCACCCAGCGTGATGGTCTTGAGCTGCGGGACGACCAGCGGCGCCAGACCGTAGGGCAGCGTCGCCGCCACCAGGTCCTCGTAGGTGGTCATGCCGGCGACATCGGCGGTTCTCGCTTCCGGGTCCACCGCGATCACCCGCCCGAGGCCCGACACATCGAGGCCGGGCGCGGTGGTGGCCGCCCTGGCCCGGAACAAGTTCGACGTCTTCTTCGCCAAGCGGACGACGGCGCCGGGTGGAATGGCGCGATAGCTTGCCAGCAGTCGCTCCACACCCTCCCGGTGCGCGGCATATCCAGACTCGCGTGCGGCCGGTTCGTGGCCGGCCCTACCCAAAAGACTCACTGCCACGTCATCGACGCTAGTACGACCGTGTCCGTCGGGCTACCGAATACCGCCCCGCCACGATGAAATGTCACGCACATGTTTCCCTTTCGCCCAACCTGGTCGGGCGATCCGGTGAGGCACAGGGCAGGATGTAACCCGGTCGAGATATCGCACCCCCGACAAGGAGTCAACAGTGGGACAGGTCAGCGCCAGCAGTTCGATCGTCGTCGCCGCGGATCCGCAGCGCACGCTCGAAGCGATCGGCGACTACGAGACGATCCGCCCGCGCATCCTCTCCTCGCACTACCGCGACTACAAGGTCGTCGAGGGCGGCAAGGGCGCGGGCACCGTGGTGGAGTGGACGCTGCAGGCGACCGAGAAGCGCTCGCGCAACGTGCGCGCGAGCGTCACCGTGTCGGACTCGATCCTCACCGAGCGCGACGCCAACTCCTCGATGGTCAACACCTGGACCGTCACCCCGGACGGCGCGGGCGCCCAGGTCACCCTCCGCACCACCTGGACCGGCGCCGGCGGCGTCTCGGGCATCTTCGAGGGCATCTTCGCCCCGCTCGGCCTGAAGAAGATCCAGGCCGAGGTGCTGGCCAACCTGGCCCGCGAACTGGCCTAGCTCACTCCTTGCCGATGTCGAAGAGGTTTCCTTCGGGGTCGGCGAGGGTGACCCACTGCTGGCCGTACTCGTCGAAGTCGCCGACGTGCTTGGCACCCAGGCTGATCGCGCGCTCGACGTAGTTACGCCATTCGGCGGAGTGGAAGTCCAGGTGCACGACGTTCTTGCCCGGCGTCTTGTCCGGCACCTGGACGAACATCAGCACGGGCGAGGCGCCCGAGGTCTGGCCGACGGTGGCGAAGGCCGCGGAGGCCTCCGGGTCGACGGGGCGATCGAGCAGCTGGGCGTAGAACTCGGCCAGGGTGTTCGCGTCGTCGCAGTCGAACGTGACGTTGCCGAGGGCGAGAGTCATCGGATTTCTCCTTCGGTGATCGGCCAGCACACTTCGGTGCGGTAGTCGGCCGGGTTATCGGTGATGTCCGGTCCGACGAGATAGCGCTCGCGGACCGGTTCGTCGGGAAGAACGGTGTCGTGCTCGGCGACGTGGCTGCCGAGCGCGCCGTAGGTGCGGTCGAAGTCCTCGAACGCGCCCGTGTGCACGGCGATGGCGAAGCGGCGGGCCGGGAACTCGGTGATCGCGAGCCCGTCGGGTGCGATCAGCGCCGTGCCGGGCGGCAGCGGCACATACGCGGTGACCGCGCCGGCCGCCTCGGTGAAGAACTCGGTCGAATAGGTCGCGCCCGCGACCCCGCCCGGCGTCACGCCCGCGGCGAGCAGGCTCACGTAGAGCTGCTCGAACGCGGTGCCGCACCACGGCGCGATCGCGTCGCGGTCGACCGATTCGGTGCGGGTGAGCGCGGTGAACGCGGGCTCGACCCGGTAGTCCACCCGCAGCGGCGGCGCGGGCACGGTGAGCAGCGCGCGCAGCGAGGCGACCACGTCGCGGGTCCGCTGTAATTCGGCTTCCATCCTGGTCAGATGGGCGCGCAGGGTGGCGTCGCGGTCGGCGGGTTCGGCCGCGGCGAGCACGGTGCGGATATCGGGCAGCGGCATGTCGAGATCGCGCAGCCTGCGGATCAGGTGCGCGGTCTCGACCTGGTCGGTGGAATACCGGCGATAGCCGGTGCCCGCGTCCACCGCGACCGGGGCCAGCAGCTCGATCTCGTGGTAGTAGCGCAGCGTCTTGACGCTCAGATGGGTGAGGCGGGCGAACTCGCCGATCGCCACGGTGGCTGTCATGAGATCAGCCAACACCCTCCAGCCGGGGGAGGGTCAACAACGACTCACGCGGGGGCGAGCACGAAGGCCGCCATCAGCGGCCAGTCGCCCTCCCGCCACCACGAGTAGCCGAACCAGACGCCCGGACTGATCTCGCGGATCTCGTCGTAGACCTGCGGTGTCGGCGACGGCGCGTAGTTCAGGGCCCAGGTCGGGCCGCCGTCGAGGATGGACGCCGCCCGGTAGACGTCGGCCGGGAAGGCCTCGATGCCCGCGCTGGTGACGCGATTGGTCAGGTTGCCGCCGTCGGGTCCGGTGCGGAACACCTTGCCGATCCACAGCGACGCCGCCATCGGTTCGAATTGCGGCGGGCGGGTCAGCCAACCGTTGGTGACGCCGGTCGGCACCGCGCCCTCGCGCGCGTCGCGGTAGATCTGATCCTGCTGGGTGACGCTGCAGCGAAAACGCAGCGAATCCAGGGTCACCGCGGAATTGCCGGGGTCGACGACACAGCCGCGACCGTAGTCGGTGAGCTCCGTGCCAGGGCCGGCCGACGCGGGCGCCGTGGGCAGAACGAGCAGGCCGACGGCGGAGAGCGTGGCGGTGATCAAGGACGCGCGAATGACACTCATCAGTTCTCCCTCGGATTGCTGAACCCTGTCCCGACCCAGGCTCGATCCTAGGCACGAGTCCCCGGACGGGTCTCATCGCGGACAGGCAGCAATCAACCTGTTACCGAGCAGGTCACGGGTAACGGCCCGGTCGGTATGCGCCATCGCCGGGGCGGGTGTGGGAGTATCCCGGCGGCGCGTGAGGACTACGCTTGACGCGGACGAAACTTCTGAGAGGACGTGCTGTGCAACCCGATGGTGGTCAGTTCGATATGCAGGCCCTGCTCGCCCAAGCCCAGCAGATGCAGCAGGCCGTGATGCAGGCCCAGGCCGAGCTCGCCGAGTCCGAAGTGCAGGGTCAGGCCGGTGGCGGTCTGGTCGCGGCGACCATCAAGGTCAGCGGTGAGGTCACCGCGCTCACGATCGACCCGAAGGTCGTCGATCCGTCCGATGTCGACGGCCTGCAGGACCTGGTGATCGGCGCGATCAACGACGCCATGGCCAACGCGCAGAAGCTGGCCGCCGAGCGCCTCGGCCCGCTCTCGCAGGGACTCGGTGGCGGTTCGCTGCCCGGTCTGCCCGACTTCTGATGTATGAGGGTCCGGTCCAGGATCTGATCGACGAGCTGGGCAAGCTGCCCGGCGTCGGTCCGAAGAGCGCCCAGCGCATCGCCTTCCACCTGCTGCAGGTGGAGCCGCCGGAGATCGACCGGTTGCAGGCCGCGTTGCAGAAGGTGCGCGACGGCGTGCAGTTCTGCGTGTCGTGCGGCACCGTCGCCGACGGTGAGCTGTGCCGGATCTGTGCCGACCCGCGCCGCGACCGCACGATGATCTGCGTGGTCGAGGAACCCAAGGACGTGCAGGCGATCGAGCGCACCCGCGAGTTCCGTGGTCGCTACCACGTGCTCGGCGGTGCGCTCGATCCGCTCAGCGGCGTCGGACCCGATCAGCTGCGGATCAGGGAACTGCTGACCCGCATCGGCAATCAGGACGACGGCGTCGACGTGAGCGAGGTGATCATCGCGACCGACCCGAACACCGAGGGCGAGGCGACGGCCACCTACCTGGTGCGCATGCTGCGCGATTTCCCCGGGCTCACCGTCACCCGGCTGGCCTCGGGCCTGCCGATGGGCGGCGACCTGGAGTTCGCCGACGAGCTGACGCTGGGCCGCGCGCTGTCGGGCCGGCGGGCGCTCTAGAACTCGACGCGGGTCCAGTCCACGCCCTTGCCCGCGGCGGGGTCCTCGGTGGTCCAGGCCCAGATGATGTCGGCGACCTGCGCCGGATCGTCGATCGTGGCGCCGAAGTGCTGGTCCGGGGACCCGTCGCGGTACTCCAGGGTGTAGGGGCCGCTCGGGTCGCGGTAGGTCTGGATGTAGCGCTGCTCGCCGCGCTCGACGATCAGGTACGGGTTCGGGTCGGCCAGTCCGGCGACCCAGCGCCGCGCCAGTTCCTCGGTGAGATACGGGAATTCGCCGGCGCCGCCGTGCGTGACGGCGATCGGCACGTGCCCGGCCGGGTCGATCAGCCAGGTCAGCTGCGGGTCGTAGACGGCGTAGCCGCGCGGGGTGGCCAGGTCGAAGAGCAGATTGCGGACGAAGCCGATCGCGTCGTAGGGCGAGGGAACATAGAGCGTCGTCCCGTTCGCGCCGCCGACCGACTCGACGTTCAGGAACGAGTCGTCCACCGGTAGTTCGGCGTTGCGGGCGTTCAGTTCGGTCGCGATCTCGACGATCTCCGCGGACTCCGGCTGACCTTCCTGGGCAGCCAGGTACGTGTCCACCTCGTCGACGGAGGTGGCGACGCCGGACGGCAAGAGGATGTGGTCGTAGCTCACCCGGTCAGCCTACGGGTCGGTCGGTTCGTGCTGGTTCGGCAGCCTTTGGTGCGGCTGTGTTGCCTGCGGGTTTCGACCTGATGCCCGTCGGGAAACTCCGGTTTCGTCACGCCCCGCCGCGCGGGTGGTCTGTGGTCAACTGGGTGCATGGGCATCAAGGTGTCACTCGAGCACCGGACCGCGTACTCCTTCGACCGTCTCGTCGAGGTGCATCCGCACGAGGTGCGGTTGCGGCCGGCGCCGCATTCGCGGACACCGATCGAGGCGTACTCGCTGCAGGTGTCGCCGGCCGCGCACTACGTGAACTGGCAACAGGACGCGTTCGGTAATTTCGTTGCGCGGCTGGTGTTTCCGGAGCCGACCAAGGAATTGTCGATCACCGTGGGGTTGATCGCCGATCTCGAGGTGGTCAACCCGTTCGACTTCTTCGTCGAGGACTACGCCGAGTACTTCCCGTTCGACTATCCCGCGGCGCTGGCCGCGGACCTGGAGCCGTACCTGCGCCCGGTCGACGAGGCGGAGCCCGGCTCGGGGCCGGGGGAGCTGCTGAAGGACTGGGTGCGGGTGCACCGGGCGCAGGGGCGGATCCGCTCGATCGACTACCTGGTCGAGCTGAACTACGCGCTGCGCAACACCGTCGACTACACAGTGCGGATGGAGCCCGGCGTGCAGTCGCCCGATCACACGCTGCGCACCCGGCTCGGGTCCTGCCGGGACTCGGCCTGGCTGCTCGTCGGCATCCTGCGCGAACTCGGGCTGGCCGCGCGGTTCGTCTCCGGGTATCTGGTGCAGCTGACCTCGGATACGCCGTCGCTGGACGGGCCGTCGGGGCCGAGCGCCGACTTCACCGATCTGCACGCCTGGACCGAGGTGTACCTGCCGGGCGCGGGCTGGATCGGCATGGATCCCACCTCCGGACTGTTCGCCGGCGAAGGCCACATCCCGCTCGCCGCGACCCCGCATCCCGGCGCCGCCGCCCCGATCACCGGCGCGACCGGGATCACCGAGGCCACCCTCGAATTCAGCAATGTGGTGCGCCGGGTGCACGAGGACCCGCGAGTCACCCTGCCCTACACCGATTCCCAGTGGGAGCGGATCACCGCCTCCGGCGCCGCCATCGACAAGCAAATGGCGGCCGCCGACGTCGGCCTGACCATGGGCGGCGAACCCACCTTCGTCTCCATCGACGACCAGATGAGCGCCCAGTGGACCACCGACGCCGACGGCCCGCACAAACGCGAGCGCGCCGTCGACCTGGCCGACCGCCTGCGCTCCCTCTACGCCCCCACCGGCATCGTCCAGTACCGCCAGGGCAAGTGGTACCCCGGAGAACCGTTGCCGCGCTGGGAGATCGCCATCGCCTGGCGCGCCGACGGCGAACCGATCTGGCGCCGCCAGGACCTCCTCGCCGACCCGTGGACCCCGGTCGCCCAGCGCGTGCTGTCGGCCCAACCGGCGATCGCCGAGGTTCCCGTCGCGCCGGTCGAGTCAGCGGACCCGGCGGAGCCCGTCGAGATGGCCGAATCTGCCGACTTGGTCGCGCCCGTCGACTCGGCTGGGTCTGCCGAGGCCGCCGAGCAGGCCGCGCCTGCCGACCTGCTCGAGTCCGCTGATCTGGCCGAGGCTGGAGGTGTGGCAGCGCCCGGTTCGGAGGTCGAGACCGCAGGGCTTGCCGGGCTGGGGGAGCGACCCGCCCTCGCCGACTCGACCGCGGCCGCCGAGTTGATCGGTGCTGATGTGGCTGAGGTCGCTGACGCGACCGAGTCCGGGATCTCGGCGGAGGTCGCGGAAGAGGCCGAGGTCGGGAACCACGCGGGGTCCGTGGAAACGGCGGAGGCCGTTGAGCTGGTCGAGGTCGGGAAGCCGGCCAAGGGGAAGAAGCAGACCGACAAGCAGCCGAAAGAGAAGAAGAAGGGGAAGCGGGCGCGGAAGAAGGCGGGGGTGAGGGCCGCTGATACGCAGCCGTTGAATGCGGCGGGGGTGCTGGTGGATCGGCAGCCCGCGGCCGATATCGATGCGGCGCGGCATCTGGTGGCCCGGATCGCGGACACGCTCGGACTGCCCGCCGGGCAGGTGCGGCCCGCCTTCGAGGACCCGCTGGCCCGGCTGGCGGCGACGGTGTCCGCGCCGTACGGTGATCCGCCGCCCGCCGATATCGACCCTGAGGAAGACTCGCCCGAGGTGCGGCAGCGGCTGGTGGAGAGCCTGGATCAGGCGGTGAACGAGCCCGCGGCCTTCGTGCTGCCGATTCATCGCCGGGCCGACGGCGCGGGCTGGGCGAGTGCCGACTGGCAGCTGCGACGGGGTCGCGACGAGGACGGGCCGGGACGCATCGTGCTCGCCGAGGGTGACTCGCCCGCGGGCCTGCGGCTGCCGATCGGTTCGGTGTCGTGGCTGTCGCCGCCGGTGCTGCCCGAGGCCGACCCGCTGTACCAGCGGCCGCTTGATCCGGAGCGGGACGAACCGCCCGCTCAGGTGGAGCCCGCGCATTTCACGCCGACGACCGCGCTCGTCGCCGAGGTGCGCGAGGGCCGGTTGCACGTGTTCCTGCCGCCGGTCGGCGAGCTGGCCGACTTCCTCGATCTGATCGCCCGGGTGGAATCCGCCGCCGTCGCGATCGGGCAGCCGGTGGTGCTGGAGGGCTACGCCCCGCCGAACGATCCACTGCTGCAAACGTTCTCGATCACCCCCGATCCCGGTGTGATCGAGGTGAACATCATGCCGACCAGTTCCTTCGCCGAACAGGCCGAGGTGCTGAACACCCTCTACGAACAGGCCAGGCTGGCCCGGCTGAGCACCGAGTCGTTCGACGTGGACGGCACCCACGGCGGCACCGGCGGCGGCAACCACATCACCCTGGGCGGGGTGACGCCCGCGCGCTCGCCGCTGCTGCGCAGGCCCGACCTGCTGGTGTCGATGCTGACCTACTGGCAGCGGCATCCGGCGCTGTCGTACCTGTTCGCGGGCCGTTTCGTCGGGCCGACCTCGCAGGCCCCGCGCGCCGACGAGGGCCGCGAGGACTCGCTCTACGAACTCGAGATCGCCTTCGCCGAGATCGCCCGGCTCACCGCCGAACAGGCGCTCGGCGACGCCACTCCGGCCGAGATCCAATCCGCCCCTTGGCATATCGACCGCGCCCTGCGGCACCTGCTGACCGACCTCACCGGCAACACCCACCGCGCCGAGTTCTGCATCGACAAGCTCTACAGCCCCGATTCGGCGCGCGGCAGGCTCGGTCTGCTGGAACTGCGCGGTTTCGAGATGCCGCCGCACTTCCAGATGGCGATGGTGCAGTCGCTGCTGGTGCGCGGCCTGGTCGCGATGTTCTGGGACCAGCCGTACCGGGCGCCGCTGCTGCGGCACGGCGCCAACCTGCACGGCCGCTACCTGCTGCCGCACTTCCTGATGAGCGATATCGCCGAGGTCGCGGCCGATCTGCGCGCGCACGGCATCGACTTCGACACCAGCTGGCTCGACCCGTTCACCGAGTTCCGTTTCCCGCGGATCGGGACCGCGGTGATCGGCGATGTCGAACTGGAGTTGCGCGGCGCGATCGAGCCGTGGCTGACCCTCGGCGAGCAGACCACCGGGCAGGGCACGGCCCGCTATGTCGATTCCTCGGTGGAACGGTTGCAGGTGCGGGTGGTCGGCGCCGATCGCGGCCGGTACGTGGTGACCTGCAACGGCATGCCGGTGCCGCTGCTGACCACCGACAAGGCCGACGTGCAGGTCGCCGGCGTGCGCTATCGCGCCTGGCAGCCGCCGAACTCGCTGCACCCGTCCATCACCGTGGACGCGCCACTGGTGTTCGACCTGGTCGACGCGGCGACCGGGCTCTCGCACGGCGGCTGCACCTATCACGTCGTGCACCCCGGCGGTCGCGCCTTCGACGACGCCCCCGTGAACGCGGTGGCGGCCCAGTCCCGGCGCAACCGCCGCTTCGAAGCGGCGGGACACACCGTGAATCCGATGGAGCCGGCCGAACTCCGTGCGAAGATCGCGGCGCAGTCGACCGATGTCGGTGCACCGGGCATCCTGGATCTACGTCGCGCGCGAACCGTGTGGGGCGCGACCGGCGGCCGGTAGGCAACAACAGGAAGCGAGGTCGGCTCGGTGACACAGCGCGACGAGGCGCTACGGGACGGGAACCGGACGGCACCGGGCGCACGCGCGCAGGTCGCCGAGCAGTTCGCGCGGTACCGGGCCGAGAGCAAGGCGGGATCGCGCTTCGACGAGTGCGGTCGGCCCACCCATGCCTATTACGACGAACTGGTGGACGGTCGCGGGCGGGTGCGGTCGATGTGGTCGGAGCTCTCGTCCGACTTCGTCGACCAGGGCACCGGCGGGCTCGGCCGGATCGATCTCCGGGTGCGCAGGCAGATCGAGGACGACGGCGTCACCTACACCGAGGTCGGCCTCGGTGACGACACGGCGACGCCTATGCCGTGGCGGCTCGATCCCATCCCGCTGCTGGTCTCGGCCGACGACTGGACCTGGCTGGAGAACGGTCTGGTGCAGCGCTCGCTGGTGCTCGACGAGGTGCTCACCGATGTGTACGGCCCACGCAGGCTGCTGAGTTCGGGGCTGCTGCCGCCGGAGATCGTCTTCGGCAACACCGGGTATGTGCGGGCGGCGCACGGCATCACGATCCCCGGCACGCACCAGCTGTTCCTGCACGCCTGCGACATCAGCCGCTGGAGTGACGGGCAGTTCCGGGTGCTGGCCGACTGGGCGCAGGCGCCCTCGGGCGCCGGGTACGCGCTGGCCGATCGGCGCGTGGTCGCCTCGGCCATCCCCGAGGCGTTCGAGCACGCGGGCCCGCGCCCGCTCACCCCGTTCGCGCGGGCCATGCGGTTGATGCTCGAGGAAGCCGCGCCCGAACTGGCCGACGGCGAGGAGCCGGTGGTCGTGGTGCTGAGCCCCGGTTCGCACTCCGAGACCGCGTTCGACCAGGCCTACCTCGCGCAGACGCTGGGCTTCCCGCTGGTCGAGAGCGCCGACCTGGTGGTGCGCGACGGCGCGCTGTGGATGCGCTCGCTGGGCAGCCTGGAACGGGTCGACGTGGTGCTGCGCCGCGTCGACGCGGAGTTCTCCGATCCGCTGGACCTGCGGCCGGATTCGCGCCTCGGCGTGGTCGGGTTGGTCGAGGTGTTGCGCAGGGGCGCGGTGACGGTGGTCAACACACTCGGCTCCGGGCTGCTGGAATCGCCCGCGCTGAGCGCGTTCCTGCCCCGGATCGCCCGCTCCGTCCTCGGCACCGACCTGCTGCTCGACGGCACGCCCGCCTACTGGGGCGGCGACGACACCGAGCGCGCGCATCTCATCGCCCATGTCGGTGACCTGGTGATCCGGTCGGCGGTCGACGGGTCGACCATCTTCGGGCCCAGCCTGGCCGCCGCCGAGCGCGCCGAGCTCGCCGCCCGGATCGAGGCCGAGCGGTGGAAGTGGGTCGGTCAGGAACCCGCGGAGTTCTCGGTCGCGCCCGCCGTCGAAGGCGAGGCGGGATTGAAGCCGGCACCGGTCGGGATGCGGTTGTTCTCGCTGGCCCGCCGTGGCGGCTACACCGCGATGTCGGGTGGGCTCGGCCAGCAGCGGATGCGGCTGGAGCCGACCCGCAGCATGATCAAGGTGGCGGCCAAGGACGTCTGGGTGCGCGCCGCACCCGCGACCGCGCCCGCCGTCGGCGCCGAGACACCGCACGAGGAGCGGCTGCGTCGCGCCGTGCCCGTCGTCGAGGCGGTCAGCTCGCCCCGTGTGCTCAACGACCTGTTCTGGATGGGCCGCTACAGCGAGCGCGCCGAATCGGTCGTCCGCCTGCTCGCCGCGACCCACGACGTCTACCAGGACTACCGCTACCGGCCCTGGCTGGACGGCGCCGAGGCGCTGCCGATCCTGATGCGCGCGCTGTCGGTGACCACCGGCACCAACGCGCCGGAATCCGTGCTGCCCAATGGAACCGGGCCCGTCGGCGCGCTCGTCCGGGTGTCACCCCCGGCGGACGCGGGCGCTGACGGATCCACCGCGCCGGATTCCGCGGTGCGGGCGGCATCCACCGCCGCTACGACCGGCTCGGCCGACGGTGCCGCCACGGCCCAGGACACCGACCGATCCGCCGAGCCGGGGACCGCCTCTCGGGCCCCGGCCGCTGACGGCGCTGCGCCGCCGCCGGAAACCGGGAAGCGGCGCCCGGCCACGGACGACACCGGCGCTCCGGACCCGGTCGATGCGGAGGCCACGGAACCGGAATCCGGCGACCCGGAAGCCCCGTGGGAGCGGGCGGGGACGAGCGCGCTCGCCCGCGCCTTGCGCACCACCGGTACGGCCGCCGAGCGGACGGCGGAGCAGTCAGGGGACACCGAACCCGCCGTGCCACGCACGCGACAGAAGCAGGGGCAGTTCACGACCCGGCCGATGGACGCCGCTGGCGGCGGTGCCGCGGGACGACGGACCGTCGCGGGCGCGTCCGCCGACGGCTTCGCGTTCCTGTCCGCGCTCACCGGCGACCGGAACCTGCCGGGGTCGCTGTCCTACGCGGTCGACCACTACGGATCGGCCGCTCGCGCCGTGCGTGACCAGCTCTCCGCCGACACCTGGATGGTCATCGGCGCCGTCGACCGCGCGCTGGCCGAATTCCGCGCCGCCAGTACCGAAAAGGAGACCGCGCTCTCCTCGGTGCACGCGCTCGCGCTGGCCGCGCTGCTGTCGCTGTCGGGGATCGGCGCGGAATCGATGGTGCGCGACACCGGCTGGTACGTCATGGATATCGGCAAGCGGATCGAACGCGGACTCGCGCTGACCTCGCTGCTCAATGCCGCACTGGCGCAGGCGAGGTCGCCGGAGGTGGAGCGGGTGGTCACCGACTCGGTGCTCGTCACCACCGAGTCGGCGGTGAGTTACCGCCGACGCCACCGTGGTTCGGCGCATGTCGCCGCGCTGGCCGGACTGCTGCTGTTCGACGCGGGCAACCCGCGCTCGCTGGTGTACCAGCTCGACCGGCTGGAGGCCGACTTCCAGGCGCTGCCCGGTGGTGCGGGCGCGTCGCGTTCGCAGCGGCTGCTCGCCGACGCCCAGCGCATGCTGCGCCGCGTCGACCCGGCCGACCTCGAACAGACCGACGCCGAGGGTGTGCGGACCGAGCTGGTGGAACTGCTGGAGGGGGTGCACTTGCGGCTGCGCAAGCTGTCGGAGTCGTTCGAGACCACCAAACTCGCTGTGCCGGTGGGTATCCAGCCGCTGTGGGGCAATACCAGGATGGTCGGATGAGCAGGCGCTACCGGGTGGTGCACCGAACCACCTACAGCTATTCCGACGAGGTCACCAGTTCCTACGGCCGGGCCTATCTGACCCCGCGCGAATTCGCCGGTCAGCGGCAGCTCGAGCACGAGATCCACATCGACCCGGTGCCGTCGGACCGTTCGGTCGGCACCGATGTCTACGGGAACACGACCACGTATTTCCATGTGACATCGGAACATCGGACGCTCGAGGTCACCGGCGAATCGCTCGTCGACGTAGACGGTGAGCACCCGTCGACGACGCCGGGCGCCGACGTGCCGTGGGAGGCGGCCCGGCCGAGCACGGCCACCGGACCGCTCGCGGTCGAGTTCACCCTCGATCTGCTGCCGCCCGAGATCACCCCGGAGGTCGCCGAGTACGCCGCGCAGAGTTTTCCGCCGGGCAGGCCGCTGCTCGAGGCCGTGACCGAGCTGAACACCAGGATCCACCAGGACTTCCGGTACCGCTCCGGCTCGACCACGGTGAGTACCAGCGTCGCCGACGTCTTCGTCGCGCGCGAGGGGGTCTGCCAGGACTTCGCCCGGATCGGCGCGGCCTGCCTGCGGTCGCGTGGCCTGGCCGCCCGCTACGTCTCGGGCTATCTCGCGACCGACCCGCCGCCGGGCAAGGAACGCATGGTCGGGGTGGACGCCACCCACGCGTGGGCGGCCGTCTGGCTGCCCGGGACCGACGAGACCGACCGCACCGGCCGCTGGATCGCCTTCGACCCCACCAACGACCAGTTCGCCGACGAGCGCTACGTGACCGTGGCGTGGGGGCGTGACTACCAGGATGTTCCGCCACTGCGTGGCATCATCTACACCGACGCCAAACAGTCCACGATCACGGTCTCGGTCGATGTTGCCCCGGTGGAGGTGTAGTCCCTTGCGTGATTTCGTCTGCCCGAACTGTGGGCAGCAGCTGGCCTTCGAGAACTCGGTCTGCCTGTCGTGCTCGAGCCCGCTCGGCTTCAGCCTGCGGGAGCGCGCGCTGGTGGTGATCGGCGATCCGCCCGGTGACGCGGCGATCGATCACGCGGGCGGCGTCGTCGACGGCGACCGGTTCCGGCTGTGCGACAACCTGCATGTGGCGCAGTGCAACTGGCTGGTCTCCACGACCGACCGCAGCGCGGGGCCGATGCTGTGCGCGTCGTGCGCGCTCACCAGGACCAGGCCCAACGACGCCGACGCCGACGGCTTGGCGGCGTTCGCCGAGGCCGAGGCGGCCAAGCGCCGCCTGATCTTCGAACTGGTCGAACTGGGTCTGCCGATCGTCGGCCGCGACGCCGATCCCACCCACGGCCTGGCCTTCGACCTGCTCTCCAGCCGCACCGACGGCGTGCTGACCGGGCACATCGACGGGGTCGTCACCCTCGATCTGGCCGAGGCGAACGACCCGCACCGCGAACAGCTGCGGATCGAGATGGCCGAGCCGTACCGCACCCTGCTCGGCCATTTCCGGCACGAGATCGGGCACTACTACTTCACCGTGCTGGTCGCCGACGACGAAGCGCTGCACCGATTCCGGGACCTGTTCGGCGACCCGTACGCCGACTACCAGGACGCGCTGAATCGGCACTACTCGCACGGCGCCCCGCCCGGCTGGGAGAGCGACTACGTCTCCTCCTACGCGACCATGCACGCCGCGGAGGACTGGGCCGAGACCTTCGCGCACTATCTGCACATCCGCGACACCCTCGACACCGCCGCCGCCTTCGGCTTCGCCCCGGCCGGCGCCACCCTCGATCGTCCGCAGGTCGGGCGGGCCGGTTTCGACAAGATCATCGAACTGTGGCTGCCGCTGGCCTGGTCGCTGAACATGGTCAACCGGTCGATGGGACACGACGACCTCTATCCGTTCGTGCTGCCCGATCATGTCCTGGAGAAGATGCGCTTCGTCCACGAGCTGTGTGAGCGCAGTGACTCCGCCGCGTCCCAGGTCGTCGCCTAGCGTTAGGCGATTTGCCCGTTTTCGCTGCGATCCGGGTCACAGCTGACTACCCTCTCGGTTTGAGACTAGCGAGTCTCAAACTCGGTGCTCGATGAGGATGGCTATGAACTCACCGCTGATATCCGTCGGATTGCCGCTGGCCCTGGCCGTGGTCATGTTCGGCCTCGGCCTGTCGCTCACCACCGCCGACTTCACCCGGATCGCGAAGAGCCCGCGGGTGGTCGCCATCGCCCTGGCCTGTCAGCTGATCGCGCTGCCGGTCATCGCGTTCGGCCTGGTGCTGCTCTTCGATCTGGAGCCGATCCTCGCGGTCGGCATGATGCTGCTCGCCGCGTCGCCGGGCGGGACGACGGCGAACCTGTTCAGCCATCTGTTTCGCGGTGACGTCGCGCTCAACGTGTCGCTGACCGCGGTCAACTCCGTCATCGCCGTCGCCACCGTCCCGCTGGTGACCAACTTCGCGATCGACTACTTCGACCCGGCGGGCAGCGGCGACTCGGTCGGCCTGCAATTCGGCAAGGTGGTCCAGGTGTTCGCCATCGTGCTCGTCCCGGTGGGCATCGGCATGCTGGTGCGCCGCTGGGCGCCCGCGTTCGCCGAGCGGATGGACCGCCCGGTGCGGATCGGCTCGGCCGTCATCCTGTTGCTGGTGATCGTCGGTTCGCTGACCGCCGAATCCGAGGACTTCTCCGCCCACTTCCCGAAGATCGGCGCGATCACCGTGCTGTTCTGCGTGATCAGCCTGACCATCGGGTTCTTCGTGCCACGACTGCTCGGCGCGACGGGCCGCCAGTCCATCGCCTGCTCGATGGAGGTCGGCGTGCACAACAGCACGATCGCCATCACCATCGCGCTCAGCGTCCTGGACAGCACCGAGATGGCGGTGCCCGCCGCGATCTACGGCATCCTGATGTTCCCGACCGCCGCCGTCTTCGGGTTCCTCATCACCCGCCGCCGGACCAGGACCGCGGTGGCCGCGGCCGAGTGAGGCTCAGGCGTGCGCCGCGTAGATGTGGCGGGCGAGTTCGTCACGGAGGGCGCCGAATTCCGGGTGCGCGCGGATATCGGCGAAGTCGGGGCCGACGTCGTCCTTGAAGGTGGGTGTCACGTCGTGGACCACGCGGCCGGGGCCCGCGCCCATCACCAGGACGCGGGTGCCGAGCAGCACGGCCTCCTCGATGCCGTGGGTGACGAACAGGACGGTCTTGCGGCGGTCGCGCCAGAGGGTGCGCAGCTCGCGTTGCAGACGTTCCCTGGTGAGCGCGTCGAGGGCGCCGAACGGTTCGTCCATCAGCACGATGCCCGGATCGTTCACCAGCACCCGGGCGATCTGGGCGCGCTGCTGCTGACCACCGGACAGCTCGTAGGGCTTGCGCTCGGCGAGCTGGTCCAGGCCGACCAGCTCGAGCAGTCGGTCGGCTTGCGCGCGGCGCGTCTTCCTGTCCACGCCACGGACTTTCGGGCCGAACTCGACATTGCCGCGCACCGACAGCCAGGGGTACAGCGTGGCCTGCTGGAACACCACCCCGCGATCGGGGTCGGGGCCGTCGACCACCCGGCCGCCGACCCTGACCTCGCCCCCACTGGGCGGGAGGAAGCCGGCCAGGATGTTCAGCAGCGTCGATTTGCCGCAGCCGGACGGGCCGACGACACAGACGAATTCGCCGGGCTCGATGGTGAGGTCAGTGGGCGCGAGCACCTCGACGTCACCCTCGGGACCGGGGTAGCGCTTGCTCACCCCGGTCAGCGTCACCCGTTCGGCGGTCACGAGGACGCGCCCGCCGCGGCCGTCGCCGAGATGCCGTCGCGGTACTGCTGCTCGCTGCCGACCGCGGCGATGCCGCCCTGGCTCAGCAGGAATCGCGCGGTGCCGGTGAGATCGTCGGCGAAGCCGCCGCCCAGGTAGCGCGGTCCGGCCTGCTCGGCGGCGGGCAGGTACTGATAGCCCGCCAGCTGGGGGACGACCTGGTCGGGCGCGATACCCAGCTGCGCGCCGAGGGAGACTGCGGCTTCGGCGGGCTGGGTCCGCAGCTGGCCCACCGCGTAGTCCTGCACCTTCGCCCAGGTCTTGGCGAAGGCGGCGTTGTCGGCCAGGAATTTGCGGCTCGCGAGCGCCACGTCGTAGGTCGGCGCGCCCGCGGCGGCGGTCTCGGCGCTGCTGGTGAGCACGGTGCCGCCCGCCGCCGTCAGCTTGGACAGGGTCGGGTCCCACACCCAGGCCGCGTCGATCTGATTGCCCTGCCACGCACCGGGAATCGCGTCGGGTTGCAGGTTGATCAGCTCCACCTGGCCGGTGAGTCCGGCCTTGTCGAGCGCGGCGAGCAGGCTGTAGTGGGAGGTGCTGCCGAACGGCGTCGCCACCTTCTTGCCGCGCAGCCCGGCCGGCGCCGTGATCGACTTGTCCTTCACCACCAGCGATTCCGACGTGCCGATCACATCGTGGATCCACACCACCTGCACCGGCAGGTTCAGCGGCGCCGACAGCGCCTTCGTCGCCGGGCTGGAGCCCAGCGTGCCGATGTCGAGGCTGCCCGCGCCGAAGGCCTGCACCACGTCGGCGCCGGAGGCGAACTGGCTCCAGGTGATCTTCGCGTTCGGCAGGCACGCCTGCAGCAGATTCCGGTCCTTCACCAGCAGATCGGCATTGGGGATCGCCTGGAACCCGAGGCGAACAGTGCTGGTGACGCCGGTGTCGGCGGCGAACGGGCAGCTCGCCGCGGCCGATCCCGTGTCAGCGCGACCGGATTCCACGCAGCCCGCGGTGACGGCGACGACAGCGGACAGCGCGACCGAGGTCGCGACGACCCCGCGCAGTGCGGATTTCATACTTTGCCTTTCCAGGGGACGGCCTTGGTGCCGATGAAGACGATCGCCGCGTCGAGCAGCATGGCCGCCACGCCGATCACGATGATGCAGGCGATGGTGAGCGGCGTATTCAGTTGCGTGCCCGCGATATACGCGAGTCCGCCGATGCCGGGGATGCCGTTGTTGAGTTCGGCGGCGACGACCGTCGTCCAGGCGAACGCGGTCGCGATGCGGATGCCGCTGATGACCGTGGGCAGCGTCGCGGGCAGCACGACGAGCGCGATCACCTGGGCGCGGCCGGCGCCGAGTGAGCGCGCGGCGTTCAGGTAGTCCCGCTTGACGCCGAGCACGCCGTCGAGGGTGGCGATGACGATCGGCGGGAACGCGGCCAGGAACAGCAGCCAGATCTTGGAGGTGTCACCGATGCCGAACCACACGATCAGCAGACCGATGTAGCCCAGCGGCGGCAGCGCGCGCAGGAAGTTCAGCACCGGTTCGGCCACCCAGCGCACCGGCGCGACCATCCCCATCACGAACCCCACCAGCGGGCCGACCAGAATCGCCGCACCGACCCCGACCGCGATCCGCTGCAGACTCGCCAGCAGATGCTCCCAGAGGAAATACCCCTGCTCCCCGATGACGACCCGATCCACCCCGTCGGCGATCCGATGCCGGGTATTGGCCCGCACGAACGCGTCCCACACCGCCCGCGGCGACGGCAGATACAGCGGATCAACCAGCCCCGCCGCCGTCACCACGGTCCACCCCGTCAGCACGAGGCCGACCGCGACCACCGCGGCCAGTGCTCGCCGCCCCCGCCGCGGACGCGATCCGGCCGCCGGCGCGATGGCGGGCCCGACAGCCCGCTCCTCCGTCGCCTCCGCCACTTCGGTCACGCCGACTCCTCCCACCAGGGTGTCGGCGGTGGATTCGGCGACACATGCGGGGTCTGACGCTATCGGCGCAGGTAGCGGCTCCGGGAGGGTAAAAGTCGAGCTGAGCCGAAGTCAGGGCGGTCGCCTGGCCCGGCGCTCAGTCGGTTTCCTTCGGATGGCCGGGCATGCAGCGCTCGAGCAGTACCCGACCTGCCGTGCGGCTGCCCTTGGGCGCGTGGTCGACGAAGTACCAGAGCCGCCCGCCGTCGGTGAACTTGTACTGGAACCGCTCGAACGTGCGGCCCTGGTATCGGCCGTAGCGGAGGTCGGCCTTGAGCGGGTAGAGCCGGGCCGAGACGGTTTCGGGCTCGCGGGTGAGCTGGTCCCAGGCATCGACGATGGCGTTGCGCGCCGCTGCCAGGCAGTCGGTCCAGCCCTTCTGTGCCTGGCTGGTGATGAAGACGATCTCGAACTCGGCCCGTTTCAGCGGCCGCGGTACCTCCGAGCGGCGGCTCACTCCCCGGCCCCTGGAGCAGGTACTGCCTCAGGGTCGTCCAGGTAGTGCAGGTCCGAACCGTCGACGCTGAGCGCCGGGTCGGCGTACGCGCGCGCCGTTTCCTTCCACGATTCGAGAGTGGTGCCGAGCCGGTCCACCCGGCCGACCGAGATCCCACCGCGCGCGATGGCGAGGAATTCGCCGACGAACTCGATCCGGGCCGACTCGGGTAGCAGCTCCAGCCAGGGGAAGACGACAGCCAGGCGCGCCACCATGCGTTCCAGCACCTCGTCGTCCATGGCGACAGTCAGCAACTGCATCAGGACGCCGAGCGCGTCGGACGCCGCCGCCTCGGCATCGGCACTCGACAGCCGGACCGGCGGAGCCGAGCGGCGAACGAGGATCACGTCCCCGTTCGCCTCCATCTCCTCGATGATCCGGTTCGGGTCACGCAGGAACTCGGACCAGGTGGCTGTCGCGCTCATGCGACCAGATTATCAGAACTAGTTCAGATAACCCCGTGATCAGGCGCGGAGGCGTTCGCGGCGGAGGCGGTCGACCTCGGGGAGGTCGAGGGGGGTGAGGTCGGTGGGGGAGATGCCGAGGGCTCGGGCGATGAGGAGGTCGGCGAGTTCGGGGTTGCGGGCCAGGGCGGGGCCGTGCAGGTAGGTGCCGATGACCGAACCCTGGACGACGCCTTCGGTGCCGTCGCCGACGCCGTTGCCGACACCGCGGGTGACCTTGGCGAGCGGGGCGGCGTCGGGGCCGAGGAGGGTGCCGCCGCGATGGTTCTCGAAGCCGGTCAGCGGCGCGGACAGGCCGTCGAGGACGGGGGTGGTGGTCACCTCGCCGATGGCGCGGGTTTCCTGCGGGGAGGTGGTGACGTCGAACAGGCTGACGCCGTCGACCTTCTCGCCCGCCGAGGTCTCGTACCAGTTGCCGAGCACCTGGATCGCGGCGCAGATCGCGAGCACCGGGGCGCCCTTGGCGGCGGCCTGCTGGAGGCCGGGGTACTGCCGCAGGTGCCGGGTGGCCAGGCGCTGCGCCGAGTCCTCGGCGCCGCCGAGGGTGTAGATGTCGAACGAGTCCGGCACCGGGTCGGCCAGGGTGATGTCGATGATCTCGGCGTCGTAGCCGCGCATGCGCAGTCGCTGGCGCAGCACCAGCGCGTTGCCGCCGTCGCCGTAGGTGCCCATCACGTCGGGCAGGACGAGGCCGATGCGAATGGTCGACTCACTCATGCGCGCGCCTCCAGGTCACGGTTCAGATCGCGGAACGCGGTGTAGTTGGCCAGCACCTCGACGTGCCCGGCCGGGCAGGAGGCGATGGCGCGCAGCGGGTCGGGGATCAGGGTGTGCTCGACGCCCGCGTAGGTCAGGCGCACGGCCAGGTCGGTGGCGCGCTCGCCGGCGGCCACCACCTGCACGCCTTCGAAGTGCTCGAACCGCACGTCCCAGAGCCAGGACAGATCCTCACCGTCGGGCACCTGCCCGTTCACCGCGATCACCAGACCGGCCGAGGTCGGCTCGATCATCGACAGCGCCTCCTGCCAGCCCGCCGGGTTCTTGGCCAGCAGCAGCCGCGCGTCGTGCTCGCCGACGGTGACGGTGCGGTAGCGGCCCGCGATCTCGCGCACGGTGCCGGTCGCGTCGGTCGCCTTGGCGGGCTCGGCGCCCATCGCGACCGCCGCGGCGACGGCCTGCGCCGCGTTGCCGCGGTTCGCGCGGCCGGGCAGCGCCAGGTGCAGCGGAGCGCGGAAACCGTCGGGGCCGCACAGGTCGTCGCCCTCGAGCCACCAATCCGGTTGCGGACGATGGAAATCGGCGCCGGTCGAGCGCCAGTTCTCGCCCTCCCAGACGATCGGCTCGCCGCTGCGCGGACAACTCGTCGCGTCGACGGCCCAGCCGCTGCCCGCCGATACCCACACCACGTTGGGGTGGTCGTAGGCGATGGAGGCCACCAGCACGTCGTCGCAGTTGGCGATGACGACGGTGCCGGGATGCCGGGCCAGTCCGGCGCGCAGCTTGCGCTCGATCATGTTGATCTCGCCGACCCGGTCGAGCTGGTCGCGGCTCAGGTTCAGCAGCACGACGGCGGCCGGGTCGAGCGCGTCGCTGACGTGCGGCAGATGCAGCTCGTCGACCTCGATCGCGGCCAGCGGCACCCCCTGGTGCACGCTCAGCGCGGCGACGATGCCCGCGTCCATGTTGGCGCCGTCGGCCTGGGTGGCGACCTGGCCGAGGGTGCCGAGCGCGGCGGTGGTCATCCTGGTGGTGGTCGACTTGCCGTTGGTGCCGGTGATCAGCACCGTCCGCCTGCCGCGACCGAGCTGCGTCATGATCGTCGGATCGATCTTCAGCGCGATCAGGCCGCCGATCATCGAACCCTTGCCGCGACCCGCCTTCTGCGAAGCCCACGACGCTGCCGCCGCCGCTCGCAAAGCCAGGCGCCCACGCACCGAGATGTCTGCCACGCCGCGAGTCTATGTGCGCGCGGTCGCGGGCCGCGTGCGGGAGCGGTGTGAGGTACGTCAGCCCATCCGTGCGACGAGGGTTCGCACGATCTCGGCGGTGACCTCGTCGCGCCAGATCTGGAAGTGCGCGGGGCTGTCCAGGCCGCCGACCGAGGAGTCGCCGCTGACCGCGAACGCGAAATTCCCCCGATGACAGGCCACGGTGGATTCGATGATCTTGCCGTAGGTGCATTCGGTGGCACCCCACTCCGGAGCCACCGGGTCACCGGTGAAGCGCTTCATATCGGCGTAGTAGGCGGCGACGGCGGATTCCTCGCCGACCGAGGAGAACATGACGGTGATCTTGGCGTTGCCCGAGGACGCGGGCAGATCCGGCAGGTCGAAGGTGAACTGACACCCGCCCTGGGCGATATTGCGCACCGATTCGTCGAGCAGCTGCACGGTCTGCGGCGCGCGTTTCAGGTTGGTGGCCTGCGGCAGGATCGCGGTGATCTCGGCGTCGGTGAGAACGGCGCAGGCATCGGGCCAATTGTCGACGGTGGCGGGCAGCGTCACCGTGATGGGCACGGCGGCCGGGGCCGCCGCGCCGAATTCGATCTTGGGCGGGCCGACCGGACCGCACCCGGACACCACCGCCGCCGCTATCGCGATCGAGCCGAGCACGCGCAGATTCACCAGAAATCCCCCCGCTAACACCGAGATTCGAACAGACGGTCGTTATTGTCGGCTGAACCCGACCCAGACGCAACGCGCGTTCTGGTCGTTCCAACAGTTCACAATCATTCGTCGAACATATTGGGTAATCCCCGAGCGTAGCGATCGGCGTCGATCACCCGCAGCGGCTCGAGTTCGGGCGTGCGGCGCAGCCGGAAAGTGCGGCAGCGCTGGGCCGATGAGCCGGCGACGTCGAGCAGTGCGTTGACCGCGGCGCGCGCCGATTCGTTGGCGCCCTCCATCGTCGCCAGGTCGACATCGGTGCGCACGTAATCGCCTGCCAGGAACAGATTCTCGATCGATCCGTGCGCTTCCGGCCGCGCGTCCCACGAGCCCGCGGTATTGATGAGCAACGGATCGGCATTCGCGTTCCGGCTGCCCTGCCAGGTGATCCCCGGATCGAGAAACCAGGAATGGACGTCGGCCGGGCGGAGCAGTTGTTCGCGGTCGTTGAGGTGCGCGGCGAGCTGGGCCCAGACCTCGCGGAAGATCTCCTCGTGCGTGCATTCCACGGCGGGCTTGCCGTACAGCATGCCCGGCGTATTCCAATCGGAGATGTCGACCGAGAGACAGTCGGCCACCGAGCCGTCGCCGAACGAATTCAGCTTGTGCGTCCACAGCTGGTTCTGGCTGATCGAGGTGAGCGACCACGGGGAATCGACGAACGCCGTGTGCCCGCGCGAAATATGCAGTGGGGAGCGGAAATAGATCTGGATGCCGTTCATCCAGTCGACGAACAGGCGATCCGTCGCCGCCAGTTCCGGCGCGAGTTCGAACACCTGCGGCGACCAGAGTTTGCGCGCCTGTTCGACCGGCAGCGCGGTGACGAAATAGTCCGCCTCGACGGTGCGGGCGCCGGTGGCGTCGGTGATCCGCGCGGCGCCGATGCGCCTGTCGCGCACCACGAGTTCCTCGACGCGCGCGCCGAGTTCGAAGCGCACGCCGAGTCCGCGCAGGTGCTGCACCCACGGGTCGATCCAGGCGATATTGGTGGCGTTGTTCAGCACCCGGTCCAGGCCGCCGTCGTTGCCCAGACCGAGCGGATTGCCGAGGAACTGCTCGCCCATGCTGCCGATGGTGCGGGTGCTGGCCAGATTCTCCTTGGCCGCGACCATGATGCTGGTGAGCGAACGGGACACGATCGCGCGGAACTCGTGCGAGCGCTCGTGCCCGTGCACGAAGTCATACCAGGAGGTGTGCTCCCACTGGCCGAAGCGGCGGGCCTCGCAACTGCTGTTGAACACCAGCAGCCGGTTGGCGAAGTAGCCGACCTCCGCGGGCGGCATCTTCGTCATCGTCGACAGGGTGGCGGCCAGGGTCTCCCTGATCGCGTCCGGATGGGTGTTCGGGTTGGTGAAGCCGTCGGGCAGGGCGAGCAGGATGTCGTCGGTGTCGCGGCGGGAGAACCTGGCCTCGGGCACGGTGAGCAGGTTGCTCCACACGCCGTCGGCATTGCCCGCGACGGGAATCCGGCGCATGGTGTCGGGCAGGTTCTGATAGAAGCCGGGGAAGAAGCGGAAGCCGTGCTCACCGGGCAGATCGGGCCTGCCGTCGCGGCCGGTACCGGGGACCGGCACGCTGCGCGCCTTGCCGCCGAAGGCCCTGGCCTCGTAGACGGTCACCTCGAAACCGCGTTCGGCCAGCTCGTGCGCGGCCGTCAGCCCGGCGACGCCGCCGCCGAGGACCGCGACCCGGCGGCCGGGAGGCGCGCCCAGCGCGACACCCGACGCGCCCGCCACGGCTCCTGCCGATACCACCCCAGCTGCGACTGTGCCGCGGAGAAAAGTCCTCCGCGAGACGGGCCACCGTTGCGCCATATGCTGTTCAGCTGCCTTGCTCGAGTATTGCCTGCGATTTGCTACCACTCTAGAGCGCGGCGAAGACCTGGCTGTTGCGACCTGCACGTCGTTCGCCCGAGCTCGAAACCGACCGGTCGCGCGGAAAACGCATCGCGCGATCGGTCACATGCTAGCCAGAGCCTTCGCGATTGTGCGCTGAATTGGACGTTAGACCTGCACCAGGCCGCGGTCGGGCACCGGGTCCGGTTGCGGTCGCGGCTGCCGGGTGGTCGTCGCGGCGAAGGCGCCGGCGATCACGATCGCGCCGCCGACGAGTGAGGCCACCGACGGCCGCTCGTCCAGGGCCACCCAGGCCGCGGCGATCCCGGCGACCGGCACGAGCAGCGACAACGGCGCCACCGTGCCCGCTGGATAGCGGCTCATCAGATACGTCCACAGGCCCGATCCGCACACTGTCGCGAGGAGGGCGATGTAGGCGAGCGCGGCCAGCGCGGGGAGCCCGGCGGTGGACGAGACCGCCGCGCCGAGCGCGCGGAAACCGGTGTCAGGCCCCTCGACAGCCAGCGACAGCGCCAGCAGCGGGAGCGGCGGGATCACCGACATCCACAGCGTCAGATGCAGCGGATCGAAGCCGGGGGAGTCGGCGCCGGCCTGGCGCGCGCCGATATTGCCGAACGCCCACCCCAGGCCGCCCGCCAGCGTCAGCAGGACCGGGAGCAGCGTGGCATCGGCCAGCCGATCGGCGCCGATGACGACCATGCCGAGCACGGCGACCGCCAGACCCGCGACCTGCACCGGCCGCAGGCGCTCGCGCAGCAGGACGGCCCCGAGCACCACCGTGAACGGCGCGGACGACTGGAGCACCAGCGAGGCGAGTCCGGTGGGCATGCCGGTGCGCATCGCGGTGAACAGGAAGGCGAACTGCAGGATGCCGAACCCGGTGCCGTAGAGCAGCAGCCAGCGGGTACGCACGGCGGGACGCGGAATGAAGACGAGCACGGGGATCGCGATCACGGCGAACCGCAGCGCGGCGAAGAAGAACGGCGGGAAGTGGTCGAGGCCGATCCGGATGGCCAGGAAGTTCAGGCCCCAGAGCACGACGACGGTCAGTCCGAGCAGGCGGTCGCGGGTGGTCACGCCCTAATCGTGCGGTTGGCGAAGCATCAGGACAATCGAATAAAAGTGGATCAATAAAGTAGATTTTCTTCATGTTTTCCATCGACCGACTGCGGATTCTGCGCGAGCTGGCCGATCGCGGCACGGTCGCCGCGGTCGCCGAGGCGCTGTCGATGACGCCGTCGGCGGTCTCCCAGCAACTGAAGGTGCTCGCCAGGGAAGCCGGCGTCGCGTTGCTCGAGCCGGACGGGCGCCGGGTGCGGCTCACCGACGCCGGACAGGCGCTGGTGCTGCGGGCCGATGACGTGCTCGCCGCGATGGAGCGGGCGACCGCCGAGATGGCGCACTACCGCGGCTCGCCGCGCGGGCAGGTCAGGGTGGCGTCGTTCCCGTCCGGCGCCGCGCTGCTGCTGCCGCCGGTGCTCACCGCGCTGTCCGGCAGCGGCGTAGAGCTCGTCGCGGGCGACGAGGACCTGCCGCCGTCGGCGGCACCCAAGCTGCTGGCCGACTACGACGTCGTGCTCACCCATCGCGACGAACGCGCGCCATCGCCCGCCGGTCCCCGGCTCTCGGCGCGGGTGCTGATGCGGGAACCGATCGACGTCGTCGTCGCCGCGACGCACCCGCTGGCGGGCAGGCCCGCGGTCCGCCCGGAGGAGCTGGCCGACGAGGTGTGGGTGAGCGTGCGCGGCGGATTCCCCGTCGACGACGTGCTCGAATCGATCGCCACCATCACCGGGGTGCGGCCGCGGATCGCGCAGCGGCTCAACGAGTTCCGGGTGATCGAAACGCTGGTGGCCTCGGGTTACGGTGTCGCGCTGATGCCACGCTTCGCGGTCGCGCATCCCGGGCTGTCGGTGCTGCGACTGGCCGGCGTGCGCGCGGCGCGGGTGTACGAACTCCTCACCCGGCCGCAGGCGCACCGGCGCCCCGCCATCGCCGCGGTGCTCGACGCCTTCGAGGCCGCGGCCCGCGACGTCAGCGCGCGCTGACCGGCGCGCACAGCCGCTCGACCAGCGCGCGCAGGATGCCGATGTTGGGGATGTCGGCGACCGCGGTCGAGTCCAGCTCGAACCACCTGCCCTCGACGGCGATCTCGGCATGCCCCGACACCGTTCGCAGGCCCTGGACCCGGTGCCACGGCACGCTCTTGTTGCGCGTGCCGATCTCGGTGCCGGTCAGCCAGATGCCGCCGAAGTCGAGGCGGTGTCCGGCGTGGACGGCCGCGAGCGCCCGTGGCAGCTGGGCCGCCGTGACGGCCTGCTGGATCCAGTCGCCCCACTGCTCGGCATCGGCGAACGAGCTGTCGAGCACGAAGTGCCGACCGGCGAGATCGGTGAGCGTGTAGGTGGCGACGGTGCTGACCGGCCCGCCGTCGGCACGCGTGCGGACGATCTTCCGCAGCACCGTCGTCGAGTCGAACCGCGCGACGCCGATATGCCCGCCCAGCACCGCGACCAGGCCGTGGTCGTAGACGGCGAGCCGGTTACCCGCGGTCTCCCGCTCGTGCCACCACGCCTGCGCCGTGCTCAGGACGAACGCGAAGACGGCGCCGAGCGCGGTCAGCCCGGTGATCCAGGCGATCCCGGCCTGCTCGATGACGAAGGCCAGGGCCGTGACCGCGAGCGCGACACCCGCCACGACGCCGATCACGCGAATCCGGCTCCACGCCATCACCGTCGGTGCGTACGCCGCCCGGTGCTGACCCAGCCCGGCTCCGGCCGCCACATCCGCGATCTGGCGCGCGGCATCGACCTCGGACACGTTCCCCCCCGGTTGATCCGGCTACGTCAGTACTGCCCCGGCTGGTACTGCTGGCCCTGGTAGGACTGCCCCGGCGGCGCGAACTGCTGGCCCTGCTGCTGCCCGTGGTAGCCGAAATCGTCGGCGACCATGGCGGCCAGTTCGAGCAGCGCCCGCCTGGTCGGCTTGCTGACCAGCTCGAGGTCGATCTCGGCGCCCTCGGCCAGGTGATCGTCGAACGGGACGATCTGCACGGCCCGGGTGCGGTCGAGGAACAGCTTGCGCAGCTGGTCCAGGTCGACCGTCGAGGCGCCGCGGCGCGAGGCGTTCACGACGACGACGGTCCGCTCGACGAGCTTGCTGTAGCCGTGGTGGTCGAGCCAGTCCAGCGTCGCCGACGCGCTGCGCGCACCGTCGATCGCGGGTGAGGTGACCAGCACCAGCGAGCTCGCCATGTCCAGCACGCCCGACATCGCCGAGTGCATCAGACCGGTGCCGCAGTCGGTCAGGATGATGTTGTAGAACGACTGCAGGATGCCGATCGCCTTGCGGTAATCGGCCTCGCTGAAGGCCTCCGACACGGCCGGGTCCTGCTCGGAGGCGAGCACTTCCAGCCGGCTCGGGGCCTGCGAGGTGTGCGCGCGCACGTCCGAGTAGCGGGTGATGTTCTGGTCCTCGAGCAGGTTGCGCACCGTCGAGCGGGTCTGGCGCGGCACCCGGTGGGCGAGGGTGCCCAGGTCGGGGTTGGCGTCGATCGCGATGACGCGGTCACCGCGCTGCGAGGCGAAGGTGGAACCGAGACCGACCGTGGTGGTGGTCTTGCCGACGCCACCCTTGAGCGAGAGGATCGCGATCCGATAGTCGCCGCGGACCGGCTGGTTGACCCGCTCGGCGAGGTCGCGATGGACGACGTCGGCCGCCGACTCACCCGGGTTGATCATGCCGCCGGAGGCCTTGTGCACAGCGCGGCGCCACCCGCTGCGCGGCGCCTTGCGGGCCCGCTTGAGCAGGTTCAGGTCGTTGACCGAATGGCCCGGCTGACCAGGTGCGGGCACGTGCTGCGGCTGGAACGGCTGATGCTGCTGCGCCGGTCCGCCCTGCCACTGCGGCTGTCCGGGCGGCGGGCCGAGCGGACCCGGCTGGCCGGGCACCTGACCGGGCGGCATGCCACCCGGCATCGGCGGCTGGTACATCGGCGGCGGCGGGGGCGCCCAGCTGTAGATGGGTTCGGACTGCTGGCCCTGCGGCGGCTGCTGCTCCTGCCCGGGGAACTGCGGCTGCTCGGGCGCGCCAGGATACGGCCCGGGAGCGCCGGGGTACGGCTGCTCACCGGTGGCCTGCGGACCGGGCCACGGCTGCTCGGCGCCGGGCACCGGCTGACCGGGCCACGGCTGTTCGGCGCCCGGCACGGGCTGACCCGGCCACGGCTGCTGCTCGGGGCCGTTCACGACGGGATGCGCGCCGCCGCTCTGGTACGGATCGGGCGCGCCCGGATACTGGTTCGGCGCGAACGGGCCCGGCACGAAGCCACCGGGCTGGAACACCGTCTGCTCGGCGAGCCCGGCGTGCGGCTCGGCCGCGGCGGCCTCGGCGGGCTGCGGCTCGGCGGCGTCGTCGGCCTGCTCGGCGGTGGCGGCCGTCGGCTCGAGGTCGTCGTCGGTGGCCGTCTGCACCCCGGCGGATCCGGACGCAGCGTCGGCCGTCTCAGCCGACGGACTCTGCAGCCAGGGCGGAGACGTCGGATTATGGTCGTTGTTGGTCACAGTTCCCCCACTTTGCCCGATGAACGAGCAGGAAGCTCGGCGCTGAATGTGCACCAAAACGCTAGCACGGTGCTAATTTCCGCGCGCCGGGGGCGGCCGCCCGGAGAACCGCTCCGGCCCGGCAAGCGCGCAGCTCAACCGGTAGATCCGCACCGAAGCCGACCGGTCGGGCCCGAGTTGTCCACAGCCCTTCCGGCCCTGTGCACAACCGGCGAAGGCCGGGCCCGCGCATCGCGGACCCGGCCTTCGCGGTGTCGAACTAGCGCGCGGCGGCGCGGTTGACCGCCGAGACGACGGCGCGCAGCGACGCGGTGGTGATCGAGGTGGCGATGCCGACGCCCCACACGACCTTGTCGCCGATCGCGACCTCGACGTAGGCGGCGGCCTGCGCGTCGTCACCGGCGGACATGGCGTGCTCGCTGTAGTCGAGCACCCGCACGTCGAAGCCGACGGTGGCGATCGCGTCGACGAACGCGGCCAGCGGGCCGTTGCCGGACCCGGTGATCTCCTGCTCGACGCCGTCGACCTTGACCGTGGCGACGATGGTGTCGACGCCGCCGTCGGTCTCCGACGCGGTCACCTTCTGGCGCATCCGCTCCAGCGGCAGGATCGGGTTCAGGTACTCGGTGGCGAAGACGTCCCACATCTCCTTGGGCGTGACCTCGCCGCCCTCACCGTCGGTGATCGCCTGGATCGCCTGCGAGAACTCGATCTGCAGCCGGCGCGGCAGCACCAGGCCGTGATCGGTCTTCATGATGTAGGCGACGCCGCCCTTGCCGGACTGCGAGTTCACCCGGATGACGGCTTCGTAGGTGCGGCCGACGTCCTTCGGGTCGATCGGCAGGTACGGGACCTCCCAGGTGATGTCGGCGACGTCGGCGTTCTGCGCGTCGGCGGTGGCCTTCATCGCGTCCAGGCCCTTGTTGATGGCGTCCTGGTGGCTGCCGGAGAAGGCGGTGTAGACCAGGTCGCCGCCGTACGGGTGGCGCTCGGCCACGGCCAGCTGGTTGCAGTACTCCACCGTGCGACGAACCTCGTCGATGTCGGAGAAGTTGATCTGCGGGTCGATGCCGCGGGAGAACATGTTCATGCCCAGCGTCACCAGGCAGACGTTGCCGGTGCGCTCGCCGTTGCCGAACAGGCAGCCCTCGATGCGGTCGGCGCCGGCCTGGTAACCCAGCTCGGCGGCCGCGACGGCGGTGCCGCGGTCGTTGTGCGGGTGCAGCGACAGCACGATCGAATCGCGGCGGGCAAGGTTGCGGTGCATCCACTCGATCGAGTCGGCGTACACGTTCGGGGTGGCCATCTCGACGGTGGCGGGCAGGTTGATGATCAGCGGCTTGGCCGGGGTCGGCGCGATGATCGCCGAGACCGCGTCGCAGACCTCACGGGCGTAGTCCAGCTCGGTGCCGGTGTAGGACTCCGGGCTGTACTCGTAGCGCCACTCGGTGTCGGGGTAGCGCTGCTCGATCTCCAGGCACAGGGTGGCGGCGTCGGTGGCGATCTTCTTCACCGCGTCGCGCTCGGCGCGGAAGACCACGCGACGCTGCAGGATCGAGGTGGAGTTGTAGAAGTGCACGATGACGTTCGGCGCGCCGTTGCAGGCCTCGAAGGTGCGCTCGATCAGCTCGGGGCGGCACTGGGTCAGCACCTGGATGGTGACGTCGGCGGGGATCGCGCCGTCCTCGATTATCTCGCGGACGAAGTCGAAATCGGTCTGGCTGGCGGCCGGGAAGCCGACCTCGATCTCCTTGTAGCCCATCCGGACGAGCAGGTCGAACATGCGGCGCTTGCGGGCCGGGCTCATCGGGTCGATGAGCGCCTGGTTGCCGTCACGCAGGTCGACGGCGCACCACGCGGGGGCGCGATCGATGATCTTGTCGGGCCAGGTGCGGTCGGGCACCGAGATGGGCTCGACCTCTTCGGCGAAGGGCCGGTACCGGAACGACGGCATCGACGAGTTCTTCTGGTGGTTCCAGGCGGGCTGGTCGGCCGGTGCGGGTTTGCCGGGGGCCGTGATGGTGCGCGAAGCGGATACGAATGCGTCAGCCGAGGACATGCAAGTTTCTCCGTGGATGTGAGTGGATTCCCTGGTGGGAGCGGGTCGACCGGCGCGTTGGAACCCCGCGACGGGAGCCGGTCCGTATCAGAACCCGTCGCGGCGGCCGAGAAGAAGTGCCCGCTGCATGATCCTTCGAGCTTACCGCGTGCCCTACCCCGCTGGTAAGCGGCCTGGGGAAACCGGCCGGTAGTAAGCGAGCGGTACGGTTTTCTGCGAATCGCACGCTTGTACGGACCATCGCGTCCGACGAGACGTCACAAAGGAACTCGGATGACCTGGTTACAGCAAGTGGCCGTGCTCGCGGCGGGCATCGCCGCGGGCGGCATCAACACGATCGTCGGCTCCGGCACGCTCATCACCTTCCCCACCCTGCTTGCCTTCGGTTTGCCGCCGGTGACGGCGAACGTGTCGAACACGATCGGTCTGGTCCCCGGCTCGGTCAGCGGGGTGATCGGCTACCGGCGCGAACTGGAAGGACAGCGGTCGCGACTGCTGCAGCTGGGCACCGCCTCGCTGCTCGGCGGCATCACCGGCGCGATCCTGCTGCTCGTCATGCCCGCGGAGGCCTTCAAGGCGATCGTGCCGGTGCTGATCATCGCCGCGCTGATCCTCGTGGTCGTGCAGCCCCGGCTGGCGGCCTGGGTGAAGCGGCGCAGGGCCGACGGTGACGCGGCCACCCCCGCGCACGGCGGCCCGATCCTGCTGGTCGCGGTGTTCGGCACCGGCATCTACGGCGGCTACTTCGGCGCCGCCCAGGGCGTGCTGCTGCTCGGCCTGCTCGGGGTGTTCGTGCACGAGGACATCCAGCGGCTCAACGCGGTGAAGAACGTGCTGGCGCTGATCGTCAACGCGGTGTCGGCGGTGATCTTCATCCTGATCGCCGAGGTGAACTGGCAGGCCGTCGCGCTGATCGCGGTCGGTTCGATCATCGGCGGCCAGCTGGGCGCGAAGGTGGGCCGCAGGCTCTCGCCGAACGTCTTGCGCGCGGTGATCGTCGTCGTCGGCACGATCGCGGTGATCCGGCTGCTGACGTCCGGGTGAGCGGGGGCCGCGTCATGCGGCCCGCCCGGTGGTTGTGACTACCACCAAAGGCCCCTCGGTTGAACACCATTGGCGTTTCACACGGGGTATCCTGCGCTCGGCCATGCGTGATGAGGGAGGTGGCCTGGTGCACAGACGTGCCTTCTTCAAGGCGGCGGGACTGGCGACGATCGCCGGTGCCGTGGGGACGACGCTGACGACCACGGCCGCCGCGGCCGATCCGCGCGAGGCGATGTTCCGTACCTGGGTACCGGAGATCTTCGAGCCCATCCCCGACGCGCCGGCGCACACCGAGGCCATCGTCATCGGTTCCGGCTTCGGTGCCGCCGTCACCGCACTGCGGCTGGCCCAGGCCGGGATCGCCAACACCGTGCTCGAGCGCGGTTCGCGCTGGCCCAACGACCCGTGGCGGGAGATCTTCACCGGCGACGACCTGCCCGACGGCCGCGGCTTCTGGCACCGCACCAGCTTCACCGGCGTCACCAAGGTGCCGATGAGCTTCGGCAAGTTCGGCGGCGTCCTCGATGTCACCGAGTACCCGGGGATCGACGTGTGGCGCGCGGCCGCGGTCGGCGGCGGCTCGGTGATCTTCACCGGCGCGATGGTGGCGCCCGAGCGCAAGCTGTTCGACCACGTCTTCGGTGGCGTCGTCGACTACGGCGAGCTCGAGCGCGTCTACTACCCGCGGGTGCGTGAGATGCTGCGGCTGGACCCGATGCCCGCCGACATCTACCAGTCCGCGCCGTTCGCGCACTCACGCGCGTGGGACGACCAGGTCCGCGCCGCGGGCTATCAGCCGGTGGCCAACGATTCGATCTTCACCTGGGACGTGCTGCGCAGCGAGCTGGCGGGCAATTCCCGCGCCTCGGCCACCGCCGCCCGCTCCAACCTGGGCAATTCCAACGGCGCGAAGTTCGACCTGAACCAGAACTACCTGCGCTACGCCAGGGAGACCGGCAGGTCGCAGGTGTACCCGGGCCACCGCGTCGACGCCATCGCCCAGGAGGCGAGCGGCAAGTTCGTGGTCACGGTGACGAAACTGGCCCCGACCGGTCAGCACCTCGGCACCCGCACGCTGACCTGCGACAAGCTGTTCCTCGGCGCTGGTTCCGTCGGCACCTCCGAATTGCTGGTCCGGGCCCAGGCCACCGGCGCGCTGCCCAACCTCAACGAGCACGTCGGCGACGGCTGGGGCACCAACGGTGACGTGGTGCTGGCCCGCGGCGCGAGCGCGGTGGCGGGCCAGGGGCAGGGCGTGCCGAGCGCGAGCCGCGTCTTCGACGCGTCCGGCGTCCCGCTGACGCTGGAGAACTGGTACATCCCCGGCATTCCGTTCGAGACCGGCGCGCTCGCGTCGCTCGGCATGGTGCTCGACTCGACCAGGGCCCGCTTCGGCTACCACGGCGGCGGTGTCGGGCTGAGCTGGTCGGCGGGCGCGCAGAACGCCGTCGTCGACGCGGCGCGCGCGGTCGATCACCGGATCGCCGAACGCGCGGGCGCGGTCGCCGAGTACGGCGCGCTCGGCTACGACGCGAACGCCCAGTTCACCGCGCATCCGCTGGGCGGCGCGGTGCTCGGCAAGGCGACCGACGCGTTCGGCCGCGTGCACGGGCACCCCGGCCTCTACGTGATGGACGGCGCGGCGATCCCCGGCAGCACCGCCACGGTCAACCCCTCGCTCACGATCACCGCGCTGGCCGAACGCAATATCGCGGCCGTCATCGGCGCCGGTCGCTGACACTCGCGCGGACGGTCGCGCGCAATGTGACCGATCCGCGCCGATTCGGCCGTACGCTCGGCAAGGACGATGGCGTTCGAAGGGAGTACCGAGGTGGCCTCACCGGGCATCGAGCGGATCGAGGCATTGCCGGACGTGCGCTCCAAGACGCCGTCGCTGAAGACCGATCTGTTCATGCTGGTGCTGGCCATCATCTCGGTCGGGCTGGTCGTGTGGGTCACCTTCTTCCCGGTCTCCGGGACGACTTATCACGCGATCGTGGTCACCGACTGGACGATCTGCGGCATCTTCCTGATCGAGTTCCTGTGGCGGTGGCGCCGGGCGGGCTGGCCGTGGAGCTTCCCGTTCATCTACTGGTACGAAGTGCTCGGCATGATCCCGGTGACCAGCCCGATCTTCCGCGGCTTCCGGCTGCTGCGGATCGTGGTGATCCTGATCCGGCTCGGCCGGGTCGCCGATCGCGCGCTGGGCGAGCGGGTCACCGCGACGGTGGTGAACCGGTTCGTCGGCACCATCGTCGACGTGATCAAGCGCCCGATGACGATCGCGATCCTCGACGAGGTCTCCAAGGTCCTGCGGGCAGGCCACTACACCAAGAACATCGCCGCGGCGCTGGAGGAGAACCACGCCGAGGTCGACCAGATGATCGTCGACCTGATCAAGAACGACCCGGCGACCAGCAAGCTGCGCTATCTCCCGTTCCACGACGACATCATCCGGCTCGTCGCCGACACCGTGTACCGGATGCTGCGCCAGCTGCTCGACGATCCGCGCACCGACGAACTGGTCGCCGACATGCTGCGGGAGAACCTCGATCAGATCAACGACGCGGTGCGCGCCGGCATCAACGTGCCGCCGTCGCACCGCGGGGCGACGCCCGCCGAGCACGGCGTGCGGCACCACCTCGATCAGGTCAAGCGTGCCTGATCTCGTCGCGCGGGGTCGCGTAGCGCACGGTCTCGAAGATCACCAGCAGGGCCAGCACCGCGCAGAGCAGCGTCAGCGCGGCGAGCGCCGGTAGCTTCGTCGCCACCGGGACGAGCGCGACCAGGATCACCGCGGTGACCACGCGGGGGAGCGAGATCGACTTGGTCGCATAGTATTTCGCCGCGATCACGCCGAGCAGGAACAGGGCGGGCCCGACGTAGAGCGCGATCAGCGGAATCCCGTGCAGCGCGTCGGTGAGCTTGTGGTGCGAGGCGTCGCCGACGTAGTACAGCACCTTCTTCAGCCCGAGCGAGAGCGCGATGACACCGGCGATCATCGGGAAATGCCCGTAGGTGTAGCTGCGCTGGGCGATCTTGATCTGGTGTGCGCCGCGGGAATGCGCGAAGGCGTGCTCGATCGAGATCGCCGCGACGTCGAAGTACAGCCACCACAGCAGGCCCGACACCGCGAGCCCGAGCATCGAACCGAGCGCGATCGGCCACGAGATCGGCAGACCCGCGACCCCGATGCCGATCGAGACGATGGACTCGCCGAGCGCGATGATGACGATCAGCCCGTACCGCTCGGCGAAATGCGAGGCCGAGTTGATCCGCCAATCGCTGCCCGCGAACCAGGTCCAGAGCATGTCGCCGGCGATCGCGCCCAGCCACAGCAGGATCTGGGTGAGGCCGTCGGTCATGGCGGCGACGACGAGCAGGCTGGTGCCGAGGGTGATCGAGCCGATCGCCCAGCGCAGCAACTGCCCGCGCAGCTGGGAGTCCTCGGCGCTGATCACCCAGAAGATCGAGACGTGCACCAGCCGGACCACGAGGTAGGCGATGGCGAAGACCAGCGGGCCGAACCAGCCGCCGCTCAGGTCGTCGAACGCCTCGGGGATGGTCAGTGCCGCGATGAACGCGCCGCCCATCGCGACGAACATCGCGACCCGGGCGATGCCCTCGTCGGCCCTGACCACATTGCCCAGCCAGGAGTAGGCGATCCACAGCCACCACATCAGCGCGAGCACCAGTCCGGCGCGGACCACGTTGGCCGCGGTCGGATCGTCGGCGGCCAGCGCGGTGACCATGGTGAACGCGAAGACGATCACGAGGTCGAAGAACAGTTCGAGCTGGGTCACCGAGGCGCCTTCGGCCACCTGCTGGAACCGAACCCGTCGAGTACCGATCATGCGCACATCGTCGCACCCGGCGTCGTCGTCCGCGCGGAACGGACGGAGCTTTCGCCGTCGGCGCAACCGCTAGCCGACGCCGTATCGCTCGATCTCGGGATACCGCTCGGCGAAGTCGATGAAGTTCGCGACGACCTCGTCACTCACCTTGCGCAGGGTGCGCTTGAACAGGATGCCGGGGATGGGCAGCGGCAGCTGGATCTCGACGTGGTAGTCGATCTCGATGCCCTCGGGGGTCTCGAGCAGGTCGAACGAGCCGCTGCCCTTGGACCCGCGGCTGCTGTCGACGACCTCCCAGGACACCCGGTTGTGTTCCCAGAAGAACTCGAGGACCTGTGAGTCGGAGTTGCCCATGAAGGTCGCTGTGACGAAGACCCGGCGCGGCCTGCCGTCGGCGTCGCGGGGGCCGACGCGAACGTCGCTGTAGGTCGTCGACCACTCGGCCAGCAGGTCGACGGCGAGCAACGCATCCATGATCTGGCCGACGGGAGCATCGACGGTGAATCGGATGTCGATCTTCGAGCGCATCTTGCCTGTCCTCCGAAACCCCCGCTGTGTTCGCGCCCGATTGTGCACAGTTGTACCAGTGATCGTCAACACGTCTATGGTCTGGACAAATGACCGGGTCAGGGGCGTATTGCCCGCTCGACGGCGGTTTCGATCAGTTCCATGCTCTGTTGCTCGGTGAAGATTCCGGGCAGTGTGAGGTGTTCGACAATGAGCCAATTCAGGGCCAGATACAGCAGGAGCACCGAGGCTTCGTCGCCCGGCTGGCCGGACGCCAGGTGGTTGCGGACATTGAAATCGAGGTCGGCCCTGACCCGCTCGGTGAGCACTTCGCGCAGCTCCGGACGCCGGGTCGCCTCCAGCCGCAATTCGAGGAGGGCGAGGTAGGCGGTGCGGTGCGATTCGAGCCGTCCGACCACCTCCTTCATCAGCGCGGTGATGTTCTCGACCGTCTTGGGTCCCTCGCTGACCAGCGCCATCGTCTCCTCGGTCGGCTGGACCACCTCGTAGAACCGGGTGCCTGCCTGGGTGAGCAGCTCGTCGCGGCTGGTGAAGTAGTTGGACGCGGTGCCGACGGGCACCCCGGCCTGCTTGTCCACCGCGCGGAAGGTGAGGCCGCGCGCGCCCTCACCTGCCAGCACCTCGATCGCCGCGTCCAGCAGCGCCTGCCGTCGTTCGGGATTAGTTCGCACTTGACACCACTCCGTCTGTAGTACTACGTTCAAACCACTTCATTCAGAGTACAACAATTTAGGCGGTACCCATGCGAAAGCTTGTCTACTACATCGGTGTCTCGCTCGACGGCTACATCGCAGGTCCCGGCGGTGAGGTGGACTTCTATCCGACGCCGCAGAACTACATGGAATGGATGACGGCCGAGTTCCCCGATTCGATTCCGACCCATATCCGCCCGCACATCGGGATGGACCCCGAGCTGCCCGCCGTCAAGTGGGACACGGTGCTGATGGGTCGCGGCACCTACATCCTCCCGGGCGAGCACGTCGAGAGCCCGTTCTCGCACCTGAAGCAGTACGTCGTCTCGTCCTCGCTGGACCAGGCCGATCACCCCGGCGTCGAGATCTTCGCCGGCGATCCGGCCGAGCTGGTGCGCGAGCTCAAGCGAGGGGAGGGCGGCGACATCTGGCTGTGCGGCGGCGGGAACCTGGCCGGTCAGCTCATCGGCGAGATCGACGAGATGGTCGTCAAGAGCTACCCGGTCATCGCGGGCGACGGAGTACACGCGTTCACCGGCGTCTTCCAACCGACATCCTTCACGCCGGTGCAGCGCAAGGAATTCGACAACGGCACGCAGGTCACCTGGTTCACCCGGGCCTGATTTCCGCGGTTATCCACAGGTGACGAGCCTGTGTCGTTTTCCACAGGCTGGGGAGGTAGCGGCAAATCCGGTGGACCTGGGCCGGTAGTCTAGGTCGCTGATACCAAGCCTGACTGTCGATCGTGAAGGACCTAGCCGTGGCTCTCGTTGTTCAGAAGTACGGAGGATCCTCGGTGGCCACCGCCGAGCGGATCCGGCGCGTCGCTGAACGGATCGTGGAGACCAAGAAGCAGGGCCACGACGTCGTCGTGGTCTGCTCGGCCATGGGCGACACGACCGACGAACTCCTCGATCTCGCGGAGCAGGTGGCCCCCGCGCCGCCTGCTCGCGAGATGGACATGCTGCTCACCTCCGGCGAGCGCATCTCGAACGCGCTGGTGGCCATGGCGATTCATTCGCTCGGCGCCGAAGCACGCTCGTTCACCGGATCCCAAGCCGGCGTGATCACCACCGGCGCGCACGGCAACGCCAAGATCATCGACGTCACCCCGGGCCGCCTGCAGGAGGCGCTGGCCGAGGGACAGATCGTGCTGGTCGCCGGTTTCCAGGGCGTCAGCCAGGACAGCAAGGACGTCACCACGCTGGGCCGCGGCGGTTCCGACACCACCGCCGTCGCCCTGGCCGCGGCGCTGAAAGCCGATGTCTGCGAGATCTACACCGACGTGGACGGCATCTTCAGCGCCGACCCGCGCATCGTCGGCGACGCGCAGAAGCTCGACAAGATCTCCTACGAGGAGATGCTCGAGATGGCCGCCTGCGGCTCGAAGGTGCTCATGCTGCGCTGCGTGGAGTACGCGCGCCGCTACAACGTTCCCGTTCATGTCCGGTCGTCCTACACCGACAAGATCGGCACCACTGTTTTCGGATCGATGGAGGACATTCCCGTGGAGCAGGCAATCCTGACCGGCGTCGCGCACGACCGCAGCGAGGCCAAGGTGACCGTCGTCGCCCTGCCGGACGAGCCGGGCTACGCGGCCAAGGTGTTCCGCGCGGTCGCCGACGCCGAGATCAACATCGACATGGTGCTGCAGAACATCTCCAAGGTCGACACGGGCAAGACCGACATCACCTTCACCCTGCCCAAGACCGACGGCGCCCGCGCGGTCGAGATGCTCACCAAGCGGCAGGACGAGATCGGCTTCGCGCAGGTCCTCTACGACGACCACATCGGCAAGGTCTCCCTGGTCGGCGCGGGCATGAAGTCGCACCCGGGCGTCACCGCCACCTTCTGTGAGGCGCTCGCCAACGCGGGCGTGAACATCGACCTGATCTCCACCTCGGAGATCCGGATCTCGGTGCTCGTGCGCGACACCGAACTCGACGAGGCCGTGCAGGTCCTGCACAAGGCCTTCGATCTCGGCGGCGAAGAGGCCGCCGTCGTCCACGGCGGAACGGGGCGTTAAGCGATGGGTGTACGGGTAGGAGTCGTCGGCGCGACCGGTCAGGTCGGCGCCGTCATGCGCAAGCTGCTGGAAGAGCGCAACTTCCCGGCCGACGAGGTGCGGTTCTTCGCGTCCGCGCGCTCGGCCGGCAAGACGCTGCCGTGGCGCGGCGGCGAGATCGTCGTCGAGGACACCGAGACCGCCGATCCGTCGGGTCTGGACATCGCGCTGTTCTCGGCCGGTGCCACCATGTCCCGCGTGCAGGCCCCGCGCTTCGCCGCGGCGGGTGTCACCGTGATCGACAACTCCTCGGCCTGGCGCAAGGATCCCGATGTGCCGCTGGTCGTCTCGGAGGTCAACCCCGAGGCCACGCGCAACCTGCCCAAGGGCATCATCGCGAACCCGAACTGCACCACCATGGCCGCGATGCCGGTGCTCAAGCCGCTGCACGACGTGGCGGGCCTGCAGCGCCTGATCGTGTCGAGCTACCAGGCCGTGTCCGGGAGTGGCCTGGCCGGTGTCGAGGAGCTCGCCACGCAGATCCGCGCGGTGGCCGCCGACGCCGAGAAGCTGGTCCACGACGGCAGCGCCGTGGAGTTCCCCGCGCCGAACAAGTACGTCGCCCCGATCGCGTTCGACGTGATCCCGCTGGCAGGCGCGCTGGTCGACGACGGCTCCGGCGAGACCGACGAGGACCAGAAGCTGCGCAACGAGAGCCGCAAGATTCTCGGCCTGCCCGACCTGCTGGTCAGCGGCACCTGTGTGCGCGTGCCGGTCTTCACCGGTCACTCGCTGTCGATCAATGCCGAATTCGCCGAACCGCTTTCGGTGCTGCAGGCGCAGGAACTGCTGGCCAAGGCGCCGGGCGTGCGCCTGGTCGACGTGCCGACCCCGCTGGCCGCCGCGGGCCAGGACGACTCGCTGGTCGGCCGCCTCCGCCAGGATCCGGGCGTCCCGAACGGCCGCGGCCTCGCGCTGTTCATCTCCGGCGACAACCTGCGTAAGGGCGCCGCGCTCAACACCATTCAGATCGCGGAAGTCCTCCTGAACAACCGCTGAGCATCGCCGTCGAACGGGCCTGACCACCGATACCGGTGGGCAGGCCCGTTTTTCGTGCTCAGGACTCGACCCGGCGCAGTCCGTCCAGGATGACCGCGAAGGTCAGCTGCCGCTGCCGATCGTCGGCTTCGCGAGTGGCGCCGAATCCGGCCTTCAGGATGAGCATCAGGTCGTCGACATCGATATCGGACCTGATCGCGCCGTCCCGCTGCGCGCGCCGCAGCAGCGTGCCGATGGCGCCGGCCAGGTCGGCCGCCGCGCCGAGCGTGGCCAGCCGATCCGAGCCGACCGCGTCGGCGAGATCGCGCTTCACACCGTTCTCCCGGCCGAGAAATGCCAGGAATTCGAAGAACGCCGCCCCGGCATCGTCGGCCTCGGACAGTTCCCGCGCATAGGCCGCGGCGCGTTCGACCCGGTCGATGATCGCGGCAGTGAACAGCGCTTCCTTGGTCGGGAAGTGCCGGTACACGGTGCCGGCGCCGACGCCGGCGCGGCGCGCGATCTCGTCGATCGGTACCGAAAGTCCTTCAGCGGCAAAGGCTTCCTGTGCCGCAGTGAGGACCAGCGCGCGATTGCGGCGGGCGTCGGCGCGCAGCGGGCGTGGTTCGTCGGGCACGGTGGCGATTCTAGCGACGACCGTTGACAACCGGGGCGCTGGTTCCGGATGATAAGCGGGTCCATCGTTCCGGTTATGAAGGATGCTCCGATGACCGAAAGCCCGGTCCAGCTCGTCGAGCGGTTGATGACCGTTCTCCCCGCCCGCGACGCGACGGCCTTCACCGCCGAATTCGCCGACGACGCCGTCTTCGAGATGCCGTTCGCGCCGCCGGGCGTGCCCGGCCGCATCGTCGGCCGCACGGCGATCCGCGATGCCCTCCGGCAGGGCTGGGCGGCCACCTCGGCGGTCCAGGTGCACGCCGTCCATCCGCAGATCTATGCCACCGACGACCCCGAGGTCGTGGTGGTGGAGACCGAGGTGGAGGTGACCCGTCCGGGTGCGGAACGTGTCCGGGTCCGCTCCGCGATCAACGTGATCCGGGTGCGCGCGGGTGAGGTGGTGCTGTACCGCGACTACCTGGACTCGTCCCGTTTCCGGCATCCCGGCAACAGTGGCGCCGAGGGGGACTCGCGATCCTGACCTAGCGCCGGATCCCGGGGGTGCGTGGATCGTCGCCGAGGCAGACCAGCACCGCGCATCCCGGCGGAATGCTCGCGAACGGCGCGGCCAGCGGCTGGTTCAGGCACTCGAAGACGGTGCAGCCCGGATAGGCGCCGGGGCCGATGCCGAAGACCGCGAGCAGGATGTTGGCGTCGATCAGCCGCGCCGGATCGAACTCCACCGGCGGCTCGACGTACGGTTCGGCGACCGGCGTCGGCGCATCGGTGAACGCCGCGAACAGCCGGCGGAAGAACTCGTGCGGCAGTTCCTCGGGATGCGCGATCACCCCGCTCGCGCCGTAGGCGGTCTCGTTGCCGAACGCGCCGGTCCACATGACCATCAGGTCGAGACCGGGCAGGAAGAAGACGTTCTGCAAGGCGAGCCCCGACATGAAGAAGCCGTCGGCGGGCAGGAAATCGGGCGACTCCGCGCAGTCGGCGCCCACCCAGAACAGGTAGCCGTAGCAGTGATTCTGCGGTGACGGGGTGCGGGCCGCACGCAGGTAGTCGGCCGAGATCACCCGGTGCGCGCCCCAGCGGCCGTCGTTGGCGACGAGCAGGCCGATCTTGGCGAGATCATTGGGCGGCAGCAGCAGGTGGGCGTAGCCGTAGGTGTGCCCGGACCGGTCCCGCGCCCAGTAGTAGTCCGAGCGGGGGATGCCGAGCGGGTCGAACAGCTCGCGCTGCGCGAACTGCTGCAGCGGTTCGCCGACGGCCAGCTCGATCACCCACGACAGCAGGTCGACATTGCGCTGGCTGTAGCTGAACGTGGTGCCCGGCGGGTTGGTCAGCTCCACCGCCAGTGCCTGGATCGCGCTGTTCGGGTCGACCGGGATCACCGCGGTGATGCCTTCGGTGAGCACGCCGACCTTCATCCCCGAGGTCTCGGTGAGCAGGTTCTCCACCGTGATCGACCGGTGCAGCGCGTCGCCGAGGCCGCCCGGCAGATAGCGGTCGATCGGGGCGCCGATCTCGAGTTTGCCCTGATCGGAAGCGATTCCGGCGAGCAGCGACACCACCGACTTGGTGACGCTCCAGATGTTCCACGCCACGTCACCGGTCTCGTCGTTGCGCGGGCCCTCCCCGACGAGGCAGTTGTGCCGGAACACCTGGACATTGAGCCGGTTACGGGTGTCGGCGAAGCGCAGGGCCTCGTCGAGCTTGGCCGGGTCGAGTCCGACCTGTTCCGGACGGGCGCGTTCGAGGTCGCGTGCGGAGGTCACCGCGCACGTCTTCGGGGTGGTGGGGGCGGCCACCGCGGGTGGGGCGACCAGTGTCGCCGAAGCCAGTGCAGCCACGATCGTTCCCGCGAAAAATCCCCTGATCAGCCCCATACGGCCGAGACTAGCCCGCGCCGCCGTCCGTAACCCGTATAGCGGGGCCGCCCGATCCCCTAATCGCGGGCATGTTCATCTACCCGTAAAGCCCCGAACCAGATAGATCGTCGCGCCGACGGCCAGCACCCCGAGGCCGGCGAGCACCGATCCGATCGGCAGCGCGAACCCGACGACGACGCAGCCCAGCGCCCCGAGCACCGGCACCCAGCGCGGCGGTCTGCCCTCGGCCGTGGTCAGCGTGGCCGCCGACAGATTGGCGATCAGGTAGTAGGTGAGCACCGCGAACGAGGAGAACCCGATCGCCGCCCGCAGGTCCACCGTCGCCGCCAGCACCGCGACGACGGCGCCCACCGCCAGCTCGGCCCGATGCGGCACCGCGTAGCGCGGATGCACCGCGGCGAGCGGACGCGGCAGATGCCCGTCGCGCGCCATCGCCAGCGTGGTCCGCGAGACACCGAGGATCAGCGCCATCAGCGACCCGGCCGCCGCGAGCACCGCCCCGGCCCGCACCACTGGCACCAGCCACCCCGCCCCGGCCGCCTCGACGACCCGCGCCAGCGGATCACCAGCCGCCGCGAGCCCGCCGGACCCGAGGGTGAGCAGCGCGGCCACCGCGACCAGCGCGTACACCACCAGTGCCCCCGCCAGCGCGAGCATGATCGCCCGCGGAATCGTGCGGGCCGGGTCGCGCACCTCCTCGCCGAGCGTGGCGATCCGCGCGTAGCCTGCGAACGCGAAGAACAGCAGACCCGCCGCCTGCAACACGCCGTACGCCCCGATCTCCGCGTCGAGAACCGTTGCCGCCGAATGATCCCCACCGATCCCCACCACGACCACCGCCGCCAGCACCGCCAGCACCAGCCCCACGATCACCCGCGTCGCCAGCGCCGACTTCTGCACGCCCACATAGTTGATCGCGGTCACCACGACCACCACCCCCACCGCCACCCCGTGCGCCTGCGCGGGCCACGCGTAACTCCCCACGGTCAACGCCATCGCCGCGCACGACGCCGTCTTCCCGACCACGAACCCCCACCCCGCCAGGTATCCCCAGAACTCCCCGAGCCGCTCCCGCCCGTACACATACGTCCCACCCGAGACCGGATACACCGCCGCCAGCCGCGCCGACGACATCGCATTGCAATACGCCACCACCGCCGCCACCCCCAACGCCACCAGCAACCACGACCCGGCCACCCCCGCCGCGGGCCCCAATGCCGCGAACACCCCGGCCCCCACCATCGCCCCCAGCCCGATCACCACCGAGTCCCGCACACCCAGCTCACGTCGCAACGGCAGATCGGAAGTCATGCGCTCATCGTCGAACATCACCCGGCGTCCCGCGACCGGACGCGGCCGGAGACGGCAAACGCCGCCAGGTCGATGAGGGAGACCTGGCGGCGTTCGAGTCGAAGGGCCGCCGCATGGACGGCCCGTCAGGGTGTCGACGCCCCACAAGCGCCTCTCGGCGAGTGGTCGCTCGTAGCGACAAAGGGGTGAGGCCCGGGGCTGTTCGGGCGCCGACAGTGGTGTTCAACCAAGGCTCCCTTCGAGCTATTCCGCGCCTCGGATGTGATCCGCGCAACGGCTGCTTGATTGACTCGTTTTCTTGACTTATTCCAGAAAATGGGCAGAGTGGATGGTGTGCACACCGAGGAGATGGACGCTTGCCGACTGTTGCGCGAGGCCGGGTTGCGGGTGACCGCGCCCCGGATCGCGGTGCTGGACGCTGTTGCCGCGCTGCCGCATTCGGATGCGGAGACGATCGCGACGGCCGCCAGGGCGCGGTTGGGCGCGGTGTCGACGCAGGCCGTGTACGACGTGCTCAGCGCCTGCGTGCGAGTGGGAATCCTGCGGCGGATCGAGCCCGCGGGCTCGCCTGCCCGGTTCGAGACCAGGACCGGGGATAATCATCATCACCTGGTGTGCCGAAGTTGTGGGCTGGTCGTCGACACCGATTGTGTGACCGGCGCCCCGCCCTGTCTGCAGCCCGCGGACGATCACGGTTTCGCGATCGATGAGGCCGAGGTCGTCTTCTGGGGGTTGTGCCCCGACTGTCGAAACCAGGAGGCCGCGAAATGACCAAGCCGACCACGACGAACACCGGCAATGCCGTCGAGAGCGACGACGAATCGCTGACCGCCGGAACCCAGGGACCGGTGCTGCTGCACGACCACTACCTGATCGAGAAGCTGGCCCAGTTCAACCGCGAGCGGGTGCCGGAGCGCATCGTGCACGCCAAGGGGTCCGGTGCCTACGGTGAGCTGGTGGTGACCGGCGATGTCAGCCGCTACACCAAGGCCAAGCTGTTCCAGCCGGGCGCGCGCACCGAATCGCTGGTGCGGTTCTCGACCGTGGCCGGGGAGCAGGGCAGCCCGGACACCTGGCGCGACCCGCGCGGGTTCGCGGTGAAGTTCTACACCGAGGACGGCAACTACGACCTCGTCGGCAACAACACCCCGATCTTCTTCATCAAGGACGCGATGAAGTTCCCCGACTTCATCCGCTCGCAGAAGCGGCTGCCGGGCAGCGGCCTGCGTGACCACAACATGCAGTGGGACTTCTGGACGCTGCGCCCGGAGTCGGCGCACCAGGTGACCTGGCTGATGGGTGACCGCGGCCTGCCCAGGACCTATCGCCACATGGACGGCTTCGGCTCGCACACCTACCAGTGGATCAACGCCGAGGGCGAGCGGTTCTGGGTGAAGTACCACTTCAAGACCGACCAGGGCATCGAGTTCCTCACCCAGGCCGAGGCCGACACCCTCGCCGGTTCCGATCCCGACTACCACCGCCAGGACCTCTGGGAGGCGATCGAGCGCGGCGAGTTCCCGAGCTGGACGCTGAAGGTGCAGATCATGCCGGTCGCCGAGGCCGAGGGCTACCGGTTCAATCCGTTCGACCTGACCAAGGTGTGGTCGCAGCGGGACTACCCGCTGATCGAGGTCGGCACCTGGACGCTGAACCGCAATCCGGGCAACTTCTTCGTCGACATCGAGCAGGCCGCCTTCGAGCCGTCCAACATCGTCCCCGGCATCGGTTTCTCGCCGGACAAGATGCTGCTCGGCCGGGTCTTCGCCTACGCCGACGCGCACCGCTACCGCATCGGCACCAACTACGCGCAGCTGCCGCCGAACCAGGCCAAGGCCGCCGAGGTGAACTCCTACTCGAAGGAGGGCGCCATGCGGTACCAGTACAACCCGGCCGACGTGCCGGTCTACGCGCCGAACTCGTTCGGCGGGCCGCACGCCGACCCGGCCGCGGCGGGCGACGGCGGGCTGTGGGAATTCGATCCGTCGATGGTGCGGGCAGGCTATGTCGAGCACGCCGAGGACGGCGACTTCACCCAGGCGGGCACGCTGGTGCGCGAGGTCCTCGACGAGGCGGCGCGTGAGCGCTTGGCCGACAATATCGTCGGGCACGTGCTCGCCGGTGTCAGCGAACCGGTACTGAGTCGAGTATTCGAGTACTGGCGCAATGTCGACGCCGATCTGGGCAAGCGCGTCGAGGAAGGGGTGCGGGCAGGCCGGGAGGGCTGATCCACCGCATCGGAGCGACAGCGGGGCAGGTACGCCGAAAGGCTGCCTGCCTCGCGTCGTGTCCGCAGGAAATGGGTTGGCGCGGAGCGGATTTCGTTCCGCGCCGTCGATGTTTTTCGGTCAGAAGTTGCTGAACCAGTACAGCAGGCTCGCCAGCAACCAGACGATCACGGTCTCCATCGTCGCTCTCCATCTTGTCGGTACTTCCATCATCGCCGAAGAATCGGCCGATGCTGACAAGTTGTTCTTAAGAACCTCTCGAGACGGGCATCGCATCCTTTCTCCAGACACCGGAACAACCGGGTCCGACCGGTCTCGAGGGGTGATCAGTCGGACCCGGCGGTGCAGACCAGAAGGTGGCTCTTCCAGACGCTGAAGACGCACTGCCGACGGTAACCACACCGAAGGACTGGGCCGGAGCTGTTCCGCGGGTGTCGCGGGGTACGCCGACCGGGCCGGTCTGTTCGCGGGGTGACCGGCCCGGTCGTTTGCGTTCGACGGCATTCGCCGTCAGGGTTGAGGGGTGGTCGAAATCGCCGAGCACCGAGACGCGCTGGATCGTGCCGAGGTACGGCTGCGCGAAGAGTTCGCGACGATGTTCGAGCCGGCGACGATCCATCGTTTCCTGCACACCTCCTATGACGACTTCGCCGCCAGGGCGACGGTGACTTTGTATCTCCCGTTGCTGGCGGAACGTTTCGGCAGGCAGCGGCTCCAGGCGCTGGCCAAGGTCGAAGGCAAGGTCGCGACGCCGCGTCCGACGGTGCTGTTCCTGTGTACGCACAACGCGGGCCGGTCGCAGATGGCGCTGGGGTTCTTCGAGGAGCTGGCGCTGGGCCGCGCGGTCGCCTGGTCGGGCGGGTCGGTGCCGGGCGAGCAGCTCAATCCGGCCGCGGTGGCGGCGATGGCGGAGGTGGACGTCGACATCTCGCGCGAGTATCCGAAGCCGTGGACCGACGAGATCATCCGGGCCGCCGACGTGATCGTCACGATGGGCTGTGGCGACACCTGTCCGCTGGTGCCCGGCGTGCGCTACGAGGAGTGGATCATCGAGGACCCGGCTGGTCTGGAACTGGAGCTGGTGCGGCCCATCCGCGACGACATCGGCCGCCGCGTGACGGGCCTGCTCACCGAGCTGGGGATCGACGTCAGCGAGCCCGCAGGTACGCCACCCAGCCCCCGTAGCCGGTGATGTCGGTGGCGGCGACGGCGGCGTCGTAGCTGCACGCGAATCCGATCACCGAGCGGCCGTCGGACAGCTCGATGCTGCTCAGCGCCATCGGTGCGGGCAGCTCGGCCAGGAAACGGCCGAGACCGCCGGGGGAGACCAGGAACAGCTCGCCCAGGATCGGCGCGCCGAGGCCGTCGCCGTGGCGGACCAGGCCGGGCTTGGGCGGGGTGGTGTCGAGCGCGGTGAGCCGGTAGGCGTCGCTGGTGGTGATCTCGCCGGCGAACCGGGCGCCGAGCTGTTCGAGCTGCCAGTGCAGCGGCTGGCCGCGCAGGTGCGCGCCGAATACCGCCAGCGGCACACCGGTTTCCACCAGCAGCGGCGGCGGGGTGCCGGTCAGGCGGGCGGCCAGGTCGACGGCGAGCTGGTCGGCGAAGGCGGGGACGACCACCATCACGCCGAACGGCGATCCGGCGGCGGTGGGCGCGCCGGGCACCGCGACGGCGGCGAGATCGAGCAGGTTGCAGAAGTTGGTGTAGGTGCCGAGCCTGCGGTTGATCGCCACCGGGTCGGCGGCCACCTCGGCGAGCGACGGATGCTCGGTGGTGGTCGGCAGCAGGAGGCCGTCGTAGCCGGTCAGCAGCGCGGTGGCCGCCGCCCTGGCGCGGGCGAGGGTATCGAGATCGGTGGCGAAGGCATGCGCGTCCAGTTCCCGTGCCGCGCCGATGATTCCGGCGACGGTGGGATCGAGGCCGGCCGCGCCCTTGTCGACGAACGCGCCGACGGCCGCGTACCGCTCGGCGACGATCGCGCCGTCGTAGAGCAGCCGGGCCGCGTCGAGCAGCGGGGAGATGTCGATCTCGTGCACCGCGACGCCCTGATCGCGCAGGGTGGCGACGGTGTCGGTGAACGCCTGCCGATAGGCGGGGCTCAGGGGCGCGAGGTCCTCGGGGCGGGGGATCGCCACCTTCGGCCGGGGTGCGGCGGCCAGGCGCACGTCGGCGGGCCAGGCGCGGCTGCGCGGATCGCGGGCGTCGGGGCCCGCCATGGTCCTGGCCGCGGTGACGGCCAGGTCGAGGTCGGCGGCGAAGACGGTGACCGCGTCGTAGTCGGCGCAGGCCGGGACGACGCCGTGCGCGGGGATCACCCCGAGGCTGGCCTTGATGCCGACGATGCCGTGCAGCGCGGCGGGTACGCGGCCCGATCCGGCGGTGTCGGTGCCGATCGCCAGGTCGGCGATGCCGAGGGCGACCGCCGCCGCCGAGCCGGAACTCGAACCGCCGGAGATCAATTCGGGATACAGGGCATTGCGGACCGCGCCGTACGGGCTCCGGGTGCCGACCAGGCCGGTGGCGAACTGGTCCAGATTGGTCTTGCCGAGCACCAGCGCGCCCGCCGCGACCAACCGCTCGACGGCCGCGGCGGTTTCGATTGCCGGATAGGCGAATTCGGGGCAGGCGGCGGTGGTCGGCAGGCCCGCGACATCGACATTGTCCTTCACGGCGACGAGCAGTCCGGCCAGCGGCAGCTCCTCGCCCGCGGCGATCCGGCGCTCCAGTTCCGCTGCCTCGGCGGCCAGTTCGGGTTCCGGGCGCAGCGTGATCCAGACCTCGGGACGGTCCACTTCGGCGATCCGGGCGTACGCCGCGGCGACCCTCGCGGTCGCGGTGTCGAGTAGTCCTGCTGACATGGCGGGGTCTCCTTAATCGCTCATGGACATGGCGGCGACGGCGCGCGAGATGCGGTCGAGCACGACATCGAGCGAGTCGCCGATGTGGGTGTGCAGGAGTCGCTGCGCCAGCTCGAGCTCGCCGGCGAGCACGGCGTCGAGAATGCCGAGGTGCTCGCTGATCGTGGTCTCGATGCGGTTGTTGATCATGAAGTCGTACATGCGCACATGCCGGATGCGGGAGTTCACCGCGATCAGCGCGCGCACCATCTCGGCATTGCCCGCCGCGGTCAGCAGGGCGACGTGGAACTCCTCGTCGACCACGACGAACCCCGGCTCCTGGGCGGGCGGGTCGGCCTGCAGGGCCAGCCAGCGCTGTTGTTCGGCGCGCAGCAGGCGTTCGTCGTGGGTGAGGGTGGGGTCGGTGCGCACCCTGGTCATCCCGCCCAGTTCGAGCGTCAGCCGGAGTTCGTACAGGTCGCGGATGCGGGCCACGCTCGGCCGGACCGGGCTGAACCCGAATTCCTCGCGTTCCAGCAGGCCGTCCGAGCAGAGCATGGTCAGCGCCTCGCGTACCGGCGTGCGGGAGATGCCGAATCTGGTCGACAGCTTCGGCTCGGTCAGGCGCTCGCCGAAGCGGATGTCGCCGTTCATCAGCTCCGCGCGCAACGTCGAGTACACGACGTCTCGCAGCGGTCTGCCCGCGCCGTCATCCGGTGCATCCACCCTTGTCGACATGGCTGTATACGCTATCGACCGGGAATTTCTATCAAGTGACAGAAAGTAAGCGTCAGGTTATCGGGTCCTCACACCGCCGCATCTCACCAAGGCCGCGTTCGCGTGGAGAGCACTTCTCAACCACCTTCGAACACGCAGGGAACCTCGGGTGACACAGTCCGCGCGCAGTCTTTCACCGAGCCCACCGCCGCGCTCCCACTCCGCTCACCCGGAAGGGCGACCCATGAACGCATCCGCCGCAATCGTGGCCCTCATCCTCGGCCTGTTCTCGGTCATCGCCATCACCGTCTGGTGGCCCAACCCCCTCGACCGCGAAACACCCCCACCCTACGAAGAACCTCTGCTCCGCGGCGCGTCCGTCCCTCGCCCGACCCGTCGCGACCACCACTGATCCGGCCGGTGCGCCGGATAGCCGGGTGAGAGTTCCGCGGCGGCTGTAGCATCGCTCGGTTGCGACCACAACGGCATATGAGGGAACGTGAGAACCGACGCGAGACGGGCCACTCCGGCAGACAGCGATCTTGACCCCGGATTTTTCGACGCCGACGCCCAGCAGTCCGTGGCCTGGCTCGCGTGGAGCGACCCGGCCGCGATCGACGCCCGCATCGAGCGGTTGTTCGACGAGACACTGCCCCGGCTGGAAGCGGTTCGGGGTACCGAGGGCCGCCCCTCGCTCGATGACCGATTCAGCGTCGCCGCGTTCGACTGGATCGCTGCCCTGATCGAGGTCGCCGTCCGTGGCGAGGACGGACGGTACACGCCCGAAACCGATCATCTCGCGGACCAATTCGTCACCTATATCGGCGAGTGGCTGGTGCGACGCGTCGAGGGCGTCTGGTTCAACTCTCCCGGGAACGGCGCACCGATCTTCGACCAGTACGGTCCAGCGGTCGGCTACCGATGGTCGCCGGAGTCGGCGAACGACCTGGTGGCGTTGCTGTTCATGATGGCCGTGAACAGCGACGACAGCCCGTACGCGTACTTCGTCGACCTGCTGTGCGAGCGCGGACTGGTGTTCGCGGAGGAGCGGGACAGGCCGGATCTGAAGGCGGAGATCTTGGCGTGACCCCGGAAATACGAGGAGCCCCTGACCAGTGAACTGATCAGGGGCTCTTCTGTGTCTCAACCAACACGTCGGGGTGACAGGATTTGAACCTGCGACCTCTTCGTCCCGAACGAAGCGCGCTACCAAGCTGCGCCACACCCCGTGAGGCGAACCTGAAGTAGCTTACAACGAGGTGGTCGGGATTGTTAAACCGGCTGGTCAGGGAGCTAGTTGAGGGCTCGGACCGAGCTGAAGATGCGCTTGGCGGTGGCGGCGTCGATGGCGTCGGGGACGCCGGTGTCGGCGATCATCACCATCACGAAGCTGCCGTCCTTCGCGCCCTTGAACGCGTAGGTGTAGATGGAGAAGGTGGACGCGCAGCCGGGCTTGGGGTTGGGGACGGTGCCGGTGGTCTCGGTGAACATGCCGTCGGTCTTGCCGTCGATCGACTTCAGCGGCTGGGCCGGGCCGGGGGTGCCGGTGGCACCCGTGTAGGCCAGGGGCGCGGCCTTGGTGCCGAGCTCGGCGCCCGCCGCGGCGTGGTCGGCCTGCTTGGAACCGGTGAGCAGCGACATGGTGCGGGTGGAGCCGGGGCAGTAGTCGCGGCCGTCGGAGGCGTAGCCCTTGCCGATGACGGTGTCGCCCGGCGGTTCGCCGACGCCGCCGATGGTGGTCTCGGTGGCGACCTTCCAGCTCGGCGGCACGTCGTAGGCGGCGCCGCGATCGGGCGAGGCGACCACCTGATAGCCCGAGATGAGCGGCGTGCGGTTGCCCGCGGCGCCGGACGGCGACGGCGTGGTGGAGCTGGGCTGCGGCTTGCTGCTCGACGGCGGCGGCGCGCCGGTGGTGGTGAGGGCGCTGACCATCGACGGGGTGGTGCTCCCGCTCGCGGTGGTGGCCGGGTCGTCGTCACCCCGGGTCAGCGCGAACGCCGTGATGGCGCCACCGGCCAGCAGCAGGGCGGCGACACCGGCCGCCACCCAGACCACGGCCTTGCTCCCGGATTTCCGCCCGGGCGGGCCGTACGGCGGCTGTCCGTAGGGCTGGTTGCCGTACTGCTCCAGCGGCGGCACCTCGCCGTACTGCGGCTGCCCCCACTGCTGCGCGGGATTCGGCTGTCCCGCAGGCGGTTGCGCGCCCCACTGCGGCTGACCTGCGGGCGCGCCCCAGGGCTGACCCGGCTGCCCAGCGGGCGGATTCGTCCCCGGCCACCCCGCGTTGGGGGTGCGCAACTGAGTCGCGTCGGCCTGGCCCGGCTGGGGTGCGCCGGGCGGTCCTGCCGGGGGGTTCGCGCCGGGCCACGGGGTGGGGTCCGCAGGCCCGCGCAGCTGGGTGACATCGGCCTGGCCGGGCTGCCATGGTTGCGGCGAACTGGGTTGTGCTGCGGCGGGATTCGCGTTTGGCCAAGGTGCCGCCGGATTGCCCAACTGGGTCGGGTCGGCCGGCCCTGGCGGCGCGGCAGGCGGATTCGCGCCGGGCCACGGGCCGGGTTCGGCGGGGTTACGCAGCTGAGTGGCGTCGGCCTGGCTGGGCTGCCATGGCTGGGGTGAACCGAGTTGTCCGGCAGGGGGATTCGCGCCGGGCCAGGGCGTCGCTGGATTGCCCAGCTGGGTCGGGTCGGCCTGCCCTGGGGGCGCGGCAGGTGGATTGCCGCCTGGCCACGGGGCGGGGTCCGAGGGGCCGCGCAGCTGAGTGGCGTCGGCCTGGCCGGATGTCGGAAAGCCTGGCTGTCCGGTCTGGGGGTTCGCGCCGGGCCAAGGCGGCGGTTCGGCAGGGTTACGCAGCTGGGTGGCGTCAGCCTGGCTTGGCTGCCACGGCTGCGGCGAACCCGGCTGTCCGGCGGGGGTATTCGTGCCTGGCCAAGGGGCCGAGGGGCCGCGCAGTTGGGTGGCGTCGGCCTGGCCGGGCTGCGGCTGCCCGGGAGGCGGGTTGTCCCACTGCTGGGGGCCCGCCGGCGTCCACTGGGTGGGCTCGGGGAGGGCGGGGAGTGGGCCGGAGCCGTCCCAGCGCAGGGTGGGTGGGAGGCCGGTGCTGCCGGGTGTCCACACGGTGGTGGGATCGGGATTCGGCTGTCCCGGAGCGGGATCCGCCGGTGTGGGAGCGCCCGGGGGCGGGTTCACCGCACCGGGGCGCTGCCACTGCGCGTCGGATGGGTCGGGAGCGCCGGAACCGCCGAATACGGTCGGGTCGTTGCGCCGGTCGTCGGATCCACTGCTCACTGTCATCCCCTACTGACAAACGTCGTTCGGGGCGCAACCCTAGCGGGCGACGGCCTCCGATGCCGAGATGCCGTGGCCGGTGTCGGCCGACGGCCGCTTCGGCGGGGCGCCGACCAGCGTCAGCAGGGTCGCCTCCGGGCGGCAGCAGAATCGGTAGGGCGCCCACGGCGAGGTGCCGATGCCCGCCGAGACGTGCAGCTGGGTGTGCTCGCCCCACTGCGAGGCGCCCTTCACCCGCGACTTGTCGATGCCGCAGTTGGTCACCAGCGCGCCGTAACCGGGCACCACCAGCTGCCCACCGTGCGTGTGACCGGCGAGCACGAGGTCGTAGCCGTCCTCGGCGAAGCGGTCGAGTACCCGGGGCTCGGGCGAGTGGGTGACGCCGATGCTCAGCTGCGCGAGCTGGTTGGGCGCGCCCGCGACGGTGTCGTAGCGATCGCGCTGCAGGTGCGGGTCGTCGACACCCGCGCTCGCGATGCGGATGCCCGCCACCTCGAGGTCGCGACGGGTGTGGGTCAGATCCAGCCAGCCGCGTTCGGTGAACGCCGCGCGCAGATCCTGCCAGGGCAGCGGGTCACCGTAAACGCGGCGATGATCCTTCTTGAAATACTTCAGCGGATTCTTCGGCACCGGCGCGAAATAGTCGTTCGAACCGAACACGAACAGACCGGGACGGGCCAGCAGCGCGCCGAGTGATTGCACGACGGCGGGCACGGCCTTGGGGTGCGAAAGATTGTCGCCGGTATTCACGACCAGGTCGGGTTCGAGCCGGTCGAGTTCGCGCAGCCACTGCTGTTTGAGCTGCTGGCCCGGCATCATGTGCAGGTCGCTGACATGCAGAATCCGCAGCGTCGGTGAGCCGGGCGCGAGGACCGGCATGGTGGCTTCACGCAGGACGAACGCGTTCCGTTCGATCAGCGTGGCGTAGCCGATTCCGGCGACGGCGGCCCCGGCGGCTCCCAACGCGGTTCGGCGGACAGCGGACGTCGAGATAACGGGCATTTGCCCAGCATAGGCGACCCCCTCCCGGAACGGCGCGTGTGTTTCCGCACAAACGGTCGGAAATTCGGTTGCGATGAAAATGTGATGGGACTCCGCCGGGTGAACAGCTAGCGTGAGGCGCATGTCGGAACTGAAATCGCAACTGCGCGCGGATATGACCGCCGCGATGAAAGCCAAGGACACTCTGCGTCTGTCGACCCTGCGGATGCTGCTCGCCGCGATCCAGAACGCCGAGGTCTCGGGAGCGCAGGCGAGGGAACTCTCCGATGCCGACGTCGTCTCCGTGTTGCAGAAGGAAGCCAAGAAGCGCAACGAGTCGGCGCTGATCTACGAGCAGAACGGGCGTGGCGAGCTGGCCGCCAACGAGCGTGCCGAGGAAGAGATCATCGAGGAGTACCTGCCGACGCAGCTGACCGAGGCCGAGGTGGCCCAGGTGGCCGACACCGCGATCGCCCAGGTCGCCGAGGAGATCGGCGAGCGGCCGGGGATGAAGCAGATGGGTCAGGTCATGAAGGCGGCCACCGCGCTCGCCGAGGGCAAGGCCGACGGTTCGCGGCTGTCCGCGGCGGTCAAAGCCCGCCTCTGAGCGGTCGGACAACGAACAGGGCCGCCGTCCGGAAGGACGGCGGCCCTGTTCACGTTCCTAGCGCGGCACCGGGATCGGGATCGGTGGCAGGCGCGGGATCTGCGGGAGACCGGGCAGCGCGGGCGCGGGCGCGGCCGGCGGCGGCGTGGTCGGCACCGGCACGCGGACCGAGCCGTCGCTGATGTAGATCGTGACGACCGAGCCGGGGATGGCCATGCCGTTCGGCGAACTGCCCATCACGGTGCCCTTGGCCTGCGAGCCGGGGCTGGTCACCGCCGACACCTGGAATCCGGCGCCGGACAGGATCGAGGTGGCCTCGCCCTGCGACTTGCCCGCCACGTCCGGGACCTGGGAGTTGTTCGCGCCGCGGACGTACTTGTCGTCCACCGGCGGCAGGCCGGGCGGCGGGAACCGGTCGAGGACCGGCTTGATGGCGTTGAACCAGGTGCGCGCGGGTTCGTTACCGCCGAACAGGCCCGCGGCGTTGCTGGCGCCACAGTTGCGCAGCGGGAACGAGCAGATCTCGCCGGGGGTCGGGCTGTCGCCGTAGACGTAGACCGCCGAGGCCAGCGAGTTGGTGAAGCCGAGGAACGCCGAGGAACGGTGGCTTTCGGTGGTGCCCGTCTTGCCCGACATCGGCGCGGCCCAGCCCGCGGCCCGTGCGGCGCCCGCCGCGGTACCGCTGACGTCGTCCTTGCTCATCGCGTTGGCGAGGGTGTTGGCCAGACCGGGGTCGACCACCTGCTCGCACGCCTGCTGGGTGAGCGGGACGGCCTTGCCGCTGCGGTCGACGACCTCCTTGATCGGCGAGGGCGGGCACCACTTGCCACCCGAGCCGATCGTGGCGGCCACGTTCGACAGCTCGAGCGGGTTCAGCGCGAACGGGCCGAGGGTGAACGAACCCATGTTGTTGTTCTTGATGTGGTCGGCCAGGCTGGTGTTGCCGTGTCCGGAGGTCCCCGGCTCGGTGTAGGTCCGCATGCCGAGGCGCACGGCCATGTCCACCGCGGCGGCCACGCCGACGTCCTGGATCATCTTCACGAACGTGGTGTTGGGCGAGGTCGCGAGCGCGTCGGTCACCGACATCGACCCCGGGTAGTTGCCCGCGTTCTTGACGCACCACGAGTCGGCCGGGCAGCCCGGCGAGTTCGAGTAACCCATGCCCTTGGCGGCGTAGGTGCCCGGCACGTCCACCTGGGCGGCGATGCCGAGGCCCTTCTCCATCGCGGCGGCGGTGGTGAAGAGCTTGAAGATCGAGCCGGCGCCGTCACCGGCCATCGAGTACGGCTGGCCGAGCAGCGTCTGGTTGGCGTCGCGGTCGAGGCCGTAGGTGCGGCTCGACGCCATCGCGAGGACGGGGTGCGAGTCCTGGCCGGGCGCGATCACCGACATGACCTCGGCGATGTTGTCGAGGTTGGGGTCGGCCTGCTCGTTCACCGACCGCTTCACCGACTCCTGCAGGACCGGATCGAGCGAGGTCTTGATCAGGTAGCCACCCTTGTCCACCTGCTCGCGGCTGATGCCCGACTCGGCGAGGTACTGCAGCGCGTAGTCGCAGAAGAAGCCCTTGTCGTTGGCGGCGATACAGCCGCGCGGCAGGCCCTTCGGCTCCGGCAGCACACCGAGCGGCTCGGACTTGGCCTTGCGGAACTCCTCCGCGCGGTTGGGGATGTTCTGGATCAGCGTGTCGAGCACCGTGTTGCGGCGATCGGTGACGCCCTGGACGTTGGTGTACGGGTTCAGCTTGGAGCTGGACTGCACCATGCCGGCCAGCATCGCCGACTGGGTGACGTTCAGGTCGGCGGCGTCGACGCCGAAGTAGGTCTGCGCGGCGTCCTGGATGCCGTAGGAGCCGTTGCCGAAGGGCACCAGGTTCAGATAGCGGGTGAGGATCTCGTCCTTGCTCAGCTCGCGGTCGAGGGTGAGCGCCATCCGGATCTCGCGCAGCTTGCGCGCGGGGGTGGTCTCGATCGCGGCCCGGCGTTCGACGTCGGTCTTCGCGACGACGAGCAGGTTGAAGTTCTTCACGTACTGCTGGTCGAGCGTGGACGCGCCCTGCTGCACCTCACCGGAGGAGGTGTTGGTGAGGAACGCGCGCAGCGTGCCCTGCCAGTCGACGCCCTTGTGGTCGGCGAAGCGCTTGTCCTCGATGGAAACGATCGCCAGCTTCATGTTGTTGGAGATGCGATCGCTCGGCACCTCGAACCGTCGCTGCTCGTAGAGCCAGGCGATGGGCGCGCCGTTCGCGTCGACCATGGTCGAGACGGCCGGGACCGTGCCTTCGACCAGTTCGGCTGACACGTTGTCGACGGCATCGGCGGCTCGGTTGGAGATGAACCCGAATCCACCGGCCAAGGGGAACAACAGCCCGGCGACTAGCACGGAGGCCAGCGCGCAGCTGCCGGCCAGCCTCGCGAGCGTTTGAGTGATCGGCACCCGCCCAGCCTAAAGGGTGGGGTGGCGGTGTTCACGGCTGTGCTGCTCGACAGGTGATGTCCGGTCGGTGCCAGGGGGGTTGCTCGGGCGTGTCAACAAAATGATCACATCGGCGTGTCGCGCCCGGCCACGCCGGTGAACAGCAGGACTGCCCGGTCGGATCCCTGATTTGAATGGACGGCCGTACCAAAAAATCGGGGGGTGGTCTTGCGCAAGCGCCATACCTTTACCTAGATTGAGAACCCAGTGTGATAGAGCTAACACTCAAAGTGGAATGTGGTGCGGACCGCAGCGGTAGTTGGGTTGCTGTGATCCGCGCTCGCGATTCTGGAGCGCCGCACAACGGTGTTCGGACTGCAAAGGGGCACATCAAAATGCACATCACAACCCCCATCGCTCGACTGGATGTAGAGCAGGCCGAGGCAAGGATCGCTTGGGTTGCCCAGGCGCGATGCAAGGAAGTGGACCCTGATCAGCTGTTCGTTCGTGGTGCGGCGCAGCGCAAGGCGGCGACGATCTGCCGCCATTGCCCGGTGTTGATGCAGTGTGGCGCCGACGCGCTGGACAACCGGGTGGAGTTCGGAGTGTGGGGCGGGATGACGGAGCGGCAGCGGCGCGCGCTGCTCAAGCAGCATCCCGATGTGACGTCGTGGGCCGACTTCTTCCAGGCCCAGCGCCAGCACCAGGTGGCGATCTAGCAGGCGAGACCGCAGCGTTATCACAAACGGCGCCGAGACCGCTGGGTTTGCGGAATCGGCGCCGTTGGCGAGTGTTACGAAATTGTGAGCTATAGCTGAAATGTCTGAATCGAGCTCTGGATTCGGACCGGACAGCTCAGACCGCGGCGGGTTTGCCCGCCAACTGGTCACCGACCGCACGCAACGCCTCCAGGTCGGAGACCTCGAACGGCAGCGCGGTGACCGAAACGATCGGGACCCGCGGATGGGCGCCGGTGAAGCGATGCAGCAACCGCTGTTCCCGCTTCGCCGTCGCCACCCGCTCGGCGTGGATGCGCAGCACCGACGCGGCCAGCGAGTCCGTCCCATCGAGCTGATCGGCGGCGGTCAGCGCGTGATCGGCGGACAGTCCCGACAGCGCGGGGTGGGTCCGGTTCAGCACCAGGCCGGCCAGCGGCATCTGCTCGGTGGACAGCCGGTCGACGAAGAACGACGCCTCCCTCAGCGCGTCGGGTTCGGGCGCGGCGACCACCAGGAAGTGCGTGCCCGGCTTCGACAGCATCGCGAAGGTGCGCTCGGCCCGGTCCTGGAAACCGCCGAACAGCGACTCCAGCGACTGCAGGAACGTCGAGGCGTCCTTGAGCATCTGGCCGCCGACGATCGTCGAGACACCGCGCATCGCCAGGCTCATCGCCCCGGTGACGAACCGGCCGACCCCGCGACCAGGCGCCATGATCAGCCGGATCATCTTGCCGTTGAGGAAGTTGCCGAGCCGCTTGGGCGCGTCGAGGAAGTCCAGCGCGTTGCGCGAGGGCGGAGTGTCGACCACGATCAGGTCCCACTCCTTGTGCCCGGCCAGCTGACCGAGCTTCTCCATCGCCATGTACTCCTGCGTGCCGCCGAAGGACGAGGCCACCGTCTGATAGATCGGGTTGGCGAAGATCTGCTCGGCCTTCTCGGCGCTGGTGTGCTCGAGCACCATGTCGTCGAAGGTGCGGCGCATGTTCAGCATCATCGCGTGCAGCTCGCCGGGTACCTCGGGACCGAGGTCGACGCGCTGCGGGGTGTTGTCCAGCTCGGCGACGCCGAGCGACTGGGCCAGCCTGCGCGCCGGATCGATGGTGAGCACCACGACCTTGCGGCCCGCCTCCGCGGCCCGCAGCGCGATCGAGGCCGCGGTCGTGGTCTTGCCGACGCCGCCGGAACCGCAGCAGACGATCACGCGGGCCGTCGGATCGGCGATGATCCGGGAGACATCCAGCGGGGGCGTGGTGGTCACTTGCTCGCTCATCGCACTCCCTGCGCGGATAGCTGTTCTGCCAGTTCGTAGAGTCCGCCCAGGTCCATGCCTTCGCCGAGGGCGGGCAGGTGCAGCTGGGGCACGTCGACCCGCGCCAGTTCGGCGGCGCTCTCGTCCTGTGCGGTCAGCATGACGGCGTGGTCGACGGTCTCGGTGAGCAGACCCGCGAAATCCTCGTCGGGCAGCGTGATTCCGGCCTTCGCCAGACTGGCGGCGATGCCGGTGCTGTCGAGCTCGCCGCGCACGGCCAGCGCGCGATCGACGGCGGTGAGCCGGGATTCGGCCGCCCGGTTGACGATCACCGTGCCGATCCGCAGGTCGTTGGCCGCCAGCTCGGCGACCGCGTCGGCGGTCTCCTGCACCGGCAGCGCCTCGAGCAGGGTGACCAGGTGGATCATCGTCTGGTCCGAATGCAGCAGCTTGGACACGCCCTCGGCCTGCGAGGCGATCGGGCCGCCCTTGGCGATCTCGGCCATGGCCTGGGTGACGTCGAGGAAGCTCGCGATCCGGCCGGTCGGCGGTGCGTCGACGACGATGTCGTCGTAGGCGGGCTTGCCGTTCTTGTCGGCGCGCACCACGCATTCCTTGATCTTGCCGGTGAGGATCACGTCGCGCAGACCGGGCGCGATGGTGGTGACGAACTCGATCGCGCCCATCCGGCGCATCGCCCGGCCCGCGAAGCCGAGGTTGTAGAACATGTCGAGGTATTCCAGGAACGCGTGCTCGATGTCGAGGGCGAGCGCGAACACCTCACCGCCGCCGTCGGCGCTGGCGATCTGGGTCTCGGTGGGTGGCAGCGGCGGCCGGTCGAACAGCTGCGCGATGGACTGACGGCTCTCCACCTCGACCAACAGCACTTTGCGTCCCCCCGCGGCCAGGGCGAGCGCGAGTGCGGCCGAAACGGTCGACTTGCCGGTGCCTCCCTTGCCGGTGACGTAGTGCAAGCGGGCGGTGGCCGCGCGCTGTGGCCATCCGGTCGACGGTTCGGGAACCGACGAAACCGGCTCTGCTGTTGGTGCTCCCACGTGGCCGAGCCTATAACCCGTTTCTCGGCGGCGGTCGGGGTGCGCCCTAAACTCACACCATGAGTGAAGTCACCCTGTGGGAGTACGCCACCGTGCCGCTGCTGACGCACGCGACCAAGCAGATCCTCGACCAGTGGGGCGCCGACGGCTGGGAGCTGGTCACGGTGCTGCCCGGCCCGACCGGCGAGCAGCACGTCGCCTACCTGAAGCGGCAGAAGTAGCCGTGGCCACCGCGTGGAAGGACGCGCTCGATCGGCTCGGGGTCACCCTGCCGCCGGTCGCCGCTCCCGTCGCGGCCTACATCCCGGCCGTGCGCACCGGTTCGCTGGTGTACACCTCCGGCCAGCTGCCCTTCGTCGACGGTGAGCTGTCGGCGGTCGGCAAGGTCGGCGCGGACGTCGATGTGGAGCAGGCCAAGGAGGCCGCGCGGCTGTGCGCGCTGAACGCGCTGGCCGCCGTGCACGACCTGGTCGGGCTCGACCAGGTGGTGCGGATCGTCAAGGTCGTCGGGTTCGTCAACTCCGCACCGGGATTCACCGATCAGCCGATCGTGATCAACGGCGCCTCGGAGTTCCTCGGCGAGGTCTTCGGCGAGGCGGGCGTGCACGCGCGCTCCGCGGTGGGTGTCTCGGAACTGCCGAAGAACACTCCCGTCGAGGTGGAATTGATCGTCGAGGTCGGATAGGCAGCCGTCATGGCACTGGAACATCCCGCGTACGGCCAGGTCAGGGCGGTCACGCCGACGGCATCGGTCCTGCTGGCGGACAACCCGTCGCAGATGACGCTCGACGGCACCAACACCTGGCTACTGCGCGCTCCCGGCAGCGACGACTACGTGGTCGTCGATCCGGGGCCGAAGGACAAGAAGCACACGGCCGCGATCGTCGCGGCCACCGGCGGCCGGGTGGCGCTGACCCTGATCACCCATCACCACCCCGATCACACCGGCGGCATCGATCACCTGGTGAAGGCCACCGGGACGCCGGTGCGTTCGGTGGATCCGAGCTACCTGCGCGGCGAGGTCAGCGCGCTGGTGGCCGGCGAGGTCGTCGAGGCGGCGGGCCTGCGGATCACTGTGCTCGCCACTCCGGGCCACACCGCCGACTCGGTGAGCTTCCTGCTCGACGACGCGATCATCACCGGTGACACGGTGCTCGGCCAGGGCACGACCGTCCTGGCCTCGTCACCGGGCGCGCTCGCCGACTTCCTCGGCTCGCTGGAGCTGCTGCTCGAGCTCGGCGCGGGCAAGGCACTGCTGCCCGCGCACGGTCCCGATCATCCCGACGCGGCCCCGGTGGTGCGGTACTACCTGCACCACCGGCGCGAACGGCTCGATCAGATCCGCGCGGCGCTGGTCGAATTGGGCCAGGACGCGGGTGCTTTCGAGGTCGTCCGCAAGGTGTACGCCGATGTGGACAAACGGCTGTGGCCCGCCGCGCGTAGCTCGGTGAAGGCACAGCTGGAATATCTGCGGGCCGAACGCGGGGCCTGAGCGCGGTTCGGAGGCCGACGTGCGGTGATCCGCGCGTCGGCCTTCGGCGTGCCCGGACGACGTGCTGAAACGACGACGGCACGCCGGAACCACAGTGGTGCGGACGAGGCCCTCTTCCTACGGAGCCGCACCGGTGGTCCCGGCGTGCCGAGACGTCGACGAACTACTCGCCTCAGCGAGCGCGACGGGCGAGCCGCTCGGAATCCGAGATCAGCACGCTCTTGCCCTCGAGTCGCAGCCAGCCGCGATGCGCGAAGTCGGCCAGCGCCTTGTTCACGGTTTCACGGGAGGCGCCGACCAGCTGGGCGATCTCTTCCTGGGTGAGGTCGTGGGTCACGCGCAGCGCGCCCGCTTCCTGGGTGCCGAAGCGCTGAGCGAGCTGCAGCAGCGCCTTGGCGACGCGACCCGGCACGTCGGTGAAGATCAGGTCGGCGAGATTGTTGTTGGTGCGGCGAAGACGTCGGGCCAACACGCGCAGCAGCTGCTCGGCGATCTCGGGGCGCTGATCGATCCACGCCTTGAGCGCGTCACGGTCCATCGTCACCGCGCGGACCTCGGTGACCGTGGTGGCGGTCGAGGTACGCGGGCCCGGGTCGAAGATCGACAGTTCACCGAACATGTCCGACGGACCCATGATGGTCAGCAGGTTTTCCCTGCCGTCCGGGGACCGACGACCGATCTTCACCTTGCCCGAGGTGATGATGTACAGCCGGTCGCCGGGTTCGCCCTCGTTGAAGATGACGTGGCCGCGCGGAAAATCTACGGGCTGCAGCTGCTTGGCGAGCGCGGCCACCGCGGTGGGCTCGACGCCTTGGAAGATGCCTGCTCTGGCGAGGGCCTCGTCCACGAATGTGCTCCTTATGGGATATGGCTTGCGAACCTGGTCGAGCGAATCGACCAACAGCGCAGTCTACGCGGCATCACAGCAGCACAGTGACAGACACCACGTAAAGAGTGGATTGCGCACTGTGCGCGGAGTGTGAACGGGCGGTTGTGCCCAGGGTGGAACGATGATCAGCTGGCCCGAGCGACGTCCATTTCGGCGGTCCGTGAGCGGCGCTTGCGCATCCGCGCGACCGCGGCGGGGAGGCCGAGCTTCGTCAGCTCTTTCACTTCGGCGTTGCTGGCGTTGTCCAGGTACTGCTGAACCTCTTCGTCGGGTTCGAGAAGCTTTCGGAGCCGATTCTCGACCCGCTCCATCCCCAGCGCGAACAGCATCAACAGCACTGGGAAGAGCACCACAGCGAGTCCTTGCATGACAGGCAGTAAACACGGTCCAGGTCTCAGATGGAACACAGGCGGCAAACTGGCCACCCGATGTTGTCGTAGCGGTTCCGTATGGTGGACAGGTGCCCGTTTCCCCCTCCACCGCGGCCGCAGGCGACGCCGAAACGGCCGCGGCGCCCACCGGTATCTCCGCGGCGCGCAAGCGCAAGAACCGTGCGATAGCTGCGGAAACGCGGATCGGATTGGTTCGGCGGGCACGCCGGATGAACCGCACCCTCGCCGCGGCCTTCCCCGACGCGCACTGCGAGCTGGATTTCACCACTCCGCTGGAGCTGGCCGTGGCGACGATCCTGTCGGCCCAGTGCACCGACGTCCGCGTGAACCTCACCACTCCCGCGCTGTTCGCCAAGTACCGCAGCGCGCGCGACTACGCCGAGGCCAACCGGGCCGAGCTGGAGGAATACATCCGGCCGACGGGGTTCTACCGGAACAAGACCAGTTCGCTCATCGGGCTCGGTCAGGCGCTGGTCACCGAATTCGACGGTGAGTTGCCTCACACCATGCCGGAACTGGTCAAGTTGCCGGGCATCGGACGCAAGACTGCGAACGTCATCCTCGGCAACGCCTTCGATGTGCCGGGAATCACGGTCGACACCCATTTCGGCAGGCTGGTGCGCCGCTGGAAGTGGACCGAGGACGAGGATCCGGTCAAGGTCGAACACGCGGTCGGCGAGCTGATCGAGCGCAAGGAGTGGACGATGCTCTCGCATCGGGTGATCTTTCACGGTCGCCGGGTGTGTCATGCGCGCAAGCCGGCCTGCGGCGCCTGCGTGCTCGCCAACGATTGCCCGTCGTTCGGGATCGGGCCGACCGATCCGGTGGCCGCCGCCGATCTGGTCAAGGGGCCTGAGCGCGAGCACCTGCTCGATCTGGTCGGCCTGTGAGTGATCCCGCCGAACCGTCGCCGATGCGACGGCCCGCGGTCCGCTGGGCGCTGGCCGCGCTGATCCTGGTCGTCGCCGCGGCGGTGGCGCTGTGGCCGCGTGGTGGTTCCGAGAACGCCGGCCCGTCGGCACCCCAGACCAAGCAGCCCGCGACCGCGTCGGCGGAGCAGCGGGCCGCGGCGGGTCTGGCACCGTGCCCGGCCCCGGCTCAGCAGGCCGGATCGGGTCCGCTGGCCGGGATCACCCTGAACTGCCTCGCCGACGGCGCGCCCGTCGACCTCGCCGCCGCGCTCGGTGGCAAGCCCGCGCTGCTCAATCTGTGGGCGTACTGGTGTGGTCCGTGCGCCGTCGAGCTGCCCCACCTGCAGGAATTCGCGCAGCGCGCGGGCTCGCAGCTCACCGTGCTCACCGTGCACAGCGATCCCGACGAGGTGAAGGCGCTGTCGCGGCTGGACGGCCTGGGCATCACGCTGCCCGGAATCGAGGACCCGCGGGCGAGCGTGCGCACCGCCGTCGGCGCGCCCGCGGTACTCCCGGTGTCGGTGCTCGTGCGCGCGGACGGCACGATTGCCAGTGTCGAGGTTCGCACGTTCGCCGATGTCGCCGACATCGCCGACACGGTGGCCGAGGAGCTCGGCGTTCGGATCGCGGTATGACGAAGGACGTTGTGATGAACGGTGTATTACGGCTGGACGAGTCCGGCCTCCCGTCCTGGCTGACCGCCGCGATCCGGCACGGTGGCCCCGATGCCGACGACACCCTCGCCACCTCCCGTGCGCTGCGCCGGGCCATGTCGATCACCGGCAAGCCGCGCCAGGCCGCCGTGCTCGTGCTGTTCGGCGGCTCGCCGGAGCCCGACTCCGCCGCGCAGGGCGGGCTGCCCGCCGACGCCGACGTGTTGCTCACCCAGCGCGCGTCCACCATGCGGCAGCATCGCGGCCAGGTCGCGTTCCCCGGTGGCGCCGAGGACCCGGGCGACGACGGCCCGATCGGCACCGCGCTGCGCGAGGCCGCCGAGGAGACCGGCCTCGACCCGGCGGGCGTGCAGCCCTTCGCGATGCTGCCGAAACTGTTCGTTCCGCCCTCGAAGTTCGACGTGACCCCGGTCCTCGGCTACTGGCGAGCACCGAGCGCGGTCGGCGTCGTCGATCAGGCGGAAACCGAGCGTGTCGTCCGTGTTCGGCTGACCGAATTGCTCGATCCGGCACACAGATTCATGGTGCGTGGCAGTCTCGGCTACCAGAGTCCCGCGTTCCAGGTCGACGGCATGCTGGTCTGGGGGCTCACCGGCGGTATCCTCGCCGGAATCATCAAAACGGCTGGGTGGGAAAGAGACTGGGATCGGGGCGACGTGCGTGACCTGGAGAGCTCGTTGGCTGCGGTCGGAATGACCCTGTGAGCCCGTCGGTATGGCTCGATATCGCGGTGGTGCTGATCGCGTTGGTCGCGGCGTCCACCGGCTGGCGGCAGGGCGCGGTGGCCTCGGCGCTGGCGTTCTTCGGCGTCGCGCTCGGCGCGGTCGCCGGCATTCTGATCGCGCCACACATCCTCAAACACCTCAGTGAGGGGCGCAGCCGGTTGCTCGGCGGCATCCTGCTGATCGTGCTGCTGGTGATCGTCGGCGAGGTCGCGGGCATGGTGCTCGGCCGGGCCGCGCGCACCGGCATCCGGCATCCGGCCGCGCGCAGCGTGGACAGTGTGGTCGGTGCCGTCCTACAGGCGGCGACCGTGCTGGTCGCGGCGTGGCTGCTCGCGTTGCCGCTGGCCACCGCGTCCCAACCGGGGGTCGCGGCCGCCATCAACGGGTCGCGGGTGCTCGCCGACGTCAACTCGGTGGCGCCGCAGTGGCTGCGCAAGCTGCCCAACGAATTCTCCAAGCTGCTCGACACGTCCGGGCTGCCGGATGTCATCGGGCCGTTCGGCCGGGCGCCGATCGCCGCGGTCGAGCCGCCGGACGCGAGCGTGCTCGCCAGTCCGGTCGCGGCATCGCTCCAGCAGAGCGTGTTGCGCATCCGTGGTGTCGCGCCCAGTTGCCAGCGGGCGCTCGAGGGCTCCGGCTTCGTCGTCGCGCCGGAACGGGTGATGACCAACGCGCACGTCGTCGCGGGCACCACGAGCGTGTCGGTCGATACGGCGCGCGGGCCGATGGAGGCCAGCGTGGTGCTGTTCGACCCGTCCAAGGACATCGCGGTCCTCGCGGTGCCGGGTCTCACCGCGCCGGTCGTGCCGCAGGCGCCGGAGGCGGCGAGCTCGGGGGAGAGCGCGATCGTGCTCGGCTACCCCGGTGGCGGCCCGTACACCGCCAGCGCCGCCCGTGTCCGCGAGACCCTCGACCTCACCGGCCCGACGATCCACCGGGACGGCACCGTCGAGCGTGAGGTGTACACCGTGCGCGGTCAGGTCAGGGCCGGTAACTCGGGCGGACCGCTGGTCGACACCGAGGGCCAGGTGCTCGGCGTGGTCTTCGGCGCCGCCGTCACCGACGACGACACCGGCTACGTGCTGACCCTGCGCGAGATCGCCCCCGAACTGGCGGCCGCGCAGACCAGCGGAAGCCCGGTTCCCACCGGTGCGTGTGTCCTGAGCTGAGCGCGGATCGTCCCGGGCGGCCGTCGGCTGCCCGGGACGAACCCGGTCAGGGGGAGACCAGGCCGTCCTTGGGCGAGCCGTTGACGCCGTTCTGTTCGCGCCAGCGGGTGGTCAGCACCTCGTTGACCTTGCCCGGATTCTCCTGGTGCGCGTAGTGCCCCGCGCGCGGGATCGACACCAGAGTCCGATCCGGCGACAGCCGCGCCCCACGGTGGAACGTGGTCGGCAGCAGGTAGGGGTCGTGCTCGCCGCGCAGCCCGAGGACCGGGATGTCGATCGGCGTGCGCATGGTGGCCATGAACCGCTTGCCGTCGGGCCGCCACTGACTGCGGAAGGCCCAGCGCTGGTATTCCAGCGCGCTGTGCGCGGCGCCGGGAATCCGGATGGCGGTGCGCATCCGGGCCGCGGTCTCGGCGAATTCGGCCGTGCGTGACCAGGATTCACCGACCCGCTCGCGCAGCAGCCGCTCCACCTCGGCGCCGTCGCGGCGGGTGAGCAGGTGCTCCGGGTAGCGCGGCAGCTGGTAGCGCAGGAAATCCGGCAGCCAGGTGCGGCGCTGCGCCGGATCGCGCAGGACCGCGCTCTTCAACGCCGCCGGGTGCGGCGAGCTCACCAGGGCGATCGAGCGGACCAGCCGGGGATGCAGCACGGCGGTGGCCCAGCAGACCAGGCCGCCCTCGGCGTGCCCGACGAGCGTGGCCTCGGTGTGGCCGAGCGCCCGGATCAGGCCGGCGATGTCACCGGCGAGGGTCCAGCCGTCGTAGCCGCGCGGTGGTTTGTCGGTGTCGCCGTAGCCACGCAGGTCGACGGCGACGGTGCGGTACCCGTGCTCGGTGAGCCCGGTCAGCTGGTGCCGCCACGACCACCAGAAGTCGGCGAAGCCGTGCAGCAGCAGCACCAGCGGGGCATCAGCGCGGTCCGTTCCGTCGGCTTCGACGACGTGGAAGCGGATCCCGTTGGCGTGCACGTCCCGGTGGGTCCACGGTCCGTCGTAACGGACGCTGGACGGATCCGGGAATGAGTTGGACGACACGCCGATCGAGCCTAGTAGGCGGGTCCGGCCGTCGCGACCGGGCCCGCCCGGCGCGTCATCGACGGGTCGACTTCTCCAGCGCGGGAGCGGGCTCGCTGTGGGTGAGCGCCGCGGGCAGCACCTCGGCCGTCTGCTTGAGCGAGTTGATCGTCTTCTCCGGTGCCCGCAACTTGCGGACCTTCAGCCAGCCGAGCAACGCGAGCAAGGCCGTCGTGATCACCATCAGCACGAACACGATCAGGAACGCGGCCCAGCGGTACAGCCACACGTCCAGCAGTTCGGCGAGGAAGAAGAAAAAGAAGAACGAGCTGAACAGCAGCACGGTCAGCGCGAGAATGAAGAACACGCTGCCGGTGAGTCCCTTGCGGACCTCGGCGGTGACCTCGGCCTTGGCCAGCGCGACCTCGGCGCGGACCAGTGTGGACATCTGTTCGGTCGCATCGCGGACGAGGCTGCCGAAACTCGCCGATCCGGGCGGGTTGGCGTCGGTCAACGGGATGGAAGTGACCGTGCGACCGTCATTTCCGCCTTGGGTGTAACTCACTTCGTCGACCCTTCTCCCTGTCCTGGCACTACTAGGCCTCACTGTCCGGTTGTAGCTCGTCCGCTTCGCGGCGCGCCTGGTGCACACGTCCTCGGCGCAACAGTAGCGCCGATCCGAGCAGCGATGCTGCCATGGAGGTCACCAGGACGGCGGCCTTCGCCAGATCGATGGCGTCGTCACCGACATCGGCCAGGGCGAGTTCCGCCACCAGCAGGCTAACGGTGAACCCGATCGCGCCCAGTACCGACAGGGCGAACATGTCGCGATATTCCAGCCCCACCGGTCGTTTCGCCACGCCGAACCGGATCGCGAGCCAGCTGATCCCGAAGATGCCGATGGTCTTGCCGAGCAGCAGTCCGAGGATGATCGCCAGCGACAACCGATCGGTGAACAGCGAGCCGAACACCGCGGCGTCGAGCGGAACGCCGGAGGCGAACAGCGCGAACAGCGGCACGCAGATGCCCGCCGAGATCGGCTGCACGACATGCTCGAGATGGGTGGCGGGCGCCATCTTCTCGCCCGGGTCCTTGCGCACTCTGGTGAGCAGTCCGAGCGCCACACCGGCCAGCGTCGGATGGATGCCCGCCTCGTGCAGCGCGTACCAGCAGACCAGCGCGACCGGCAGATAGAACAGCGGTGTGTGCAGCCGCTGCCGCTGCGCCAGCGCCCAGGCCGCGCAGCAGGCCAGCGCGACGCCGAGCCACAGCATCGACAGCGACGCGGTGAACAGCACCGCGATGAGGATGATCGCGAGCAGATCGTCGACCACGGCCAGGCTCAGCAGGAACACCCGCGCGCTGGCGGGGATGCGCGAGCCGGTCATGGCGAGGACCGCGAGCGCGAAGGCGATGTCGGTGGCGACCGGGATCGCCCAGCCTTTCTCCATGCCGGGTACGCCGTGGCCGACCGTGATCGCGATCAGCGCGGGGGTGACGACACCGCCGACGGCGGCGATGATCGGCAGCGCGGCCCGCTTCGGGTCGGCCAGCTCGCCGACGACGAATTCGCGTTTGAGCTCCAGCCCGGCGACGAAGAAGAAGATCGCGAGCAGCCCGTCCTTGGTCCAGTCGGCCAGGGTGAGATCCAGGTGCAGCGCGGGAATGCTGAGCCGGGTGTCGACCATCGTCTGATAGCTCGCGCCCCAGGGCGAATTCACCCAGATCAGCGCGACGGCGGCGGCGATGAGCAGGAGTGCGCCACCGACGGTCTCGGTGCGGAGATAGCGGGTGAGCTCGGAGCGAACACGGGTGATCACAGGGGGGCCTTTCGGCGGGGTCGACGGCGCTGCGGGCGCTCATCCACCCGGCGGTACCTGGAGATTCACGACCGCATGCCGACCAGTCTTCCCGGCACACCTGAACGCAATTCTAACGGACACGGCCGGTGACATCCGATGCCACCGGCCGTATCCAGCGCGTTCGCGGCGCGCCCCGCCTCAGTTGCCGCCGGCCCGAATCGCCTCGAAAACGCCCGGATCGACCAGGGTCGAGGTGTCGCCGAGTTCGCGGCCCTCGGCCACATCACGCAGCAGTCGCCGCATGATCTTGCCGCTGCGGGTCTTGGGCAGCTCGGGCACGATGTGGATCTCGCGCGGCTTGGCGATCGGGCTGATCTCCTTGGCCACCTCGGCCTTCAGCTCGTCGACCAGGCCGTCGCCCGCCCGGCCCGCCGAGTCACCGGTGAGGATGACGAAGGCGACGATCCCCTGACCGGTCGTCGCGTCGCTGGCGCCGACGACGGCGGCCTCGGCCACGGCCGGGTGCCCGACGAGCGCGGACTCGACCTCGGCGGTGGAGATGCGGTGGCCGGACACGTTCATCACGTCGTCGACACGGCCGAGCACCCAGAGGTCACCGTCGGCATCGAGCTTGGCGCCGTCGCCCGCGAAGTACCAGCCCTGCTCGGCGTAGCGCTCCCAATAGGTGGCCCTGTACCGCTCCATGTCGCCCCAGATACCGCGCAGCATCGACGGCCACGGCTTGTCCAGCACCAGGTAGCCGTTGGCCTCGGTCTCGCCGAGCTGGACCGGCTTGCCCTCCTCGTCGACCACCGTCGCCGAGATGCCGGGCAGCGCGCGCATGGCCGCGCCGGGCTTGGCCGCGGTGACGCCGGGCAGTGGGGAGATCATGATGGCGCCGGTTTCGGTTTGCCACCAGGTGTCGACGATGGGGGTTTTGTTGGCGCCGATGACGTCGCGGTACCAGCGCCAGGCTTCGGGGTTGATGGGTTCGCCGACGGAGCCGAGCAGGCGCAGGGTGGTCAGGTTGTGGGCGTCGGGGATCTCGCGTCCCCATTTCATGAAGGTGCGGATGAGGGTGGGGGCGGTGTAGTAGATGGTGACGCCGTACTTCTCGATGATCTCGAAGTGGCGGTGTTCGGTGGGGGAGTTGGGGGTGCCTTCGTAGACGACCTGGGTGGCGCGGTTGGCCAGGGGGCCGTAGACGATGTAGCTGTGGCCGGTGACCCAGCCGATGTCGGCGGTGCACCAGTAGACGTCGGTGCCTGCTTTGTGGTCGAAGACGTTGTGGTGGGTGTAGGCGGTTTGGGTGAGGTAGCCGCCGGTGGTGTGCAGGATGCCTTTGGGTTTTCCGGTGGTGCCGGAGGTGTAGAGGATGAAGAGGGGGTGTTCGGCGGGGAAGGCCTGCGCCTCATGGGAAGGCGAAGCGGTGCCGACGGTTTCGTGCCACCACAGGTCGCGCCCATCGGTCCACGGCACCTCGGTGCCGACCCGGCGCACGACGAGCACGTGCTCCACCGAGGACGGCACATCGCCCTTGGCCGCGAGCGCCTCGTCGACGGCCTCCTTGAGCGGGGCGGGCTTGCCGCGCCGCCACTGCCCGTCGGTGGTGATGATCAGCCGGGCCTCGGCGTCGTCGACGCGCTGCCGCAGGGCCGTCGGGGAGAACCCGGCGAACACCACGGAATGGGTGAGTCCCAGCCGCGCGCAGGCCAGCATCGAGACGATCGCCTCGGGCACCATCGGCATGTAGATCGCCACGCGATCACCCGCCTCCAGGCCGAGCTCGGTCAGGTAGTTCGCGGCGCGGGAGACCTCTTCGAGCAGTTCGTGATAGGTGATGTCGCGCGAGTCGCCGGGTTCGCCTTCCCAGTGGATGGCGACCTGGTCGCCGTGTCCGTCGATGACGTGGCGGTCGACGCAGTTGTAGGCGACATTGAGCTCGCCGTCGGCGAACCAGCGCGCGACCGGGGCGTCGCTCCAGTCCAGCACCTGGGTGAAGGGCGTGTGCCAGTGCAGGCGGTGCGCCTGCTCGGCCCAGAAGCCGTCACGGTCGGTCTCGCCGCGCTCGTAGAGGTCGGCGCCCGCGTTGGCGGAGGCGGCGAACTCCGCGCTCGGGGGATACGAATCCTGGTGTCCTGCAGCGGTTTCGGTCATGTCGAATCAGCCTCACATGCCTGGTGCGGTCGGGTCGGTCGCGCGGGGCTCACCCCTGCTCCCTCGAGCGTAGTCAACCCGGTCGCGCTGTCGGCGGCGTTGTGTCGGCAAGGTTTCGGCATGGTCAATCGGGGCCGGTTCATCCGATGACTTCGCGGACAGACCGGCCGGTCGCGGGCTATCGTTTTAAATCAACCGTTCAGCTGATGGTTCCGAGAATTGTTCATTTTTTTCTGCCGAGCATGAGGGGCTCGGCATTTTTTCCTGCGTTTCCGTCGAGTAACCGTACTGATACATGTGAAGCGAAAAAGGCTCGGTTCACTGAAAAACCGGGCCGAAGTGGCTAACCTCCGAGCGTTATGCCACGGGAATCGAACCGGGAGAGAGCGTTGAGATTCATCAGAGCGACCGCGCTGATCGCAGCGGGCCTGGCGGCCACCAGCCTCGGCCTGACCGCGTGCTCGTCCGACGACAGTGCCGACGCGAGCATTGTCACCACCAACGCGGGGGAACCGCAGAATCCGTTGGTACCGACCAACACCAACGAGAACATGGGCGGTCGCGTCGTCGACCGCTTGTTCGCCGGGCTGAAGTACTACGACGCCACCGGTGAGGCGCACGACGAGATGGCGGAGAAGATCGAGACCGCCGATCGCAAGTCGTACCGCATCACCATCAAGCCGAACTGGAAGTTCACCGACGGCACCACGGTGACCGCCAAGTCCTTCGTCGACGCGTGGAACTACGGCGCGCTCGCCTCCAATGCCCAGCTACAGAGTTACGTGTTCACCCCCATTGTCGGATTCGACGAGGTGAATGCCGAACAGCCCAAGGCGCAGACGATGTCGGGCCTGAAGGTGGTCGACGACCGCACTTTCACCGTCGAACTCAAATCCCCCTCGATCGATTTCGAGAGCGCTCTCGGCTACGCCCCGTTCTATCCGCTGCCCGACGCCGCCTTCAAGGACATGCAGGCGTTCGGCGAGAAACCGATCGGCAACGGCCCCTACGCCTTCGGTTCGTGGGAGCACAACGTCAAGATCGACTTGACCCCCAACCCGGATTACCCCGGCGGCCGCCCGGCCAAGAACAAGGGCCTGCGGTTCGTCATGTACCAGTCCTTCGACACCGCCTACGCCGATCTGCAGGCGGGCAATCTCGACACCCTCGACACCATTCCCGACAGCGCGCTGACCTCCTACAAGAGCGACCTGGGCGACCGCGCGATCACCAAGCCGACCGCGCAGAACCAGCACATCGGCATCCAGACCAGCGTGCCGCATTTCGGTGGCGAGGAAGGCGTGCTGCGCCGTAAGGCGATCTCGATGGCGATCAACCGCCCGCAGATCATCGACAAGATCTTCAACGGATTGCGCATTCCCGCGCGCGATTTCACCGCATCGACGCTGCCCGGCTTCGACGGCAACCTGCCGGGTTCGGAGGTGTTCGACTACAACCCCGACCAGGCCAAGAAGCTGTGGGCGCAGGCCGACGCGATCTCGCCGTGGTCGGGCAAGTACACGATCACCTACAACTCCGACGGCGGTCACCAGGCCTGGATCGAGGCCGTGGCCAACAGCGTGAAGAACACCCTCGGGATCGACGCGGTGGCCAACCCGGTGCCCACGTTCAAGAACGTGCGTGACGCGGTGAACGCCAAGACCATCGGCACCGCCTTCCGCTACGGCTGGCAGGGCGACTACCCGACGATGATGCAGTTCCTGTCCTCGCAGTACTACAGCTACTCCGACACCAACAATGTCGACTACAACAACCCGGAGGTGGACCGCCTCTTCGACGCCGCCATGGCCGCGCCGACCCAGCAGGAGTCCTACAAGCTGATCGCCCAGGCGCAGACGATCATGATCAAGGACATGGCCGACATCCCGGTGTTCGACTATGTCGCCGCCGCGGGCCGATCCGACCGGGTGACCAAGGCCGAGCTGGCCTGGAACGGTCTGTTCGACTTCGAGAACATCGAGAAATAGCACTCGGAACTGGGCCGGGCCACGGTAAGTGGCTCGGCCCCAGTCGTTTTCGGAGGAAAGATGGCTTGGTACATACTTCGGCGCCTGCTCCAGATGATCCCGGTGTTCCTCGGCGCGACGCTGCTGATCTACGCGATGGTGTTCCTGATCCCCGGTGACCCGATCAAGGCGCTGGCCGGTGAGAAACCGCTGACCCCGGCGGCCGAGGCGGCACTGCGCGCCCGGTATCACCTCGATCAGCCGTTCATCGTGCAATACCTGCACTATCTGAAGGGGATTCTCACCCTCGATTTCGGCACCTCGTTCTCGGGCAGGCCGGTGCGCGAGGAACTCCAGCGCGCCTTCCCGATCACGATCAAACTCGCGTTTCTCGCGGTGCTCATCGAGGGCCTGTTCGGCATCGTGTTCGGCCTGATCGCGGGCCTGCGCAAGGGCAAGCTCTTCGATTCGACCATGCTGATCGCCAGCCTGGTGATCATCGCGGTGCCGGTGTTCGTCGTCGGCTATCTGGCGCAGTTCTTTCTCGGGGTGAAATGGGGGATCGCGCCGGTCACCGTCACCGGGAACGCGAGCCTGGGGGAATTGCTCGTCCCGGCGTTCGTGCTCGGGTCGCTGTCGTTCGCCTACGTGCTGCGGTTGACCCGTAACTCGGTGGCGGAGAACAAGACCGCCGACTACGTGCGCACCGCGACGGCGAAGGGGCTTGGTCGCAGGCGGGTGGTCACCGTGCACATCCTGCGGAATTCGATGATCCCGGTGGTCACCTTTCTCGGCGCCGATTTCGGCGCGCTGATGGCGGGCGCGATCGTCACCGAGGGCATCTTCAACATCCCCGGCGTCGGCGGCACCATGTACCAGGCGATCACCCGCGGCGAGCCACCGACGGTGGTGTCGTTCGTGACGGTGCTCGTCGTGGTGTTCCTGCTGACCAACCTGTTCATCGACCTGCTCTACGCCGCGCTGGACCCGAGGATCCGTTATGCATGAGAGCCAACAGCATTACGTGGCCCCCGCCGACGAGGTGGAGGTGCTGGCCACCGACCGGGTGGTCGACACGGGCACGCCGACCAGCATCTGGGGTGACGCGTGGCGGCGGTTGCGCCGCAATCCGGTGTTCCTGGTCGCGGTCGTGCTGATCGTGCTGGTGCTGCTGGTCGTGGTGTGGCCGTCGCTGTTCACCAGCCAGGACCCGAAGCTGTGCCTCGGCGAGTTCGGCATGGACGGCCCCCGCCCCGGTCACCCGTTCGGGTTCGACAAGCAGGGCTGCGACGTCTACGCGCGCACGATCTACGGCGCGCGGGCCTCGGTCAGTGTCGGGATCGGAGCGGCGATGCTGTTCCTGCTGGTCGGCGGGATCCTCGGCGCGCTGTCGGGATTCTTCGGCGGCTTCCTCGACACCGTGGTCTCGCGGATCGCCGAGGTCTTCTACGCCATCCCGATGGTGCTGGCGGCGATCGTGCTGCTGCAGCTGCTGCGGCCGACCACGGTGCTGACGGTGATCCTGATCCTCGTCGCGTTCACCTGGCCGCAGGCGGCGCGCATCGCCCGCGGCGCGGTGATCGAGGCCAAGAACAGCGAGTACGTCACCGCGGCCAAGGCGCTGGGCGTGTCGCGGCTGGGGACCCTGATGCGACACGTGCTGCCGAACGCGGCGGGTCCGCTGATCGTGGTCGCCACGCTGTGGCTCGGCGTCTTCATCGTCACCGAGGCCACCCTGTCGTTCCTCGGCGTCGGCCTGCCGCCCGACATCGTCGCCTGGGGCGCCGATATCGCCCGCGCGAAGTACGAGATCCGTACCTCGCCGATCCTGTTCTACCCGGCCGCCGCGCTGGCCATCACGGTGCTGAGCTTCATCCTGCTCGGTGACGCGGTGCGCGACGCACTCGATCCGAAGGAGCGCACCCGATGAGCGAGGCCACCCCACTGCTCGAGATCCGCGATCTCGATGTGTGTTTCACCACCGACGGCAAACAGGTACCCGCCGTTCGCGGCGTGAATCTCACCGTCTTTCCAGGTCAGACCGTCGCCATCGTCGGTGAGTCGGGCTCGGGCAAGTCGACGACCGCGCACGCGATCATCGATCTGCTGCCCGGCACCGGCAAGGTCACCGCCGGACAGATCCTGTTCGACGGCACCGACCTCACCCAGGCGTCGGAGAAGGAGATCGTCGCGATCCGCGGCAACGGCATCGGCCTGGTCCCGCAGGACCCGATGTCGAACCTGAACCCGGTGTGGAAGATCGGCTTCCAGATCCGGGAGACGCTGGCGGCCAACGGCATCGCCACCGGCGACGCCGCCCGCAAGCGCGCGGTGGAACTGCTCGCCGAGGCGGGCATGTCGGACGCCGAACGGCGGGTGAACCAGTATCCGCACGAGTTCTCCGGCGGTATGCGACAGCGCGCACTGATCGCGATCGGGCTGTCCTGCCGGCCCAAGCTGCTCATCGCCGACGAGCCGACCTCGGCGCTGGACGTCACGGTGCAGCGGCAGATCCTCGGTCATCTCGAACAGCTGACCGCCGAGCTCGGCACCGCGGTCCTGCTGATCACCCACGACCTCGGCCTGGCCGCGGAACGGGCCGAGCACCTGGTGGTGATGTATCGCGGCCGGGTCGTCGAATCCGGTCCGGCGCTGCAGATCCTGCGCGATCCGCAGCACGCGTACACCAGGAAACTGGTCAGCTCGGCGCCGTCGCTGGCCGCGCAGCGGATGTCGTCGTCGCGGCAGCGGGCCGCCGTGCGCGCGCAGGCCGTCGAGGTGGCCGAGGCCGGGGACAACGTCGGCGACACCGTGCTCGAGGTGCGGAACCTGTCCAAGGCGTTCAAGATCCGCGGCAAGCGGCCGTGGCAGTCCACGGATTTCGTGGCGGTCGACGACGTGAGCTTCAGCGTCGACCGGGGGACGACCACCGCGATCGTCGGCGAGTCCGGTTCCGGCAAGTCGACCATCGCGCAGATGGTGCTCGGCCTGCTCGAACCGACCGCGGGCAGCGTGTCCTTCGACGGCAAGGACGTCGCCACGCTGGACCCCAAGGGCGCGTTCGCCTTCCGGCGTCGCGTGCAGCCGATCTTCCAGAACCCCTACGGCTCGCTCGACCCGATGTACTCCATCTTCCGCACCATCGAGGAGCCGCTGCGGGTGCACAAGATCGGCACCCCGGCCGAGCGGGAGGCGGTGGTGCGCGATCTGCTCGACAAGGTGTCGCTGCCGTCGTCGGTGCTGCGCCGGTATCCGAACGAGCTCTCGGGTGGGCAGCGTCAGCGGGTGGCGATCGCGCGGGCGCTGGCGCTCTCGCCCGAGCTGGTGGTCTGCGACGAGGCGGTCTCGGCGCTCGACGTGCTGGTCCAGGCCCAGATCCTCACCCTGCTCAACGATCTGCAGGCCGAGCTCGGCCTGACCTATCTGTTCATCACACACGACCTGGCCGTCGTCCGGCAGATCGCCGACCACGTCCTGGTCATGCGGGCGGGCAAGGTCGTCGAGTCCGCGACCACCGACGAGGTGTTCGCGGCGCCGGAACAGGACTACACGCGGGCGCTGCTCGACGCGATTCCGGGCCGGGAGCTGCTCGCCGGGTGAGGTCCGGCTCGGCCGCGCGAAACGCCTCGTCCGCGCAGCTCACCGGCGTACCGTGAGCCGGGTCCGAGGTGGTGCGTGGTGGATCGCAGGGGTAGGAGACGCCGATGGATCGCATTCAGGCCGAACGGCAGGCCGAGCTGGAAGCGCGCAGGCGCCGGGCGCTGACCCCGGCCGCCAAGCGGTTGGCCGAGGAGCTGTGGCCGGACCGCACCTGGCCGGGGGTGCGCGGTCTGCACGTGGTCGTCGGGGGCGCGGTGGTCGGACGGTAGCCTCGTATGCCGTGACTGATCCGCTGCAGCCCCTGGTCGACCTGCCCGGCGTGCGTGAAGCCGCCGACAAGGCCCGCGACGCGCTCGCCGCGGTGCATCGGCACAAGTCGAACCGGCGTGGCTGGGCGACGACTGCCGCCGAGGCGGCCGTGCGCGCCGCGCGGTCCTCGGCCGCCATCGAGGGCGCGAGCACCGACCTGCCCGCCGACGGCAAGGTCAGCGATCCGGTGCTGGCCGGCGCGTTGCGGGTCGGGCAGGCGCTCGACGGCGACGCGCTGACGAATCTGGTCGGCACCTGGCAGCGCGCGCCGCTGCAGGCGCTGGCCCGGCTGCACCTGCTCGCCGCCGCCGATCTGGTCGCCGATGAGCAGGAACTCGGCAGGCCGCGCTCGACTCCCGGCGTCGCCGAGCGGCTCGATCTGCTGGTGCAGACCGTCCAGGCGAGCAAGGCGCCCGCGCCCGTCCTCGCGGCGGTCGTGCACGGTGAGCTGTTGTCGCTGCGACCCTTCGGCAGCGCCGACGGTGTCGTCGCGCGGGCGGCGTCGCGCCTGGTCACGGTGTCGAGCGGGCTCGACCCGCGCAGCCTCGGCGTGCCGGAGGTGTTCTGGCTGCGGCGCCGCCAGGCCTACTTCGACGCGGCCGCCGGGTTCGGCATGGGCACCCCGGAGGGGGTCGGCGGCTGGGTGCTGTTCTGCGCGGGCGCGCTCGAAGACGGTGCCAGAGAGGCGAACTCGATCGCCGACGCGGCTGCGGGCTGAGACCCACCCCCGAACATCGAAACGGGCGGCGTGCCGATTACTCGGCCTCACCGCCCGCTAGCACGGACAACCCGGTTACCAAGCGTGCTCGGTGGGTTGTGTTCGGTGGCCTCGGCGATCATCCGAACCCCGCCGGTTCATCCCCGCAACCTGTGCGAGGCGTTCGCCGACGACTGCCCGAATTTCGCAGGCCCACAACTCTGCTGCCCTTGTCGCGGCGCGCTCCGCGTGGGTGCCTGGCGTCCGTGCTGGGAAGGGTGGGATGGGAGGCGAAACCTTCTCTTCCGGCTCCGTCTTGGCCTTCCGTCCTTCCGTGACTCCATTCTTACACTGTGATGGCACTCACAGCAAGCGTATCGATGGCATCACCGGATACGACAATTTTCGGCGTGTCGCCGGGCGATTCGTGCTGGGGCGTCGCAGGTCAGCGACGTTTCCGCAGCAGTCGGTAACTGATCGCGCCGGCGATGATCGCGCTCACTCCGAGGGCCGCGGTGGCTGCCACGGTGGTGCTCGACGGCGCCTGGAAGCGCGACCACAGCGACACCGGATTGGAGAAGGTGAGCACCGGCCAGCCCCGGGCGACGGCCTCCTTGCGCAGCGCCCGGTCGGGGTTCACCGCCGTCGGGTGGCCGACCGCGCTCAGCATCGGCAGGTCGGTCACCGAATCGGAGTAGGCGTAGCACCGGGACAGGTCGTAACCCTCTGTGGCCGCCAGCTTTTCGATCGCGGCGACCTTGCCCTCGCCGTAGCAGTAGAACTCGATGTCGCCGGTGTACTTGCCGTCCTCGACGACCATCCTGGTCGCCTCGGTGTGCGAGGCGCCGAGCACCTCGGCTATCGGCGTGACGATCTCCTCGCCGGAGGCCGAGACGATCACCACGTCGTGTCCGCGGATCTTGTGATCGGCGATCAGATCGGCCGCCTCGGCGTAGATCAGCGGGTCGACCAGATCGTGAAGCGTTTCGGCCACAATCGATTTCACCTGCTCGACATCCCAGCCCGCGCACATGTTGGCGAGGTTTGCCCGCATTCGTTCCATCTGGTCGTGATCGGCACCGGAAAGCAGGAACAAAAAGTGCGCGTAGCTGCTCTCCAGCACGGCTCGGCGATTGAGCAGACCCTGTGCGTAGAACGGTTTGCTGAACACGAACGCGCTCGACTTCGCGATCACTGTTTTGTCGAGATCGAAGAAGGCGGCGACGCGTCCGCCCGGCACCGGCGCTCGGCCCGAAGGGGCGAGTCTTGTGTCCGGAAGCGGAGTCTGGTCGCGTTCGGCCGTCACGACAACAGAATAGGCACGCCGCGCGCGGCGCGCAGGAACCGCCCTTCCGGGGCGCCGCGAGAGTTTGCCCCGGGGACGCCGGAGGCCGCGAATCGCCGAAAGATGGTGGCGAACGCTACTTGCGCCTGCGCCGGGGGATGGGTGTAGTATTGCTGGCACCTGGACATGGTCCAGGCGCGTTCAGCCCGACCCCCCGGGGCTGAACCCGACGGCCCCAGCCTCCTCCCCCCCGGCTGGGGCCGTCCTCTATTTCCGGGTAGGTCGAATAAGTTCTCCACACCCCCGAGTTATCCACAATCGCGCTCTGACCGCTGTTGGGAAATTTCGCGCTCGGCCACGCTGAGCTGCATGAACCTCCTCGCCGCACCCTCCGCCATCGGACTCGCCCCCGCCCTGGTGCTAGTGCGCGATCCCCGGCTGCGCGCCGAAGTGCGCCGGGTCGCGGCGGCCGCCGAACGCGTCACCGACGAACGCGGCCTGCCCGTCGGGCGGCACGCGTGGTCGGGGGCGGGGCTGGTGATCCTCGACACCGCCGCCGCCACCGCGGCCGCCGCGGCAGGGTACCCGCGACGGCCGGGGATCGTCCTCGTCACCGAGGGCGAACCCGCGGTACCCGACTGGCAGGCCGCCACCGCGGTCGGCGCGGAGCGGGTCGTCGCGCTGCCCTCGGGCGCGGTCGCGCTGGTCGAGCAGTTCGCCGAGCACGCCGAGTCGAGAACCGGGGAAGGCGTGGTCGTCGCGGTCGCCGGGGCCGGCGGTGGCGCGGGCGCGTCGACGCTCGCGGCCGCCATCGCCCTGCGCGCCGCCGCACGGAAGTTACGGCCGGACACGGTGCTGATCGACGGCGCTCCACTCGACGGCGGCATCGACCTGGTGCTGGGGATGGAGAACGTCGCGGGCCTGCGCTGGCCGGATCTGGTCATCGAGGACGGCCGGGTCTCCGCGGCCGCGCTGCACAGCGCGCTGCCTGCCGCGACCACCGGGCTGGCGGTGCTGTCGTGCGGGCGGCACGGTGCCGGGCGGCCATCGACCGAGCTCACCCCGGCCGCCGTGCGCGCGGTCATCGAATCCGGCAGGGCAGCAGGGGATCTGGTCGTCTGCGATGTGTCCGGTGAGCGTGGCCCGGCGGCGGACGCGATGGTCGATGCCGCCGACCTGGTGGTCCTCGTCGTCCCCGCGCGGCTGCGCGCTGTGGCCGCCGCCGAAGTGGTGGCGGCCTACCTGGGCGCGCGAAATCCCAATCGGGGCTTGGTCGTTCGTGGGCCGGCGCCGGGTGGACTGCGTGGCGCCGAAGTCGCCGAGGTGCTCGGCCTGCCGCTGCTGGCCGCGGTGCGCGGGCAGGCGGGCCTTGCCGCGCGCCTGGAACGGGGTGGGCTCAGTGTGCGCAGGCGCGGTCCGCTGCGCGACGCCGCCGATGCTGTGCTGTCGATGGTGGGTGCGGCGCGATGACCACCTTCGTCACCGTCGAGCTGCTCGAGCGGGTGCGCGAACGGCTCGCCGAGCACCCGGGCGTCCCCGACGCGGCGCAGCTGGCCGCCGCGATCCGCGCCGAAGCGGGCGGCGTGCTCGCCGACACCGACCTGCTGCGGGCGCTACGCCTGCTGCAGACCGAGATGACCGGGGCGGGCCTGCTCGAGCCGCTGCTGCACGATCCCCGGGTCGCCGATGTGCTCGTCACCGGACCCGACTCGGTGTGGATCGACCGTGGTCACGGACTCGAGCGAACCGAGGTCCAGTTCGCCGACGAGGCCGCGGTCCGCCGTCTCGCCCAGCGCCTCGCCCTCGCCGCGGGCCGCAGGCTCGACGATGCGCAACCCTGGGTCGACGGCAAGCTCACCGGCACCGAGGCGACCCTCGGCGACGCGTTCGGTGTCCGCCTGCACGCCGTCCTCGCACCCGTCGCGCACGACGGCACCTGCCTGTCCCTGCGTGTCCTGCGTCCCGCCACCCAGGGACTGCGCGCCCTGTCCGCCGCCGGCTCGGTGCCACCGGCCGCGCTCCAGCTGCTCACCGGCATCGTTCGCGCCCGGCTGGCCTTCCTCGTCGTCGGCGGTACCGGCGCGGGCAAGACCACCCTGCTCTCCGCACTCCTGGCCGCGGTCGATCCGGCCGAGCGGATCGTCTGCGTCGAGGACGCCGCCGAGCTGGCCCCCGTCCACCCGCACGTGGTGCGGCTGGTCGCCCGCACCGCCAATGTCGAGGGCGTCGGCGCGGTGACGGTGCGCGACCTGGTTCGCCAGTCGCTGCGCATGCGCCCCGACCGCATCGTCGTCGGTGAGGTGCGCGGCGCCGAGGTCGTCGACCTGCTCACCGCCCTCAACACCGGCCACGATGGCGGCGCCGGCACCGTCCACGCCAACTCGCCGCAGGAAGTCCCCGCCCGCCTGGAAGCGCTCGCCGCCCTCGGCGGCATGGACCGCGCGGCCCTGCACAGCCAGCTCGCCGCCGCCGTCCAGGTCGTCCTGCACGTCCACCGCCGCGCCGACGGCACCCGCGGCCTCCGCGAAATCGGCGTCCTCGACCGAGCAGGCACCGGCATCCGCATCACTCCCGCCTGGCGCTCCGACGACGCCCCCACCCCCGCCGCCGCCGAACTCGCCCGCCTGATCGAGGGGAGGCTCGGATGAGAACCACGGGGGCAGGGGCTTGGCCGGTCCGCCGCAACGGCGGTTCTTCGCACGCTCACGTCTCGGGATCGGCTCGCAGTCAGCGGGAGTGTGCGTCCGAGGGAGCGCGGGCCGACGGTCGGCCGGTTCGTGAGAAGGGTCCGTTCCCGCAGGTCGGCGATGATTCGGGCCGGGATCGTGGTGGTGCGTTGATGCCGAGTACCGGTGTCGGCATGTGGCCGGTCCGCATCGACGCGGGGTCTTCGTGGGAAGTGGACCGAAGCTCGGTGACCAGCGATCGGGGTGATGAGTCTGCTGCCGTGCGGTCCGGGATTCGGCCGGTCTGCGAGAACGACGCGCGTCTGAATGCCGATGAACCTCCTGCTCAGGACTGTGATTCTGAGCAGGAGTGCGGCGGGCCCGAGATGTCGAATGGGAGCGCCTGCTTGTGGACGATCTGCGACAACACTGCGATCGCGCATGTCAACGATCGGGTTGTGCTGCGTACCAGCGCGATTGGTGAAACTGCTCGCACGAGCACCGACGGCCGGTCGGATCGCGAGGGGGACGTATCGCCGATGACCGAGGGCGCGTGGCACGGTCCGGGTTCCGGAGCGGGCCTGCGCTCGGCGCGAACCCGAAGGGACAGCGGGGCTGCCTGTACGGGCGCTGGCGTGTGGCCGGTCCGCGAGATAGGCGCATTCCCGCAGGTCGGAGATCATCCCTTCCGGGATCGGGATCGGGATCGGGATCGGGATCGGGATCGGGATCGGGATCGGGATCGGGATCGGGATCGGGATCGGGATCGGGATCGGGATCGGGATCGGAATCGCGGCGGTGCCTGGTCTCGCCGTGAGCCTGGATTGTCGGCTACGACTACGGGCGTGTGGCCGGTTCGTACCGATACCGCCTTCGCGGTAGATGGCAAGCGAAGTCGGGTGCGGGCCAGGAGGGAGCGGGGTAGTGGCGCAGGCAGTACACATCGGTCGAGGCGATCGGTTCACCTGGGCGGCGCGGTGACGGGTGGGGTGCAGACGTTGAGACTGTTACTGCAGGAACTCTTTTCGAGTCGCGGGCGACAGGGCGGCAGGGAATCCGCTGTCGGGGTCCTCGTCGATGATGTGTGCCAGCCGCCAGCGGTACCGAGCGTAGTACTGTGTGCCACGCCGTTGGCTCGGGGAATGCGAGCACACCCAGGTGATACACCGCAGAGGTGTCGCACCGCGGCGCACACGTTCCCCGTCGCTGCGGATGCGAGCCCTCATCATCGCGGGCGCCGCTGCGCCGACCTACGCCCCCTTCGTGGCGCAGCGGCGGGATCGCAGATCGAAGCTGGACCGGATCCCTTAGGGGAGTTGGCTTTCGATGTCGCGGTCACGGTGGCAGAAGCGGTGCGGTCCGGCGGGCCTGCGAGGGGGAGGCTCCCGGCGCGGACAACCCCGCTCACTCCGCCCCCGACCTGGATGCTTGCCGGTTCGGCTGGTTCGGCGGGTTCGGCGGGTTCGGCCGCGTTGCTGTCACGACCGGACCAATGCCCTTGGCGCCGCGCGATTCACCGCCCTCGTCGGTTGGGAAGGTGACGTCAGCACCGGACGTGGAATCGACGACAGAACGGCACGGAGGTGGCGATGGCGGTCGGACTGCTCTGTTGCGCAGTGGCGGTGCTGCTGCTTCCCGCCGCGGGCGATCGGCGGCGTTTTCGGCGATTGTTCGATGCGGGCGGGACGCGCGCGATACGACGGATACCCGTGGCGTGGGGTGTGGGAATCGGCTTGGGGTGCACGGCATTCGCGCTAGGAATCGGGACGGGGCTGGCGGTGCTCATGGTGGGCGTCACCGTCGCGGTGCGGAATCGGCGCGGTCATGGTGAGCGTGTGCGCCGGACGGAGTGCGGCCATCTCCTGGCCGGTCTCGAGGCGGTCGTCGGTGAACTGCGGGTCGGCGCGCATCCGAGCGCTGCCGCCGAAGCCGCGGCCGCGGAGTCCCGTGGGGAAGCGGCCCGGGTGCTCGCGATCAGCGCGGGCCGCAGCCGGCTCGGCGGTTCCGGGGCCGACGGCTGGCTGCACCCGGAGTCGCCGGTCGCCGAGGAACTGTCGCGGGTCGCCACCGCCTGGCGGGTCGCCGAAGAGCACGGCCTCGCCCTGGCCGAACTGCTGTCCGCCGCCAGGACCGACCTGCTCGGCCGCATCCGCTTCCGCGACCGCACCGAAGCCGCCCTCGCCGGCGCCCGCGCCTCCGCCACCGTCCTGGCCGGCCTACCCCTGGTCGGCATCGGCCTCGGTCAGCTCATGGGCGCCGCACCACTGTCGGTGCTCTTCGGCTCCGCCGCAGGCGAACTGCTCCTGCCACTAGGTGCAGGCCTGGCCTGCTGTGGATTGCTGTGGACAGATGTCATCACCCGCCGAGGAACAGCGTGATGCCCCTGGCCCCGGGCTCCCGGTCAGAGGTATCGACGCAGCCCCCACTTCGCGAGAGATCGCGATGTCAGGAGGAGGACAGGCGACGATCAGCGACCACGGTGACCGGTTCCCGGCTCCCAGCCTCCGGCGCTATCGCCGACGCCGCGTCCTGGTGCGCGAGCCGGGTGCGCGTGAGCGAGGTGCGTGGGCCGGGTGCTTGCGTAGGCCAAGTGCGCGTGAGCGAGGTGCGTGGGCCAGGTGCGCGTGAGCGAGGCGCGCGTGGGCCAGGTGCGTGGGCCGGGTGCGTGCGTAGGTCGGGTGCGCTTGAGCGAGGCGGGTAGGCCGGGTGCGCGTGAGTGAGGCGCGTGGGCCGGGTGCGTGCGTGGGCCGGGTGCGCGTGAGCGGGGTGCGTGGGCTGGGTGCGCGTGAGCGGGGTGCGTGGGCTGGGTGCGCGTGAGCGGGGTGCGTGGGCTGGGTGCGCGTGAGTGAGGTGCGCGGGCCGGGTGCGTGCTTGGGCCAGGTGCGCGTGAGCGAGGTGCTTGGGCGGAAGACCGGCGATCACCAGGTGACCAGGCGATCCGGGACTACAGCGGGTGTCTTTTAGCTCCGGCGCGCGGGACTTGCCCGCACCGACCACTGGTGTGCCGCAGGCGTGTTGAGCGCTGCGTCTGCGCTTTCGACCGTCTCCGACCTCGCGTAATGCGTTGACGGAAGGAGTGTTCGGGCCCTGGGTTGATTCGGGAAACGTCGTGGGGAGGACTGCTGTGCACTACTTGGAAGGGCCGCCACCGCCTGCCGCGCTGCTGGTGGCCGCGATGGCGGTGGCCTTGCTGCCGGCGCGGGTGGCGGTCAGTCGGCGGGTGCGGGCGCTCGGGCCTGCGCCTGCGTCGGCGGCGGTGCTGGAGGCGGGTCGGGGGAAGGCGACAGTGGATCCGCTGGGGTCGGCGTCGGCGTTCGATCTGATGGCGGCGTGTCTGCGGGCGGGATTGCCGATGGCCGCGGCCGCGCGGGCCAGTGCGGGGACCGCGCCGCCGGTGTTGCGGGCCGCGCTGCTTCGGGCGGCCGATCTGCTGGCGCTCGGTGCGGATGCGGCGACGGCCTGGGAGCGAGCCGCGGCGGACGCGGTTGGGTCGGCCGGGGCGGACGAGGTGGAATCACTCGCGAGGTTGGCGCGGCGTTCCGCGCGCTCCGGTTCCTCGCTCGCGGCTGCCGTCGGCGAACTGGCGGACCAGCGGCGCGAGGCGGTGGAGGACGCCGCGGTGGCGCGGGCGGAGCGGGCGGGCGTGCTGATCGGTGGGCCGCTCGGGCTGTGCTTCCTGCCCGCCTTCGTCTGCCTCGGCATCGTTCCCGTCGTGATCGGCCTGGCCGATCGGGTCCTCGGCGACGGCGGCCTGCTGTGACCGGCCTCGCCGAGGCCGGCGAAACGTCACCACGCGGATCGGCCGGGTGGTGTGGAAGGAGAGGGGATCACGATGACGTTCGTACGCGCCGTATATATAGGAGCGCGGGCACGGATCATGCGCCTGCTGATCGACGACGACGGCATGTCCACCGCGGAGTACGCGATCGGCACCATCGCGGCGGCCGCGTTCGGTGCGGTGCTCTACGGGGTGGTGACGGGGGACAGCATCGTCAACGCGTTGACCCAGATCATCGACAAGGCACTCAACACGAGTGTGTAAATCGTTGCGGCACAGGTAGTCTCAGTGATGACGCGGGTGCGGTGACGGTCGAGGCCGCCATCGCCCTCGCCACGCTGGTGTCTGCGGTGGTGCTGTGCGTCGGAGCTCTGCTGGCCGCGTCGACCCAGGTGCGTTGTGTCGACGCGGCCCGCGAGGCGGCGAGGTTGACCGCCCGTGGCGACGCGACGAACGCTGTCGCGTCGGCTCGGACGGTCGCGCCGCCCGGGGCGACGGTCGAGATCCGCCACGAGGGTGACCGTGTGGTGGCGGTCGTCGGCGCGGGCACCGCACTCCTTCCCGGTCTGCGATTGCGCGCCGAGGCGGTCGCGGTCACCGAGCCGGGAGTCGGTCGATGACCGGGGCGCGAGCGCGGTGGCTCGCCGGGGACGCCGGCGGGGCGACGGTGTTCGCGTGCGTGGCGCTCGCCGGTCTGATCGCGCTGACCCTGGTGATCGGTCAGGTGGGTGTGGTGGTGGTCGCCCGGCATCGGGCGCAGGCGGCGGCCGACCTCGGTGCACTGGGTGCGGCGAGCGTGCTGGCCGAGGGTGCCGAGGCGGCGTGTGTCGAGGCCGCTGAGGTCGGCCGACGGATGGGTGTGCGGGTGGCGCGGTGTGTGGTCGAGCAGTGGGATGTGGTGGTCGTGGTGGAAGCGAACGCGGCATTCGGAGTGTTCGGCGTGCGCATGATCGCGGCCGCCGCGCGGGCGGGTCCGGTGGATGAGAGTGCGTGACACGGAAGTGTTATCACTGGTCGGTGGTTGTTCCGCGCCGAACTAATCCGTAATTCCGTCGAGCGCTATTCCCGGAATTCCATGCACATTCTTTTATGAGGAGAGAACTAAACGAAAATAATGATGTGGCCTACTCGCGGGCGCCCGTCGGCAATGCGTCAGTTAACAGAAGAGTCGTCCTTTTTATTCGGAGGTGACCGACCCGGGGCGGCGTCGCCGCTGGTCAACGGAAAAATGGTCGAGCGACCAGCATTCTCGCGGTGGGGTGTAGCGCCGGTCACGTCACCGGCGCGCCGGTATTACGAATCCGCTGTCGTGCCGGGGTGTGCCCGCAACTCGCCCAGGACGGCCACCAGGAGCCGTTCCGCCGCGTCCTTGTCGAGCGGGTTGTTCCCGTTGCCGCATTTGGGTGACTGCACGCACGACGGGCACCCGTCCTGGCAGCCGCAGCTGCGGATGACGCTGAGCGTGGCGGCCAACCAGGCGTCCAGCTGGGCGAATCCTCGCTCGGCGAAGCCCGCGCCGCCGGGTTGCCCGTCGTAGACGAACACGGTCGGTGCGCCGGTGTCGGGATGCTCGGCGATCGAGACGCCGCCGATGTCCCAGCGGTCGCAGCCGGCGACTAGCGGCAGCATGCCGATCGCGGCGTGTTCGGCGGCGTGGAGTGCCCCGGGGAGCTCGTCGTCGGTGATTCCGGCGGCGGCGAGCAGCGTGGGCGTGACGGTATAGAGGACGGCCTTGGTGTGCAGGGTCTGGGCGGGCAGATCGAGCTCGACCTGGTCGAGCACCTCGCCGGTGGCCAGCGTGCGGAGGTAGCCGACGACCTGATGGGTGACCGCGACCTGCGCGGATGCGGTGGTGACGGCACCGAATACGCGCTCTTCGGTCATCGCTTCGATGGTGATCGAGGTGACCTGCCGTGCGCTGGTGGTGAAGCCGGGGTCCACCTCGTTGACGAAGGCGACGCCGCCGTCGAGGTCGAGTTCGTCGACCAGGTAGGTCTCGCCCTGGTGCAGGTGGACGGCGCCGTTGTGCAGGGTGGCGGGCGCCCGGCCCGCGTCGGCGGTGCCGAGCAGACGCCCGGATTCGGCGTCGACGATGGCGATCGGCGTACCGAGGCCGCCGCGCACATCCACCGCGTCGTGTGGATGGGTGTGCGCGGTGACGTGCCACCTTCCCGGTGCGCCGCGGGGGCCGGGACGATGCCGGATCAAGCCCTCGTCGGCCAGGTCGGCGAGCACGGCACCGGCTCTGAGCTCGGTGACCTCGGCGTCGGTGAGTGGCAGTTCCATGGCCGCGCACAGCAGTTGGGGTCCGAGGACGTAGGGGTTGTACGGGTCGGTGATGGTGGCCTCGATCGGCCGGGCGAGCAGGGCGTCCGGATGGTGGACGAGGTAGGTGTCGAGCGGATCGTCGGTGGCGACCAGCACGACGAGCGAGCCCTGCAACCGCCTGCCCGCGCGCCCCGCCTGCTGCCAGAACGAGGCGACGGTACCGGGAAAACCCGCGATGACCACGGCGTCAAGACCGGCGATATCGACACCGAGCTCGAGCGCGTTGGTGCTGGCCGCGCCGAGCAGCGTGCCCTCCGAGAGCGATCGTTCCAGCTCCCTGCGGTCTTCGGCCAGATAGCCCGCGCGGTAGGCCGCGACCCGTTCCTGCAGTTCAGGAGCTCGTTCGGCGAGGACACGCCGGGCGTCGAGTGCGATCAGCTCGGCACCCCGGCGCGAGCGGACGAAGGTGAGCGTCCTCGCGCCCTCGGCAACCAGGCTCGCCATGATCTTGGCGGCCTCGCCGGTCGCGGTCCGGCGCACGGGTGCGCCGTTCTCGCCGGTCACGGCGGTACTCAACGGCGGTTCCCAGAGGGCGACGGTTCTGGCACCGTGCGGCGAGGCGTCCTCGGTGACGGCGGTGACCGGCACCCCGATCAGCCTGCTCGCCGACGCGCCGGGGTCGGCGCTGGTGGCCGAGCACAGGATGAACACCGGGTCGGCGCCGTAGAACGCGGCGAGCCGGCGCAGCCTGCGCAGCACCAGGGCGACGTGCGAACCGAACACGCCCCGGTAGGAGTGGCATTCGTCGACCACCACATAGCGAAGATTGCGCAGCACGCGCGCCCAGCGCTGATGCGAACGCAGCATCCCGACGTGCAGCATGTCGGGATTGGTGAAGATCCACCGCGCATTGGCCCGGACCCACTGCCTGATCTCGGCGGGTGTGTCCCCGTCGTAGCTCGCCGGATGGGCCTCACGCAGGGGATTGTCGTGGATCAGCGCACCGACCGCGCGCAGCTGATCGGCGCCGAGCGCCTTGGTGGGGGACAGGTACAGCGCGGTCGCCCGCGGGTCGTCGTGCAGCGCGGTGAGCACCGGCAGGAGATAGCCGAGAGATTTCCCGGAGGCGGTCCCGGTGCTGACGACGACGTGCTTTCCGGCCGCCGCCAGCTCGGCGGTCCGGGTCTGGTGATCCCACGGGCGCTCGATCCCGGCCGCGTCCAACGCTGTGACCAGCTCGGATGGCACCCAGTCCGGCCAATCGGTGGTGCGCGCGGGCCGGGCGGGCAGCTCGGCGACATGGGTCAGCGGGTTGCCGCCGGACGCCGCCTCGACCAGGACACGATTCAGCAACGATCGCCCGTAGCTCTCGCCGATAGCTGTCGGCTGGACCTCGGTCCGCTCTGCCGGATTCATCCCATAGCCCTCTCGCGCCACGCCGGAAGTGTGAAACGTGTGTGTGCGGCGAGCGCTACCTGCGATTTCGTAACCCAATAGCGACCTGGGTCACAGCAGGTTTGCTGGAAGCTCACCCGGTTATCGTGAAGCAAACAGACTGGAAGTACGGATTCACCCAATCTCTCCCTCACCTGCGCATTCGCAAGATCAAGAATTTTGCAAATTGTCGGTAACTCGACTGTTGAATTGCTCGTGGACATGGTTCACTGGGTCTCGGTCGCAAGCTTCTGTGTTCGAGGGACGGATCGAAAGTCCAAACCATCAGCAGGATCGATGTTGCGAACGCCGTGCTCAGGCTTTCCTTGCAGGGGGACCAACAGTACAGCGGTCGGAACGGACCCGGTGGACGAACCCAGTTGTCCGCCGTTCCGGTAAGAAAGAGAAGGAACAGAATGGCACAGGGAACTGTGAAGTGGTTCAACGCGGAGAAGGGGTTCGGCTTCATCGCGCCCGAGGACGGCTCCGCTGACGTCTTCGTCCACTACTCGGAGATCCAGGGCACGGGCTTCCGTACCCTCGAGGAGAACCAGAAGGTCGAGTTCGAGGTCGGCCAGGGCACCAAGGGCCCGCAGGCCACCGGCGTTCGCGCGCTCTCCTGAGCTGCGAAACGAATCAACGCCCGTCCCCCACCTCCTGTGCGGAGGTGGGGGACGAGCCATTTCAGGGGTAAGGTCGCCCAGAAGTTCTCCAGGCCGAGGAGGCCGGAAACCCGCGGCGCCAGCCGCCGTGGACGCAGCTACCCAAGTGCGCAAGGTATAAACGTCACTGGTGGCGATGTCCGAACGTCGCGCCGTCTGCCCCAGCCGCGCACCGAGCGGACCTCCCGACGCGCGGATATAGAAGGAAGGTGTTCGCCGGTGGCAACACGAGACCGCAGTTCAGCCGACCAGGGGCGTCCCCTGCGTCGTCTCGTGATCGTCGAGTCCCCGACGAAGGCCCGCAAGATCGCGCCTTACCTGGGTCGCAACTACACGGTCGAGGCTTCGGTGGGCCACATCCGTGACTTGCCGCGCGGCGCGGCCGACGTGCCCGCCAAATACAAGGGGCAGTCCTGGGCGCGCCTCGGCGTCGACGTCGATCACGACTTCGAGCCGATCTATGTCGTCAGCCCGGACAAGAAGGCCAAGGTCTCCGAGCTCAAGAGCCTGCTGGCCGACGCCGACGAGCTCTACCTCGCCACCGACCCCGACCGCGAGGGCGAGGCGATCGCCTGGCACCTGCTCGAGACGCTCAAGCCGAAGGTCCCGGTCCGCCGGATGGTCTTCCACGAGATCACCGAGCCGGCCATCCTCGCGGCCGCCGCCGATACCCGCGAACTCGACAACGACCTGGTCGACGCGCAGGAAACCCGCCGCATCCTGGACCGCCTCTACGGCTACGAAGTCAGTCCGGTGCTGTGGAAGAAGGTCATGCCCCGCCTGTCGGCGGGTCGCGTGCAGTCCGTCGCCACCCGCGTCATCGTGCAGCGTGAGCGGGAGCGCATGGCGTTCCGCTCCGCCGAGTACTGGGATATCGCCGCCAAGCTCGACGCCGGAGTCGACGAGAACTCCGATTCGACCAATCCGCGGACCTTCGGCGCGCGGCTGGTCCAGGTCCAGGGCGACCGGGTCGCCTCCGGTCGCGACTTCGGCTCCGACGGCCGGCTCAAGTCGGCCTCCGGTGTGGTCGTGCTGGACGAGGCCTACGCGCGCCGGCTGGCCGAGGCGCTCGACGGGGCCGACCTGGTGGTCTCCTCCGCCGAGGCCAAGCCGTACTCGCGCAAGCCGTACCCGCCGTTCATGACCTCGACGCTGCAGCAGGAAGCGGGGCGCAAGCTGCGCTTCACCTCCGAGCGCACGATGCGGGTGGCGCAGCGGCTGTACGAGAACGGCTACATCACCTACATGCGTACCGACTCGACCACGCTGTCGGAGTCGGCCATCGCCGCCGCGCGGTCGCAGGCGACCCAGCTCTACGGCGCGGAGTACGTCTCGCCGACGCCGCGCCAGTACACCCGCAAGGTCAAGAACGCGCAGGAAGCGCACGAGGCGATCCGCCCGTCCGGCGACACGTTCATGACCCCGGGCCAGCTGGCCGCCAAGGTCGACCAGGACGAGTTCCGGCTCTACGAGCTGATCTGGCAGCGCACCGTCGCCTCGCAGATGGCCGACGCGCGCGGCACCACGCTGACCCTGCGCATCACCGGCACCGCTCGGACCGGCGAGGAGTGCGTGTTCTCCTCCTCGGGTCGCACGATCACCTTCCCGGGCTTCCTCAAGGCCTATGTCGAGAGTGTCGACGAGGAGGCGGGCGGCCAGTCCGACGACGCCGAATCCCGTTTGCCCGCACTGGAAGAGGGCCAGGGCGTCACCGCCGTCGAGCTCACCCCGGACGGGCACAGCACCAATCCGCCCGCGCGCTACACCGAAGCGTCGCTGATCAAGACGCTCGAAGAGCTCGGCATCGGCCGCCCGTCGACGTACTCCTCGATCATCAAGACGATTCTCGATCGCGGCTATGTCTACAAGCGCGGCAGCGCGCTGGTGCCGTCGTGGGTGGCGTTCGCGGTGGTCGGCCTGCTCGAGGCCTACTTCGGGCGACTGGTCGACTTCGACTTCACCGCCGCGATGGAGGACGACCTCGACGCGATCGCCGGTGGCCGCGAACAGCGCGGAAACTGGTTGTCCAGCTTCTACTTCGGTGGCGATCACGGCGCCGAGGGATCGGTGGCGCGCTCGGGCGGCCTGAAGAAGATGGTCGGCGAGCAGCTCGACGACATCGACGCCCGCGAAGTGAACTCGATCAAGATGTTCGTCGACGAGGAGGGCCGCGATGTCGTGGTCCGCGTCGGCCGGTTCGGTCCGTACCTGGAGCGGATGGTCGTCAATCCCGATGACCCGGACGGTGATCCGGTGTCGCAGCGGGCGAACCTGCCCGACGATCTGCCGCCGGACGAGCTGACGCCCGAGGTCGCCGAGAAGCTGTTCTCGACGCCGCAGGAGGGCCGTTCGCTCGGCGTCGACCCGGTGTCGGGGCACGAGATCGTCGCCAAGGAGGGCCGTTTCGGCCCGTACGTCACCGAGATCCTGCCCGAGCCGCCCGCGCCGGACCCGGCCGCGACGCCGGCGAAGAAGACCACCAAGAAGGCGGCCGAGGTCAAGCCGCGCACCGGCTCGCTGTTCAAGTCGATGGATCTGGCGACGATCACCCTCGACGACGCGCTCAAGCTGCTCTCGCTGCCCCGCGTGGTCGGCAACGACCCGGCCTCGGGCGAGGAGATCACCGCGCAGAACGGCCGGTACGGGCCCTACCTGAAGAAGGGCACCGATTCGCGGTCGCTGGCGACCGAGGACCAGCTGTTCTCCGTCACCCTCGACGAGGCGCTGAAGCTCTACGCCGAGCCGAAGCGGCGCGGTCGGCAGGCGGCGAGCGCGGCCCCGCTGCGCGAACTGGGCAACGACTCGGCGACGAACAAGCCGATGGTGATCAAGGACGGCCGGTTCGGCCCGTACGTCACCGACGGTGAGACCAACGCCAGCCTGCGCAAGGGCGACGAGGTCGAGTCGATCACCGACGAGCGCGCGTCCGAGCTGCTCGCCGATCGCCGGGCCCGCGGTCCGGTGAAGAAGGCGGCGAAGAAGACCACCGCGAAGAAGGCGGCCAAGAAGGCGCCCGCGAAGAAGACGGCCGCCAAGTCGACCGCGACGAAGACGGCGACGAAGACGGTCGCCAAGAAGACCGCGGCGAAGAAGACCGCGGCCAAGAAGGCTCCGGCGAAGAAGGCGGCGGCGAAAACCGCTGGTACCGAAGCGGACTGACACCGAGCGGTGCGGGGCGGCACACACCCGGCGGAGGCTGGTCGATTCGCTGCCGCCCGGTGCGCGTCGGCCGTACAGCCGCTTGCCCGCTGTACGGCCGTGATGGATTGCGGTGTGTGCGGCGGGCTGGGTGAAGTTGCGGTGGCGCGGCCGGCAGTCCTGGTGCCGGATCCGCGTGTCCGGCTGCGGGCGGTCCGGCCGTTCGGATCGATGTCGGACCGCGCGGCTAGGGTGTAGCGCGTGGCAGGAGTCTTCGATCGACTGGTCGGCCAGGACGTGGTCGAGGCCGAGCTGACGGCTGCCGCGACGGCGGCCCGCGCGGGCGTCGTGACCGGGGCGATGACGCATTCGTGGCTGTTCACGGGTCCGCCCGGATCCGGTCGGTCGGTCGCGGCGCTGTGCTTCGCCGCCGCGCTGCAATGCACCGACCCCGACACCGTCGGATGTGGTCGATGCCACGCGTGCACGACCACGATGGCCGGTACGCACGGTGACGTGCGGCGCGTCGTCCCCGAGGGGCTGAGCATCAGCACCAAGGAGATGCGCGAGATCGTGCAGGTCGCGTCCCGGCGGCCGAGCACCGGACGCTGGCAGGTCGTGGTGGTCGAGGACGCGGATCGCCTCACCGAGGCGGCGGGCAATGTGCTGCTGAAGGTCGTCGAGGAGCCGCCGGACCGGACCGTGTTCCTGCTCTGCGCGCCGTCGGTCGATCCCGAGGACATCTCCGTCACCCTGCGCTCGCGGTGCAGGCACGTGCACCTGGTGACGCCGTCGGTCCCCGCCATCGCCCAGGTCCTGCGCGAGCGGGATCAGCTCGACGGCAAGACCGCCGACTGGGCGGCCGCGGTGAGCGGTGGGCACGTCGGCCGGGCCCGTCGGCTCGCCACCGACGAGGACGCGCGCAAGCGACGTCAGCGGGCACTGGCCCTGGTCGGCGCCACCGAACGGCCGGGCGCGGCCTACGCCGCCGCCGACGAGCTGGTGAAATCGGCCGACGACGAAGCCAAGCAGATGAGCGCCGAACGCGACGACCGCGAACGCGACGAACTCGCCACCGCCCTCGGCGCGGGCGGCACCGGCAAGGGCGCGGCCTCGGCGACCCGCGGCTCGGCGGGCGTGCTCAAGGAACTCGAGCGCCGCCAGAAGTCCCGCGCCACCCGCACCGGCCGCGACGCTCTCGACCGCGCCCTCATCGACGTCGCCGGGATGTACCGCGACGCCCTCGCCATGCGCTTCGCCGGCCGCGGTGTGCCCATCACCCTCACCCACCCCGACATGGCCGACGAGATCACCGACCTCGCCACCAGCATCCGCCCCGAGGGCCTGCTCCGCAGCATCGACGCCGTCCTGGCCTGCCGGGAAGCCCTCGACCTCAACGTGAAACCCCGTTTCGCCGTCGCCGCCATGGTCGCCACCCTGATCGCCGCCCGCTCCACCTGACCACCCGTTTTCGCGTTCCGGCTGTTCCCGCGATAGACTCGCGTCGCCTAACGGCACGCCGCCTTAGCTCAGTCGGTAGAGCGCTTCACTCGTAATGAAAAGGTCGGGGGTTCGATTCCCCCAGGCGGCTCCGAGGTCACAGGCCCTTTCCGGGATTCCGGGAAGGGCCTGTGTGGTTTCCGACGACAGTCGTCGAGGTCGATCGCTCGTGGCCGCGATGGACCAAGGCTCGCAGGTCGCTTAGGGTTTGTACGAGGCTGGTCGCCGCGCTGCTGCTCGCAGGCGTTCGGGCTTGGGCTGTCGTCGTCGAAACCGACTACACCTCGGGCCGATTCACGCTGTATGAGATCGTGGTGGGCGGCATCGTCGCCTTCTCGCTGATCGCCGCCACCCTGGCGCTGATGGGAATGACCGCGCGCGTACCAGCTCTTCGCGGGCTGACCGTCGCCGCGGCGGGCGTCGCCCTCGGTGAATCGTCTTCGTCCCTCGCTGCCTGGGCAGAGGTCCGGTACCTGTTCGACGGCTTGGCCTGGCTCTACCTCCCGATGACGTTGTGCGCGCTGGTGCCGACCGCTACAGCCGCACTCGCTATAGCGGTGGCCGCCCGGAAGGGTTGAGGTCGGCCACCGCGTGCCGATCAGCTCGAAGGACGAACCGGTCGACAAATCCCGGGTTACGGCCGATGAGCGCGGGGCTGGGTTCCGCCGAGGAGGGTCCAGACCGTGTCGCGTTCGTCGGCGAGGTCGATCGGGTGGCCGGCGAGGGTGTCCAGGAGGGTGGGGAGGGGCCAGGTGGCGAGGTGGCCGTAGCGGGCGGAGTAGATGCCGACGTCGGTGAGGCGGTAGCTGTCGGTGTGGTCGAAGAGGGCGTAGGCGATGACCTGGTAGAGGTCGGTGGTGGTGAGGGAGTCGGTGCGGGTGCCGGTGCGCTGGTTCTTCGGACCGAGGTGGGTTTTGAGGTCCAGGAGCAGGCCGTCGCTGATGATGTCGGCGTCGGCGTTGCACAGGACCGAGGCGTCGAAGGTGGGGCCGGGGACGGAGGGTGGGTGCAGGTGCGGGAGGAGTCGGTCGTCGGCGATGCCGCGGAGTTCCCAGAGTTGGCGGATCGCGTCGGCGGGAGCCAGGGCGAGCAGGTGGTCGGGGGTGAAGCGGTCGGTGGCGAGGAGCCTCGCCAGGGCGGAATCACGGAGCAGGCCGCGGCGGTAGACGTCGGTGCACAGGGCTGCCGATTCCCGGGGATGGCCGAAGAAGCCGAGCAGTGGCAGTACCGGGCGGTGGTCGGGGACGAGCTGGAAGCGCACGGCGAAGTCGAAGGCGGCGCCGAGGGTGGCGGGGTTGGCGCCGCCGGTGTCGACCAGTAGTGGCCCGGCCGCGCGTCGATACTCGGCTTGCACGCCGCGGGTGTGGGGAAACCGCTGACGCAGGTAGGTGCGCAGCGGCGACGACGTGTCGCGTAGCGCGGCTGAGAGGTTCGTGTAGACGTACACCGGTCTCCGTTCGACGGCCGAGTCGAGCGCTGCCTCGATGGTGCCACGGCCGATGATTCGCCCTGGTCGGCCCGTCTGTCCGCCACGATCACCGATCCCGGCGGAGTCGCCTGGTTGCACAATTCTCTTTGCATAAGAATGCATGCAAAGAGTACTGTGCAACTATGACCGACGAGGTACCGCCGAGGGAGATCACCGATCCCGCCGCGCTGCGCGCGCTCGCCCATCCGCTCCGGCAGCGCATTCTGCGCGCCCTCGCCGAGAAGGGTCCGGCGACCGCGACGGCGCTGGGGGCGCAGCTGGGTCAGAACACCGGTGCGACCAGCTATCACCTGCGTCAGCTGGCCGAGCACGGGTTCATCGAGGAGGCGCCCGAGCTGGCGAAGGGGAAGGAGCGGTGGTGGCGGTCGCCGCCGAAGGATCTGCGGTATCGGCTGGACAAGGACCAGTCGCCGGAAATGCGCGAGCTGCTGGAAGGGCTGGTCGCGCAGCACATTTCCGAAGACGTCGAGCTCTTCCGGCGGTTCCGTGCCGAGCGCGCCGAGCTGGGGGAGTGGGCCGACACGATGCCGTTCTCGCGCGGCGCGATCTACGCGACCCGCGAGGAACTCGACGCCTTCTGCGAGGAGTACCTCGCGCTGCTCAAGCGCTTCCAAGCCACCCATGCCGAAGACCGGCCGGGCGCGCGCCGGGTACTGACCCGGTTCATCGCGTTCCCGGCCCCGGGGATGAACGACAGCCAGTAGGGATCCACCGTGCTCATTCGTATCGCTCTGCTCGCCACCATGATCGCGGCGCTGGTCGCTGCCGCGCCGACGGCCACCGCGGACGACCGCGTCACCACCGACATCACCGTCACCCGCTCCGACGGCACCACCACGACCGGCACCATCCACGCACCGGCGGGTGCCACCGGCAGGCCGGGTGTCGTGCTCGTGCACGGCTCCGGGACCAGCCCCAGTCCCCAATACGCCCAGGTCGCAGATGCTTTCGCGCGGGCGGGCATCGTCGCGCTGCACTATGCGAAGCGGGCCGAGGACTACACCCCCGCCCACCGTGACTACTCCCTGCTCGCCGACGACGCGCTGTCCGGCATCGCCGCGCTGCGGAGCCGGCCCGAGGTGGACCCGTCGCGGGTCGGCCTCTGGGGGCTCTCGGAAGGCGGCTGGGTGGCGCCGCTGGCCGCCTCGCGCTCGGCCGATGTCGCCTTCCTGATCACCATCGGCGCCAATTCCGGCGCGCCCGCCGCCCAGCAGACCTGGGCCAACGAGACCAGATTCGCGGCGGCGGGCGTGCGCGGATCGATGATCGATGTGCTGGGGCGCAACGGAATCCGCCAGCTCGCCGGCGCGGGGCAGTTCGCCCAGGCCGACTACGATCCGGTGCCGGTGCTGGAACGGATTCCGCAGCCGGTGCTCGCGATCTGGGGCGACCAGGACCGGCTGACCCCGCCCGGTGACAGTCTGCGCGACTTCCGCGCGGCCTTCGATCGGGTCGGCAAGACGAACTACACGCTGCGCACCCTGCCGAATGCCCAGCACGCGGGCTTCACGACGACCGACGGATTCGACAAGGGCACCGAACTCGCGCCCGGCTACGCCGAGCTCATGGGCGACTGGGTGAACGGGCTGCCCGGCTCGGCGAACAGGCAGGTGGATCAGCCTGCGGTACAGGGGCATTCGGTGACACCGCTCGCGCCGCTGACCTGGTGGGAGTCCACCCCGGTCCAGCTGATCCTGCTGCTCGGGACCGTTCTCGCGCTCGGCGGCTACGCGGTGAGCGGGTTCAACAGGAACTGGCGCCTGTCCCATGCCCGGCCCGCGCGAATCTTGGTGGCGGCGGCCGGGATCGGCATCGTCGGCACGATCGCCCTGTTCCTGTTCGTCGCCTCCACCAGGTCGATGTCGTTCGGCCCGTTGCTGTTCGGCCGCACGCTGCCCTGGGTGGCGTTGCAACTGAGCGCGGTGTGCGCGGTGGTCGCGCTCGGCGTCGTCGTCGCGCGGCGCGGGCGGCTGCTCGACGGTGTCGGCACGGGCGGGCGGGTCCGCTGGGCGCTGCTGGTCTGCGGCGGTACCGGATTCACGCTGTGGGCGCTGTACTGGGGACTGCTGCTGCCCTGAGCAACGCGAAAGGTCCCGACCTGCTGGTCGGGACCTTTCGGATCGGGGATCAGGGATTCAGGTTCACGGTGTGCGTGTTGTGCAGATTCGAGCCGACGAACACACGTCGCATGTTCACGATGTCCCACGTGGATGTTCCGATCAGGAGGCAGGAGTCGAACCGGTCGAAGGGATTGACGTAGACCCGAGGGCCGTTCGCGTCACCCCACCACGCACCGTTGCCCGCCCTGGCGTAGTAGTACGCCGCGTCGTATTTCGTCCAGATCGCGGTCTTCGACTCTCCCGGATTCAGATTCCACCAGCCGTGCGTCGCCCAGCCGCCGTACTGGCCGGGGCAGGAATCCGGGTCGACCTGCATGACCGCGACGGACACCACCAGGTGATAGTTGTTGTGGAAGGCCAACCAAGGCATCGGACTACCCTTCCTGCTCGAGCGGCGGGGCCGGCAGACTCGCGGCCTCGTGGAACGGCGCGGCCACACTCGCGCCCGCCGATGGCTCCGGGCCGGCGGCCCGATGATCTTCCGAGGTGTGCGCGGCCGTCTCGCGGACGGCCGGTGCCTGCGCGGGGGCGACCTGCCCCGTTTGTGGTTCGGCGGTCATGGATTTCACCTTTCTTCTGCTTCGGCTACGGCGAGGCCGCTGGTCAGCCCCGCCGCACGGTCACCGATAACTCCTGTGGGGTGGCCCCGTGGAAGGGGTCGCCGGTCATCAGCCGCACGGTCGCGTCGCCGGGGGTCAGCGCGGCGAGCACCACCACGTCCGGCGGACCCTCGGGTGCGAGCACCCGTCCGTCCGGGAGCGGGGCGGCGTCCCGGTAGACGCCGAGCACCTCGACCGTCGCGCCCGAGGTCACCCGGGCGCCCGCGGCGGGCAGCAGCACGATGTCGCCGGGCTCGAGCGCCAACCGCGCTCCGATCGGATCCGCGCGCAGATCAACCAGCCGTGGCATGTGCTTGCGCGAGTGCGGATTCCACGCTGACGTCCTCGTCTTCGTCCCAGTCCGCCTGCTCGCTGAAGAAGGGCCACAGCGTCGGGTAGATGGAACGCGCGAAGCCGCGGTCGGCGGCGTTGATGTCCAGGCCGCCGCGAATCGGCTGCCCGTCGGTGGTGATCTTGCCGGGCAGTTGGTAGCACATGATCGAGTCCTGATCGGCGTTCGGCGTCGCCATGATCGAGCGTTCGTCCAGCGGGGTCAGGACATTCGACCGCGTCTGCTGCTCGCTCCACCCGTAGGTGTCGCGGAAGTGGGTGATCGTCTTGGCGACGTCGAGCCGCTCGATCAGCGCGCGGCGCAGGTGCTCGTGCGGGAAACCGAGGGTGTGCCCCGTCTCGTGGCGCACGACCCGCTTGTACTCGGCTTCCGAGGTGGCCATCGTGAAGCCCTGCAGGTTCATCGTCGGGCGGCTCTGCGGGATCAGCAGGACATCGGTGCCGAGGTAGGACCAATAGCCTTGGCCTGCACGGGAAATGCGCACCTGGCCGGTGCCGTTCGTCAGGACGAAGGTGACGCCGGTGCCCCAGGCGTTCATGTGGCCGAGGATGCGCTGCTTCAGGTCGGTGGGGGTCGCTTCCAGGAAGCTGACCGTCAGGGTGCGGCGCTGCATGCCCCAGTACTTCGAGGTCAGCACCGCCAGTTCGGCCACCTGCGGCAGGCCGCCCTCCGTCGCGGCGCTCTGGGTGAGCGGCGCGTTCACCGGATTGAGCAGCGTGGCGACTTCGGCCGCGCGCGCCAGCAGCCGGGTCGGCAGCGCGGGAATCACGCAGCCGGGGTCCTCGACGGGCGCGAATTCCTCGTGGTGGCCGTCGCCGTCGAGTGCTTGGTCGGGTGGGGTACGCATCGGATCCTCCTCATCGAATCAACCGTGGGGTTGTGACTGTGGCACGGCGGATCGATGCGGGTCCCGCGTAGTCGACTACTCGATCAGGGTCGCGAAAAAGGCCCTCGACCTGGTGGTCGAGGGCCTTTCGTTCGCGTTCCTCCCGGGTCGGGCCTCGTTGACCGACTCGGGAGAACCGACTCGGGTCAGCGGGCGGCGACGTTGCGGCGGGTGGCCCGAGAGTTGGTGGCGGAACGCAGGATCTGGTGCAGGATGGCGTCGAAGGCGGCGGTGTCCTCGACATTGCTGAGGTGCCCGTGCGGGAGCACGTGGAAGTCGGCCAGGTGGCCGGTGCGGCGCAGGATGTCGACGATCGAGCGGGACATGCGCTGCGGGAGCAGCCGGTCCTGGGCGCCGGCCAGCACCGTGGTCGGGACGTTCAGGTTGGCGGTGCCCGCCGACAGATCCATGTCGGCCATCGCGGCGGCGTGGCGGCCGCGCGCGAGCGGACGGCAGGAGCGGATGATGCCGACCGCGAAGTCGACCTCGTCGGCGGTGGCGTCCGGGGTGAGGATGCGGTAGCGGAACAGCTGCTCGGTGAACCAGCCACCCGGGATCGGCAGCGGCGCGAACAACAGCGACTCGCTGACCGGCTGCGGCATGCGCACGGGCGCGCCCATGATCGTGACCGGGTACTCGGCGACGGTGAGCTGCTTGTTCAGCACCGGCAGCAGATCGGTTTCCCAGCGGATGTCGCCATTGGCGGTGTTGGCCAGCAGGACGGCGGCGGCGCGCTCGGACACCTGCTCGGGGTGGTGCTTGGCCCAGGCCTGGATGGTGAGGCCACCCATGCTGTGCCCGGCCAGGACGGCCTTCTCGCCCGGACGCAGCGTCGCGTCGAGGACGGCGGCGAGGTCGTCGGCCAGGGTGTGCTCGCTGGGGGCGACGGTGCCGAGGGTGGACTCGCCGTGGCCGCGCTGGTCGTAGCTGACCACGCGGTACTCACCGGCGAAGGCGGTGATCTGCGGGTTCCAGTATTCGATGCTGCAGGCCCAGCCGTGGATGAGGACCAGGGTGGGGGCGGTGTCGGGGCCGTAGACGTGGACCCGGAGGTCGGCGCCGTCCGCGGTGGTCACCGGGACGACCCGGTGCGCGACGGAGGGGGTGTTGAGTTTCGCTGTCGCGAAGCTCCGGGTACGCAGCCCGGCACGGAACTGTGCGGTGAGTACGCCTACCGTCATCATCGACTTTGCAAGCATGTCGGCACTCCTTTGTGTCGTAGGCCACCGTACAGTGCGAGCTGGGGTGCTAGCTAGTGTTAGCGGGTCACAGTGTCCCATTTGTTGTGAACTGGGTCACCAGCCGCGCCGACACTGTGAAATCGCCCGAAATCGCCGGAAAATTACAGCGTGCCGTCGCGATCCGGGCATGCTGGCGGCCCCGACCTGGCGCGGCTACCGTAGGAGCGTGGACAGCACGCCCGTCATGGCCGATTTCTCCGGCGCCCCGCACCGGGAACCGGCACGCCCGGCCTGGCAGCGCTTCGCCCCGCCGCTGATCGCCGCCGGACTCGGGGTCGGCACGCTCGCGTTGCTGCACTTCCGCGATCCGCACGTCGAGGGTTCCTACGGACTGTGCCCCGTGTACGCGTTGCTCGGGGTGTACTGCCCCGGCTGCGGTGGGATGCGGGCGATGCACAACCTGACCGACGGCCGGATCATCGATTCGCTGCACAGCAATGTGCTGGTGCTGCCGCTGGTCGTGGCGTTCGCGGTGTTCGTCGTCGACTGGCTGCTGCGCGCCCGGCGCGGACAACGCTGGCGGGTGCCCGGACTGAGCCCGGTGCTGGTGTGGTCGTTCTTCGGATTGCTTGCCGTCTATACCGTTGTGCGCAACACGCCGTGGGGAACGTGGCTCACGCCCGTTTGATACTGGTGCCCGCGCGGATCGGCGGGCAGTCTGGAGGCATGCGCGATTCACTGAAGGATCGAGTCCGGCGGAAGTTGCAGCGTCAGCTCGCCGAGGACGGCCCCGACCCCGAACGCGACGACTCCCGCAGCATCTCGGTGGCCGACGATCTCGAGGCGCTCGAGATGGTGCCGTCCGACGATCCCCTCGTCGAGGAACTCGCCCAGCGCTACCTGGTCTTCTGATGCGCCTGGCCGCCCAGCGGCGGTAGCTGCGGCAGCGGCTTGGTACCGAGCCAGACCGCGAACAGCGGACGCAGCGGCGCCACACTGTAATGACCTGCCAGATCCACGAATTCCTCGGTGGTGACCGAGGCGTGGCGATAGCGCGCGGTCCACTCCCGGATGAGTTCGAAGAACAGGTGGTCGCGCAGTTCCAGCCGCAGCGCGTGCAGGGTGAGCGCGCCGCGCTTGTAGACCCGGTCGTCGAACATGTCCTTGGGGCCGGGATCGCCGACGATGATGTCCTGCGGCTGCCTGGCCAGGTTCGCCCGCGCCGCCCTGGCCAGCTGATCCGCGGTCGGTCCGCCGGCGGCCTCCGACCAGATCCACTCGGCGTAGCAGGCGAAGCCCTCGTGCAGCCAGATGTCGCGCCACTGCTTCAGGGTCAGGCTGTTGCCGAACCACTGGTGCGCCAGTTCGTGCGCGACCAGCCGCTCCGAACCACGCTTGCCGTCGCAGTGATTGGCGCCGAACACCGAGATGCCCTGTGCCTCGATCGGGATGTCGAGCTCGTCGTCGGTGACGACCACGGTGTAGTTCTCGAACGGGTACGGGCCGAACTTCTCGGTGAACAGCGCCATCATCTCGGGCTGCCGGGCGAAGTCGTGGTCGAAGGTCGCGCGCAGCCGCTGCGGGATGACGGCCTGCATCGGCACCGGCTCGCCGGGCGCGCCGATCCGGTGCTTGCGGTAGTTGCCGATCTGGATGGTCGCCAGGTAGCTGGCCATCGGCTCGGGCGCCTCGTACACCCAGGTGGTCTGGCTGGCCTTGGCCTGCTTGCGGACCAGGGTGCCGTTGGCCAGTGCGTAGAACGGGCTGTCGGTGGTGATCGAGATCCGGTACGACGCTTTGGAACTCGGATGGTCGTCGCACGGGAACCAGGAGGCGGCGCCGTTGGGCTGGCTGGCCACCAGCGCGCCCTCGGTGAGCTCCTCCCAGCCGACCTCGCCCCACGGCCCGCGCACCGGCCGCGGCGTGCCCGCGTAGTGGACGGTGATCTCCAGGACGCCGCCCGCGGGGATCTTCTGCTGCGGGGTGATCGCCAGCTTGCCCTGCTGATGGCTGAACTTCGCGGCCTTGGCCCCGTTGACCAGCACTTTCGACACCGTCAGCGCCTGCGACAGATCGAGGGTGAACCACCCACGCACGGTGGTGGTGACCGCGATGATCACCGCGCGCCCGGCCAGCCGGTTGCTGGCGGGCCGGTAGCCCAGCTCCAGCTCGTACCTGGACACGCGGTACCCACGATTGCCGTTCTGTGGCAGGTAGGCGTCGATCGGTTCCTCGTAGAACTTGCTCCGCATCAGGCGGCTCCGCGCTGCCTCGACTCCGGCGTCGAGGCGGTCCCGGACCACGGCGAGATGGGGTTGCCCCACCAGCGGGTCGACGGCGGGACCACGTCGCCGCGCATCACCAGCGAGGCCGGACCGATGGTGGCGCCCGCGCCGATGTGGGCGGCGGGCAGGGCGACGCAGTGCGGGCCGAGGGTGGCGCCCGCGTCCAGTGTCACCGTGTCCATGGACATGATGCGGTCGTGGAACAGATGGGTCTGCACCACACAGCCGCGTTCCACGGTCGCGCCGTCACCGAGTGTCACGAGGTCTGCCTCCGGAAGCCAATAGGACTCGCACCATACCCCGCGGCCGATCTTGGCACCGAGTCCGCGAAGCCACAGATTCATCACGGGAGTACCCGTGGCGGCGCGGGCGAACCAGGGCGCGGCGACGGTCTCGACGAAGGCGTCGGAGACCTCGTTGCGCCACACGAACGAACTCCACAGCGGATGCTCGACGGCCCGAATCCGCCCGACCAGCAACCACTTCGCGGCCACCGCGATGGCACCGGCCAGCGCGCCCGCCGCCATCAGGACCAGGCCGGACAGCAGGGCCGCGACGAGGTAGTCGGAGTGCTGGGCGATCAGGGCCAGCACGAACAGCACGCCGAGGCCGATGGCGAAGGTCACCATCACCGGGATCAACCGGCAGGTCTCGACGAACGCGCGCGCCACCTTCAGGCGCAGCGGCGGATCGAATGTGCGTGAGGTGTCGCTGGATTCGGCCGCCCGGCGCAGCCGCACCGGCGGGCTGCCCAGCCAGGACGAGCCTGCCTTGGCCTTGCTCGGTGCTGCCGAGAGCACCGCGACCAGCCCGTTCTTGGGCACCCGGCGACCGACCGCGGTCATGCCGGAGTTGCCGAGGAAGGCGCGCTTGCCGACCTTGGCCTCGCCGATGCGCAGCCAGCCGCCGCCGAGTTCGTAGCTGGCGATCATGGTGTCGTCGGCCAGGAAGGCGCCGTCGGCGACCACGGTGAACTTGGGCAGCAGCAGCACGGTCGAGGCTTCGACGTTCTTGCCGATCCGCGCGCCGAGCAGGCGCAGCCACAGCGGGGTCAGCAGGCTGGCGTAGAGCGGGAACAGGAAGGTGCGGGCCGAGTCGAGCAGGCGTTCGGTGGCCCACACCTGCCACCCGGTCCGGCTGCGCACCGGGTGGTAGCCCTCGCGCAGGCCGATGCCGAGCAGGCGCACGGCGATCACGGTGGCCGCGGCGTACACGGCCAGGCTGAGCAGGGTCGCCACCGGCAGGATGGCGAAGCCGCGCAGCGCGGCGGCGCCGATGGTGGTCTCCTCGCGGACCCACCAGGCGATGAACGTGCCGCCGACGGCCAGCCCGAGGACCGGCATCGCGGCCAGCGCCATCGAGGACAGGCCGAAGACGACAAGCCAGTGCCGGGCCCGCTCGGGGGCGTGGTCGGGCCAGCGGCGCGGGGCCTTGCCCGCCTTCGTCGCGGGCGAGCCCGCCCATTCCTGTTCGGCCTTGACCTTGCCGGACACCGCGGAACCGGGCGCGATCTCGGCCTTCTTGCCGATCTTGGTGCCGGGCAGCAGGATCGAGCGCGCGCCGATCACCGCGCCGTCGCCGATGGTGATGCCGCCGATGTGCACGAGGTCGCCGTCGACCCAGTAGCCGGACAGGTCCACCTCGGGTTCGACGCTGGCGCCGTCACCGAGTTCGAGCATGCCGGTGACCGGTGGCAGGGTGTGCAGGTCGACGCCCTTGCCGATCTTCGCGCCGAGTGCCCGCGCGAACGGCACCATCAGCGGTGCGCCGGACAGGCTTTCGGCACCGCTGGCCTCCGACAGGCGCACGGCCGCCCACAGCCGCAGGTGCACCAGGGAGCCGCGCGGATAGGTGCCGGGGCGCAGCCCGGCCAGCAGCACGCGCGCGCCGGCGACGCACAGCGTCATCCGGCCCAGCGGCGAGATGAACAGCACGAACGCCAGCGCGATCCACCACCAGGACAGCCGCGGCAGCCACGGCAGCGAGCCGGACCAGCCCGCGATCGCCGACACCACCGCCAGCCAGGTGACCCACTGCAATCCGGTGAGGGTGGTCAGCGGGATGGTGGCCAGCACCTGGGTGAGCTGCGCGCGCAACGGTGTCGGCGCGACGACGCGCTCGTCGACCGCCGCGACCGGCGCGCTGCCGTCGAGCAGTTCCACCAGCGAGCCGAGCCGGGGATGGTCGTAGAGATCGGCGACGGTGACGTGCGGATACCGCTCGCGCAGCGCGCCGACCAGCTGGGCCGCCGACAGCGAGCCGCCGCCCAGATCGAAGAAGTCGGCGTCGAGGTCGGTGGCCTCGGCGCCCAGGATGGCGTCCCACAGCCCGGCCACCCAGGCCGCCGTGCCGCCGAGACCGGATTCGGCCTGGTCCTCGGCGCTCGGCAGCGGCCACGGCAGCGCGTTGCGGTCGACCTTGCCCGAGGTGCGGGTCGGCAGGTCGGGGACGACCGCGAGCCGCGGCACCAGCGGGGCCGGAAGCTGTTCGGCCAGAATCTCCCTGGCCTTCTTGACGTCGAAGTCGGGGCCCGCGCCGGTGAGGTAGCCGACGAGGATCTTGTTGCCCGCCTTGGTGGTCCGGATGGCGGCGGCCGCGCCGCTGACGCCGGGCAGGTGTTGCAGCGCGTTGTCGATCTCGCCGAGCTCGATGCGCCGGCCGCCGATCTTGATCTGGTCGTCGGCCCGGCCGAGGAAGATCAGGCCCCGGTGGTCGTTGCGGACCAGATCGCCACTGCGGTAGGCGCGTTCCCAGCCCAGCGAGGGCAGCGGGGCGTACTTCTCGGCGTCCTTGGCCGGGTCGAGGTAGCGCGCCAGGCCGACACCGCCGATGACGAGCTCGCCGGTCTCGCCCTCGGGCACCGGGTTGCCCTGCGGGTCGACGACGGTCAGGTCCCAGCCGTCCAGCGGCAGGCCGATGCGGATCGGCATGCCGCCGTCGAGCAGCGCGGCGCAGGCGACGACGGTGGCCTCGGTGGGCCCGTAGGTGTTCCACACCTCCCGCTCGGCGCCACCGGCGAGACGTTCGGCCAGTTCCGGCGGGACGGCCTCGCCGCCGAAGATCAGCAGGCGCACCGAGTCGAGCGCCTCGGCGGGCCAGGTGGCGGCCAGCGTCGGCACGGTGGAGACGATGCTGATCTCGCGGCGCATCAGCCACGGGCCCAGGTCGGCGCCGGTGCGGACCAGGTCGCGCGGGGCGGGGACCAGGCAGGCGCCGTTGCGCCAGGCCAGCCACATCTCCTCGCAGGAGGCGTCGAAGGCCACCGACAGCCCGGCCAGCACCCGGTCGCCGGGGCCGATCGGGGCACGCTGCAGGAACAGCCCGGCCTCGGCGTCGACGAAGGCGGCGGCATTGCGGTGGGTGACCGCGACGCCCTTCGGCGTGCCGGTGGAGCCGGAGGTGAAGATGATCCAGGCGTCGTCGGCGGGGGTCGGCAGGGTGTTCCAGTCCGAGGCGGGCGTGCGGCCCGCGGCCGCGGTGGCCGACTCGATGCCGTCGCCGGTGGCCAGCGCGCTCACCCGGGCCTCGCCGAAGACCAGCCGGGCCCGTTCCTCCGGGTCGTCGGCGTCGACGGGGACGTAGGCGGCGCCGCAGTAGAGGACGGCCAGGATCGTGACGTACAGCGCGGCGCTGCCCGAGGGCATCCGCACGCCGACCCGGTCGCCGGGGCGGACGCCCGCCGCGGTCAGCTCGGTCATCCTGGCCTCGATCGCGGCGATCAGCTCCATGTAGCTGAGGACGACGGTGCCGTCGTCGATGGCCGGTGCGTCGGGGTGGGCCAGGGCGGTGCTGGTCAGGATGTCTACCAGGGTGCGCGGCGGCGCGGCCAAGTCGGCGCGCAGGAGTGGATCACGCAACCGGCTCGCCGGGTCCTCAGTGCGTGGCTCGAGCATGGCGCTCAGTCCACCTCTCATCGGTCGACCCCCATCGGTGGTGTTTGTTGTTTCACGGGCGGGTTACCGGAGGGCAAACAGGATGGTCACCAGATGCCAACGGTACTCGGAGAAGGTGTGGCCGGACGGCAGCGCGAGGCGTGCCGTCGGCGCCGATCACGACGGTGCGTCCGGGGACTCGCCGAGCGCGGTCAGCGTCAGCCGGTGCAGCGTGCGCTGTTCCTCGGGGTCGAGCCGCTCGAGCACGCGCGCGGTGGCCTCGGCGATCAGCCGGTCGGTGCGCTTGCACTGCTTGCGCCCGGCCTCGGTGATCCGCAGCCGGTATTTGCGCCGGTCTGTGCCGTCGCGAGTGCGTTCGACCAGGCCGGCGCGTTCCAGCGCGTCGACCAGCCGGACGACTTCGCTGCGGTCGATGCCGAGGGCGTCGCCGACCTTCTTCTGTGTCAGGTCGGCGTTCTCCTCGATGAAGGTGAGCACCCAGTGATCGCGCAACGGGACATCGATCTCGGCGTGCAGTGCCTTGGTGAGCCGTCCGAGCGCGTACACCGGATAGCGCGGCAGGCCGCGGACGGAGTTCGAGTTCGTGGACATGACGGCCACCCTAACAGATAGTGGGGGAACTCAATCATTTGGGTGATCCACAATGGGGTGTGGAGATGGTTGCGCGGTGAACACGTATGGGCAATCCGTGGGCAATCACCGGGTGTCGGTGTGGGCGTTGGGGTTCCGTGCCGCGACGTCGGCGATTCGCGTCGGGCTCGGGCGCGCCGATCGGGGGTGGTTGACAGCGCGCGGGATCGTCTGTCACTCTCGAAACAGGTCACGAGTACCAGCGACAAGCCCCGGCTAGCTGGTCGGCAACCCTCCTCCGCGGTGGGGTGCTCCGGGTGACGACCAGGCCGCCGTCCGCAGTGGGCGCGGCAAGCGCGGACTCGCAGCACCCTTTCGGGAACGAGTCCCTGAGCCGACGGGATTTCGTCATGACCGCAGTTATCGACCCCACCTGTGCCCTGGCCACCGTGTCCGGTGCGGACCTGCGTGTTCCGCTCGTGCAGGGCGGGACCGAGGCGTACGCCAACTTCGACTACGCGGCGAGCGCGCCGGCGTTGCAGCAGGTCACCGACCGGATTTCGAAGTTGCTGCCGTACTACGCCAGCGTGCACCGCGGGGCGGGGTACGCCTCGCGGATCTCCACCGAGTGCTACGAGGCCTCGCGCGGCGCGGTCGCCCGGTTCCTCGATGCCGCCGACGACCAGGTCGTCGTGTTCACCCGCAACACCACCGATTCGCTGAACCTGCTGGCCGGGTGCGTGCCGGGGGAGACCGTGGTGCTCGATATCGAGCACCACGCGAACTTCCTGCCGTGGACCGCGCACGGGCGCCGGGTGGTGCGGGCCGCCGACACCGTCGAGGAGACCATTCGGCGGGTCGTCGCCGAATTGTGCAGCAAGCCCGCCGCTCTGCTCGCGGTGACCGGGGCCTCCAACGTCACCGGTGAGGTGCTGCCGCTGGAGCGGCTCGCGACCATCGCCCACCTGTGCGGCGCCCGGATTCTCGTCGACGCCGCGCAGCTGGCGCCGCATCGCCGGATCTCCCTGCGCGAGACCGGGATCGACTATCTCGCCTTCTCCGGGCACAAGCTGTACGCGCCGTTCGGTGCCGGGGTGCTGGTCGGCAGGCGGGACTGGCTCGATGCCGGTGAGCCGCACCTGGCCGGTGGTGGCGCGGTGCGCAATGTCGGTGTGGCGCAGGTCGACTGGGCCGCGGCGCCGCAGCGGCACGAGGCCGGGTCGCCGAATGTGCTGGGGGCGGCCGCCATCGCCGCCGCCTGTGACGCGCTCGCCGCGATCGACGCGGACGATCTCGTCGCGCACGAGCGGTTCCTGGCCGACCGGCTGCGGGACGGACTGTCCGCGATCCCCGGTGTCGATCTGGTGCGGATCTGGTCCGACAGCCCGGACGCCGTCGGCATCGTCTGTTTCACCGTCGCCGGTCGCGCCCCCGGCGAGGTCGCCGCCTACCTCTCCGCCGAACACGCCATCGGCGTCCGCGACGGCCGCTTCTGCGCCCACCCCCTCCTCGCCGCCCTCGGCCTCGACGCCGCCCTGCGCGCCAGCATCGGCCTCGGCACCACCGCCGCCGACGTGGACCGCCTGATCGCCGCCATCACCACCCTCGCCGACTCCGGCCCCACCTGGACCTACGCCGCCACCGACGGCCTCTGGAACCCCACCCCCGAAACCCGCCCCCTCACCACCGACACCCTCACCGGCGCCGCCCCCTGCCTGATCGGCTGAGTTCACCTCGCATGCCCGGTCCCGCCTGGATAGCGGGGCCGGGCTCGTCTTTTCCGCCGGTCAGGTGTCGAGGGCGGTGGGGCGGTGGTATTTGCCGTTGTAGTAGAGGAGGGGGGCGGCGGTGGGGGATTCGTGGGTTTGGTCGTGGACTCGGGTGACCAGGCCTACGGCGAGGGTGTGGTCGCCGATGTCGATGAGCTGGTGGAGGGTGGTGCGGAGCCAGAGGGGGGTGCCGTGCAGGACGGGTTCGCCGGTGTCGAGGGTGGTCCACAGGGAGCGGTCGGTGAAGCGGTCGGCGGCGGTGCGGGAGAAGCGGTGGGCCAGGTGGTGCTGGTGTTCGCCGAGGAAGTGGATGACGACCGAGTCGGCGGCGCGCAGGGCCTCGATGCTCGACGAGGTGTGCGCGATGTTGAACGACACCAGGGGCGGCTCGAGGGACAGCGAGGCGAAGGAGGTGGCGGTGAAGCCGACCGGGCCGTGCTCGGCGCCGATCGTCACCACGGTGACACCGGCCGGATAGTGCCGCATCGACTCCCGGTATTGCTCGGCCGTGATCCCGCTCAGATCGTCGGGAACCACCAGCTCGGACGGAGTACGTCGCACTTCACTCACCCGCCCCAAACTACGCCCGTGCCGCGACCGCGCCCAGGGTCCGGTCGGCCGGGTGGGCGCGCATCACACCGGCTCCGGCTCAGTCGACCTCGATCGGCAGCCCGGCGGTGATCCGCACGAGTTCGCGGAAGTTGGTGCGGAACACCGTGTTCGGATGCCCGCCCGCGGCCCACACCTCGGTGTGCTCGGCCAGCGCGGTGTCGACCCAGGTGGGCAGGTTGGTGGGGTGGCCGACGGGGGCGGTGCCATCGATCGGCTGACCGGTGATGCGCTCGACCAGGGCGGTGGGCGCGGGCGTGAGGGTGCCCTCCAGGCGTTTGCCGGTGCGCGTCAGGTCGACCTGGTGATGGTCGGCGACCAGCAGCAGGACGGGATCGTCGTCGAGCAGGAAGACCTGGGAGGTGGTGATCGCGGTGGGATGGGCGCCCATCGCGCGGGCGGCATCGGCGGCGGTGGCAGCGGGCGTTTCCGGCGAAACGATGACGCCGTGATGCCCGCGGGCGATGAGCGTATCGGCGACGCGGCATGCGACCGCCGGAAGAGACGACCTGCGCATGAAATCCAGAGTAGGACGATTGCGGGAAATATGCCGGGGGAGTGGATTTTTGGGGTCGACCCCAGGGCCTGCGCGCATCCCTGGCAGCGCGCCAATAGACTCGGCACATGACTGATTGGCAGGCCTTCACCGTCGAGATCGCCGACCACGTTGCCCAGGTCACACTGACCGGGCCGGGTAAGGGCAACGCGATGGGACCCGACTTCTGGCGCGAGCTGCCGGAGATCTTCCGTGAGCTCGACGCCGACCCGCAGGTGCGGGCCGTGGTGCTCACCGGCGCGGGCAAGCACTTCTCCTTCGGGCTCGACCTGGCGGCGATGGGCGGCATGCTCGCGCCCGTGCTGGCCGACGACGCGAAGGCGGCGCCGCGCACCGAGTTCCTCAAGGTGGTCCGCGGGATGCAGGACTCGGTGACCGCGGTCGCCGAGTGCACCAAGCCGGTGATCGCGGCCGTGTCCGGCTGGTGCATCGGTGGTGGCCTGGACCTGATCGCGGCCGCCGACATCCGGCTGGCCAGCGAGGACGCCAAGTTCAGCCTGCGCGAGGCCAAGGTCGCGATCGTCGCCGACATCGGCTCGCTGCAGCGGCTGCCCGGCATCATCGGCGAGGGCAACCTGCGCGAGCTGGCCTACACGGCCAAGGACATCGACGCCGCGCGCGCCGAGCGGATCGGCCTGGTCAACGAGGTGTTCGCCGATCAGGAGGCCGTGGTCGCTGCCGCGCACGCGATGGCGCGCGAGATCGCCGAGAACCCGCCGCTGGTGGTGCAGGGCATCAAGGACGTGCTCGAGCACCGGACCGCGCCCGCGGTGGCCGACGGCCTGCGCTACGTGTCGACCTGGAACGCGGCGTTCCTGCCGTCCAAGGACCTCACCGAGGCCATCACGGCCGTCTTCCAGAAGCGCGCGCCGGAGTTCAAGGGCGAGTAAAGGTAGTTCAAACGGTTGCCCCGGTGACCGTTCTGTCTACATACTTGCATCACACAACTAATTGATTGATGCAAGTAAAGGTGAAGAGCATTGGTGGAGAACGAGCCCTCGATCGACGCGATCGCGGTCCAGCTCGTCCGGCTGCACCGGCTGCGGGACCGCACGCTGGCCCAGATCAAGGACCGCTCCGGCATCGACCCGGCGGGCTTCGTGGTGCTGTTCCGGCTGGTCTGTGACGGGCCGATGCGCTCGGGCGCGCTCGCCGAGGCGGTGCACTCGGACGCGTCGACGGTGAGCAGGCAGGTCGCCCAGCTGGTCGAACGCGGGCTGGTGCGCCGGGTCGCCGATCCCGACGACGGCCGCGCCACCGTGCTGGAGGTGACCGACCAGGGCCGGGAGGTCGCCGAACGCATCCGGACCCGCCGCCGCGAGTCCGTCGCCATCGTCACCGAGGACTGGTCGGGTGCGGACCGCGCGACCTTCGCCGCGCTGCTGACGCGCTTCGTCGACGACTACGACGCGGCCCGCCCGACCCTGCTGACCCGCTCGACCGCACTGAGCACTACCGCGATGGAGAACGATTCGTGACGACAACCGCGGCCCCGGTGGAATCACCCGCCGGCTTCACCCACCGCCAGATCCTGACCATCCTGTCCGGCCTCATGCTCGGCATGCTGCTGGCCTCGCTCGATCAGACGATCGTGTCGACCTCGATCCGCACCATCGCCGACGACCTGCACGGCTATTCGCTGCAGGCCTGGGCGACGACGGCCTACCTGATCACCGCGACGATCAGCACCCCGCTCTACGGCAAGCTCTCGGACATGTTCGGCCGCAAGCCGTTCTTCCTCACCGCGATCGGGCTGTTCGTCATCGGCTCGCTGCTGTGCACGTTCGCCACGTCGATGTACCAGCTGGCGGCCTTCCGCGCGTTCCAGGGGCTGGGCGCCGGTGGTCTGATGTCGCTGGCGCTGGCCATCATGGGCGACATCATCAGTCCCCGGGAACGGGCCCGCTACCAGGGCTATTTCCTCGCCGTATTCGGCATCTCGAGTGTGCTCGGGCCGGTGCTCGGCGGTCTGCTGGCCGGGCAGGACACCATCCTCGGCATCACCGGCTGGCGCTGGGTGTTCCTGGTGAACGTGCCGCTGGGACTGCTCGCGCTGGTCGTGGTGACCCGGGTGCTGCAGCTGCCGCGTAAGCCGCACGCCACCCACCGCATCGACTTCGCCGGCGCGCTGGTGCTCGCGATCGGCCTGGTGCCGCTGCTGATCGTGGCGGAGCAGGGGCGCGAATGGGGTTGGGGCAGTACCGCGTCGGTGATCTGCTATCTGATCGGCGCGGTGGGCGTCGTCGGGTTCGTCGCGGTGGAGAAGTACATGGGTGACGCGGCGCTGATCCCGCTGCGCATCTTCTCGAACACCACTTTCGCGCTCGGCGTGGTGATCTCGTTCGTCGTCGGCGCCGCCATGTTCGGTGGGATGCTGCTGCTGCCGCAGTACCTGCAGGTCGTGCGGGGCGCCGGGCCGACCGAGGCGGGTCTGCAGATGCTGCCGATGGTGCTCGGCCTGATGCTCGGCTCGATCCTGTCGGGCAGGCTGATCTCGAAGACCGGCCGCTACCGGGCCTTCCCGGTGATCGGCGCGATCACGCTGACCATCGGCCTGTTCCTGCTGCACCTGCTCGACGCCGACAGCCCGCTGTGGCTGGCGATGATCTTCATGGCGCTGACCGGCTTCGGTCTCGGCAATCTGCTCCAGCCGATGACGCTGGCGCTGCAGAACGCGTTGCCGCCCAAGGATATGGGCGTGTCCACCGCGTCGGCCACGTTCTTCCGGCAGATCGGCGGCACCCTCGGCGCCGCGGTCTTCCTGTCGATCCTGTTCTCGCTGCTCACCCCGAACATCACCGAGCAGATGCAGCAGGCGGCCACCGATCCCACCTACCAGCAGGCCGTGGTCACGGGTGCGCAGAGCGCCAACCCGGCCGACGCCGCGCTGGCCGAGGGGCTGCTGGCGCACGACACCTCGGCGGCGGGCCAGGTGCTCGAGGACAGTTCGATCATCCAGCAGCTGAACCCGGTGCTGGCCAAGCCGTTCCAGGTGGGCTTCGCCGACTCGATGTCGACGGTGTTCCTGGTGGCGACCGCGGTCGCGGCGCTCGCGCTGCTGCTGGTGCTGTTCTGGAAGGAGGCCCCGCTGCGGATGCAGGGCGGCATCCAGGCGGCCGGTGACACCAAGGCCGCCGATGCGGCAGGCGCGCTCGCCGATACCGCGGCCCAGACGACCGAGTCCGATGCCGATCGCAGCGACGACGCGGGTGGCCGCGTCCGCGCCGGGGCGCCCCCGGCATGATCGAGGGATGAATCGAACCGGCAGCGGCGGAGTGGGACGGCGGATACGCCGCCTGCCCGCCGCTGTCGGCTATCTGCTGGTCGGCGGGCTGACCGGGGTCGCCGCGCTGTTCGCGGTGGTCGCGCTGGCCATCGTCGCCGCGGCGAGCCTGATCGGGCTCGGGATCCCGGCGCTGCCGGAGGCGGTGAAATTGATCCGCCCGCTGCTCACCCTGGAACGGCGCAGGGCGGGGAAACGACTGGGCACCCCGATCGTCCCGGCCTACCGGCCGCTGACCGGTGCGCTGCGCGATCAGCTCGCGACCCTGGCCGCCGACCCGGCGAACCGCCGCGACCTCGCCTGGCTGCTGCTGCACGCCGTGCTCGGGCTGCCGCTGGCCGCGCTGGCGGTGGCCCTGCCGCTGAGCGCGGTGCAGCACCTGGTGATCCCGGTGCTGTGGTGGTCGGGGATCGACGGGTTGCAGGGCAGCAATGGGCTGGTCGTGGATTCCTGGCCGACGGCAGCCCTGTGCGTGGTGATCGGTCTCGTGTTCGGCGCGCTGGCCCTGCGCTCGCCCGAGGCTGCGACGGCGCAGGCGAAGCTGGCCCGCCACCTGCTGGCCCCGGACGAGCACGCGCTGCTGGCCGACCGCGTCGCCGAGCTCACCGCGACCAGGGCCGCCGCCCTCGACGCGCACGGCGCCGAACTGCGCCGCATCGAACGCGACCTGCACGACGGCGCCCAGGCCAGGATCGCCGCGGTGATCATGCAGCTCGGCCTGGCCGAGCAACTGCGCGACCGCGACCCCGACGCGGCGGCCCGGATGGTGCGCACCGCCCAGGACACCGCGTCGGCGGCGCTGGCCGAACTGCGGGACGTGGTCCGCAGCGTCTACCCGCCGGTGCTCTCCGATCGGGGTCTGGCCAGTGCCGTCTCCGCGCTGGCCGCCCGCAGCCCGATCCCGTGCGTGGTCGAGCTGAACGGGATCACGCGCAGGCCGATGGCCGTGGAGGCGGCGGCCTATTTCGTCATCGCCGAGGCCGTCACCAATGCCACCAAGCACTCCGGGGCCGGGAACCTGTCGGTCGAACTGAGCGGCCCGCCCGCCCTGCTGACCGTGGCGATCCGCGACGACGGCGTCGGCGGTGCGACGGTCACCGAGGGCGGTGGCCTGGCGGGCATCCGCCGCAGGGCCGAGGCCCTCGACGGCCGGATGACGCTCGACAGCCCCGCCGGTGGGCCTACCCTGGTGCGCGTGGAGTTGCCGTGCGGGTCGTGATCGCCGAGGACGACGCCCTCCTCCGGGAAGGCCTGGTCCTGCTGCTGAAGACCGCCGGGATCGAGGTGGTCGCCGCCGTCGGGGACGCCGAGGACTTCCTCGCGGTGGTCACCGCCGACCGCCCGGACGCGGTGGTGGTCGACGTGCGGCTCCCGCCGACCTTCACCGACGACGGCCTGCGCGCCGCCGTGCGGGCCAGGACCGTGCATCCCGGCCTGCCGGTGCTCGTGCTCTCGGCCTATGTCGAGGACAGTTACGCCGCCGAACTGCTCGGCGACGGCGCCGGCGGGGTGGGCTATCTGCTCAAGGAGCGGGTCGGCAAGGTGGACCGATTCCTCGATTCGCTGCACCGGGTCGCCGCGGGCGGCACCGCGATGGACCCGGAGGTGATCGCGCAGCTGCTGGTGCGCCGACGGGTCGACGACCCGCTGTCGACGCTCACGGCCAGGGAACGCGAAGTGCTCGCGCTGATGGCGGAGGGCCAGGACAACTCCGCCATCGCCGCCGGCCTCGTCGTCACCGAAGGCGCTGTGCTCAAACACATTCGCAGCATCTTCGCCAAGCTAGGCCTGGCCGCCGACGAGTCCGGTCACCGCCGGGTGCTCGCGGTGCTCACCTATCTCAACGCCCGGCCGGGACGGCCCTGAGCGGTCACCGCACCGCGCCGGACCCGGCCTCGTCGCGGCAGGTCAGGTCGGTAGCGGGCAGGGTCCCGTCGAGCAGGTAGGTGTTGACGGCGGCGCTGACACAGTCGTTCGGATAGTTGCCGTAGATCCAGTGGATCGGCACGTCCGGCAGGGTCACCAGCCGCGAGCCACGCAGCGCCCGGTGCATGCCGAGCGCGCCGGGGTAGGTGGTGCGGGTATCGCCGGTGGACTGCACGATCAGGCTCGGCACCGCGTTGTCGACCACCGTCTTCGGCTCGGCGGGCGGTGCCCAGAACGCGCACGGCGTGATGTTGTTCGTGAACGCCCCGAACAGTGGCTGATCGGCGCGGCTCGCTTCGATATTGCGCCAGTACCAGGCGGGATCGCGCGGTGTCGCCGCGTCGCCGCACAGTACGGCGGTGGCGGTGGACAGGTCGCGCGGCTCGGCTTTCAGCATGAAGGCCAGGGTGGCGGCCAGCTGCGGGTCCGGCGTGACGGTCGCCCCCTCGGCGGCGTCGGCGAGCTGACGCAGCTGCCCGGCCAGCATCGGATACTTGCGCGGATCGTCCAGCCCGGCGAACAGGATGTTCGGCAGGCTGTGCTGGTCGACGGTCACATCGCCGATCCGGATCGGCTGCTCCTTCGCCCGGCGCACCATCGCCTGGACGAACTCGCGCACCGCGAATCGTTCGGTGCCGAAACGGTATTCGTCGGCATGCGCGGCGGCCCAGGCTGCCCACAGATCGAAGGCGGCCTCGTTGGCCGGGCCCATGTCGCGCAGCAGATCGGTCGCGCCGTAGCGCTCGGGGTCGACGGCGCTGTCCAGCACGAAGCGGTCGGCGCGCTCGCCGAAGAGCTGGGTGTACACCGCGCCCAGATAGGTGCCGTAGGAGGTGCCGAAGTAGCTGATCCGGTCCTCGCCGAGGACCGAGCGGATGAGGTCCATGTCGCGGGCGGTGTTGCGGGTGGTGATGTGGCGCAGGCGGGCGCCCTCGGTCGTCGCGCACCGGGCGGCCAGCCCGGCCTGGCGGGCGGTGCTCGCGGCGAAGTCGACCGCGTCGAGTCCGGCCGACTCGGTCCAGAACCCTTCGTGCCAGCGGCAATTCACCGGTGTGGAGCGACCGATGCCGCGCGGGTCGAGGCCGATCAGGTCGTAGCGGGCGGCGACCTCGGGGGTCATGCCGCCGCGGATGTCGACGACGAAGTCGAGGCCGGGGCCACCGGGACCGCCGGGGTTGGACAGCAGCACGCCGCGCCGCTGTGCCGGATCGGTGGCGGGCAGCCGGGAGATGGCGACGGTCATGGTCTCGCCGCGCGGAGCCGCATAGTCCACCGGCACGGTGACATCGGCGCACTGCGCGCCCGCGGGGTCGAGGCGGGGATCGTCGCAGGACCGCCAGGACAGCGCCTGGCGGCGGAAGTCGTCGAGCGGGTCGGCCGACACCGGTGCGGCGGTGAGCAATCCGAGTGTGGCGGTGGCGGCGAGCGCGGCGGTGATCAGGCGCTTCACGACGCGCACACGATCGTGTCGAAGGCCTGGTCGACCAGCTTCGCCTGCTCCTCGCTGCGGGGCAGCTCGTTCACCGCGAGGGTGACGGCGACGCCCTCGGCGGTGACGCCGGTGTGGGTGCCGAATCCGGGGATGCTGCCGCCGTGCCCGGTCACCTGGTCGCCGCAGGAGGCGGTGCGCTGGATCAGGCCCAAACCGTAACCGGCCGTTGGCATCCGGTCGAAGGGCACGGTGCGGCGCATCTCGGCGAACTGGGCGGCGGGCAGCAGCTTGCCGTCGACCAGGGCGGTGAAGAAGCGATTGAGGTCGGCGCCGGTCGCGATCATGTCGCCCGCGGTGTCGGCCCACGAGGGATCGAGCTCGGTGAAATCGACTCGGGTGCCGTCGATCTCCTGGTAGCCGCGCGAGTGCGGGGCGCGCAGGCCGGCGTCGCCCGCGGCGGGCGCGTAGGTGTCGCGCAAGCCGAGCGGTTCGAGGATCCTGGTGGCGATCTCGGCGGCCGTCGGGCGGCCGGTGACCCGCTCGATCAGCATGCCCAGCAGCACGTAGTTGGTATTCGTGTACACCGCGCGGGCGCCCGGCTCGTACTGCGGCGGCATTGACATCGCGATGCGTACCAGCTCGGCGGGGGTGTAGTGCTGTCGCCGCGCCGCCTCCGTCGCGATATCGAGCTGCGGGGAGCCGGGATCGGTGGGCTTGCTCGGATCGCCGCTGGCCAGATACTCGGGCAGGCCGCTGGTGTGCTGGAGTAACTGCCGCACGGTGACGCGATTGCCGTCGTTGCCGTTGCCGTGCACCACGCCGGGCAGATAGCGCTCGACGGGCGCGTCCAGCTCGACCTTGCCCTCGGCGACGAGTTGCAGCAGCACGGTCGCGACGAAACTCTTGGTATTGCTGCCGATCCGGACGAACGCGCCGTCGGGAATCGGCGCGCCCGAGGCGAGATCGCCGACACCCGCCGTGACGGTCCGCTCGCCCGCTGGCGTGGTGATCACGGCCTGGGCGCCGGGGAAGCCCGCCCGCACCAGCGTTTCGAGAGCCTCGCGCACCTCGGGTCCCGGCGTGGCCTGCGGCGCGGTCTCGCTACCGCACGCGGGTACGGCGAGCAGCGCGACGGCGCAGGCTCCCGCGGCGACGAGGCGACGGGACCTGCTGCGAAATAGGGTCATGAGCTGCGCTTTCCTCCTGCTGGAACGTGCTGTGCGGTGACTGTTCCGAGCGTAGGAAGACGCGCGCGTCGCGCCCATGCCGCGCGCGCCCGAATCGAAGGTGGTGCCTGCACTACCGACCCAGGGGTGGGGAAGGTGAAACGCCCATGGTGGCGCCGGATGTCCCCCTAGGGGTGGCTGTTTCGGCGCGCTCGCGCCCATACCGTTCATCTCGTCGAAAACGAACACAGAGGAGCGAACGACATGCGCATCAAAACCACCATCGCCGCCGGACTGCTGGCTGCCGCGACCGTCGCCGGGGTGTCGACGGTCGCGGCGGGCAACGCCGCCGCGGGCCCGTACGGCACCTACTACGGCACCTATGCCACGCTGGCCGCCTGTCGCGCCGACGGCGAGTCGTCCTACACCGGCGGCTACTACTGGGAGTGCACCGAGAACTGGGACGGCTGGGACCTCTACATCTGGTACTGAGTTACCTTCACGTCCGACCCAGGGGCATCCGGCGACGCCGGGTGCCCCTTCTCGGTGTTCGGCTAGATTGTCGGTCTGAGTTCCCCCAGTGAGAGAGATTGGCCGCGCATGCTGACGTTCGCCGTGCTCGGTGAGATCCGTGCCTGGCGCGACGCGGTCGAGCTCGACCTCGGCTCCCGGCAGCAGCGGGCACTCCTGGCCGCCCTGCTGCTGCGCACCGGCCGCTCGGCCACCGTCGACGAACTGATCGACGACGTCTGGGGCGAGAACCCCACCGCCAGCGCCGTCGGCGCGCTGCGCAATCACATCCTGCATCTGCGCCGGATCCTCGAACCCGACCGGGCGGCGGGGGAGCCGCCGCGGGTGTTGGTCGCGCTCGGCGGTGGTTACGCGCTGCGGGTGCCCGCGGGCTGCGTGGACATCGAACAGGTCGACGACCTGATGGACGCCCCGCATCCCGACACCGCGGCGGCGGGCGACACCGTCGACGCCGCGCTGCGCCTGTGGACCGGCACCCCGCTGGCCGGGCTGCCCGGCCCGTTCGCCGAGCGGCAGCGCGCCCACCTCGCCGACCGCAGGCTCGTGCTGCTGGAACAGCGCGCCGAACTCGACCTGCGCCGCGGTCGCCACGCCGAGGCCGTCGCCGACCTCACCCCGCTGTGCGCCGAGCATCCCCTGCGGGAGCGGCCGCGCGCGCTGCTGATGACCGCGCTCTACCACTCCGGCCGCCAGGCCGAGGCGCTGCGCGTCTACGCCGACACCCGCCGGGAGCTCGTCGACCAGCTCGGAATCGAACCCGGCCGCGAGCTCGCCGACCTGCACCGGCGCATCCTGGCCGGTGAGCTGAGCGCGCCGCGCGAGCCGGTCGCGCCCGCCCGGCCGCAGCCGCCGCAGCGGGTCGCGCAGCTGCCCGCCGACGTCGTCGACTTCACCGGCCGCGCCGAGGTGGTCGACCGGCTCGCCGCCCGGCTCACCGCGACCGGGACCGGGGTGCCGGTCTGCGCGATCGGCGGCATGGGCGGGATCGGCAAGAGCGCGCTGGCCGTGCATGTGGCGCACCTGGTGCGCGAGCGGTTCCCCGACGGGCAGCTGCACGTCGACCTGCGCGGTTTCGCCGCGGACCGCGACGGCGGGGCCACCGCCGCCGACACGCTCGGCGACTTCCTGCGGGTCCTCGGCGTTCCGGAGGGCGAGCTGGCCGCCGGCGCCGCCGAACGTTCGGCGCAGTTCCGCAGCAGGCTGGCCGGGAAGCGGGTGCTGGTCGTCCTCGACAACGCCCGCTCGGTCGATCAGGTCGCGCCGCTGATCCCCGGGACACCCGGGTCGGCGGTGCTGGTCACCAGCCGCTCGGCGCTGCCCGAGCTGCCGGGCACCACCGCGGTGCGCCTGGACGTGCTCACCGACGCCGAGGCGCACAGCCTGCTCGCCGGCATCGCGGGCGCCGACCGGATCGCGGCCGAACCCGAGGCGGTCGCCGCGGTGCTCGGCGCCTGCGGTGGCCTCCCGCTCGCGGTCCGCATCGTCGGGGCCCGGCTGGCCGCGCGACCGGCCTGGACGGTGCGGATCGTGGCCGAGCGGCTGCGCGACACCGCCCAGCGCTTCAGCGTCCTGCGTACCGGCGAACTCGCCGTCGAGCTGGCCTTCCGGATCAGCTACGACCAGCTCGACACCGGGCACGCGCGGGCGTTCCGGATGCTCGCGGTGCCCGAGGTCGGCGAGATCTGCGTCGAGGGCGCCGCCGCCATCCTCGAGCTCGAGGTCGCCGCGGCCGAGCAGGTGTGCGAGGACCTGGTCGACCTGAACCTGCTCGAGACCACCGCGCCGGGCCGCTACACCTATCACGACCTGCTGCGCCTGTTCGCCAGGGAACTGCCGGTCACCGGTGCCGCCGACCCACCGCTGACCGCGCTGCGCAGGCTGCTCGACTTCTACCTCGCCACCGTGAAACACGCTGTCGCGATCTGCAATCCGGGGACCCGGCTGCCCGAGCACCTGCGTCCGACCGCGGCGCCCGGCGTGCGGTTCGCCGACGAGCACGCGGCCCAGGCGTGGCTGGCGGGCCAGCGACACAACCTGGTCTCGCTGTATCGCCAGTGCGCGCAGGCGGGCGGCCCGATGCTGGCCCCCGCCGCCGATATCGCCTGGGCCACCGCCGAACTCATCGACGGCGGCGCGAACTGCATCGAGGTGGCGCGGGCGCTGGAAGAACTGCTCGACGCCGCGCTGTGCGCGGGGGACCGCTCGGTGGAGTGCCGGGTGCGGGTGGCGCTGGGCGCGCTGTTCGCCTACTCGCTCGGCGCGCTGCGCCAGGGCCGCGACCATCAGCGCATCGCGCTCTCGCTGGATCGCGGCACCATCAGCGACGCCAGGCTCACCGCGTTCGCCGCGCAGCTGCTGTCGTCCTCGACCCGGCGCGGGACCGAAACGGCCGCGCCGCTGGCCCATTCGGCACGGGCGATCCGGCTGGCCCGCCGGGTCGGCGACCGGGCGATCGAATGCGCGTGCCTGGTCCACGAGGTGAAGACCTACTCCGACGCGGGCGATTTCCCGGCCGCGCGCGAGCGGGCGATCACCGCGCGGGCGCTCGCCGCCGAGCTGGGCAACCGGTCGCTCGAGGCGATGGCGACGCACGAACTCGGGGTCACCCTGGTCTACCAGGGTGAGACGGCCGAGGGCGTGCGGCTGTGCGAGGAGGCGGTCGCGCTCGGCCGGGCGGGCGGGATCGAACTGCGGCTGGGCTGGGCGCTGTCGCGGCTGGCGCACGTGCTGCTGATGGCGGGCCGGGCCGCGGACGCCGAACCCGTCGTCGACGAGGCGATCCAGGTGTTGACCCGCGCGATCGGGCCGCTGACCAGGGCCAGGGTGCTCGTGCTCCAGGGCCTGATCAAGCAGGCCACCGGGCAGCCGGGGGAGGCGGAGGAGTCCTTCGTCGCCGCGGCGGAGGCGTTCGAGTCGATGCAGGACCCGCAACTGACCCACGAGCGGCTCGACGCCGAACTGGAGGCGCCGGTGCTGGCGCTGCTGCACGACCACCTCGCCGCGCTGCGCGCTCGTCGCGGCATCATCGCCGCGTCATAGCGGCATCATCGCCGGGCACGAAAAATCCTGGGACGCTGGCGAACACAACTGTTCACGCGATAGATTGCCCTATGTACCCGGTTGTCGCGCCAGCGCGCCGCGTCGTCGCCGGGGGGTCGGCGGTTCGGACCGGGACAACGAGAACGGGATGTCCGAACTGCTCCGGACATCCCGTTCTTCGTGTACGTCAGCTCAGTGGCCGGCTTCCTTCAGGCGGGTGAAGGACTCGTCGATGACCTTCTCGGCCTCGGCGCGGCCCAGCCACTCCGAACCCTGGACGAACTTGCCCGGCTCCAGGTCCTTGTAGCGCTCGAAGAAGTGCTTGATCGCCGACAGCTCGAACTCCGAGACGTCGGCCAGTTCCTGGATGTGGTCCCAGCGCGGGTCGCCCGCGGGCACGCACAGCACCTTGTCGTCGCCGCCTGCCTCGTCGGTCATGCGGTACACGCCGATCGGACGGGCTTCCACGATCACACCGGGGAAGACCGACTCGGGCAGCAGCACCAGCGCGTCCAGCGGATCGCCGTCCTCGCCGAGGGTGTTCTCGATGAAGCCGTAGTCGGCCGGGTAGCCCATGGAGGTGTACAGGTACCGGTCGAGCTTGACCCGGCCGCTCTCGTGATCGACCTCGTACTTGTTCCGAGAGCCCTTGGGGATCTCGATGGTGACGTCGAACTCCACGCCATCTCCTTGCTCGTTCGAGTGCTTCTCTGCCGAATCGCCAGATCGTTCTGGGGAACCGTTGCGCAACGAGGATAGTGTGGTGTGCTGGTACACCGGTGCGGCAGGCGGCTCAGCGCGCAGTCGAGGCGTGTCGGGCGGAACAGTCGAGGATCGGTGAGGCGTTGATGTCGAGGTTCGAGATCCCGGTCGGCCGGGTGGCTTGATGGATCAGCGCGGAACGGGTCATCCGCCCTACGGCAACGAAGCGCCGACCGTAGCGCTCGATCGAAACGCCGAGCAGCCGGGATCGAAGAGTGGTCGATCGTCGCTGTGGATCTGGCTGTCCGCGGTGGTCGTCGCGCTGCTGGTGATCGCGGGTGGGTTCGCGGCGATCGCGAAACCGTGGACTCCGGAGTTCCGGCACGGCGGGCTCACCGTGGCCCCGCCGCCTGCCACCGAGCAGCCGATCGCCGAGGTCACCCCGGCCCGGTCGGACGCGCCCGCGCCGACGCCCGCCGGGATCGCCGCCGCGCTCGCGCCGGTCGTCGGCAGCCCCGATCTGGGCAGTTTCGCCGGACAGGTGAGCGATCCGACCAGCGGTGCGGTGCTGTGGAGCCAGGACCCGGCCAAGGCGATGATCCCCTCCTCGACCGCCAAGGTCATGCTCGTCGCGGCCGCGCTGCTCACGCTGCCCGACGATCAGCGGGTGGCGACCAGGGTCCTCGCCGGCGCGCCGGGTGAGCTGGTGCTCGTCGGTGGCGGCGACCCGACGCTGACCACCAGGGCCGACGGCGGCTACTACACCGACGGCGCCCGGATCGCCGATCTGGCCGCGCGGATCAAGGCGACGGGCAGGCAGGTCACCGCGATCGTGGTCGACACCTCCGCCTATCGCGGGCCGACGATGGCCTCGGGCTGGGACCCGGTCGACATCCCGGAGGGCTCGATCACCCCGATCGAACCGATCATGCTCGACGGCGGCCGCTTCGATCCGTCGGCCGATTACTCGCCGCGCACCTCGACGCCCGCGCTGGACGCCGGGCGCGCGCTGGCCGCGGAACTCGGCGTCGACCCGGCCGCCGTGCGGGTCGGCCCGGCCGCGCAGAACGGTGCCGAGATCGCGAAGGTGGAATCGGCGCCGCTGCGAGTCCGGTTGCACGACATGATGATCCACTCCGACAACGTGCTCGCCGAGACGATCGGGCGGGAACTGGCGGTCGCGACCGGGCACGAGGCGTCCTTCACCGGTGCCGTCGCCGCCACCACCGGGGCACTGACCAGCGCCGGATTCGATGTCGCCGGACTGCATCTGGCCGACAACAGCGGGCTGTCCGTCGACGACCGGGTGCCGCCGCGACTGCTCGACTCCATCATCGCCACCGCCGCCGAGCCCACCGGCGATGCGGCCGTGGCACCGGCCGGAACGCAGGCCAGGCCCGAGAACGACCCGCGCGCAGCGGCTCTCGCGTCGCTGCTGGACGACCTGCCGGTCGCGGGCGGCACCGGGACGCTGGCGCCGCGCTTCGTCACCCAGAATCGCCAGGGCGCGGGCTGGGTGCGGGCCAAGACCGGAACTCTGAGTGTCGCCAGCGCGTTGGTCGGATATGTGCTCGACCGGGACGGCCGGGTACTGACCTTCGCGCTGATGTCCAACGATCGGTTGCCGGAGGTCAGCAGGCCCGCCCTCGACGCGGTGGCGGGCACCCTGCGCAACTGCGGATGCTCCTGAGAGCGGGTGGCGATGACCGACGACAAGACCGGGCGCACGACCTCCGGGTTCAGCGGCGCGGTGGACTGGCGGCTGGCCGCCCGCACCGGCGCCGTGCTCGCGCCCGCCGGGCCGCGGACCTCACGGCAGACCGCCGAACAGGTCGTCGCCGAGCTGGCCACCGCGTCGGTGCGGGCCGAAGGGCCGGTGCGTGAGGTCAGCGGACTGCTCGACGACCGGCCGGTGCCCGAGGCCAGGATCGTCGACCGGCCCGGCTGGATCGGCGCCGCCGCCGAGTCGATGGCCGTGCTCACCGGCACCGAGGCCGTCTCGACGACCGGCAAGCTCGTCGGCAAGCCCGCGGGCTTGCAGGCCGGGACCATGCTGGCGTTCCTGTCGACCGCGATCCTCGGCCAGTACGACCCGTTCACCGGCGAGGACGGCACGCTGCTGCTGGTCGCGCCCAATATCCTCAGCGTGGAGCGGGCGCTCGGGGTCGACCCGTCCGACTTCCGGCTCTGGGTCTGCCTGCACGAGGTGACCCACCGGGTGCAGTTCTCCTCGGCCCCGTGGCTGGCCGACTACATGCGCGCCAATGTCGACATCCTCAGCGAGGTCGGCGAGGAGCCGATGAGCGAGATGCTGAGCCGGTTGCTCGCCGAGGTGCGCTCGCGCCGCGACGGCGACACCGCCGACGACCCGAACAGCCGCGGCGTCGTCGGCCTGCTGCGCGCCGCCCAGGCACCGCCGCAGCGCGAGGCGCTGGACCGGCTGCTCATGCTCGGCACGCTGCTGGAAGGCCACGCCGACCACGTCATGGACGCCGTCGGACCGGCCGTCGTCCCGACGGTCGCCGATATCCGGCGTGCCTTCGACCAGCGCCGCAAGAAGCCGACCAATCCGGTGCAGCGGTTGCTGCGCGCGCTGCTCGGGGTGGACGCGAAGGTCGCGCAGTACGTGCGCGGCAAGAAGTTCGTGGACGCCGTAGTCGAACGGGTGGGCGTCGCGGAGTTCAACACGGTGTGGACGAACGCGGAGACCCTGCCCCGCCTCGACGAGGTGGATGATCCGGGCCGCTGGATCACCCGCGTGCTGTGACTGTTCCGCCTCTCGGGGATGCGCGTGCCGCTGGGGTTTCGTCGGCGGCCGGCGGTGCTCGATGACGGGTCAGGTGCGGCTTCCGGAGACTCCCGCTGTGCTGGCGGTGCGGCGGGGTGTGCAGGAGTGGGTCGCGGCGCGCGGTGGGCCGATGCCGGTGGTGGTCGGGCTCTCCGGGGGCGCCGATTCGCTGGCGCTGGTCGCGGCCGCTGTCGTCGAGGCTGGAGACGTGACCGCGATCGTCGTGGATCACCGGTTGCAGGACGGGTCGGGGGAGGTGGCCGCGCGGGCTGCCGAGCAGGCGCGGGCGCTGGGGTGTGTGGCTGCCGAGGTGGTCGCGGTCGAGGTCGGGCGCGACGGTGGGGTCGAGGCGGCGGCGCGGGCGGCCAGGTACGCGGCGCTGGAGTCCGTGCGGGGGGAGCGGCCGGTGCTGCTCGGGCACACTCTCGACGATCAGGCCGAAACCGTCCTGCTCGGGCTGGCACGCGGGTCGGGCGGGCGTTCGATTCAGGGCATGGCGGCGTGGAACGAGCCGTGGGGGCGGCCGTTGCTGGGGGTGCGGCGGGCACGGACGCGACAGATGTGCGTCGACCTCGGGATCGAACCGTGGGAGGACCCGCACAACCTCGACCCGGCCTACACCCGGGTGCGGGTGCGCACCGAAGTCCTGCCGCTGCTCGAGGACGTGCTCGGTGGCGGCGTCGCCCAGGCGCTGGCCCGCACGGCCGACCAGCTGCGCGCCGACGGCGATGTCCTCGACGCGCTCACCGCCGACCTGCTGCGCGCGGCTACCGTGGGCGACGACGGCCGACGCGGCTCGGATCGGCCCGCTGGTAGCACCGGCAATCGCGGCAGTGGCCCCGGCGACAGTGATCGACCCGTGCTGTCGATCGAGATCCTGGCCACTGCGGCCCCGGCGCTGCGTCGCCGGACGATCCGGGCCTGGCTCGCCGACCAGGGCATCGGCGGCGTGCTGAACGCACATTTACAGGCGATCGACGAACTCGTGAGCAACTGGCGCGGGCAGGGCGGGGTGGCCGTGGCCGGGGGCAGCAGGGACCACAGGTTGGTCGTGACGCGCGCGCATGGCACGCTGACGGTACGCGCGCAGCCGCGAAACGATGCCACATAATGGATCGGCCCGGTCGGGATCGACACCACTGAAGGGAAACCCACTTCCGTGTACGGAGACGACATCGCATCGGTGCTGATCACCGAAGACGAGATCAAAGCCAAGATCGAAGAGCTGGCCGAGATCGTCGCCAAGCGATACCCGCCGGATTCCCCCGAGGGCGACCTCCTGCTGGTCTGCGTGCTCAAGGGCGCGATCTTCTTCATGACCGACTTCGCCAGGGCGCTGCCGATCCCCACTCAGCTCGAGTTCATGGCCGTGTCGTCCTATGGTTCGTCCACCTCGTCCTCGGGCGTCGTGCGCATCATGAAGGACCTGGACAAGGACATCGCGGGCCGCAATGTGCTGATCGTCGAGGACATCATCGACTCCGGCCTGACCCTGTCCTGGCTCAAGCGCAACCTGTCCACCCGCAACCCGGCCTCGCTGGAAGTGGTGACCCTGCTGCGCAAGCCCGACGCGCTGCGCACCCCGGTCGACGTCGCGCACGTGGGCTTCGACATCCCGAACGAGTTCGTCGTCGGCTACGGCCTCGACTACGCCGAGCGCTACCGGGACCTGCCGTTCATCGGCACGCTGGACCCGAAGGTCTACTCCTAGTCCGCCGGCCCGAAGGCACGCAGCACCGACTCGACCAGGGCGTCGGCGAAGGCCGCGTCCAGCGGGCCGGAGCGCGGTAGCCAGCGCTGGGTGATCGGTCCGTAGAGCAGGTCGACGACCAGATCCAGGTCGGCGTCAGCGCGCAGCTGCCCCGCGCGCTGTGCCGCGGCCAGCCGCCGGACCTTGGCCGCGTGCACCGGCTGTTCCAGCTTCTCGCGATAGAGCGCAGCGAGTGCCGGGTCGTTGATGACCTCGGTGAGCACCGCCCGGATCGGCGCGTCGAACGCGGGATCGGCGAATTCGGCGACCGTCGCGCGCAGCACCGTCTTCAGGTCGGCCGCGAGGTCGCCGGTGTCCGGCAGTTCGATGCCGCCGCCGTCGGGGTCCTCGCTCTGCGCGAGCAGGGCGTCGAAGACCACCGCGCCCTTGGACGGCCACCACCGGTAGATGGTCTGCTTGCCGACGCCGGCGCGCGCGGCGATGGCCTCGATGGTCAGCTTCGCGTAGGCGGTCTCGCCGACGAGTTCGCGGGTCGCGTTCAGGATCGCCGATCGGGATCGTTCGCTGCGGCGGGCGCTGTCCGGGGTTCGTGCCATGGGGTGAGTCTAGCCCGAAAATAAAACGAGACGTTTCGTCTTGACAATCACTCGATCGTGGCCCATCCTCGTAATCAGCAAGCGAGACGAACCGTCTCGTCGCACATGAAGGAGACGCACATGACCCGCGCAGACAACGAAGCCCGCACCTGGTTCATCACCGGCGCCTCGCGAGGGCTGGGCCGGGCGTTCGCCGAGGCCGCCCTGGCGGCCGGTGATCGGGTCGTCGGCGTCGCCCGTGATGTCACCCCGCTCGACGATCTGGTCGCCGCCGCCGACGGGCGACTGGTCACCTTCGCGCTCGACGTCGCCGATCGCACGGCGGTCTTCGCCGGGGTGCGGCGGGCGTACGACGCGTTCGGGCGGCTCGACGTCGTCGTCAACAACGCGGGCGGGGTGGTGCTCGGCATGCTCGAGGAACTCACCGAGCGGCAGGCCCGCGACCACCTCGACGTCAACTTCTTCGGCGCGCTGTGGGTGAGCCAGGCGGTGGTACCGCTGCTGCGTGAGCAGGGCTCCGGGCACATCCTCCAGGTGTCGTCCATGGGGTCGGCGGGCGGCTTCGCGGCGACCGGCGTCTACAGCGCGGGCAAGGCCGCCCTCGACGCGATGACCGAGGCGCTGGCCATGGAGGTGGAACGGTTCGGCATCGCCGTCACCATCGTGCAGCCCGGCGGCTACGAGACCGGCCTGTTCACCACCGGGCTCACCATGACCGAGCAGAACCCGGCCTACGCCCCGGTGCGGGCCTGGCTCGAGGAGATGTGGAGCGAGTCGAAGGACGCCGATCCGGCCTCGGCCGCCGCCGTCGTCGTCCGCCTGGTGGACATGGCCGAGCCGCCGAAGCGGATCATCCTGGGCGACGCGGCCTTCGACATGGTCGCCGACCTCGGCGCGGCCCGCACCGCGGAGCTCGCGAAGTGGGAGGAGCTCAGCCGTCAGGCGGGCTGAGGCCGGGTGCCGACCACCCGCAGCAGGGCGCGGGTATCGCCCTCGATGACGCGGAACAGCGCGTAGGAACCGGCGAAACCCAGCGCCCCGCCCACGCAGATCGCGCGGAGCGGGGTGGTGGTCGTCAGCAGGTCGGGGATGGGCAGGAAGGTCGCGCTCACGATGGCGAGCAGCGGAATCGACGCGGCCGTCATCAGATAGCGGTGACACCGCGTGATCAGGCCCGTCAGTGCCGCGCCGTCGGCGCGGAAGTCCTGTCCGTGGTGCACGAACAGCGGATAGACACAGCGCGTGAGGTAGAGCGTGATCAGGAAGAACGGGTAGGTCGTCGCGATGGCCGCGCTGATCGCGGCCGCGATGAGGAAGTGCACCGCCGTGCGCAGCGTCAGGCTGCCCGCCAGCGCGATCGTGGCGGCGAAGACGACGGCCGCCGACAACCACAGCACGACGGCCACCACCACGGCCTGGTTGCCGAACCGCAGGGAGTCGCGGCGGGCGCGATCGAGCGCACCGGGTGAGCAGCGCAGGCCCGCGCGGAGCCGCCGGGGCACGATCAGCAGGCGCCGGGCCAGGTAGATCAGGGTCGCGGCGCCCGCGGAGAAGAAGAGCACGTTCGTCACGCCCGCGACCGTCAGCAGGGTTTCCCTGGTGGCCGGGTCGAGCCGGTCGACGATCAGCGCGGTGTTCAACTGGGCGTTGTAGATCGCGGCCAGCAGATTGGGGATCGTGATCGACAGCGCCAGGATCGCGAACAGGTACGGCCGCAGCCGGATGCGCCGGCTGTCCGGTGGCGGGTCGACGAGGTCGCGGGCGTGCGGGTCCAGGCAGAGATCGAACTGCGCGGCGAGGACACCGGCGTCGGGCCAGCGGTCCGCGCGGTCGGCGGCCAGGCAGGTCAGCAGGACCCGGCGCAGCGCGGCCGGGCAGTCGGCGGGCAGCTGGGCGAGCGCGGCGGCGGTGACGCCGTCGTCGCGGCGTTCCAGGGCGGCGTCCAGGGCGATCTCCGGGCGCAGTTCGTCGAGGGGGACGGTGGTGTCGTCGAAGGGTTTCGCGCCGGTCAGCAGTTCCCAGAGCAGGACGCCGAGGGAGTAGATGTCGGCGCGGGTGTCGAGGTCGGCGGCGGTGCGCTCGTAGCCGGGGTGGCAGGCTTCGAGCTGCTCGGGCGACATGTACGACAGCGAGCCGCCGAAGTACGAGACGGGATTGGGGTCGGTCGAGTGGCTGAAGCTGATGTTGAAGTCGGCCAGCTTGGGCACGCCCTCGGCGGTGAGCAGGACGTTGGCGGGTTTGACGTCGCGGTGCAGCACGCCGTTGCCCGCCGCGTGGTGCAGGGCGGCGGCGAGCCTGCTGCCGAGCCAGGCGACGGTCTCCGGCCAGCTGAGCCGGGCCAGCTGGGCGCGCACGGCCGAGTCGGTCGGGCGGATCTCGCCCTTCTCCTCCATCGCGGCGTCGACGGCGTCGAGCAGCAGCCCGCTGGTGCGCTCGGCGGGCGGGGTCGCGCGGACCCAGCGCAGGACGTCGAGCAGGGTGCCACCGGGCAGGAACTGCATGTACAGCAGCCGCAATCGGGGGGAGCCGTCGGCGGGGTCGTCGAGCACCTGCTGGTCGAAGACGCGCACGATGTAGTCGTGGTCGAGCTGGGCCAGGGTCTGCGGCTCGCTGCCGCTGTCGGCGGAGATCTTCACCGCGACCAGCCGTTGCATCGAGCGCTGCCTGGCCAGGAAGACGCGCGCGAACGCGCCCGCGCCGAGTTCGGTGAGCAGCTCGAAGTCACCGATCCTGGTACCGACCGCGATCCGGTCGAGTCCACGCCGATCGGTCGGATGCGCCGCGCCGGTGCGGTCGAGTGCGGGCCTGGTCGCCTCGGCGGTGCGTGTGGAGCTCACGCCGGGGGTACGGGCGCGAGCGCCGGGCGGTTCATCGCGATGTCGGCGGCCCGGCGCGCGGATAGCCGGACCCGGTCACCCGCAGCAGTGCCCGGATATCGGATTCGATGATCCGGAACAGCACATAGGAGCCGACGAAACCGATCAGCCCGCCCACACAGATGGTGCGCAGCGGGGTGAGTGTGGTCAGCAGGTCCGGGACCGGCAGGAAGGTCGCGCTCGCGACGACCAGCAGCGGAATCGACGCCGCGACCACCAGGTACCGGCGGCACCAGGCGGCCAGTGCGGTGAGCGAGCCGCCGTCGCCGCGGAAGTCCTGGCCGTGGTGCAGGAACATCGGATAGACGCAGCGCAGCAGATACAGGGTGATCAGGAAGAACGGGTACGTCATGGCGACGGCGGCGCAGATCGCGGACACCAGCAGCAGGTGCACGACCGTGCGGACCGGCAGCACGCCGTCCGCGACCCCGATGGTGATCGCGTAGATCACCCCCGCGACGACCCACAGCACGAACACCACCGCGACAGCCAGATGACCGAGCCGCAGACAGTCCTGTCTGGCCCGCTCGAGGGCGCGGGGTGAACAGCGCCGGCCCGCGCGGAGCCGATGCGGGATCGTCAGCAGCCGCCTGCCCAGGTAGATCAGGGTGGCGCCGCCCGCGGAGAAGAAGAGCAGATTGGTGAGGTCGGAGACCTCGCGCTGGGTGGCGCGGGTGCCGGGGTCGAGCCTGCTGTGCAGCAGTGCGGTGTTCAGCTGCCGCTGGTAGTAGGCGGCCAGCACGTTCGGGATCGCGATCGAGAGCGCCAGGATGGGGAACAGATACGGCCGCAGGCGGATGCGCCAGCTGTTCGGTGGCGGGTCGACGAGGTCGCGGGCGTGCGGGTCCAGGCACAGGTCGAACTGCGCGGCCAGGATCGCGCCGTCGGCCCACCGGTCGGCGCGGTCGGGGGCCAGGCAGGTCAGCAGGATGCGGCGCAGCGCGGCGGGGCAGTCGGCGGGCACCTGGTCGACGGCCGTCGCGGTGGCGCCCGCGGCGCGGCGTTCCAGGGCGGCGTCCAGGGCGATCTCCGGGTGCAGGTCGTCGTCGGGGACGGTGGTGTCGTCGAATGGCTTCGCGCCGGTGAGCAGTTCCCACAGGAGCACGCCGAGAGAGTAGATGTCGGCGCGGGTGTCGAGGTCGGCGGCGGTGCGGTCGTAGCCGGGGTGGCAGGCTTCGAGTTGCTCCGGGGACATGTAGGCGAGCGAGCCGCCGAAATAGGACACCGGGCTGGTGTCGGTCGCGCGGCTGAAGCTGATGTTGAAGTCGGCCAGCTTCGGCACGCCCTCGGCGGTGAGCAGGACATTGGCCGGTTTGACGTCGCGGTGCAGCACACCGTTGCCCGCCGCGTGCTGCAAGGCCGACGCCAACCTGCTGCCCAGCCAGGCCACGGTCTCCGGCCAGCTCAGCCCGGCGAGCTCGGCGCGCACGGCCGAGTCGGTCGGGCGGATCTCGCCCTTCTCCTTCATGGCCGCGTCGACGGCGTCGAGCAGCAACCGGCTGGTGCGCTCGGCGGGCGGGGTGGCGCGGACCCAGCGCAGCACGTCTAGCAGCGTGCCGCCGGGCAGGAACTGCATGTAGAGCATGCGCAGCCGGGGTGAGCCGTCGAGTATCTGCTGGTCGAAGACGCGCACGATGTAGTCGTGGTCGAGCTGGGCAAGGGTCTGCGGCTCGGTGCCGGTGTCGGCGGAGATCTTCACCGCGACCAATCGCTGCATCGAGCGCTGCCTGGCCAGGAAGACCCGGGCGAAGGCGCCGGTGCCGAGTTCGGTGAGCAGCTCGAAGTCACCGATCCGCGCGCCGACCTCGATCCGGTCGAGGCCACGCCGGTCGGCCGGATACGCGGTCTCGGGCGCGGGCCGGGTCGCCTCGGTCGTGCGTGTCGAGCTCACCTCAGGTGGTACGGCCGCGCACCGGCGCGGGGTTCATCGCACCGGTCAGCTGACGACCCGCTCCAGGGCGGCCAGGTCGGCCTCGAGCTGACGGAACAGCAGGTAGGAGCCGACGAAGGCGATGATGCCGCCGACGCACAGGACCCGGACGGCCACGATCACCTGCGGGATGTCGGTGGGCGGCAGGAAGGTCACGCCGGCCACCGCCAGCAGCGGGATCGACGCGGCCACCGCCAGGTACCAGGTGCTGCGGCGGCTGAGCGCGCGCAGCCAGACGGCGTCGTCGGTGCTGATCTCGCCGTGTCGCAGGAAGATCGGGTAGATGCAGCGGACCAGGTAGAAGGTGACCAGGAAGAACGGGTAGGCGACCGCGATCGCGCCGCAGACCAGCAGCGAGGCCAGGAAGTGGATGACCGCGTGCATGGGGACGTCCCCGGAGGCCAGTTGCAGGGCGATCGGGAAGGTGACCCCCGACAGCGCCCACAGCGAGAACGCGACGATCACCGCGCGGTCGCCCAGGCGCAGGGTGTCGTGTCTGGTGCGGCGCAGCGTCGCCGGGTCGTAGCGTTTGCCGTGGCGCATGCCCCGCGGCACCGAGAGCACGAACCGGGCCAGGTAGATGAGCAGGACGGTGCCCGCGGGGAAGAACACGAGGTTCACCCCGGCCGTGATCACCACGAACGATTGCTGTGCCGACTCGCTGAGTCTGCTCACCACCAGCGTCTGGTTGTGCACGATGTTGTACCAGGAGGCGAGGGCGTTCGGGATGCCGATGGCGACCACCATCACCAGCAGCGGCAGCCTGCGCAGCACCATCCGCCAGCTGTGGGGCGGTGGGTCGACCAGATCGCGGGCGCGTTCGTCGAGGCACAGGTCGAACTGCTTGGCCAGCACCGCGCCGTCGGGCCAGCGCCGGGAGCGGTCGGGTTCCAGGCAGGTCAGCAGGACCCGGCGCAGGGCGGCCGGGCAGTTCGCGGGCACCCGGTCCAGCGCGACCTGGTCGACACCGCCGGTGCGGCGTTCCAGCATGGCCTCGAGGGTGGTCTCGTCGCCGCCGCCCGCCGCCTCGGCGGTGCTGTCGTCGAAGGGCTTCGCGCCGGTCAGCAGTTCCCACAGGACCACGCCGAGGGAGTAGATGTCGGCGCGGGTGTCCAGGTCGGCGGCGCTGCGGCCGAGCCCGGGATGGCAGGCCTCCAACTGCTCGGGCGACATGTACGACAGCGAGCCGCCGAAGTACGAGACCGGGCTGGTTCCGGCGACGGTGCGGCTGAAGCTGATGTTGAAGTCGGCCAGCTTGGGCACGCCCTCGGCGGTCAGCAGGACGTTGGCCGGCTTGACGTCGCGGTGCAGCACGCCGTGCGCGGCCGCGTAGTCGAGGGCCTCGGCGAGGCGCCTGCCCAGCCAGGCCACGGTCTCCGGCCAGCTCAGCTCGGCCAGTTCGGCGCGCACGCTCGAGTCGGTCGGGCGGATCTCGCCCTTCTCCTCCATCGCCGCGTCCACGGCGTCGAGCAGCAGCTTGCCGCTGCGCTCCTCGGGCGGGGTGGCGCGGACCCAGCGCAGCAGGCCGAGCAGGGTGCCGCCGGGCAGGAACTGCATGTAGAGCAGGCGCAGGCGGCGGGCCGCGGACGGCGCCGCGTCGGTGTCGAGCAGCTGCTGGTCGAACACGCGCACGATGTAGTCGTGGTCGAGCTGGGCCAGCGTCTGCGGCTCGGTGCCGCGGTCGGCGGAGATCTTCACCGCGACCAGCCGCTGCATCGAGGTCTGCCGAGCCAGGAAGACCCGCGCGAACGCGCCGGACCCGAGCCCGGTCAGCAGCTCGAAATCGCCGATCCGCTGCCCGATCTCGATCCGGTCCAGCGGTGCGAACGCGCCGGGCCCGGACGCGTCGGCGGTCGCCGCGGCGGTTGCCGCAGCGGTCGCTGTCGCGGTGAGGTCGAGCTCGGGCGTGGTCACCTGGGTAGTACGACGTGACGCGGGCGGTTGGTTCACCGTTGGGTCGGGATCGTCGGTGCGGTGGGTGCTCTGTTCGAGCTCGTCGGTGTTGAGCAGACCGCGCAGGCTCGCCGCCTGATCCGGGTATTCGCGCAGGCAGTCGCGGGGGTCGACGCGCTCGCCGCTGTGCCTGCGGATGACGAATTCCTCGAACACCAGCCCGGCGGGCAGCGTGGTGCGCGCGAGTTCGGGGAACTCCGCGCAGTAGTCGGCCAGGCGCTTGCGGGCGACGGTCTCGCCCGCGTGCTGCAGCCACCGGTGCCGCAGATCGACGCGGATCAGCTCGTGCAGCGCCTGCCTGCGCAGGGTCTGCGCATCGGGCAGGAACTCGGACATATCAGGCGGCTGACCGGTGGCTCCCCAGGCTTCGGCGAACGCGTCGACCATGCTCGCGCGCACGTTTGTACCCGGACCGGCGCTCGTGTCGGGTCCGTCACCGCTTCCGGTGTTATCGCTCATCCAAACCGACCTAAGGTTCGCGTGGAGCGTGACCGAAATTCCTTCCGCCACACCCGACACCATCGGCCCCCGAGCCGTACCCGAATGATACTTTGCGCCTCGAGAGCAGATCACCCGAATTTCGACGACCATGCGACGGGGGCGAATCCGCACATGCACGATGACCTCACAGCGGTAGCATGGGAGTCCGTCGACGACGACGGCGTGACGGACGCTGAGGTGGCGATGAACTCTTCCCACCCACCCGCCGACGAGTACCCCATCGGCGGCCCGGCGGCGGCGCTGGCCGCCCGGGTACGCGCGGGCACGATCGCGCCCGTCGACGTGGTGACCGAGGCACTGACCCGCATCTCCTCGGAGAATCGCAAGATCAACGCGTTCACCGTCGTGCGCGCCGAGCAGGCGCGCGCCGAAGCCCGCGAGCTGACCGCCCGCGACGAGCTGGACGAGCTGCCGCTGGCCGGAGTGCCGGTCGCGGTGAAGCAGAACATCGAGGTCGCCGGCGTGCCGACCAGGACGGGGTCCGCCGCGACGTCGACCGAGCCCGCGGCCGCCGATCATCCGGTGGTGGCCAGGCTGCGGGCCGCGGGCGCGATCGTGGTCGGGGTGACCGCGATGCCCGAGCTCGGCCTCTGGGCGACGACCGACGAGGACGGCACCGTCACCCGCAATCCGCGCGATGTCGGCCGGTCGGCCGGCGGGTCCTCGGGCGGGGCGGCCGCCGCGGTCGCGGCCGGGCTGGTGCCGATCGCGCACGGCAACGACGGGCTCGGTTCGATCCGGGTGCCCGCTGCGGCGTGCGGTGTCTTCGGGATCAAGCCGGGTCGACAGGTGGTGCCCGCCGGGATCGGCGCCGACTCCTGGGGTGGCATGGCCGAGAACGGCGTGCTCGCGACGACCGTGTCGGACGCGGCGCTGGCGCTGTCGGTGCTGGCGGATCGATCGGATCTGGCCGAGCTACGCGCGCCACAGCGACTACGCGTCGGACTTGCCGTGGCTCCGCCGTCGCGACTGGTCCGGGTGGATCGACACTGGACGGCGGCAGCGCGTACCGCGGGTGCGCGCGCGGCGGCGGCCGGTCACCTGGTGGAACCGGTCGAACTTCCCTACGGCGACGTGGCGCTGCTGATGCTGCTGCGCTGGCCGAGCGCGGGCCTGGCCGACGCGGCGCGGCTACCGCACCCCGAGCTGTTGCAGCGTCGCACCAAGCGGCATCTGGCGCTGGGCAGGCTGATCCGGCGGCTGCGGTTGGTGCGCCCGGATCAGGTCGACCGGACCGAGGCCCGGCTGGTCGACTTCTTCGAGAACTTCGACGTGGTGATCACTCCCACGCTCGCGGCGCCGCCGCCCAAGGCCAGGAAGTGGAGCGGGCGCGGCTGGACCTCGAACGTCCTGGCCTCGGCGCGCTACGCGCCGTTCACCGGCATCTGGAATCTGGTCGGCTGGCCCGCCGCGTCGGTGCCGATGGGCACCCATCCCGAGGCGCACACCCCGCTCGCGGCGCAGCTGGCCGGTCCGCCCGGCAGCGAGGCCACCTTGCTCGGCCTCGCCGCCCAACTGGAACTGTCGAACTAGACCGCGATCGGCTGCGGCTGCTGCTGGGGTTCGGAGAAGCCGCCGTCGACGGCGCGACCGGCGAACTCCAGGATGGTCGGCCGGGTGTCGTCGGCGCGCCACGCCACCGCCAGCTCACACGGGGTGAGGCCGGCGACCGGACGCGCGGTCAGGCCGGGCCAGCGGTACATCGGGACGTTGTTCTCGGCGAGCAGGCACACGCCCAGGCCCAGGCTCACGGCCTCGAGCTTGTCCTCGGGGGTGGCCGCCTCGGCGCCGATCTTGGCCGCGCGGCCGCCGCGGGCGTCGTTGCCGAGCCAGAAGTCGCGGACCGCGCCCGCCTCGGTCGGCAGGGCGACGAACGGCTCGTCGAGCAGATCGGCGAACTCGATCGTCTCCTGCTCGGCGAGCGGGTGGTTCTCGGGGAGCAGCACCCAGCGCGGCTCGGTGCGCAGCACCTGCCAGCGGTAGCGATTGGGGTCGGGCAGCGGCAGCCACACCAGGGCCAGGTCGGCCTGCCTGCCCGCCAGGCCGCTGGACGGGTCGTTCCACGAGGCGGCGTGCAGGGCCAGGCGGTGGCCGCTGGCGCTCTCCAGGTCGTTGAGCAGGCCGCGGCCGAGGGCGGACTGGATGCCGACGCGCAGCACCTCACCGGCTTCCTGCAGGGAGACGTTGGTCACCTCCCACAGCTCCAGGATCTTGCGGGCGCCTTCGAGCAGTTCCTTGCCGGCGACGGTCAGGGCGACACTGCGCTGGTTGCGGTCGAACAGGACCACGTCGAGCTGGCGTTCGAGCTGGCGGATCTGGCGTGAGAGCGTCGGCTGAGCGATGTGCAGCCGCTGGGCGGCGTTGGTGAAATGCAGTTCCTCAGCGACGGCGACGAAATACCGCAGATCGCGCAAATGCGGGTCCATAGCACCTTGCTATCAGAATCGGTCGGGAAATTCCAGCCAAAACGGGCAAGGAAGTTCGCGTAAGTGGATCAAAACAGTCACCAGGTTGGTATCGCACAGCATATGGCCTGACATGGTGCGCTGCATCATTGAGGCGTCATTTGTGGACAAGCACCGGGCGGCGACCGGTGGATGTGTGACTGCTGGGCGGTTGACCAGCGGAAATGCGTCCGGGCTCACACGATTCGGTGGGGTGTGGCGTGCGCCCCGGCGACGCCGTCGGGCGATGAAACAGACCGCTGACCACTGTCCGTGCGGGAAACCCTGCAATGCAGTGAGTTTCGTCACAAACAGGTTTCGGTGGGTGGAATCCGGCCGTGACGCGCGGTGCGCGCACGGCCGGATTCGCCGCCTCAGCGCATGCGGCGGGCGGTGCTCATCGACCGCTCTTGAGCCGCCAGACCGCGGGAAGGTCGATGCGGCGGATGCCGCGCGCACCGGCGGCCCGCATCGCGCCCACCGCGATGACCAGCTTGTTCATGTCGTACGGGTACCAGAACAGTTCCTTGCCCATGGTGGGCAGCTTCGGCTTGGTCATCGCCTGCGCGCGGCAGTACTTGCGCAGGCCCGCCGCCCCGCCCCAGCGCGCGCCGACGCCGGACAGGCCCCAGCCACCCATCGGCATCGCCGGGTTGAACAGGTTCGAGAACACGTCGTTGATGTTGACCGCGCCCGCGTTCAGCTGCCGGGCCACCCGTTCGCCACGCGCCTTGTCGCCGGTCCACACCGACGCCGACAGGCCGTAGATCGAATCGTTGGCCAGCCGGATCGCCTCGGCCTCGTCGGCCACCTTCATCACCGGCAGCGTCGGGCCGAAGGTCTCCTCGGCGACGCACGACATCGAATGGTCGACATCGACGAGCACGGTCGGCTCGAAGAACGTGCCGACCCCGGTGCGCTTGCCGCCGGTGGTCGCCCGCGCGCCCGCCGCGATCGCCTCGTCGACATGGCGCTGCACGATCCGCACCTGGTTCTCGTTGGCCAGCGCGCCCACGTCGTTCTTCGATTCGCGCCCGTCCTCGCCCTGGCGCAGGGCGGCGACGGCGGCGGTCAGCTTGGTGACGAACTCGTCGTAGACCGGCGCCTCCACGTAGACCCGCTCCACCGAGATGCAGACCTGCCCGGCGTTGAACATGCCGCCGAAGGCGATGCCGTGCGCGGCGCGATCGATGTCGGCGTCGGCCAGCACGATCGCCGGATCCTTGCCGCCGAGTTCGAGGCTGTAGGGCACCATCCGCTCCGCGCAGGCGGTCGCGATCTTGCGCCCGGTCGCGGTGGAGCCGGTGAACTGGATGTAGTCGGCGTTCTCGACGACGGCCGCGCCGGTCGCGCCCGCGCCGGTGACCACCTTGAACACCGGCGGCGCGCCGATCTCGGCCCAGCCGCGGGCCAGCTCGACCGCCGACAGCGGGGTCACTTCCGACGGCTTGAGGATCACCGCGGCGCCGGCCGCCAGCGCGGGGAACACGTCGATCGCGGGCATCGCGAGCGGGAAGTTCCACGGCGTGATCACGCCGACGACCGGGTACGGCCGGTAGGCCACGGTCAGCGACTTCACCCGGGCCAGCGGGCTGTGCGGGGAGGGATGCTCGTCGGCGAGGAACTTGCCGGCCCTGCGCGCGTAGTAGCCGAGCAGATCCACGGCGAAGGCCGGGTCGATGAGCGCGTCGACGCGCGGCTTGGCGGTCTCGGACTGCAGGACCGCGGCCAGATGCTCGGTGTTGTCGATCATCCAGTCCTGCATCTTCAGCAGCCACTTCTTGCGGCCCTCGGGGCCGATCGCCTCCCATTCGGGCTGGTAGAGGCGCAGTTCCCGGACCGCGGCCGCCACCTCGTCCGGCGCGACGATCGGCACCGAGCCGGTCTGCTCACCGGTCGCCGGATTGTGTACCGCGATCACCTGGGCATCGGCCGCGGCGGTCTGGTCGAGTTCGGTCACTGTCGTGCTCCCCACTGCGTTGTGTGAATCAGTTCACCAACTATCAGCCTGGCACAATGAGAGCGCGGATTCTTGGCCGTTCACGTCAACGAAATCGGGATTTTTGGTGTCTGGAGAACAAATCAGCGAACAGGTGCGCGGCTGGTTCGCCGAGTTCGTGTTCGATCTGCTGCGCACACAGTCGATGGACCGGATCCTGGCCCGGCTCGACGCGGCCGTGCTTGCCGGGTCGCCCGAACTCGACGACCCTGATCTGCGCCGTGACCTGGCCGCCAGCACCCGCGCGCACGCCAGGGTGGTCCTCGGCGGCCTCGCCACCGACAGCGACGACCTCGTCCTGCCAGAGGAAGCGCACGTCCTCGCCAGGACGATCGCCCGCCGCGGCCTCGATATCCGGGTCCTGCTGCGCGCCTACCAGGCGGGTTTCGCCGAGACGCTCGCGGTGATGACCGAGACCGTCGACGAGGGGCAGGTGCCGCCGGATCTGGAACGGGCGGTCATGCTGCGCCTGTTCGACCGCACGGCCACCTGGATGGGCCTGTCGATCGAGCAGCTCACCGGCACCTTCATGGCCGAGCGCGAGCGGGTGCTGCGCGATGCCCTCAACACCCGCACCGAGCTGGTGCGCGCGCTGCTGGCGGGCACGTCGGTCGACGTCGACCAGGCCGCGATCGTCCTGGGCTACCGGCTCGCGCAACGTCATCTGGCGTTCCTGCTCTGGACCGGCGACGCGGCGGGCGAGGAACCCGACGGCCTGCTCGACCGCACCGCGACCAGGATCGCCACCGCGCTCGGCGCCACCGGCCTGCTCACCGTCGCGGCCAGCGCCAGCGGGCTGTGGGCCTGGGCGGCGATCGAGGACGACGCCGAGCTCGCCGAGCGGATCGCGCGCTGCGAGGTGGTGGCGCCGGTGCGGGTGGCGTTCGGGCTGCCCGGCGCGCACGTCGACGGGTTCGTCGCCAGTCATCGGGAGGCCGTCGCGGCGCGCCGGGTCGCCGAACGTGGCACGGGCGCGGTCACCAGTTACCGCGAGGTCGAGATCGCCTATCTGGCCGGGATCGACACGGCCGCGATGCGTGGGCTCATCGCCCGCGAACTGCGCGGGCTCACCGGAACCGATCCGGTCGCGACGCGGCTACGCGCGACCCTGCACGCCTACCTGCGCGCGCAGCGCAGCCCGGAGGAAGCCGCGCGCACGCTCGGCGTGCACAAGAACACGGTGCGCTACCGGATCACCCGGGTGGAGGAGATCCTCGGACACCCGGTGTCCGAGCGCGCGCTCGCGCTGGAGGTGGCGCTGGATTGCGTCGCCGCCTACGGGGTCTCCTGAACCGCGCCGTCCCTGGCCGCGATCCGGCGCAGCGGCGGTTCGGTGGGCGGCGGGACCCGGCGATCGGGTAGTTCGGCGAGCAGCGTCGTCGTGGCCGCGGCGATGGCCGCGACGGCCTTGTCGACCGCGGGTTTGGTGGTGCTGCTCAGCCCGGAGATGCCGCCGACTTTGCGCACGTATTGCAAGGCGGCAGCGTAGATCTCCTGCTCGGTGGCGGCAGGCTCCAGACCACGCAAGACGGTGATATTTCTACACATGTCAGAACCATAGACCTGTGTGGCAGGTCACGGCAGGCCAAGAAAGGAGATTCGCTCCTAGGCCCAGGACGGCACCCGCCGCACTAGACTCGGCCGCATGCCTGCCAGGGGAGTACCAGCGCTGACCACCTTTCCCTACCCGGAACTGGACGGCCGCGAGGAAGACCACTGGTCCGGAGCCGGTGTGAGCGACGATGAACTTCGCGCGCTGGCGCTCGGCGCCTTCTACTCCACCCGCTGGGACGCCTTCCACGACGCGATGCTGCTCGGCCCCGAGCGCGAGCACCCGCTCGGCGATCGCCGCGAACTCGCCATCGACACCCTCACCGGCGCGTGGGGCATCACCGACGGCACCGAGGCGCGCGCGTCGATGGAACAGCTCCTCGAGGGCATGCACGCGCCGCTCTACTCCCTGGTGCACCCGCTGGTGATGGCCTCGATCAACGCCAGCGAGCGCGACCGCTTCGGCGAGCGCGCCGACCGGCACCGCGCCTTCCTCCGTCAGGTCGGTTCGTTCCGCGGCATGGACAACCCCGAGGCCCTGGTCCGCGACTACGACATCTGGGCCCAGGCCATCAAGATCGGTTTCACCGACCACCTGGCCCGCCCGCTGCCCAACGACATCTCCGCCTGGGACCTGGCCCGCGTCGTCGCGGTCGCCCGGATGGCGTTCACCGCCGGCTACATCGATGCCGATGTCGCGTGGGAGTACTGCATGCGCGCGCTCGCGCCCGCCCAGCGCCGCTACCGCAACTGGCGGCAGTTCGGCGACGCCTACCTGGCCGGCTGGACCTACTGGCAGGCCACCGAGGACCTCGCCGAGCTCAAGAACGGCGGCGTGGACCGCCGGATGGAACTGCTACGGCTGTGGACCCGCCCGACCAGCCCGTGGCGCCGGATCGAGCTGAACGAGCCCGAGCAGAAGACCGAAACCGAAGCGGCCGAACCGAACTGAACGTTCGGCCCGGCCGGTCGGGTCAGAGGCTGCGCAGGATGCCGCGGCCGTAGCGCTGGAACTGGGTGTCGTCGACCATGCCGAGCGAGTGCCGCTCGACCAGCAGCTCCCACTCCGCGTAGAGCTGGGACACGCCGGGGTCGGCGGGCCCGGCCGCGCCGTCGGCGGCCTGCCTGCGCACGGCGAAGTTGACCGCGCAGGTCACCCGTTCGGTGTCGGCGCGGTCGACGCCGGCGAAATGCAACGTCCGGTTGCCGTCGCTGACGTCCATGCCCGAGCCGCCGTGCCTGGTGTCGACCTCGCCGGGCGCCGAGCGCGCGCCGTCGACCGTGCGGGCGCCGAGGATCGCGGCGACGGCCAGTTCGTGGGCGTAGCGCTCGCCGCTGCCGATGGAGATGAACAGCAGCCGGGTGGTGGTCGCCGCGAGCAGACCGGTGCCGGTGCCCGCGGGCGGCGCGGCGACGGCGATCGCGGTCTCGAGCACGTACTCGTCGGGGGTGACGTAGCGGTGCAGCGCGTTGACCGCCGAGCGGGCCTCCTTGCGCGGCGCCATCCGGCGCACCGCGCGCTCGACATCGGCCCGGACCGGTCCCGACTTGCCCCACTCGGGCGCGGGCGGGGTGAGGTCGGGCGCGGCGACGTCGATACGCTGGGTGGCCATGATCTGGTCGTTGATCCGGTCGACGATGCCGAGCGCGGCGGGCACGTCGTGTTCGGCGATGAGGACCGGCAGCGGGGTACGGTCGGCGGGCACGCCGGTGAGCACCGGGGTGGGATAACGCAGGTAGATCTCGATCACCACCGCGTCGTCGGCGCGCCGGTTCAGACGCACTTTGAGCAGGTCGGCGATGGGAACATCGAGAACCCGTTCGCCATCGGTACCCGGCCGCAGAACGGTGAGACGTCCACGGCCGTGGCGCAGAATCGCTGTGGGTGTTCGTAGCTCGACGATGTCCATACCCCCTGCGCTGTAGTTGTGTCGTCGCCCACGATAAGGCGGGCATGACATGATTGTGGCCACTTGCAACAACGCGTTCGGAGCTTTCGGGAACCGTTCCCCAGCTCTGAACGTTGCCCAGTGCAACTGCACCAGCAGCCGAACTGCGCGATGTATCGAACTAGACCGTACGCGGTAACGTGGCATGTCCGCATCCGAAACCCGCCGATCTCGACGCTTCGCTAGGCACACCCGGAGAAATAACCGGAAAGGACTGGGCCGTCCGGCCGACGCTCTATGAACCGCAAGACAGTGTTTCGCACCCTGGCGATCATCTCGGGCATCATGCTGATGATCTGGCTGTTCAGCTTTCTCAGCGATGACACGCGCGGCTGGGAGAGTGTCGACACCTCCGTGGCGCTCAGCCAGCTGAACGACAAAGCCAACGTCAAGAACGTCCAGATCGATGACAAGGAGCAGCAGCTCCGCATCGAATTGAACAACGGCAACGAGGCGACGAACAACAACACCAAGATCGTCGCCAAGTATCCGGGCGGCGGGGAGACCTCGGCGCAGATCTTCGACGCGGTGCAGCAGTCCGGCGCGAAGTACGACACGGTGGTCAAGCAGGAGAGCTGGCTGTCGCAGCTGCTGCTGTTCATCGTGCCGATGGTGCTGCTGGTCGGCCTGTTCATCTTCGTGATGTCGCGCATGCAGGGCGGTGGTCGCGGCGGCATGATGGGCTTCGGTAAGTCGAAGGCCAAACAGCTGTCCAAGGACATGCCCAAGACCACGTTCGCCGATGTGGCCGGCGCCGACGAGGCCGTCGAAGAGCTGTACGAGATCAAGGACTTCCTGCAGAATCCGGCCCGCTACCAGGCGCTGGGCGCGAAGATCCCGAAGGGCGTGCTGCTCTACGGTCCCCCCGGTACCGGTAAGACGCTGCTCGCGCGCGCTGTCGCCGGTGAGGCGGGCGTCCCGTTCTTCACCATCTCCGGTTCGGACTTCGTCGAGATGTTCGTCGGTGTCGGCGCCTCGCGCGTGCGTGACCTGTTCGAGCAGGCCAAGCAGAACAGCCCCTGCATCATCTTCGTCGACGAGATCGACGCGGTCGGCCGCCAGCGCGGCGCCGGCCTCGGCGGCGGCCACGACGAGCGTGAGCAGACCCTCAACCAGCTGCTCGTCGAGATGGACGGCTTCGGTGACCGCACCGGCATCATCCTGATCGCGGCGACCAACCGCCCCGACATCCTCGACCCCGCGCTGCTGCGGCCGGGCCGGTTCGACCGGCAGATCCCGGTCGGCAACCCCGACCTGGCCGGTCGCCGCGCGATCCTGCGGGTGCACTCGCAGGGCAAGCCGATCTCGCCCGACGCCGACCTCGAGGGTCTGGCCAAGCGCACCGTCGGCATGTCCGGCGCCGATCTGGCCAACGTCATCAACGAGGCCGCGCTGCTCACCGCGCGTGAGCACGGCTCGGTCATCACCGGTGAGTCGCTGGAGGAGTCGGTCGACCGTGTCATCGGCGGTCCGCGCCGCAAGAGCCGGATCATCAGCGAGCACGAGAAGAAGATCACCGCCTACCACGAGGGCGGCCACACCCTGGCGGCCTGGGCGATGCCCGACATCGAGCCGGTCTACAAGGTCACCATCCTGGCCCGCGGCCGCACCGGCGGCCACGCCATGACGGTGCCCGAGGACGACAAGGGCCTGATGACCCGCTCGGAGATGATCGCCCGGCTGGTGTTCGCGATGGGCGGCCGCGCGGCCGAGGAACTGGTGTTCCACGAGCCGACGACCGGCGCGTCCTCCGACATCGACCAGGCGACCAAGATCGCGCGCGGCATGGTCACCGAGTACGGCATGAGCGCCCGCCTCGGCGCGGTCCGCTACGGCCAGGAGCAGGGCGACCCGTTCCTGGGCCGCTCGATGGGCCAGGGCTCGGACTACTCGCACGAGGTGGCCCGCGAGATCGACGAGGAGGTGCGCAACCTGATCGAGGCCGCGCACACCGAGGCCTGGTCGATCCTGAGCGAGTACCGCGAGCAGCTCGACGCGCTGGCGACCGCGCTGCTCGAGCGCGAGACCCTGCACCGCAAGGACCTCGAAGAGGTGCTGGCCGGGGTCGAGAAGCGGCCGCGGATCACCGCGTTCAACGACTTCGGTGACCGTCATCCGTCCGACAAGCCCCCGGTGAAGACCCCGGGCGAGCTGGCCGCCGAGCGCGGCGAGCCGTGGCCGCCGGTGCAGCCCGCTCCGGTGCCCGCCGGTGCCCCGCTGGAACCCGCCAACGGCTACCCGGCGCAGCCGCCGCAGTACGGCCAGCCCGCTCCGCCCGCCAGCGGCTATCCGCTGCCCGCCGCACCCACCCAGGCGATCCCGCGGCAGCAGGGCACGCACGGTTCGCGGCCCGACTACGGCGCCCCGGCAGGCTGGTCGGCGCCCGGCTGGCCGCCGCGTGACGAGCCGCAGCAGCCCCAGCCGCCGCAGGCCCCGCAGGGTCAGGGCAACGCGTGGGGTCAGCCGGAGCAGCCGCGGCACGCCGGTGGCTTCCAGCCGTGGGGTGAGCCGCCCGCCGCGCCGCCGCAGCAGCCCGGCACCGATCCGGAGAACAACGACTGGGAAGGGCCGAACGGCCGCCGCTGACCAGCGGCCAACTACGCTCGACCGTCGGATGCCGGACGATCACCGGCGTCGACATGTGGAGGTGCGGAGAAGTGTCGGCCAACAAGAAGGTCGCTGAGCCAACAGGGAACGGGTCGATCGCCGACGGCGAACTCGGCTCGACGAGCCCGACGGACCTGACGGCGCTGGCCACCGGTCGTCCGTTCGACCAGGACCGGGCCGAGCGCGCCGTCAGGGAACTGCTGCTCGCGGTCGGCGAGGATCCGGACCGTCCCGGTCTGCTCGACACGCCCGCCCGGGTGGCGCGTGCCTACCGGGAGATGTTCGCCGGGCTCTACACCGAGCCCGACGAGGTGCTGGCGACGACCTTCGACGAGGGTCACCAGGAGCTCGTGCTGGTCCGCGACATCCCGATGTTCTCGACCTGCGAGCACCACCTGGTGTCCTTCCACGGCGTCGCGCACGTCGGCTACATCCCCGGCACCCACGGCCGGGTCACCGGCCTGTCCAAGCTGGCACGCGTCGTCGACCTGTACGCCAAGCGCCCGCAGGTGCAGGAGCGGCTGACCAGCCAGATCGCCGACGCGGTCATGCGCAGGCTGGACCCGCGCGGCGCGATCGTGGTGATCGAGGCCGAGCACCTGTGCATGGCCATGCGCGGCATCCGCAAGCCGGGCGCGAGCACCACCACCTCGGCGGTGCGCGGCCTGCTGCAGACCAACGCCGCCTCGCGCGCCGAGGCGCTGGACCTGATCCTGCGCAAATGAGCGAGCACCTCGTGACCGCGCCGCGGGACGGCCGCTCGTGTGTGGTCATGGGTGTGGTGAACGTGACCGGGGATTCGTTCTCCGACGGTGGTCGCTATCTCGATCCCGAACTCGCGATCGCGCACGGTGTCGCGCTGCATGCGGCGGGCGCCGACATCATCGACGTCGGCGGTGAGTCGACCAGGCCGGGCGCCGACCGGGTCGACCCGGCCACCGAGGCGGGCCGGGTGGCACCGGTGATCCGCGGCCTGGTCGCCGCGGGGGTGCCGACCAGCGTCGACACCATGCGCGCCGAGGTCGCCGAGGCGGCCCTGGAGGCCGGTGTCTCGGTGGTCAACGACGTCTCCGGTGGGCGTGCCGACCCGAACATGGTGAAGGTCGTCGCCGAGTCCGGCGTGCCGTGGATCCTCATGCACTGGCGCGCGGGCGCCGACTACCGCCACACCGGTCCGGCCGACCACTACGACGATGTCGTCGCCGAGGTGCGCGCCGAGCTCGCCGCCCAGGTCGAGCTGGCCGTCGCCGCCGGTGTCGCCCCCGAACGGCTGATCCTGGACCCCGGCCTCGGCTTCGCCAAGAACGCCGAGCACAACTGGGAACTGCTCGGCGCGCTGCCCGAGCTGATCGCGGACGGCCTGCCGATCCTGATCGGCGCCTCCCGGAAACGTTTCCTCGGCGCGCTGCTGGCCGACGAGTCCGGCCCGCGTCCGCCGGACGGCAGGGAGACGGCCACCGCCGCGGTCTCGGCGATCGCCGCCAGCCAGGGCGCGTGGGGTGTGCGGGTGCACGATGTGCGTGCCTCGCTGGACGCGATCGCCGTTGTCGACGCGTGGCGCCGAGCCACTGCCGCCCGAGGAGCCACCCGATGACCTCACCGCTGCTGCCACCGCCCGCCGGCCGGTCCGCGACCTCGCGGATCGAGCTGCGCGGCCTGCGCGTGTTCGGCAGGCACGGCGTGTTCGACTTCGAGCGCCGCGACGGTCAGGAGTTCGTCGTCGACCTGACGGTGTGGGTCGATTTCGCCGCGGCCGCCGCCTCCGACGACCTGGCCGACACCGTCGACTACGGCGCGCTCGCCGAACGCGCGGTGAACATCGTCGCCGGTCCGCCGCGCGATCTGATCGAGACCGTGGTCTCCGAGATCGCCGACGACGTGATGACCGATCCGCGGATCGAGGCGGTGGAAGCCGTGGTGCACAAGCCGTCCGCACCGATCCCGCACACCTTCGCCGACGTGCGGGTGGTGGCGACGCGGTACCGCACGACCGAGCCGGGGCCGCGCCGATGAGTCGCGCCGTCCTGTCGATCGGCTCGAACCTGGGCGACCGGCTCGCGCACCTGCGCGACGTCGTCGCCGCGCTGGGGGAGCGGGTGCTCGCGGTCTCGCCGGTCTACACCACCGCGCCGTGGGGCGGTGTCGAACAGGACGACTACCTCAATGCCGTTGTGGTGGCCGAGGATCCGGCCTTCGACGACTACGCCTGGCTGCGGTTCGGGCAGGACCTCGAGCAGGCGTCGGGGCGGGTCAGGGAAGTCCGGTGGGGGGCGCGCACCCTCGACGTCGACGTGGTCGCCTGCACCGACGCCACCGGTGCCGCCGTCGTCCGCGCCACCGATCCCGCGCTGATCCTGCCCCATCCGCAGGCGCACAACCGGGCGTTCGTGCTGGTCCCGTGGCTCGATGTCGAGCCGTCGGCGCGGCTGCGGGTCGACGGTGTCGACGTGCCGATCGCCGAGCTGCTGGCCGGCCTCGACCCGGCCGAGCGCGCCGGGGTCGTGCGTACCGAGTTGGTGTTGCGGGACGAGAGCACTCACCCGTGCTGAAGCCGACCAGGGTGCTCGATCTGGCGCTCAATGTGGTGGTCGCCGCGGCGATCGCCTGGGTCGCCACCCGTTTCGCGTATTCGACCTTCCCGACCATCTCGGTCGCGGCGGGCGCGTCGCTGCTCCCGGTCGCCGCGATCGAGGCGGCGCTCGGGTTCGTCATCAAGGCCAAGATCGCCGACGAGAAGATCGGGGACGGCCCGAACGAACTGCATCCGATCAATGTCGCGCGCGCGGCCGCGCTGGCGAAGGCCTCGATGCAGGTTGGCTCGCTGGCGGCGGGTGTGTGGCTGGGCTTCCTACTGTGGGTATTCCCACAGCGCGGCACCCTGACGGCGGCCGCCGCGGATTCGCCGGGCGCGGTCGTCGGCCTGCTCGCCGGTTCCGCCCTGGTTGCTGCGGCTTTGTGGCTGGAGTATTGCTGCCGGGCCCCCGAGGAACCACCGGACGAACCCGCTACCACCTAGCAACTTGCGGATGGAATCACCGCCGAGTTCGGTGGGCCGACCAGCACTTTCCGGCTACCCTGGCCCACATGGTTTCACCCTCCCGTAGCACTCCGCCCCGTCGACGGCGGGACGACGCGGGAAAGCTCTTCATCGGCGTGCTCATCCTGCTCGGTCTGACAGCAAGCGTTTTCCTGATCTTCAGCGAGAACGTCCAATACGTTCGAGTAGGCCTGGTAGCGGCCCTGTGGGCGGCGGTGATCGGCGCGCTCGCGGCGACTCGGTACCGCAAGGACGCCGCGGTCGACAAGGCGAAGGTGCGCGATCTCCAGACGGTGTACGAGTTGCAGCTCGAACGCGAGATCAACGCGCGCCGCGAATACGAGATGGGTGTGGAGGCGCGCGTGCGCGCCGAAGTCGGCGCCGACGCCTCCGAGATCGCCGCGCTGCGCGCCGAACTCACCCTGCTCCGCCAGAACCTGCAGGTCCTCTTCGACGGCCCGCTGCCCGACGAGCAGCCTGCGCTGCAGGCCGACGCGGTCCGCATCGACGCCCTGCCCGCCGGTGGCTTCGACGCGTTCGACGACGCTGACCACGATTACGCCGATAGCCCGGTGGATGCCAATGCCGCCTGGTTCGGCCCGTGGCAGCAACCGCCCAGCGCGCTGAAACCCGTCTTCATGCAGCCGGTTTCGGCCAATTTCGCCGACCCCTACGACGACCCGGTCACCGCCGAGACCTCCGCCGTCCAGCTCGACGACTACGCCGAGGCCCAGCAGGCCGAGGCACCGCAGCCCGCCCCGACACCACCGCCGGCCCCGCAGCCTGCCGCGCCCGCCCCGCCGCCGTCGAACGGCAAGACCCCGCCGCCCCGCCTGTCGGCCCCGAACACCCGCAAGGTCGACGAATTCGGCGCGACGATCACCGACAACGCCCCGGCGAACACCGCCAACGGCTCGCCGACCGACAGCGCCGCGACGAACGGCACGACCACCGAGCCCACCGACACCGGCACGCCCGGTGACCCGGCGTCCGCCGAGCCCGTCGGCGTTCCGGCAGACAGCACCCCCGTCCCGCCCGAGCCCGCCGCCGAGGCCCCGGCCGCACCCAAGCCCGCCGACCCCACCCCGACCGTCGGCACCAGCTCCCGTCGCCGCCGCCGCGCCGAGGAAGAGGGCGCCCCGCGCCTATCGGTCGCCGACATCATGGCCAACCTCCAGTCGGAGTCCGGCGCACGCAGCTGACGCACCGGCATCGAACCGCTCGCGCCGCACCGGCGCGGGCGGTTTGTCGTTTTCCGGCATCGCCGCAGGTGGCGAACGAGTCGTAGATCACGCGGTGGTGCCGTGGCGGCGTGGCGGGACCGCCCGATATTCTCGATCCGTAACGTCCGGTACCCGCACTGCGGGACTGGAACGCAAATCGAGAGGACAGTGTTGACCTCGAGAAGTGTCAATTCCGATGGCGCGAACGTGGGTGTCGACCCTGCGCCCGCACGACTGACGGTGGGAATCGTCTCGGCGGGACGGGTGGGTTCGGCGCTCGGTGTCGCGCTCGAGCGAGCCGGTCACGTGGTGTTCGGTGTCGCCGCGATCTCCGATGCCTCGGTGCACCGGGCGCGCACGCGGCTGCCCGATTCGCAGATCCTGCCGGTGGAGCAGATCGCCCAGCGCAGCGAGCTGCTGCTGCTCGCCGTCCCCGACGCCGAGCTGGCCGGGCTGGTCCGCGGCCTGGCGAGTGCCGGGGTCGTGCGTCCCGGCACGATCGTGGTGCACACCGCGGGCGCGCACGGCGTCGGCGTGCTCGCGCCGCTCACCGAGCAGGGCGCGCTCGGCCTGGCCATCCACCCCGCGATGACCTTCACCGGCCACGACGAGGACATCGACCGCCTCGCCAACGCCTGCTTCGGCGTCACCGCCGCCGACGAGGTCGGCTACGCGATCGGCCAGGCGCTGGTCATCGAGATGGGCGGCGAGCCGGTGAAGGTGGCCGAGGGGCAGCGCACGCTGTACCACGCCGCCCTCGCGCACGGTGCCAATCACCTGGTCACGGTCATCGTCGACGCGGTCACCGCCCTGCGCGCGGCCATGGACGGGCCGGGCCTGCTCGGTCAGCCGGTGGTCGACGATCAACCGGGCGGCCTGCCCGAGCGCCTGCTCGCCCCGCTCGTCTCCGCCGCGCTGGACAACGCGCTGCGCCGCGGCAAGTCCGCGCTGACCGGCCCGGTCGCGCGCGGTGACGTCGACGCGGTCGCCGCGCACCTGTCCGCCCTGGCCGCGGTGGACGAGCGCCTGGCCGCCGCCTATCGCGCGATGTCGCTGCGCACCGCCGAACTCGCCCAGACCAATCCGGCCCTGCTGGACCTGCTCGCCAAGGAAGGCCACTGATGGAACCCAGAGAAGTGCACCACCACCAGGGCGGCGCGCGGGCCACCGGCGCGTACAAGCCCGGCGTGCTGACCGTCCACCACAGCCCCGAGGTCGTCGACACGGTGACCAAGGCGCTGCGCGGCGCGGGCCGCACGATCGGTTTCGTGCCGACCATGGGCGCGCTGCACGAGGGCCACCTGCAGCTGGTCCGCCAGGCCAAGCTGACCAATCAGGTCGTGATCGTGTCGATCTTCGTCAACCCGCTGCAGTTCGGCGCGAACGAGGATCTCGACGCCTACCCGCGCACCCTCGACGCCGACCTCGAACTGCTCCGGCACGAGGGTGTCGACCTGGTGTTCGCGCCGTCGGTCTCCGACATGTACCCCGAGGGCCCGCGCACCACGGTGCTGCCCGGCCCGATCGGCGCCGAGCTCGAGGGCGGCAGCAGGCCGACGCACTTCGCGGGCATGCTCACCGTCGTCGCGAAGCTGCTCAATATCGCGCACGCCTCCGAGGCGTACTTCGGCGAGAAGGACTACCAGCAGCTCACGCTGATCCGGCAGATGGTCCGCGACCTGAACATGGACGTGAAGATCGTCGCCTACCCGACGGTCCGCGAGCCCGACGGTCTGGCGCTGTCCTCGCGCAACCGCTACCTCGACGCCACCCAGCGAGAGTCGGCGCTCGGCCTGTCGGCCGCGCTGGCCGCGGGCAGGCACGCCGCCGGCCTCGGCCCGGAGGCGGTCGTGCAGGCGGCGCGCGCCGTCCTCGACGCCGTCGACGGTCTCGACGTGGACTACCTCGAACTGCGCGACAGCAACCTGGGCCCCGCGCCCACCGCGGGCAATGCCCGGTTGCTCGTCGCCGCCAAGGTCGGCGACACCCGCCTGATCGACAATGCCCCGATTGTTCTCGGCGCCCAGATCGACGGGCACCCCGACGCGAACTCCCTGCCTGCCGCGCAGGCGAACTGAGAAAGGCGACGACGATGTTGCGCACCATGATGAAGTCGAAGATCCACCGTGCCACGGTGACCCACGCCGACCTGCACTACGTGGGCTCGGTGACCGTCGACCAGGACCTGCTCGACGCCGCCGATCTGCTCGAGGGCGAGCAGGTCTGCATCGTCGACATCGACAACGGCGCCCGGCTGGAGACCTACGTCATCGCCGGCGAGCGCGGTTCGGGCGTGATCGGGATCAACGGCGCCGCCGCCCATCTCGTGCACCCCGGCGACCTGGTCATCCTGATCGCCTACGGCCAGATGGACGAGCAGGAGCTGCGCGACTACGACCCCAAGGTGGTCTTCGTCGACGACCGCAACCGCCCGGTGGAGCTCGGTTCGGACCCGGCGCACGCGCCCGAGGGTTCCGGCCTGACCTCCCCGCGCTCCCTGTCGTTCGCCTGAGCGCGGCGGGGGGACAGCGATGCTGCTGACGATCGACGTCCGCAACACCGGGATCGAACTGGGCCTGTTCACCGGCAGCGGCGAGCACGCGACACTGGCGCGGCACTGGCGCATCCACACCAATCCGCTGCTCACCGCCGACGAGTTCGCCATGCAGGTGCGTGGCCTGGTCGGTGCCGAGCTCGACCAGGTGGTCGGCGTCTCGGCCTTGTCGACGGTGCCGCCGGTGCTGCGCGAGCTGCGCACCATGCTCGCGCGCTACTGGGCGCACGTGCCGCATGTGCTGGTCGAACCCGGCGTGCGGACCGGTATCCCGCTGCTGGTGGACAACCCGAAGGAGGTCGGCGCCGACCGCATCGTCAACTGCCTGGCGGCCTACCGCCGCTTCGGCGGTCCGGCGATCGTGGTCGATTTCGGCACCGCCATCTGCGTCGACCTGGTCTCGGCCAAGGGTGAGTTCCTCGGCGGTGTGATCGCGCCCGGCGTGGAGATCTCCACCGAGGCGCTGGTCGAGCGCAGCGCGCTGCGCCGGGTGGAACTGACCCGCCCGCGCTCGGTGCTGGGCAAGAACAGCATGGAATGCATGCAGTCCGGCGCCGTCTTCGGTTTCGCCGGCCTGGTCGACGGTCTGATCGATCGCATCCGCGACGAGTTCGACGCCTTCGCTGGGACCGATGTCACCGTGGTCGCGACGGGCGCGGGCGCGCCGCTGATCGTGCCGGAATCGGAGACCATCGATCAGCACGAGCCGCACCTGACGCTGACCGGGTTGCGCCACGTCTACGAACGCAACAAGAAGTGACTGTGGCGCAGGTCATTTTCGCCGGAGCGCGCGTCAACTGCTAAACTCACGCTCGTGTCCTTCCGTGTGAGCACCCAGGAGTGTTGTCGAGGCTGACCTGCCTCGACCGTTCGAGGCTGACGTTTTCCCCTCGACCGTTTCGCACCTCCTGGAGATTCGCTCATGCGTTCTTCTGTCCTTTCCCTGACGTCCGCCCGCGACGGCTACTCGGCGACACCCCCGCTCGACCGGGCGGTGGCTTCGGCGTTGCCGACCCGGCTGCGGCCCGCTGACCTGCTGCGACTCACCGACGAGGGCGCCGAAGACGTCCTCGCCGGTCGCTACGATCACCTGCTGCCCGCCGACGGCGTCTGGCCGACGGAGGAACGGTGGGCCACCCGGCTGATCGCCGACGACGAGGTCGATGTCTGGCTGATCAGCTGGACGCCGGGGAAATCCACCGAATTGCACGATCACGCCGGTTCGCTGGGCGCGCTCACCGTGCTCAGCGGCGCGCTCTCGGAATTCCGCTGGAATGGTTCGGAGTTACGCAGGCGCACGCTCGCCGCCGGCGATCAGGCCTCGTTCCCGATCGGCTGGGTACACGACGTGGTGCGGGCGCCCGCCGCCGCCGAATCCGTCGGCCCGCTGGATCCCACGCTGAGCGTGCACGCCTATTCCCCGCCGTTGTCGGCGATGTCCTATTACGAGGTGACCGGACACGGCACCTTGCGGCGAACCAAAACCGTCCTCACCGACCAGCCCGAAGGTGACCTGTGATGAGTCGTTTGACGATTGATCAGATGCTCGAGAACGCCCGCGCCGACCTACGCAGGCTCTACGTCTACGACCTGTCCGCCGCATTGGCCAGGGGCGCGATTCTGGTGGACATCCGCCCGGCCGCGCAGCGAGTTCGTGAGGGTTCCCTACCGGGTGCGCTGGTCATCGAACGCAATGTCCTGGAATGGCGCCTCGACCCGACCTCGTCGGCGCGTTTGTCGCTGGCCGTCGACCACGACGTGGAATGGATCATCTTCTGCTCGGAGGGCTACACCTCGAGTTTGGCCGCGGCGTCGTTGCAGCAGCTCGGTTTGCACCGCGCCACCGATCTCATCGGCGGCTACCAGGCACTGAAGTCGGCGGGGTTGTTGACCGTCGCGGTGGGGGCGCCGCACTTTGCCCGTGAGGTGAATGCGCTGGCCGCACTATAGATTCGGCGCAGCTCAGTGAGATGCCTCACTGAATGAGGTGGGTACATGGGTAACTCCCCAACCACCTCCCAGCCGTGATGCGCCCGGGGTGAGACCGAGAGCAGTGGTGCGAGTTTGCGAACGGCCCGCAGAATTCGCGGGGAGGCGGCGGAGCATTTCCGGCGCACGCTACTGTTATCGGATGTGAGCACCCCTAACCCCGCCGATACCGGCCGCGCCGTCAGTTCCGCCGTGGACAGCGATGTTCCCGAGCAGATGCGGATTCGCCGGGACAAGCGGGAACGGCTGCTCGCCGAGGGCGGTGAGGCCTATCCGGTGGTGGTGCCCCGCACGCACACGCTGGCCGAAATTCGGGCCGCCTACCCGGATCTGGAGCCCGATACCCAGACCGGTCTGCAGGCCGGCATCGCGGGCCGCGTCATTTTCGTCCGCAATACCGGCAAGCTCTGCTTCGCCACCCTGCAGGAGGGCGACGGCACCAAGCTGCAGGCGATGATCAGCCTCAACGGCGTCGGCGCCGACGCGCTGGCCGCCTGGAAGTCCGATGTGGACCTCGGTGACTTCGTGTTCGTGCACGGTGAGGTCATCTCCTCGCGGACCGGTGAATTGAGCGTGATGGCCGATTCCTGGTCGATGGCGGCCAAGTCGCTGCGGCCGCTGCCGGTCGCGCACAAGGAGATGAACGAGGAGTCGCGCGTCCGGCAGCGCTACGTCGACCTGATCGTGCGTCCCGAGGCCAGGGAAATGGCCCGTACCCGCGTGAACGTGGTCCGCGCGCTGCGCACCGCGCTGGAGCGCCGCGGCTTCCTCGAGGTCGAGACCCCGATGCTGCAGACCATCCACGGCGGCGCGGCGGCACGCCCGTTCGTCACCCATTCCAATGCCCTGGACATGGAGTTGTTCCTGCGTATCGCGCCGGAACTGTTCCTGAAGCGCTGTGTGGTCGGCGGCCTGGAGAAGGTCTTCGAGATCAACCGGAACTTCCGCAACGAGGGCGCCGACTCGACCCATTCGCCCGAGTTCGCGATGCTGGAAACCTACGAGGCTTACGGCACCTATGACGACTCCGCGAAGATGACCCGGGAATTGATCCAGGAAGTCGCGCAGGAGGCATTCGGCACCCTCGTGGTGACGCTGGCCGACGGCACGGAATATGATCTCGGCGGCGAGTGGACGACGGTCGAGATGTATCCGTCGCTGTCGGAGTCGATCGGTGTCGAGGTCACTCCCGAAACCACTGTCGAGGAATTGCTGGCGCTCGCCGATCGGGTCGGTCTGGAAATTCCAACGGGCAAGGGCTACGGTCACGGGAAACTTGTCGAAGAACTGTGGGAACACGCGTATGGCGACAAGCTGTACGCGCCGACTTTCGTTCGCGACTTCCCGGTCGAGACCTCGCCGCTGACACGTCAGCACCGCAGCAAGGGCGGCGTCACGGAGAAGTGGGACCTGTATGTTCGCGGCTTCGAGTTGGCAACGGGCTATTCGGAGTTGGTCGACCCGGTGATCCAGCGGGAACGGTTCGTCGATCAGGCGAGGCTGGCCGCCGCGGGCGATGACGAGGCCATGGTGCTGGACGAAGACTTCCTCGCCGCGATGGAACACGGCATGCCGCCGACCACCGGAACCGGTATGGGAATCGATCGCTTGTTGATGGCACTGACCGGTTTGGGAATCCGGGAAACGATCCTGTTCCCGATTGTCCGCCCGACTAGTCGCTGACCAGTCGATTTGCGGGGTGAAGACCTCGTGTTGGAATTTTCGTAATTAGAGGTATTCTTGCCCTGGGTATTCGGCCTGGAGGCAGGCTTGACGATTTCGAGAGGACGTTCATCTCATGGCAAAGAAGGTCACCGTTAGCCTGATCGACGATGTCGACGGTGAGTCCATCGCGGACGAGACCATCGAGTTCGCTATCGATGGCGTGTCGTACGAGATCGATCTGTCCGAGGCTAACGCGGCGCGGCTGCGCGAAGGCTTGGACGAGTGGGTCGCCAACGCCCGTCGCGTGAGTGGCCGTCGCCGGGTGAAGGCGGCAGGGGCGCCGGCACCGCAGGGGAAGAGCCGAGTTTCCATGGACCGGGAACAGAGCGCCGCAATTCGTGAATGGGCCCGCCGCAAGGGCCACAAGGTCTCCGCGCGCGGCCGCATCTCGGCCGACATCACCGAGGCGTACAACAAGGAAGTCGGCAAGGCCTGAAGTTCGACGGCGGTCCGGGGTTGCTGACGCGGCGATCCCGGGCCGCTCTGCTGTCAACGGTGTACCCGCAGGTCGGGACATGCGTGGGTGGACTCCGGGGAACTCCTGGAGAGATAGACTGATGTTCGTGCGCAAGGTTTTTCACGTCGGCGATGGCCGACCGTCCGACCCGATTCGGCGAGTACATGGGTAACTCACCGGGTACGGGCGAACGGGCGAAGGTCTCACTGCCGCCCGCCGTAGATTCGGCCAACGCGCACGAGTCCGGCCAACATCGCGGAGAGGCGGGACTGTGACCGGCATGGCGAGTTCGTTTTTGCGGTATACCGATGACACGGGGCGGCAGCACGAGCTGGCGCTCGAACCCGCGCAGCAGCGGTTCACCATCGGCCGCAATGTGCAGGCCGACCTCGTCCTCGGCTGGGACGCCGAGGTCTCCCGTCTGCATGCCGCCGTCGAGTACCTGGGCGCGCACTGGACCATCGTCGACGACGGCCTGTCCCGCAACGGCACCTTCGTCAACGGCGAGCGGCTGATCGGCAGGCGCAGGCTGAGCCCGGGCGACCGGATCCGGGTCGGCACCACGCTGGTGCATTTCTTCGATTTCGGCGGGGTCGTCGACGACGCGACGCACACCGCGTCCGGTTCCATTCCCACCATGCGCTCGCTGACCGAGACCCAGCGCGCGGTGCTGATCGCGCTGTGCCGCCCGTACAAGCACGGCACCGGTTTCGCCACCCCCGCCTCGAATCAGCAGATCGCCGAGGAATTGTTCCTTTCCATCGACGCGATCAAGACGCATCTGCGCGCGCTGTTCGCGAAATTCGGGGTGGAGAACCTGCCGCAGAACCAGAAGCGCACCCGGCTGGCGGCGCTGGCGATGCAGAGCGGGATGATCTCCGACCACGATCTGTGAGGTCGCGACGCTCGCGCAGGTGCCTGAGCGTCTGAACCATGTCGGCGAGCCGCGTGACAAGGTTGACTTACTCGTAACACCGGAGCACAGGGATCGAGCTCCGGAACACGAGTCAGGAGACCTCACATGTTCGCACTTCGGATGGCCGCCATGGTTCTGGCGCTGCTCAGCACCGGGCTGATCGCGGGTGTGTTCTACGCCTACGCGATCTCGGTGATGCCGGCCCTGGCGCGGACCGGCGACCGCACGCTGATCGACGTCATGCAGAAGATCAACGTCGTGATCATCAACCCGTGGTTCATGCTCGGCTTCCTCGGCACGGTCGGGTTCACGGTGCTGGCCGCGGCCCTGTCGCTGGGCAAGGAGCACCGCACCACGCTGATCTGGCTCGGCGTCGCCCTCGCGCTCAACGTGATCGCCTTCGCCGTCACCTCGGGGCTGAACGTGCCGCTCAACGACGCGCTCGCCGCGGCGGGTGACCCGTCGGCGATCGCCGACACCGCGGCCGTGCGGGCCGACTTCGAGGCGGCCTGGGTGCGCTGGAACATCGTCCGCGGGGTGCTGCACACGCTGGCGTTCCTGGTGCTGTGCGGCGCGCTGTTCGCGGCGGGTGTGCAGCGGGGCGAGTCGAGCTCCGCGACCGGCGGTGCGGTTGCCGGGCAGCCGGTGCCGCAGGCGATGGGCGCGCCGCTGGCCGGTGGCTACGCGCCTGCGCCGTTCCAGCGTTGATGGCGATCTGCCAATAGGGCCACGCGATCACTAGAACGTGTTCCATGATGATCGGAACACGTTCTAGTGAGGAGTCGTTTCATGCGACGTAGTTCGAGATCGTTGCTGGTATTGGCCGCTGCCGCGCTGCTGGCCTGGGGGAATTCGGGTACCGCCGCCGCGGAGTATCCGGTCGACTACAACTTCTTCGCCGGCATCGCCCCGGAACTCGCCAACCCCGGCGGCGCGCTGCCCGGCGCGAACGATCCGGGCTGCGTCCCCTCCGCCGAGCATCCGAATCCGGTGGTGCTGCTGCACGGCACCGGCGGTGGCGCGCAGACGAATTGGGGCGTGTACGCCCCGCTGCTGGCCAACGAGGGCTACTGCGTCTTCGCCCTCACCTACGGCGCGTACGGGCTGCCATGGCCGGTCTCGGCGGTCGGCGGGATGCGGCCCATCGAGCAGAGCGCGGCCGAGGTGTCGGCCTTCGTCGACCGGGTGCTCGCCCGCACCGGCGCCGCGCGGGTCGACTTCGTCGCCCATTCGCAGGGCAATATCGTCGGCAACTACTACATCAAGCGCCTCGGCGGCGCGGCCAAGGTGGACAAGCTGGTCGGGATCGCCCCGCCGTGGCTGGGCACCAACGCGCTCGGCGCCGGCGACATCGCGGCCTACAGCCGGGCGCTGGGCGCCGGTCCCGCCTTCGACGCGGTCGCCACCTCGCTGTGCCAGGCCTGCGGGCAGATGCTGACCGGCGACGACTTCATGGCCGCGCTCAACGCCGACGGGGTGTACAGCCCGCAGGTCACCTACACGAACATCGTCTCCTCGATCGACGAGCTGGTCGTGCCCCACACCTCCGGCCTCGTGCCCGGACCGAACGCCACTTCCGTCGTCGTCCAGGACGGCTGCGCCCAGGACTACTCCGAGCACCTGGCCATCGCGGGCAGCCCGCGCGCGGCCGGTCACGTCCTCAACGCCCTGGATCCGGCCCGTCAGGCCCCGGTTCCGTGCGAGTTCGTGCCGCCGTTCACCGGCTGAGGCCGTCACCGCTCCGTCATATTTCGCTGTAGGCAAAACTCCGAGGGAAACGAATGCCGCGACGTGCGCGTTATGAGTGAATGACCATGTTGCCGCCGGTCATCAATAGGGTGGACCGGCGGCGGCGGAATCCCCTGCCAACTAGAGTGGAGGCGGGGGCCGCAACCCCCGGGCTTCATGGCAGGCTGACGGCGACAGTTGTCGGTCCGACGCCCTAGGTTGTACCGAGCACACTGCGGCGTCTGTTGCCAGAATGTCGGAGCAGGAGAGTGAGGGAGCGATGTTCGAGAGGTTCACCGACCGCGCGAGGCGTGTCGTTGTCCTGGCCCAAGAAGAGGCCCGGATGCTCAACCACAACTACATCGGCACCGAGCACATCCTGCTTGGGTTGATCCACGAGGGCGAGGGCGTGGCGGCGAAGTCGCTGGAGTCGCTTGGCATCTCGCTGGAGGGTGTGCGCAGCCAGGTCGAGGAGATCATCGGGCAGGGCCAGCAGGCGCCGTCCGGCCACATCCCCTTCACCCCGCGCGCCAAGAAGGTGCTGGAGCTGAGCCTGCGCGAGGCGCTGCAGCTCGGCCACAACTACATCGGTACCGAGCACATCCTGCTCGGTCTCATCCGCGAGGGCGAGGGCGTCGCCGCCCAGGTTCTGGTCAAGCTCGGTGCCGACCTGAACCGCGTCCGTCAGCAGGTCATCCAGCTGCTGTCCGGGTACCAGGGCAAGGAGCCCGTCGAGGGCTCCGGCTCGCGCGGTGAGGCGGGCACGCCGTCCACTTCGCTGGTGCTCGACCAGTTCGGCCGCAACCTCACCCAGGCCGCGCTCGAGGGCAAGCTCGACCCGGTCATCGGCCGCTCGAAGGAAATCGAGCGCGTCATGCAGGTGCTGAGCCGCCGCACCAAGAACAACCCGGTGCTGATCGGTGAGCCCGGTGTCGGTAAGACCGCGGTCGTCGAGGGCCTGGCGCAGGCCATCGTCAACGGCGAGGTCCCCGAGACTCTCAAGGACAAGCAGCTCTACACCCTCGACCTGGGTTCCCTGGTCGCGGGCAGCCGCTACCGCGGTGACTTCGAAGAGCGCCTGAAGAAGGTGCTCAAGGAGATCAACACCCGCGGCGACATCATCCTGTTCATCGACGAGCTGCACACGCTCGTCGGCGCGGGTGCTGCCGAAGGCGCCATCGACGCGGCCTCGATCCTGAAGCCGAAGCTGGCCCGTGGCGAGCTGCAGACCATCGGCGCGACCACCCTCGACGAGTACCGCAAGTACATCGAGAAGGACGCCGCCCTGGAACGCCGCTTCCAGCCGGTGCAGGTCGGCGAGCCGACCGTCGAGCACACCATCAACATCCTCAAGGGTCTGCGCGACCGCTACGAGGCGCACCACAGGGTGTCCATCACCGACGGTGCCCTGGTCGCCGCCGCGACGCTGGCCGACCGCTACATCAACGACCGGTTCCTGCCGGACAAGGCGATCGACCTCATCGACGAGGCGGGCGCGCGCATGCGCATCCGCCGGATGACCGCGCCGCCGGACCTGCGCGAGTTCGACGACAAGATCGCCGACGCCCGCCGCGAGAAGGAAAGCGCGATCGACGCGCAGGACTTCGAGAAGGCCGCGCGCCTGCGGGACAAGGAGAAGCAGCTCGTCGCCAAGCGCGCCGAGCGCGAGAAGCAGTGGCGTTCCGGTGATCTGGACGTCGTGGCCGAGGTCGACGACGAGCAGATCGCGGAGGTGCTGGCCAACTGGACCGGCATCCCCGTCTTCAAGCTCACCGAGGAGGAGACCACCCGTCTGCTCCGCATGGAGGACGAGCTGCACAAGCGGATCATCGGCCAGGAGGACGCCGTCAAGGCCGTCTCCAAGGCGATCCGCCGCACTCGCGCCGGCCTGAAGGACCCCAAGCGCCCCTCCGGCTCGTTCATCTTCGCCGGTCCGTCCGGTGTCGGTAAGACCGAGCTGTCCAAGGCGCTGGCGAACTTCCTGTTCGGCGACGACGACGCGCTCATCCAGATCGACATGGGCGAGTTCCACGACCGCTTCACCGCGTCGCGGCTCTTCGGTGCCCCTCCCGGGTACGTGGGCTACGAGGAGGGCGGCCAGCTCACCGAGAAGGTGCGCCGCAAGCCGTTCTCCGTGGTGCTGTTCGACGAGATCGAGAAGGCGCACCAGGAGATCTACAACACCCTCCTGCAGGTGCTCGAGGACGGCCGTCTCACCGACGGCCAGGGTCGTACGGTCGACTTCAAGAACACCGTGCTGATCTTCACCTCGAACCTGGGCACCTCCGACATCTCCAAGGCTGTCGGCCTGGGCTTCACCCAGTCCAACGCCGAGGGCTCGAACTACGAGCGGATGAAGCTCAAGGTCAACGACGAGCTGAAGAAGCACTTCCGCCCCGAGTTCCTCAACCGCATCGACGACGTGATCGTCTTCCACCAGCTCACGAGCGAACAGATCGTGATGATGGTGGACCTGATGATCGGCCGCGTCGCCAAGCAGCTGAAGAACAAGGACATGGGCATCGAGCTGACCGAACAGGCCAAGAGCCTGCTCGCCAAGCGCGGTTTCGACCCGGTCCTCGGTGCGCGGCCGCTGCGTCGCACGATCCAGCGCGAGATCGAGGACCAGCTGTCGGAGAAGATCCTCTTCGGCGAGATCGGCGCCGGCCAGACCATCACGGTCGACGTGGAGGGCTGGAACGGCGAGGGCCAGGGCGAGGACGCCAAGTTCACCTTCGCCGGCAAGGCGAAGCTGACCAAGGCTCCGGCGGGCGACGACAAGCCCGAGGTCGTCCTGACCGGCGCAGCCGAGGGCACCGCGCCCGAGGCCGCCGCCTCCGGCGAGTAAACAGCTGAACCGGCGAAGCCCGCTCCTGGAAATCCAGGGGCGGGCTTCGTCGTGTGCGAGTCAGCCGAAGTGCTGAAGGAAGCCGGATCCGCGCGCGGCGGCGTACCGGAACACCTGCTCCAGGCCGTCGTAGTGGTGCCGCAGGTAGTGCAGCGCGCTCTCACCGTCGCGGACCCAGATGTTCGGGTACACCCCGGCCGCGTCCATCGCCGCGGGGTCGTAGAACAGCGCGGGCTCGTCGAACGGGAAGCGGCTCAGGACCTTCGCCGTGGCGGACACGTCGTCCGGGGACCACGCGAAATAGTTCTCGTGGGCCAGCGGACGGCCGGTGTCGACGAGGTCGATCCCGAGGTCCGCCTGGGTCAGCAGATAGCCCAAGCCCGCCCACGCTTTGTCCAGATAGCCGCTCGGCCCGCCGTCCTGGACCACCAGACCGTCGAGGAAATCGTCTGGCCACTCGGTCGTCGTCGCCAGCCGCGCCAGCTCCTCGGCGCTCACCCTGGTGAACGACATGGTCAGTCCCATCCGGAACTCCCTTTCCTCCTGCGGATTCCGGTCGAAGCTAGCAGTGCCGACCGACAGGTCGCGGCCGAGTAGAGCTGGGCGGCGCGAACTTTCAGCGCGCCGGATTGCTAGGTTTGTCAGCGTGCTCGGGTGGGTAAAGGCGCGTGGCGCCGGAATGTTTGTTGTCGGGGTGGCCGTGGCCGGGTGTGGCGCGGAGGACGCCGGATCCGCGCCGCCGACGATCGCGTCGTCGGCACCCGCGCCCACGAAGGCGCCGGTGGTCGACGGGGTGCTGCCGAGCGGCGCCGACAAGCAGGGCTGGCTCGATCCGGGTGCGCGCTGCCTCGACGGTGAGCGGCCGGTGCTCCTGATCGGCGCGACCAGGAGCTCCAAGGAGAAGTTCGCGGTGTGCGAACGGGCCGACGCGACCCGCGTGCTGCGGGCCGCGGCGCCGGGCCTGCGTGCGCAGCCGTTCGAGGCGCCGTTCTTCACCTACACCGCCAACAGCCAGCAGTTCCTGAACGGCGACGGCATGAAGATCGACCTGTCCAAGGCGACCGTCACGGTGACCGACGACCCGCAGAATCCGCGCTACATCATCGGCATGGTCGTCGAGGCGTACTGGAGTGTCATCTACTGAGCGCCAGCTCGAGGGTCGGTGCGAACGACTCGGCGAGTTCGCCGGGGACGATCAGCTCGTCGATTCCGTAGCGCGCGCTGCGGGATTCGAGGATGTCCACCGCGGCCTGTGGATCGCTGGGAAGAAGTCCGGCGGCCTTCGCGTCGCGCAGTGCGCTCGCGGTGTAGCCGAGGCGTGCGCTCAACCAGATCGGCAGTTGTGCACCGACGCCGACCAATTGGAGCGTGAACCGGACGTCGCGGTCGGTGTGCTCGGTGACCGTGGCGACCATGGCGGCCAGTTCGTCCTCGGTGGCGTCCGGTGCGGCGGCCAGCAGGACGCGATCGGCGTTCGCGGCGGCGGTGGCCAGCATGCGCGGGCCGTTCGCCGCGATCACGATCGGCGGGGCCGGGTCGACCTGCGCCCGGACCGCTGCCACGGTGTCGATCAGCTGCTGTCGTCGTTCGCGCGCCGAACCCCAGGGCATGCCGAGCTTTTCGGCTTCGCCACGGGCATCGGGTCGGCCGGTGCCGAGACCGAGCTCGAATCGGCCGTCCGAGAGCAGTTGCAGCGCGGCGACTTCCCGGACCGTCGAACCGAGGGTGCGCAAGGGTGCCGCGAGGACATTGGGCCGCAGCCGCAGTGTCGTCGTCACCGCGGCCGCGGCGGCGAGCGCGGGGAGTGGCGACGGGGTGTAGAGGGTGTCGGGGAGCAGCACGGTGGCGTAGCCCTGCCGCTCGGCCTCGACCACCGCACGTGTCCACTGTGGCCCGGAGCTGGGCGTCAGCACGATCCCGAATCGCATCGCGGCCTCCTACTTCTTCTCGCGCCGGGGCTCGTTCAGCACCGCGAGCCTGCTGCGGTACTCGGACTCGCTGATCTCGCCCCGGGCGAACCCGGTGCGCAGTGCCCCGATCGCGCCGCCGCGCCCGACGCACCGTCGGCGCGCGAAGAACAGGACCGCGATCACGGTGATCCAGAACAGCAACGGAAAGATCCAGAAGAACGGCCAGGGGTGCCAGCCCCCGTCGTAGTGGTCGGCCAGGAAGGTCAGCGTCGTCGCGCTGTCGACAATGTTCATGACTTCAGCCTGCTCGCGACGGCGGTCGCGGACATCGGCCGCGCGACCCGATCCCGGCTACGTCTGCGCGCGTAGGGCCGGGCGGGATTTCACGGCCGCACCGCCGCCGAGCTGCCTTGGTACCGTGAATCCGTCGGAGATCCACCCGGAGGTTGTGCACGGTGACGCTGATCGAATCTGGTGCGAGCGGTCTCGACGATGTCCTCGCCGGTCTGCAATGGCGGTTCGCGGGCCGGGACGAATTCGCGCTCACCGCCGGTGGCTGGGCGCACCTCGCCGGCGAGCCGACCGCCCTGGTGGTGACCGACGGCTTGGTCCGGGTCCACTGCCCGGCGTCCGGTGACCACGACGGCGAGGCCGAGGATCTGGCGAGCGGCGATTTCCTGTTCGTCCCCCGCCCGAACCGCCTCGCGATCACCGGCCTCACCGACAGCACCGTGCTGCGGGTGCGGCTGGACCCGGTCGGGTCGGGCGGTGCGATGGACGCGCTGCCGCGCCGGGTGCTGCTCACCGAATTCGTCCGGCACGCGCCGCTGGCCGCGACGATGCTGGAGCACCTGGTCCGGGACTGCCCCGATCCGTACGGGGTGCAGGGCGACCGGGTCGCCACCTTGATCGGCTCGATGGCGGTCGAGTCCTGGCATGCGCGCGGATGCGCGCCGAAGCGGTGGTTGCTGCGGGTCAACGAGCCGGGCGTGGCGCGGGCGGTGGCCGCGATGCACGCCGAACCCGGCCGGGACTGGACCGTCGAGGCGCTGGCCCGGGTCGCGCTGGCTTCGCGATCCGGCTTCGCCGCGCGGTTCCAGACGGCGACCGGGCTCACCCCGGGGCGGTATCTGACGAAGCTGCGGGTCGAGCGCGCGCAGCTGTTCCTGGCCGAGCACAACGTGTCGGTCGGCGCGGTGGCGCGGCGGCTGGGCTACCGGTCCGAAACCGCCTTCGGCCGGGCCTTCCGCAGGCACACGGGCCACACGCCGTCGGAATGGCGACGCGCGGCCCGCTCGGTCTCGGGCTGACCCCCGACCGCTAGCGCGCCGCGCGGGCGAGCGACACCCGCACCAGCACACCGCCGAGCACGGCGGCCAGCGCCGCGAGTCCGTACGTCGCGGCCAGGCCGATGCTGTCCACCCCGCGCCCGCCGACCGCGGAACCGAGGATGATCGCCAGCTGGAAACCGCCGACCACCAGCCCGCTGCCCGCCTCCATCCGCTCGGGCAGCACCCGCGACACCCACACCTGCACCAGGTTGAGGATGCCGCCGAACGCGCCGCCCCACACCACCACGGCGACATAGCCGAGCACCGGCACCGCACCGGAGACGATGATCGCCAGCAGGGACAGCCCGATGGCCGTCGGCACCGCGACCAGCAGGACGCCGAGCCTGCGGTCGGCCAGCGACCCGAGCACGAAATTCCCGAGCAGGCCGCCCACTCCGAACAGTGCGAGCAACACCGGAATCGCCGACGGACCCGCCTCGAGCAATTCGGCGAGCGCGGGCCGGATGTAGGTGAATCCGGCGAAGTGCCCGCCGATCACCGCGACCACGCTGACCAGCCCCAACGCGACCCCCGGCGCCCGCAGGGCCGCGCCCATCGCCGCGAATCCGATGCCCTTGCTGGGCGCGATCGGCGGCAGCATCACCCGCACCGCCACCGCCGCGACCACGGTCAGCGCCGCGGTCACGACGAACACGGTCCGCCACCCCGCGTAGGTGCTCAGCAGCACCCCCAGCGGCACCCCGGCCACGGTGGCGACGGTGGTCCCCGAGTTCACGATCATCATGGCCTTGCCGAGGCGATCCGCGGGCACCAGCTGCGCGGCGATCACCAGCGCCATCGACCAGTACCCACCCACCGCTACGCCGAGCAGCAACCGCGCGACCAGCAGCAACGCGATGTTGGGCGATACCGCCACCAGCACGTTCGACCCGGCGGCCCCGATGGTCAACACCAGCAGCAGCGTGCGGCGGTCGACCCGGGGGAACAGGGCGCCCAGTCCCAGCGCGGCCAGCAGCGCGGTCAACGCGGTCGCGCTGACGGAGAGCCCGACCACTCCTTCCGGTACCCGCAGGTCGTCGGCGAGCGCGGTCAGCACGCCGGGCGGCAGGAACTCCGCCGTCACCAGCGTGAAACTGCCGAGGAACATGGTGAGCAGCGCGGGCCAGGCGCGGCGGCCGGCCTCCGGTGCCGCGGCGTCGATGGTCGATGTTGTCGTCATGCCCGGTGCAACAACGCTTCTCGCGCCGGTTCGCGACCCGGACGCCACACGGTCCGACCCAAACGCCAGGGTTCAGGCGAAGCTTTGGACGAATCCCGATCCGTGCCGGTCGGCGAAGTCGAAGACCCGCACCAGCTGGGCGTAGTGGAAGCCGAGTTCGCGCAGGCCGTCGTCACCGTCGCGCACCCAGACGTGCGGGTACACCAGGGTCGCGTCCATGCGCTCCGGGTCATAATGCGCGGCCAGTTGGTCGAAGGGGAGGGCGCGCAGCAATGCGGCGGTGTGGGACACGTCCTCCGGGCTCCAGACGCTGTAGCCCTCCGCCGCGATATCCAGCGGACGGCCGGTGAAGAACAGATCGACACCGGTGCGCGCCGCTTCGAACAAATACCTCAGGCCCGCCCAGGATTTGTCCAGATAGCCGGTGGGCTCGGTATCGGGAGTCCGCACCTGCTCGACGAATCGCGCCGCCAGCTCCCTGTCCGCGACGATCCGTTCCAGATCGGCCGCACCCACCCTGGTGAACGACATGACCGCACCCATGAATCCCCCTCTGTTCGTTCCGATTTCGGCGATACCGGCCATCGGTGCCCGACAGCCTCAGGCAGTGAATGTTCGCCGCCTTGGAGTTCGCTTTTCATCGGCTTTCGGTGGCATTTCGGGGCCGGTGAATCGGCGTACGGTGGGAATTGTTCGTCACAGCGAAAACAACACGGGGGTGTTCACATGACCGATTCCAACCGCACACTGATCGCCGTACTGCTCGACCGTTCCGGGTCGATGCAGTCGATCAAAGCCGACACCGAGGGCGGGCTGGCCGCCTATTTCGAACAGCAGCGTTCGGTGCCGAAATCCATCGAGGTGACGCTGGCGCAGTTCGACACCGCCTACGAGGTGGTCTACGCGAACCTGCCGCTGGACCAGGTGCCGCCGCCGAACCTGTTGCCGCGCGGCGGAACCGCGCTCTACGACGCGGTCGGCAAGCTGGTCACCGACGTCGGCGCCGAACTCGCGGCCCGCCCCGAGCCCGAGCGCCCCGGCACCGTGATCGTCGTCGTCCTCACCGACGGCCACGAGAACTCGAGCAGGGAATGGACCCACCCCGCGGTGAAGTCCCTGATCACCCAGCAGCAGGACGTCTACAACTGGACCTTCGTCTTCCTCGGCGCCAACATGGACGCCGTCGAAGTAGGCGCCCACCTGGGCTTCGACCGCGACTCCGCGATCACCTACGCCCCGGTCGCCGGCGGCGTCCGCGGCGCCTTCGACGCCCTCGCCGCCTACTCCGCCCGAGCCCAAGCCGCCCCCGCAGGCACCGCCCGCCGAGCCAGCTTCTCCGCCGCCGAACGCCGCAAGGCCGACCCGGGCACGTAGTCGGGACCGCTACTGCCAGCCGGGGCGGACCAGGCCGGATTCGTAGGCGAGGACGACGAGTTGGGTGCGGTCGCGGGCGTCGAGCTTGGTGAGGATGCGGCTGACGTGGGTTCGGGCGGTGGCGGGGCTGAGGTAGAGGCGGGCGCCGATCTCGGCGTTGGTGAGGCCTTCGGCGACGAGGATCATCACCTCGCGTTCGCGGTCGGTGAGGTCGGCGAGCGCGGCGGGTGGGGGTTGTTTGGCGTGGGTGGAGAACTCGGCGAGCAGGCGGCGGGTGACGCCGGGGGAGAGCAGGGCATCGCCCGCGGCGACCACCCGGACCGCGCGCAGCAGGTCGGCGGGTTCGGTGTGCTTGACCAGGAACCCGGCCGCACCGGCCCGGATCGCCTCGAAGACGTATTCGTCCAGCTCGAAGGTGGTGAGCACGACGACGCGGACAGCGGCGAGCTTGGGGTCGTCGGCGATCATCCTGGTGGCGGCCAAGCCGTCGAGGATGGGCATCCGGATGTCCATCAGCACCACATCGGGGACGAGCGCGCGGGTCATCCGGACGGCCTGTTCGCCGTTCTCGGCCTCGCCGATCACCTCGATGTCGTCCTGGGCGTCGAGCAGCGCGACGAACCCGCCGCGCACCAGCGCCTGGTCGTCGGCGACGAGCACCCGCGTCGTCGTCTTGCCGGACGGTTCGCTCATGCCGTCTCCTTGTCGCCGGACGCCGAATCCGCCACCGGCCGGGCGGGCAGCCTGGCCGCCACCCGGAACCCGCCGGACGGCCGCGGTCCCGCCGTCAGCGCGCCGCCGAGCGCGTGTGCACGTTCGCGCATCCCGATGATCCCGTTGCCGCCGGCGCCGGTGCGGACCGCGGTGCCGGTGGGCCGGGTGTTGTCGACGGTGATGTCGACGGTGTCGGGGGTGTAGCGCAGGGTGATCAGCGCGGTGGCGCCGGGCGCGTGCCGCACCACGTTGGTCAGCGATTCCTGGATGATCCTGGCCGCCGCCACATCGATCACGCTGGGCAGCTTCTTGGGTGTGCCGATGATCTTGGTGTCGACGGCGAGCCCGGTCGCGCGGGTGCGTTCCAGCAGGGTGTCGAGGTCGTCGAGCGAAGGCACCGGCGCGCGGGGCGCGGGCCGGGGCGGCGGCGCCGGCGCGATCGGCGGTGGTGAATCGGCCACGGCGGCAACGGAATCGACGGGCTCGGTGACCACCGGCGCGACCGGGGCGCCGCTACGGATGGCGTGCAGGAGCGTGTGCACCTCGGCCAGCGCCTCCTTGGAGGTCGTCTTGATGGTGGCCAGCGCGGCCGCGGCCTGCTGCGGTTTGCGGTCGAACAGCTCCAGCGCCACCGAGGACTGCACATTGATCAGCGAAAGACTGTGCGCGAGTACGTCGTGCAGTTCCCTGGCGATGGCCAGCCGCTCCTCGCTGGCGGCCCTGGCCTGCTGCGCCTCCGCGTCGCGCTGCGCGGCCTCGGCGCGCTGCCTGCGCGCGACGACGACGGCCCGCCGCTGTCGCACCCCCTCGGCGATCGCGACCAGAATCCCCATCCAGGCCAGCAGCCCGAAGACCTGCCACGCGCCGGTCTCGCGCCCGAGCAGCGCGGGCACCGGCCACACCATGGTCAGATAGCCGACCGCGACCAAGGGGTAGGTGCGCCAGCGTGATCCGTTGACCGCCGCGCTCACGAACGCGATCACCAGCGACAGGAAGATCGGCCCGTACCCGTAATCGCGCAGCACGTACGCCACCGCGGCCAGCAGCGCGACCAGCAGCACCGGCTCGGGCAGCACCCGCCGGAAGCCGAGCGCGATCGGGCCCGCGAGCAGCAACAGATACGCGAACGCGTCGAGCGAACGCACGCCGGTCTGATGCGCGTTGGCACCGGAACTCCCGGCCAGCTGGATCAGCGCGACCACACCCGCCAGACCCCAGTCCTGCAGGACCGAGCCACGCTCCCATTTCGCAGACGCTCTCACCTCCCTCACCCTATTGCGTAGGCGCGCCCTCCGCGTCGGCCTGCGCTCGTAATTCCGCCGCGAGCCCCGTCCTGGGGCCGGATCGGCCGGTCGGCGGGCCCGGCGAGGCGAATTCTCAGCGTCGGCGACGGCGTGGGTAGGTCGCGCGGCGTAGTGCGGGAGTCGCTCCGGGACGGATGCCCGGCGACCCCCGTGACGCGGATTCTGATTCGCATGAACGATTCGATCGTGGTCACCGACGGGCTGACCAAACGCTATGGCGAGCACCGCGCGGTGGACGCGGTGAGCATGCGCGTCGCCGCCGGGGAGATCTACGGCTTCCTCGGCCCGAACGGCGCGGGCAAGACCACCACCCTGCGCATGCTGGCCGGCCTGATCCGGCCCAGCGCCGGCACCGCCCTGGTGCACGGCCGCGCCCCGGGCGACCCGGCGGTCCTGCGCCGGATCGGTGTCCTCATCGAGGGCCCCGGTTTCTATCCGTACCTGTCCGGCCGTGACAACCTGCGCGTGCTGGCCCGCTATCGCGGCCACCGCCCCGCCGATGTCGAACAGGCGCTGGCCCGCGTCGGCCTGACCGACCGGGCGGACGACCGCTTCCGCACCTATTCGCTCGGCATGAAGCAGCGTCTCGGTGTCGGCGCGGCCCTGCTCGGCGACCCCGACCTGCTGATCCTCGACGAGCCGACCAACGGCCTCGACCCGGCCGGGCTGGCCGAAATGCGCACGCTCATCGTCGAACTGGCCGCCGACGGGCACACCGTGCTGCTGTCGAGCCACCAGCTCGCCGAGGTGCAGGAGATCTGTCACCGGGTCGGCGTGATCTCCGGCGGCCGCCTGCTCGCCGAATCGGCGGTGGCCGAATTGCGGGGCAGCGCAACGCTGGTCGTGCGCGCAGAGCCCGCCGACAGCGCGCTCACGGCGATCCGTTCCGTCGCGCCCGCCCGCGCCGGCGTCGACGGCATCAGGGTCGAGACGACGGCCGCGACCGCGCCCGAGGTGGTGCGCGCGGTGGTCGCGGCGGGCGTCGATCTGCTGGAGCTGCGGGTCGACGAGAAGTCCCTGGAAGAAGTGTTCTTCGAGATGACGGCTGTGGAGGTCGCGAAATGACCGGTATGACAAGGGATCTGTGGGCGAGCATGCGCGCGGAGTCGGTGCGGCTGGGTCGCTGGCCCGCGTTCTGGATCGTCCTCGGCGTCTGGATCCTGCTGAACCTGACCTTCGCCTACCTGTTCAACTACCTCGCCTACACCTCGGGCGAGAGTGGCGCCATGTCCGACGGGCTGCCCCGCGATGTGCTGCTCGGCCAGCTCCTGCCCGCCGCCGTCCCCGAGGTCTTCACCCAGGGCATGGCGATGTTCGGTGGCGCGTTGATGCTGGTCCTCGGTGCGCTCGCGGTGGGCAGCGGCTACGGCTGGGGTACCTGGAAAACCGTGTTCACGCAGGGTCCGAGCCGTCCGGCGGCCGTCGGCGGGCTGCTGGCGAGCCTGCTGGTCGTGGTGGTGGCGCTGGTCTGCGTGGCGTTCGCCGTCGACCTCGGCGTCGCCTCGCTCATCGCGGTGAGCGAGGGGCAGCCGCTCGTGTTGCCGTCGCTGACCCGAACCGTGCTCGGCCTCGGTTCCGGCGCGGCCATCCTCGGCATGTGGACGCTGGCGGGCGCTCTCATCGGCGCCATCGCCCGTGGGCCCGCGCTCGCCGTCGGCCTCGGGCTGATCTGGGTGCTCGTCGTGGAGAACCTGCTGCGCGGGGTGTCGGGCATCTTCGGCCCGATCGAGGCCGTCACCGACCTGCTGCCCGGCACCGCCGCTGGGTCGCTGGCGGGCGCGATGCGCACCGTCGGCGGCCCGGCCACCCCGGGTGTGCTCGACATTCTCAGCCGAGGCGAGTCGCTGGCCCTGCTCGGTGCGTATGTGCTGGTCTTTGCGGGCGGCACGATCGGGCTGATGACGCGCCGCGATCTGACCTGACGCTCAGTGCCACCCGGCCGGGTTCGAGGCGCTCTCCCTGGAGATGCCCGAACCCGTCTCGGGGAACCCGCCGTAGAGCTTGTCGTGCAGGTGGGCGAAGAAATAGCAGAGCTCCTCGCACTCGGCGTCCGGCACCGCGGCCGTCGGATCGGCGCGCACGGCGTCGTAGTGCTCGCGGCCCATCGCGACGATGAAGCCGCGGGCGTAGAGGAAACCGTCGTCGGAGCCGTCGGTGATCTCCTGGATGTCGGCGCGGTCGATCTCGTAGAGCGCCCGCTCGACGACGCGATCCAGCGCGGTCAGCTCGGCGCTGGTGAAATCGGTGCTCACCGAGCGCAGGGCATCGATGAACCGGCCGAGCAGGTCGTAGTCGAAGTCGCCGTCGAGCAGTGTCCGGCGGGCGGCGGCCGAACCGGTGCGCTCCCAGGCGGTTTCGATCAGATCCCAGAATCGGGCGGCTTCGGTGTCGGTCGGAAGTGTCGTCACCCGCGTGACGGTAGCGGCAGGGACCGACAGGTCAGGCGCGGCCGAGCAGCCGGTGGGCGAGCAGGGTCAGCCCGTGGATGATCTGCTCCGCCGACAGTCCGCGCTCGCGCTGCTGCAGGTAGACCTCGGCGGCCAGCGGCGCGAGGACGGTGTCGACCAGCGAATCCGGCTGGGCCACACCGGCGTCGGCCAGCAGGGCGCGCACGTGCGCCGACCAGAACCCGTACGCGCCGGTCGCGAAGCGGGCGCCGCCGGTCTCCGCCCCGAGCACCAGATGCGCGTGGGCCGAAAGCAATTCGATCATCGCCGCGTAGAACGCCGCGAGCCGCTCGGCCGGTGGCGCGCCGGGGCCCAGTGGCGGAGCGCCACGCAGGAGATGTTCCTGCAACGCTCGCTCGTGCTCGTCGAGCAGGGCGATGGCGATGGCGGTGCGGTCGGGGTAGCGGCGGTAGAGGGTGCCGCGGCCGACGCCCGCCGCCTTGGCGATGTCGTCCATGGTGACGGTGCGCGGGTCGCGGGTGGCGAAGAGTTCGGCCGCCGCGGCCAGCACCTTGGCCCGGTTGCGGGCCGCGTCGGTGCGCTCGGCGGGCTGTGGTGCGTCCAGCGCGGTACCGGTGAGCAGGTCGGATCGAGGCTCCATGGCCTCGACTGTAGCCCAGAAACGAATATGTGGACAAGCTGTCCACTTGTGTTCTATGGTCGAGTCCTCGACAAGCGGACATGATGTCCAGTTCTGGAAGGGTTCGACCATGACACACCTGCTGCACCTCGACGCCAGCGCTCGCACCCGGTCGGTCAGCCGCAGGCTCGGCGCGGAATTCGTGGATTCCTGGCGCGCCGCGGAACCGGACGGCGAGTACACCTACCGCGACCTGGCCGTCGACCCCGTGCCGTTCATCGACGAGGGCTGGACCGAACTCTGCGACGCCGTCCTCGCCGCGGGCAGCACCGACCTCGACCGGCTCCCGGAACTGGCCGCGACACCCGCCGCCAAGGTCGCTTGGGAGATCGTCGAACCGCTGCTCGCGCAGATCCTCGCCGCCGACGTGATCCTCATCGGCACGCCGATGTACAACTACTCGATTCCCGCCACCCTCAAGGCGTGGCTCGACCAGGTCACCTTCCCGCGGATGTCGTTGGGGGAGCGCCGGTTCGTGGTGGTCGGCGCGCGCGGCGGCGCCTACTCGCCGGGCGCGCCCAAGGCCGCGTTCGACTATCAGGAGCGCTATCTGCGCGACTTCTTCGCCGGGCACTACGCCGTCACCGACACCGTGTTCGTCAACGCCGAACTCGCCAACGCCGTCCAGGACCCGAACCTGGCCCACCTGCGCGACGCGCACGAGGCCTCGCTCGCCGCGGCGCTGACCGAAGTTCGCCTGCTCGCAAAGGATTACGTGAAATGAGCTGGGTAGTACTCGGCCTCGCCGGCCTCGTCGAGATCATCTGGTCGCAGACCATCAAGCCCACCGAGAACTTCACCAAACTCGGTCCCACCCTGCTCTGCGTCGCCCTCGGCTCGCTCGCGGTGTACCTGCTCTCCCGGGCCATGCACACCCTGCCCGTCGGCACCGCGTACGCGGTGTTCACCGGCATCGGCGCGCTCGGCGCGATCAGCCTCGGCGTGCTCGTCCACAAGGACCCGCTCAGCGCGGGCCGGATGCTGGCGCTGGCGCTGATCCTCGGCGGGATCGTGCTGGCCCGCGTCACCAATCCCGAGTGACGCTGTCGCACACCCGATGCGGCGAACGGCCGGTCCGAGCCGGTAAGGTCGGCTGATGGACCAGCCAGTTCGCCCCCCGGACCTGTCTGCGCGACCGCACGAGCTCACGGTCGAGCGCGTGATGAAAGCCTCGCCCAGCCTGCTCTACGCGGCCTGGACCCAGGGCCTGGACCTGTGGCTGGCCGTGCCCGGATCGGTGCTCGGGCGGCCCGGCGTCAACGAACCCCTCTACTTCGACACCGGCACGGCCGACAAGCGCAACCCGCACTACGGTCGCGTCCTGCTGCTGGAACAGGACCGCCGGGTCGAGTTCACCTGGGTCACCGCGGCCACCGACGGCGTGGAGACCGTGGTCGCGGCCGAATTCCTCAAGCAGCCCCGGGGTATCCGGCTGCGGTTGCGGCACTCCGGGTTCCCCACCGCCGCCATCCGTGACCTGCACCAGCAGGTCTGGCCGGAGATGCTGGAACGCCTGGACGAGGTCACCGGCACCGTCGCCTGAACGGCGAACCCGGGCGGGGAGCGGCCGGGATCCGAGTAGGTTCGTCATCGGACGCAACACCCAAACGAATCGAAAGGATTGTCATGCCGACTCGTAGCGCACGCACCCTCTGGGCAGGCGGACTGCAGGACGGTTCCGGGCAGGTCGAACTGGTCAGCTCCGGTGCTGGCAAGTTCGATGTGACCTTCCCGCGCCGCGTGGCCGACACCGCCGAGGGCACCAGCCCGGAGGAGCTGATCGGCGCCGCGCATTCGTCGTGCTACTCGATGGCGCTGTCGGCCGAGATCGCCAACGCGGGCGGCACCCCGGAGAGCCTGGACGTCACCGCCGACGTGACGCTGGGCCCCGACCCGGCGGGCGGCTTCCGGATCAGCAAGATCAAGCTGACCGTGCGCGCCGTGGCCGCGGGCCTGGACGCCGAGGGCTTCTACGCCGCGGCCGTCGCCGCCAAGAACGGCTGCCCGATCAGCAAGGCGCTGGCCGGTGTCGCCGAGGTCGAACTGGACGCCGAGATCATCTGATGTCCCCGCCGCGGCTCATCGCTGGGTGAACCAGCGGTGGGCCGCGGGCGTGTACATGGCCGCGATCGCGACGACCACGGCCAGGATGTGGACGGCGCGGCACCCGGCCAGCACCGCCGACGACGGTGCCAGGCCGGTGAACAGCGCGCCGAAGTCGTCGGTGGACAGCAGCACCGCCAGCGGCTCGATGATCAGCGACAGCAACCCGACCACGCCGATCCCGACGGTGAGCAGCGCCCGCGCGACCCGGCTGCCGTTCACCATGTACATCCCCACCGCCGCGACGACCAGATAGATGGCCAGCCGGGGCAGCAACCCGGACGCGGTCGCCGCGAACTCACCCCCGCCGCGCACCGCGCGCAGCAGTCCCTCGGCGGCACCGGCCGCGAGCGCGGTCACGAGACCGCCGAACGCGACATTCACCGCGCGCGGCCGGGCGTCGGAAACGGAAACGGAAAAGGCAGTGCCGGTCATGACACCGACACTGCCTTCCACTGATACCCGCGAGGATCACCCTGCGGTAGCGACCTGCCCCGCTACCGGAGGGTGAGTTATGCGGGTCCGCTGGCGTGTCATGCGGCGGGGGTATCATCGCGGCGTGCAGCTCCGGTACCAGTTCCGGCTCTACCCCACGCCAAGGCAAGAGTCGGCATTGGCTCAGGCATTCGGCTGCGCGAGAGTTGTTTTCAACGATGCGTTGGCGGCCAGGGAACAGGCGCGGCGCAACGGAATGGGAAGCATCTCGGACGGGGAACTGTCACGAGCGCTGACGGCTGCGAAGAAGACGTCAGAGCGCGCCTGGCTGGCCGAAGTGTCTTCGGTTGTGCTCCAGCAGGCATTGGCGGATCTGAACACCGCCTACCGCAACTTCTTTCAGTCTGTTTCGGGGAAGCGCAAAGGAGCCAAGGTCGGTGCGCCCCGGTTTCGGTCTCGTCGCGACTCCCGGCAGACGATCAGGTTTACTCGCAACGCTCGATTTTCGGTCACCGCCGGTGGCAAGCTGCGACTGCCGAGGATCGGCGATGTACCGGTGAAGTGGTCGAGGGAGCTGCCATCGCGGCCGTCGAGTGTCACCGTGATCAAGGACAGCGCGGGGCGCTACTTTGCATCCTTTGTTGTTGAAGCAACAAACGAGCCGCTGGCTGCCCGCAGCTCGGAAGTCGGTATCGACCTGGGTTTGGCGACGTTCGCGGTCATGTCCAACGGGAAGACCATCGCGGCGCCGCATTTCCTGCGTCAGGCTGAGCGCAAGCTGCGCAAGGCCCACCGGAATCTGTCGCGCAAGCAGACAGGTTCTTCTAATCGGTCGAAGTCTCGACTTCGACTGGCCAGGGCCTACACCAAGGTGGCCGACACGCGTAGAGATTGGGCGCACAAGCATTCCACGGCGACAGTCCGCGATAACCAAGCGATCTACGTCGAGGACCTGTGTGTGAAAGGGCTGGCGCGGACCCATGTCGCGAAGTCGGTGCATGATGCCGGATGGGCGATGTTCACGCGCATGCTGGCTGAGAAAGCCACCCGATACGGTCGATACTTCGCGAAGGTGGACCGGTACTTTCCGTCATCCCAGCTTTGCTCTGGCTGCGGAGTGATCGACGGGAAGAAGCCGTTGTCGGTGCGGTCGTGGACATGCCGGTGCGGCATGACCCACGACCGCGATATCAACGCAGCCAGAAACATTCTCGCCGCCGGGCAGGCGGAGAGACGAAACGCCTGTGGAGCGCAGATAAGTCCGAGACCAGTTCCGGCGCCGCGTGGTGAAACAGGAACCCGCCGACGGCGCCGATCGGCGCCGGGACGGATCCCTGGCCTTCAGGCCGGGGAGGGTGCCAACGGAGTGCTACGCCGCGAAGCGAATTCGGTGAGCGCGGCGAACGCCAGGCCCAGCGCGACCCACAATGTGGTGGTCTCGGCCAGCGAGGCCACCCGGAAGTTCCACAGCAGGGTCGCCGGGAAGTCGTCGGCCACCTCGTTCACGCCCGGCAACAGCACGTAGCCGACCGTGGTGACCAGGACGAACGCGAGCACGCCCGCGATCAGCCGGAGCGTGTCCAGCTGTCCGGCCAAGGCCCGGTACGCGGCGACCGAGGCCGCGACGGCGAGCAGGCCGAGCACGACGGCCGCGACCCACAGCCAGGTGCGGTTGTTGATCGTCTCCGGATCGCCCACCGCCGGTGGGTTGGCCGGGTACTTGAAGAACGGCACCGCGACGATCGCGGCCCACGCGAATCCCGCCGAGGCCAGCGACAACGCGACCCCCGACAGGGTGGTGAACCGGCGGGCGATATTGACGGCCGAGGCGAACAACGCGCCGAACGCCATGCCGGCCAGGCCCAGGGCGAGGAACTGACCCGCCTTCTGACCGGTCCGGCTGACCAGCGGTTCTTCCTCGCCGCCGTGTGAATGGCCCTGGGGCTCGGCCGCCTCGTGCGGATGATCCGCCGGAGCGGCGGCAGCTTCTTCGATGGCGATCGCGGCGTCCACCTGGGGCTCGCCGACGAAATAGCCCACTGTGGCGGCCAGCAGGCCGGCGATCAAGCCGGCCAGCAGGCCACGCAACAGCAGGGTTTTGAGTGATCCGGTCAGTGGCACGGAACACCCAGCAGGTGACGTCCGTCGTGCATCAGCTCGTGCAGGAACATCCCGCTACGCGAGACGGCCCCCTGATCGAAACCGACCAGGTACAGGGCGAGCAGTGCAAGCAGAACGACACCGACCGTGACGAGCACGGTTGCCAGGGTGTCCAGGCCGGCAGACCGGCTGGGTGAATGCGCGATAGCCATTCGGGTCCTCCTCAGGGATACGCGTCCCATGGTCGAAGTGCGGTGCGAAGGTGCCGGTGTCTGGCTCTCCGGCACCGGGGACCCGGTACGTGGATACAGTGGCGCGACCGCTCCGGAATCTCACCGGAATTACCGCGCACCCTCGCGTATGTTCCCTCGAACTGTGACAGTCACGAGGCGTCCACGTCAATACGCGCATCCGCATGTCCAGCGGAAACGCCGTCGTCAGGCCTTCGCGGGGACGTCGAGGACGACCTCGAACTCGAGCAGCGACGCACCGGTCGAGACCGGCTTCGGGCGCTCGCCCTCGCCACCGTTCCCGGCGTGCGCCGCACGGGCCGGACCGTCGCGCCACGCGGCGAAGGATTCCTCCGAATCCCATTGCGTCACCACGAAATACCGGTTGTCGCCGGCCACCGGGCGCAGCAGCTGGAAGCCGAGGAAACCGGGGGAGTTCTCCACCGCGTGCGCGCGGGCGGCGAACCGCTTCTCCAGCTCCGGGCCGGCACCTTCAGGGATCTCGATCGCATTGATCTTCACAACAGCCATGAGCCGACAATACGACCGCGCGGGAAACATCCCGGTCTGGGGCACAATCGGCAGGGTGTTGTACGACGAAGGCGGGACCGGCGTCCCGATCCTGCTGTTGCACGGGCTGATGGGCAGCGCGCGCACCTGGACCGATCAGCTGCCGTGGCTGCGCGAATACGGCCACCTCTACACCGTCGACGCCGCCGGGCACGGTCGCGTGCCGCCCGCCGAGCTCACCACCGAGGCGTTCGTCGCCGATCTCGCCGAGCTCACCGCGGCGATCACCGAGCCGATGGTGATCGTCGGCCACTCGATGGGCGCGATCCACGGCTGGGTCTTCGCCGCCACCCATCCCGAGCGGGTCCGCGCCCTCGTGGTGGAGGACATCGCCCCCGACTTCACCGGCCGCACCGCCGCGCACTGGGCCGAGCTCATCGGATCCTGGCCGCAGCCGTTCGCCGACGACCGGGCGGTGCTCGACTACTTCGGGCCCGTCGCGGGCACGTATTTCCTGCGCGCCTTCACCGCGGGCCCCGACGGCTACCGGCTGCACGGGGAGGTCGACACCTTCCGCGCCATCTCCGAGGAGTGGGGGACCAGGGACTTCTGGACCGAATGGAAGTCGCTGGAGCTCCCCGTGCTGCTCATCGAGGGCGAGCACACCATCACCCCGCCGGGGCAGATGCGCACGATGGCCGAAGTGCACCCCGACGCGGAGTACACGCTCGTCGCCGGGGCCGCGCACCTGGTGCACGACGAGCAGCCCGAGGTCTATCGCGACCACGTCGGCCGGTTCCTGCGGCGCGTGCTGGGCTGACCAGTCCGACAGTCCTGCTCGGCCGGGCGAGGGCGCGCAGCCCGGTGACTAGCCCGCCGCCCCGCCTTCACCGGCCAGTGCGAACAGCCCGTCCTCGGTCTGCTCGATCAGCCCGTCGACCAGCAGCGAGTCCAGGGCCCGCGCCCGCTGGCCGGGATCGCGGGTCCAGGCGAGGTCGAGGCGAACCCGCTCGACCGGGCCGGACGCGTCGCGCAGGACATCGAGCAGCCTGCCGCGCGCCTGCCGATCGGTGCCCTCGTACTTCTGCACCTTGCGGACCACCTCGGCGGCGGGCTTGCCCGCGTCGACCCACGCGCACGCGGGCAACGGGCACCGCGCGCAGTCGGGATTGCGGGCGGTGCAGATCAGCGCGCCCAGTTCCATCAGCGCCGCCGAGAACTTCGCGGCGCGCGGTACCGAGATCGGGAGCAGGGCAGCGGTTTCGGCGAGGTCGCGCGAGGACGGATTGCCCGGCTCGCGTCCGTGCACCGCCCGCGCGACGACCCGGCGGACATTGGTGTCGACCACCGGGACGCGCTGGCCGTAGGCGAAACAGGCCACCGCGCGGGCGGTGTAGTCACCGATGCCGGGCAGGCTCAGCAGCACGTCGACGTCGGTCGGCACCACGTCGCCGTGCTCGGTGGCCAGCACCCGCGCGCACTCGTGCAGCCGCAGCGCCCGGCGCGGATAGCCGAGCTTGCCCCAGGCGCGCAGCACCTCGGCCTGCGAGGACGCGGCCATCGCCGAGGGCACCGGCCACCGCGCCACCCACTCCCGCCAGATCGGCTCGACCCGCACCACCGGGGTCTGCTGCAACATGATCTCGCTCATCAGGATGTGCCACGCGGTCGCTTCCGGCCTGCGCCACGGCAGGTCACGTGCCGTCTCGGTGAACCAATCCAGCAGCACTTCCGCGTCGATACTCACTGTTCCCGTTCCGCCTCAGCCAGGCCATCTTTGCCGACGCGTAACGCGGCGGACTCGCTGGTAACCACAGGTCTGTGCACAATGGTCGGTATGCCTGGTTCCAATCCGATAAGCGCCTGGAAGTCGCTGCGCGAAGGCAATGAGCGCTTCGTCAACGGCACCCTGCTGCATCCTAGCCAGGGCGCCGCCGACCGAGCCAAGCTCGTCAGCGGCCAGCATCCGCACGCGATCCTGTTCGGCTGCGGTGACTCCCGGGTGGCCGCGGAACTGATCTTCGATCAGGGCCTCGGCGACATGTTCGTCGTGCGGACCGCGGGTCACGTGGTGGACAGCTCGGTGCTCGGCTCGATCGAGTACGGCGTCGAGGTGCTCAACGTGCCGCTGATCGTCGTCCTCGGGCACGACAGCTGCGGCGCGGTGAAGGCCACCATCGACGCGCTCGACGGCGGCGAGGTCCCCGGCGGATTCATCCGCAGCGTGGTCGAGCGCGTGACGCCGTCGATCCTGGTCGGCCGTCGCGAGGGCCTCAGCTCGATCGATGAGTTCGAGGCGCGCCACGTCGTGGAGACCAGCAGGCTGCTCATGCAGCGGTCGATGATCATCTCCCAGCGCGTCGCCACCGGTCAGTGCGCGATCGCGAGCGTCACCTACAAACTCGAGGACGGGCGCGTGCACCTGCGTCGCGTCGTCGGGAACATCGGCGAGGTGGTCTGAACCGGGCGATCGTCCCGGTTCGACCCCCGACACGCCGAGGTCATCGAGCGCGGGTCCGCGCGGTGCGCTTACCGTTGAGGCGTGCTGGAACCGAATGGACCGCTGCCACCGGAGATCTACTGGCGTCGCCGCGCACTCGCCATCGGCGTCATCGTCGTCGCGCTCGCGATCGTGATCTGGCTCGTCACCATGGTGGCGCGTGGTGGTGACTCGTCCGGTGACAATGCCGCGGCCACGTCGACCACCGCTCCGGCGAGCAGTGCGGCGTCGACCAGCAGTGCCGCGGAGTCGAGCAGTGCGACCGCGAGCAGCGCCGCCGCGACCTCGAGTGCCGCGGCGAGCAGTTCGCCGACGGATCAGCCCGCGGCGCAGCCGTGCAGTGATCAGTCGCTGGCGTTGAAGGTGACCGTCGGCCAGCCGACGTACCGGGTGGGCGATCAGCCCGGATTCGGCACCGTCATCACCAATATCTCCTCCGCGCCGTGTTCGCGCGATCTCGGTCCCGGCCCGCAGTTCCTGGTCTACACGCTCGACGGGCAGCGTCGGCTGTGGGCGAGCAACGACTGCAACCCGGATGGACCGCCGGAAGTGAAGACGCTCAAGGCCGGTGAGCAGCTGTCCTACAAGGGCAGCTGGTTCGGGACCACCTCGCAGCCGAACTGCGCTGGCGATCGGCTACAGGTGCCCGCCGGGGCCTACATGGTGGTGGCCCAGCTCGGCGCTGTGCGCAGCGCCGCCGAGCCGTTCAACCTCGCGACCTAGCCGCGGACGCCCGCGCGCACCCGGCATTGTGCGGGTGCGCTATAAGTCACATGTTCAACTCGGGTGGATTTGCAGGCTTCGCATGATCGGTGACTATGTCAATGGTCGTTGCCACGGGAATGGCCGATATCGGCGATATCCCGGGTTTGCCGGAGTTATTCCACGGGGACGGGCTCCCTGGCTGCGCGTGATTTGCGGAGTTCGGCCAATCGCAGCGCCGAGCGCAGATCGCCGACCTCGTGGATACGCATCGAACCGATCTTGGTTTTCTCCGATCCGGGCGGTACCAGCGCGGTGGTGAAGCCGAGTCGCTCGGCCTCGGCCAGGCGCCGCGACAGCCCGGTGACCTTGCGGACCTCGCCCGCCAGCCCGACCTCGCCCAGGATCACCCAGCCCGCGGGCAGCGCGATATCGGCCTCGGCGGAGGCGATGGCCAGCGCGATGGCCAGGTCGGCCGTCGGCTCGTTCAGGCGCATGCCGCCGACGGTGGCGGCGTACACGTCGTGCTTGCCCAGGAACACCCGCCCACGGCTCTGCAGGACGGCCAGCACCATGGCGACGCGGTTGTAGTCCAGGCCGCTCACCGCGCGCCGTGGCTGCGGGATCTCGGTCTTGACGGTGAGCCCCTGCACCTCCGCCACCAGCGGGCGTTTGCCGTCCATCGCGACGGTCACCGCGGTGCCGGGGACGGTGTCGGTGCGGTGGTGCAGGAACAGGCCCGACGGGTCGTCGACGCAGGCGATGCCGTCTTCGTGCAGTTCGAAGCAGCCCACCTCGTCGGCGCTGCCGAACCGATTCTTGATGCCGCGGATCATGCGCAGCGTCGAGTTCTTGTCGCCCTCGAATTGCAGCACCACGTCGACCAGATGCTCGAGGGTGCGCGGACCGGCGACATTGCCGTCCTTGGTGACGTGACCGACCAGCAGCACCGCGATCCCGCTGGCCTTCGCCAGCGAGGTCAGCGCCGCGGTCACCGCGCGCACCTGGGTGACGCCGCCGATCACGCCGTCCACCTCGGGCGCCAGCATGGTCTGCACCGAGTCGACCACCAGCAGTGTCGGCCGCACCTGTTCCACGTGCCCGAGCACGATCGACAGGTCCGATTCGGCGGCCAGGTACACCCGGTCGTGCACCGCGCCGGTGCGATCGGCCCGCAGCCGCACCTGCCCGGCCGACTCCTCCGCGGTCACGTACAGCGAGGTCTCGCTGCGCTGGGCGGCCCAGCGGTGCGCGACCTCGAGCAGCAGGGTCGACTTGCCGACGCCGGGCTCACCCGAGAGCAGCACCACCGATCCGGGCACCACGCCGCCGCCGAGCACCCGGTCCAGCTCGCTCACCCCGGTCGAGCGGGCCTGGGTGATCTTGGCGTCGATCTGCGACAGCGGTGCCGCCGCCGTGCTCGGCAGCATCGCGCGCCTGCCCGGCGCCGCGGCGGCCGCGGACACGGCCACCTCGTTCACCGTTCCCCAGGCACCGCAATCCGGGCACTTACCCACCCATTTGGACACCTCGTGCGAGCACTCGGTGCACCGGAAGACAGCTTTGGTCTTGGCCACACGCGCACCCTACGGACCGGCTCCGACAAAAAGAAAAGCCGCCGCGGACACGCCGCGACGGCTTTCTGTTCGGCCTGGTCTCAGTGACCGGCGCCCTCGGGGGCCGGGCCGGACTTCTCGTTCTCGACGCGGTCGACCTCGGCGGCGTCGACCGGGACCGACACCTGCACGGTGCCCGCGTCCTTGAAGTTGAAGGTGACGTTGTAGGTCAGGCCGGGGTAGATCTGCTTGCTCAGGCCGGTGATCTCGATCGAGCCGGGCTTGGCCTCGGGGTCGATCGAGGGCACGTCGTGACCGGCCGCGGAGGTGGTGGGCGCCGCGGAGGTGGTCGGGGCCGCGGAGGTGGTCGGGGCCGCGGAGGTGGTCGGCGCGGCCGTGGTGGTCGGCGTGGCGCCGTGGTGGTCGTCGGACTCGGCGGCGGCGACCTTCACCGGGCCTGCGACGACGGTCTGCTGCGGCTTCAGCACGAACTTGGGGTCGCCCGCCGGGCCGGTGAGCTTGACGGTGCCGAGGTCGGTGGTGACGCTGGTCAGCTCGTCGGTGACGGTCTCGCTGCCGTTGATGATCGACAGCGCGATCACCGCCTTGCCGCCCTTGTCGTGCTCCGCCGGGGACGCCGGGTAGATGATGTGCACGTTGCGCAGCGAGATCGGGCCCACGTTCGCGTGGTTGCCGTTGATCGCGGCGGCCTGCGACGAGGTCTGGGTGTGCTGGCCGGCACTGCAGCCGCTCAGGGCGATACCCGCGGCGGCGGCGAGCGCGGCAACCGTCGCCATGCGACGTCGCGCCGACGGGGCGGTCACAGCTTTCAGGGCAGTCACGGTTTGTCCTCCATGTCGACCGGGCTCACTCCGTCCACACAGCGGATCGGAGGGTAGTAACTAGGCAGCGTAGTAGTTCGCTTCGCGCGCGTGGCGTCCGGGCTCGCGACGCGCGGGCGCGGAAGTAACAGTTCGGTGTCTCGGACGGGGTTGCCGGATCGGTGCCGGGGGAGTGGGGCGCGGATACGGCTCGCTGTGCTGGTGGTTAACCCGTTCTGGCGCAACACAATGCACACCAATTCCGCGTTGTCAACCCCTACGATGGCCTCGTTGTGGCCCTGACCTGCACAGTTGATCGCGCCGTTATCGAGTCGCATGTTAAACTGTGAACATCGAAAGGGGCACGGGACACATGATTTTTAAGGTCGGAGACACCGTCGTTTACCCCCACCACGGAGCGGCGCTGATCGAAGCAATCGAGACCCGCACCATCAAGGGTGTGCAGAAAGAGTATCTGGTCCTGAAGGTCGCGCAAGGCGACCTGACCGTTCGGGTTCCCGCGGAGAACGCCGAATATGTCGGCGTCCGTGACGTCGTCGGCCAGGAGGGTCTCGACCGCGTCTTCCAGGTGCTGCGCGCGCCACACACGGAGGAGCCGACCAACTGGTCCCGCCGTTACAAGGCCAACCTCGAGAAGCTCGCCTCCGGCGATGTGAACAAGGTGGCCGAGGTCGTGCGCGACCTGTGGCGTCGCGAGCAGGATCGCGGCCTGTCCGCCGGTGAGAAGCGGATGCTGGCCAAGGCTCGCCAGATCCTCGTCGGTGAGCTCGCGCTCGCCGAGGGCACCGACGACGGCAAGGCCGAATCGCTGCTCGACGAGGTCCTCGCCGCGGCTTCCTAGAGTGCGACCTGTCGTAGCACTGGTCCCTGCCGCCGGTCGTGGCGTGCGCCTGGGTGAATCCACCCCGAAGGCGTTCGTCCCGGTCGGCGGCACACCTATGGTCCGGCTGGCCGTCGACGGGCTGATCGCGTCCGGTGCGGTGCACCGGGTCGTCGTGGTCGTACCCGCCGAGCTGGTCGATGCCGCGTCCGCTCTGCTGTCAACCTCCTCGCTGACCGGCGGTTCGATGCCCCCTGTGCCGGTGCAGGTCGTCGTTGGCGGCGCCGAGCGCACCGATTCGGTGCGCGCCGGGATCGCGGCCGCGCCCGACGCCGCGTTCTACCTCGTGCACGACGCCGCTCGCGCGCTCACTCCACCGGAGCTGATCGCGCGGGTGGCCGCCGAGCTGCACGCGGGCAGTCCCGCCGTCGTGCCCGCCCTGCCGGTCGTCGACACCGTGAAATCGGTCGACGACGCGGGCGTCGTCACCGGCACCCCCGATCGCGCCCACCTGCGCGCCATCCAGACTCCCCAGGGCTTCGCCGCCGATCTGCTGCGCGAGGCGTACGCCACCGAGGTCGGCGCGACCGACGACGCGGGCCTGGTCGAACGCCTCGGCGTCGCCGTGCGCACCGTCGCGGGCGACCCGCTCGCCTTCAAGATCACCACCCCGCTCGACCTGCGCCTGGCCGACGCCCTGCGCGCCGATCAGGACGCCGTCGACGCACCACGTGCCGCGCAGGCGGTCGCGCGATGAGAGTCGGCATCGGCAGCGATGTGCACCCCATCGAGCCAGGTCGTCCCTGCTGGATGGCCGGTCTGCTGTTCCCCGACGCCGACGGCTGCGCCGGGCACTCCGACGGTGACGTCGCCGCGCACGCGCTCTGCGACGCGCTGCTCTCGGCCGCAGGCCTCGGCGACGTCGGCGCCGTCTTCGGCGTCGGCCGTCCCGAATGGGCCGGGGTCACCGGCGCCGCCATGCTCACCGAGGTCCGCAGGCTGCTGGCCGAGGAGGGCTTCGCGGTCGTCAACGCCGCGGTGCAGGTCATCGGCAATCGACCGAAGATCGGGCCGCGCCGCGCCGAGGCGCAGAAAGTGCTCGGCGAATTGCTCGACGCGCCGGTCTCCGTTTCCGGCACCACCACGGACGGTCTCGGGCTGACCGGCCGCGGCGAAGGCATCGCGGCCATCGCCACCTGTCTGATCGCGGCGTGTTCGTAGCCCGCACGGGCCCCGAAATTTTCCTGCCGCACCACGCCTTCTCGCCGCTTCCTTTCGCCGGGGTACGACCACGGCGAGCCACGAACCGGCCGGTCATCTCCACCACCATCCCACCGACTAGGATCGAATGCCGTGACCTTGCGCCTTTTTGACACCGACACGCGGACCCTGCGGGAATTCACCCCGCTGGTCCCCGGCCGTGCCTCGGTGTATCTGTGTGGGGCCACCGTGCAGGGTCAGCCCCATATCGGGCACGTGCGCAGCGGCGTCGCGTTCGATGTGCTGCGCCGCTGGCTGCTCGCGCACGACTACGACGTCCGGTTCATCCGCAATGTCACCGATATCGACGACAAGATCCTGAACAAGGCCGCCGAGGCGGGCAGGCCGTGGTGGGAATGGGCCGCCACGCACGAGCGCGCCTTCGACGCGGCCTACGAGGTGCTCGGCGTGCTGCCGCCCTCGGCCGAGCCGCGCGCCACCGGCCACATCACCCAGATGGTCGGGCTGATGGAGCGCCTGATCGAGCGCGGTCACGCCTACGCCGCCGACGGTGACGTCTACTTCGACGTGCTGAGCTGGCCGAACTACGGCGAGCTGTCAGGCCACAAACTCGACGACGTGCACCAGGGCGAGACCCCGACCCGCGGCAAGCGCGACCCGCGCGATTTCACGCTGTGGAAGTCGGCCAAGCCGGGCGAGCCGAGCTGGCCCTCGCCGTGGGGCCCCGGCCGCCCCGGCTGGCACCTGGAATGCTCGGCCATGGCCGAGTTCTATCTCGGCCCCGAATTCGATATCCACTGCGGTGGCATGGATTTGATTTTCCCGCACCACGAGAACGAGATCGCTCAGTCCAAGGCGGCCGGTGACGGTTTCGCGCGTTACTGGCTGCACAACGGCTGGGTGACGATGGGCGGGGAGAAGATGTCGAAGTCGCTCGGCAATGTGCTCTCGGTGCCGAATGTGCTCAGCCGGGTCCGACCCGTCGAATTGCGTTTCTATCTGGGCAGCGCGCATTACCGCTCGATGCTCGAATACTCCGACAAAGCGCTCGACGACGCGGTCGCCTCGTATCAGCGCATCGAGGCATTCGTGCATCGCGTGCTCGACCGGGCCGGCGAGGTCCCGATCGGTAAATGGACCGACGGATTCGCCGCCGCGATCGACGACGATCTGGCGATTCCGAAGGCGCTGGCCGAAATTCACCACGTGGTGCACGAGGGCAATCGCGCGCTGGAGGCGGGCACCGTGGAGACCGCGGCCGAATTGGCCGGTCAGGTCCGCGCGATGCTCGGCATCCTCGGCGTCGACCCGCTCGACCCGCACTGGTACACCCCGGCCGACAACTCGGCGGCGCTGGAGGCGCTCGACGTGCTGGTCCGCTCCGAGCTGGATCGCCGGGCGAGCGCGCGAGCGGAGAAGAACTGGGCAGAGGCCGATGCCGCACGGGATCGGCTCGTGGCGGCGGGTATCGAGGTCACCGACACCCCGCAGGGGCCGGAATGGTCGCTGGGCGCAGCTAGCGGAAAGGCGAACTGATGGCAGGCAATTCACAGCGACGCGGAGCGATCAGGAAGGGCGGCACCAAGAAGGGCGCCGTCGTCGGTTCCGGCGGCAAGCGCCGCCGCGGCCTCGAGGGCAGGGGCGCGACGCCGCCCGCCACCGAGCGCACCAAGCATCCCGCCGCCAAGCGCGCCGCAGCCGCCGCCAAAGCCAAAGCGGCGCAGTCCCGTCCGACCGGTAAGGCCGGGGTGCCGCGGGTCGGCCGCAAGTCCGACGACGGTCCCGAGCTGGTGCTCGGCCGCAACCCCGTGCTCGAGTGCCTGCGTGCCGACGTGCCGGCCACCGCGCTCTACGTGGCCGTCGGCACCGAGAACGACGACCGCCTCTCCGAGAGCGTGCAGCGCGCCGCCGACATGGGGATCTCCATCCTCGAGGTGCCGCGCACCGATCTGGATCGGCTCAGCGCCAACGGTTTGCACCAGGGCGTCGCCCTGCAGGTGCCGCCGTACCGCTACGCCCACCCGGACGACCTGATGGACCGGGTGAAGACCTCCGGCGAGCCGGGTCTGCTGGTCGCGCTGGACAACATCTCCGATCCGCGCAACCTCGGCGCGGTCATCCGCTCGGTCGCCGCGTTCGGCGGTCAGGGCGTGGTCATCCCGCAGCGGCGCAGTGCCAGCGTCACCGCGGTGGCCTGGCGGACCAGCGCGGGCGCCGCGGCGCGCCTGCCCGTCGCCAGGGCGACCAACCTGACCCGCACGCTGAAGGACTGGGCGTCCCAGGGCTTCCAGATCGTCGGCCTCGACGCCGGCGGTGACACCCCGCTCGACGAGTTCGACGGCAGCGTGCCGACGGTGGTCGTCGTCGGGTCCGAGGGCAAGGGTCTCTCGCGCCTGGTGCGCGAGAACTGCGACTCGATCCTGAGCATCCCGATGGCCGGTCCGGTCGAGTCGCTCAACGCCTCGGTCGCCGCCGGTGTGGTCCTCGCCGACATCGCCAGGCAGCGCCGTCTGGGCTGACCCCGCGCGGTTTCCGGGCAAATCGGCTCTGTCGCCGTAGAATTCGATGCGTGGCGATACCCAACCAGCCGATCGGTGAGACGGTCGAGCACCCGCAGGCCAACCTGATCCTGACGCTCGGGCTGCTCAGCCCGTTCTGCTGCGGGATCTTCGGGCCGGTCGCGTGGGTGCTCGGCAAGCGGGCCCTCAACGAGATCGACGCGTCCTACGGCGCCCTGTCCGGGCGCTCCCAGGTGTTGATCGGGTACATCGCGGGCGTCATCGGCACCATCTTGATGGTGTTGTTCGCGATGCTCTACATCGCGGGTTCCTGCAACGGGAATTTCTGACCCTCAGTCCAGGCTGGGGCGCTCCTCGGGGGCGTCCCAGGCCGGCCATTCCGCGCTGATGCTGCCGGTCCACTTGGGCTGACGGCGCTCCTTGAACGCGGCCATCGCCTCGCCGCCGTCGATGCTCTTGGCGACGTGCGCGTTGAGCTCGGATTCGAGCTGCCCGACGACGGCGGGTGTCATCCCGAGGCTCTCCCAGATCAGTCGCTTGGTCAGCGCGACCGGCAGCGGAGCGGGCCCGTTGGCGATGTCGTGGGCGACCGCCATCGCGGTGGGCAGTACCTCGCCCGCGGGCAGGCTGGCATTGGCCAGGCCCATCGACTTGGCCTCGTCGCCGTCGAAGGTGCGTCCGGTCAGCATGATGTCGGCGGCGTTGGCCAGCCCGGCCAGGCGCGGCACGGTCCAGTGCGCGTAGCCGTCGGCGAGGACGCCGCGGCGGACCTGGCTGAGCCCGTAGACGGCGTCGCGGGCGAAGTACCGCAGATCGCATTGCAGCGCCAGGGCCAGCCCGATCCCGACCGCGTGGCCGTTGACGGCAGCGATCACCGGCTTGCGGACCTGCCACGGCGGCGGATCCAGCGTCACCTCGCCGTTGACCCGGGCGGACAGATCCGCGCCCGCGCAGAAGGCGGGCGCGGTGCCGGTGACCACGACGGCGCGAATCGAGTCCTCGCTGTCGCAGCGGCGCAGCGCCGCGCTGAGCTCGGCGGCCATCGTCGGGGTGACGGCGTTCTGCTGGGCCGGCCGGTTGAGCGTGAGCACGGCGACTCCGGCAGAGACATCGACGAGCAGTTCCGAACTCATGGGATCGAATGGTACTAGCGGGCGGGCGTCAGCGGCCGGAGACGGTGGCTTGCGTGGCCCGGCCTGCCGCGCCCGAGGTCATTCGCGGAGCAGATGCTTGCCGATGGCGTACTTGTGCACCTCGGTCGGGCCGTCGTAGAGGCGGAACGCGCGCATGTCCCGGAACAGCATCTCCACGACCGTCTCGTCGCTGATCCCGATCCCGCCGAGCACCTGCACACAGCGGTCGGTGACCTTGAACAGCTCCTCGGAGACGTAGGACTTGGCCATCGACGACTCGTGCCTGGCCTGCTGCCCCTGATCCATCAGCCAGCAGCTGTGCCAGATGGTCAGCCTGCACTGGTGCAGCGCCACCTCGTTGTCGGCGAGCATGAACGACACGCCCTCGTGCTCGCCGATCGGCCTGCCGAACGCGGTGCGGGTGCGCGCGTACTCGACGGCGATGTGCTGCGCCCGTTCGGCCGCGCCGAGCCAGCGCATGCAGTGCGTGAGCCGGGCGGGCGCCAGCCGCAGCTGGGCGTAGCGCAGGGCCTGCCCGGTGCGGCCGAGCACGGCCGAGGGCGGCAGGGTCAGGTTCTCGAACCGCACGACGGCGTGCCCGCCGACGTAGTTGCGGTCCATCGTGTTCATGATCCGCTCGATGACGATGCCCTCGGTGCCGCCGTCGGCGAGGAACAGCGTCGGCCCGGCGGGCAGGTGCGGGTTCTCGGCGAGGCGGGCCATGATGATCCAGGTCTTGGCGCCGTCGGCGCCGGTGATCAGCCACTTGCGCCCGTTGATCACGAAGTTCTCGCCGTCGAATACCGCTTCGGTGCGCAGCTGACCCGGGTCGGAGCCGGCGCCGTCGGGTTCGGTCATCGCGAACACCGAGCGCTGTTCGCCGCGGATCATCGGCATCAGGTAGCGGTCCACCTGGTCCGGGTCGGCGACCTTGCCGAGCAGGAACATATTGCCCTCGTCGGGCGCGGCGCAGTTCATCGCGACCGGGCCGAGCGTCGACCAGCCCGCGGCCTCGTAGACCACCGCCTGCTCGACATGGGACAGGCCGAGCCCGCCGTATTCGACCGGGGCCTGGACGGTCAGCAGCTTCTCGGCCCTGGCCAGGTCGACGAGTTCGGCGCGCAGGTCGTCGGTCGGACCGTGCGCGGTGAGGCGCGGATCGCGTTCGAACGGCACGATCTGTTCGGCGACGAAGGCGCGAACTCGATCCCGCAGGGCGGCCAGATCTTCCGGGACGGCGAAGTCGATCATGCTGTGTAGTCTGCTCGCCCGCGCCCCGGTTCGGGCAATTTCGGCCCCAAGTGGCACCAAATTTCAGCGCGCGGTGGCCAGCCGCCGATTGCGGTGGCCGACGAACCGGCACACCAGATAGATGGTGAACGAGATTCCGGTGACGAACGTCGACACCGGCACCCCGGGCGCCAGCGACAACAGCAGTCCGCCCACCGCCGCGACCTCGGCGAAGACCACCGACAGCACCGTCGCCCGCAGCGGGCTCGCGGTCAGCTGCGCCGCCGCGGCGGCCGGGGTGATCAGCAGCGCCAGCACCAGCAGCGCGCCGACGATCTGCACGCCGAAGGCGGCGGTGATGCCGAGCAGCACCGCGAACACCACCGACAGCGCCCGCACCGGCACCCCGCGCGCCACCGCGACCTCGGGGTCGGAGCTGGCGAACAGCAGCGGCCGGTAGATCACCGCGAGCACGGCGAGCACGGCCGCGGTGCAGGTGACCAGCAGCGCGAGCCCGTCGTAGCCGACGCTGGCGACCTGGCCGGTGAGCAGCGAGAACTTCGAGCCGGCCCGGTCCGGTGCCAGCCACAGGAACAACACGGACAGGCCGAGACCGAATGAGAGCACCACCGCGATCACCGAATCACGTTCCCGCGCACGGGAACCGAGCCAGCCGAACAGGACGGCGGCGACCACCGATCCGGCGATCGCGCCGATCCCGACGCCGACACCGGCGAGCAGCGCCGCCGACGCGCCGGTCAGCGAGAGCTCGCTGGTGCCGTGCACGGCGAACGACATCTGCCTGCTGACGATCAGCGGCCCGATCAGTCCGGCGAGCAGCCCGAGCAGCGCGCTGGCGAGCAGCGCCTGCTGGACGAAGTCGTAGGTGAGCAGGTCGGCGGTGGTGCCGAGGTCGAACATCTGGTGCAGCACCTTGTTCAGCTTGTCCATCAGGCGGTACCGCCGAGCGCGTCCATGTCGTCGCCGGTGCCGACGACGACGAGCCGGTCCCGCACCCGCAGCACCTCGACCTCGGTGCCGTAGAGCTCCGAGAGCGTCGCCGAGGTCATCACCTCGTCGGGGGTGCCGATCCGGAATTCGCCGTCGACCAGGTAGAGCACCCGGTCGACCATCGGCAGGATCGGGTTGATCTCGTGGGTCACGAACAGCACGGCCGTGTCGTGTTCGCGGCGGCGCTTGTCGACGAGTTCGGCGACCAGCCGCTGATTGGCCAGGTCCAGGCTGAGCAGCGGTTCGTCGCAGAGCAGCACCGCCGGGTCGCCGACGAGCGCCTGCGCGACCCGCAGCCGCTGCTGCTCGCCGCCGGAGAGGGTGTCCAGCGGGGCGTGCGCGAATCGCTGCGCGCCGACCGCGGCCACAGCGGCCTCGACCTTGCGCGCCCGCTCCCGGCGGCCACGCCAGCCGAGTCCCCACCGGTGCCCGTCGACGCCGAGCCCGACCAGATCGAGGCCGCGCAATTGCACCCCGGCATCGATCGTCTTCTGTTGCGGCACATAGCCGATGCCCGGATTGCCGACCCCGGCCGGCGCCCCCGCGACCTCCGCGGTGCCCGAGCCCAGCTCCAGCAGGCCGAGCAGGACCCGCAGCAGCGAGGTCTTGCCGGAGCCGTTGGGGCCGAGGACGGCGATGAATTCCCCTGGCGCCACATCGAGATCGAGATCGCGCCACAGGGTGCGTTCGCCGAAGGACAGGCTCGCCCCGCGCAGCCGGATGGCCCCGCCGACGGGGTCGGCGGGGGCGATCGGCGCGGCGGGCGGGGCCGCTCCCTCGGTCGTGGACACGGCGATCAGCGCAGCGCCGCGGCGAGCGCCTTGGCGTTCGCGGTCTGCCACTGGATGTAATCGACCCCGGCGGGCAGGGTTTCGGTGACCTCGACGACGTTGACTCCCGAGCTCTGGGCGGCGGCCCGCAGGTCCTGGGTGATCTTGTCCTGGGTCTGGGTGTTGTAGATCAGCGCCTTGACCTGCTTGCCGGTGATCAGGTCGCGGGTGGCGGCGACGGCGGCGGGTGCCGGGTCGGTCTCCTGCTCGATCGCTTCCTGGAACTCGTGCGGGGTCTTGTCCTGCGCGGTCGCGGCCAGCAGCAGGTAGTGCGCGAGCGGCTCGGACTGGGCGACCGGCGCGTTCGGGTGCTGGGTGGCGATGGTGCCGGTGATGGTGCTGACGCCGATCAGCTGGTTCTTGAAGGCGGTCGCACGCTCGGTGTAGGCGGCGGCGTTGGCGGTGTCGACCTCGCCGAGCTGGGCGGCGATCCGGTCGGCGACCGCGGCGACGGTGGTGACGTCGTACCAGACGTGCTCGTTGTCGTCGCTCTTGTCGGTGCGCTGCTCGAACGCGTCGACGGTCCGCTTGTTCTTGCCGGAGATGGCCTTCTCGATGAACTCGTCGTAGTGCCCGCCGTTGAACACCACCAGATCGGCGTCGCTGATCTTGGCGGTGTCGGTCGCCGAGGTCTCGAACGAGTGCGGGTCGGCCGCGGGATCGCTGATGATCGAGGTGACCTGCACGTCCGGCCCGGCGACCGCCGTCGCGATGGAGCCCCACACATTGGTGGAGGCCACGATCGAGAGACCGTCGCTGTCCTTCGAGCTGCCCCCGCAGGCCGTGAGCACGACCGCGGCCGCCACTCCCGCCGTGAGACCGGCACACATGCGGGCGAATCGACTGTTCACGCGGTACTCCTGGCCGTGCTCGATCAGGCACGGCGAGCTGTGCCCTAGATCATAATGGAAATCGTTACCGTTTTACTTTAGCAGGAACGAGTACCCGGTACGAACCACACGGAAAAGCCGGGCTCGGAGTTCGAGCCCGGCTTTGGCGGTGATCCGTCAGACCAGGACGTCGGCGGGCTGGCTGAGCAGTTGGGCGCAGCGCAGCAGGCCGAGGTGGCTGTAGGCCTGGGGGTGGTTGCCGAGGGAGCGTTCGGCGACCGGGTCGTACTCCTCGCTCAGCAGGCCGGTCGGCCCGGCGGCCGCGACGAGCTGGGCGAACAGCGCTTCGGCGTCGGAGCGCCTGCCGATGAGCAGGTAGGCCTCCACCAGCCAGGCGGCGCACAGGTGGAATCCGCCCTCGCCGCCGGGCAGGCCGTCGTCGTGGTGGTAGCGGTAGACCGTCGCGCCGCTGCGCAGCTCGGCCTCGGTCGCGACCACCGTGGCGGCGAAGCGCGGGTCGGCCGGGTCGATCAGCCCGCTCAGGCCGATGTGCAGGGTCGCGGCGTCGAGGTCGGTGCCGTCGTAGGCGGCGGTGTAGGACTGCACCTCCTCGTTCCAGCCCTTCGCCTTCACCTCCTCGGAGATGGTGTCGCGCAGCGTCGCCCACTCGGGATCGACCGGCCGGTCGAAGCGCGCGGCCAGGGTCAGCGCGCGATCGATCGTGAGCCAGCCCATCACCTTCGAGTACACGTGGTGGCGCGGGTTGCCGCGGATCTCCCAGATGCCGTGATCGGGTTCGGTCCAGCGCCGCTGCACCGCCGAGACCATGGCGTGCACCAGTTCCCAGTCGGCGTCGGGCAGCGCCTTGACCGCCTCGACCGCGCCCTGACGTTCCCGCTCGTGCGCCATCGAGGTGATCAGGTCGACGATCGGCCCGAACACGTCGAGCTGCACCTGCATGTTCGCCGCGTTGCCGACGCGCACCGGCCGCGAACCGGCGTAGCCAGGCAGCAGGTCGATGACGGCCTCGGGCGGCAGCGTCTCGCCGTAGATCGTGTACAGCGGGTGCAGGCGCTCCGGGCCGGGCAGGGTGTCGAGGACCCGGTGCACCCAGCCGAGGAACTCCTCGGCCTCGGTCAGCGAGCCCAGCGTCACCAGCGCCTGCGCGGTCAGCGAGGCGTCGCGCAGCCAGCAGTAGCGGTAGTCCCAGTTGCGCACGCCGCCGATGTCCTCGGGCAGCGAGGTGGTGGCCGCCGCCAGGATCGAGCCGGACGGGCGGTGCACGAGCCCGCGCAGGGTCAGTGCGGACCGCTTCATCAGATCCGGCTTGAGCGGCGGCAGCTGCAGCCCGGCCGCCCACTGCGACCAGTACTGCTCGGCCAGCTGACGGCGCTGGTGCTCCGGCGTCATCGAGGGGGCCAGATCGGCGGTGCCGCAGCGCAATTCGAGGATCACCGGCGCGCTGGCCGGATCGACGACAGCGCGTGCCTGCTCGTTGGTGCCGTCGGAGGAGATCTCCCACTCCACGCCGGGCGAGCGCAGCACCATCGGATCGTTGGTGCCGCTGACCCGCAGGCCGTTGGGCACCGCTTCGATGCGCACCGGCACCTGGCCGAATTCCGGTCGCGGCGCGAAGGTCACGACGGCCTTCGCGTCACCGGTGATCACCCGGGTCAGGTCGGTACGGTCGGGGGCGACGTCGTGCGGCAGGTAATCGGTGACCTGCAAACTGGCCCAGCGGGTTTGGACGGTCATCGTGCCGTCCACGTACCGCTGCGACAGCGGCAGGCCCGCCCGCTCCGGCGCCACGGTGAAGTGGCCCGCGCCCGCGCCGCCGAGCAGGTGCGCGAACACCGCCGCGGAATCCGGCTCGGGGTGGCAGAACCAGGTGACCGTCGCGTCGGGGGTGAGCAGCGCGACCGAGCGCGGGCTGGCCAGCATGCTCAGCCGCTCGATCCGGGGCGCGCTGGCGCCGGCCAGCCAGGTCCGGCGCTCCTCCACCAGGAACGCCAGCGCGCGCGCCACGTCCTCGGTCGAGCTCACCCGCAGTTTGGCCAGGCTCTCGCCGTCGCCGACCTTGATGCCGACGTCGGGACCGGACAGCACCCGGAACGCCTTCTCGTCGGTGACGTCGTCACCGAAGAACACTGCGGCCGAGGCGCTTTCCTGATGCCGGATGGTGTCGAGCGCGGTGCCCTTGTCGGTGGGAATCACCGCGAGCTCGATCACCGCCTTACCTTCGGTCACCTGGACGCCGACCCAGCAGGCCGGGCCCTGGCGCACGGAATTCAGTGCGCGCCTGCCGATCTCGGGGCTGGCGTTGCGCACGTGCAGTGCGGCGCTGGCCGGTTTCGACTCGACGGTCACACCGGGGTTCTCGGCCGCGATCTGCGCGAAGGCGGTCTGGATCTCGGCGAGCAGTTGTTTGGCGTCGTTGTCGATCGCGTGCACGAAGCCGACGTCGAACTCCGAACCGTGACTACCGATCAGCTGCACCTCGACCGGCAGGCGCGACAGCGCGGCCAGATCGCGTAGTGCCCGACCGGAAATCACCGCGGCGGTCGTGTTGGCCAACCCCGCCAGCGCGCGTAAGGCGCTGACCGATTCCCGTTGGGGAAACGCTTTCGCGGGGTCGGACACGATCGGGGCAATAGTCCCGTCGTAGTCCGAGGCAACCAAGAGCCGTGGCACGCGCGCAACCGACGCCAGTGCACGGCGGACATCCAAGGGCAGATCCTGTGCGCTCACGCATCCAACCTAGTGATGGGAGGAGTTGATCAGGGGGCGCGAAAAACAATACTGCGTCAATTTTGCCGCGCGAGCGGCGCGGCGGGTTGTGCGCTCGGGTGTCGGCCGGTTGCTCGCGACCGCGCCGCTAATTCCGGGCCTTTCGCCCATCGGGGCGGACCGTGTTCGCCGAGCTCATCGGGCCCGCGGGCCGGTTGGGGAGGCCCGCGGGGCTGGTAGATGCATGGTCCCGCATATGCGACGTCGGCTATGCATCTTCTCAGGGGAAGACGCGCAGCCGACGCGTGTCAACGGGCGTGGGTGATTTGTGGTCTATCCGCGATCGCCCAGCAACAGGTCGACCGTGAGCTCGAGCCGTTCCGTGACGTCGGTCGCCGAAGCGCGGCGGGTGAGCCACGCGACGAGGTTGGACAGCCACACATCGGAGATGACCCTGGCGATGGCGAGCTGACGCTCGTCGGGCTCGCCGTCGCTCATCGCGCGGGCGAAGACCCGGTCCATCACCTTGCCGACCCGGTCGACCTCGGCGGCGGCCGAGGCGTCGGCGAACATGAACGCGCGCGTCATGGCCTCGGTGAGCAGCGGGTCGCGCTGCATCATCCGGGTGATCTGGGTGAGCAGGCCGTGCATGCGCTCGGACGGGCCGTCGCCGGGTAGCGGACGGCGCTTGCCCTCGAACTGCTCGAATTCCCTGGCCAGCGCCGAGACCAGCAGGTGCACCTTGGACGGGAAGTACCGGTACAGGGTGCCGACGGCGACATCGGCCCGCTCGGCCACCGCGCGCATCTGAACAGCGTCGTAGCCGCCCTTGGAGGCCAGCGACAGGGTGGCGTCGAGGATGCGCTTGCGGCGCTCCCGCTGCGCGTTGGAGCTCAGCTCGTCCTCGGACAGTGTCGTCACGGTGGGCGTGGGGGCCGGACTGTCCATCGTGGAAACCCTTTCGCTGCGAGCGCCTGAAAACACGGGCCAAGTGTAGGTCTCTTGACTTACACCCGGCCCGGATATTAGAACATGTTCTAGGAGTGGGAGCCACGCCGGAAGGGCGGTTTTTCTTGTGACCATCGCCACCACTGACGAGCATAAAGCCGCCGCGGAGTCGCTGCGGGGCTGGGCGAGTTCGGTCGCGCCGATTGCAACAATGCGGGCCGGCGGCGCCGGTAGCTGGCGCCAGTACTGGCCCGCGCTGACCGAGTTCGGCCTGTTCGAGGTCGCGCTCGACGAACAGCACGGCGGCCTGGGCGGCACCGTGGCCGACCTGGCCGTGCTGCTGGAACAAACAGCCGATGACCTGGTCGGCGGTCCGGTACTGGCCACCGCGCTGGCCGCGCTGATCACCCGGGGCGCGGTCGCCGAGGGTGCCCCGTGCGGCATCGCCGTGCCGACCGAGGAGCCCACCGCGAAGGCGGTCGGCACCGACGACGGCTGGACCGTCACCGGCACGTGGGACTTCGTCTACGGCGCCGACGCCGACACCCAGGTGCTGCTGCCCGCGAACACCGTCGACGGCGTGCGCTGGCTGCTGATCCCGTCGGCCGATGTGACGATCACCACGCTGGCGAACAGCGATCACACGGTGCCGCTGGCCCGCGTCACCGCCGCCGACGTGACCGTCGCGGCAGCGCGCGGCTTCGAGCCGGCCGCCGATGTCACCGACCTGTTCGTCGCCCTCGCGGTCGCCGAGCTGGCCGGCGTCGCCGGCTGGTGCCTGCGCACCGCGGTCGACTACGCCAAGGTCCGCGAGCAGTTCGGCAAGCCGATCGGCAGCTTCCAGTCGATCAAGCACATCTGCGCCTGGATGCTGTGCCGCACCGAGCTGATCCGCGCCGTCGCCGCCGACGCGGCCGCCGCGATCGACGAAGGCGGCGCCGAACTGCCGATCGCCGCCGCCGTCGCCGCGGCCACCGCGCTCGACGCCGCGGTCGACACCGCCAAGGACGCCATCCAGGTGCTCGGCGGCATCGGCTTCACCTGGGAGCACGACGCGCACTTCTACCTGCGCCGGGCCAGCGCGCTGCGGCAGCTGCTCGGCGGGTCCGCCCGCTGGCGGGCCAGGGTCGCCGAGCTCACCAGGGCCGGGCAGCGCCGCACCACCGGCGCCGAGCGCGTGCTCGGCGACGTGGCCGGCGATACCGCGCTGACCGCCGAGATCGCCGCCATCGCCGCGCTCTCGCTCGAGGAGCAGCAGCGCGCCCTGGTCGATGGCGGCTTCGTGATGCCGCACTGGCCGAAACCGTATGGGCGCGAAGCCGATCCGATGACCTGCCTGCAGATCGGCGAGCAGCTGCGCCGCGCCGACCTGACCACCCCCGACCTCGCGGTGGCCGGCTGGGCGGTGCCGACCCTGCTGCGCTACGGCACCGAGGCGCAGATCGAGCGCTTCGTCTGGCCGACCCTGCGTGGCGAGGTCACCTGGTGCCAGCTGTTCAGCGAACCGGGCGCCGGCTCGGACCTCGCCGCGCTGCGCACCACCGCCGAGAAGGTCGACGGCGGCTGGGTGCTGCGTGGCCAGAAGGTGTGGACCTCGCTGGGATCCGAAGCGAACTGGGGCATCTGCCTGGCGCGCACCGATCCGGCCGCGGCCAAGCACCGCGGGATCAGCTACTTCCTGGTCGACATGCACGCCGCGGGTGTGCAGGTGCGCCCGCTGGTGACGATCACCGGGGAGGCTCGCTTCAGCGAGGTCTTCCTCGACGAGGTCTTCGTCCCCGACGAGGGGCTGGTCGGCGCGCTGAACAACGGCTGGAAGATCGCCAGGACCACCCTGTCTGCCGAACGCGTCGCCATGGGCGGCGGCGGTATCGGCGGCGCGCTGGAGGCGCTGCTCGACCGTTTCCCGGTCGGCGGATGGGGAACCGAACTGCGGGAGGACCGCTTCGGCGAGCTCATCACCTCCTCGATCGCAGGCTCATTGCTGGAGCAGCGCATCGCGGTGGCGACGATGGCGGGCGTCGACGCGGGCGCCCAAGCCAGCGTCCGCAAGCTCGTCGGTGTCCGGCACCGGCAGGACCTGGCGGAGTACGCCCTGGAGCTTTCCGATCGAGAAGGCTCCCTGGAAGACGAAGCCCTGAAAGAATTCTTGCTCACACGCTGTCTCTCCATCGCGGGCGGTACCGAGCAGATCCTGTTGACCGTGGCCGCCGAGCGGATTCTCGGCCTGCCGCGCGATGCGGACAGTTAGCTCGATGAGGGAGGACGCCGTGGACTTCACCCGCGACGAAAGCGCCGACGCCGTAGCCGAGGTGGTCGTGAGCCTGCTCGAACGTGAGCAGGCCCGAGATATGGAATTGTGGCCGAGCCTGATCGACTCCGGCCTGCTCGCGGTCGCCGTGCCCGAGCAGTTCGGTGGCGACGGCATGGGCCTGCTGGAGGTGTCGGCCCTGCTCATGGAGCTGGCCACCGACGCCGTCGCGGTACCGGCGCTGCCGACCTTCGGGTTCGGCGTGCTGCCGCTGCTGCCGTCGCTGTCGGACGAACTGGCAGGCCGCGTGGTCGCCGAGGTCGGCAAGGGCACCGTGCTCACCGCCGCCCTGAGCGAGCCGGGCGCGCCGTTCACCACCACGCCGACCACCAAGGCGGTCCGCGACGGTGACACCGTGCGGATCACCGGCCGCAAGGTCGGCGTGATCTACGCCGAGCAGGCGCGCTGGATCCTGGTGCCCACCGACGCGGGCGTCGCGCTCGTCGAATCGGTCGCGCCGGGGCTCACGCTCCTGCCGGTCGAGGGATCGGCGGGCATCCCCGAGGCGACCGTGGTGCTCGACGACGTCGAGATCCCCGCCGACCAGCTGCTGCCCGCCGACGTGCTGCCCCGGCTGCACCGGTACGCGCTGGCCGCTATCGGCGCGGTCGCCGACGGCCTGCTCAAGGGGGCGCTCGCGCTCACCGCCGAGCACGTGCGCACCCGGGAACAGTTCGGCAGGCCGCTGGCCGAATTCCAGGCCGTGGCCCAGCAGATCGCGGATCTGTACGTGGTCTCGCGCACCCTGCACGTGGCGGCGGAATCGGCGTGCTGGGCCCTGGCTCAGGACGACGCGTCGCCCGAATACCAGCACCGTATCGACGAGGATCTCGAGGTGCTCGCCTACTGGGCGGCCGCCGAAGTTCCGCGCGCCATGCAGAAATGTCATCACCTGCACGGTGGACTGGGTGTGGATATCACCCACCCGATGCACCGCTACTACTCACAGGCCAAGGATCTCGCCCGTCTGCTCGGTGGCGAGGGCCTGCGCCTCGACCTTCTGGGAGCAAGATGTTCATCGATCTGACCGCCGAACAGCGGCGGTTGCGCGAGGAATTGCGTTCCTATTTCGCCGATCTCGTCACGCCCGAGGAACACGCCGAGATGGCGGTCAACCGGCACGGCGACGCCTACCGCGAGGTGGTGCGCCGGATGGGCCGCGACGGCTGGCTCGGCGTCGGCTGGCCGAAGGAATTCGGCGGCCAGGGTTTCGGCCCGATGGAACAGCAGATCTTCTTCAACGAGGCGGTGCGCGCCGATGTGCCGCTGCCCCTGGTGACGCTGCTGACCGTCGGCCCGACGCTGCAGAAGTACGGCACCGACGCGCAGAAGCAGAAGTTCCTGCCCGGCATCCTGTCCGGTGACATCCATTTCGCGATCGGCTATTCCGAACCCGAAGCGGGCACCGACCTGGCCGCGCTGCGCACCACCGCGGTGCGCGACGGCGACGGCGACTGGATCGTCAACGGGCAGAAGATCTTCACCACCGGCGCGCACGAGGCCGACTACGTCTGGCTGGCCTGCCGCACCGGTTCGGTGGAGTCGCGCCACCGCGGCATCACGATCCTGATCGTCGACACCAAGGATCCGGGCTACTCCTGGACCCCGATCATCACCTGCGACGGCGCCCACCACACCAACGCCACCTACTTCGACGACGTGCGGGTGCCCGCGGAGATGCTGGTCGGCGAGGAGAACCGGGGCTGGCGCCTGATCACCACCCAGCTCAATCACGAGCGGGTCAGCCTCGGCCCGTCGGGCAAGATCGAGCAGCTCTACGACCGCCTGCACGACTGGTCGGCGCAGCATCAGCTGCTCGGCGAGCCTGAGGTCCGGCGCGCGCTGGGCCGGGTGCGGACCATGGTGCGGCTCAACGAGTTGCTGAACTGGCAGGTCGCGGCCGCCGACCCGGCCGCGGCGCAGAACACCGTGATCGCCGACGCGTCGGCCACCAAGATCTTCTCCACCGAGTCGCTGCAGGAAGCGGGCCGCGTGGTCGAGGAGATCATCGGCCGCTTCGGCGATCCGGCCGAGCCCGGCACCGCCGAACTGCTGGGCTGGCTGGACCGGCGCACCAAGCAGAACCTCGTCGTCACCTTCGGTGGCGGCGTCAACGAGATCATGCGCGAACTGGTCGCCTCCGCCGGCCTGGAACTGCCGCGCGTCCCCCGATGAACAAGGAGCAGGGCGTGCAGGAAGCACTGTCGAAACTCGCCGCGGCGGGCGAGTCCGCGCCGCGGGCCGGGCGCGACCCGGTGAACCAGCCGATGATCCACAACTGGGTCGAGGCGATCGGCGACACCAACCCGATCTACGTCGACGAGGCCGCCGCCAAGGCCGCCGGTCACCCCGGCATCGTCGCCCCGCCCGCCATGGCCCAGGTGTGGACGATGAACGGTCTGCACGGCGTGCGCACCGCCGACGACCCGCTCGGCCTGGCCACGCAGCTGCTCGACGACGCGGGCTTCACCTCCGTCGTCGGCACCAACTGCGAGCAGACCTACCACCGTTACCTGCGGCCGGGCGAGGAGGTGACCGTCTCGAGCCGGCTCTCGGAGTTCAAGGGCCCCAAGCGCACCGGGCTGGGCGACGGCTGGTTCCTCACCTTCACCACCACCTGGTCGGTCGGTGACGAGGTGGTCACCGAGATGCTGTTCCGCATCCTGAAGTTCGTGCCCGCCGCGAAGGAGGCGCCCGCGGCGTCCGAGATCGCGGTCGCGCCCGCCGAGCGGGTCGGTCCGGTCATCTCCAAGGACACCGAATTCTTCTGGGCCGGTACCGAGATCGGCGAGCTGCGGATCCAGCGCCTGCCCGACGGTTCGCTGCGGCATCCACCGATCCCCGCCCTGTGGCAGGACAAGGCGGAGACCACCGATTACGTCGTCGCCGCAGGCACCGGCACGGTGTTCAGCTTCGTCGTGCACCACGCGCCGAAGGTGCCCGGCCGCGAGCTGCCGTTCGTCGTCGCCCTGGTCGAGCTCGACGAAGGGGTGCGCATGCTCGGTGAGCTGCGCGGCATCGAACCGGGCGAGGTCGCCGTGGGCGTGCCCGTCCGGGTCGCCTTCGAAAAGCTGTCCGACGGAACCGTTCTGCCCTACTGGGAGGCCGCGCAGTGACCGCCACGACCGAACCCACCGCTGTCGCGGTGGGTGACTCGCTACCCGAGCTGGTGATCCACGCCGATCCCACCTTCGTGATCAGCACGGCCCTGGCCACCAGGGATTTCCAGGACGTGCACCACGACCGCGACAAGGCGGTCGAGCGCGGGTCCAGCGACATCTTCGTCAACATCCTCACCGACACCGGTCTGGTGCAGCGCTTCGTCACCGACTGGGCCGGGCCCACCGCCCTGGTGAAGTCGATCGCGCTGCGGCTGGGTGTGCCGCTGTACGCCGGCGACACGCTGACCCTCTCCGGCACCGTCACCGCGGTGTCCGGCGCGCTGGTCACCATCGATGTGCGCGGCCGCGACAGCCTCGGTGAGCACATCACGGCGACCGCGGTGATCGCCCTTCCCTCTCTGGAGAACTCATGACGGGCCTGTCCGGGCATGCCGCCATCGTCGGCATCGGCGCCACCGATTTCTCGAAGGACTCCGGCCGCAGCGAATTGCGGCTGGCCGCCGAGGCGGTCAGCGCGGCACTGGCCGACGCCGGGCTCACGCCCGCCGACGTCGACGGCCTGACCACCTTCACCATGGACACCAACACCCAGGCCGCGGTGGCCAGGGCGGTGGGCATCCCCAGCCTGAAGTTCTTCAGCCACATCGGCTACGGCGGCGGCGCGGCCTGCGCGACCGTGCAGCAGGCCGCGATGGCGGTGGCCACCGGGGTCGCCGACGTGGTGGTCGCCTACCGCGCGTTCAACGAGCGCTCCGGCGCCAGGTTCGGGCAGTTCTCGCCCGCGCTGGCGGCCGCGCCGACGTCCTCGGGCATCGACGCGGGCTGGGCCTACCCGCAGGGGCTGGGTACCCCGGCCGCGCAGGTCGCCATGGTGGCGCGCCGGTACATGCACGTCACCGGCGCGACCAGCGCCGATTTCGGCGCTGTCGCGGTGGCCGATCGCAAGCACGCCGCGGTGAACCCGAACGCCTTCTTCTACGGCAAGCCGATCACCCTGGAACAGCACCAGGATTCGCGCTGGATCGCCGAACCGCTGCACCTGCTCGACTGCTGCCAGGAGTCCGACGGCGGCGTCGCCATCGTGGTCACCAGCGCCGAGCGCGCCCGCGACCTGCCGCAGCGTCCCGCGATCATCGCGGCCGCCGCCCAGGGCAGCGGCGCCGACCAGTACGTGATGACCAGCTACTACCGCGACGCCATGACCGGCCTGCCGGAGATGGGTCTCGTCGGTGACCAGCTGTGGGCCCAGAGCGGCCTGAGCGCGGCCGACATGCAGGCCGCGATCCTCTACGACCACTTCACCCCCTTCGTGCTGATGCAGCTCGAGGAGCTGGGCTTCTGCGGTCGTGGCGAGGCCAAGGACTTCATCGCCGACGGCGCGATCGAGATCGGCGGCAGGCTCCCGCTCAACACCCACGGCGGCCAGCTGGGCGAGGCCTACATCCACGGCATGAACGGCATCGCCGAGGCGGTGCGCCAGATCCGCGGCACCTCGGTCAACCAGGTCGAGGACCTGGAGCGCATCCTGGTCACCGCGGGCACCGGCGTTCCCACCTCGGGGCTCGTGCTCACTTCGTAGGCTCGACCGGGTGACCCCACGCCACCTGGTCGACGTCCACGTGCTGCTGATCCGCGACGGCGCGCTCCTGCTGAGTCTGCGCCGCAGCGGTGACGAGTACGACCACCGCTGGCATCTGCCGTCGGGCAAGGTGGAACTCGGCGAGTCGGTGACGGCCGCCGCAGCCAGGGAGGCCGCGGAGGAGGTCGGGGTGGACATCGACCCCGCCGCGCTGCGGCTGATCCATGTCGCGCACGTGACCGCGCCCGGCCGGGACGCGCGCCTCGGGCTGTTCTTCCGCGCCGATCGGTGGCAGGGCGAGCCTTTCAATCGGGAACCCGATAAATGCTATGCGGTGCAGTGGTTTACACCGCATGAACTCCCCACGGATCTGATCGAGTATTCCGCGCTCGGAATCGCCGCGCTGAATTCGAACGAGCCCTATTCCGAATTCGGTTGGGCAGGCGCCTGATCAGATGCGGCCGAATCGGCGACGCCGGTCAGGAATATCGACAGCGGGCGGGTGAGTTGCTCGACGCTGTCCGGCGTACCCGCCGGTAGGTCGGCGCGGGTGCCCGCGAGCCGATCGAAGACCAGGCCTTCCAGTAGCGCGAGGAAGTCGCCCGCCGAGTCGCGGGGCCGGACCGCGCCGAGGGCGATGAACAACTCGGTGGCCCGGTCCAGTGAGAACAAACTGCCTGCCAGACGGGACCGCACCGGGGGATCGGCGAGCACCTCGACGATCAGCGCTTGCCGGGCGATGAGCTCGTTGCGCCGCTGGTCCAGCAGCTGATCCAGCCAGCCCGCGACCCCGCGCGCGATGTCGTCCGGGTGCCTGCCCTGGCGGCTGAGCCCGGTCCGCGCTGCGTGTTTGCCGAGCGAGCCGGGCCCTTCGCGCATCGCCGCGAAGTCGGCGCGCGAGCGCGCGGTGATGCCGTCGGCGACCGCTTCGATCAGCGCCTGCCTGGTGCGGAAGTAATAGGACGCCGAGCCGAGCGGTAGTCCCAGCCGGGAGTCGAGCGCGCGGTGGGTGAGCGCGCGGATTCCGCTGGTCGCGATGAGGTCGATCGCGCCGGTCACCAGCTGTGCGCGGCGGTCTGTGGACATCGTCACCTTCCCTGGTCGTCGTTCCGTCCGTCCTCTACAACTGTAGAGGACGAGGAGGTCGGCATGACATCAGGAACGGTTGTTCTGGACCCGGCGCAGGTCGCGGCGGCCGACGCGCTCGCGGCGCTGCTCGATCGCCACGGCAGGCCGCGCAGGCGTCATCGCGGCGTCTACCTGCACGGCAGGCCCGGCCGTGGCAAGACGATGGTGATGGACCGCTTCTTCGCGAGCGCGGCGGCGGAACGCAAGCGCCGCTTCCACTTCCACACCTTCTTCGCCGCGCTGCATACGGCCGCGCACACGCTGGGCTCCATCGAACGGGCCGTCGGCGACCTGCTCGGCGACGCCGATCTGGTGTGTTTCGACGAGTTCCACGTCCACGACATCGGTGACGCCATGCTCATCGCCCGCCTGCTGGAGACCCTGTTCGCCGAGCGTCGCACCCTGGTCGTCACCTCGAACTACCCGCCGCGCGAGCTGCTGCCGAACCCGCTGTTCCACGACCGATTCGTGCCGACCATCGAGCGCATCCTGGCCCACCTCGACGTGGTCACCCTCGACGGACCGCTGGACTACCGCACCATCGGCGCCCATCGTGACAGCGGTTTCGTCGCCGGTCGCTACGTGCTGGCGCCGGACGAACCCACCGACGACGGCGTCGATCTCGACCTGGGCGACGGCCGGACCGTGCGGGCGCGCGCCGTCGACGGCGACGCGGTCATCTTCGACTTCGCGCACCTGTGCGGCGCGCCGACCAGCGCCGCCGACTACCTGCGCCTGACCGGCCGATTCCGCCGCTGGACAGTGCGCGCGGTCCCCCCGCTGCGCGAGGTGCCGCCCGACTGGGCGATGCGCCTGGTCAATCTCGTCGATGTCCTCTACGACGCCGACCTGCCCTGCGCGATCCACGCGCCCGAGCCGGTGAGCACGCTGACGGCGGGTGTCCCCGCGGTGCCCGACCTGGCCAGAACCGCGAGCAGACTCGGTGAGTTGCCCCTGGTCGGCGCGGCGATCGTTCGCGGCGCGTAACAAGACACGGAATTCGGGGGGACAATAAATAGGGAGGTCATCCAAACTATCGATTTCCTCCCGAGCGAACCACTCGGCGTGTAACTATGTGGCTGTTTTGTGCAGGCTCTGGGGTTTGGTGGTACAGCTGTGATCGGGGTGAGTCAGCCCATTCCGCGGACGATCGTCGTGATCGCACTGCTCGCCGCTGCGACGATCGCGTTGCAGGGTTACCTCCCCGGCGCCGCACCCGCCGATTCGAACAGCGCGCCCTCGCCGCTGCTGGTCGCGGTGATGCCGGTGCTGCTGCTGGTGTCGGTCGTGATCCTGGTCGCCGGGGTGATCGCCAGTCAGCATCGTCTGCCGCTGGCCATGCCGCAAGCCGAACGTGAAGCGACACCGCGCTTCCGGTGGCGCAGGCTGGCCCTGCTCGGACCGATCGTGCTCGCCGTGATCGCGCTGGTCTTCGCGGGCGGCGTCACCGCCCTGTTCCTGCTGCCGGGAGCGCGTCCGATGCGCCCGGCCTCGGAGACCCTGCCGGAGGGCTCGGGTCCCGTCCCGACCCCGACCGACGCGCCCGCACCCGATCCCGGCACCGGCGCCGCCGAACTCACCGGCACCGCGCTCATCATCGCCGCCGTGCTGGCCGTCGTGCTGATCGTGGTGGCCCTGCTCGGACTCGTCGTGGTCGCGATGGCCACCCGCCGCGAGCCCGTGCAAGCCGCCGCGGCCGCACCCGAGGTCACCCCCAGCGCGGTCGACTCGCTCACCAGGGCCGCCGAGATGGGCCTGGCCGCGATGAACGCGCCGGGCCAGGACCCGCGCACCGCGATCATCGCCTGTTACGTGGCCATGGAGCGCGGTCTGTCCAGCGACCGCGCCGCCCGCCCGCAGGCCTCCGACACCCCCATGGAAGTGCTCGCCCGAGCGTTCGAAAGCGGTGTGCTGCACGACGCTTCGGCGCGCGAGCTGGTCGCGCTGTTCGAGGAGGCGCGGTTCAGCCCGCACTCGATGCTCGAATGGCAGCGCATGCGCGCCGAACAGCTGCTGCGCATCGTCCTGTCCGACCTGCAGCGAAGGCTGGTACCCGCATGAGCGCCACAACGCCGGAATCCGGTGCGGCGATAAGCCGTTCGGCCGTCATCGTCATCGCGATCGTGGCGGTGCTGCTGCTGGAGGTCGCGCTGGTGCGGATGGCCCGCGACACCGTACTGCTCGCCGTCGCCCTGCCGGTCGCGATCGCGCTGGCCACGCTGCTGTGGTCGCTGCGCAAGCGCGTGGTGCGCGAGGAACCGCTGACCGAGTACATCGACAACGGCCCGGCCGAGATGCTCGGCCGCTGGCACGCGCGCGCGGAGATGCTGACCGCCCGTGCCGACGGCACCCGCGCCGACTGGGACCGCCACCTGCGGCCCCTGCTGGCCAAGGAATTCGAATTGTCGACCGGATTGCGGGTAGCCAAGAACCGGCGGGCCACCGAGGTGGCCGGGCAACTGCAGTTCGGTCCCGAACTGTGGCGCTGGGTCGACCCGGCGAATTCCGCACTGCGCGACCAGACCGGTCGCGCGCCGGGTAGGGAGGCGCTGGACGAGATCCTGCGCCGATTGCAGACGATGTGAGGGGTTAGAGGCCACCGATGACCATGCCGTTGAACGTGACCGTCCAGCGCTCCGACGCCGTGCTGCGTGAGCTGGGCCGAGTCGTGGTCGGCAAGCGAGATGAGTTGCAGCTCATCATGATCGCCGTGCTGTCCGGAGGACACGTCCTCATCGAGGACCTGCCAGGTCTGGGCAAGACGCTGATCGCGCGGTCCTTCGCGGCCGCGCTCGGCCTGGATTTCACCCGCGTGCAGTTCACGCCCGATTTACTGCCCGCCGACCTGCTCGGCTCGACGATCTACGACATGTCGTCGGGCCGGTTCAACTTCCGTCGCGGTCCGGTCTTCACCAATGTCCTGCTCGCCGACGAGATCAACCGCACACCGCCCAAGACCCAGGCGGCGCTGCTGGAGGCGATGGCCGAGGGACAGGTGAGCATCGACGGCGAAACCTTCCTGCTGCCACAGCCCTTCATCGTGCTGGCCACCGACAACCCGATCGAGTACGAGGGCACCTACCCGCTGCCGGAGGCCCAGCTCGATCGCTTCGCCATCCAGCTGCGGCTGGGGTATCTGTCCGAGCAGGACGAGACGCAGATGATCCGGCGCAGGCTCGAACGCGGATCGACGCCGCCGCAGGTCGGTCAGGTCGTCGACGCGCAGGGCCTGATGGAGATGCGCCAATCGGTCGAGTTCGTCACCGTGCACCCCGATGTCGTGAACTACGTGGTCGCGCTCGCCTCGGCGACGCGCAGCCACCCGCAGGTCGAGGTCGGCGCCAGCCCGCGCGCCGAGCTCGATCTGGTGCAGATGTCGCGGGCTCGTGCCCTGCTGCTCGGCCGCGACTACGTGATCCCCGAGGACGTGAAGGCACTGGCGGTGCCCGCGATGGCCCACCGCATCACGCTGCGGCCGGAGATGTGGGTGCGCCGCATCCGGGGTGAGGACGTCATCTCCGAGCTACTGCGCCGGCTACCGGTGCCCCGCGCCACCAGCACATGAAGCACCGCGACGAATCCAGAACGGTCGAGGTCGACCTGCGCTGGCGGCCCGCCCCGCTGGTGTTCATCCTGGCCGGGTGCGCCGCGGCGGCACTGGTCGTCGCGGTGTTGCGCGGGCAGTGGCAGCTGGTGGTCTTCGCCGCCCCGATGCTCGGCGTGCTCGCCACCGCGCCGTGGCAGCAGAACCCGACCAGGATCCAGGTCGACGGCAGCGGCACGGTGCGCTGTTTCGAGGGCGAGGTGGTCGGCTGCAACGCCGCCGCCTTCGTCGACAGCGGGCACGCGCTGCTGCGGATGACGCCCGTCCCGCTGACCGGCCTCGAGGTGGAGGTCGAGGAATCGCACGATTCCGGCGGCGCCCCCGCCGGCCTCCAGCTGGCGCTCTCGGCGAAGCGCTGGGGCCGATATCCGGTGCAGGTCGAGGTCTCCGCGCTGAGCCCGGCCGGATTGGCGGTGGCCACCGCCGAGCTGCCCGCGGCCGAGCTGTACGTGTACCCGATCGCCGACCCGCAGCGAATGCGCTTGCCGCGCACCGAACTTCCCGACCGGATCGGCACCCACCTCACCCGCAAGCACGGTCCCGGTGTCGAGTACGCCGATATCCGCGCGTACGCGCCCGGCGACCAGTTGCGCACCGTGAACTGGCCGGTGAGCGCGCGCCGCGGCAGGCTCTATGTCACCGAACGCTTCACCAACCGCTCCGCCGACGTGGTCGTCCTGGTCGACACCTCCCAGCAGGCGCCCGGCCCGGCCACCGCCTCGCTGGAGCTGTCGGTGCGCGGCGCGGCGCAGGTGGTGCAGTCCACCCTCCAGGCAGGCGACCGGACCGCGGTGGTGTGCCTGGGTGACACACCGCGCTGGCTGCGTCCCGACATCGGGCGCAGGCAGTTCTACCGGATCGTCGACACGGTGCTCGGCGTCGGTGACGAGCATGTCGAGACCACCGGCACGCTGGCCCCGCACGCCGCGGTGCCGATCGGCGCGATCGTGGTCGCGTTCTCCACGCTGCTCGACACCCAGTTCGCGCTCGCCCTGATCGACCTGCGCAAACGCGGTCACGTGGTGATCGCCGTCGACGTCCTGCGCGGCACCCCGTTCGAGGACGGCCTCGACCCGACCATGGCCAAGATGTGGCAGCTGGAGCGGGCCTCGATGTACCGCGACATGGGCACCGTCGGCGTCGACATCATCGCCTGGCCCGCCGAGACCAGGCTCGATCAGGCCATGCGCCTGCTGCCCGACCATCGCCGAACAGTGCGGGTGCGCCGATGACCAGATTCCTCGCCCTGCTCGCCGGACTGCTGCTGGTGGCCGCGGTCGCGCTGATCAACCCGTTCGCCGGGGTGGCCGCGCTCGCGCTGGTCATCGTGAGCTGGTGGTGGCGGCCCGCCGCCGTCGGCGCGGTGCTGGTGGTGATCGCGGCGCTCGCCTTCGCCGACGTCGGCGTGATCGCCGCGGCCGCGACCGGCCTGGTCGCCACCACCTACCTGCTCAACGCCGCCGTGCTGCACGCCCCGGAAGGCGTTGTGCCGACGACGATTCCGTCGGTCGGCGGCGCGGTGTTGTTCACCATCGCCGCCGCCACCGCGGCCCTGGTCCCGGTGGAATTGAGGTGGGCGCCGCTGGCCGCGCCCATCCTCATCGTCCTCATCTACGCCCTGCTGGTCGGCGGACTCACCCTGCGCCCGCCCGCCGGTTAGCCACGCGCTACCCGATCAGGGCACCCAGCCAGTGTTCGGGCTCCAGCCAGACGGTGACGTGCTCGCCCAACTGCTCGTGCGCGAAGACCAGGTACTGCTCGAGGGCGTCGCCGCTGAGATACCGCGCGGCGATATCGGCGATCTGCGCGCCGGTCGAGGGCTGGACATCGGCCACCGGTCCCTCCACCGACACGTACTTCACTTCGGGCTCGACCGTGTCGACCATCAGGGTGAATCGACCGGCCTCGGTGATCGCCCGCATCTTCGCCGAGGCGGGCAGGGTGGTGATCCACGGCCGGTCACCGGGGGTGTAGGCGTACCAGATGGGGACGGTCAGCGGGCCCCGAGCGGAGCGGGCGACCGACAGCGCGGCCACGTGCGGTCGCGCGAGAAACTCTTGCTTTTCCGTGTGTGTGAGCGCCATCGTCCGATGGTCGCACCGCGCACCGACAGGTCCGCCGGGCGCACACGAATGCCCTGGTGACGAGACCGGCACCGGCCGATCCGCCACCAGGGCAGTGTGTCGATCAGGCGATCTTCAGCGCGATCTCGCCGAGCACCGGCGCGTCCTCGCGTTCGACCACGGTGGCGGCGCCGATCAGCTCGTCGCCCTCGCGCCACACCTTGATCCGCAGCGTCTCGCCCGGGTACAGCACCCCGGCGAACTTGGCGCGGAAGCCGCCGACCCGGCTCGCGTCACCGTCGAGCAGGCCGTCGGTGATCGCCTTGCAGACCACGCCGTAGGTGCACAGGCCGTGCAGGATCGGCGCGGGGAACCCGGCGCCCTTGGCGAACTCCGGGTCCGAGTGCAGCGGGTTGCGGTCACCGCAGAGCCGGTACAGCAGGGCCTGCTGCGGCAGCGTCGGGATGATGAGCTCCGCGTCGGGCGCCCGATCCGGCAGCGCGGCCTTGGCACTCGGGCCGCGCTCGCCGCCGAAACCGCCCTCGCCCCTGGCGAAGATCGAGGAGCGGACGGTCCACAGCGGCTCGCCGTCGGAGCCGACCACGGTGTTCTCCTGGACGATCACCGCGTTGGCGCCCTTGTCCCAGATCTCGCTGATCCGGCCGGTGCTGCTCGCCTTGCCGCTGGCCGGAATCGGCTTGTGCACCACCACTTCCTGGTGGCCGTGCACGACCTTGGCCAGGTCGATCTCGATGCCGGGGAAGCTGACCCGCGGCGCCTCGGTCTCGCGCAGGGTCGGCGCGACCGTGGCGAACGTGGGCAGCACCTGGGGCGCCTGGTCGTCGAGATAGGTCAGCTCGGCCGGGTCCGTCGGGTGCGCGCCCGCGCCGAGGCCGAGGTGGTAGAGCTGCACGTCGGTGGGCGTCCAGCTGAACTCGCGCTCCGGCAGCGGGGCGCCGAGCGCGGTCTGGAGGTCGATGGGCATGGTGCTTACTCCTGCGAGGTCGGGGTCGGTGCGTGCGTCACGCGGTGGCTTTCGCCTTCTCCGCGATGTCGAGCACCGCGAGGTAGGCGAAGGTGATCGCGGGGCCGATGGTCGCGCCGGGGCCCGCGTAGGTGTGGCCCATCACCGGCGCGCTGGTGTTGCCCGCGGCGTAGAGGCCATCGATCACCGAATCGTCTTCGCGCAGGACGCGACCGGCGGTGTCGGTGACCAGGCCGCCCTTGGTGCCCAGGTCGCCGGGGACCATCTTGGCCGCGTAGAACGGGCCCTGGGAGATCTCGGCCAGGCACGGGTTGGGCTTGACGGTGGGGTCGCCGTAGTAGCGGTCGTAGTGGCTGTTGCCGCGACCGTAGTCCTCGTCCTTGCCGGCGGCCGCGAAGCCGTTGAACCGGGTCACCGTGGCGCTGAGGCTCTCGGCGGGCACGCCGATGCGCTCGGCCAGTTCCTCGATGGTGTCGGCCTTGACGATGTAGTCGTTCTCCAGCCAGCGCGAGGGGAAGCGCTGGCCCGGCTGCAGCCCGGCGAAGATGTAGCGGTTGCGGTAGCGCTGGTCGAACACCAGCCAGGCCGGGATGTTCTCGCCCGGGCCCGCGCCCTGGCCGTACTCACCGCCGTACATGGTGTGCACCGCCTCGACATACGGCGCCGACTCGTTGCCGAACCGCTCACCGCGGTCGTTGACCATGATGGTGCCGGGCAGATTGCGCTCGGCGAGGGCGAACCAGGGCTTGCCGCCCTTGAAGATGGTCGGACCCCACCAGGCGTCCTCCATGAATCCGACCGTCGCTCCCGCTGCCATGCCCGCGACGATGCCATCGCCGGTGTTGGCCGCGGCGCCCGTTGTCCACTCAGTGGTTATCGGCTGCCGCTGGTACTTGGCGCGCATGTCGGCGTTGTGCTCGAACCCGCCGCTGCCGAGCACGACGCCGTAGCGCGCGGTGAAGGTGACCGTCTCGCCGTCTACGGTGGCCTTGACCCCGGTGACCTTGCCGTCGGTGACCACCAGGTCGGTGAGCGGGGTGTTCAGCAGCACCGGGACGCCCGCGTCGAGCAGGCCCTTGCGCATCGCGGCGATGATCGCCTGGCCCATGCCGAGCAGGTGCTTGCCGGTGAACTTGGCCAGGTAGGTGCGCGCGCCGACGCGCAGCGCGCGCATCATGCCCTTGGGGTGGCGCTTGATCAGGTTGAGCCGCACGAAGTCGGCCTGCATGACGACCACGTTCAGCGGCGCTTTGGCGTAGGGCGGTTCCAGATTGGCCAGCTCCGCGCCGAGCACCTTGCCGTTGAACGGCGTCGGCTCGCACGAACGCCCGTCGCCGAGGCCGCCCGGAGCCTCCGGGTAGTAGTCGGAGTACCCGGGCACCCACTTCATCTTCAGCGGGGTGTGATCGAGGACGAAGTCGAACGCCTCGGCACCGCGATCGAGGTAGGTGTCGATCTTCTCGGCGGGCACCACGTCGCCGATGATGCTGTGCAGGTAGGTGCGCGCGTCCTCGCGGTCGTCGGGTCGGCCGGAGGCCTTCAGCGCCTTGTTGCCCGGAATCCAGACGCCGCCGCCGGATCGGGCCGTCGACCCGCCGTAGTGCGCGGCCTTCTCCAGCAGCACCACGCTCAGTCCCTTGTGGGCCGCGGCGAGGGCGGCCGTCATCCCGGCGGCGCCGCTACCGACCACCACCACATCGTATTCCCGATCACTCATGTGCAACACGTTATAGAAGGGGTCCGATGTTTGACAGTCCAAACTGGAACTTGTTCCAGTGGGCTCGGCGTTTCCCCTCCACATACTGGAACGTGTTATAGAAATCACCTGAGGTTGCGTTGTATTGTCAGGTGAATGGGCGACGATCGTCCGGGAAACCCGTTACAGTTTTGTGGTCTGGAGGCCTCGCTGTGCGGCCTGCTCCGACCGACGTGTTGCCACAACCATCGACCGTGCTGCCAAGGAGGTCCGCGTGCTGCCTGACGCGGTACGAACTCAACTCGCCGACGAACTGGCCCGTGCCGAAGACGATCGGGTGGCCGTGTCGCCGCTCGTCGACCGGTATCCCGACATCGACGTCGTCGACGCCTACGAGATCCAGCTGCTCAACATCCGGCGTAGGCTGGCCGGTGGCGCGAAGATCGTCGGCCACAAGGTGGGGCTGTCGTCGAAGGCGATGCAGGAGATGATGGGCGTCGACGAGCCCGACTACGGTCATCTGCTCGCCGAGATGGAGGTCTTCGAGGACGTTCCCGTCGACACCTCCAAGTACCTGCTGCCGCGCGTCGAGGTCGAGGTCGGGTTCGTGCTCGGCGCCGACCTGCCCGGCGAGGACTGCACCGAGGCCGACGTGCTGGCCGCGACCGTCGCCTACGCGCCCTCGATCGAGCTCATCGATTCGCGCATCAACGACTGGAAGATCGGTCTGACCGACACCATCTCCGACAACGCCTCCTCGGCCGGTTTCGTGCTCGGCAAGGAGCGCGTCGCGCCCGGCGACATCGACATCAAGGGCATCGACGCCGTGCTCACCCGCAACGGTGAGGTCATCGCCGAGGGCCGCAGCGACGCGGTGCTCGGTGACCCGGTGATCGCGGTCGCGTGGCTGGCCCGCAAGGTCGCGACCTTCGGGGTGCGGTTGAAGAAGGGCGACATCGTGCTGCCCGGTTCCTGCACGCGCGCCATCGACGCTCGCCCCGGTGACGACTTCCACGCCGAGTTCTCCGGACTCGGTTCCGTCCGCCTGCGTTTCAGCTGAACCCAGACTTCCCAAGGAGTACACCGTGACCAGCAAAGTCACCGCCGCGATCGTGGGGTCCGGCAACATCAGCACCGACCTGCTCTACAAGCTGCTGCGCTCGGACAAGATCGAGCCGCGCTGGATGATCGGCATCGACCCCGACTCCGAAGGACTGAAACGGGCACGCGGGCTGGGTCTGGAAACCTCCGCCGAGGGCGCGGACTGGTTGCTGGCCCTCGACGAGAAGCCCGACCTGCTGTTCGAGGCCACCTCCGCCTACGTCCACCGGGCGTACGCGCCGAAGTACGAGGCCGCCGGCATCCGCGCCGTCGACCTCACCCCCGCCGCGGTCGGCCCGGCCGTGATCCCGCCGGTCAACCTGGACTCGCTGCGGGACGCGGCGAACGTCAACATGATCACCTGCGGTGGCCAGGCCACGATTCCGATGGTCAACGCGGTCTCGCGGGTCGTGCCGGTGTCCTACGCCGAGATCGTGGCCTCGGTGTCGTCGGTCTCGGCCGGACCCGGTACCCGCGCCAACATCGACGAGTTCACCAAGACCACCTCCAAGGGCGTGGAGACCATCGGTGGCGCGCAGCGCGGCAAGGCCATCATCATCCTGAACCCGGCCGAGCCGCCGATGATCATGCGCGACACCATCTTCTGCGCCATCCCCGAAGACGCCGACCGCGACGCGATCGCCGAGTCGATCTTCCGGATGGAGAAGTCCATCCAGGAGTACGTGCCCGGCTACCGGCTGCTCAACGACCCGCAGTTCGACGACCCGTCACTGGTGTCCGGTGGCCTGGCGAAGGTGTCGATCTTCGTCGAGGTCGAAGGCGCGGGCGACTTCCTGCCCCCGTACGCGGGCAACCTCGACATCATGACGGCCGCGGCCACCAAGGTCGGCGATGTGCTGGCCGATCAGATCATTTCGGCTCGGGTGTAAGGAGATTCGACCATGAACAACATCCTGCAGCCCTTCTCGGGCGAACTCGATGTGCGCGTCACCGATACCTCGCTGCGTGACGGCTCGCACCACAAGCGTCACCAGTTCACCGTCACCGAGGTGCGCGACATCGTCGGCGCGCTCGACGCGTCCGGTGTGCCGGTCATCGAGGTCACCCACGGTGACGGCCTGGCCGGGTCCTCGTTCAACTACGGGTTCTCCAAAACCCCTGAGCAGGAACTGATCAAGGCCGCCGCGGAAACCGCCAAGCAGGCCAAGATCGCCTTCCTCATGCTGCCCGGCGTCGGCATCAAGGAAGACATCAAGATCTCCCAGGACAACGGCGCGTCCATCTGCCGGATCGCCACCCACTGCACCGAAGCCGACGTCTCCATCCAGCACTTCGGCTACGCCCGTGACCTCGGCCTGGAGACCGTCGGGTTCCTGATGATGGCCCACTCCACCACGCCGGAGAACCTGGCCAAGCAGGCCCGGATCATGGCCGACGCGGGCTGCCAGTGCGTCTACGTCGTCGACTCGGCGGGCGCCCTCGTCCTGGAACAGGTCTCCGATCGCGTCTCGGCCCTGGTCGCCGAGCTCGGTGACGACGCCCAGGTCGGCTTCCACGGCCACGAGAACCTCGGCCTCGCCGTCGCCAACTCGGTCTACGCCGTGCGCGCCGGCGCCACCCAGATCGACGGCTCCGCCCGCCGCTTCGGCGCCGGCGCGGGCAACCTGCCCGTCGAAGCCTTCATCGGCGTCTGCGACAAACTCGGCATCAAGACCGGCGTCGACTTCTTCGCCGTCACCGACGCCGCCGAAGACGTCGTCCGCCCCGCCATGCCGTCGGAATGCCTCCTCGACCGCCAGGCCCTGATGATGGGCTACGCGGGCGTCTACTCCAGCTTCCTGCGCCACGCCGAACGCCAAGCCGAACGCTACGGCGTCTCCGCCGCCGAAATGCTCGTCCGCGCAGGCAAGCGCAAACTCGTCGGCGGCCAGGAAGACCAGCTCATCGACATCGCCCTGGAACTCCAGCGCGAAGCCTCGGCCCCGGCCTGACCCAACCACTCCTGACGGCGTGACCCGAACCCTCGGGTCACGCCGTTCGGCGTCTCGGGACAACCTGATCGCTTCCGCCCGAACAGCCGGGATGCACCGCGTCGGTTATTCCATTTCTGCATGACTTCCTTGCTGTGGATATAGCATCAACGCTATGGGTTGGGGTAGCGTTGAACTGGAACCAGAGGTGCGTGAATGGTTGGAGAAGCTTCCGGCTGACATGTTCGCTCATGCCGCGTTCTACATCGACTTGCTGCAGGATGTCGGTCCGCTGCTGGGCGAGCCGTATACGAGACAGCTCGACCGGAAACTCCGGGAGTTGCGTTTCTATCTGGGATCGGACGCGGTGCGTGTGACGTATTGGATCGCGTCGGGGCGCAGAATCGTCTTGCTGACGGTCTTCGTCAAGACACGGATGGTTGAGCGGCGTGAGGTAGCTCGGGCGCGCGGCGCGATGCGGCGCTGCGATGTCGAGCGGCATGTTCTGGAGGAGGGCAACGATGACGGAGCGTAGTGAGTGGGCTGACCTGCGGGATCAGCGGCTGAAAGAGCCCGGCGCCGCGGAGGCGTACGACGCCGCTCGACTGGCTTTCGAGTTGGGCCGGACCATTCGGGGTATGCGTGAGGACCGCGGCTGGAGCCAGTCCGCCCTCGCGGACGCGGCGGGGATGACCCAGTCGGCGGTCGCTCGCTTCGAAGCCGGCGGAACCGTACCCAGCCTGCCGGTGCTGGAGCGCCTGGCCCGCGCCCTGGACGCCGACCTGGTCGTGCAAGTGCGCCCGCGCGTCGCCTGACAACGACCACGATCGACCTGGTCGATCAGCGCTGGTGGCGAGCGAAATCTGGCGGGAGACTCCAGTGCGAAGCTTCGGCCGCCGCGAGGTAGTCATTGCCGCCGACATAAAACGTCTCACCGTCGGCGGCCGCGTTCGTACCCGCCCGCACGATCACTCGGGCGAAGTCCTCGACCGTAGGCAGCGGGCCTGCCGCGCGGCGTGATTCGACTCTGCTCGGGTCACGCCGTTCCAGCAGGCGGACGATGATGGTGCCGTCGATCATGTCGCCGGATACCACCGTGAAACCGACTCCGTGTGCCCGGAACTCGGGAATCAGGGCGCGCAGCGCGTCCTCGCCCGCTCGCTTGCTGGTGGCGATCGGGATGTAACCCTGTGGCACATCGGTTTTTTCGTGAATGAAGTGCGCTTGATGGCTGGTCACGAAGACGATCCGGCCGCCCGCCGGCAGCAACGGCAGCAACGATGTCGCCAGATTCACCTGGGCATCTCGGTTGAGCCGAAGCGCGTATTCGGGATCGGCATCGCGTTCCAGTCCGCCGGAAGCGTTGAGTACCAAGGTGTCCAGGTGACCGAATGCCCGCCGGATCTCTGCGGCTATCTCCGTGACCTGCTCCGGATCGGACACGTCCGCGCCGAGTGCCGACGCGCTGCCACCAGCGCCGACGATTCGGTCCACCACGCCCTGCGCCCGCTTGCGCTTCTCCCGGAAGTTCACGATCACGTGCGCCCCCGCTGCCCCGAACTGCACGGTCCGAACAGTGGACCCCAAGCGGCGACGGCAACGGACGGATCCCCTGGCGCCCCGCCCGCTAGCCGCGGCCGCCTGGACGGTTGATCACCGCGCTGCGCTGCAAGCGGCCTGTCGGGCGCTGCTCACGGAACACCTCGGTTCGCGAAAAGGGCTGGACAGGGGGGATATAAGTGGTGCATGAGTGATGACTTGGGGACGTTGTTCTGTGGGGGCGCGATGGCGGCTCGGGTCGAGCGGCTGGAGGCGGATGCCATTGTGGGGGCGGCGCGGGTGGCGGCGGGGCGGGGGTCGGGTGGGTTTGTGCGGGAGTTCGCTGGTGGGGCTGCGTGTTTCGCGGAGGTGGGGTCGCCGTTGAACAAGGTGGTGGGGGTCGGGTTCGGTGGGGTGCCTTCGGTGGGGGAGTGGGCGGAGATCGAGGCCGCGTATGCGGCGGTGGGGGTGCCGGTGCAGGTGGAGCTGGCGCAGTTGGGGGATCCGTGGATCGGGGCCGAGTTGACCGGGCGGGGATATCGGTTGGTGTCGTTCGAGAATGTGCTGGGGACGGAGCTGGGTGGGCGACGGTGGGTGGGGTCCGCCGACGTCGAGGTGCGGCGGGACGAGGGGGATGGGCTCGAGCAGTGGCTCGATGTCGTCGTCGACGGGTTCGCGCATCCGGATGACGAGGGTGTCCCGTCGCACGAGGAGTTTCCCCGGGAAGCGCTCGCCGCCGTGATGCGGGATATGGCCGCCACCGGTGACACCCGTCGCTATCTCGCCTATCGGGATGGGGTGCCCGCCGGAGGGGCGAGCATGCGGACCGACGGTGGCGTCGCCGCGCTCGCGGGTGCCGCGGCGCTGCCAGCGCATCGCAGGCGCGGGGTGCAGACCGCGCTGCTGTCGGCGCGCCTGACGGAGGCGGCGGCAGCGGGCTGCGACCTCGCGGTGATCACGACCCAGCCGGGATCCAAGTCGCAGCAGAATGCGCAGGGCAGAGGGTTTTCGCTGCTCTACACCCGCGCGGTATTGGTCAAAGAGGTCTGACGGGTCCGGGCGCATCGCCGTGCGCTACAGGGCGTTGACGGCCTGGGCGACTCGCGTCGCACGTTCGGCGGGGGTCGTCGCCTTGAGGATCGGCAGGAACAGCCGGTACTGATCGGAGCGGCCGAGTGCGGCGTAAGCGGCTTGTGCTGCGGGGGCGTCGGCGAGTGCGGCAACGAGGTCGGCGGGTGTCTCGGCGGTGCGCTGGCGCTCGTACGCGCCCGCCCAGCGTCCGTCGGCGACGGCTTCTTCGATGGCCGCGAATCCGGCGGGCCGCATCCGGCCCGCCGCGATGAGCGCCTCGGCCTTGGCCACATTGACCTGCGACCACGGGCTGCGCGCCCGGCGCGGGGAGTACCGCTGCAGGTAGTGATGGGCGTCGAGGCCGCGGCGATGGCTGTCGATCCAGCCGTAGCAGAGCGCGCCGTCGAGGGTTTCGGTGATCGTCACCGACGGGTCGGGGGCGCCCTTCTTGGCGATCCGCACCCAGACCTCAGCGGCGGTGTCGTGATGGGCGGCCAGCCACGAATCCCAGTCGCTCGCTTCGGCGCAGGTGATGTAGTCGATGGTCATGGAAACCATGATCCGCCGCAAAGTGCTCACCGAATGAGCACTTAAAAGCGAAAGAAACGGGTGCGGCCGCGCATTGTGTGGGCGGCCGCACCCGCGGGACTCACAGCCAGGTGTCGAGGCTGGTGGTCGTGAGGAAATGGTCCAGGTCCGCGCGCCAGGGCGCGGGGGTGGTCTTGTCGGGCTCGATGCCGGTGTACTGGCCCCGGTAGAACAGCAGCGGACGACCGTTGGTGGTCTCCGATTCCGACAGGGCGTGCACCCGGCCGATGACGATGTAGTGGTCACCGCCGTCGACGACGGAGTCGACGGTGCACTCGATGGTGGCCAGCGACTCGTCGAGCACCGGCACCCCCAATTCGGAGGTGTGCCAGGCGACTCCGGCGAATTTGTCGGTCTCCCGCGAGCCGAAGCGCGCGCAGGTCGGCTGCTGCGCCTCGGCGAGCACGTTCACGCAGAACTTGCCCGCCGCCTCGATCGCCGCCCAGGAGCGCGACCCCTTGGTGGGGCAGAACAGCACCAGGGGCGGGTCGAGGGAGAGGGCGGCGAAGGACTGGCAGGCGAAGCCGATCGGCTCGCCCGCCGGATCGAGCGCGGTGATCACGGTGATGCCGGTGCAGAACTGCCCCAGCACATTACGGAATTGCCGGCCGTCGATCGCCGGTGTCTGTTCGGTCATGTCCCTCGCCGCCATTCCTATTGCTGCTTGAATCCGACGGTGAAGTCGTGACCCCACAGGCTGACCGCGGTCGATTCGCGCGCGATCCAGTCGTCGTCGTCGACTTCGAGTCCCTCACAGCCGAATTCGATGTCGAATCCGCCGGGAGTCTTCATGTAGAAGGACAGCATCTTGTCGTTGATGTGGCGGCCGAGGGTGGCCGACATCTTCACCTTCTTGCGGTACGCGCGATCCAGGCAGAGGCCGACGTCGTCGGAGTTCTCCACCTCGACCATCAGGTGCACGATGCCGGTCGGGTTCGGCAGCGGCAGGAACGCCAGCGCGTGATGGCGCGGGTTGCAGCCGTAGAAGCGCAGCCAGGCCGGGTCGCCGTCGGCGGGACGGCCGACCATCTGCGGTGGCAGCCGCATGGAGTCGCGCAGCCGGAAGCCGAGGACGTCCTGGTAGAACGCCTGCGCGGCGGCATCGTCGGTGCAGGTCAGCACCACGTGGCCCAGACCCTGCTCGGCGGTGACGAACTTGTGGCCGTACGGGCTGACGAAGCGGCGGCCCAGGTACTGCGCGCCGTAGAACGCCTCGAGGGTGTTCCCGGACGGATCTTGGAACCGGATCATGCCCTCGACGCGGCGCTCGCCCAGTTCTTCCTTGGTGCCCTCGGTGAAGGCGACCCCGGCCTTGTCCAGGGTCTCCCGCAGCCGCTGCAGGCCGGGACCGTCGGTGACCTCCCAGCCCGAGACCAGCAGCCGGTCCTGCTCACCGGGGACGATCACCAGGCGGGCGGCGAAATCGTCCATGCGCAGGTAGAGCGCGTCGGGGTTCAGCCCGGTGCCCTCCATCATGCCGAGGACCTTCAGGCCGTACTCGCGCCAGGCCGCCATGTCGGTGGCCTCGATGCGCATGTAGCCCAGAGCGCGGATACTCATTGCTTCTCCTCGAGGAAATCGACCGTGAGCCGGTTGAATTCGTCGAACTTCTCCAGCTGCGCCCAGTGGCCGCAGCCACCGAAGACGTGCAGCTGCACGCGCGGGATGACCTTGGTGGCCACCAGCGCGCCGTCGAGCGGGTTCACCCGGTCCTCGCGACCCCAGATGAGCAGCACGGGCTGACGCAGCTTGTACGCGTCACGCCAGAGCATGCCCTTCTCGAAGTCGGCGCCGGCGAAGGACTTGCCCATCGCGCGGACCGCGGCCAGCGATTCGGGCGTGCTCGCCAGGGCGAACCGCTCGTCGATCAGTTCCTCGGTGATCAGCGACTGGTCGAAGACCATGATCCGCAGGAACTTCTCCAGGTTCTCCCTGGTCGGCGCGTAGCTGAAGGCCGAGAGCAGCTTGACGCCCTCGGTCGGGTCGGGCGCGAACAGGTTGGTGCTCAGCCCGCCGGGGCCCATCAGCACGAGCTTGCCCGCGCGCTTGGGGTTGTCCAGGGCGAAGCGCACCGAGGTGCCGCCGCCGAGCGAATTGCCCAGCAGGTGCACGCGATCGGTGATCTGCAGGTGATCCAGCAGCGCGAGCAGCGCGGTGGACGCGTGCACGAAGTACTGCGGGTGGTCGACCGGCTTGTCGGACTTGCCGAAACCGGGCTGGTCGAGCGCGATCACGTGGAAGTTCTCGGCCAGCACCGGGATGTTGCGGGCGAAGTTCGACCACGCCGAGGCGCCGGGCCCGCCGCCGTGCAGCAGCACGATCGTGGGGCCGTTGCCGACGCCCGCCTCGTGGTAGTGCAGCTTCAGTTCGGGGGTGACCTGCGCGTAGCGGGAGGTCGATTCGTAGGTGAGTTCACTCACTGCGGTCATCGATCACACCATCGTGTCGGTGATCGGCAGGCCGAAGGCGTGCGTACCGAACATGGCGTAGGCCCGCTCGGGGTCCTGCGAGGCGTGGACCCGGCCGGCGTGCGCGTCGCGCCAGAAGCGCTGCAGCGGGGTGCCTTCCATCAGCGCCGTGGCGCCGGAAGCCTCGAAGAGACGGTCGATGGAGGCGATCACGCGTCCGGTCGCGCGCACCTGGTCGCGGCGGGCGGCGACGCGAAGGTCGAACGGAACTTCCTTGTCGGCCAGGATGTAGGCGTACTCCTCGGCGATGTTGCCCGACAGCTGACGCCAGGCGGCGTCGATGTCACTGGCGGCTTCGGCGATGCGCACCTTGCCGAACGGATCATCCTTGGCGTTCTCGCCGAAGTAGGCCGCGCGCACCCGCTTGCCCTGATGCTCGACGTGGGCCTCGTAGGCGCCGTAGCCCATGCCGATGATCGGCGTGGTGATGGTGGCGGGGTGGATGCTGCCCCACGGCATCTTGTACAGCGGATCGGTGTTCTGCTCGAGACCGGGCGACTTCAGATCGCTCATGGTCTTCATGCTGAGGAAGCGGTGCTTGGGGACGAACACGTTCTCGACCACGACGGTGTTGGAGCCGGTACCGCGCAGGCCGACCACGTGCCAAACGTCGTTGATCTTGTACTCGCTCCGGGGGATCAGGAACGAGCCGAAGTCGACCGGCTTGCCGTTCTTGATCACCGGGCCGCCGACGAACACCCAGTCCGCGTGGTCGGAGCCGGAGGACCAGGCCCACGAACCGTTGACGATGTAGCCGTCGCCGTCCTCGGACACCACACCCGCGCCCATCGGCGCGTAGGAGGAGGAGATCCGGACCTCGGTGTCGTTGCCCCACACCTCTTCCTGCGCGCGCTGGTCGAACAGCGCCAAGTGCCAGTTGTGGATGCCCAGGATGCCCGCACACCAGCCGGTCGAACCGCACGCGCTGGCGATCTTGCGGACCGTGTCGTAGAAGATCACCGGGTCACAAGCGTAGCCGCCCCACTGCTTGGGCTGGACGAGCCGGAAGAACCCGGTCTCCTGCAGCGCCTTCATGGATTCGTCGGGAATGCGGCGCAGGTCTTCGGCCTCCTGCGCACGTTCACGCAGTGTCGGCAGCAGTGCCTCGACCCGTTCGGTCACTTCTTGCGTCATTTCGGAGCCCGCTCCTGCCTTGTCGGATCGACAACCGGTTCTTGTTCGACTCTGAGATTAGAACAGGTTCTCATTTCTGTCGAGAAGATCGCCCTACCTCGGATATAACAGGGGCTCGGAGCGAAGTTCGCTGGATAGCTGGCGTGAAGCGCCCTCGTTTTGTAACGTGTTCTAGTGAAGAAGGAGGGTTCGGGATGGCAGTCAACCCCAAGGTGAGGGAACTCGATGTCGGTACAACGCCGACCAGGTTTGCGCGTGGCTGGCACTGTGTCGGCCTCACGAAGACCTTCCGCGACGGCAAGCCGCACGCGATCGAGATCTTCGGGACCAAGCTCGTGGTGTGGACCGACACCAACGACGAGATCCGCGTGCTCGACGCCTACTGCAGGCATATGGGCGGCGACCTGAGCATGGGCACGGTCAAGGGCGACGACATCGCCTGCCCGTTCCACGACTGGCGCTGGGGCGCCAGCGGCAAGTGCACGTCGATCCCCTACGCGCGCCGCGTTCCGCCGCTGGCGCGCACCCGGAAGTGGACGACGCTCGAGCGCAACGGCCAGCTGTTCATCTGGCACGACCACGAGGGCAACGAGCCGCCCGCCGACGTCACGATCCCGCACATCGAGGGTCCCTACACGGACTCCGAGGGCAACCCGCGCGAGGATCATGACAGCGGCTGGACGCCGTGGACGTGGAACACGATGCGCATCGAGGGCTCCAACTGCCGCGAGATCATCGACAACGTCGTTGACATGGCGCACTTCTTCTACATCCACTATGCCTTCCCGACGTACTTCAAGAACGTCTTCGAGGGGCATGTGGCGACGCAGTTCCTGGAGACCAAGGGCAGGCCCGACATCGGCATGGCCGCCAAGTACGGCGGCGAGACGCTGCTGAAGTCGGAGGCGTCCTACTTCGGCCCGTCCTACATGATCAATCCGCTGGTCAACATCTACGGCGGGTACGAGATCAAGGTCGTGCTGATCAACTGCCACTACCCGGTCAGCCAGGACGAGTTCGTGCTGCAGTACGGCCTGGCCGTGGAGAAGCCCAAGGGCATCGACGACGCGACCGCCGAGAAGCTCGCGGCCTCGATGACCGAGTTCTTCGGCGACGGCTTCCTCCAGGACGTCGAGATCTGGAAGCACAAGTCCAAGGTCGAGAACCCGCTGCTGTGCGAGGAGGACGGCCCGGTCTACCAGCTGCGCCGCTGGTACGAGCAGTTCTACGTCGATGCCGCCGATGTCACCGAGAAGATGACCCAGCGCTTCGAGTTCGAGGTCGACACCACCAAGGCCAACCAGGCCTGGGAGGCCGAGGTGGCGGAGAACCTGCGCCGCAAGGCCGAGGCAGAAGCCGAAGCGGGCGTGTAACCATGTCACCGACCTGGGCCAAAGCCCCCGATTTCGCCGATCAGCCCGTGCGGCAGGCCGCGGTGCGGGCCCAGACCACGGTCGACAAACAGCACTACCTGGACGACGGCCTGACACCGGTGCGGTGTCAGGCCTGTTCCGCCGAGGTGCTGGTGCGCAAGTCCAGCGCGCACCAGACCTCGGTGCAGTGGACCGAACGACCGGACACGCACTGCCCGGTCTTCGCCCAGCTCAGCGCGCACGGTGCCCGGCCGGGCAGGCCGGAATCGTGCCCGTCGCTGGAGAAGTCCATCAAATGGGCGGTCGACGAGGGTGTGCTCGAGATCCCCGAATGATCAGCTGAACGGGGTGTGCGGCCGGTCCTGCCGGACGCCGTCGAGGTAGATGTCGACCTTCTCGTTGTAGAAGCACGCCAGGCCGGCGATCTTCTGGCTCTCCGGCAGCGGCGTCCGATAGATCCACACGATGTCGCGGTGTTCGGTGCCGTCGATCTCGACGTTCCAGTAGTCGGCGGTGCCCTTGTACGGGCAGCTGGTGTGGGTGTCGGACGGGGTCAGCAGATCCATCCGGACATCCGGCAGCGGCAGGTAATACCGTGCGGGCAGGCCGGTTTCGAACAGGATGCGCGGCGAGGTGGAGTCGGCGACGGTGACGCCGTCGATCTCCACCCGTACGTTCCGTGAGCTGCCGAGGATGTCGACCCGGGAGTACGGGTCGCGCGGGTGTACGAAGATCGGCTCGTCCTCTTCGAACCAGTCGAAGGTGGCGAAATCCAGGCGCACAGCATCTTTCAGGTCGGGGAACGGTGAGTCGAGATACCGGATCGCCGAACCGTCGGCTCGTAAGCCGTCGATGACCAGGTCGTACCCCGTCGCCGTTCCGCGGCCTGTGTGCTGCTCGCTGATTCCGCTCGGTTCCAGGTCAGCGCTGATATCGACGAGTGGCACATAGTAGGTGGGGTAGTGGGGGATCTCCCAGACGAGCAGTGGCCGCAGCGTGTCGGCGACCAATCGTCCGTGCAGGTAGGCCCGCACACGCTTCGGTGAACCCGCGAACTTGGGCCGCCAACGTTTGGCATCAGTCACCTATCCGACGGTACGCGCGTGTCTGGCAGTGCCGCACGCTCGCTGATATAGCACCGCAGTCGATCGCCGGGCTACGTCGAACGCCCCCGCGGCTGTTCGCAACGGGGGCGTTCATCGAGGGGGTGGCTGGTCAGTCGCCGACGGTGATGGCCTGTGCCTCCTCGACGCTGTGCGGCGCCGGGTCGTGCTCGTCGAGGTGGGCCAGCGCCTTGCGGCCTGCGAACAGCGCGCCGACGGCGGCGGCGGTGAAGGCGGCGCCGAGCCAGAACGGCAGCGAGACGCTGTGCTCGCCGAGTTTGCCCGCCACCCACGGCGCCGCGGCGCCACCGGCGAACCGGACGAAGCTGTAGGCCGCCGACGCGGTGGACCGCTCGACCGGCGCGGAGATCATCACGGCCTCGGTGATCAGCGTGTTGTTCACGCCGAGGAACAGGCCGGCGATGACGACGCCGACGACCAGCACGATCTTGTGCTCGGTGAACATGCCCATCACGGCCAGATCGACGGCGAACAGGCCGAGCGACAGGGCCATCATCGGCAGGGTGCCGAAGCGCGCCTGCAGTCTCGGCGCCAGGAACACCGAGGCCAGCGCGAGCAGGATGCCCCAGCCGCAGAAGATGAAGCCGATCGCGTAGGTGCCCATGTCCAGGGGGAACGGGGTGTAGGCGAGCAGGGTGAAGAAGCCGAAGTTGTAGAGCAGCGCGGTGATACTCACGGTCAGCAGGCCCCGGTGCCGCAGCGCCTTGAACGGCGCGGTGATCGAGGTCGGCCTGGCCGGCTTGGGCATCTCGGGCAGCAGTACGACGATCGCGATGAAAGCGACGGCCATCAGCACCGACACCCCGAAGAACGGTCCGCGCCAGCTGATCCCGCCGAGCAGGCCGCCCAGCAGCGGACCGGTCGCGATGCCGATCCCCAGCGCGGCCTCGTAGAGGATGATCGCCTTGGCGACACCGCCGGTGGCCGCGCCGACGATGGTGGCCAGCGCCGTCGCGATGAACAGCGCGTTGCCCAGGCCCCAGCCCGCGCGGAAGCCGATGATCTCGCCGATCGTGCTCGACATGCCCGCCAGCGCGGCGAACACCACGATGATCGCCAGGCCGGACAGCAGCGTCTTCTTGGCGCCGAAGCGGCTGGAGATGACCCCGGTGATCAGCATGGCGACGCCGGTGACGGCCATATAGCTGGTGAACAGCAGCGAGACCTGCGACGGGCTCGCGTTCAGCTGTTCGCCGATCGGCTTGAGGATGGGGTCGACCAGGCCGATGCCCATGAACGCGATCACGCTCGCGAAGGCGACGGCCCAGACGGCCTTGGGCTGTCCGGACGGGGTGGCTGCGGCGGCGGTGTCGTCGGCGCGAGTCAACTCGGAAATGCTCACTGGCGCTCCTGGTTGCATCACTGATGACCGCGGGCAACCGCACGCAGGGCTGTCAGCAGGTCGTTCATGTCGGTGTCGAGCCGGATCAGGCGATCGAGATCGAAGTCGGCGAGTCCGGGAGCCACGGCGGCCGCGAAGGCGCGCCTGGCCTCGACGAGGCGGTTCCGGCCCGCCGGGGTCAGTTCGATGAGAACCGCCCTGGAGTCCTGCGGGTCCCTGCTGCGGGAGGCGAAGCCGTCGGCGACGAGCCGACCGATCAGCGCCGTTGCCGCCGGTTGGGAACATCGATCGATCCGGGCGAAGTCGCTGACCCGCAGACCGCCGTGCTCGTCGAGCACGGCGAGGGCACGCAGGACCGCGCGGGGCAGATCGTCGTCGCTGATCGCCCCGGCGAGCCGGGTGAGCCGACCGGCAGTGACCAACAGGTCGACCACGATGTCGTCCGGGGATGGCTGCTCTGTCTGCTGCACGAACAACATTATTGCATAAGCTAACTATCTAATTCCAGCTGTCGCTCCGGTGACCTCTCGCACAGACGCCGAAAGCCCCGGCCGCGGGGTCGCGACCAGGGCTTTCGATGGGATGCGGTCAGGCGGCCGCGACCGGGCGACGGCCGGTGCCGAAGAGCTCGGCGGTGGCGTGCGCCCGCTTGAAATACAGGTGGGCGTCGTGCTCCCAGGTGATGGCGATGCCGCCGTGCAGCTGGATCGTCTCGGCGGCCACGTGCGAGAAGGTCTCGGTGCAGTGCTTGCGCGCGACGTAGACGTCCTCGGCGGCCGAGGCGCTGTTCTCCGCCACGGCCTGGGCGGCGGCCAGCGCCGTCGACTCGGCCGACTCCACCAGCACGTACATATCGGCCATCCGGTGCTTGAGGGCCTGGAAGCTGCCGATCGGCCTGCCGAACTGCACGCGCGATGCGGTGTACTCCACCGTCATCTCCAGGCAGCGCCTGGCCGCGCCGACCTGCTCGGCGGCCAGCGCCGCCCAGGCGATCTCGCGCAGGCGGGTGCGCAGGGCCGCCGGGTCGGCCGTACCGATCCGCGTCGCCGGGGTGTCGGTGAAGGCGATGACGGCCAGCTCGCGGGTCGGATCGAGGGCGGGCGTCGGGGCGACGACCACGCCCGCCGCGTCCGCCGTCGTCTCGTACAGGCCGTCGTCGGTGAGTACCAGCAGCAGGTCGGCCTGGGCGCCGTGCAGCACGTAGTGCGCCGCGCCGTTGAGCTTGCCGTCGCTCGCGGTGACGTCGGAGGCGTCCCAGCCCGCCGCGTCGGCCCAGCACAGCGCGGCCGTGCGCGAGCCATCGGCGAGGTCGGGCAGCAGCCGGGCGCAGGCCGCCTCGTCGTCCGAGAGCAGGATCGCCTGCACGCCGAGCACGGCGGAACCGAGCATCGGCACACCGGCCAGCGTGCGGGCCAGTTCGCCGACCACCATCAGTGATTCGACCAGGCCCGCGCCCGCGCCGCCCCACTCCTCGGGCACCGCGAGCGCGGCGACCCCGACCTGCTCGCACAGCATGGTCCACAGCTTCGGGTCGTACCCGAGGTCGGTGTCCATGGCGGCGCGCACCGCGGCGGGCGTGGCGTGCTTGGCCAGCAGGGCGCGGACGGAGGTGCGGAATTCGAGCAGTTCATTCGATGACATGAGATTCCTTCGATCAGCCCGCGGCGGGCGCGGCGCGCAGGGCGTCGGCGATGCGGCCGCGGTGGAAATCGGCAGTGCCCCAGGCGGTGCGCAGGGCCGCCACCTTGGTGATCCACAGCGACAGGTCGCATTCGGCGGTGTAGCCGATGGCGCCGTGCACCTGCAGACCGGCGCGCGAGGCGCGGTGGGCGGCATCGCCGCAGGCCACGATGGCCGCCGACACGTCGCGCGCGCGATCGTCGGAGTCCAGCGTGAGGGCGGCGCGGTAGAGCAGCGGCTCGGCCAGATCCAGCGCGATCAGCACGTCCGCGAGCTGCTGCTTCACAGCCTGGAATTCGCCGATCGCGCGGCCGAACTGCTTGCGCTGCTTGGCGTAGGTGGTGGTCTGGTCGAGCAGCGCGCGGCCCGCGCCGAGCAGCATCGCGGCACAGGCGAGGACGCCGAGATCGAAGGCGTGGTCGATGGCGTCGCGCGCGTCGTCGGCCACGGCCTCGTCGGCCTCGACCTGGAACAGCTTGCGCGCCGGGTCGATCGAGGCGAGCGGTCCCGCCGCGGTGCGCCGCCCGACGGCCAGCGCGTCGCCGTCGGCGACCAGCACCAGGTCGGCGGCATCGGCGTCGAGCGCGATGCCGCGCTGCGTGGCACCGAAGCTGACGGTGCCGAGCAGCGCGCCGCCCGCCAGCGCGGGCAGCCAGCGCCGCGCCGGCTCGGCGTTCGGAAGCCGCTGCAGCAGGGCCGGAATCACCGCGGCCGATTCGATCACCGGGCCCGGCGCTGCCGCCCTGCCCAGCTCGACGAGCGCGACGACGAGGTCCACCGGGGTGGCCTCGGCGCCGTCGTACTGCTCGTCGACGATGAGGCCGAAGGCGCCCATCTCGGCCACCTGGCGCAGCAGCGCGGTGCCCTTGGCGGTGTCGCCGGCGGCCCAGGCGCGGGTCGCGGCGGGCACCTGCGCGGCGTCGAGGACCTTGCGCAGTTCGGCGGCGAAATCGAGTTGTTCGGTGCTGAGGGCGAACTTCATCGCAGGCCTCCTGTGCTCGGACGGGCGAAGGCGCCCGGTGCGTCGACGGTCATCGCTTGCTCTCCCGCGGCAGGCCGAGGATGCGCTCGGCGATGATGTTGCGCTGGATCTCGTTGGTGCCCGCGTAGATCGGGCCCGACAGCGAGAACAGGTAGCCGTCGGTCCACTTGCTGGTCAGTTCGGCGGCGGGGCCGAGCAGGTCGAGTCCCGTCTGGTGCATGGCGATGTCGAGCTCGGACCAGAACACCTTGGTGATCGAGGACTCCGCGCCGAGCTGGCCGCCGTCGGTCAGCCGGGTGACGGTGCCGAAGGTGTGCAGCCGGTAGGCCTCGCTGCCGAGCCAGGCGTCCACCACGGCATTGCGCGCGGCGGTGTCGGTGGGCTCGGCGGTCTCGGTCCACAGGTCGATCAGCCGCTGCGCGGTCGCGCTGAACCGGCCGGGGCTGCGCAGCGACAGGCCGCGCTCGTTGCTCGAGGTCGCCATGGCGACCCGCCAGCCCTCGTTCGGCGCGCCGATGACATCGCGGTCGGGGACGAAGACGTCGTCGAGGAAGATCTCGGCGAAGCCGGGCTCGCCGTCGAGCTGCGGGATCGGCCGCACGCTGACGCCGTCGGCGGACAGCGGGAACATCACGTAGGTCAGGCCGTGATGGCGCTGCGCCTCCGGGTCGCTGCGGAACAGGCCGAAGGCCCAGTCGGCGTAGGTGGCGCGCGAGCTCCAGGTCTTCTGGCCGTTGAGGATCCAGCCGCCGTCGGTGCGCCGCGCGGTCGAGCGCAGGCTCGCCAGGTCGCTGCCCGATTCGGGCTCGGACCAGGCCTGTGCCCAGATGTCGTCACCGCGCGCCATCCGCGGCAGGATCCGGGCCAGCTGCTCCTCGGTGCCGTGCTCGAACAGGGTCGGCGCGAGCAGGAAGATGCCGTTCTGGGCGACGCGCCCCGGCGCACCCGCCGCGTAGTACTCCTGCTCGAACAGCACCCACTCGAGGATGGAGGCGTCGCGGCCGCCGTACTCGGTGGGCCACGACACCGCCGACAGGCGGGCCTCGGCCAGCTTCGCTTCCCAGGCGCGGTGGGCTTCGAAACCCTCGGCGGTGTCCATGGACGGCAGCGGTTCGCTGGGGACATTGGCGGCGAGGAACTCGCGCACCTCCAGCTGGAACTCCCGGACTGCCGGGTCGATCTCGAGGTCCACTTACTTCGTCCCGTTCTGTTCGGTCGCGGCGCCCTTCATCGAGCGGGCGGTCATCCCGCCGAGCGAATCGGCGCCGACTTCGGCGTTGTGCGCGTGCGCGAAATGGTGCAGCCCGAAGACCGAGTCCATGCCGGAGCGCATGCCCATCAGGTCTTCGGCCTGGTTGACGGCCTTCTTGGTGAGCGCGAGCCCGAATTGCGGCATGGCGGAGATCTTCTCGGCCAGCGCCAGCACCTCGGACTCCAGGTCCTCGCGCGGCACGACCCGGTTGACCATGCCCCACTCCTTGGCCTGGGCGGCGTCGAACCGGTCACCGGTGAAGAGGAACTCCTTGGCCGCGCGCGGCCCCATCACCCACGGATGCGCGAAGTACTCGACGCCCGGAATGCCCATCCGGACAACGGGGTCGGAGAAGAAGGCGTCGTCGGAGCAGACGATCATGTCGCACACCCAGGCCAGCATCAGCCCGCCGGCGATGCAGGCGCCCTGCACCATCGCGACCATCGGCTTGGGGATCTCCCGCCAGCGGCGGCACATGCCCAGGTACACCTCGGACTCGCGCGCGAAGCGCTGATCGCCGCCGGCGCGGTCGAGGTGGTCCCACCACAGCGCGGCCTTGTTCTCGTAGTGCGCGTCGTGGTCGCGGCCCGGGGTACCGATGTCGTGGCCCGCGCTGAAGTGCTTTCCGTTGCCCGCCAGCACGATCACCTTGACCTCGGGGTCCTCGACGGCCCGCACGAAGGCGGCGTCGAGGGCGTAGGTCATCTTCGAGTTCTGCGCGTTGCGGAACTCGGGCCGGTTCATGGTGACGACGGCGACCGACCCGCGCACCGCATAGGTGACGACCTCGGTCTCGGTTTCGGAACTCACGACTTCTCCTCACGAAGCTCACGCTTGAGCACTTTGCCCGCCGCGCTGTAGGGCAGCTGGTCGCGGAACTCCACGAGCCGGGGCACTTTGAAATTGGCCAATGTGGACGCGGCGAAGGCGATCACCTCGTCCGCGGTCAGCGTCGAGCCGGCCTTGCGGACGACGACGGCCTTGCCGACCTCGCCCATCCGCTCGTCCGGGATGCCGATGACCGCCGACTCGGCGACGCCGTCGAGCCGGGCCAGGGTCTGCTCGATCTCGGCGGGGTACACGTTGAATCCGCCGGTGATGTACATGTCCTTGAGCCGGTCGGTGATCTTCAGGTAGCCGCGCTCGTCGACGACGCCGATGTCGCCGGTGTGCAGCCAGCCGTCGGCGTCGATGGCCTCGGCGGTGGCCTCGGGATCGTCGAGGTAGCCGAGCATCACGTTGGGGCCGCGCAGCAGCACCTCACCGGCCTCGGACAGGCGCAGTTCGAAGTCGGCGATCGGGCCGCCGCAGGTGTTGGCGATGGTGGCGGCGTCGTCCTCGGGGCGGCACATGGTGCCGAATCCAGCCGATTCGGACAGGCCGTAGGCGGTGATGACCACCTCGAAGTCGAGGTCGTCGCGCATCCGCTCGATCAGCACCACCGGCACCGTCGCCGCGCCGGTCACCGCAACGCGCAGCGAGGACAGGTCGCGCGCGTCGCGCTGGGGATGCTCGAGGATGGTCTGGTAGATCGTCGGCGGGCCGGTCAGCACGGTGATCCGCTCGGACTCGATCAGCGCGAGCGCGGCGGGCACGTCGAAGGTGGCCTGCGGGACGATCGTGGCCCCGGTGACCAGGCACGCGAGAATGCCCGCCTTGTAGCCGAAGTTGTGGAAGAACGGCGGGATCATCAGGTAGCGATCGCCCGCGCGCAGGGTCGAGCACTCGACCCAGCCGCGGACCACGCCCAGTGCCTGCCGGTGCGCGACGAGCGTGCCCTTGCTGCGGCCGGTGGTGCCGGAGGTGAACAGGATGTCGGAGATGTCGTCGGGGGAGACGGCGTTCGCCCGCTCCTCGCCCGCCTCGGCGGTGACGGTCGCCGCCAGCTCGAGCAGCGCCGACCAGCTCAGCGACCCGTCGTCGACGGCGGATTCGCCCTCGACCGGGATCACGACGACGGTGCCGATCTTCAGCTCCGGCGCGGTCTCGCGCAGTTCGGCGGCGCGATCGCGGCCGAGGAACGACCCGGCGACGAACAGCGCCTTGGCGTCCACCCGGACCAGCACATCGGCCGCCTCGGCGGCGACATAGCGGGTGTTGAGCGGCACCAGCGCGGCGCCGACCGAGTGCGCGGCCAGCGCGGCCACCACCCAGTGATGGGTATTGGGCGCCCACATCGCGACCCGGTCGCCGCGGTCGATCCCGCGGGCGATCAGGGCGCGCGCCGCGATCCGTACCTGGTCGAGCAGGTCGGACCAGGTCAGGTGGGTCGCGCCGTCGATCAGGGCCGGCTCGTGCGGATGCGCCGCGGCGACGTCTCGCAGAGCCTGCGGGGTGGTCTGTGCAGGGGTTGTCACGGGGTCCTCACCAATCGGCTAACAAAGCAAGTGCTTGGTAGGTTATCCTATCGCCGTGGGCGTGATCCAGACCTCAGATTCCGATACCGCGACCTCCGACGCGGAGTTTTGCGCGGAAATACGCGACTGGCTGGCCGAAAACCTGGCCGGAGAGTTCCGTGACCTGCGCGGCACCGGCGGCCCGGGGCGCGAGCACGAGTTCTTCGAAGAACGGCTGGCCTGGGACCGGCACCTCGCCGCGGCGGGGTGGACCTGCCTCGGCTGGCCGGTCGAGTGGGGCGGCCGCGCTGCCAGCGTGCGCCAGCAGGTCATCTTCCACGAGGAGTACGCGAAGGCCGACGCGCCCGCGCGGGTCTCGCACGTGGGCGAGGAACTGCTCGGCCCGACGCTGCTGGCCTTCGGCACCGAAGAACAGAAGAAGCGATTCCTGCCGGGCGTGCGCTCGGTCGGCGAGCTGTGGTGCCAGGGTTACTCCGAGCCGGGCGCGGGCTCCGACCTGGCCGCGGTGAGCACCACCGCGCGCCTGGACGGCGACCGCTGGGTGATCAACGGCCAGAAGATCTGGACCTCGCTCGCGCACGTCGCCGACTGGTGCTTCGTCATCGCGCGCACCGAGAAGGGGTCGAGCAGGCACAAGGGCCTGTCCTACCTGCTGGTGCCGATGAACCAGCCGGGCATCGAAGTGCGCCCGATCGAACAGCTCACCGGCACCTCCGAATTCAACGAGGTGTTCTTCGACGACGCCGTCACCGAGGCCGGTCTGGTGGTCGGCGAGCCGGGCGACGGCTGGCGCATCGCCATGGGCACGCTGACCTTCGAGCGCGGCATCTCCACGCTCGGTCAGCAGATCCGCTTCGCCCGTGAGCTCGCCGACATCGAGGCGCTGGCCCGGCGGACCGGCGCCGCGGACGACCCGCTGATCGCCGAACGCATCGACAACGCCTGGGTCGGCCTGCGGGTCCTGCGCGCGCACGCGCTGCGCACCATGAGCGAGGACGTCGACGACGCCGGTGGCGCGTCGGTCTCGAAGCTGTTGTGGGGCAACTGGCATCGCGGGCTCGGCGAGCTCGCCATGGCGGTGCAGGGCGCCGCCGGGCTGGTCCTCGGTCCCGACGACATGACCGCATGGCAGCGGCTGTACCTGTTCAGCCGCGCCGACACGATCTATGGAGGTTCGAACGAAGTGCAGCGCAACATCATCGCCGAGCGTGTGCTCGGCCTGCCGCGGGAGGCCCGCCCGTGACCGGTCCGCTCTCCGTCCCGCCCCCGTCCATCCCCGGCCACGGCCTGCTGACCGGCCGCAAGGCCGTCATCACCGCCGCGGCGGGCACCGGCATCGGCTCGGCCACCGCGCGCAGGCTCCTGGAAGAGGGCGCTGACGTCGTCGTCTCCGACTGGCACGAGCGCAGGCTCACCGAGACCGCCGAGCTGCTCGCCAAGGAGTTCCCCGAGCGCAAGGTCGGCGCGGTGGTCTGTGACGTCCGCGACACCGCGCAGGTGAACCAGCTGCTCACCGACGCCGCCGCCGAACTCGGCCGGATCGACATCATGGTCAACAACGCGGGCCTCGGCGGCGAGACCCCGGTGGTCGACATGACCGACGAGCAGTGGGATCAGGTCCTCGACATCACCCTGACCGGCACCTTCCGCTGCACCCGCGCGGCGCTCGGGTACTTCCGGTCGGCGGGCCACGGCGGCGTGATCGTCAACAACGCCAGCGTGCTCGGCTGGCGCGCGCAGCACGGCCAGGCGCACTACGCTGCCGCCAAGGCCGGCGTGATGGCGCTGACCAGGTGCAGTGCGGTCGAGGCCGCCGAGTTCGGGGTGCGGATCAACGCCGTCGCGCCGAGTATCGCGCGGCATCCGTTCCTGGACAAGGTCAGCTCGAGCGAGCTGCTCGACGCCCTGAGCGAGCGGGAGGCCTTCGGCCGCGCCGCCGAGCCGTGGGAGATCGCCGCGACGATCGCCATGCTGGCCAGCGACTACACCTCGTACCTGACCGGCGAGGTGGTCTCGGTGAGCAGTCAGCGCGCATGACGAGCGGGCGCCCGGGTGCGGAGTTTCCAGAAACCAAGCAAGTGCTTGGTTGTAGGATGACGTCGTGACCGCATCCGACACCGTGAAACGTTCTCGCCGCGCCGAACTCCTCGACCTCGCCGCGAACCTGTTCGCCGAGCGCGGGTTGCGCGCCACCACGGTGCGCGACATCGCCGACTCGGCGGGCATCCTGTCCGGCAGTCTCTACCACCATTTCGACTCCAAGGAGTCGATGGTCGACGAGATCCTGCGCGGCTTCCTCGACGACCTGTTCGGCCGCTACCGCGAGATCGCGGCCGCCGGGTTGAGCTCGCGAGCGACCTTGGAAGCCTTGGTGATCGCCTCCTACGAGGCCTTCGACCGGCACCACGCCGCGGTCGCCATCTACCAGGCCGAGGCCAAGAACCTGCGCGACGTCGAGCGGTTCGGCTACATCCGCGACTTCAACACCGAGTTCCGCGAGCTGTGGCACAAGGTGCTGGCCGCCGGTGTGTCCGACGGCAGCTTCCGCCCCGAACTCGACGTCGAACTGGCGTTCCGCTTCCTGCGCGACACCGTGTGGGTCGCGGTCCGCTGGTACACCCCCGGTGGCCCGATCACCGTGCAAAGCCTTGCTCAGCAATATCTCACCATCGTGCTCGACGGGCTGACCGTGCCCGGGAGCACCGCGAAATAGGAGTTCCATCATGACCGCATCCGCCGAGCGCCGCCCCTACGCCCCGTTGCGGGAGGCCTATGTGATCGATGCGGTGCGTACCGCGGTCGGCAAGCGCGGTGGCGCGCTGGCCGAGGTGCACTCCGCCGATCTCGGCGCGGCCGCGCTGCGTGGTCTCGTCGAGCGCACCGGCATCGACCCGGCGATCGTCGACGACGTGATCGTCGGCTGCGTCGACAACCTCGGCCCGCAGGCGGGCAACATCGGCCGCACCATGTGGCTGGTCGCCGGCTACCCCGAGGAGGTGCCCGGCGTCACCGTCGACCGGCAGTGCGGTTCCAGCCAGCAGGCGATCAACTTCGGCGCGCAGGCCATCATGAGCGGCACCGCCGAGGTCATCGTGGCAGGCGGCGTGCAGAACATGAGCGCCATCCCGATCGGCGCCGCCATGCTCGCGGCCAAGCCGTACGGCTTCGAGTCCTCGTTCATCGGCGCGAAGGGCTGGGACTCGCGCTACGGCACCGGCGAGGTCTCCCAGTTCAAGGGCGCCGAGATGATCGCCGAGAAGTGGGACATCAGCCGCGAGGACATGGAGCGCTGGGCGCTGCAGAGCCACGAGCGCGCCAAGGCCGCCATCGCCGAGGGCCGCTTCGACAACGAGATCGTGCCGGTCGGCGACTTCACCGTCGACCAGGGTCCGCGCGAGACCAGCCTGGAGAAGATGGCCTCGCTGCAGCCGCTGTCGGAGGGCAGCCCGCTCACCGCGGCGGTGGCCAGCCAGATCTCCGACGGTGCCAGCGCGACGCTGCTCGCCTCGGAGTGGGCGGTCAAGGAGTACGGCCTCACCCCGCGCGCCCGCATCCATCACGTGAGCGCGCGCGGCGCCGACCCGATCTTCATGCTCAGCGCGCCGATCCCGGCCACCCAGTGGGCGCTGGAGAAGACCGGCCTGACCATCGACGACATCGACGTCATCGAGATCAACGAGGCCTTCGCGCCCGTGGTCCTGGCCTGGATCAAGGAGATCGGCGCCGATCCGGCGAAGGTGAACGTCAACGGCGGCGCCATCGCGCTCGGCCACCCGCTCGGCGCGACCGGCGCCAAGCTGTTCGCCACGCTGCTCAACGAGCTGGAGCGGGTGAACGGTCGCTACGGCCTGCTCACCATCTGCGAGGGTGGCGGCACGGCGAACGTGACGATCATCGAGCGGCTGGACGCGGACAAGTAGTCCCGGACGAAGTCTGGTGGTCCTCGGCGGATTCCGCCGGGGACCACACCTCGTTCACCACCAATAGGTCACGACATCCCAGCGTTGGAGTGTCCCGGGGAAATCGCAATGGGCCCAGGACTGCTGGCCATCCCATGCGATCGGGCCGCGGCGTTCGTAGGTGGCCCAGCTGCTGCCGAACCAGCCCCACCAATGCCTGCATTCGATCCGCACCTGATGCCGGACCGGCCAATAGCACTGTGAGTACGCCGACGTGTTGTTGACCGGATACGCCGAGCATCCCGACGGACCCCATTGCGCCTGTACCGGCGCCGCACCCATCACCACCCCCGCGCCGAGCAGCATCGCCGCCGACGCGCTGACCACCATCTTCTTGCCGAGCTTTATCATCTCCTACCTCCCACCGAGCGTGGGGGCACGACGCCCCGACCTGTGACAGGGCCTCCGCGCATCTCGTGCTCCGATGGCGTCACATCCGTGAAACCACCCTTACGTGACTTACATCACATTCCGGACGGTCGGTGTTACCGCTGCCGGTCACCGGGCGGCTGTCGTACCCCCGGCCTACGATGGATCGGGTGAAGGTGCTCGGTGCGTGCCCGCTCGATTGCCCCGACGCGTGCTCGTGGGTGGTGACCGTCGAGGACGGTGCGGCCACCGCGCTGCGGGGGAACAAGGAGCACCCGGTGACCCGGGGTGCCCTGTGCGTCAAGGTCAATCGCTATCTGGAGCAGGTCGGCTCGCCCGACCGGCTGCGCTACCCGCTGCGCCGCGTCGGGCCCAAGGGCTCGGGCCGCTTCGAGCGGATCAGCTGGGACGACGCGCTCGACGAGATCGCCACCCGGCTCACCGGCATCATCGACGAATTCGGCGGCGAGGCGATCTGGCCGTTCCACGGCACCGGCAGCCTCGGCTACCTCCAGGGCCTCGAGGGCTATCCCGGTCGCCGGATGTTCAACGTGCTCGGTGCCTCGCACCACGCCGCGACGATCTGCTCGGTCGCCGGCGGCGCCGGCCTGCGCTACACGCTCGGTACCTCCGGCGGCATGGATCCCGAGGATTTCGCGAAGTCGGAGCTGATCCTGCTGTGGGGCACCAACCCGCTCACCTCCGGGCACCACCTGTGGAAGTTCGTCCAGGACAGCGGCGCCTACCTGGTGTCGATCGATCCGGTGCGCACCAAGACCTCCGAGCGCTGCGACGAGCACATCGCGCCGCTGCCAGGCACCGACGCCGCGCTCGCGCTCGGGCTGCTGCACGTCATCGTCTCGCTCGGCGCGCAGGACGAGCGCTTCCTCGCCGAGCACACCGAGGGCTGGCCCGAATTCCGCGACCGGGTCCTGGAATTCACCCCGGAGCGCACCGCGGCGATCACCGGCGTGCCGCAGGAGCGGATCGTCGCACTCGGTGAGCGGATCGCACGCACCAGGCCGACCGCCATCCGCGCCTCCCAGGGGATGCAGCGGCACGCGGGCGGCGGCATGGCCCTGCGCGTGCTGGCCTGCCTGCCCGGCGTCACCGGTGACTGGGCGATTCCCGGTGGGGGACTGCACTATTCGACCAGCGGCCACTTCCGGCTCGACGACGCCGCGCTGGTCCGCGACGACCTGCTGCCACACCCGGTCCGCACGCTGTCGATGACCCGGCTCGGCGAAGCCCTGCTCGAGACCGAAAACCCGCCGGTCAAAGCGCTGTTCGTGATCGGCGCGAATCCGGTCGGCTCCAACCCCGACCAGCGCCGGGTGATCGAAGGGCTCGCCCGCGAAGACCTGTTCACCGTCGTGCTCGAGCACTTCGGCACCGACACCGTCGACTACGCCGACATCGTGCTGCCCGCCACCATGCAGCCCGAACACCTCGACGTGATCGCGGGCTACGGCCACCTCTACCTGGTCTGGAACGAACCCGCCGTCGAGCCGCCGGGCGAATGCCTGTCCACCACCGAGACCTTCCGCAGGCTCTCGCGCCGCCTCGGTCTCACCGAACCGGCGCTCTACGACTCCGACGAGGAACTGGCCAGGCAACTGCTGAAGGGCCACGACCTGGACCGGCTCCGCGCCGACGGCTTCCTGAAGATCCAGCCCGGCTCGGTCCCGGCGGGCAAGCTCCAATTCGTCTCCAGCCGAGCCGAACTCGCGGGCGAGTCACCGCTGCCCGGCTACACTCCACCGGCCGACCCCGGCGACGGTCTGGTGCTCATCTCGGCCGCCTCCCACTACTTCCTGAACACCACGTTCGGCAGCAACCCCGAACTCCGCCGCCGCGCAGGCGAATCCACCGTCACCCTGCACCCCGACGACGCCACCGCCCGCGCCATCACCGACGGCACCCCCGTCCTGGTCACCAACACCCGCGGCTCCTTCGAAGCCGTCGCCGAGGTCTCCGACCGTGTGCGCCCCGGCGTCGCCGCCACCACCAAAGGGCGCTGGGCCAAATTCACCGGGGGCGCCACCGTCAACGCCACCATCGCCGAACGAGACGCCGACTACGCGGGCGGCGCGGTCTTCCACGACAACCGCGTCGAGATCCGTCCCCGCTAGGCCGGCGCTGCCGCGGGGGCGCTCAGCGAGTCGAAGACCCGCGCGGTGGGAGAGCCCGGTTCGGCGCAGTAGACGATCATGCGCTGGTCGGTATCGGCTATCCGCATCTCCTGGCAGGTGAATTCGAGCTCGCCGTGGACCGGGTGGGTGAGGTGTTTGGTGTGGCAGCGGCGGATCGCGACGTCGTGGTCGGCCCACATCCGCGCGAATCGTGGTGCGGTGCCGAGCAGTTCGGTGACGAGGGCGGCCAGGTCCGGGTTGCCGGGATAGCGCGCGTACGTGGCGCGCAGCTCGGCCACGGTGGAGCGGACGTAGCGCAGGGTCTCCGGGTCGGTCCAGTGCGGATCGTCGGCGGGCATCCGGAACATCCAGCGCACCAGATTGCGTTCGTGCCCTGGCACGGTCGCGAGATCGCCGATGAACGCGGTGGCCGCGGTGTTCCAGACCAGGATCTCGAAGGCGGCGTCCACGACGTAGGCCGGTGCGCGCAGGTTGTCCAGCATGATCCGCACGGCGCCGGACACCTCGCGATTCGGCCCGACGACCGGCGGCGGAGTCTCCCCGCTGATCCGGAAGAGATAGTCGCGCTCGTCGACGGTCAGCATGAGCGCGCGGGCCAGCGCGGTCAGTACCTGCCGGGACGGCTGCGCGCCACGCGCCTGCTCGACCCGGATGTAGTAGTCGACGGAGATGCCTGCCAGCTGCGCGACCTCCTGACGCCGCAGCCCGGGGGTGCGCCGCGGCCCGATGTCGGGCAGTCCCACGTCGGCGGGACGCAGTGCCGCCCGCCGTGTCCGCAGGAAGGCCGCCAGTTCCTCGCGTTTCGCCACGTCTTCCAGTGTGGCGCAGCGAGGCCGTCGCAGGGTGGTACAGCTTGGTCCTCCCTGGGCGGGGCGGTCGCTGCCACGCTCGTCGACATGACCACCACAGCACTGATCACCGGCGCCAACAAGGGCATCGGCTACGAGACCGCGCGGGCGCTGGCAGCGCGGGGGATGACCGTTCTGGTCGGCGCGCGCGACGCGGGCCGAGGGGCCGCCGCCGTCGAGAAGCTGCGTGCCGAGGGCGCCGACGCGCGGCTGATCCGGCTCGACGTCACCGACGCCGCGTCCATCGCCGCCGCCGCCGCGCACATCGACGAAACCTGCGGCGTGCTGGACGTTCTCGTCAACAACGCGGGCATCGCGGGCAGCTTCGGCGCGCCATCGGCGACCGACCCGGCGATGATGCGCGAGGTCTTCGAGACCAACGTCTACGGTGTCGTCGCGGTCACCAACGCGATGCTGCCGCTGCTGCGCCGGGCGAAGGCCGCCCGCATCGTGAACGTGTCCAGCGAGGTCGGGTCCATCACCCTGATGATGGACCCCGACGGGCCGATGTGGCCAGCCGCCGCGGTCCCGTACCCCGCGTCGAAGACGGCGCTCACCATGCTCACCGCCATGTACGCCAAGGAACTCTGGGAAACCCCGATCAAGGTGAATGCCGCCAACCCGGGCTATTGCGCCACGGACTTCAACGCCGACAGCGGTTTCCGCACCGCCGAGCAGGGGGCCGAGGTCAGCGTCCACCTGGCGACACTGCCCGCGGACGGCCCCACCGGTCAGCTGTGGGGCTACCGGTGGGGCGCCGCCGACGGCGTCGAATACGGCGTCCTGCCGTGGTGAACCGAAAAGAGCACCGGACCCGGGCGCACCTTGTGAGTGCGGCACCGGGTCCGGTGTTCGATCGCCCCATGGTGACCGACGGTTGGCTCTGGGCCGTCGATCGGGGCGAGCTTGTGGTGGGAGCCGGGGTACGGCTCCGGGTCAGTGGGCCTCGGCGGCCGGCTCGGTGGTCAGCGCCGAGACGGCCGCGATCCGGGCGACGGCGTCGGCGACGATTCCGTCGATCAGCTCGGCCACGGTCGGCAGGCTGTCGATGATGCCGGTGACCTGGCCCGCGGGCAGCACGCCCGCGTCGGTGCGGCCCTCGACGAGCCCGGCCTTGGTCAGCATCGCCGAGTTCGCCGCCATCACGACCTGGGACCAGCTGAGGTCCTTGGTCTTGCGCATGGCGAGACCGTCGCGCATGATCGTCGACCACTTCATGCCGGTCATGGACTTGAACTTGGCCGCGTTGCCGACCGCCGCGGACAGTCCGCGCCAGCCACCGGAGTGCTCCAGCTTGTCGACCAGTTCGGTGTTCAGCATCCGGTGCGGCATGCCGTCGACCTTCACCGAGACCACCGTGTCCTGCAGGCCGCGCGCCAGGTACTCCTGCTTCACGGCCTCGGGGACGGTGCTCTCCTGGGTGAGCAGGAAGCGGGTGCCCATCGCGACACCGGCCGCGCCGTAGGACAGCGCGGCGGCCAGGCCACGACCGTCGAAGAAGCCGCCCGCCGCGACCACCGGGATGTCGACGGCGTCGAGCACCGACGGCAGCAGCAGTGTGGTGGCGACCGGGCCGGTGTGCCCACCGCCCTCGCCGCCCTGCACGATCACCGCGTCGGCGCCCCAGGAGGCCACCTTCACCGCGTGCTTGGCGGCGCCGATCGACGGAACCACCACCACACCGGCGTCTTTCAGCTTGGCGATGAGGTCCTTCTTCGGCGCGAGCGCGAAGGAGGCGACCTTGACCTGCTCGCGGATGAGCAGGTCGATGCGCTCGGTGGCGTCGGTCGCGTCGGCGCGGATGTTCACGCCGAACGGCTTGCCGGTGAGCGACTTGGTCTTGGCGATCGCCGCCTCGAGCTCCTCGAAGGTCATCGTGGCCGAGGCCAGGATGCCGAGGCCGCCCGCGTTGGCGGTGGCCGCGACCAGGCGCGGACCGGCGACCCAGCCCATGCCGGTCTGCACGACCGGATGCTCGATGCCGACCAGCTCCGTCAGCGGAGTCCGCAGCCGCGCGCTCACGCTGTCTCCTCTCGGCGTGCTCGGGCGGCCTCCGTGGTCACGCTCCGCTGCCGCCTCCGGCCGCTGACCGCTCACGCCGCCACTTCCTTCTCCCGGAAACCCTTGGGGTCGAGCACCGTACGGATGATCCGCAGCTCTTCCTCGGAGGGCAGCCTGGTCTCGCCCGCGGTTCCCAGCTCGGCGACCTCGAAGGAGGTGTTCTCGGCGACCTCGTCGGCGCTCACGCCCGGGTGCAGCGACAGCGCGCGCAGGGTGTGGTCGGGACCGTTGAAGTCGAACACGCCCAGGTTGGTCACCACGCGGTGCAGGTGGTGGAAGCGGTAGGCCGGGTTCTCGGGATCGATGCGGTCGTAACCGATGCCGGAGATGATGTCGACCTGATCGACGAACACCCGCTTGTTGTGCCGGGGCACGAAGTAGCTGGTGGCGTGGTTGATGGTGTTGCCCGGCGCGCCGCGCACACCGAACATCTGCCGGGTCGGCTGCTGCAGCGGACCGAAGGCCGACAGGTTCTGGTTGCCGAACCGGTCGATCTGGTTGGCACCCATCACCACGTGCCGACGGCCGGAGGCGACCACGTCGAACACCTTGGAGAACGGAATCCAGCCCTCGACCGGGGCTTTCGCGCCGATCGCCGGAACCTCGGCGAAGAACAGCGCCTCGCCGTCGGACAGCAGCAGGTCGGGCTCGAAGGTGAGCCGGGCCAGCCGGGCACCGATGGTGGTGACCGTCGACATCGGGCTCGCCATGATCTCGCCCGCTCCGCGGAAGATCTCCGCGGCGGCGACGACGCAGATCTCAGCACGGGTAATGCTCATAGCTTCTGCTCCTCGGCAAAGGCGGTGACAGCGGCCTGGTACTCGTCCTCGGAGACATCCAGGTAGCGAGCCTTGAACTCGGCCCACGACTCGGGAGTCGCCGCGGCGGCCACATAGTGCTTCTGGAACTTCTCGTCGCGGCCGTAGCTGCCGGAGAAGGTGAAGTGCGCGCCGCCGGGCGATTCGACGACGCCGTCGACCAGCATGCGGTTGAGGATGATCGACTGCTGCGGAACGGCTTTCACCAGTTCCTCGGTCTCGACGATGCGATCCACCGAGACGTAGCGCCGTTCGGCGGCCAGGCAGTAGAGGTCGTCGAAATACGGGTCGACGCCGGTGTAGGCGGCGTTGCCGTGCTTGTCGGCCAGATCCAGGTGCACGAAGGCGGCGTCGAGGTTCAGCGCCGGCATGGCGACGAGCGTCTCGGTCCGGCCGTCGGCGGCCGGGTACGGCGACTGGACCGTCGCCAGCTCGCCGTCCCAGAAGTCGATGACCGAGGAGCCCAGACCGGCCCGGATCGGCAGGAACGGCAGCCGGGCGGCCGCGGCCTGCAGACCGCACTTGACCATGCCCTCGTCCATCTCGCGCACGGTGATCGCGCCCTCGGTGCGCGCCTTGGCGAACCACGGATCGTAGAAGGGCGCCGAATCCAGCGAGACGAAGCCGTAGTACGCCTTGCGCACCTTGCCCGCCGAGCACAGCAGGCCCAGGTCGGGGCCGCCGTAGGTGACCACGGTCAGATCGGTGACGTCCGAGCGCAGCAGCGCGCGGACCAGCGCCATCGGCTTGCGCCGGGAACCCCAGCCGCCGATGCCGATGGTCATGCCGCTGCGCAGCTCGCCGACGACCTCGTCGAGCGTCATTCTCTTGTCGCGCATGGCGTCTACTTCTCCTTCTTCTGCGCGGCGAGATCGTCGTCGAAACGCGCCCGGATCTCATCGGCGACGCCGGCGAGGTTGAGCTCCATGGTGAAGCCCTGCTCGTAGCGGTAGGAGCGGTGCACGTCCTGCACGTCGATGCCGTTGAGCGCGCGCTTGGCGGCCCGGATCACGCGGCCGTCCTTGTTCGCGATGTTCTTGGCGACTTCCATGGCCGCGGCGTCGAGTTCGGCGCGCGGCACCACCTGGTACACCGAGCCGTAGTGGTGCAGCTGCTGGGCGGTGAGCTTGCCCGCGGTGTAGAACATGGTCCGCATCAGGTGCTGGGGGACCAGCCGGGCCAGGTGGGTGGCCGCGCCGAGCGCGCCACGGTCCACCTCGGGCAGGCCGAAGGTGGCGTCGTCGGAGGCGATGATCACATCCGAGTTGCCGACCAGGCCGATGCCGCCGCCGAGGCAGAAGCCGTTGACGGCGGTCACCACGGGGACCTCGCAGTCGTAGACGGCCGCGAAGGCGTCGAAGCAGCCGTGGTTCGCGCGGATCAGCGCGGTGTGGCCGGTGTCGGCGTTCATCTCCTTGATGTCGACGCCGGCGTTGAAGCCGCGGCCCTCGGCCCGCAGCACGACCACCCGGGTCTCCGGATTACGCCCGGCCGCCCGGACGGCGTCGGCCAGGGCGAACCAACCGTCGGACGGTAGTGCGTTGACCGGCGGGTAGTCGACAGTGACGACTTCGACGCCCTCGGTTTCGGTGTGACGGTTTATCCCCATCGCAAGTCCCATCGTGCGCGCCTCGGCGAACCCGAGACAAAGCAAGCAATTGCTTGGTAGGTTAGCACGGTGGCTGTAGAAATCGACCTTTCCGAGCAGATCGTTCTGGTGACAGGCGGAGTCCGCGGTGTCGGCGCCGGTATCAGCCGGGCCTTCCTCGCCGCGGGCGCGACCGTGCTGACCTGCGCGCGCAGGCCCGCCGACGAACCGATCACGGTGGGGGATCGCGGCACCGAACACCTCACCTGCGATGTGCGTGACCCCGACGCCGTCGCCGCGATGTTCGCCGAGATCGTCGCCAGGCACGGCCGGATCGACCATGTGGTGAACAACGCGGGCGGTGCCCCGTTCGCGATGGCCGACGCCGCGAGCCCCAAGTTCCACGCCAAGATCGTGGAGCTGAATCTGCTCGCGCCGCTGCTCATCTCGCAGCAGGCCAACGCGGTCATGCAGAAGCAGGACGCGGGCGGCTCGATCGTGATGATCACCAGCGTCAGCGGGCACCGGCCGTCGCCGGGCACCGCCGCCTACGGCGCCGCCAAGGCGGGCCTGGACAACCTGGCCACCTCGCTGGCCGTCGAATGGGCGCCCAAGGTGCGGCTCAACTCGGTGGTCGTCGGCCCGGTGGAGACCGAGCTCAGCCACCTGCACTACGGCGACGCCGACGGCGTGGCGGCCGTGGCGCGGACGGTGCCGCTCGGTCGCCTCGCCAACCCCGCCGACGTGGGCAACGCCGCGCTGTTCCTGGCCTCCCCGCTGGCCGCGCACGTCAGCGGCGCCACCCTGCTCGTCCACGGCGGCGGCGAACGCCCGGCCTTCCTGGACGCCGCCAACGCCAACCACTAGACCCACCGATAGACACAGGAGCTTTCACATGGACGACCAGCAGTTGATCTGCGCGGGCCGCACCGTCATCGTCACCGGCGCAGGCCGCGGGATCGGCCGCGCGCACGCGCTGGCCTTCGCCGCGGCGGGCGCGAAGGTGGTGGTCAACGATGTCGGCACCGCGCTCGACGGCGCCGCGACCACCGAGACCCCGGCCCAGCAGGTGGTCGACGAGATCGTCGCCGCCGGTGGCGAGGCCGTCGCCAACTACGACGACGTCGCCGACTGGGACGGCGCCCGCAACATGATCCGGCAGGCCATCGACACCTTCGGTGGCCTGGACGTGCTGGTCAACAACGCCGGCTTCGTGCGCGACCGGATGCTGGTCAACCTGGGCGAGGACGAGTGGGACGCGGTGGTCCGCGTGCACCTCAAGGGCCACTTCGCCACCATGCGGCACGCGGCCGAGTACTGGCGCGGCGAGGCCAAGGCCGGTCGTCCGGTCGACGCCCGCGTCATCAACACCAGCTCCGGCGCCGGTCTGCAGGGCAGCGTCGGCCAGGGCAACTACGGCGCGGCCAAGGCGGGCATCGCCGGTCTCACCCTCACCGCCTCGGCCGAGTTCGGCCGCTACGGCGTGACCGTGAACGCCATCGCGCCCGCCGCCCGCACCCGGATGACCGAGACGGTCTTCGCCGACACCATGGCCGCCCCCGACGCGGGCTTCGACGCCATGGCGCCGGAGAACATCTCCCCGCTCGTCGTGTGGCTCGGCAGCACCGAGTCGGCGGGCGTGACCGGCCGGATGTTCGAGGTCGAGGGCGGAAAGGTGGCGCTCGCGCAGGGCTGGCGCCACGGCGCCCCGGTCGACCGCGGTGCCCGCTGGAACCCCGCCGAGCTGGGTCCGGTGGTGGCCGAACTGATCGAGAAGAGCACTCCGCCGGAGCCGGTGTACGGCGCATAGCAAACTCTATGAGCGCAGGCCGGGGAAACCTCCCCGGCCTGCGCTTATGGCATGTCACACACGTTCAGGGGGCTGGACGACTCTTGCTCTCTTCTGCGTGGAATCAGGGGTGGGTTTACTATGGGCTACTGTTCGTCGATCCCGGAATGTGTCGCGACCGGGGGTAATGCTGCGCTGAAAAACTAAGGGGATGACAAGCGCATGGCCGTTGGTCGCATCTTGCGCGTACTTGCCGCTGCGAGCGTGCTGGCCGGTTCCGCTCTACTGGGGCCGGCGGTAGTCGCCGTCGCCGCACCGGAGAAACCGCCGACCCCCGCCGCGCAGGCGCCCGGGAGCGGCAGCAGCGGCCAGGACGACAACGGTCCCAGCAACGGTGGTCAGAACACCGGCAAGCCCACCGAACTGCGCCTCCCCAGCGGTTCCGGTGCCGGCACGCAGGGCAACGACAACGGTCAGAGCGGCACCCCCGGCGAGGCCGACGGCACCAACGCGAATGGCCCGGCCGATCCGCAGCACCCCGCGGGTGCGCCGGTCGCCGGCGAGGGTGAGTGGCAGCCGCTGACCATCCCCGGCCAGGTCGCCCAGGACATCCCCAAGAAGGAAGTCGCCGGTTCCGGTTCTGCCGCGGGTTCCGCGGCCGCCGGTTCGGCGGCGGGTTCGGCGGCCGCGGGCACGGGCTCGGCCGGTCTCGGCCTGCTGCTCGGTTCCGGTTCGGCGGGTGTCGGCGCGATTCTCGGCACCGGTTCGGCGGGCGTCGCCGCGGTCCTCGGTACCGGTTCGGCGGGCGCGGGCGCGGTCCTCGCGACCGGTTCGGCCGGTGCGGCCGCGGTGCTCGGTACGGGTTCGGCCGGTGCGGCCGCGGTGCTCGGCACCGGTTCGGCCGCCGTCGGCTCGGCCGCGGCGGGCACCGGGTCCGCCACCCTCGGCCTCGGCTCCGCCCTGCTCGGTACCGGTTCGGCGGCGGTGGGCTCGGCCGGTATCGGCTCGGCCGCCGTCGGCTCCGCGGGCGTCGGTTCGGCCGCGGTCGGTTCGGCTGCCGTCGGTTCCGCCGCGGTCGGTTCCGCCTCCCCGCTGCTGTTGTTGCTGCTGCTCCAGGTCCCTTCCGTCCCGGCCGCGCCTGCCCTGCCCTCGATCGCGATTCCACCCGCGCCCGGCGCGCCGTCGGTCTCCGCCCCGAATATCGCTGTGGCGGCACCGGTTCCGGCGGCGGCTCCGCCCGCCGTCGAAGCGCCCGCCGCGCCGCCCGCGGCCGCCGCGCCGGCGCCCGCGGCCAAGCCGAACCCCGAGTTCAAGCCGACCAGCGACAACAGCGGTCTGCCCGAACCGAAGCTGCTGTCGGTGATCGGCGGCCTGATCGCGTTGACCCTGGCCGGAACCGGTTCGGGCGCAGTGAGTTTCCAAGGTGCCGCGGCCGCCCAAGCACGGGTGAACGCGGCGCGTGCCGAATTCTTCGGACCGAGGTCGTGAGGGGATCTTCGATGAGCAAGAGCAAGACCCAGAGCACCTCCCGGTCTTATCGCCGCGTGGCCGCCGCCGTCGACGCGGTGTGCGCGGTCGCCGCCGACTCCGACGCGACCACCCTCGATGAGGTGGTCGCGGCGATCTCGCTGGAGCGGCAGCGCGAAATCGAGATCACCAGCGCGCAATTGGGCCCGGGCGTGTGCGGCCAGCGCCGGTTCTACCCGGAACGCGACATCATCGTCCTGGCCGACGCCCTGCCGAGCCGGGATCACACCCTCGCGCACGAACTCGGCCACATCGTCTTCGACCACGAAGGTGCCCCCGCGGTGGAGACGACGCTCGAGGTCAGCGACGACCTGATCGCCTACATGCTCAGTCAGCGCGCCCACGCGCAGATCGTCGACGACGGCGCCGACGATCTCGCCGAGTGGGAGGCCGAGACCTTCGCGGCCATGCTCATGACCCGGCTGCGCGTCTTCAACAACCGGGGCGCAGGCGTCTCGGTCCTTCGATTCGATGAGGCACTCGGATGACACTCTGGTTGACAGCCCTGCTGGTCTGGGTTGCCGCGGGTGCGCGAGTGGGTCGCGTGCTGGTGAAGCCCGCGACGACCGCCCGCGTCGCCATCGTCGTCGCGGTCGCCGCTGTCGCGCTCGCGTCGACCGTCGCGATTCCCGATATCGCGGTGGCCGTCGACAATCTGTTGCCCGGCGGGGTGCGTAGCGGGTGGTTGTCCACCGGCATCGTGGCTTCGGCGTGGATTCTGTTCACCACCGCCACCTCGGTGGTCGCCTCGGCCGCGTGGCCGGTGGTCTCGCGGCGCAATCTGCGCCAGATCGCGATGGTGGTCTACGGCATCGGCGCGCTCGCCATCGCGATCACGCTGGGGTGGTCGTTCACCTTCGGCTGGATCGTGGTCGCGCTCGGCGCGGTGTTCATCGTGACCACCGGTCTGCGCAATCTGGATTGGACCACCCTGGGTCGCGGCATCGCGATCTACACGGCGGGAACGGCTTTGGTCGCCGTGCTCGCGGTCGCCAACGCCGGCCGCGCCTTCCAGCACGCCGAGCCGTCCCCGCCCGGCGAGCCGACCTGGGGCTGGCAGGCCTGGGAGATCGCGAGCCTGCTGATCGCGTTCGGCGCGGTGTCGATCGTGGTCGAGTTGTGGTGGCGGGCCCGGATTCTGCTGCGCCGGATCCGGCCGTTGCACAAGCTGATGGTCGGCCGCTTCCCCGATGTGGTCGCGCCCGAGCAGAACGCCACGTCGACACAGCTCAAGGCGTCCGACCACGTGGCCCAGGTGATGGACGCGCTGTACCTGCTCTCCGGCAGCGGCATCGTCATCCCGGCGGCGGGCGAGCCGCCCGCGTCGGTACCGGAGCGGGCCGCGGTCGTCGCCGAGTGGGTGCGAGATCCGTTGGGGGACTTGTTCGTCGACGCGCGCTGGATCGCGCCCCCGCCCGGGGTGAGTCCGCGCGGCTGGGTGCTGGCGATCGCGTCCGAGTACGACTCGGTGGTCGCCGCTGCCGGCTCCGCGCCGAAGAGCGCCGCCGCTTCGAGCTGAAACGAGTACAGAGAACGGGCCTGAGCTGGTGGATCACACCGTCTCAGGCCCGTTCACTGTGCACGTATCCGTCTGTCACGGCCGGTCCCAGGACACCATCAGGTGCGTCAGGCCGACCGCTCTGTGGTTCCTATTCCGTTCCGTCCGGCGGAATTTCGGGCAAACCTTCGCTCGCCCGCAACTTCTCCGCCATGGAGGTGAGCAAATTCTGTGATTCTTCCGAGAGGTCGAATGCCCTGCTGGACAGTCGACGCAGCCCGTAGCCCTGCAGCTGCGCGAGCAGCTCCAGGTCGTGATCGATCTTGGCCGCGTAGATGTCGTTGAAGAAGTAGTCAGGCTTGACCTTGAAGAACTTCGCCAGGGCGGCCACCGTCTCGTCGGACGGGTTCGTTCGTTGTCCCGACCGCAGCTGCGAGAGATACGGCTTCGAGATCGGATGCCCGGAGGCAGTCAGCGCAGCCGCAACCTCTGCGTTGGTGTGCGGCTTGCGCCCCGGGGGATGCACGGTTTCGAACAGCTTGTTCAGCCGCGCCGCGAAATCAGCCATTGTGAGCCGCCCAATTCCCTTCACTGTACTAACAGTCGTTATCTCGGATACGTATCATTGATATTAGCGGCTCAGTAACTGAAAACCTACGCCTGATTCAGGATTTCTCTACGGTTTCCGACGCTCACCTGCGTGCAGGGGCCGCGACGGTCGCGTTTGCGGGTCACGCCAACGACTCTTGTGGAGCCGGAGGGTGCCCGGGTTCGTGCCCGTCGCGGGGTTCTTCAACCTTAGGTCGATGGTAGCCCAAAGTTAGCTGATGTCTCATGTTCCCCCTCGCCCCCTGGATTGTGTGGCGTACGACACGTTCCGGGCGCCCTGGGATGAATGTTCAACCTGGGCGCCCGGTTTCGGTGATCGTCAGTCTACAGGCGTTCGATGATCGTTCCGGTGGCGAGTGCGCCGCCTGCGCACATGAGCACCATGGCCGTGCCCTTGCCCGTTCGCTCCAGCTCGTGCAAAGCCGTCGTGATGAGCCGGGAGCCGGTGGAGCCGACCGGATGCCCGATTGCGATCGCACCGCCGTTGACATTTACCCGGTCCATGTCCGGCTGATGTACAGAAGCCCACGAAAGTGCGACGGAGGCGAATGCTTCATTGATCTCGAAAAGGTCGATATCCGAAATCTTCATTCCGGAGCGCTCGAGTAGCCGGGTGCACGCCTGCACCGGGCCGTCGAGGTGGAACTCCGGCTCCGCGCCGACGAGCACCTGGGTGCGGATGCGGGCCCGCGGGCGCAAACCCTTGTCGCGCGCGACGGTTTCGTCCATCAGCAGCACGGCGGCGGAGCCGTCGGAGATCTGCGACGAGGTGCCCGCGGTGTGGATGCCGTCGGCGACGACCGGCTTGAGCGCGGCCAGGCCCTCGAGCGTGGTGGCCCGCAGGCCCTGGTCCCTGGTCATCTCGAACTTCTCGCCGGTGGCGTTGCCCTCGCTGTCGAGCACCGGCGCCGAGACCGGGAGCACCTCGCGGTCGAAGCGGCCCTCGGCCCACGCCTGCGCGGCCAATTGCTGTGAGCGCAAACCGAATCCGTCGATATCGGCGCGGGTGATGCCGCGCCTGCGGGCGATTCGCTCGGCGGCGCCGAACTGGTCGGGCAGGTCGATCGACCACGACGCGGGCCGACGCGGGCCCGCCTCGGTGCCGACGTTCGCGCCCAGCGGCACCCGGCTCATGGCCTCGACGCCACACGCCATGCCGACGTCGATCGCGCCGGTCGCGATGAGGCCGGCGATGAGGTGGTTGGCCTGCTGGGCCGAGCCGCACTGGGCGTCGATGGTGGTGGCGCCGGTCTGCCAGGGCAGGCCCGCGTGCAGCCACGCCACCCGGGTGACGTTGTTGGACTGCTCGCCCGCCTGGGTGACGCAGCCGCCGATCACCTGCTCGACCTCGGCCGGATCGATGCCGGCCCGGTCGAGCAGCCCGCGCTGTGCCAGGCCGAGCAGTTCGGCCGCGTGCAGTCCCGAAAGCTGTCCGCGGCGCTTACCGATCGGAGTACGCACGGCCTCGACGATGACGGGTGTGCCCATCTGATTCTCCCTCGTAACTGCAACAAGTTCTGTTCCTGTGCCCAGGGTAAAACCGCGTGGTTCTTCCGTCACGGCAACCCCTGTGCTTGAATGATTGTAGAACGTGTTTCAGTTTGTCGAAGGAGACATCTGGTGGTAGATCCGCGCACCGAACACGCCGGCCCCGGTCACGCGACGGGTACCCGGCCGAACCTGCCGGACGGGTTCGACGTCACCGACCCCGATATCTACGCCGAGCGTGTCCCGGTGGAGGAGTTCGCCGAGCTGCGGCGGGCCGCCCCCATCTGGTGGAATGCGCAGTCGCCCGACGTCGGCGGTTTCCATGACGACGGCTTCTGGGTGGTGAGCAAGCACGCCGACGTGAAGGAAGTGTCGCGACGCAGCGATGTGTTCTCCACCTACGAGAACACCGCGATCCCGCGCTTCAACGACGACATCCAGCGCGAGCAGATCGAGCTGCAGCGATTCGTCATCCTCAACAAGGACGCGCCGGAGCACACCAAGCTCCGCAAGCTGATCGCCAAGGGCTTCACCCCGCGCGCGGTCAACGGCCTGCGCGCCGAGCTGTCGGACCGGGCCGAGAAGATCGTCAAGGCCGCCGCCGAGGCGGGCTCGGGCGACTTCGTCACCCAGGTCGCCTGTGAGTTGCCGCTGCAGGCGATCGCCGAGCTGATCGGCGTGCCGCAGGAAGACCGGATGAAGGTCTTCGAGTGGTCCAACGACATGACCGGCTACGACGATCCCGACAATGTCGACATCGATCCGGTCGCCGCGTCGATGGAACTGCTGGGCTACTCGTACCAGATGGCCGAGGCGCGCAAGGCCAACCCGACCGACGACCTGGTCACCACGCTGATCGAGGCCGACGTCGACGGCGAGGCGCTCACCCCGGAGGAGTTCGGCTTCTTCGTCATCCTGCTCGCGGTCGCCGGTAACGAGACCACGCGCAACGCCATCAGCCACGGCATGGTCGCCTTCATGGAGAACCCCGACCAGTGGGAGCTCTTCAAGAAGGAGCGCCCGTCCACCGCGGTGGACGAGATCATCCGCTGGGCGACCCCGGTCACCTCCTTCCAGCGCACCGCGCTCGAGGACACCGAGCTCGGCGGCGTGCAGATCAAGAAGGGGCAGCGTCTGGTGATGCTGTACCGCTCGGCCAACTTCGACGAGGACGTCTTCGAGAACCCGGAGAAGTTCGACATCATGCGGGCCGACAACCAGCACCTGGCCTTCGGCGGCACCGGCGCGCACTTCTGCGTCGGCGCGAACCTGGCCCGGCTCGAGGTCGACCTGATCTTCAACGCGATCGCCGACCACCTGCCCGACATCACCAAGGTCGCCGACCCCAAGCGCCTGCGCTCGGGCTGGCTCAACGGCATCAAGGAACTGCCGGTCGACTACAAGACCTCCGGGTGCCCGGTAGCGCACTGATATCCCGGAAACGAAACAGCCCCGGACCGAAAGGTCCGGGGCTGTTCTCGTCGGTGCGGTTCAGGAAACCTTGCGGGTGGTGGCCATGGCGCGGTCCACCTCCCAGAACGCGCGCAGGGCGGCGATCTTGCCCTCGGCGTCGACCTTGTAGGTGAACACGCCCTCGGCATCGATCACGTGACCCGCCATGGTGGTGCGGATCCGGCCGGTGAAGGCGATCTCGCTGCCGCAGGCGAAGGAGTCCTCGAAGAGGAACTCGATCGACTCGGTCAGCGCGATGGCCTTGTCCCAGAACGCGCCGATCGCCTCGTGGCCGCGATGGCCGACGCCCTCGGGGTCGAAACCCGAAGGGCCGACCGGGTCTTCGACGATCCCGTCGGTCGCGAACAGGGCGACCCAGGCCGCCCGGTCCCTGGCCCGCACCGCGGCCTGGGAGGCCAGGCCCGCCGCGCGTGCCGAACGATCGACCACTGTCTCGCTCATGCCTCGTCCTTCCCGATGATGGGGTCGGCGATGTACTTCGCGGCGAACTTGCGCAGCGAGTCCTGCTTGGCCGCCAGCTCGCCGTCGAAGCCGATGCCGTCGGACAGCCACGGCACCACGATGGTGTCGGTGACGCCGGCGTCGGCCAGGTCCTGGTAGCCGTCGCGGCCGAACTTGTCGATGCACACGGCCTGGATCTCGAACGGCACGTCGGACCGGTCGTACTCCGCGCGCAGCTCGCGCAGGCTGGCGATGGTGGTGACCAGGTCGTCGAACTTCATCATCGCCGAGGTCCAGCCGTCACCGATCTTGGCGGCCCGGCGCAGCGCCGGGCCGGTGTGCCCGCCGACGTAGAACGGCACCCGCTCGCTCGGCGCCGGGCTGATCTGCAACTCGTCGAAGTCGAAGAACTCGCCGTGGTACTCGACCATGCCGCCGTCGAGCACCAGCCGGATGATCTCGATCATCTCGTCGACCCGGGCGCCGCGGCGGGCGTAGGGAACCCCGCACCACTCGAATTCCTCCGGGGCCCAGCCGATCCCGATGCCGAAGCCGAAGCGGTTGCCCGACATGTTGGCGATCGAGCCGACCTGACGGGCCAGCAGCAGCGGATTGCGCGAGCCGAGCTTGAGGACGTTGGTGTAGAACCGCAGCGTCGTGGTCACCGCGGCCATCGAGGCCGCGGCGATCAACGGGTCGACCCACGGCGTCTCCGGACCCCAGAACCGGCTGCCGTCCGGGGTGTACGGGTAGTCGGCCGCCTGGGACTTCATGTAGAACAGCGAGTCGGGCAGGCCGATCGAGGCGAATCCGCATTCTTCGGCCGTCTTGGCCAGCTCGGTGAGCTGGTCGAGCGGGCTCAGTGCGACACCGAGGGTGAACTTCATTCCGGTCGCTCGCTTCCCACGACCCACATCGAGAAGTACTGGGAGCCACCGCCGTACGCGTGGCCCATCGCCTTGCGGGCGTTCTCGACCTGGTAGTCGCCCGCGCGGCCCATGACCTGCTTGGCCGCTTCGGCGAAGCGGATCAGGCCGGAGGCGCCGATCGGGTTGGAGGAGAGCACGCCGCCCGACGGGTTCACCGGAATCCGGCCGCCGATCTCGGTCTCGCCCTTGTCGGTGAGCTTCCAGCCGTCGCCCTCGGCCGCGAAGCCCAGGTTCTCCAGCCACATCGGCTCGAACCAGGAGAACGGCACGTAGATCTCGGCGACGTCGATCTCCTCGAGCGGGTCGGTGATCCCGGCCGACTTCCACAGCGCGGCGGCCGCGTCCCGGCCCGCCTGCGGATTCACCTGGTCGCGGCCCGCGAAGGTGGTCGGCTCGGTGCGCATCGCGGTGCCGTGCACCCAGGCGACCTTCTTGCCTTGGGCCTCCACCACCGCGGCGGCCTCGGCGTTGCCGATCACCAGGGCGCAGGCGCCGTCGGAGGACGGGCAGGTCTCGTCGAACCGGATCGGGTCCCACAGCATCTGCGAGGCCAGCACCGATTCCATGGTGATGTCGGGCTGGTGCAGATGGGCGAGCGGGTTCTTGGCGCCGTTGCGCCGGTCCTTCACCGCGACCATCGCGCCGATGTGCGCCGGGGCGTTGGAGCGGCGGATGTAGGAGCGCACGTGCGGGGCGAAGTAGCCGCCCGCGCCCGCGCCGACCGGCATGGTGAACGGCACCGGAATCGACAACGCCCACATGGCATTCGACTCCGACTGCTTCTCCCACGCGATCGCGAGCACCTTGCCGTGCACGCCCGCCTGCACCAGGTTGGCGGCCACGACACCGGTGGAGCCGCCGACCGAACCGGCGGTGTGCACGCGCAGCAGCGGCTTGCCGACGGCACCGAGGGCCTCGGCGAGATACAGCTCCGGCATCATGACGCCCTCGAAGTAGTCGGGCGCCTTGCCGACGACGACGGCGTCGATGTCGTCGATGGTCAGGCCCGCGTCGTCGAGCGCGCGATCGATCGCCTCACGGCACATGCCCGCCATGGACACGTCCGCACGCTTCGTCACGTGATGAGTTTGGCCGGTGCCGAGCACCGCCGCGGGGAAGCTCATCGTGCCTCCGATTCCAGAACGGCGACCAGGTTCTGCTGCAGCGCGGGGCCGCTGGTCGCATGAGCGAGGGTCCGGTTCGCGCCGCCGGAGATGATCGCGGTGGCGGCATTGCCGATCCGCTCCAGACCGGCCGCGAACATCGGGTTGGCGGCGAGTGCGCCGCCGGACGGGTTGATCGTGGTCCCGGCGGGCAGGCCGATGGCCTCGGCCAGGATCAGCTGCTGATGACTGAACGGCGCGTGCAGCTCGGCCAGGTCGAAGCCGGTGGTGTCGCCCCGGGTGGCCGCCGCGGCCGCCGCGGTCGCCGACGGCGCGCGGGTGAGGTCGCGTCCGCCGAGCGCCTGGGCATCGATGTTGTGCGCGATTCCGGTGATCCACGCCGGGCGCTCGCACAGCTCCCGGGCCCGATCGCCGACCGCGAGCACGATCGCGGCGGCACCGTCGGTCACCGGCGCGATGTCGTGGGCGCGCAGCGGATCGGCGACATACGGCGCGGCCAGCAGCGCGTCGATGTCACCGCCTGCGACGGCGGCCATCTCCTGCTCGGTCCAGCGGCCCGCGTCCAGCCCGGCCCTGGCCTGCAGACCCGCGATCGACACGGCGTCCGGCCACAGCGGCCCGACCAGGTACGGATCGAGCTGCATGGTCAGCACCTGCTGGATGGACGCCGCGGCCGAGGACTTGCCGAAGCCGTAGACGAGCGCGGTCTCGGCCTGGCCGGACAGCAGCTTCACCCACGCCTCGTACAGCGCCCAGGCCGCGTCCATCTCGACGTGCGACTCGTTGATCGGCGGCACGGCGCCGATCGCGTCGACCGCGGAGATGAACGAGAAGGCGCGGCCGGCCAGGAAGTCCGACGACCCGGAGCACCAGAAGTCGATATCGGACTTGGTGATGCCGAGATCGGCGTAGAGCTGCTGGAAGCACGGCACGAGCATCTCGACGCCGTTGGTGGTGCCGAAGGTCTCCGGCACGTGCGGTGCGTGGGCGAATCCCACCACCGCGATTTCTGGTGTACTCAACGTCGCCTCTCAGAGGTGGTGCTGGTAGGACTCGTACGGGGCATCTGGCTCGCCGGACGGCCGGAAGTGATCGATATTGGCCAGCGCGTGGCCCCATTCCTCGCGGGGTTTCCACACCGCCTCGACCCGCATACCCATCCGCACCTCCGCGGCATCGCAGCCGAGAACCAGGTGCAGGAACGGGATGTCGGCGCCGTCGAGTAGCACGTAGGCGGCCACATACGGCGGCTTGATGCGCTGGCCGAGGAACGGCACGTTGACGATGCAGAAGGTGGTCACCGTGCCCCGGTCGGGCAGTTCCACCAGATCGTCGGTGGGCGTACCGTCGGTCGGGTTGGCCCCGCGCGGCGGGAAGTACACCTTGCCACCGGCCTCGGACCGGCCGCCGATCAGTTTGCCTTCGGCCAGACCGCGCAGGTAGACGCTCTCCTGAGGGGACGCGGTGTGCTTGTAGCTCAGATCGACGGGGGTGGTCAGCACGGTCACCGGCTCGGCGGGGTCGCCGGCGGGTGCCGCCTGCTCGACGGTCTCGCCCGGCTCGAAGCAGGCGATATCGGTGATGCTGCCGGTCGGCTCGTCGGCCCACCGGACACGCACCCGCATTCCGGTGTGCACTTGCGCGGGGTCGGTCACGTCCAGCGCGTGCAGCAGTGCCGTGTCGGCACCGTCGAGCTGGATCAACGCCCATGCGAACGGGCGGTCGAACGGCTGTCCTTGCAGCGGTTCGGCCACCCACGTCCACGACTGCACCGTGCCGGTCGGCGCGACCTCGATCAGCTCGGCCAGCGGGGCCGAGGTGATCGGGTCGTATTCCTGCGCCGGCACCAATACCCGGCCGTCACTGCCGCGCACGCCGAGTATCCGGCGGTCGCGCAGTCCGGTCAGGAAGGCGCCGATGATGGGTCCGACGGACCTGGTGTAGTCGAACTGCACCCGAAGGGGTGCACTCAATACTTCCACTGCGGTATTCCCCTGGGTCACGATATCGAGTAGAACAGGTTCTTATTCTGCTGGCAAGGATTCGCCGGAAAGGGCGTCGGTCATGAAATTCGGACTGCAACTCGGTTACTGGGGTGCGCAGCCGCCCGCCAACGCAGGCGAGCTGGTGATCGCGGCCGAGGAAGCGGGCTTCGACGCGGTGTTCGCGGCCGAGTCGTGGGGCTCGGACGCCTTCACGCCGCTGGCCTGGTGGGGTTCGTCGACCGAGCGGGTTCGCCTCGGCACCTCGGTCGCGCAGCTCTCGGCCCGCACGCCCGCCGCGGCGGCGATGCACGCGCTCACCCTCGATCACCTCAGCGGCGGCCGGGCCATTCTCGGCCTCGGCGTCTCCGGGCCGCAGGTGGTGGAGGGCTGGTACGGGCAGCCGTTCGCGCAGCCGCTGCGCCGCACCCGCGAGTACGTCGACATCGTGCGCCAGGTGCTGGCCCGCGAGGCCCCGGTGACCTCGGACAGCAAGTACTACGGCCTGCCCTACGCCGGTCCCGGCGCCACCGGCATGGGCAAGCCGCTCAAGCCGATCGTGCATCCGCTGCGCGCCGACCTGCCGATCTGGCTGGGTGCGGAGGGTCCGAAGAACGTCGCCCAGACCGCCGAGATCGCCGACGGCTGGCTCGCGATCTACTACGCCCCGCGCCTGGCCGGCATGTACAACGAGTGGCTCGACGAGGGTTTCGCGCGGCCGGGCGCCCGGCGCAGCAGGGCCGATTTCGAGATCGCCGCCAGCGCGCAGGTGGTCCTCACCGACGACCCGGCCGCCGAGATCGAGCGGATGCGCTGGGTGACCTCGCTCTACATCGGTGGCATGGGCGCGCCGGAGCTGAATTTCCACGCGCAGGTCTACAAGCGGATGGGGTACAGCGCCGAGGTCGACGAGATCTCCGCGCTGTTCCAGGCGGGCCGCAAGGCCGAGGCCGCCGCCGCGGTGCCCGACGAGCTGATCACCGACACCGCGATCTTCGGCGACGAGGCGCACGTCCGCACGCGACTGAAGGAATGGGAGGACGCCGGCGTGACGATGATGCTGATCTCGGTTTCCGACGCCGAACAACTTCGTCGGCTTCAGGCTCTTGTAACCTAGCGGCCGTCCGAATTTCGTGGCTGCAAACCCCTTGCCCACTAGTAGAACAGGTTCTAAATTCGATGGGGTGAGCAGCCAGCAGACAACGGAAGTCCTCGGACTGTGGAATATCGCCGCGGCCGATCCCGAGCGGATCGCCGTCGTCGACCCGGACGGCAGGGAGATCACCTATCGAGAATTGGCCACCCTCGCCAACCGCTACGCCAACGGACTACGCGGCATCGGATTGCGCACCGGCGACGTGGTCGTCAGCATGCTGCACAACGGTGTGGAGGCGATCGCCGCGTACTTCGCCGCCTACCAGGCGGGGCTGTACATCGTCGCGGTGAACTGGCACCTCACCGCGCCGGAGATCGCCTACATCCTCGGCGACAGCGAGGCCGCGGCCTTCCTGGCCAGTGAGCGGTTCGCCGCCACCGCCGCCGAGGCCGCCGATCTCGCGAATCTGCCCGCCGACGCCCGCTTCTCGGCGGGCACCATCGAGGGCTTCCGCCCGGTGTCGTGGCTCGGTGCCGCCGACACCGGCCGCCCCGACGAGCGCTCGGTCGGCGCGCCGATGCTCTACACCTCGGGCACGACCGGCCGCCCCAAGGGCGTCCGCCGCCCGCTGACCGGCGCCGATCCCGACCAGGTCCCCGCGCCGAACAAGGCCTTCTTCGCCCTGTTCGAGCTCGCGCCCTACGACGAGCACGTGCACATCTGCGGCTCGCCGCTCTACCACACGGCCGTGCTGAACTTCTCGACCATCTCGATCCAGATGGGCCACAAGCTGGTGCTGATGGATCGCTGGGACGCCGAGGACATGCTCGCGCTGATCGAGCGGCACAAGGTGACACACAGCCACATGGTGCCCACCCAGTTCCATCGCCTGCTCGCCCTGCCCGAGGACGTGCGCGCCCGCTACGACGTGTCCTCGCTGCGCAGCATGGTGCACGGCGCCGCGCCGTGCCCGCAGGCGACCAAGCGGCAGATGCTCGAGTGGTGGGGTCCGGTCGTCACCGAGTACTACGCGGCCACCGAGGGCGGCGGCACGGTGATCAACGGGACCGAGTGGCTGAACAAGCCCGGCTCGGTCGGCAAGGCCTGGCCGTGGTCGGTCATCAAGATCCTCGACGAGACCGACGGCTCCGAACTGCCCGCGGGCAAAGAGGGCATGGTCTACATGAAGATGGGCGCGTCCAGCTTCGAGTACCACCACGCCAAGGAGAAGACCGAGGAGTCGCGCGTCGGTGACCTGTTCACCGTCGGCGACATCGGCTACCTCGACGAGGACGGCTACCTGTTCCTCTGCGACCGCCGCTCCGACCTGATCCTGTCCGGTGGCGTGAACATCTACCCGGCCGAGATCGAGGGTGTGCTGATGAGCCACCCGAAGGTGGCCGACGTGGCGGTTCTCGGTGTGCCCGACCCGGATTGGGGTCAGCAGGTCAAGGCGTTCGTGCAGCCGGTCGACGGCGCCGCCGGCGACGACGCGCTCACCGCCGAGATCCTCGAGTTCGCGGCCGGTCAGCTCGCCAAGTACAAGCTGCCCCGCACGGTGGAATACCGCGCGGAGCTGCCCCGCGATCCCAACGGCAAGCTGTACAAGCGCCGCCTGCTCTGAAAGATGTTCCCGCTCAGACGGCTTCGCGCCACTCCGGCGCGAGCCCGAAGAGCGGGAACAACTTCTCGGTGTCGAGGAAGAAGTTCAGGCCCGAGATGGTGTCGCCCTCGAGCTCGAGCACGGTGATCGACCACGGCACCCACACGCCGGGCTCCCCACTGGGCTTGTAGTGGCCGAAGGCGGGCAGGCCGTTGGCGCCGTCCAGCGGCACCATGCGCGAATCGCGGCACGCGCTGCCCGTGCTGAGCATGAACGCGGCCACATTCTCCGGCCCGGAGATCCAGAGATCGAAAGGCGGCATCGACAGCGCCACATCGGCTTTGAGCAGCGTGGTGAGCGCGTCCATGTCGTAGGCCTCGAACGCCTTCACGAAATCGTCGACCAGCTTGCGCTGCTCGGGATCGGTCTCGTCGAAACCGTCGGTGACGGTCGGCTGGACCTTCGACATGGTGGCGCGGGCCCGTTGCAGCGCGCTGTTCACCGACGCGGGCGACATCATCAGCGCCTCGGCGGTCTCACCCGCGGAGAAGCGCAGCACCTCACGCATGATCAGGATGGCGCGCTGGGTCGCCGGCAGATGCTGGCAGGCCGCCACGAACGCCAGGCGCAGCGTGTCCTTGGCCGAGGCGTGCTCGGCCGGGTCGGCGCCGAAGGCGAGCGCGTTCGGGATCGGCTCGATCCACACGTAGTCGGGCTGCGGCGCGGGCAGCGGGGAATCCGGGCGACCTGGACCGTTGAGGTCCATCGGTCTGGCCCGGCTCTGCGGCCGGTCGAGCATGTCCAGACAGATATTGGTGGCGATCTTGTACAGCCACGAGCGCAGACTCGCGCGGCCCTCGAACGAATCGTAGGAGCGCCAGGCGCGGGTGAAGGTCTCCTGTACCGCGTCCTCGGCCTCGAACGAGGAGCCGAGCATGCGGTAGGCGTACGCGCACAATTCGCGCCGGTGGGTTTCGAATTCGGCCAGGACTTCGGGGTCGGGGCCGGTGGTAGCGGTTGTGGCGTCGCTCATAGTTTCCCACGATGCCACAGGGGTCCGACACTCGACAGAGGAGAAAACGGACCATCGAAATTTCGCGAACTTCACCGCCGGTCGATGAATCGGCGGGCCGCGCGGCGTCTACATGAACGAGACCGCAACGACGTTCCCGAAAGGCTGACACCCATGAGCAGCAAGATGATCTTCATCAACCTCCCCGTCGCCGACCTCGACCGCTCGAAGAGCTTCTACGAGGCGCTCGGCTGGAAGGTCAACGAGGATTTCACCGATCAGAACGCGTCGTGCATCGTCATCGACGACAACATCTGCCTGATGCTGCTGACCAAGCCCTTCTTCTCGACCTTCAGCACCCGCCCGATCGCCGACACGATCAACACCGCCGCCGCCGGCTACGCGCTGTCGCTGGCCAGTGCGGCCGAGGTCGACGCGCTGACCGACGCCGCCGTCGCCGCGGGCGCCACCGAGGAGAAGAACGAGGACAAGCGGGCGCAGGAGGCCCAGGTGGGGATGCACGGTCGGACGTTCATCGACCCCGACGGCCACCAGTGGGAGCCGTTCTACATGAACTACCCGGGCGCGTAGGCATCCGGCGGAACAGGGCGCGAGGCGGCTGCCCGCGCCCTGTTCGCGGTGACTACTGCCCGGTGAAGTTCGGCTTGCGCTTCTCCGCGAAGGCGCGCGGCCCTTCCTTGGCATCGGCGGACCGGAACACCTCCATGCCGATCTTCGCCTCGATCGGGAACGCCTCGTTCTCCGGCATCGCCTCGGTGTCGCGCAGCGTGCGCAGCATCGCCTGGACGGCGAGCGGGCCGTTGGCGGCGATCTGGCCCGCCAGCGCCAGGGCCTTGTCGAGGGCGGTCCCGTCGGGGACGACGTGGCCGATCAGGCCGATCTCCTTGGCCTCGGCGGCGGTGATGTGCCGTCCGGTCAGCAGCAGGTCAGCGGCCACGGTGTAGGGGATCTGCCGGGCCAGCCGCACCGCGGAACCGCCGAGCGGGAACAGGCCCCAGCGGGCCTCGGAGACGCCGAACTTGGCGCTTTCCCCGGCCACGCGCAGGTCGGTGCCCTGCAGGATCTCGGTGCCGCCGGCGATGGCCGGGCCCTCGACCGCCGCGATCAGGGGCTTGCTCAGTCGCCGCCCCTTCAGCAGCGCGGGGAGGTAGGCCGGGTCCCAGGTGCCCTCGGTGGCGGTGTCGCCCGGATGCTGCGAGCTCATCGCCTTCAGGTCCATCCCCGCGCAGAAGGCCCCGCCCGCGCCGGTGAGGATCGCGACGCGGATATCGGGATCGCTGTCCACCTGGTCCCAGGCGTCGCGCATGATCGCCATCATCTCGCCCGAGAGGGCGTTGCGAGCCTCCGGCCGGTTCATCGTGACGATGAGGACGTGGTCTCGCTTCTCGACCAGACAGTGGGCCATTTCGATATCTCCTGACGTTCGAGCTTGTCAGAAACAGTAACACGTTCTATTTTTGTCTTTGTGAGCTACAACATAGCCGATCTCGTCGAACACGCCGTCGACCTGATGCCCGACCGGATCGTGCTGGTCGGCGAACATCGCGAGTCGACCTACGCCGAACTGGAGGAGCGGGCCAACAAACTGGCCCACTACCTGCTGGAACAGGGTGTGAAACCCGGCGACAAAGTCGGAATCTACTCCCGGAACACCGTCGAAGCCGTCGAGGCGATGGTGGCGATCTTCAAGGCGCGGGCGGTGATGATCAACGTCAACTACCGCTACGTCGAGAACGAGTTGCTGCACATCTTCGACAACTCCGACATGGTCGCGCTGATCCACGAGCGCCGCTACACCGACAAGGTCGCCGCGGTCCGCTCGAAGGTGCCCGGCCTGAAGACGGTGCTCGTCGTCGAGGACGGCACCGAGGGACCGACCGCGCCCGACACGGTGGAGTACGAAGCGGCGCTGGCCGCCTCCTCCGGTGAGCGCGACTTCGGCGAGCGCTCGCCCGACGACATCTACATGCTCTACACCGGCGGCACCACCGGCCTGCCCAAGGGCGTGATGTGGCGGCACGAGGACGTGTGGCGGGTGCTCGGCGCCGGCATCAACTTCATCACCGGTGAGTACACCAAGGACGAGTGGGAGCTGGCCAAGATCGGCGCGGCCAACCCGCAGATGGTGCGTTTCCCGATCCCGCCGATGATCCACGGCGGCGCGCAGTGGGCCACCTTCCACAGCCTGTTCGGCGGCGGCAAGGCCGTGATGATCCCCGAGTTCAGCGGGCACGGTGTCTGGCAGGCCGTCGACAAGCACAAGATCAACCTGATCTTCATCACCGGTGACGCGATGGCCCGGCCGATGCTCGACGCGCTGGAGGAGGGCAACCCGGAAACCGGTGAGCCCTACGACCTCTCGTCGCTGTACGTGCTCGCCAGCAGCGCGGCGCTGTTCTCGCCGCCGCTCAAGGACAAGTTCCTCGAGCTGCTGCCCAACCGCCTGCTCACCGACTCCATCGGTTCCTCGGAGACCGGCTTCGGCGGTCTGGCGACGATCGCCAAGGGGCAGACCCACACCGGCGGTCCGCGGGTGAAGATCGACGCGGCCACCCAGGTGCTCGACGAGGAAGGCAACCCGGTCGAGCCGGGCTCCGGCGTCGTCGGCCTGCTGGCGCGCAGTGGCCACATCCCGCTCGGCTACTACAAGGACGAGGTCAAGTCGGCCGCGACGTTCAAGGAGTTCAACGGGATTCGCTACGCGATCCCCGGCGACTTCGCGCGCGTCGAGGAGGACGGCACCGTCACCATGCTCGGCCGTGGTTCGGTGAGCATCAACAGCGGTGGCGAGAAGATCTACCCCGAAGAGGTCGAGGGCGCGCTCAAGGCGCATCCGGAGATCTTCGACGCGCTGGTGGTCGGCGTCGAGGACGAGCGCTGGGGCCAGCGGGTCGTCGCGGTGGTGCAGTGTCGCGGTGCGAACCGGCCGACACTGGCCGAACTGAAGCCGGTGCTGACCCAGGAGATCGCGTCCTACAAGCTGCCCCGCAGCCTGTGGTTCGTCGACGAGATCAAGCGCTCGCCCGCGGGCAAGCCGGACTACCGGTGGGCCAAGTCGCAGACCGACGAGCGGCCTGCCGACGAGCACGCCGACGCGGGCTCCGCGTAGGTAATCGACAGCACCAGGGGCCCTTCCGGCAATGTCGCCGGGAGGGCCCCTTCGTGTGCGTCAGCGGTTGGCGAGTTCGGCGAGCTGGTAGGCCAGCTTGCCGCGGACCGCGGGGATGCCGGTGAGCAGGCGCAGCGCGGAGTTGCGCGCGGTGCGGGCCGGGCTCGACTGCAGGGTGGCCATCCGGGTCATCCGGTCGGTGAACGCGACGACGTCCAGCGCGATCGGCCTGCGCACGGTCTCGTACTCGTCGAGCAGTGCGTCCGGTTCGCCGGCGACCACCTTCGCCAGCAGCCGGGCGAGCAGCGCGGCGTCTTGAATGCCGGTGTTCATGCCCTGGCCGCCCGCCGGGCTGTGCACGTGGGCGGCGTCGCCCGCGAGCAGGATCCGGCCCGCGCGGTAGTGGTCGGCGACGCGGTGGTGCACGCGGAAGCGTGAGCTCCACAGCACCTCGTCGACGCGCACCTCGCCCGCCGGGCCCCTGGCGTCGAGGAGGGTCTGGATGTCGTCGCGCGTCGGGTGCTCGGGGGCCTCGTCGACGGTGGCGACGACGCGGTAGCGCTCCTCGGCGGGGTCGGGCAGCGGGGCGACCACGGTGACGCCCTCGGGCGAAAGGTGCAGCGAGACTTCCGAACGCGGGGTCGGCCAGCTCATCCGGACATCGGCCAGGACGAACGAGGCGGGGTAGGTGTCGCCGGTGAAACCGATGCCCGCCTGGTCACGCACCGCGCTGTGCATGCCGTCGGCGCCGATCACGTAGTCGGCGGTGATGGTGCCGGTCGTGTCGTCCGCGGTGCGGTATTCGACGGTGACGTGGCCGTTCTCGTCGGCGACCCGCGCGACGGTGACCGGGCGGTGGACGGTGCCGCCCAGCGCGTGCAGCCGGTCGAGCAGCACCTGCTCGGTGACGTCCTGCGGGATCATCAGGGTGTAGGGGTAGGCGGTCGGCAGGTCGCCGAACTCGATGGTGGCCAACGTCTTCGGGCCGTCGTGCACCTTGAAGGTGGGGACCTGGATGCCGCGGGCGAGCAGTTCCTTCGCGATGCCGAGTTCGTCGAGGACCTCCAGGGTCCTGGCGTGCACGACCGCGGCGCGGGAGGTGTTGGCGCCCTCGCTGAGGCGATCGAGCAGGACATGGTCGACGCCGGCTTCGGCGAGCACGATCGCGGCGGTGAGACCGGCGGGGCCCGCGCCGACGATGACGACGGACGTGGCTTCGGGCAGTGGGGTGGCGGACATTGCGACTCCTGGTCAACGCTTGTTTGCCAACGCTTGTAGGCATAACGGTAAACCGGGCCGTCGATGAAAGTCAACAGTTGTTGGCCTACACTTGTTGGCATGACTTCCGCCGACCAGGAGACCCCGGCCCGCCGCTCGGACGCCACCCGCGCCGCCATCCTCGCCGCCGCGCGTGCCCGCTTCGCCGCCGACGGCTACGCGAAGGCGACCATCCGCGCCATCGCCGCCGACGCCGCGATCGATCCGTCGATGGTCATGCGCTACTTCGGCAGCAAGGACGGCCTCTTCGCCGCCGCCGCCCAGATCGACCTGGACCTGCCCGATCTGGGCGCCGCCGACCCGGACACCATGGGGGAGCTGCTGATCCGCCGCTTCCTCACCATCTGGGAGGACAACGACAACACCGTCCTGCTGATCCTGCTGCGCTCCTCGATCACCGACGACGCGGTCGCCGCCCGCTTCCGCGAGGTCTTCGCCCAGCAGGTCCTGCCCGCCGTCCTGCGCTTCGGCACCCCCGCCGACGCCCCCCGCCGCGCCGCCCTCATCGTCACCCAGCTGCTCGGCCTGGCCCTGTGCCGCTACGTCCTGCGCATCCCCCCGGTAGTCGACCTGACCCCGCACCAGATCACCACCGACATCGCCCCCACCCTCCAGCGCTACCTGACCTCGGAACCCGGCTCCGCCGATCGGTCCGAAATGTCGTAGAACCAGCTGGTACCGCGCGGTACCATCGGGCCTATGGCTGGTCTCAATGTGCGATTCACCGACGAGGAGCTGGACGCGCTCAGGCAGCGCGCCGAGGCCGAGGGCCGAAGCATGCAGCAGTTCGCGCACGATGCGGTCGTCGCCGCCATCAACGAGCGGTCGCGATTGTTCAACGAGGCGGCGGACCATGTGCTCCGGGTCAGCGAAGAGCTGAACCGGCGGTTGGCGTGATCCACTATCTGACGCTGCCGGAGCTGCTGAGCTTGGCGGAGCGGCTCGGTACGCCGGATGTCCGTGATTACGGGCTGCTCGATTCCGCCTCGGCACGGCCCCAGTCGAGTGTGTTCGGGCAGGACGCCTATCCCGATCTGTGGCAGAAGGCCGCCGCGCTGATGGAATCGCTCGCCCGCAACCACGGCTTGGTGGACGGAAACAAGCGCCTCGCCTGGTACGCGACCTGGGTATTCCTGCATCTCAACGGATGTCCGCTGGACGAGGCTTTCGATATCGATCGCGCCGAGGAGTTCGTGCTCGCGGTGTGCCAGGGCCGGCTCGATGTGCCTGCCATCGCCAAGGAACTCGTCCGCTTCGCGCGATAGACGTGGGTGGTGAACGCGGCAGGGCCCGTGCGGATCGGGGGAACGATCCGCACGGGCCCTGCTGTGTGCGAGCGGCTAGCCCGCCAGTTCCGCGCCGAGGGCGAGGAGGTGGGGAGTGGCGCCGCCGAGGGCGAATTCGTTGTGCTTGGCGGCGGTGAAGTAGTTGTGGGTGATGTGGTCGCGGTCGATGCCGAGGCCGCCGTGGACGTGGACGACGGTGTGGGCGACCTTGTGGCCCGCGTCGGCCGCCCAGAACTTGGCGATGTGGATGGACTCGGTGGCGGGCAGGCCTTCGGCCACGCGCCAGGCGGCCTGGGTGACCGTCAGGCGCAGGCCGCCGATGTCGATGGAGGCGTCGGCCAGGCGCTGGGCGACGGACTGGAACGAGCCGATCGGCTTGCCGAACTGCTCGCGGGTGCGGGTGTGCTCGGCGGTCAGCTCGAGCGCGCGCTCCAGGGTGCCCAGTTGCAGGGCCGACAGGCCGAGCCAGGCGTGCTCGCGCAGCCAGGTGAGGACGTCGGCGCCGGACTCGATGGAGCCGAGCAGCGTGGCCGGGGTGGCCGCGAGTTCGACGACGAACTCGGGGCTCAGGTCGACGACCTGCTGGGCGATGCGGGCGACCGACGCGTCGTCCGGGTCGACCACGAAGACGCCGACACCGTTGGAGGTGATGGCGGGCACCAGGATGCGCTCGGCCCGATCGGCGAAGGCGACGGTGGTCGCGGTACCGGTCAGGGTCCAGGCCGCGCCCGCGGGCTCGGCGACGATGCCCGGCGCGGCGGTGGTCGCGCGCAGTTCCTCGGCGAGCGCCGCGGTCAGCACGATCTCGCCCGCGCCCGCCCGCGCGGCCAGCTGCCGCTGGTCGGCGTCGCCGAACGTCGCCAGCGCGCCCGCGCCGACGACGATCGACCACAGGTAGGGCACCGCGGCGACGACGCGGCCGAGCTCACGCAGGATCGCGGTCTGCTCGAGCATGCCGAAATCGCTGCCGCCCAGCTCTTCCGGCAGGGCCGCGGCCAGCACGCCGGTCTCGGCGAGCGACTTCCAGAGCTGCTCGTCGTAGCGGCCCGCGGTGTCGAGCTCGCGCAGCCGGTCGGCGGTGACGAGCTTGGCGCAGATCTCGCCGGTCAGCCGGGCGAGATCGGTCTGGGCTTCGGTGGGAGTGAAATCCATGAGGGGATACCGGCTTTCGGGATCAGCGGGCGGACGCGGGCTGGCGCAGGGCGGTCATGGCGATGATGTCGCGCTGCACCTCGTTGGTGCCGCCGCCGAAGGTGAGGATGAGCGCGGCCCGGTGCATCCGCTCCAGCCTGCCGAGCATCACCGCGCCGGGGGAGTCCTGGCGCAGGTAGCCGTGCGAGCCGACGACCTCCATCAGCAGCCGATAGGCCTCGGTGGCCAGCTCGGTGCCGTAGACCTTGCACGCGGAGGCGTCCCACGGCTTGGGCGCCGCTTCGCCGCCCTGGTCGGCGCGGCTGGCGATCTCCCAGTTCAGCAGCTTGAGGTACTCGACCTTGGCGTAGACGCGCGCCAGATTCAGGCGCACCCACTCCTGGTCGATCACCCGCTTGCCGTCGGAGGCGGTGGTCTCACGCGCCCACTGCACCGTCTGGTTGACCGCGAGCGAGAGCGGCCCGGCCGAGGTCAGCGCGACGCGCTCGTGGTTGAGCTGGTTGGTGATCAGCGACCAGCCGCCGTTCTCCGGCCCGACCATCGAGGAGGCGGGCACCCGCACGTCCTGGTAGTAGGTGGCGCTGGTGTCGGGCCCGGCCATCGTGTGCACCGGCGTCCAGGAGAAGCCGTCGACATCGGTGGGCACGATGAACATCGAGATGCCCTTGTGCTTCTTGGCCGTCGGGTCGGTGCGCACCGCCAGCCAGATGTAATCGGCGTAGGCGATGAGGCTGGTCCACATCTTCTGGCCGTTGATGACGAAGTCGTCGCCGTCGCGCACCGCGGCGGTGCGCAGCGAGGCCAGGTCGGTGCCTGCGCCCGGCTCGGAGTAGCCGATGGCGAAGTGCAGCTCGCCCGAGGCGATCTTGGGCAGGAAGAACTTCTTCTGCTCCTCGGTGCCGTACTGCATGATCGTCGGCGCGACCGAGTTCAGGGTGAGGAACGGGACGGGCGCGCCCGCGATGGCGGCTTCCTCGACGAAGATCAGCTGATCCATCGTCGTGCGGTCCTGGCCGCCGTATTCCTTGGGCCAGCTCAGCGTCAGCCAGCCGTCCTTGCCCATCTGGCGGACGACGTCGCGGTAGACAGTGCCCTCGCCATACTCGCCGGTCTGCAGGCTCAGCGCCGCGCGTCGTTCCGGCGTCATCAGCTGGGCGAAATACTCGCGCAGCTCGGCGCGCAATTCTTCCTGCTGCGGCGTATACGCGACGCGCATGGTTCCTACCTCGGTCTCAGCTGCGAAAACGGACGTCGGCGGGGCGCAGGGGATGGGCCCCGCCGAAACCGATCATTGCATATGAACTGGAACATGTTCCAGTATTGACAGTGAATCGACAGCTGTTCCGCCTCGCGGGCCGTGCTGTCTGGGTTAGTGTCGCGGAGACCGCGTGGAAGGAAGTTCTCATGAAGATCATCGTCGATTTCGACCGGTGCGAAGCGAATGGCGTATGCGTAGGAATCGCCCCTGACATGTTTGAACTCGATGACGACGACAACCTGCACGTGCTCGAGGGCGATGTGGCCGACGATCGCGTCGCCGATGTCGAGGAAGCGGTGGCGCAGTGTCCCAAGGCCGCGCTGCGGTTGGCATGATCCGGTCTTGTCGGATAGTGAAACACGTTCTAAAGTCGGCCCGATGAGTGTGATGCAGACTTCACTGGACGGCCGAGTCGCGATCGTGACCGGCGCAGGCGCCGGTCTCGGCCGGGCCGAGGCCCTCGCGCTGGCCGCGGCGGGCGCGGCGGTGGTCGTCAACGACCTCACCGAGGACGCCGCCGCCGAGACCATCGCCGCGATTCGCGAGCTGGGCGGCAAGGCGGAGTTCGTCGGCGGCAGCATCGCCGAGCGCTCGACCGCCGACGCGCTGATCGCGACCGCCCAGGAATCCCTCGGCGGCCTCGACATCGTCGTCAACAACGCGGGCATCACCCGCGACCGCATGCTGTTCAACATGTCCGACGAGGACTTCGACGCGGTGATCGCCGTGCACCTGCGCGGCCACTTCCTGCTCTCGCGCAACGCGGGCGCCTACTGGCGCGCGGCATCCAAGGCCGCCGGCGCGCCGGTCTATGGCCGGCTGGTCAACACCTCCTCGGAGGCGGGCCTGCTCGGACCGGAGGGCCAGGCCAACTACGGCGCCGCGAAGGCGGGCATCACCGCGCTGACGCTGTCGGCCGCGCGTGGCCTGTCCCGCTTCGGCGTGCGGTCCAACGCGATCTGCCCCCGGGCCAGGACCGCGATGACCGAGGCCGTGTTCTCCGAGGCGCCCGAGGGGTCGGTCGACCCGCTCGCGCCCGAGCATGTGGCCAAGCTCGTCGCCTACCTCGCCTCGCCCGCCGCCGACGCGGTGAACGGTCAGGTCTTCGTCGTCTACGGCCCGATGGTCGCCCTGATGGCGGCTCCCGAGGTGGAGGCTCGCTTCGACGCCGCGGGCGCCGAATGGGCCGAGGAAGACCTCGCCTCGACGCTGCACGGCTACTTTGCCGAGCGGCCCGCCGACCACACGTTCTCGGCCCGCGCGCTCCGCGATCTGGGCTGATCTTCCTTCCACCGATTTGCCGGGTGTTGGCTCGCCGCGCGCCACGACGGGCATGTCTGCCGAGTTGTGTTGATCACAGGTCCAGGTGTTGGTAGACATGAGCGTCGGGGTGTGTGGCGGCTCACAGGAGGTAAATGGCATTCGGTCAGGATTCGTTTCAGTTTCCTCGACATATTTCGCGAAAAAGTCCTGGTAATAGTCTCCCCAAACGGCAGACATCAACAGGAACATGTTCTAGTCTTTGGGCAGTCTTCAGATCGGGGTGGCGGTGAAGTACGGGTGCGCGGGCAGGTCTGCCCGCCCGTCGGACAAGGAGGAAACCGAGTGAACGACCTCCTTGCTGTGCCGTTGCGGGCAGTTGGCGGATTCTTCGAACTCGGCGCGAATGTGGCGCGAGCCGCGTTCCGCCGTCCCTTCCAGTGGCGCGAATTCGTCGACCAGTCATGGTTCGTCGCCCGCGTCTCGATCGTGCCGACATTGCTCGTCGCGATTCCGTTCACGGTGTTGGTGGTCTTCACCCTCAACATCCTGTTGCGCGAGATCGGCGCCGCCGACCTCAGTGGCGCGGCGGCCGCGTTCGGCGCCGTCACCCAGGTCGGACCGATCGTCACGGTGCTGATCGTGGCGGGTGCGGGCGCCACCGCGATCTGCGCTGACCTGGGCGCACGCACCATCCGCGAAGAGATCGACGCGATGATGGTGCTCGGCATCGACCCGATCGCCCGGCTGGTCGTCCCCCGCGTGCTCGCCTCGATGTTCGTCGCGCTGATGCTCAACAGCCTGGTCTGCACCGTCGGCATCGTCGGTGGCTTCATGTTCTCGGTGTTCCTGCAGGGCGTGAATCCGGGCGCCTTCGTCAACGGGATTCCGCTGCTCACGAATCTGCCCGAGTTGATCCTCTCGGAGGTCAAGGCCGGGCTGTTCGGATTGATCGCCGGAATGGTTGCCTGCTACCTCGGTTTGCAGGTGAAAGGCGGGCCGAAGAGTGTCGGTGACGCGGTGAACCAAACAGTCGTCTTCGCCTTCATGGCGCTGTTCGTGGTGAATGTCGTCGCCACCGCGATCGGCCTGAAATTCACGGTGCGGTGACCACGATGGCATTCGTTGTTCGCAGTAAGTTCCCCCGGACGGTTCGCCGTTTCGATCGCGCCTCGAAATCCCTGGATTCGCTGGGCGACAAGGCGATCTTCTTCGTCCAGGCGCTCGCCTCGGTGCCCAGGGCGCTGGTGCACTACCGCACCGAGACGATCCGGCTCATCGCCGAGATCAGCATGGGCTCCGGCGCGCTGGCCGTGATCGGCGGCACCGTCGTGATCGTCGGGTTCCTCACCCTCATGGCCGGTGGCACCATCGCGGTGCAGGGCTACAGCTCGCTCGGCAATATCGGTGTCGAGGCGCTGACCGGCTTCTTCGCCGCCTTCCTCAACGTCCGCATCGCGGCACCGGTGATCTCCGGTATCGGCCTGGCCGCCACCATCGGCGCAGGCGCGACCGCCCAGCTGGGCGCCATGCGGGTGGCCGAGGAGATCGACGCGCTCGAATCGATGGCGGTGCGCCCGGTTCCGTTCCTGGTCGGCACCCGGGTGCTGGCGGGCATGATCGCGATCGTCCCGCTCTACGCCCTGGCGGTGATCGCCTCCTTCGTCGCCAGCCGCTTCGCGACCGTGGTGATCTACGGGCAGTCGGCCGGTGTGTACGACCACTACTTCTCGACGTTCCTCATCCCGAGCGACATTCTCTGGTCCTTCGGGCAGGCGATCGTCATGGCGATGGCCGTGATGCTGATCCACACCTACTTCGGTTACAACGCCGCGGGCGGTCCGGTCGGCGTCGGCGTCGCGGTCGGCAACGCGGTGCGCGCCTCGCTGGTCGCGGTCGTCATGGTGACCCTGATGATCTCGCTGGCCATCTACGGCACCTCCAGCAACTTCCACCTCTCGGGATAGCGCGATGCATACATCACGGATCGTCGCCGCACTGCAGGGCGGGCTCGGGCGCAAGCTCGCCGCGCTCGCCCTGGTCGCCCTGCTCGTCGGGGCTGTGGCCTTCGCACTCGCGCTGTTCCAAGGCGCGTTCACCACCACCGCGGTGGTGCTGGTGGACACACCACGCACCGGCCTGGTGCTCGACCCCGATGCCAAGGTGAAGGTGCGCGGCGTCGAGATCGGCCGCGTCACCGACATCGCCCTGCACGACGAGGGCGCGCAGCTGCGGCTGGAAGTCGACCCCGATCAGCTGAAGCTGGTGCCCGCCAACGCTGGCGTCGACATCCGCTCGACCACCGTCTTCGGCGCCAAATACGTCAACTTCATCGTGCCCGAGCAGCCGGCCTCGACCGCGCTGGCCCCGGGCAGCACGGTGTCGGCCAGCGCGGTGACCGTCGAATTCAACACGCTGTTCCAGCACCTGTCCGATGTGCTCGCCCAGGTGGAGCCGGAGAAGCTGAACGCGACGCTGACCGCGCTCGGCACCGCGCTGGAGGGCCGCGGCGACAAGCTGGGCGAACTGCTGGTGAGCTCGGACCGCTACCTGCGCGAGATCAACCCCTACCTGCCGACGCTGCAACAGGATCTGGACAAGACGGCCCAGGTGTCCGACATCTACGCCGACGCGTCCGGCGCGCTGCTGCGCACCGTGGACAACGCCACGGTCACCTCGCGCACCCTGGCGGAGCTGCAAGCTCAGTTCGACGACGTGCTGGTGAACGTGATCGGCCTGTCCGACACCACGGGTGCGGTGCTGCGGGAGAACGAAACCAATATCGTCACCGCGCTCGACCTGCTGCGACCGACGACCAGCCTGCTGTTCGAATACGCGCCCGCGCTCGGCTGCCTCATCGACGGAATCGGTCCGATCATGCCGTTGGCCAACGAGGTATTCGGCGGTGTCCTGCCGGGTGTCGGCATGCACGCCTCCTTCATGCCCGGCCAGAAGCCCTACAGCTACCCCGAGGATCTGCCCAAGGTGAACGCGACCGGTGGACCGCACTGTGAGGGTGTGGTGACCCGGGTGCCGGACAGCCACGCGAACTACGTGGTGACCGATACCAGCGAGGGTGCGCCGTACACCCCGCGTACCGCGCCGCCCGCCCTGAACGACAGCGCACCAATGGTGTTCCAGCTCCTGCTGGACGGACTGCCGGGAGTGACACGGTGAAAAACACGGCGACGACGGTCAAGCTCGCGATCTTCTCCGTGGTGATGACACTGGTCTTCGCGGGCCTGGCGATCGTGCTCAGCCAAGCGCGGTTCTCCAGCGAGAACGGCTACAAGGCGGTCTTCACCAGCTCCTCGGGCATGGTGCCGGGGGCGAAGGTGCGCATCGCCGGCGTCCCGGTGGGCTCGGTGACCTCGGTGAAGGTCGGCGACGACGATCTCGCCCACGTCGAGTTCGACGTGGACACCAAGTACGCCGTGCTGTCGAGCACCCGCCTGGCGATCAAGTACGAGAACCTGGTCGGTGACCGGTATCTGGAACTGATGGAAGGTCCGGGCTCGGCCCGCGTGCTGCCCGAAGGGTCCACCATCGGCAAGGAGCAGACCGCGCCCGCATTGGACCTGGACCTGCTGCTCGGCGGTTTCAAGCCGCTGCTGCGTGGGCTAGACCCGGGCCAGGTCAACGACCTGACCTCGGCGCTGCTGCAGATCTTCCAGGGCCAGGGCGGCACGCTGGTCTCGCTGCTCAACAGCGGCGGCAACTTCTCCCGCACCCTCGCCGACCGCGACGCCCTGATCGGCAGCGTGATCGACAACCTGAACACGGTGCTGGCCACCATCGACGATCGCGACGAGCAGTTCACCACCACGATCGACGAATTGCAGCGCCTGGTCAGCGGATTGGCCGCCGAACGCGACCCGATCGGCGCCGCGCTCCCGCGGATCGCCGGTGCGACGAAGGAACTCAACGACTTGCTGACCACGGCACGTCCCGATCTGCGCAACACCATCGAGCAGACCGGCCGGCTGGCCACCAACCTCGACAACGGCTCCGACGAGCTCGAATGGGTGTTGGGGAAGCTGCCGGACACCTACAAGAAACTGATCCGCATCGGCTCCTACGGCGCGTTCCTGCAGCTCTACATCTGCGGCACCGTCCTGCTGGTAGACGGCCCGAACGGTCAGCCGATGGAAGTGCGAATCCCGGGTTCGCAGGCGAGCGGAAGGTGTACGCCGAATGAGTGAGAGCAAGTCGTCGGCCGCCACCATCGGCGTCGTCGGCATCGTGCTGGCGGTGACGATCTCGCTCGCCACGCTGCAGTACACCAAGCTGCCGTTCATCCGCTCCGGCGCGACGTTCACCGCGTTCTTCGCCGACGCGGGCGGGCTGGTGCCCGGCGACCCGGTGCATGTGGCCGGCGTGCGCTCCGGCGAAGTCGACGATGTGTCGCTCGATGGCCCGAAGGTGCTGGTGAAGTTCACCCTGGACGAGTCGATCGTGCTGGGCGAGAAGACCTCCGCCGCGATCAAGACCAACACGGTGCTCGGTCGCAAGTCCCTCGATGTGGTGCCGACCGGACCGGGTGCGTTGCGTACCTCGGACACCATCCCGCTCGACCGGACCACCTCGCCGTACTCGCTCAACGAGGCGCTCAGCGATCTCGGCGGGACCGTCCGCGATCTCGACATGGATCAGATCGACCAGACACTGGACGCCCTCTCGGCCGCCTTCGCCGACACTCCGGGCCCGCTGCGCAACGCCCTCGATGGCGTCACCGCGCTCTCGCGCAGCATCAACACCCGCGACCAGGCGCTCACCGATCTGCTCGGCCGGGCGCAGAACGTCACCGCGATCCTGGCCGACCGTAGTTCGCAGCTCAATGCGTTGCTGCTCGACGGCAACAACCTGCTCGGCGAGCTCGACAACCGCCGAGCCGCCATCAACCAGCTCATCGTCTACGTCGACGCGGTCGCCAAGCAGCTCTCCGGGCTGGTCGCCGACAACGAGGCGCAGATGAAACCGACACTGGACCGGCTGAATTCGGTGCTCGCCCTGTTGCAGCGCAACAAGGAGAACCTGACCCAGGCGCTCGAGAACGTCGGCCCCTACGCCTCGGCGCTGGGCGAGCAGGTCGGCAGCGGCCCGTGGTTCAACGCCTACGTGGTGAACGCGACGAGTACCACGCTGCGTCCGCTGGTCGACGCGCTGGTCTGGCCCGAGCATGTGCCGCAGGACCTGCTCGACTACCTCACCCATCCGGCGCCGCCGAGCATCGTGCCTTCCGAGGAGGACCCGCCGCGATGAACATCGCATCGAAAGTTCGTGGCGTGCCACGTTGGACGCTCGGGGTCGCCGTGGCGGTGATCGTCGCCTTGGTCGCGGTCGGGGTCTACTTCAGCCTCGGTATCGGGAAGACCAAGATCACCGCGGCCTTCACCTCGACCAACGGCCTGTACGCGGGTGACGAGGTGCGAATGCTGGGTGTGACGATCGGCAGGATCGATTCGATCGAGCCCGGCGAAGGCCGGGTGCAGGTGCGGATGTCCGTCGACGGCGACGTCGACCTGCCCGCCGACGCGCGCGCCGTGCTGATCGCGCCCTCGCTGGTGTCGGCCCGGTTCATCCAGCTGGCGCCCGCCTACGAGGGTGGTCCGAAGCTGGCCGACGGCGCGCAGATTCCGATCGAGCGCACCGCGGTGCCGGTGGAGTGGGACGACATCAAGGCCGAACTGTCCAATCTCGCGACGGCTCTCGGGCCCGTCGGGGACGACGAGCAGGGTTCCTTCGGGCGCTTCGTCAACACCGCGGCGGACAACCTCGACGGCAACGGCCAGAAGTTCCGCGACACCCTGCGGGAACTGTCGGCGACGCTGACCACGTTGTCCGACGGGCGAACCGACCTCTTCGGCACCATCCGCAACCTGCAGAAGTTCGTCGAGGTGCTCTCGGCGAGCAACGAGCAGATCGTGCAGTTCGGCGGCCGCCTGGCCTCGGTGGCCTCGGTCCTCGCCGGCGCGTCGGAGGAACTCGGCGCCGGCCTGGACAGCCTGGATGTGGCGCTCGCGGACGTGAAGCGCTTCCTCGACGGCAGCGGTGCCGAACTCACCGAAGGCGTCGAGCGATTGGCCGATGTCACCCAGATCCTGGCCGACAAGCGGCCGGAGATCGAACGGCTGCTGCATTCCGCGCCGACCGCGCTGGTGAACTTCTACCAGATCTACCAGCCGGCCCAGGGCGCGCTCAGCGGCTCGGTGGCACTGCCCAATACGGCCAATCCGTTGAGCTTCCTCTGCGGCTCCATCCGGGCGCTCGAGATGAACGACTCGGACCGGTCGGCGGACCTGTGCGCGGAATTCGTCGCCCCGGTGATCAGCTCGCTGGCGATGAACTACGCGCCGATCATGCTCAACCCGGTCCTCGGCACCACCGCCCTGCCCGGCCAGCTGACCTACAGCCCGCCGAGCTTGGAAGCGGAGGTTGACCCCGCGAAGGTGCCCCCGACGGCTGCGCCGATCACCGTGCCGAGCGGTCTCGCCGGACTCGCCGTTCCAGGAGGACAACGATGAGGCCCCAACGAATGCTCGCCGGGCTGGCGGTGGGCGTCGCCGTGACGCTCGGCGCGACCGGCTGTCAGTGGGACGGACTGAACTCACTGCCCATGCCGGGTTCCGAGGGCACCGCTCCCGGTTCGTACACCGTGCGCATCCAGATGCCCAATGTCACCACGCTGACCAGGAATTCGCCGGTGCGGGTGGACGATGTCGAGGTCGGCAACGTCACCGGCATCGAGGTCGAGGGCTGGCACGCGCTGGTCACGGTCTCGCTGAATCCCGACGTGAAACTGCCCGCCAACGCGGTCGCCAAGATCGGCCAGACCAGCCTCCTCGGCAGCAATCACCTCGAGCTGTCCGCGCCGACCGATATCCCCGCCCAGGGTCAGCTGCGCAACAACGACGTGATCCCGCTGGATCGGGCCGGTGCCTACCCGACGACCGAGCAGGTGCTGTCCTCGCTGTCGGTCGTGCTCAACGGCGGCGGCATCGCTCAGCTCGAGACGATCACCAGGGAGATGAACGCGGCGCTCAACGGCCGCGAGACCGAGATCGCCGACCTGCTGCCCCAGCTCAACGAGCTGACCACCGGTCTGGAAAAGCAGACCGGCAACATCATCGCCGCGATGGAGGGCCTGGACCGGGTGGCGGGCAGCTTCGCCGCCCAGAAGGACGTGCTCGCCCGCGCGCTCGACGAGATCCCCCCGGCGCTGACGGTGCTCGCCGACCGCACCGCCAACATCACCAGGGCGGTCACCGCGCTCGGCGAGCTCAGTGACGTGACCGAGCGGATCATCCAGACCAGTGGCGACGACCTGAAGGCCAACCTGGCCAGCCTCGGCCCGGTGCTGGAAACCCTGGCGAACACCGGCACCAACCTCATCGCGGCGATGGCCGTGCTGCCGACGTTCCCGTTCCCGATCAAGAACATCGACAACGCGATCAAGGGTGACTACCTCAATCTCTTCATCACCTTCGACCTGACCGGAAAGCGGCTGGACACCAACTGGCTCACCGGCACGCCGCTCGGTGGCCGCTTCGGCGGTGTCGAGGGTGTGCTCGGTACCTTCGCGCCGTCGACGTCGACCGACGCGGGCGACCCGACCAAGGTCCCGGCGGCGCCCGCGCCCAGCGCGGCACCGACGCCGACCCTGCCCGGCCTGCCGCCGATCCCGGGCCTGCCCTCCATTCCCGGCATCACCGTGCCGCTGCCCGGCCAGGAAGGAGCGGGTCGATGAAACTCACCAGGTTCGTCCATATTCAGCTCGCGATCTTCTCCGTCCTCACCGTGATCGGTCTCGTCGTGATGGGCGGGACGTACATCCAGATACCGGCGATGCTCGGGATCGGGCGCTACGGGGTGACGGTCCAGCTCGCCGCCACCGGCGGGCTGTATCCGACCGCGAACGTCTCCTACCGCGGCACCAATATCGGCAAGGTGGAGGCGGTCCGGCTCACCCCGGCCGGGGTCGAGGCAGATCTGTCGATCGACAGCGACTACAAGGTGCCGAAGGACTCGATCGCCTGGATCCGCAGTGTCTCGGCGATCGGTGAGCAGTACGTCGACCTGGTGCCCGAGCCCGGCGCGGGCTCCGGCGATCTGCGTGACGGCTCGGTGATCCCGGTGGAACGCACCAGGCTGCCCCAGGACGTCGGCTCGCTGCTCGACCAGACCGACAAGCTGCTCTCGACCGTCGCCGATACCCGGCTGCGCCAGGTGATCGACGAGGCGTTCAAGGCGTTCAACGGCGCGGGCCCGGACCTGCAGCGGTTCATCGACTCGGCGTCGCTGCTGTTGCAGCAGGCCGAGACCGATGTGGAACCGACCAAGAAGCTGCTCGATCAGATCGGCCCGCTGCTGGACACCCAGATCCAATCCGATGCCAATATCCGTTCCTGGACAGCGGATCTCGCTACCCTCACCGATCAACTTCGCGAGCACGATCCGACATTGCGAAACCTGTTGCACGACAGTCCTTCCGCGATGCAGAAGGTGAACGAGCAGTTCCAGAGTCTGCGCCCGACGCTGCCGTTGCTGGCGAGCAATCTGGTGAGTCTCGGCCAGGTCGGCGTGACGTATCACGCTGGTGTCGAACAACTCCTGGTCGTTTTCCCGCCGCTGATCGCGGCGTTCAAGACCATCCTGCGCGGACCGACCAAGTACGGCGCGATGGTCAACTTCATGACCGCGGTCCAGGACCCGCCCGCCTGCACCACCGGCTTCCTGCCCGCCGACCAGCGGCGCGAGCCGAGTGACTTCACCCCGATCGACACACCCCAGGGGCTGTACTGCAAGGTGGCACAGGATTCTCCGATCGAGGTGCGCGGCATCCGCAACAGCCCGTGCATGGAGAATCCAGGCGTTCGGGCGCCCACTCCCGAACTGTGCCGGACCGGGTACGTGCCCCTGGGCACCAACCCGCCGTTCGGCGCGCCGCAGCCGGTCGCACCGGCCTCGGCTCCGACCGGCGCGTCCACGGGCGGTGTGACCCCCGCCTCAGCGCGCCCCTATGATCCGTCCACAGGCACCTATCTGGGCACCGACGGACGTACGTACCGGCAAGGCGACATCGCTTCCGACGGCTCGGGCACTGTCCCGGCCAGCTGGCAGGCGATGTTGGAGGAGCAGCAACGATGAGTGACAACGACAACCGCCGCCCGCGCAGGCGGGCCGCACGGTCGGCCGGTCCGCCGGTCGACGAGCCGACGCAGGCCACGGTCAGCATCCGCAAGGACGACGCCGAGGTCACCGAGGTCGTGGCCGCCGCGGCGGCTCCGGCCGAGACCGTGCCGGTCGCCGACAAGGCCGTGCCGGCGGATGTCGTTCCGGCCGCCGCGGACAAGACCGTGGTCCTTCCCGTAGCCGACGAGACCGTCGTCCTGGACAAGGCCGTGGTCGCGGAGTCCGACGACGACCTCGACGACGACACCACCGACGAGGCCACGCCGACCGGCCGCGGGCGGATCCTCGCCCTCGCCGCCGCGGTCGTCCTGGTGCTCGCGCTGGTCGTCGGCGCCGGGTTCGCCGCCTTCGCGGTCCGCTCGGTCGACGCCGACGAGGACCTGCGCGCGGAGTACACCCAGACCGCCCGCCAGGCGGTCATCAACCTCACCACCATCCGCGCCGACTCCGCCAAGGAGGACATCGACCGCATCCTGTCGGTGGCCTCGGGCGAGTTCAAGACGGAATTCGACGGTCGCCTCGATCCGTTCATGGACGTGGTGAAGCAGGCCAAGGTGGTCTCGCACGGTGAGGTCGTCGAGTCGGGCATCGAGTCGGCCGACGACACGACCGCCAAGGTGCTCGTCGCCGCGAAGCAGACGGTGAGCAACAGCGGCTCGGCCGAGCCGCAGCAGCGTCAGTACCGGTTCCGGGTGACCGTCACCAAGGGCGATACCGGCATGACCGTCTCGAAGGTGGAGTTCGTCGGATGAGTGGGAACCGCGCAAAGATCGTTTTCGGCGGCCTCGGTGTCCTCGGCCTGATCGCCGCGGTGATCCTCGGCCTGAGCGGCTACCAGCTCTACCAGCACAGCCGCACCGAGCAGGCCCGCACCGACGCGCTGACCACGGCCGGCCGCACGGTGACCGCCATGTTCAGCTACGAGCCGGGCACGGTCGACACCGAGCTGCCCAAGGCCGCGGACAATCTCACCGAGGAGTTCCGCGCCGACTACCTGAAGCTGATCGAGCAGGCCATCGCGCCGGGCGCCAAGGAGAAGCAGCTCACCGTCAAGGCCACCGCCCAGGCCGAGGGTGTCGTCTCCGCCGACCCCGAGCACGTGGTGGTGTTGCTGTACCTGAACCAGCTGACCACCAGCAAGGATTCCCCGCAGGGCACCACCTCGGGCAGCCGGGTGCGGGTGTCGCTGGACAAGGCCGACAACCGCTGGCTGGTCGCCCAGGTCACGCCGGTCTGAGTCAGCGCGACACGGATGTTCCCGTCGGCCCGGCCTGATTCAGGCCGGGCCGCGGTCGTCGCGGGGCAGCCGGACCACGAAGGTCGCGCCGCCGCCCGGTGTCGGCCCGACCGTGACCTTGCCGCCGTGCGCGGCGACCAGCGCGGCCACGATGGACAGCCCGAGCCCGGTGCCGCCGCTGCTGCGGGTGCGTGAGGCGTCGGCGCGGTAGAAGCGTTCGAAGATCCGCGCCGATTCCGCCGCGGACAGCCCGGGGCCGGTATCGGCGACCTCGAGCAGCACCTCGTCGGCGGCGGGCGTGAGCCGCACGGTGATCGACGTACCGTCCGGCGTGTGCGTGCGGGCGTTGTTCAGCAGGTTGGTCAGGATCTGGCGCAGGCGGTGATCGTCGCCGAGGATCTCCAAGGTGCCGGTGCCGTCGGCGATCTCGAGGGTGATCGGCCGGTGCTCGCCCTCGGCGGCCGCCACCGCGCGGGCGCTGTGCACGGCGTCGCCCGCGATCGCGAGCAGGTCGACCGGCTTCAGGTCGACGGGGCGTTGCGCGTCGAGCCTGGCCAGCATCAGCAGGTCCTCCACCAGCAGGCCCATCCGCTGGGCCTCGTGTTCGATGCGGTTCATGAACATCGCCGGATCACCGGTCGCGCCCTGCCGGTACAGCTCGGCGAAGCCGCGGATGGTGGTGAGCGGGGTGCGCAGTTCGTGACTGGCGTCGGCGACGAAACGCCGCATCCTGGCCTCGGATTCGCGGGCGGCGGCCTCGGAGGCCTCGGTCGCGGCGAAGGCCTGCTGGATCTGGGTGAGCATGCTGTTGAGCGAGCGCGAGAGCCGGTCGACCTCGGTGTCGTTGCCGCGCACCGGAACCCGCCGATGCAGCTGACCTTCCGCGATCGCCGCCGCGGTGGCCTCGACCCGGCGCAGCGGCCGCAGGCTGCCGCGCACCACGAAGTAGGCGGCCACGGCCAGGGCGATCAGCACGATCGCGCCGACCACGACCTGCAGCACGACGAGCTTGCGCACCGTTTCGATGTCGTCGGTCAGCGGCCACGCGACCGTCGCCGACGCGCGGTGCCCGTTGACGGTCAGCACCCGCCACTGGTCGGTCGAGTCGCCCTGCGAGCCGACGGTGACCGGTTGCAGCGCGGGGGGATCGGGGAGATCGGGCTTGGCGTCGGTGCCGAAGACGTTGTCCAGGGTGATGTTCCGGGTGCCGTCGGTGCTCTCGGCCTCGAGGTAGTACCGGCCGGGCGGCTGCCGATCCGGCGACGGCGCCGGCAGGGCGGGCGCGGGCATCCCGACCCGGCGCTCCCATTCGATCGCGGCATCGGTCAACTGCTGGTCGGTGCGGTTCTGCAGCGAGTTCTCCATCGCCTTGGTGACGACGAAACCCGAAGCGACCAAACCGAATCCGGCCATCGCCACCAGCATCAGCACCAGCGTCACGCGCAGCGGGATCGCCGAGAACCGCCGGGCGACACGCGCGCGCAGGCTCATCGCGCGGCCGACTCCCGCATGACGTACCCGACGCCGCGCAGGGTGTGGATCAACCGCTGGTCCCCGGTGTCGACCTTCTTACGCAGATACGACACGTAGGTCTCCACCACGCCGACCTCGCCGCCGAAGTCGTAGCGCCACACGTGATCCAGGATGCGGGGTTTGCTGAGCACGCTGCCCGCGTTCACCATGAAATAGCGCAGCAGCGTGAACTCGGTGGGGGACAGGGCCACCGGCTCGCCCGCCTTCCACACCTCGTGGGTGTCGTCGTCGAGTTCGATGTCGGCGAAGCGCAGCCGGGTGCTGGCCTGCTCGGGCGCGGTGCGGCCGGAGCGGCGCAGGATCACCCGCAGCCGGGCCACCACTTCCTCGAGACTGAACGGCTTGGTGACGTAGTCGTCGGCGCCGAGGGTGAGACCGGTGATCTTGTCCTCGACCTCGTCGCGGGCGGTCAGGAACAGCACCGGCGCGTCGATGCCGTCGGCGCGCAACCGGCGCAGCAGGCCGAAGCCGTCCATGCCGGGCATCATCACGTCGACGATCAGCGCCTCCGGGCGGAACGCGCGGGCCTTGTCCAAGCCCTCCGCGCCGTCGCTCGCCGTCGCCACCTCGAAGCCCTGGTAGCGCAGGCTCACCGCCAGCAATTCGACGATCATCGGTTCGTCGTCGACGACGAGCACCCTGGCTTCGGGTGCTTCCGGCACACCACTCATGGATCTCATGGTCCACCACCCGGCTGGGAAGTGGCTGGACCCGCGCTGTGAGGTAGCTGTGAGCGCCTCAGTGCGATTCGCGGAAGACGTCCTCTTCCTCGCTGAGCAGGGCCGATCCGGCGACACTGCCCTGGGACAGGGCGTCGAGGAAGGCGCGGGCCCAGCGCTCGACGTCGTGGGTCAGCACCTGGCGGCGCATCGAGCGCATCCGGCGGCGCTTGGTGTCGCGGTCGTCGTCGAGCGCGCCGACGATGGCGTCCTTGACGCTGTCCAGGTCGTGCGGGTTGCACAGGTAGGACTGGCGCAGCTCGGCCGCGGCGCCGGTGAACTCGCTGAGCACCAGGGCGCCGTTGAGGTCGCTGTGGCAGGCCACGTACTCCTTGGCCACCAGGTTCATGCCGTCGCGCAGCGGCGTGACCAGCATGGCGTCGGCGGCGACGAAGAAGGCGATCAGCTCATCGCGGGGGATCGGGCGGTGCAGGTAGTGCACGACCGGGTAGCCGACCCGGGCGAACTCGCCGTTGATCCGGCCGACCTGGCGCTCGATGTCGCCGCGCATCTTGATGTAGCTCTGCACCCGTTCCCGGCTCGGTGTTGCCAGCTGCACCATCACCGTCTCGGCCGGGTCGACCCGGCCCTCTTCCAGGAGTTCCTGCAGCGCGTTGAGCCGGATGTCGATGCCCTTGGTGTAGTCCAGGCGGTCGACGCCGAGCATGATGTTCTTCGGATTGCCCAGTTCGGCGCGGATCTTGGCGGCCCGCTCGCGGACCGACCGGCGCCGGGAATGCTCGTCGAGCTCGGCGGAGTCGATCGAGATGGGGAACGCGCCGACGCGCACTGTGCGGAAGCCGACCTGCACGACGCCCAGCTTGGAGCGCACCCCGATGGTGCCGCGTGAGGTGGGCTGACCGGCCAGTCGCCGGGCCAGGTAGAGGAAGTTCTGCGCGCCGCCGGGGAGATGGAAGCCGATCAGGTCGGCCCCGAGCAGGCCCTCGACGATCTCGGTCCGCCACGGCATCTGCATGAACAGCTCGACCGGCGGGAACGGGATGTGCAGGAAGAATCCGATGGTGAGGTCGGGGCGCAGCATGCGCAGCATCTTCGGCACCAGCTGCAGCTGGTAGTCCTGCACCCAGACGGTGGCGCCCTCGGCGGCCACCTTGGCGGTCTCCTCCGCGAAGCGGCGGTTGACCTCGACATAGGCGGCCCACCAGGACCGGTCGTAGACCGGACGCACGATCACATCGTGGTACAGCGGCCACAGCGTGCCGTTGGAGAACCCCTCGTAGTAGTCCTCGACCTCCTGCGCCGTCAGCGGCACCGGATGCAGTTCCAGACCGTCTTCGATGATCGGCTCGACCTCGACGTCCGGGACGCCCGCCCAGCCGACCCACGCCCCCTTGTTGCTGCGCAGTACCGGTTCCAGGGCGGTCACCAGACCACCCGGGCTGCGCTTCCACCTGGTCGTTCCGTCGGGCAGGCGCTCGAGGTCGACCGGCAGCCGGTTCGCGACGACCACGAATCCCGAGCCCGCACCGCTGGGTGCGGCCGCGACGGGTTCGCTGTTCTCGGACGGACGGTCGTTGGACTGTTTATCGATCATTTGGTCCACTCACGCATCCTTTGCGCGTCGCAGGGTCCCGCTTTGAGATTGTGGTCGTCAGGAGGGTCAGCTGGGGCCGATGCCGAGCATCGACAGCAGCATCCGGCACTCGTCGGCGTCTTCGGCGTACGCCGCGACGACCCGCTGTGCCTGGCGAGCGGTCTCGTCGGCCAGTGGCTCGAGCTCGTCGTCGGCGATGTCGTTGGCGCTGCTCTTGGCGGCCATAGTGGTTCGTCCTCCCGGTTTCCAAACGCTCTGCGTGCGAGTAGTCAATACTATCGGTCGCCTGTGCACGGCCGATGAACTCCCGACCCGATCACCCCACCCCGGTGCAGGGTCGTGGCGGTCCCGTTACCGTGAGTGTCGGACAGCTCCACCCCGCAGAGAGGTTTGTTTCATGCCAGTGGCCACGGTGAACGGCATCGCACTGAACTATCAGGTCAAGGGCGACCGTACCAAGGGCACCGACGTCAAGGGCGGCGGTCCGCTGGTGGTGTTGATCATGGGCACCGGATCGCCGGGCCGGGTGTGGGAACTCCATCAGGTGCCCGCGCTGGTGGCGGCCGGGTACCGGGTGTGCACCTTCGACAACCGGGGTATCGCGCCGTCGTACGAGGCGGCCGGTGGCATGCGGATCGAGGAGCTGGTCGCCGACACCGCGGCGCTGATCGAGTTCCTCGGCGAGGGCCCGGCCCTGGTCGCGGGCACCTCGATGGGCGCGCGGGTGGCCCAGGAACTGGCCCTGGCCCGCCCCGACCTGGTCCGCAAGGCCGTGTTCATGGCCGGTCACGGCAGGCTGGACCAGTTCCAGAAGACGCTGTCGGCGGGCGAACAGGACCTCGACGCCGCCGGTGTGCAGCTGCCCGCCAAATTCGAGGCGGCGCTCACCGCGGTGATGAATCTGTCGCCGGCGACCATGTCCGACACCAATGCCGCCCGCGACTGGCTGGACCTGTTCGAGTTCACCGGCGGGCCCGCGACCCCGGGCATCCGCGCGCAGCGGGCGATGGACCACGAGTTCGAGCGGGTCGCCGCCTATCGCGCAATCACGGTGCCCTGTCTGGCAATTGGCTTCGCCGATGATAGGATGATTCCGCCTTATCTGTCGCGGGAAGTCGCCGACGCCATCCCCGGCGCCAGGTACCAGGAAATCCCGGACACCGGCCACTACGGCTACCTGGAACGCCCCGAGGCGGTCAACAAGATCCTCCTCGATTTCTTCGCGGTCTGACCGCCGAGGCTGAGGTAACCACCTACCAGTAACGTCAGCCTTGCTAGGGTCGACACAACGCCCGGGGCCTCGCACCCCGAAGCGATCCCGTACACAGCGCCAGTATCCAGTGAGGTGAAATTGAGCACCAACCCCTTCGACGACGAGGACGGCCGCTTCTTCGTTCTGGTCAACGACGAAGAGCAGCACTCCCTGTGGCCCGCTTTCGCGGAGGTCCCGGCGGGTTGGCGTGTCGTGTTCGGCGAAGAGAGCCGGGCCGCGTGCGTCGAGTACGTCGAGAAGAACTGGACCGACATGCGTCCCAAGAGCCTGCGTGACGCGATGGCCGCCGACGATGCGGCCCGCGCCCAGTCCTGAGCAGTAACACCGATACTGCGCCGGGACATCGCTGAGCGCGACGGCCGCGTGGCACCTCTACCGATGCCACGCGGCTGCCGCGTCCCGCTATGATGATCGCTGCCCTCCGGGGTTCAGCACACCCGCCTCCTTAGCTCAGTGGTAGAGCACTCGCCTTGTAAGCGAAAGGTCGTCAGTTCAATCCTGACAGGGGGCTCCACACGGGCCGTGGTCGGAGTTCACTCGCCGAAGGTCATGATCGAGTCCGCCGGCCCGCCGACCTTCGTCCAGATGTGCCCGGAGCCCGAATAGCGGGCCACCGCCTGCCGGTCCGGGGTCAGTCCGTAGACGGTGTCGCGGGTGACCACGAACTCGGCGCCGGGACCACCGATACGTTCCCACTTCTCCGGCTGACCGAGATAGCGGTAGATGTCACCGCCGGGTGCCCGGGTTGCCAGCAGGCCGTAGCCACCGCCGTAGAGCCTTGTCGCCGGGCCGCCGACCTTGGTCCAGTTCGTCCCGGAGCCCGTGTAGCGGTACACCGCCTGTTTGTCCGGGGTGAGCCCGTAGACGGTGTCGCGGGTGACCACGAACTCGGCGCCGGGGCCGCCGATCCGCTCCCAGCGTTCCGGGGAACCGAGGTAGCGGAAGATGCTCCCACCCGGGTTCACCGCGACCAACCCGAAGCCGCCGCCGTAGAGCTTGGTCGCCGGGCCGCCGATCCTGGTCCATTCGGTTCCGGAGCCGGTGTAGCGATACACCGCCTGCTTGTTCGGGGCCAACCGGTAGACGGCGTCGCGGGTGACCGCGAACGAGGCGCCGGGGCCGCCGATGTCTTCCCATCGACCACCGCCGAGGTAGCGGTGGAGCGGGCCGTCGGGTGACTTGGTGGCCAGCAGGCCGAACGGTCCGCCGAACAGTTTCGCCGTCGGTCCGCCGATCTTCGTCCAGGATGTCCCCGAGCCGCTGTAGCGATACACCGCCGACCGATCCGGCGTCAGCCCGACCACGCCTGCCGAACCCGCGGCTTCGAAGGTCAGCGAGTACCGGCCGGAATCGCCCTTGAATTCCAGCGTCTTGGTGACGACGCCGCCCGCCATGGCGGCGGTCAACTCCGCCCGGGTGAACGACAGTTCCTGTGGCCTCCCGATGCGTTCGTCCTGGTCGAGGCCGATGGCGGTCGGTGTCCCCATCGCCGTGTGCATGTCCCGGATCATCGCCGTGATTCGCTCCGGGCGGTCGAACGTGAAAGTGCCCGCGATCGATGCCGCCATTTCGCCCTGCACGAATCCCCGCAATGTGTCTGGGCTGCCGTCGTCGTTTTCCATCAGGCCGACGAGGAATACCACCTTTGCCGGATCCGTGAGATCGGCCGGGCGTCCGTCGATACCCCAGAACGACTGGGAAATTCCCGGGCCGTGCTTGGTTTCGTTCTTGTCGAAGTTCGTCCATACCCCGTATCGCGTGACATCGAAAGCCGGGGGCACGGTCGCGTAGTTCACCGCTGTCACCAGCGAGTAGATCTCGTCTGCCGGACTGAGCCCGTCGTCGGTCTCGTTGTGGCAGTGGACATCGCGAAGATAGATGTGGATCATGACTGTTCCTCCTGAGAGTGACTACTGGATGAGTCCGCCTCGGTGAGGGCCATTTTCCGGAGAATGGATTATGCGAGGGGCTCGGGAAAAATGCTTCCATCGGCCCCGCCTCGGTCGCTTCCGTGCTGTCACTGAGTGGGTGTGCGGCTACCACTGGTCCGGGCGCCGAGCGGCCGGTCGTGCCCCGGAAAGCAGGGGCGATCGATCCACTCCGAAACAGTGGCGTTTCTCACTAGGCTCACTCGCACGCCGAACACCGGCGTACCTGTTCGAGAGGGATCCTCGTGAAACGCTTTGCCATCCTCGCCGCCGCGGTCACCGCGATCGGCGCCGCTTCCGCCGGGCTCGCCACCGCGACTCCGGCGCAGTCCGCCCCCGATCAACTCGCGACGGCCCAGCCGGTTGTCCTGGTGACCGGCTCGGCGGTGATCGACCTGCTCTCCTTCCTCGCCGCAGGCTGCATCGGCAGCGCCCCGACCCTGCCCCCGCACTGCGTCGCGGACTGACCGCTCGATCCTGCTCGGGTCAGGCCCCCGGCCTGCGTCTCCGTGCGCGACGGGGGTCTGTCCATGCCCGGCCCGGTCCGTCGCATCGTTCTCGGGCGGGGTATTTGCCTTGACCCCAAGACTTTTGGGGCCACCTCGCGTCTATGTGCTGCGGTATCTTCCATGCGATCGCCGCACCAGCCGGCGCGCAGAGGAAGACGCTCCCCATGTTCAAGAAGTCCTTTGCGGCCGCCGTGCTCTCGATGAGCGCCGCTGCCGTCCTCGCGGCACCGCCCGCCACCGCCGACCCGGTCAACTGGGGCGCCGTTTCGCTCAGTGCGTGGGGCAACGTCTACGCGTTCTCGGTCAACCATCCGACGGAAGCCGACGCTGTTCGGGCCGCCGACCGGGCGTGCAAGGGTCAGGGCATCATCGACTGCCGGACGATAGTGACGTTCGCGGACGGCTGCGGCGCGGTCGTGACGAGTCCGCTCGCGATCGTCGCGGGGTTCCCGATCGTCGGCTTCGGTAAGGGGGCGAACCCGGGGGAGGCGATCGCGGACGCCACCCGCAATCTCCCCACCGGCACCGGAAGCGCCGGCTCGTTCGATCGCGACTACGCCTGCACCGTGCTCTGATCGAAAGGCCGTGTGACGGCAGGTCGTGCCCAAGAAAGCAGGGGCGATCGATCCACTCCGAAACAGTGGCGTTTCTCACTAGGCTCACTCGCACGCCGAACACCGGCGTACCTGTTCGAGAGGGATCCTCGTGAAACGCTTCGCCATCCTCGCCGCCGCGGTCACCGCGATCGGCGCCGCTTCCGCCGGGCTCGCCACCGCGAGCCCGGCGCAGCCCGCCCAGCCCGCGACCGCCCAGCCGGTCGTCCTGCAGACCGGCTCGGCCGTGATCGACCTGCTCGCCTACTTCGCCGCGGGTTGCTTCGGCAGCTGGAGCCCCGCCCCGCCCCCGCACTGCGTCACGCAGTAGCGGCGCGATCCCGGCCCCCGACCTGCGCCGACGCGCGGTCGGGGGCCTTTCCCGTTTCGGCTGGAATCCGGGAAGCGCGCTCGCGCGCGATCCGGTCGGCTTAGGGTGGGGGACCGGCGAGCAACCAGGAAGAGCCGATGCACATCTTTCGTCCGACGTCCCTGGCCACCGGCGTCTCGGCGGTCATCGCGGCGGCCACCGTCCTGATCGTGCCCGGCCGAGCCGCGGCCGCGCCCGAATCGTGTGCGCAGTGGACGACACGGACCATCGCGACCGGCTACGGCGTGCTGGAGAACCTCGCGTTCGACGGCCGTGGCAACGTTCTGCTGTCGGAGCAATCGGCCACCGGCGCGAGCGGATCGGTGCGGCGCCTGGCCGCCGACGGCACGACGTCGGTCGCCGTGGACGATGTCGACGGGCCCGGCGGCGTCCTCGTCGTCGGCGACACGGCCTATTTCACCACCGGAAACAGCGTCTCGGCCGCGCTGATGGGCCGCGCGGACGGGACAATTCGGGCACTCGACCTCGCCACCGGCGCGGTGACCACGGTCGCCACCGGCCTGACGATGCCGAACGGCCTGGCGCAACTGCCGAACGGCGATTTCATCGTCAGCAGGGACGTCGGCGCCGGCTCCATGACGCGAGTCTCCGCATCCGGCGCGACGGCGCCTTACGCGCCGTCGCTCACCTCCACCAACGGTCTGGCCTTCGACCGCGCGCGCGACCGCCTCGTCGTCTCGACGACCTTCGACCCGGCGACGGTGGTCACCTTCGTCGACTACGCCGATCCCGCCCGGCCGGCCCCGCAGACCGTCGTCCCCGGCTTCGGCCCGCTGAACTCGGCGGACGACCTGACCGTGGGGCCCGACGGCACCGCCTACGTGGCGCTCAACCTCGCGGGCCGGATCGAGCGGGTCGACCTGGATACCCGGCAGAGCTGCGCGATCGCCCACGGACTCCCGCTGTCCTCGTCGGTCCGCTTCGGCGCGGGCCCTGGCTGGAACCCCGACGCCCTGTACGTGACGAGCTTCCTGGGAACAGTCACCGAACTGACCCCACCCGGACCCTGAGCGCGCGGGCGTCCTCAGGCCGGGACGTTGGCCTCGTAGCCGAGTTTCCGGAGGGCGGCCTTGATCTTGGCCTGGGCCTCGTCGAGGGACTCGGGGGTGGGGGCGGTGTCGGCGCCGGAGATGTCGAAGTCGCCCATGGTGTAGGCGGGGAAGACGTGGGTGTGCAGGTGGGGGACTTCCAGGCCGGCGATGAGCAGGCCGGCGCGGGGTGCGTCGAAGGCGAGGCGGACGGCCTGGCCGATCTGCTGGGCGAGGCCGGTCATCCGCGCCATGACGGCGGGGTCGACGTCCTGCCACTGGTCGATCTCGGCGCGCGGCACGATGAGGGTGTGACCCTGGGTGACGGGGGCGATGGTGAGGAAGGCGACGAACTCGTCGTCCTCCCAGACGAAGCGGCCGGGAAGCTGTCCGGCGATGATCGCGCTGAAGACGGATGCCATAGCGGCGAGCCTAGCTAGATCGCCACGAAATGCGACAGGATGCCCTGCACCTCGTAGATGTCGACCTGGCGGTTGAACCGCTGCTTGACCGGCTCGTTCCCGCTGCCGATCCAGATGTAGAGCTCGGCGTCGAGGTCGAAGGTGCCCGCGGTCTCGACGGCGAAATGGGTGATCGAGCGGTACGGGATGGAGTGGTAGCTGACCTTGCGGCCGGTGACGCCCTGCTTGTCGACCAGGATCAGCCTGCGGTTGGTGAACAGCATCGCGTCGCGCACCAGGATGAAGGCCGAATAGACCTGCTCACCCTGGCCGAACAGCTTGGCGTACTCCTGCTGGGCGGCGGCCGGGTCGATCCGGCCCGCGTTGCCCATCATTCCGTCGAGTAGTCCCATGCCGTGCTCCCCTCGCGCGTTCCCCGGCCGCCGGGGACCCAGCATCATTGTCCCCCAAGCGAACCCGCTGTGGGTGGCGTGTGCGAGTGAATTCCCGGTGCCGGGAGCCGGCACGGATGGGCCGTCGCGGTCGGGCGGCCGCCGCCGGATATCCCGGCCGGGCAGCAAGCCGGGGCGTGCGAAGTACGTGCGAAGTGCGCGACTAATCTGTCACGCGTGCGCGTACTCGTCATCGGTTCCGGAGCCCGTGAACATGCCCTCGTCCTGGCGCTGCGCCGGGATCCGTCGGTGACGGCGGTGATCGCCGCCCCCGGTAATCCGGGCATCGGCCAGCACGCCCAGCTGCGTCCCGTCGATCCCTGCTCGGCCGAGGCCGTGGTCGCGCTGGCCACCGACGTCGCCGCCGACCTCGTGGTGATCGGGCCCGAGGTGCCGCTGGTGCTCGGGATCGCCGACGCCGTGCGGGCCGCCGGATTCCCGGTGTTCGGCCCGTCCGGTGACGCGGCGCGGATCGAGGGCTCCAAGGCGTTCGCCAAGGACGTGATGGCGGCGGCCGGGGTGCGGACCGCGCACAGCGAGATCGTCGACAACCCGGCCGACCTGGACGCCGCGCTCGACCGCTTCGGCCCCACCTGGGTGGTCAAGGACGACGGCCTCGCCGCCGGCAAGGGCGTCGTGGTGACCGACGACCGCCGCGCGGCCCGCGATCACGGCGCCGAGCTGCTCGAACAGGGGCACCCGGTGCTGCTGGAGTCCTTCCTGGACGGCCCGGAGGTGTCGCTGTTCTGCCTGGTCGACGGCGAGACCGTGGTCCCGCTGCTGCCCGCCCAGGACCACAAGCGCGTCGGTGACGGCGACTCCGGTCCCAACACCGGCGGCATGGGCGCCTACACCCCGCTGCCGTGGCTGCCCGAGGAGACGCTGACCGAGATCGTCGAGGACGTGGTGAAGCCGGTCGCGGCCGAGCTGGTCCGCCGGGGCAGCTCGTTCTCCGGCCTGCTGTACGCGGGCCTGGCCGTCGGCACCAACGGTCCCGCGGTCGTCGAATTCAACTGCCGCTTCGGCGATCCCGAGACCCAGGCCGTGCTGGCGCTGCTGGACAGCCCGTTCGCCGAGCTGCTGCACGCCACCGCCACCGGCCGCCTGGCCGAGGTCGAGCCCCCGCGCTGGAAGGACGGCTCGGCGATCACCGTCGTGCTGGCCGCCGAGAACTACCCGGCCCGTCCGCGCACCGGTGACGTGATCACCGGCGCCGAAGATGGTGCGCTGGAAGGCGACACGCTGGTGCTGCACGCGGGCACCGGGCAGCGCGAGGACAAGGCGCTGGTCTCCGCGGGCGGCCGCGTCCTCAACGTCGTCGGCGTCGGCGCCGACCTCGCCGAGGCCCGCGAACGCGCCTACGCCCGCCTGGCCCAGATCAAGCTGCCCGGCAGCCACTTCCGCACCGACATCGGCGCCACCGAGGTCGTCGTCCCGGAGCGCAAGGGGTAGTACCTCCACGTCATTCGAGCTGTTCCATCGCCGTGCGGACCCAGGTGCGAACCTGCTCGCTCTCGTCGTCGGCGTAGCGGGCGACGAGCGGCAGTGTGCCGTCGGCTTCCGCGAGGATGAGGGCTTGCACAGCCCACTGGCGGGTGCCTCGATCGGCGAGTGCGTCGACGGCGATCCGGATGGCTTCGGGTGTCTTCGATCGCCCGAGGTAGGGGAGCAGCGCGGCCCGTGGATTGTCGTCAGTCAGCTCGTGGAACAGTGCCAGGATCTCGGCATAGTTCTGCGGGCCCGCGATCTTGTCCAGTGCTTCTGCCGCCCACCACTGCACATCGGACGGCATGGGTGGATTCCGCCGCAGCTGGGCGATCAGTGCCGCGATCGCGTCCTGATCCCCGTACGCGGCCGGATCGGCGAGATTGTGCAGCAGATGAGCCCGGATACCCTCCCGGTGCCGTGTTTCGGGTCCCGGAATCTTCTCGTCCAGGGTGGCGAGCCAGTCCGTGTAGACCGGAATCGCCTGTGGGTCGGTCCCCGCGTAGTTGTCGAGGTCGGTGAGTCGATAGCAGCGAACTCCAACGGCGGCCAGGTCGTGGGCAAGCCGCAATTCGAAACCGCCGGTCCCGTCCCGAAACTGCGCCGGCACGTCGGCCAGCCAGTCGTCCCCCTCGGGCATCCCGGGATAATTCGATCCGGACCAGGTCGGCTTCGCCGGTTCCTCCGCCTCCTGCACGCGGGCCTTCGCTCGTGCCGCGGCGGCGGCCTCGGCGATGTCTTCGGTGCCCGACTCGATTCGATTGATCTGCTCGCGAAGCCGTCGCAGATTCAATTCTCGATCGTGGTTGTGCGTCATTGTCGGTCGTAGGAGAGGCGAATCATCAAGGGGCGTGCGGCGATTCTGGTCCGGAGTGGTTTCGGTCAGGTGAGTTGGAGGCCGTGCATGGCGAGCCAGGCCTGGGGGTCGACGTGGTTGCCGTTCTGGACTATTTCGAAGTGCAGGTGGGGGCCGGTGGAGTCGCCGCGGTTGCCGATGCGGGCGATCTGCATGCCCGCGGGGACGCGTTCACCGGGGGAGACGAAGAAGTCGTACATGTGGCCGTAGATGCTGATGGTGCCGTCGTCGTGGCGGATGCGGACCCACAGGCCGAAGCCCTGGGCGGGCCCCGCTTCGACGACCGTGCCGTCGGCGACGGCGTAGATGGGGCTGCCGATGGGGGCGGCGATGTCGATGCCGCGGTGCATGGTGCCCCAGCGGGAGCCGAAACCCGAGGTGAACGCGCCCTTCGCGGGCAGGCTGAAGCCGCCGATGGAGGGGGTCGACCCGGGCGTCACGACGCCGGGGACCACCGGCGCCCGCGTCCCCATCCAGTCCTGCCACTCGCCGGAGGCCGCGGCCGCCGCCTCGGCCTTCGCGCGCTCGAGGGTGGCGCGGGCCGCCGCCGCGACCACCGCCGCCTCGCGCCGCTTCTCGCCGTTGGCGATGGCCGCGAGCAGGCGCGTCGTCGACTGCGGATTCGGCGCGAGCTCCGGGACGTAGGCGATCGCGACGCGCTGCGCCTCACCCGGGGCCAGCGGGCCGCCTTCGATGTCGCTGCCGATCCGCCCGTCCGCCGCGACGAACACCGCGACGATCGCCACGCCCGCGATCAACACGCGCTGCTCGATCAGTGTCCGCCGCACCAGATCCCGGCTCGGCCGCCGCTCCCACAGCGACTCGGCCCGCGCCCTGGGGCGCAGCCAGAACACCGTGCGGACATCGCCGTCGCGCAGTTCCCCGGCGATCTCACCGACCGTCGGATGCTCGCCGAGCCAGGTCGTCACGCGCTCGCGCACACCGACTTTCGCCGGCAATTGCGCACGCCAATTCGCCCGCAGCACACGGCCGTTGATGCCGACGACGCGCTTGCTCGCGGTCGTCTCCGAGTTGTCTTCGGCACCAAGGGATTCCGGAGACGCGGAGTCCGTGCCGTCAGGTCGGTCGCCGACCGATGGGTCCCCCGCAGGCTCGCGGCTTTCCCCGACCGCGGAACCGGCGAGGTCCGCGGCGGCCCGCTCGCGAGTCCCGCCCGCTGCGGCCTCGGCATCGTCCTCGACCGGCGACGCGGCGGCACGATCGACCGTGTCCGCCTTCGCCCGCCGCACTCGCCCCGCCGTCCTTACCCACTCCATGGTGCCCCCGCGGCCCTGCCCCGACGCGGCCTGACCCGCTGCGCCGGTGGCTGCGTATTCGCTGTCGGAGCCATTGTGCCGACCATATCTGTCAACGCCCGCAATCGGGTGCTCTACCGTCAGTCGGGTGTCCAGAGAATCGCGCCGGTCGACCATTCCCCCCTTCTACGTGATGGATGTGTGGAAGGCGGCCGCGGAACGGGCCAGGTCGCACGGGGACGTGCTGGTGCTGGCGGCGGGGCAGCCATCGACCAAGGCGCCCGCGCCGGTGTTGCGGGCGACCAAGGCGGCGATCGACGACGAGCTGCTCGGATACACCGAGACGTTCGGGATCCTGCCGCTGCGGGAGGCGATCGCGGAGCACCACCGGCGGACCTACGGGTACGACGTGCACCCGGACGAAGTCGTGGTGACCACGGGCTCGTCGGGGGCGTTCACGCTGATCTTCCTGGCCGCGTTCGACGCGGGCGACACCGTGGTGGTGGCCCGGCCGGGCTATCCCGCCTACCGGAACACGCTCACCGCGCTCGGCTGCGAGGTCGTCGAACTCGACTGCGGCCCGCAGACCCGGTTCCAGCCGACGGTGGCGATGCTCAAGGCCCTGCCCGAGCCGCCCGCGGGCCTGGTGGTGGCGAGCCCGGCCAACCCGACCGGCACGATGATCGACCCGGCCGAGCTCGCCGCGCTGGCGCGCTGGTGCGAGCAGCACGGCACCCTGCTGATCTCCGACGAGATCTACCACGGCATCACCTTCGACGACGCGACGCCGACCGCGTCGGCCTGGGAGACCTCCCGGCAGGCGGTGGTGATCGGCTCGGTGTCGAAGTACTTCTCGATGACCGGCTGGCGGCTGGGCTGGATGCTGGCCCCGGCCGACCTGCGCCCGGCGCTACAGCGGCTGGCCTCGAACATGACGGTGTGCCCGCCCGCCATCTCCCAGTACGCCGCCGTGCACGCGTTCGGCGCGGAAGCCAAGGATGAGCTGGACGGCCACGTGCGCCGGTACGCGCGCAACCGCGCGCTGCTACTGGAGGGGCTGCCGAGTATCGGCATCACCGAACTCGCCCCCGCCGACGGCGCGTTTTACGCCTATGCCGATATCGGTCATCTGACCAACGATTCCCGGGCCTGGTGCGCCGAGGTACTCGAGCACACCGGCGTCGCGCTGGCACCCGGTCTCGACTTCGACACCGTGCACGGCATTCGCACGGTTCGCTTCTCCTTCGCGGGCTCGGGCGACGACATCGCCGCAGCACTGGACCGGTTGGGAAGGTTCCTGAAGGGTTGATCGGCACCGCTGTCAACAGTGATGTGCGACAACAACTTTGCCTAGTACGAACACTTCCGTGCCGGGATACGGTAAAACTCAGTTATCCCGATTTCCCGCGTTTCCCCGATGACGATTGCGCACGGTTGAACTGATGATGACTGGCACGATGGCACGGTGACCACCGCGACGACCCCGAAAGGCGAACGGCGTCGCCAGGCCCTGGTGGCGGCGGCGGCTGAACTGTTGCTCGAAGGCGGCTTCGACGCTGTACGACATCGCTCGGTGGCGTCGCGGGCCGATCTTCCGCTCGCCTCGACCACCTACTACTTCGAATCCCTGGAAGATCTGATCGCCAGGGCCGTGGAATTCAGCGGCGCGATCGAGCTCGACGCGATGCGTCGCCGGGTCGGTGAGGTCAGCCATCGCAGGCGCGGTACCGACGCGACCGTCGACCTCGTTCTCGACCTGCTGGTCGGCCCCGACGACAGCGATCTGGACGCGCGCGGTCAGCTGATCGCCCGCTACGAGCGCTCGGTCGCCTCGGCTCGTCATCCCGAGTTACGCGAGGTCCAGCTCCGACTACGCACGCAGCTCGAAGAACTGCTCGCCGACGTGCTGCGCCGCTCCGATCGAGTGGTGCGCCCCGAGCAGTTGCGCAGGCTGGTCGCGGTGGTGGACGGAGCCGTGGTCGCCGCGCTGATCGAGGGTCACCCGGAGCCGAGGCGGCCCGCACGGGCGGGTCTGCTGGAGATGATCGACATCGTCGCCCCGCCGGTGGTGCCCAACATGATGCCCCAGCAGCTGGAACGGGCGCGGCAACTAGACTGAGTGTTCGTGAGCCTTGTCCCGAACGTCCTCGCCACCCGATACGCCAGCCCGGAGCTCGTCGCGCTCTGGTCGCCCGAGAACAAGATCGTGCTCGAGCGCAAGCTGTGGCTCGAGGTGCTGCGGGCGCAGTCGGCACTCGGCATCGATGTCCCCGCGGGTGTGCTCGACGACTACGAGCGCGTGCTCGAGCACGTCGACCTGGCCTCGATCGCCGAGCGTGAGCGGGTCACCCGCCACGACGTGAAGGCGCGCATCGAGGAGTTCAACGCGCTGGCCGGGCACGAGCACGTGCACAAGGGCATGACCAGCCGCGACCTCACCGAGAACGTCGAGCAGCTGCAGATCCGGCTCTCGCTCGAGCACGTCTACGACCACGGTGTCGCCATCGCGGCCCGGCTGGCCGAGCGCGCCGCCGAGTACCAGACGCTGGTGATGGCGGGCCGCTCGCACAATGTCGCCGCGCAGGCCACGACGCTGGGCAAGCGGTTCGCCTCGGCCGCCGACGAGGTGCTCGTCGCGCTGACCCGGCTGCGCGAGCTGATCGACCGCTACCCGCTGCGCGGCATCAAGGGCCCGATGGGCACCGCTCAGGACATGCTCGACCTGCTCGACGGTGACGCGGGCAAGCTCGCCGCGCTCGAGCAGCAGGTGGCCACGCACCTGGGCTTCGCGAAGGTCTTCACCAGCGTCGGCCAGGTGTACCCGCGCTCGCTGGACCACGACGTGCTCTCGGCGCTGGTGCAGCTGGGTGCTGGCCCGTCGTCGTTCGCGCACACCATCCGGCTGATGGCGGGCCACGAGCTGGTCACCGAGGGCTTCCAGCCCGGCCAGGTCGGGTCGTCGGCGATGCCGCACAAGATGAATACCCGCTCCTGCGAGCGCGTCAACGGCCTGCAGGTGGTGCTGCGCGGCTACGGCTCGATGGCGGCCGAGCTCGCCGGCGCGCAGTGGAACGAGGGTGACGTGTTCTGCTCGGTGGTGCGCCGCGTCGCGCTGCCGGACGCGTTCTTCGCCATCGACGGCCAGATGGAGACCTTCCTGACCGTGCTCGCCGAGTTCGGCGCCTACCCGGCGGTGGTCGCCCGCGAGCTGGACCGGTACCTGCCGTTCCTGGCCACCACCCGCATCCTGATGGCGGCGGTGCGGGCCGGGGTCGGCCGGGAGACCGCGCACGAGGTCATCAAGGAGCACGCCGTCGCGGTAGCGCTGGCCATGCGCGAGCAGGGCCGCGAGCCCGACCTGCTCGACCGGCTCGCCGCCGACGACCGGATGCCGCTGGACCGCGCCGCGCTCGACGCCGCGCTGGCCGACAAGTCCGCGTTCATCGGCGCCGCGTCCGATCAGGTCGCCGAGGTCGTCGCCCAGGTGCAGAAGCTGGTCGAGGCCAATCCGGCGGCCGCGCGCTACACGCCGTCGCCGATTCTCTGAGTCCCGGTGCGGATCAGCCCGCCGCTGTCGCTGGGGCAGCACCGGCGGCGGGCGATCGCACGGCGGGTCCGTGCGGTGTTTCGCTACCGTACTCGGGTGAATCCGTACACGATCTTCGCCGACATCATCGCCGGGCAGGCCCCCTCCTCCAAGGTCTACGAGGACGATGATGTGCTGGCGTTCATGGACATCCGTCCGGTGACGCCGGGCCATGTGCTGGTGGTGCCGAAGGCGGCCGCGCCGAGCCTGGCCGAGCTCGATCCCGCCCTCGGCGGCAAGCTGTTCCAGGTCGGGCAGCGGATCGCCGCCGCGTTGCGGTCCAGTGAGGTGGCCGCCGACGGGGTGAATTTCTTTCTCGCCGACGGGGTCACGGCCGGGCAGGAAGTCTTCCACGTGCACCTGCACGTGATCCCGCGGACGCCGGGCGACGGTTTCGGGCTGCGGGCCCGGCCGACGTCGCCCGCCCGCGCCGATCTCGATTACCTGGCCGGGTCGATTCGCGGCGCGCTGTCCCGCTGACCTGCCTTTTCGGGCGAACCGGGCATTGCATACCGGTAAGTTTGCTGAAGAAACGCCCGAAACGCCGAATGCTTCCAGTTCGTTCACCTCTGGGTTACTTTGGACTGTCATTGGCATGCGGTTATGGAGGGTGGATCGTGCGTCGTACAGGTGTTGCTGCTGCAGTGCTGGCTTTCGCCATCGCGGTGATCGGACCCACGGTGGTGCACCCAGCCCCCGCAGCCGCCGCGCAGATCATCGGGGTGAACAACCTCAGCCCCACCCGCACGGCGATCACCGTCGCCTCGCCCGCGATGGGCCGTAATGTCGACCTGCAGGTCCTGCACCCGGCGGGCGGCGGCTCCCGCCCCACGTACTACCTGCTCGACGGCCTCGATCCCGGCGTCGGCCAGAGCACCTGGACCAACGCGACCGACGCCGAGGCCTTCTTCCGGAACAAGAACGTCAACGTGGTGATGCCGACCGGCGGGCAGGCCAGCTACTACTCCGACTGGATCTCCGACGACCCGCGCTTCGGCCGGTACAAGTGGGAGACCTTCCTGACCCAGGAGCTGCCCGGACTGATCGACGCGGAGTTCGGTGGCAACGGCGTCAACGGCATCGGCGGCCTGTCCATGGGCGGTAACGCGGCCTACATCCTGGCCGCGCGGCACCCCGGTCTGTACCGGGCCGTCGCCGGCTACAGCGCGTGTCCCGACAGCGCGATGGCGGCCGGCGCGATCATGTTCTCCATCGCCAACCGCGGCGGCAACCCGCTCAACATGTGGGGCGCGCCCGGCAGCCCCGAGTGGGCCTCGCACGACCCGGCCCTGATGCTCGAGGGGCTGCGTGGCAAGGCGCTCTACATGTCCACCGGCACCGGCATTCCCGGCCCGCACGAGGCCGAACTGAAGCCGCAGCTGGCGGAGAACATCTTCCTCGGCGGGCCGATCGAACTGGGTGTCAACACCTGCATGGTCGCCTTCGATCAGCGCCTGCGTGGCGCGGGTATCGGCGCGAAGATCGACTACCACCCGGTCGGCACCCACTCGTGGTCCTACTGGCAGGACGCGCTGCACGCCTCCTGGCCGACCATCGGTCCCGCACTGGGGGCCTGAGAGTTCTTCCCAGCGGCCCGGTTCGACGGCTTCCACAGCCGGAGAGCCGGGCCGCGGTGCGTTCGGGGCTATCTGGTCCGGCGCCGAAGCGCGACGCCAACGATCACACCGATCACCGAGAGCCCGGCGACGAGCAGCACGTAACCCGCGGGGAAGCCCAGGATCTCGACGTACTCCCGGCTCACCACCCGGTCGCGGACGATGTCGTCGCTCGCGGCGGGACCGAAGGCGAAATCGGTGGTGATGGTGGCGGGCCGGGGGATGGAGACGGCGAGCTCGGTGAGGTAGGTCCGGCCCGCCGCGAGCGCGGTCAGGTCGGGATCGGTGAGTTCGGCGACGGGGGCGGCGAATTCGGTGATGGTGGATTGGCTGGCGGTGTCGGTGTCGGTGCGCGTCACCCGGTGGTCGCTGAAGACGTAGAGGTGCACCGACTGGTGCCCCGTGGCGGCGGCCGACATCCGCATCGGATACACGAGCCGGTCGGAGTCGAAGGTCAACCGGACCGGATCGAGCGCGCCGGAGAGCGGCTTCGCGCTGGTCAGCCGCATCGCGACGAAGGACCAGCCCTCACGGAGATAGGGGTCGAGGGTGGCACTGACCTCGGGGCGGAGCTGATAGCCATTGGCATCCAGCCATTCCCGGACGCCGGTGAGGTCGCCGCCGCGCAGGGTGGTCGCCTCCAGCGGGCCGAGCTGCACCTGCCCCAGCACCTCGGGCCCGGAACCGGGCGCGGCGCCCGAGGTGTCGCCGGAGGAGTAGTCGCTGCCGAACCAGTGGTACTCGGTGACGACCTCGGGCGCGGTGAGCCGCGACAGCTCGCTGAACGAGGCCGCGGTGCCCGCCGAGACGGTCGCCGGAGTCGGCGTCGGCACGATCAACGCCGCGTCGGCGCCGTCGAACCGCATGCCGAGGCGCATGAGCACGGTCTCGCGGGTGCCGTCCCACCCCAGCACCGCCGTCTCGCTGTCGACCCGCGCCGAGTTCCCGCCGCTGACCACCCCGCCGCACGCGCACGCTGTCGCCGGTGTCATCGCCGCGGACCCCGCCGCCAGCACCACCCCGACAGTCACGACGAACGATCGAACCGCGTACCGCATCCCCATGCGAGCAGGCTACGCACTCGCCGCAACGCGCACATGCGCAGAAATACTCACCGAGCGGGCCCGGCCCGGCCGCCGCCCCGGCCGAGTTGGCGGGCCCGGCCGCAAAGGTCCGGCTACGGTGGACCCATGGCTGGCGAGAATGAGACGGTGTCGGCGCCGATCGCGAAGAAGGTGCCCTTCGAGCGGGTGCATCACGGCGACACGTTCGTCGACGAGTACGAGTGGCTGCGGGACAAGGAGAACCCCGAGGTCATCGCGTACCTGGAGGCCGAGAACGCCTTCACCGAGGCGCAGACCGACCAGCTGCAGCCGCTGCGGGACAAGATCTTCGACGAGATCAAGGCGCGGACCCAGGAGACCGACCTCTCGGTGCCGACCCGGCTCGGCGAGTACTGGTACTACTCGCGCAGCTTCGAGGGCAAGCAGTACGGCGTGCACTGCCGCTGTCCCATCGACGCGAACGCCGACGGCATCGACGCGTGGACCCCGCCCCAGCTCGAGGTCGACACGGTGATCGAGGGCGAGGAGGTGCTGCTCGACAGCAACGTCCTGGCCGAGGGCCTGGACTTCTTCGCGCTCGGCGCGTTCTCGCTCAGCCACGACGGCACTCTGCTGGCCTACTCGGTCGACAGCACCGGCGACGAGCGCTACACCCTGCGGATCAAGGATCTGCGCACCGGTGAGCTGCTGCCCGACGAGGTGGCGGGCGCCGCGCCCGGCGCGACCTGGTCGCTGGACGGCACGCACATCTTCTATCAGACCGTCGACGAGTCCTGGCGGCCCGACACCGTGTGGCGGCACCGCGTCGGCACGGCGTCCGACGCCGATGTGACGGTGTTCCACGAGCCCGACGAGCGCTACTGGGTCAGTGTCGGCGCGACCCGCTCCGAGAAGTTCCTGATGATCTGGCTCGGCTCCAAGATCACCACCGAGGGCTGGGTGCTGGAGTCCGACAATCCCGAGGGCGAGTTCCGGGTGCTGCTGGAGCGGCGCGAGGGCGTGGAGTACTCGGCCGAGCACGCGGTGATCGGCGGCGAGGACCGCTTCCTGATCCTGCACAACGACGTGGTCGACGGCGTGAAGGCGGAGAACTTCGTGCTCGCCGAGGCGCCTGCCAGCGATCCGTCGAACATGACGATCCTGATCGGGCACCGCGAGGACGTGCGGCTCGAGGACATCGACGCCTTCGCCAACCACCTGGTGCTCGGCTACCGCCGCGACGCGCTGCCCCGCCTGTCGGTGTGGCCGCTCACCGCCGACGGCTACGGCGAGCTCACCGAACTCGACTTCGGGCTCGAATTGTTCTCCGCCGGTGCGGGTTCCAGCCCCGAGTGGGAGCAGCCGACGCTGCGGGTCGGCGTCACCTCCTTCATCACCCCGATGCAGGTGTTCGACTACGTGCCCGCCACCGGTGAGCTGCTGCTGCGCAAGGAGCAGCCGGTGCTCGGCGGCTACGACGCGAACGATTACGAACAGCACCGGGATTGGGCGGTCGCGCACGACGGCACCCGGATCCCGATCTCGATCATCAAGCGCCGCGGGCTCCCGGCGGGCCCGAAGCCGACGCTGCTCTACGGCTACGGCTCCTACGAGGCCAGCATCGATCCGTCGTTCTCGGTCTCGCGGCTGTCGCTGCTGGATCGCGGCATGGTGTTCGCGGTGGCGCACGTGCGCGGCGGCGGCGAGATGGGCAGGCTCTGGTACGAGCACGGCAAGACGCTGCTGAAGAAGAACACCTTCACCGACTTCGTCTCCTGCGCGAGCCATCTCATCGACACCGGGGCCACGGCGGCCGACCGGCTGATCGCCGACGGCGGCAGCGCGGGCGGTCTGCTGATGGGCGCGGTCGCCAACCTGGCGCCGGAGCTGTTCACCGGCATCCTCGCCAACGTGCCGTTCGTCGACCCGCTCACCTCGATCCTCGACCCGTCGCTGCCGCTGACGGTGATCGAATGGGACGAATGGGGAAACCCGTTGGCCGACAAGGACGTCTACGAGTACATGAAGTCGTACTCGCCGTACGAGAACGTCGAGGCCAAGGACTACCCGGCCATCCTGGCCATCACCAGCCTCAACGACACCCGCGTGCTCTACGTCGAGCCCGCCAAGTGGATCGCCAAGCTGCGCGACACCAAGACCGGTGACAGCGAGCTGCTGCTCAAGACGGAGATGAGCGCGGGCCACGGTGGCGTGAGCGGGCGCTACGAGAAGTGGAAGGAAGTCGGCTTCGAGTACGCCTGGGTACTCGACAAGGTCGGCCTGGCGGACGCGTAGGGACGAGCGCCCTTGGCCCGCTTCGTTTTCCGCGGGTCAGGGGTTCGGGGCGAGGAGCTTGCCGAGCAGGGTGGTGAGCTGTGCGCGTTCGTCTGCGGTGAGCGCGGCGAAGGTGTCGTCGAGGAAGGCCGGGGTGGCGGCCTCGGCCCGGCGTAGCCGATCGCTGCCCGCTTCGGTGAGGGTGACGGCGTAGGAGCGCCGGTCCAGTGGATTGCGTTCGCGGCGAACGTATCCCGACTGTTCGAGGTCGTCGCAGACGGTCACCATCACGCTGCGGTCGATCCGCAGCTCCACCGCGAGCGTCTGCTGGGAGCAGGCGCCGACCTCGGCCAGCATCTTCAGCACCAGGTGCTGGCCGACGCCGAGGCCCTGTGCGGTCGCGTGCACTTCCGCGGCGCGGGCGACGGCGGTCGAGGCCCGGCACAGGGCGATATCGGGGCGTTCGGCGGCGAGGCGGGGGAAGTAGGGCATGGCACTCCTCGGGCGGGTGTCTCCATTAAATCATCTGTGCGCAGATTGTTTGACGTCAGACGATTTGAGTCCTACGGTCTGAATCATCTGGGCACAGATAGTTCTGTGCTGGACGATCTTCGGCGCTAGGAGCCAGCATGACCCTCGATCTGACCCCCGACCAGCTGCTGTCCACCACCCGGGCGGTGCGCAAGCGACTCGACTTCGATCGGCCGGTGCCGCGCGAATTGATCGAGGAGTGCGTCGACCTGGCCACCCAGGCGCCGACCGGGCGCAATCGCCAGCGCTGGCATTTCCTGGTCGTCACGGACGCGCGGCGCAGGCGGGTGCTCGCCGACATCTTCCGGCGGTCGCTGGTGCTGGGGGAGGCGGCGCCGCTGACGGCGCGGGACCGGGAGCGGATGCAGGTGGATCCGGAGTCCACGGCCCGGGTCTTCGACGGCCTGCGGTACCTGGCCGACAACATCCACCGGGTGCCCGCGTTCGTGATCCCGGCGGTGGAGGGACGCACCGATCGCGCGTCGGTGGAGATCCAGGCGGGGACCTGGGGCTCCATCCTGCCCGCGGTGTGGAGCTTCATGCTGGCCGCGCGGGCCCGTGGGCTCGGTACGGTGTGGACCACCGCGCAGGCACCGCTGGAGCGGGAACTCGCTGCGGCCCTTGATGTCCCGTATGACGAGGTGATGCTCGCCGCGTTCCTGCCGCTGGCCTACACGCTCGGCACGGATTTCCGGCCGGCGGTGCGCGTGCCTCGCGCGCAAACACTGCACTGGCAGCGGTGGTGAGGCGTGCGCGGATGTTCGTCGGGGCGTCATCGGTGGAGCACGCGGGTGTCACCTGGGGCTGACACCGTAGGTTCATGAACGCTGAGCTGATCGTTTCCGTATCCGGGATCCGGGACACGACCCGCGATGCCGCGATCGAGTTCGCGGCGGAGATGGACCAGCGGGATGTGCGGCTGTCCCTGCTGGTCGCGCCCCGGTTGAAGAACAAGTACCGGCTGGTCGACGATCCGGCGACGCAGTCGTGGTTGCGCGGCAGGCGGCTCGAGGGCGACGCGATCGTGCTGCACGGCTACGACCAGGCGGCCACCAAGACCCGTCGCGCGGAGTTCGCGAGCCTGCCGAGGCACGAGGCCACGCTGCGGCTCAAAGCGGCCGACCGGGTGATGGAACAGGTGCAACTGCGCACCCGGCTCTTCGCCGCGCCGCGCTGGGACGCCTCGGCGGGCGCGCTGGCCGCGCTGCCCGATGTCGGCTTCCGGCTCGCGCTCGGCCTGACCGCCGTCCTCGATCTGGAACGCGATGTGGCCCAGCGCGCCCGGGTGTACGGAATCGGTGAGGGATTCCGTGCCGAGCCGTGGTGGTGCCGGGCGCTGGTGATGGGCGCGGCGCGCACCGCCCGGCGCGGCGGCGTGCTGCGGCTGGCGATCTCGGCCGCGCAGCTGCAGCGCTCGGGCCCGCGCCAGGCGATGCTCGACGCCGTCGACCTGGCGCTGTACCACGGCGCCCGCAGCGACGTGTACCGCTGGGAGCCGTTCACCGCGGCCAGGGCTGCCTGACCGGCCGTCGCCGCGCGCACATCGGCGATCACGCGCGCGGCGACGGCCCCTGTTACGGCACCTCGGGCGCGCCGTCGTGGGTGAACCCGCCCGCCTCCGCGCGGGTCAGGGGCGTGCGCCGCGGGTTGGTGGCGAGCTGGTGCAGGCCACGTTCGATGTCGGCGAGCAGCATCTCGACCATGTCGACGGTGAAGCCGTGCCGGAACACCGCGCGCATGATGGTCTGGTCCTGGCGGTCGGCGGGCAGCGGATACGCGGCGATCAGCCAGCCGCGGGCGCGCAGCCGATCCGACAGGTCGTAGAGGTTGTAGTCGACGCCATCGGCCAGGCGCCACGCCACCGCGGTGATGCCCCGCGCCGGCTCGCCCGCGTGGATCAGCTCGAACGGGCCCATGGCGCCGATGCCCTTCGCGAAATGCCGGGCGACCAGGTAGATCGTCGACTGCACGCGGGTGTAGCCCGCCCGGCCGAGCCGGATGAAGTTGTAGTACTGGGTGATGACCTGGCCGCCGGGCCGGGAGAAGTTGAGGTTGAAGGTCGGCATGTTGCCGCCGAGGTAGTCGACGTCGAAGACCAGCTCCCTGGGCAGATCGGCGGCCTCGCGCCAGATCGCCCAGCCGACGCCGAGCGGGGCCAGCCCGGTCTTGTGGCCGGAGGCGTTGATCGACTTCACGCGCGGTAACCGGAAGTCCCACACCAGATCCGGCGCGGTGAACGGGCCGAGGAAACCGCCGCTGGCCGCGTCGACGTGGATCGGGATGTCCGGGCCGCCGCCCGCGTGCAGCCGGTCCAGGGCGGCGCTGATGGCGGCGACGTCCTCGAACAGGCCGGTGAAGGTCTGGCCGAAGGTCGGCACCACCGCGATGGTGTTGTCGTCGCAGTAGATCGGCAGGTCGTCGGGGTGCAGGGTGTACCGGTCGCCGCGCAAGGGGACTTGCCGCAGTTCGACATCGAAGTAGCGAGCGAACTTCTCCCAGCACACCTGCACCGGGCCGGACACCAGGTTCGGCATGCCCGTGCCGCCCCTGGCCCGCCAGCGGAACTTGGCCGCCAGCCCGCCGAGGATCGCCGCCTCGCTGGAGCCGGTGGTCGAGGTGCCGAGCGTGCTCGCCGGATCGGGGGCGTGCCACAGGTCGGCGAGCATCCGCACGCAGCGTTTCTCCAGCTCGGCGGTCTGCGGGTACTCGTCCTTGTCGACGATGTTCTTGTCCGTCGACTCGGCCATCAGTGTGTGCGCCTGCTCGTCGATCCAGGTGGTGCAGAAGGTGGCCAGATTCATCCTGGCGACGCCGTCGAGGAGTAATTCGTCGTGCACGATCTCGTAGGCGACGTCGGGAAAGAGTTCGTACGCGGGAAAACCGCCGTGCGGGGCGGGGCGGGTGAACCCGGGAAGGCTGAAAAGGTCATGGGGGTCGTGATTCTCGGCCACTGTTCCTCCAGTCGGCGGATGCACTGCCAGGTGATAGCTCTACCGGGGATCTACAACGATTCCATCGCATATGCGCTCGTTTCGAGCCTACCGGGAGGATGCTCGACAGTTACTATGCTTGGGCAGTTGGTCTCGAGGGTTTCCGCTAGTTGTGTAGACACAGCAGGAGGCAGCGCTGATGACGGGCTCCGCGACGAAAGCCGCGACGACGACGAAGTATTTGTCCTGGGTGACATTGGCGCTGATGACCACGAGTTCGGTGGCCAGCCTCCGCTCGGCGCCCACGATGGCGGTCTACGGACTCGCCTGTGTATTCCTCTACATCATTCCCGCGATTCTGTTCCTGCTACCGACCTCGCTGGTCGCCGCGGAACTCGCCTCGGGCTGGCAGGGCGGCGTTTACAAATGGGTCGGGGACGGGCTGAACAAGCCGCTCGGCTTTCTCGCCGTCTGGTGTCAGTTCGCCATGACGATTTTCTATTACCCGAGCCTGCTCGCTTATGTGGCAAGTACTTTCGCGTACATCATCGATCCGTCGCTGGCGTCCAACGGCCTGTATGTGGCGATCGTGATCATCACCGTCTACTGGGCAGGCGTCTATGTGTCCTCGCAGGGCACCAAGACGGTGGCCGGGCTGTCGAGTATGGGCCTGGTGATCGGCACGCTGATTCCCGGCACCGTGCTGGTGGTGCTCGGTCTGGTGTTTCTCGCGCAGGGTAATCCGTCTGCGGCGCCGATGGATTCGAGTCACCTGCTGCCCGCCTGGACCGGTCTGGCCAGCCTGGTGCTGATCGTGAACAACTTCCTGTCCTACGCGGGCATGGAGATGAACGCGGTGCACGTGTCGTCGCTGAAGAACCCGGCCAGGGAATTCCCGAAGGCGATGTTCCTGGCGATGGGTCTGGTGCTGGTCATCTTCATCCTGCCCGCGCTGGCGATCAGCTGGGTCGTCCCGTCGGCGAGCCTGAGTCTCACGGCCGGTGTGATGCAGGCGTTCGACGGCTTCTTCAGCCACTTCGGCATCGGCTTCCTCACCCCGATCGTCGGCATCGCGCTGGTGGCGGCCGCGGTCGGCGGCATGCTCACCTGGCTGGCCGGACCGTCCAAGGGACTGTTGCTGATCGGGCGCAGCGAGGGCTATCTGCCGCCCTGGCTGACCACGATGAACAAGCACGGCGTGCAGCAGAACATGCTGGTGGCGCAGGGTGTGTTCACGACCTTCATCGCGCTGCTCTACGCCTTCATCCCGAATGTCTCCAGCGCGTACTGGATTCTGTCGGTGATCACCACGCAGGTGTATCTGATCATGTACGTGCTGATGTTCGCGGCGGCCGCCAAACTGCGCCGCGACGATCCCGATCATCCGCGCGGCTATCGGGCGCCCGCCCTGTTCGCGCTCTGCGGTCTCGGCGCCGCGTCCTCGATCGCGGCCTTCGCGATCGGCTTCGTGCCGCCCTCGCAATTCGGCTCGGGCAGCCCGTGGGTGTATCTGCTGATCGTCGGCGGCGGCATGGGCGTCGTCGGCCTGCTGATCCCGTACCTGTTCTACCGAAATCGCAGGGACAGCTGGAAACTCGCCGTTCCGGAAGGGGAACAGGTATGACGACCGGAGACGCCCCCGAACACAAGCGCCGCTGGATCTACATCACCGCGGGTGTGCTGCTGGTGGTCTTCGCCCTGATCGGTCTGCTCACCTTCAGCGAGATCCGCGAGAGCACCCAGGCCACCACCAAAGCCGAACAGCTGCACAGCGATCTGGTCGCGGCGGGCCTGCCCGCACCGGAGCCGCAGGTGATCGCCGACGCGCTCGGCGAGGACGGCGGCTCGGTCTGCCAGGATCCGAGTTCGCCGCTGATCAAGGCGAAATACCAGGCCTCGATCACCAACGGCGCCGCCGGGCCGGGGCAGCGCCCGGTGATCGGCCCGCGCGACACCACCCAGGCGGTGGCCCTCACCATCGCCGTCTACTGCCCGGATCGCTTGTCGGACTATCTTTCTCATCTCGACACCCTGAAGCTGGACGACACCACGAAGTGAGGCGCGAGCGATGACGGATACCCCCGAAGTGGCTGCGTTGCGCACCACGATCGCCGGGCTGATGGGCCGGGCGAAAAAGGATCTCACCGAGCTGGTTTCGCTCAAATCGGTCGCCGACCCGCGCCAGTTCCCGCCCGAGGGCTGCGAGCAGACCGCGCAGTGGGTGGCCGACGCGTTCGCCGCGGCCGGGCTGACCGAGGTGGGCCTGCACGAGACGCCCGACGGCAGCAAGGCCGTCATCGGGCACAAGCCGGGCCCGCCCGGCACACCGACGGTGCTGCTCTACTGCCACTACGACGTGCAGCCGCCGCTGGGCGACGACGCCTGGAACACCCCGGTCTGGACGCTCACCGACAAGGATGGTCGCTGGTTCGGCCGCGGTGCCGCCGACTGCAAGGGCAATATCGTCACCCACCTGACGGCCCTGCGTGCGATCGGGCCGGACTTCCCGATCGGGATCAAGGTGGTGTCGGAGGGCTCCGAGGAGCAGGGCACCGGCGGGCTGGAGAAGTTCGTCGTCGCCAATCCCGACCTGCTCGCGGCCGACGTGATCCTGGTGGCCGACTGCGGCAACTTCGCGGTCGGCGTGCCCACCTTCACCCAGACCCTGCGCGGGAACGTCAATGTCGTGGTCACGGTGAAGACGCTGGCGGGGCCGATGCACTCGGGCATGTTCGGCGGCCCGGCGCCGGACGCGCTGGCCGCGATGATCCGGCTGCTGTCGTCGCTGCGGGACGAACACGGCAACACCACCATCGACGGGCTCACCGACGATCAGAAGTGGACCGGCGTGCAGTACCCGGTCGAGGACTTCCGGGCCGACGCGGGCGTGCTCGACGGAGTCGACCTGCTCGGCAGCGGCACCGTCTCGGACATGGTGTGGGCCCGGCCCGCGCTGACCGTGCTCGGCATGGACGTGCCCGCCGTCGTCGGATCGTCGGCGGCGATCCAGCCGAGCACCAGGGCCCGGCTCAACCTGCGCATCCCGCCGGGCACCGAACCCAAGCAGGCCCTCGACCTGCTGGAGAAGCACCTGCGCGCGCACCTGCCGTGGAACGCCCAGCTCGAGCTCGAGGTGGAGGCGCTCGGCGAGCCGTTCGTCGCTTCCGAGCAGGGGCCGGCGCGCTCGGCGCTGGAGCAGGCGATGGCGACCTCCTACGGCAGGCATGTGACCACCGAGGGGCAGGGCGGCTCGATCCCGCTGTGCAATGTCTTCGCCGACACCTATCCGAAGGCCGAGATCATGCTGATCGGCGTCGAGGAGCCGAAGTGCCTGATCCACGCGCCCAACGAGAGCGTGGACCCGACCGAGATCGAGCACATGGCGCTGGCCGAGGCGCTGTTCCTCAGCACCTACCGCTGATCAGAACTGCGCCTGGTCCTCCGGCTGGATCACCCGGAATTCGGTCCCGGCCGGGGCCATCTCGGTCAGCCTGCCGAAGTAGATGCCCTGCGCCGCCGGCTCGACGATCCCGAAATGGACCGGGACGGCGGTGCGGGGATTGACCGCGCGCAGGTAGTCGACGGTGTCCCAGATCCGCATCCACGGCGCGACGGCCGGGATGGCGAGCACGCCGACCGGGACCGGTGGCACCCACAGCGAGTCGCCGGGGTGCACCAGCTGGGCCGGATCGGCCGCGGTGCCGAGCTGGAAGACCGTGTTGTCGATCACCGGGATGTCGGGGTGGATCACGGCGTGACGTCCGCCACCGCCGGTGATCTGCAGGTCGCCGATGTCGAGCACCTGGCCCGCGGAGACCGGCTCCCACCCCTCGCCGCGCTGCTGGGCGGTCTGCGGGTCCGACAGCAGGCGGGCGGTCGGGTTGGCCTCGATCAACGCCTCGATCCGGGTCGGATCGATGTGGTCGGGATGCTGGTGGGTCACCGCGATCGCGTCCAGTCCGGTGATGCCCTCGAAGCCGTGCGCGAAGGTGCCGGGATCGAACAGCACTTTCACGCCGTGCAGTTCCACGAGGATGCAGGAATGACCGAAGTGGGCGATGCGCATACCCGATGCTATCGCCGCCGATCCCGGTGGGCCCGGAGGCGGAAGCGGAGTGTGGCCACGCAGGGCCCTCGGGGGTCGGCGCCGTCGAACACAGCCGCCGCTACCCCGGAAGGCGGGTACGACGGCCGGGTCAACTAGGATTTCCGAGGTAACCCCCCACACCACATGAGGAGCAACGCGTGGCACGAGTCGTGGTCGAGGTCATGCCGAAGGCCGAGATCCTGGACCCCCAGGGACAGGCCGTGGTCGGCGCGCTCCCGCGTCTGGGATTCGCTGGAATCTCGGATGTGCGGCAGGGCAAGCGATTCGAGCTCGAGGTGGACGAGAGTGTCTCCGACGCCGAGCTCGAGCAGATCGCCGAGGCGCTGCTGGCCAACACGGTGATCGAGGACTGGAAGGTCGTTCGGGTCTCGTGAGCGCACGCATCGGCGTTATTACTTTTCCGGGCACGCTCGATGATGTCGACGCCGCCCGCGCGGTGAAGCTGGCGGGCGCCGAGGCCGTGAGCCTGTGGCACGCCGACGCCGACATCAAGGGCGTCGACGCGGTCATCGTGCCCGGTGGCTTCTCCTACGGCGACTACCTGCGCTGCGGCGCCATCGCCCGGTTCGCGCCGGTGATGGGCGAGGTCGTGCGCGCGGCCGGTCAGGGCCTGCCGGTGCTCGGCATCTGCAACGGCTTCCAGGTGCTGTGCGAGGCCGGGCTGCTGCCGGGCGCGCTGACCCGCAACGAGGGCCTGCACTTCATCTGCCGCGACGAGTGGCTGCAGGTCGAGGCGACGAACACCGCCTGGACCTCCCGCTACGAGCAGGGCGCGCAGATCCTCATCCCGCTGAAGTCGGGCGAGGGCCGCTACCAGGCGTCGCAGCAGGTGCTCGACGAGCTCGAGGGCGAGGGCCGCGTGGTGTTCCGCTACGCGGGCGACAACCCGAACGGCTCGCAGCGCGGCATCGCGGGTATCTCCTCGGCCAACGGCCGGGTCGTCGGCCTGATGCCGCACCCCGAGCACGCCACCGAGGCGCTGACCGGCCCGAGCGACGACGGTCTCGGCATGTTCTTCTCGGTCATCGACAGCCTGATCAACGCCTGAGTTCGCACATACCGACGCCCCGGCCTCCCTTCGAGGACCGGGGCGTCGTCCGTTTCAGGGCAGCCGGTCGATGATGTCGAAGTCGACGCCGTCGGTGCGGGCCAGGTGGGCCGGGCCGACGGCCTGGTTGCCGAGGAAGCCGTTGCGGGTGGACGGGCCGTCGAGGACGATGCCGTCGGCGAGCCTGGCCGAGATGGTCGGGACGTCCAGGGTGCCGACGGTGTCGGCCAGCGTGCGCAGCAGGTGGACGGCCTCGTAGGTGGAATTGCTGAACGTCGTCAGCGCGGGGGCGAAGGCGCCGTGGTGCTCGCGGTAGCGGGTGCGGCGGTCGCGGCCGTCGGCGGTGTGCTCGTCGACGAAGAAGCTCGACGCGACGAACATGTTGGCATTGGCCGCCGGGCCCGCGCTGAGCAGCACGTTCTCGTCGACGGCCGGACTCAGTCGCGGCATGATCGCGGGCAGGCCGGTCGCGGTGAACTGGCGATTGAAGCGGGCGGTGTCGGCGCCGACCATCAGGATCAGCACCGCGTCGGCGCGCAGCAGGGCCGGGCTGTCGAGGAATGCGTGGAAATCGGTGGTGCCCAGCGGCACGTACTGCTCGAGCACGAGGTCGGCCGGTGAGGGCAGCGCGCGGCGCAGCGCGTTGACGGTCTGCCGCGGCCAGATGTAGTCGTTGCCGATCACCGCCCAGCGGCGTACGCCCAGCTCACGGGCCATCCAGGCGACGGCGGGCACGGTCTGGTGATCGGGATGCTCGCCCACCAGCAGGACACCGGGGCGCTCGTCGGGCAGGCCCTCGTGATCGGTCGCGTAGAGGTAGGGAACCCGGCCGTCGACGGCGTCGGCGACGGCGCGGCGCACGGCGGAGGTGTGCCAGCCGGTGATCGCGCCGACCATTCCGGTCGCCAGGAACGCGTCGACTTCGGCGGCCACCTCGTACGGCGGACGGCCGCCGTCGAGGGTTGTCAGCCGAATTTCCCGGCCCAGAATTCCTGTCCCACTATTGATTTCGTCGACGGCCAGGGAAATGGCGGCGGTGCACGACGGTGCGATGATGCCACCGGGGCCCTGAGTGGGCACGATCGAGAGAATCTCGATCGTTTCGTCCCGACTCTCGTCGAACGTGGGCATTCTGTACTCTAACGCCTAGTGCGAACAGGTTTGTTCGAATGAATGTGTCGGCAGGTGGGAATGCAATCGGTGTCCATCATAAGTGGGTGTTCCACGCTGCACGGCGCGCTGCGCTCGGCAGAACGTAACTGGGTGCGCCAGCTGGAATCGGCGTTGTCGGCCGACAATCTCACGGCCGACCACTGGGCGATTCTGTCGCAGTTGTCCACCGACGACGGCATGACCATGTCGGAATTGGCGGCGGCCGCGCGGCTGGCGCCGTCCTCGGCCACCCGGCACGCCGATCATCTCGCCGAGCGCGGGCTGATCTTCCGGGTCGCCGCCACCGACGATCGCCGCCGGATCCTGATCGGGCTCAGCAGTCTCGGGGCGAAGCTGGTCACCAAGATCCGGGCCGAGGAACAGCTCGCGGAGGAAGAGCTCCGTGCCCGCCTGGGCGCGCGGCGCTACAGCGAGCTGGCCGCCGCGCTGTCCGTCATCGCCGAGCTCTAGCCGGCATTCACCGGGCGCCGGACGAATCTTCCCCAGGCCCGGTAGCGGTCCCGGGCGATGGTCGGCAGGTAGGCCGGGACCAGCGCGCCCGGTGTCTGGTCGGCGAAGGCCGACACGTCCCGGCACAGGTGGGCCTGATCGGTGTACCCGCAGGCCGCCGCGACCTCGGCGGCCGGTGTGCCCGCCAGCAGCTCGTCGACCGCGGACCGGAAGCGGACCAGCATGGCCGCCCGCTTGGGGGTCAGGCCGATCTGGGACTCGAACCGCGCCCACAGCCGCTTGTGGCTCCAGCCGAGCGAGGCGGCGAGCGCACCGATCCGCACCTGGCCGCCGGTGCTGAGGATGCGGCTCCAGCCGGCGAGCACCTCCGGGTCGGGCGTGCGCGTCGGCCGATCGCCGTGCGCGAGAAACGATCTGGTGATCGCGAAGCGGTCGTCCCAGGTCGGGGCGGACGCGAGTTGGGCACGCAGCCGCCGGGCCCGCGCGCCCCACAGGTCCTCCAGGTCGACCGCGCCCCGGCCCAGCTCCGCCGGGGACACACCGAGCAGCGAGTACGCCCGCACCGGTGACAGCCGGACCTCGACACACGCCGCCCGCGCGGCCCGCACCCGCATGGCCTCGATGGGCAGTCCGGCGACGAAGCCGCCGAGGGTCCGGCTGCCGAACGCGTCGTCGACGTGCAGGTCGCGATCCCCGAATTCGATCAGCACGGTGACCGATGCCGCGCCCGCGACGCGCAGATCCAACCCGGCCCCGGCCGCGTCGCGGTAGCCGATGATCCCGGTCCCCGGCGTCGTCACCGCGGCCGGACCTGCGAATTCCCAGTCACCGTCGGACCGGCGCTCGACGTCAACACTGCCCACTCGTCCAGGCTACGGACCGGCGTGGCGGGCGACCCTGGGGCTAGGATCGCGGCTGTGCCTGTATCCCTGACTGCGGCCACGGCGAGTGGCTTGTGCGCGTTCATCGATGCCTCGCCCTCGCCGTTCCACGTGTGCGCGACGGTCGCCGCCGAGCTGGCCGCCAACGGGTTCACGCCGTTGACCGAGGCACAGGCGTGGGAGAGCGCGGGCGGGAAACACTATGTGGTGCGCGGTGGTTCGCTGATCGCGTGGGCCGACTTCGACGCGGCGCCCGCCGACCCGTTCCGGGTGGTCGGCGCGCACACCGACAGCCCGAACCTGCGGGTGAAGCAGCATCCCGACCTGGCGACGGCGGGCTGGCAGCTGGTCGGGCTGGAGCCCTACGGCGGTGCGTGGCTGAACTCCTGGCTGGACCGCGAACTCGGTCTCTCCGGCCGGTTGAGCGTGCGCGACGGCGCGCGGATGAGCGACGTGCTGGTCCGCATCGACGACCCGATCCTGCGGGTGCCGCAGCTGGCGATCCACCTGTCCGAGGACCGGCGCGGGGTGACGCTGGACCCGCAGCGGCACGTGAACGCCATCTGGGGCATCGGTGACGCCCCGGCCTCCTTCCTGGATTTCGTGGCCGACCGCGCCGGCGTCGACGGTGCCGACGTGCTCGGCTGGGAGCTGATGACCCACGATCTCGCGCCGAGCACGCTGGTCGGCCGGGACAACGACCTGGTGAGCGCGCCGCGCCTGGACAACCAGGGCACCTGCTACGCCGGGCTGCAGGCGTTCCTCGCCGCCGTCGACGAGCCGGGCGCCGCGACGCCGGTGCTGGTGATGTTCGACCACGAGGAGGTCGGCAGCCAGTCCGACCGGGGCGCGCAGTCGGACCTGCTGCCCGCGGTGCTCGAGCGCATCGTGCTGGCGCGCGGTGGCGGCCGGGCCGATTACCTGGCCGCGCTGGCCGGTTCGGTGGTCGCCTCCGGTGACATGGCCCACGCGACCCACCCGAACTACCCGGACCGGCACGAGCCGGCGCATCGGATCGAGGTCGGCGGCGGACCGGTGCTCAAGGTCAACCAGAACCTGCGCTACGCCACCGACGCGGCGGGGGCCGGTGCGTTCGCGCTGGCCTGCGCCCAGGCGGGAGTTCCGTTGCAGCGCTACGTGCATCGCGCGGATCTGCCGTGCGGGTCGACCATCGGGCCGATGACCGCGGCGCGCACCGGCATCTCGACGGTCGACGTGGGCGCACCGCAATTGGCCATGCACTCGTGCCGCGAACTCATGGGCGCTGCCGACGTTCCCGCCTACGCCGCCGCGCTCGCCGCCTTCCTCACCCCGGCTGCCCTGGACTGAGCGAACACCGAAGGGCCGCCGCGTGAATCCCGCTGTCAGGCGGTCGCGAGTTCCGGTGCGGCGGGGGCCTTCTTGGTGGGGCGGTAGGTGATGACCGCGTACACGATCACCGCGAAGGTGGTCCAGACGTAGGCGCTGCCGATGATCTGCTGCCACCACGCCCAGTCGAGTTCCTTGCCGCCGGAATGCGGCAGCACCCACTGCGGGCCGATGATGAACATCACGGTGAACAGCGCGACCACGGTGGTGAACGCTCGCGAGCGACGCCGGGTGACCTGATCGACGGCGACGACCAGCGCGGGCGCGACCCACACCCAGTGGTGCGACCACGAGACCGGCGACACCAGCAGCACGGCGGCCGCGTTGACCAGCAGCGCCGAGACGTCCTTGCCCGCGCCGATCAGCCGGTACATCCAGACCGCGGCCAGCGCGACCGTGACGGCCGACAGCGCGATCCACAGCCCGGTGGCGACCGACTCGTCCATCCCCAGGCGGAACAGCGTGCCCTTGATCGACTGGTTGCCCGCGAAATACGGGGTGCCGATGCGGCCGGTATCGGTGACGGTGTCGAACCAGTACTCCACCGAATCGGCCGGGAACAGCAGGAATCCGAGCCCGACCGCGCCGACGGCCGACACGACCAGGGTGATCGCGGCCTTCCAGTCCCGCTTCAGCAGGAAGTAGAGCAGGTAGGCCGCGGGGATGAGCTTGATCGAGACCGCGATGCCGATCAGCATGCCGCGCGGCCAGAACGGTTTGCGGACCAGGATGTCGAGGGTGATCGCGGCCATCAGGATCAGGTTGATCTGGCCGAAGTTGAAGGTCTGGCGGACCGGTTCGAGGAATTGGGCCAGGCCGAGACCGGCGATCACCACGGTCAGCACCGCGATCCGGTCGAGCTCGGGACGCACCCGGACCAGGACCAGCCACAGCGCGATCCCCAGGCTCAGCAGCGAGGTCACCAGCACGACGACCTCGGCGACCGGGATCGGCATCAGCGCCAGCGGCACGAAGAACGCCGCGGCCAGCGGAGGATAGGTGAACGGCAGACCCAGCCCGTAGACCGGCGGCATCGGCCCGTACAGATCGCCGCCGTCGAGCCAGACGCGGGCGCCGTTGCGGTAGACCCGCAGGTCGATGTAGCCGTGCCACCAGTGCGCGAGCAGCGCGATCGCGGCCGAGACGACGAACAATCCGATCGCGGCGGCCAGCCAGCGCAGCCGCCGGTCCCGGTCGGTCCGCGCGGGTGGGGGAGCCGACGGTCCGGCCGGAGTGGAACTCGGCACCGCGTCATGCGCGGGAGCAGTCGACTCGACCTGCTCGGCAACCCCCGGACTCTCGTTCACGGCGTCAGACTAACGGGTAGGTAGCGAGGCGAAGCGTAGGTGTGACCAGGCCGGGTGCGAGGTCTGTCACTTGTTCGCAACACAGGCCCTGGGCGGGCGGCTTCCGCGTAGCCAACTAGACTCTGGTGGCAAGTCCCCCGGCCGAAAGGACCCTGGTCTCCCGTGACACTGCAGGTCGACACCGTCGCCACCGCCGTAGCCACCCCGGATGCTCCGCAGCCGTACAAGGAACTCGGTCTCAAAGACGACGAGTACGCCCGCATCAAGGAGATCCTCGGCCGTCGGCCCACCGACGCCGAGCTGGCGATGTACTCCGTGATGTGGAGCGAGCACTGCTCCTACAAGTCCTCCAAGGTGCACCTGCGCTACTTCGGTGAGACGACGACGCCCGAGATGAAGGCCTCGATGCTGGCCGGCATCGGCGAGAACGCCGGCGTGGTCGACATCGGCGACGGCTGGGCCGTCACCTTCAAGGTGGAGAGCCACAACCACCCGTCCTACGTCGAGCCGTACCAGGGCGCGGCCACCGGCGTCGGCGGCATCGTGCGCGACATCATGGCGATGGGCGCGCGCCCGATCGCGGTGATGGACCAGCTGCGCTTCGGCGCGGCGGACGCGGCCGACACCCGTCGCGTGGTCGACGGCGTCGTGCGCGGCATCGGCGGCTACGGCAACTCCCTCGGCCTGCCCAATGTCGGCGGCGAGACCGTCTTCGACGCCTCCTACCAGGGCAACCCGCTGGTGAACGCGCTGTGCGCGGGCGCGATGCGCGTGGAGGACCTGCACCTGGCCTTCGCCTCCGGCGCGGGCAACAAGATCATCCTTTTCGGCGCGCGCACCGGCCTCGACGGCATCGGCGGCGTGTCCGTGCTCGCCTCGGACACCTTCTCCGGCGAGGAGACCGGCACCGGCCGCAAGAAGCTGCCCGCCGTGCAGGTCGGTGACCCGTTCACCGAGAAGGTGCTCATCGAGTGCTGTCTGGACCTGTACAAGGCCGGCCTCGTCGTCGGCATCCAGGACCTCGGCGGCGCCGGGCTGTCCTGCGCCACCTCGGAACTGGCCGCGGCGGGCGACGGCGGCATGCACATCGACCTGACCAAGGTCCCGCTGCGCGCAAAGCACATGACCCCCGCCGAGATCCTGTCGAGCGAATCGCAGGAGCGCATGTGCGCGGTCGTCACCCCCGAGAACGTGGACGCCTTCATGGCCGTCTGCAAGCGCCACGACGTGCTGGCCACCGTCATCGGTGAGGTCACCGACGGCGACCACCTCGTCATCACCTGGCACGGCGAGACCGTCGTCGACGTGCCGCCGCGCACCGTCGCCCACGAGGGCCCGGTCTACGAGCGCCCGGTGCAGCGTCCCGACACCCAGGACGCGCTGATCGCCGACACCACCGCCACGCTGCCCCGGCCCAAGACGGCCGACGAGCTGCGCGAGACCCTGCTGCAGCTGGTCGCCAGCCCGCAGCTGTGCAGCCGCAAGTGGATCACCGAGCAGTACGACCGCTACGTGCGCGGCAACACCGTGCTGGCCGAGCACGCCGACGCCGGCGTGGTGCGCATCGACGAGGAGTCCGGCCGCGGCATCGCGCTGGCCACCGACGCCTCGGGCCGCTACACCAAGCTCGACCCGTACACCGGCGCGCAGCTGGCGCTGGCCGAGGCCTTCCGCAATGTCGCCACCACCGGCGCCACCCCGAAGGCCGTCACCAACTGCCTGAACTTCGGTTCGCCGGAGGACCCGGGCGTGATGTGGCAGTTCCAGCAGGCCGTGCGCGGTCTCGCGGACGGCTGTGCGGCCCTGGGCATTCCGGTGACCGGCGGCAACGTCAGCTTCTACAACCAGACCGGCAAGGACGCCATCCTGCCCACCCCGGTGGTCGGCGTGCTCGGCGTGATCGACGACGTGCACCGCCGCATCCCGACCGGCCTCGGCCTGGAGCCGGGCGAGTCGCTGATCCTGCTCGGCGACACCCACGACGAGCTGGACGGCTCGATCTGGTCCCAGGTCGTGCACGATCACCTCGGTGGCGTGCCGCCGAAGGTCGACTTCGCCCGCGAGCAGCTGCTCTCGGAGGTGCTCACCTCGGGCTCGCGTGACGGCATGATCTCCGCCGCGCACGACCTGTCCGAGGGCGGCCTGGCGCAGACCGTCGTCGAGGCCGCGCTGGCGGGCGAGACCGGCTGCCGCATCGTGCTGCCCGAGGGAACGGATGCGTTCGTGCAGCTGTTCTCCGAGTCGGCCGGGCGCGTGCTCGTCGCGGTGCCGCGCTCGGAGGAGACCCGCTTCACCAAGATGTGCGACGCGCGGCAGCTGCCGTGGGTGCGCATCGGCGTGGTGGACCAGGGCTCGGATTCGATCGAGGTGCAGGGCCAGTTCTCGGTGACACTCGCCGAATTGCGCGAGGCGTTCGAGGGCACGCTGCCTAAGCTGTTCGGAGCGCACACCGCCTGAAACGTCGGATGAGGAGTCGAGCTTGACCACAGAGGACACGAGCTCGACTCCCACTCCGGCCACGCCCGACACCCCGGCCGCGCCCGAGACTCCCGTCGCGCCCGACAAGACGGCCGCGCCGGACAATCTGGTCCTGCGCGGAATCCACCTGGTCGAGCGGTTCTTCCACCCGAACTACACCGGCCTCGTCGTGGCCACGATCTTCTTCTGCTGGTCGCTGACACCGTCGCTGCTGCCGCGCGACTGGTTCTTCCAGGGCCTGGTCAGCGGCATCAACGCGACCATCGGCTACGGCATCGGCTCGGCCCTGGCCTGGGCCTGGGGCAAGTGGGTGCGGCCCAGGATCACCCTGCCCGCCCGGGTTGCCGAACTCTGGGCGAAGCGCCCGAGCTGGACGTCGATCGCGGTGAAATCCGTGATCGTGCTGGCCTGCCTGATCGTCTCGATCGCGCTGAGCGTCCAGTCCGCGCACTGGCAGCGCCAGATCACCGACCTGATGGCGATGGAACCGATCTCCGACTCCGGCTACCCGCGCACCGTGCTGGTCGGCGCGGTGGTGGTCGGCCTGCTGATCTGGCTCTCGCGCGGCGTGGTCCGGCTGGTGCGGTTCGTGGCGCACGGCCTGAACCAGTGGGTCCGGATCCCGGCCTCGTTCGCGCGGCCGCTCGGTGTGCTCATCGTGATCATCGCCGCCGTGCTGCTGTTCAACGGCGTGCTCGCGAAAGGCTTCTTCACCGTGGCGAATTCGGCGTTCAGCGCCCGCAACAGCCACACCTCCCCGCACGCGATCCAGCCGACGCTGCCCGAACGGTCCGGCAGCCCCGAGTCGTTGGCGAAGTGGGACACCCTCGGCTCGGAGGGCCGGTGGTTCGTGTCCAACGCGCCGACCGCACTGGCCATCGGGGAGGTCACCGGAAAGCCAGCGCGCGAACCGATCCGGGTGTACGCGGGGCTGGAATCGGCCGACGGCTTCGAGGCGCAGACCGATCTGGCCGTCGCCGAACTCGACCGGACGAAGGCCTTCGAACGGGAAGTGCTGGTGGTGATCAGCACGACCGGCACCGGCTGGGTCGACTCGACCAGCGCCGAGTCGATCGAGCTGATGTACAACGGCGACAGCGCCCTGGTGGCGACGCAGTACTCGTATCTGCCCAGCGCCCTGTCGTTCCTGTCCGACCGCGACAAGTCGATGACCATGGGTCGGCTGCTGTTCGACAAGGTGTACGAACGCTGGTCGGCGCTGCCCGCGGACGCCAGGCCCAAGCTGCTGGTCTACGGCGAGAGCCTCGGTTCGCAGGGCTCGGAGGGCGCGTTCTCCGGCCTGGCCGACATTCGCAACCGCACCGACGGCGTGCTCTGGGTGGGTCCGCCCAACTCGAACCGGCTGTGGTCGGAATTCGTGCGCAGGCGTGATCCGGGCACCGAGGAGATCACCCCGATCTTCGCGGACGGGCTCTCGGTGCGCTTCGCCGCGAGCGCCGATCAGCTGGGCAGGCCCTCGGACAACTGGACCGACCCGCGCATCGTCTACCTGCAGCACGCGTCCGACCCGGTGGTGTGGTGGTCACCGGATCTGCTGTTCTCCGAGCCGGATTGGCTGCGCGAGAAGCGCGGACCCGATGTGTCCCCGGCGATGTCATGGTATCCGATCGTCACGTTCTGGCAGGTCGCGGCGGATCTGCCCCGCGCGCAGACGGTGTCCAACGGGCACGGCCACAACTACGGCAACGTGGTGCCCGACGCGTGGGCCGCGGTGGCCGAACCACCGGACTACACACCGGAACTGGCGGAGCGGATCAAGGCGTACCTGGTCGAGTCGGCCGCCACCGAGCATCAGCTGAAGTAACCGGGCCGGGCAGCGCCGAACCCCTCGATCGGGGCTGCCCGGACCCGGCTACGACACCGATCGGAACGGATTGTGCTCGGCGATCAGCTGTTCCAGCCGCGCCTCGTCGATCCGGCCGATCAGGGACTGGGCCTCCTGCTGGTCGCGCACCACCTTGGCGAGGGTGAAGCAACTGGTGACGAGGAACAGCCCCGACATCGCGAGGAAGCCGCGCTGCCAGGCGTCCAGCGGCAGGTAGGCGATCCCGGCGCCGGTGCCGATCAGGCTGACGCCGAACGCGATCGCGGCCTGGACCATGTACGCCGAGGTGTTCTTCGGCTTGGCATTGGGTGTGCTCATGTCCATCAGTGTGCTGACCGGGGGATTCACGCGGGCGCGTGAAACTACTCGAGTGCGATGGGTAGTTGCCGGACCCGGCCGGGAGTGACCGACCCGCCATCCACAACGCCCCGCTGGGCGAAACCGGCCAGCCATACTGGTCTGGTGTCCGCGACAGGCTCGACCCTCGTGACGCTGCGTGCGCGCGGCGCCCGGCTGCTGCGCCGGGTCGAGGACGTCGTCGACCTCAACTACCCCGGCCTGGTCCTGGCGACGCTGTTCTTCGCGCTGTCGGTGACGCCGTCGTTGGTCCCGCGCGACTGGCTGTTCCAGGGTCTGATCAGCGGGATCAACGCGGCGATCGGGTACGGGCTCGGCTGTGTGCTCGAATGGCTCTTCCGGCGCTGGGTGCGCGCGCGGATCCCGATCCCGAGCCCGTCGGATCGGCTGCGCTACGCGATCAAGGCGACCGTGCTTGTCGTCTGCGCGCTGGTCGCGGCGGTGATGCTGGTGCAGTCGGCGCGCTGGCAGCGCGAGATCACCTCGCTGATGGGGATGACGGGCACGACGACGCCCGCCTACCTGCGGACCGGGCTGCTCAGTGTGGCCGTCGGAGTCGCCGTCGTCGCCGTCTACCGGACGCTGCGGATCCTGGTGCTGGTGCTGGCGCGCCAGCTCAACCGCTGGGTGCGGGTGCCGCGCGAGCTCGCGCCCGCCGCGGGCGCGCTGGTGCTGGTCGTCTTCGCGGTGACGGTGTTCAACGGTGTCGCCTCGCGGGCGTTCTTCGCGGTCGCCAACTCCGCGTTCAGCGTGCGCAACGACCACACCTCCGACTACGCGCTGCAGCCGGCGAAACCGGAGCGCTCGGGCAGCCCGGAATCACTCGCGCCGTGGCAGACCCTCGGGTTCGAGGGCCGCTGGTTCGTCGCCAACGGGCCGAGCGCCGACGACATCACCGAGGTGACGGGAAAGACCGCGCGCGAACCGATTCGGGTCTACGTCGGGCTGGAATCGGTGACCGGCGAGCAGACCGCCGCGCAGCTGGCCGTCGCCGAACTCGAGCGGACCGGCGCGTTCGAGCGCGAGGCCATGGTGGTGGTCACCACCACCGGGACCGGCTGGGTCAACGCGACGGCGGCGGGCGCGGTGGAGTACCTGTACGGGGGTGATACGGCCATCGTCGCCACGCAGTACTCGTATCTGCCCAGCGTGCTGTCGTTCCTGTCGGACCGGGAGAAGGCGGCCGCGGCGGGCCGGGAGCTGTTCGACGCGGTATATCAGCGGTGGCTGGCGCAGCCGCCGGAGCATCGGCCGAAGCTGTTCGTCTACGGGGAGAGCCTGGGGTCGCAGGGCTCGGAGGAGGCGTTCGGCGGGCTCGGCGATCTGCGCGAGAAGGTCGACGGGGCGCTGTGGGTGGGGCCGCCGAATTCGAATCGGCTGTGGCGGCAGTTCGTCGACCGGCGCGACCCCGGCTCGCCCGCGGTGGCGCCGATGTACGCGGACGGGCTCGTCGTCCGATTCGCCGATGACGCGGTCGATCTCGGTCCCGCCGCGACCTGGCGCGAACCCCGCATCGCCTATCTCCAGCACCCGTCCGACCCGATCGTGTGGTGGTCGGCCGACCTGATCCTCACCCAGCCGGACTGGCTCAGCGAGCCGCGCGGACCGGATGTGTCCACCCAGATGCGGTGGGCGCCGTTCGTGACCTTCTGGCAGGTCACCGCGGACCTCACCAATGCCCAAGGGGTTTCGGACGGGCACGGGCACCGGTACGGGAGTCTGGTGCTGGACGGGTGGCTGGCGGTCGGGGCGCCGCCGGGGGTGAGCCCGGAGGTCGTCGAAAGTATCCGGGCCGCACTGGAATCGGCGGACGAGTACGAGCGGGCCGTGAAGTGAGCCGGGTCGCGACGACGCTCACGTACCGCGCGTCCCGCAGTGGGCGGTGGGCCGTGGCGTGTCCGGATCGCGGGTGCGAGGGGCGGTCGTGAGGCACAGCGGAGTACGCGCACTCGGTCTGCGCGAGCGGGTGCGGGTGGGTGTCGCGCTGAGTCTGCCACCACTGTGGAGCAATTGGCTGCTGCCCGCGTCGCGCCTTCGGCTGCGTGGCCGCACCGTGGCGAACCTCGGCTTCGCGGCGAGCTACGCGATGGTGTTCGGGGGGAGGCCGAACTGGTCGTCGGCCAAGGGATTTCGCTGGGGCCTGGGTGGTGCCGCGCTGGTGTTCGCCGGTTACGGTGTGGCGCTGGCGGTTCCGGCGCTGCGAAAGCTGCCGCTCGAGGTGGCCGAGCGCGTGCCCGAGACCTCCACGCTCGAATGGATCGCCCTGCACATCCCCGTCGGCACCGTGCTAGCCGAGGAGGCGATGTTCCGCGGCACCCTCGACCCACTACTCGACGAGACCATCGAACCACGAGTCGCGGCCCTGGCGGGGGCGCTGGATTTCGGGCTGTGCCACATCCGGCCCGCCCAGGCCACCGGCGAATCGGTGCCAGGAACCGTCGCGCTCACCACCCTCGCCGGTCTGGTTTTCAGCGCACTGCGCAGGCACACCGACAGCGCGACCGCCCCCGCCCTGCTGCACCTGGCGATCAACGCGGGGGGAGCAGTGCTCCCACTCGCGGCCCAGCGGATCGAACTCAGGTCGGGTCGCGGGGCGTGACCGCCCGTCGTTTTCCGCTCAGGAATTCGCCAGTTGGGATGCTCGCTGGAAGGTCACGCCGAGCACGGCGCCGATGTCCCGGACCGGAACCCCGTCGGCGGCCAAACGCCGGGCCGTCGCGGTCGCTACCCGCATGGCGTGTGCTTCCTGGCGAGCGGCCTCGGCACGTGCTTGCGAGACTTCCTCCGCGGCGGCGGTCACGTCGGTGCTGCCGACCCGGGCGGTGATGGCGAGTTCGATCGTCGACGGGGCGACATCGGCGACCGTGCAGATGTAGTCGGTCGCTTCCTTGGCGATATCGGCGTAGCGCCGCGCCTGGGTGAGGCCTTCGATGTTGCCGTTGACGCCGTCCAGTTGAGGGATTCGGATCATCCACCAGCGGTCGTCCCGGGACACGTCGATCTGGTAGATGGTCATGATTCCTCCGTGCATTGCGCCTGGCACTGGGTGATCGCCTTGTTGACGGTGCGGACCATCCCTGGTGACTGCGAGTTGTGCCCGGATGCCACGGTCACCGTGACGACGCCATGTCGGCAAATCCACATCGTGTGGCTGCCTTTGCCCGGTCGGCTGATGAATCCGGCCGCGACGAGGCGCTTCAAGGTCGTGCGCGTGGGTTCCGGTGCAATCACCAGATTAGTCTAGTCGGATAGAAGTAATCTAGTCTAATCGACTAGACACTCCTGTTTCGCTGGTCAGGCTGTGGCGACGAAGCCTGCTACGGCGTCGGTGAAGGCGTCGTTGTCGTCGCCGGCGGCGGTGTGGGCGGCGGCGGTGATCTCGGCCAGGCGGGCGTGCGGGGCCAGGGCGAGGAAGGCGGCGGCGCCCTCGTCGCTGACCACGTCGGACTTGCCGCCGCGGACCAGCAGGACCGGGATGGTGAGGGCCTCGGCGGCGGCTTCCATGTCGTCGATGCGGGCCTGTGGGTTGTCCTCGAGGCCGGTGAGCAGGTCCGGATCCCAGTGCCAGTACCAGCGGCCCTCGCGTTGGCGCAGGTTGCGCAGCAGGCCGTCGGCGTTGTCGGGGCGCGGGCGGTGCGGGAGGTAGGCGGCGACCGCGTCGGCGACCTGGTCGAGGGTGTCGAAGCCGTCGCGGTGCCTGCCGAGGAAGTCCATGACGCGTTCCACGCCGGCGGATTCCGAGCGCGGCACGATGTCGACCAGCACCAGCGCGCGGATGGCGGCGCCGCCGGGCGTGGCGGTGGCGAGCAGGCCGGTGATGCCGCCCATGCTGGCGCCGACGACGACCGCGCCGTTGCCGGGGGTGGCGCCGAGCTGGTCGAGCACGGTGAGCAGGTCGCCGACCATGGCGTCGCGGGTGTAGTCGCGGGTGGGCGACCAGTCGCTGTCGCCGTGGCCGCGGGCGTCCACCGCGACGACATGCATGCCCGCCGCGGCCAGGGCGCGGCCGGTGCGCTTCCACGAGTGCCGGTTCTGGCCGCCGCCGTGCAGCATCACGACCAGCGGACCGCCCGGGGTGCCGAAGCTGTCGGCCACCAGGGTCAGCTCGTCGGAGCTGCGCAACCGCAGGGTCGTCGGTTCGGTCGGCTCGGTGGAGCTCGGCATGACACCTCCTGAACGTGGTTCACTGTGCTGAACGTTGTTCAGAATGTAGCGTGAGGCCCCGATCGAAGGGAAGTGGGGACCAGTGGCCGCATCGAGCCGGGCGGGGCGTCGCGACGAGATCGCCGAGGCCAAGCGCGCGATCATCCTGCGCGCGGCCAGGACGATCTTCGAGGAAGACGGCGTCGACGCGGCCAATATCCGGGCCATCGCCACCGCCGCCGGCTACACCCCCGGCGCGCTCTACGCCTACTTCCCGAGCAAGGAACACATCTACGCCGCCCTGCTCGGCGAATCGCTGGCCCGGCTCTCGGCCGAGGTGGCGGCGGTGACCGTCCTCGACGACCCCGCCGCCCGGTTCCGCGCCGCGGGCCTGGCCTTCTTCGACTTCTACGACGGTAACCCCCGCGACCTGGACCTGGGCTTCTATCTCTTCCGCGGCGGCATCCGCCCGCACGGCCTCGGCGCCGAACTGGACGCCGGTCTCAACGCGGCCATGCTGAGCGGCCTCGGCCCGATCGTCTCGGCGGCGGTGGAACTCGGCGCCACCGAGGAGCGCGCCCGCGTCATCACCGCCGACGTCCTGGCCCACCTGTCCGGCCTGCTCCTGCTCGCCCACACCAAGCGCCTCGCCCTGCTCGGCGGCGTCGACGCCCGCGCGATGATGGTCGAGTACCTCGACCTGCGCATCGATGCCCTCCGCGCCGGACACGGCTGACCCGTCGCACCCCTTCGGTAGCGTTCCCGGGATGGCTGGACGGAAGACGGTGGAGCCCGCGCAGGTGCGGGCGGCGGTGCTCGCGGTGGCGGACTGGCTGCGGTCGGCGGCTGCGGCGGCGCCGGAGCGGTCCCAGGTGGCCGCGGCGGTGCGGGGCACGGCCAGGGCACTGGCGGCGGACGCGCCGGGGCACTCGGTGGAGGTCCGGGTGCCACCGTTCGTCGCCGTGCAGTGCATCGAGGGTCCACGGCACACCAGGGGAACCCCGCCGAACGTGGTGGAGACCGACCCGCGAACCTGGTTGCTGCTGGCCACGGGCCTGCTGGAGTTCGACGACGCGGTGCGTTCCGGCGCGCTGTCGGTCTCGGGGCTGCGCGCGGGCGAGATCGCCGGATGGCTGCCGATCGTCCCGCTGGCCCCGGAGGAGACGGGGCCGTAGCGGGTGACGAGGACGGTGTCAGGCGGTCTCTTTCTTGCCGACCATGTTCTCCCGGTGCAGTCCCTTGAAGTCGTAGTACTTGGTGATCGCCACACCGCCGACCAGCGCCAGGAACAGCCCGAGCAGCGACATCCAGATTCCCCGGCCCAGTCCCGCGGTGTAGTCGGATTCGAAGTACAGGATCGAGCGCATGCCCAGGTACACCTGATGCATCGGCTCGAACTCGGCCAGCCAGGCGATGTAGGTCGGGACCGCCTGGATCGGGACGGTGCCGCTCGACGAGGGCAGGCCGAGGATCACGAACACCGCCAGGTTGATCAGCAGGCCCGCGGTGCCGAAGGCGGCGAGCGAGGCCATACAGGTCATCCCGACCGCGATCAGCGCGAGCATCGAGAACAGCAGCAGCTGCGTCGGCTGGTCACCGGCCACGCCGAGGACCTTCGCCACCGCCAGGTAGAGCAGCGAGACCACGACGGCGACGACGACCATCACGCCCCACTTGATCAGCAGGGTGTGGAACCGGGAGATCGGCGTCGGCGGATAGTGCACGTACCAGGGGCCGTACTCGGTGGGCTGGAAACCCAGCTGGGCATCGACCATCGTGTGGATGACCATCGCGCCGACCACGCCGGCCATCAGGATCAGCAACGCGTAGAAGAAGGCGGTCAGGCCGAGTCCCGAGCCCGCGCGCAGCGGTCGCCAGTCCTGCTCGACCACCTGGATCGGCTGGGCCAGGGTCAGCTGCGCGGCGCCGGAGATCTCGGGTGCCGGTGCGCCGGCGGGCGTCGCGGCGATGGTGTCGCGGACCCGCGTGGTCAGCTGCTGCCCGACCTGTTCGTTCACCTCGGCCATCGCCTGCGCGCCGATGCGGGTGACGATGCCGGCGGAGTACGGGCCCATCCCTGGGTTGGTCTGCACGGTGATGATCGGGCGCTCGATCTCGCCGCCGACCACGCTGCCGACCCCGAGAATTCCCAGCCGTTTGCTGAAGTCGCTGGGGATGATGATGGCGCCGTAGATCTGGGCGGTGCGCATCAGCCGTTCGGACTCGCTGATCCCGACCACGCGCAGGTCGACCTGGTCGGCGGGAACACCGGCGACCAGGCCGTCGGCCACCTGCTTGCCGAAGTTGACCTGCTCGGTCCGCCCGCCGACGTCGATGGTGTCACCGACATCCTGGTTGACCAGGACGACCGGGAAATCGTGCAGGTTGCCCTCCGGATCGGCGATGTAGGCCAGGTACATGATGCCGAGCAGGGACAGCACGACCGCGAGAACAGTGGTCGGCGCCACGATGATCCTGACCCACTGCCGGGGAGAGATCCGGACTGTGGCCGACGTCGCATCGGTCCGGGGTGCTGTCCCGGAATCCCCCGGTTCCGAATCGGCGTTGACCGTAGGGGAATCAGCGGGTTCGTGCGCACTGCCATCGGTGGTCACGATCGGCACGGTAGCAGCTGTGCCTCCCGGAATCCGTGTGATCGCCCGCGGTCGATTGCGCGAGGTTTGCGCCGCGGTGTACGTCGCGGTGCGAATCACCCGTAGAATGACGGGTGCCCCCAGCCCGCCCGAACAGGGAGCAAACGGTGAATGACCCCCTAGAGCCCGAGAACGAGCCCCGGGAGGAGTGCGGCGTCTTCGGCGTCTGGGCTCCCGATGAGGACGTCGCCAAGCTCACCTACTACGGCCTGTACGCCCTGCAGCATCGCGGGCAGGAGGCGGCCGGTATCGCCGTCTCCGACGGCTCCCAGATCCTGGTCTTCAAGGATCTCGGCCTGGTCTCCCAGGTCTTCGACGAGCAGACCCTCGGCGCGATGCCGGGGCATATCGCCGTCGGTCACTGTCGCTACTCCACCACCGGTGGCGTCACCTGGGAGAACGCGCAGCCGATCTTCCGCACCACCGCCGTCGGCTCCGGCCTGGCGCTGGGGCACAACGGCAACCTGGTCAACACCGCCGAACTGGCCGGGCGCGCTCGCGAACTCGGCCTGATCGGGGCGGGCGTCATCGACGGCCGCCCGCAGATGACCGGCGCGACCTCCGATTCCGACATCGTCACCGCGCTGCTGGCGCACGCCGCGGCCGACTCGTCCATCGAGCAGGCCGCGATGGAGCTGCTGCCGCAGCTGCGCGGCGCGTTCTGCCTGACCTTCATGGACGAGCACACCCTCTACGCCGCGCGTGACCCGCACGGCGTGCGCCCGCTGGTGCTGGGCAGGCTCGACCGCGGCTGGGTGGTCGCCTCCGAGACCGCCGCGCTCGACATCGTCGGCGCCGCGTTCGTCCGCGAGATCGAGCCGGGCGAGCTGCTGGCCATCGACTCCGACGGCGTGCGCTCCATGCGCTTCGCCAACCCCGAGCCCAAGGGCTGCGTCTTCGAGTACGTGTACCTGGCCCGCCCCGACACCACCATCGCCGGGCGCTCGGTGCACTCCACCCGCGTGGAGATCGGCCGCAAGCTGGCCAAGGAGCACCCGATCGAGGCCGATCTGGTGATCCCGGTGCCCGAGTCGGGTACGCCCGCCGCGGTCGGCTACGCCCAGGGTTCCGGCATCCCCTACGGCCAGGGCCTGATGAAGAACGCCTACGTGGGCCGCACCTTCATCCAGCCGAGCCAGACCATCCGTCAGCTGGGTATCCGGCTCAAGCTGAACCCGCTGCGCGAGGTGATCCGCGGCAAGCGGCTCATCGTCGTCGACGACTCGATCGTGCGCGGCAACACCCAGCGCGCGCTGATCCGCATGCTGCGGGAGGCGGGGGCACTGGAGATCCACGTCCGCATCGCCTCGCCGCCGGTGAAGTGGCCCTGCTTCTACGGCATCGACTTCGCCTCGCGTGCGGAGCTGATCGCCAACGGCACGGGCGCCGACGACAGCTACGCCGACATGGTGGAGAACGTGCGCCGCTCGATCGGTGCCGACAGCCTCGGCTACATCTCCACCGAGGGCATGATCGCCGCCACGGAGCAGCCGGCGACCCGGCTGTGCACCGCCTGCTTCACCGGCGACTACCCGATCCCGCTGCCGCAGGAAGCGGCCATCGGCAAGAACGTCCTCGAGGGCATGCTCTCGGGTCAGCCGGAGTCGAAGCTGCTGGGCGAGAACGTGAATGTCGACGCGCTGAGCAGGCCGTAGCGCCGCAACGCTTTCCAGGAGGGGCCGGTCAGGATAAACCTGATCGGCCCCTTTTGCGCTGTGTACGTGAATATTTCCGGTAACCGATAATTACGTAAGATTAGTTCATAACATCCCCGCAATTTTTCGCCCGATTTGAAACTGGGCGGTAATGGTTCGCCTGTACGGTCCCCCGATATATCGCTGGCTCACCGTGTGGTCGCCGCTCCCGTGATCCGGGCGCGGCGGCGACGTGGCGTTCGAGAATGGGACCTGATGTTGAACAGTGCATTGAGCGCTCGCAAGAATCGCGCGAAACAAGTTGCCGCAGTGGGTGTCGCGGCGGTGGTCGCGGCCGCGCTGGCGGGTTGCGGTTCGGGGCGCACCGATGAGGCGGGGTCCGGGGCGGGGCTGGTCGTCGGCACGACGGACAAGATCTTCTCGCTCGACCCGGCGGCCGCCTACGACAACGGCTCGCTGCTGGTGGAGAACCAGATCTATTCGTATCTGCTGAATTTCGCGCCCGGCGACACCACACCCAAACCCGACGCGGCGGAGAAGTGCGAGTTCAGCACGCCTACCGTGTACACCTGCAAGATCAAATCCGGGCTGAAATTCGCCAGCGGAAATCCGTTGACCGCCAAGAGCGTCAAGTTCTCCTTCGACCGGATGCTGAAGATCAACGATCCGCACGGTCCCGCTTCGCTGCTCGGTAATCTCGACAAGACCGATGTGGTCGACGATCTCACCGTCGCGTTCACGCTCAAGGTCGCCAACGACCAGACCTTCCCGACGATCCTGCCGACCCAGGCGGGCCCGATCGTCGACGAGAAGGTGTTCCCGGCCGACAAGGTCGCCACCGACGACGAGGTCGTCGCGGGCAAGGGCTATTCCGGGCCGTACACGATCACCAGCTACGACAAGAACAAGCTGGTCGAGTACCGGGCCAACCCGGACTACCAGGGCATCCTCGGCACGCCGAAGAACTCCACGGTCTCGACCAAGTACTACGCCACCTCCGACAACCTCAAGCTGGACCTGCAGAACGGCGCCATCGACGTCGGCTACCGCTCGTTCACGCCCACCGACATCGATTCCCTGCGTGCCGATTCCAAGGTGAAGGTCACCGACGGGCCCGGCGGCGAGCTGCGCTACATCGTGTTCAACATGAACACGATGCCGGGCAACACCCCCGAGCAGAAGCTGGCCGTGCGCAAGGCGTTCGCGTCCTCGGTGGACCGCGAGGCGCTGGCGTCGGCGGTGTACAAGAACACCTATCAGCCCGCGTACGGCTATGTGCCGCAGGGCATGACGGGTGCGGCCGAGCCGCTGAAGCAGCTCTACGGCGCCAAGCCGGACAAGACGGCGGCGGCGAAGTTCCTGGCCGACGCGGGCGTGGCCACCCCGGTGACGCTGAACCTGCAGTACAACCCGGACCACTACGGCTCCAGCTCGTCCGAGGAGTACGCCGCGGTGAAGTCGCAGCTCGAGGCGTCGGGCCTGTTCAAGGTGAACCTGCAGTCCACGGAATGGGTGACCTACCAGAAGGAACGGGCCTCCGACGGCTACCCGATGTACCAGTTCGGCTGGTTCCCGGACTTCCCGGACGCCGACAACTACCTCTCGCCGTTCTTCGGCCCGAACAACTTCCTGCAGTCGCACTTCGAGAACCCCGGCATCAACGCCCAGCTGACCGCCGAGACCACCGAATCCGATCCGGCCAAGCGGGTCGAGCTGCTGCGGAAGATCCAGACCGACCTGGCGCAGAACTTCCTGCCCACGCTCCCGCTGCTGTCGGGTAAGCAGGTCGCGGTGTCCAAGCCCGGGGTCTCTGGTGTCGATCAGACCCTCGACGGCTCCTTCAAGTTCCGGTTCACGGTACTGAGCAAGTGAGTGACGTACCCGCCGCGCCCGGATTGCTGATCCGGGCGCGGCGTTTCGGGTGGACGCGCGGCGGGGGTTCCCGCCAGGTGGCGCTGCTGCGGTACCTGCTGATCCGGCTGCTGCTGATTCTGCCGACCGCGTGGTTGCTGGTGACGGTGGTGTTCTTCCTGATGCGGGTGATCGGCGACCCGATCAGCGCGGCGATGGGTGGCCGGCTGACCCAGGACCAGATCGAGCAGCGCAAGGAGGCGGCCGGCCTCAATCGTCCGATCCTGACCCAGTATTGGGAGTACCTCACCGGTTTCCTGCACGGTGACTTCGGGCGGACGCAGGACAACCAGGCCATCGGCGAGGTGGTGATCACCTACGGCGCCGCCACGTTCGAGCTGGTGTTCTGGGGTCTGCTGGTGGCCTTCGCCGTGGGCGTGCCGCTGGGCAGATACGCCGCGACACACCGGGATTCGACCTCGGACGCGGTGCTGCGGTTCTCGGCGGTGCTCGCGTACGCGGCGCCGGTGTTCTTCGTCGGCATGCTGCTCAAGCTGATCTTCTCGGTGTGGCTCGGCTGGTTCCCGGTCGGCGGGCGGGCGAGTACCGATGTGGAACTCGCGCTACAGCACGTCTCGCCGAAGACGAACATCCTGATCATCGACTCGATCCTGTACGGCGAACCGTCCTATGTGCTCGACGTGCTCGAGCACGCGGTCCTGCCCGCCGTGGCCCTTGGCCTGCTCACCGGCGGCATCTTCCTGCGGCTGGTGCGGGTGAACCTGATCCAGACGCTGCGCAGCGACTACGTGGAGGCGGCCAAGGCGCGCGGCCTGTCGAAGCGTGTGGTCACCGGCAGACACGCGGTGCGCAACGCGCTGATCCCGATCATCACGGTGATGGGCATGTGCATCGCGATGATGCTCGGCGGCGCGGTGCTCACCGAGACCACCTTCGAATGGAAGGGCCTCGGCTATCAGCTCGCCGAGTATCTGCGGGCGCGTGACTTCATCGCGGTGCAGGGCATCGTCGCGTTCATCGCGCTGGTGGTCGCGGTGATGAGCTTCGTCGTCGACGCCATCGTCGCGCTGATCGACCCGAGGGTGAGGTTCTGATGAGCACCGCAACGGTGAAGCGGCGCCGGATACCGGGTGCCGGGCTGCTGTCGATGACCGCTGGGCTGCAACGGATCACGCTCGTCACGGGGCTGGTGCTGGTCGCGGGTTTCGTGTTCGTCGCGGTGTTCGCGCCACTGCTCGCGCCCTACGGGCTGGCCCAGAACAGCGCCGACGGTGTCGCTTTCGTGCCGCAGCAGGGGCCGTCGGCCGAGCACTGGTTCGGTACCTCGGTGCGCAGCGAGGACGTGTTCAGCCGGGTGCTGTTCGGCGCGCGCACCGCGCTGCTGGTGATCGTGATCGCGGTGGTGCTCTCGCTGCTGGTCGGGGTGCCGCTCGGGCTGCTGTCCGGGTTCGTCGGGCGCTGGGTCGACCGGGTGCTGGTGCTGGTCATGGACGCCATCTACGCGTTCCCGTCGCTGCTGCTGGCCATCGTTGTGTCGATCGTCGTGGCGGGCGGTACGTCGAGCAGTCTCGGCGGCATGCTGTCGGCGGCCATCGCGATCACGGTTGTCTATGTGCCGCAGTACTTCCGGGTCGTGCGCAACGCGACGGTGGCGGTGAAGACCGAGCCGTACGTGGACGCGGCGCGGGTCACCGGCGCCTCGACGGCGCGGATCATGTTCCGGCACATCCTGTCCAACGTCACCGGCTCGCTGCCGGTGATCATCACCATCAACGCCGCCGACGCCATCCTGACGCTGGCCGCGCTCGGTTTCCTCGGCTTCGGCATCGAGCCGACCCAGGCCGCCGAATGGGGCTACGACCTGAACAAGGCGCTCAACGACGTGTCCAACGGGATCTGGTGGACCTCGATCTTCCCCGGCACCGCGATCGTGCTCGTCGTCCTCGGGATGACGCTGGTCGGGGAGAGCATCGACGAGACGCTGAACCCGCTGCTGCGCACCCGGCGGGCGGTCACCACGGTGGACGAGAAGGAGAAGACCGATGACTGAGACGGCGATCCGCACCCCCGCGCTGTCGGTGTCGGGGCTGTCGGTGACCTTCGCCACCGACAGCGGGCCGGTCGCGGCCGTGCGGGAGGTGTCCTACGAGGTGTTCCCCGGCGAGGTGCTCGCCATCGTCGGCGAGTCAGGGTCGGGCAAGTCGGTGAGCTCGCGCACCGCGATCGGGCTGCTGCCGCACACCGCGCAGGTGCGCGGGCTGGTCACCCTGGGCGACCGCGCGGTGACCTCGATGACCGAGAAACAGCTGACCGCGTTGCGCGGCGGCGCGGTCTCGATGGTCTTCCAGGAGCCGGCCCGCGCGCTCGACCCGCTGTTCACCGCGGGCTTCCAGATCTGCGAAGCCCTGCGCGCGCACAGCGGGATGGGCCGCAAGGACGCCAGGGCCAAGGCGATCGAACTGTTGCGCACGGTCGGGCTGCCCGATCCGGAGCACCGGGTCGACTACTACCCGCACCAGCTCTCCGGCGGGCAGAAGCAGCGGGTGATGATCGCCATCGCCATCGCGTGCGAGCCCAAGGTGATCATCGCCGACGAGCCGACCACCGCGCTCGACGTCACCGTGCAGGCCGAGATCCTGGAACTGCTGCGCGACCTGCGCGACCGGCTGGGCAGCGCGATCGTGCTGATCACCCACAACATGGGCGTGGTGGCCGACCTGGCCGACCGGGTGGTGGTGATGCGGGCGGGCGAGGTCGTCGAGCAGGCGCCGGTGCACGAGCTGTTCGCGAGCCCGCAGGCGGAGTACACCAGGGCGCTGCTGGCCGCCGTCCCGCATCTGGGGGCGGCGACCAGCGCGCGACCCGCCATCGACCCCGACGCCGAGCCGGTGCTCGCGGTGCGCGATCTGGTGGTCCAGTTCCCCGGGCCGTTCGGGCGGCCCGCGTTCCGGGCCGTCGACGGGGTCAGCCTGCGGATCCGGCCGGGGGAGACGCTCGGGCTGGTGGGGGAGTCGGGGTCGGGCAAGTCGACCATCGGCCGGTGCGTCGCGGCACTCCAGCGGCCCACCTCGGGGCGGGTGCTGATCCGTGGGCAGGACATCGCGGAGCTGTCCCAGCGCAAGCTGCGGCCCATCCGGCGGCGCTTCGGGTTCGTCTTCCAGGACCCGGCGGGCTCGCTCAATCCGCGCCTGACCATCGGCGAGTGCGTGGCCGAGCCGATGGTGGTGCACCGCACCGGCGACCGGGACGCCGTCCTGGCCAGGGTCAGGAAGCTGCTCGACGACGTCCAGCTCCCCGCGGGCACCGAGCAGCGGTACCCGCACGAGTTGTCCGGCGGGCAGCGGCAGCGGGCCAGTCTGGCCAGGGCGCTGGTGCTCGATCCCGACCTGCTGGTGGCCGACGAGCCGACCAGCGCGCTCGACGTCTCGGTGCAGGCGGCGGTGCTCGAGCTGTTCGCGCAGCTGCAACGCGAGTGCGGCTGGGCCTGCCTGTTCATCAGCCACGACCTCGCCGTCGTCGACCAGCTCGCCGATCGGATCATGGTGCTGCGCGAGGGATCCTGCGTCGAGGAAGGCGACAACGAACAGATCCTGCGCCACCCGCGCCACGAGTACACCCGCCGCCTGGTCGCCGCGGTCCCCGTCCCCGACCCCGTGCGACAGCGCGGGCGCCGGGCTGAGATCGCCGCCACTTTCGCCACGGAGCTGGAACAATGAGTTAGGAGCCGCCAGCGGGCTGAACCGGCGGATCACTTAGAGTTACTAGGCATCTGTCCGCCGATTCGGTTTGGAGCTTTCCCCCACAATGACTGAACAGACCCCCAGCGGTGCCGGCGCTTCCTACGCCGCGGCAGGCGTGGACATCGAAGCGGGTGACCGCGCCGTCGAATTGTTCGGACCATTGGCGAAGAAGGCCAGCCGACCCGAGGTGCAGGGTGGGCTAGGTGGCTTCGCCGGCCTGTTCGCCCTCAAGGGCGGATACCGCGAGCCGCTGCTGGCCGCGTCCACCGACGGTGTCGGCACGAAGATCGCTGTCGCCCAGGCGCTGGACAAGCACGACACCGTCGGCCTCGACCTGGTCGCCATGGTCGTCGACGACCTGGTGGTCTGTGGCGCCGAGCCGCTGTTCCTGCAGGACTACATCGCCATCGGCAAGGTCGTCCCGGAGAAGGTCGCCGAGCTGGTCTCCGGCATCGCCGAGGGCTGCATCAAGGCCGGTTGCGCGCTGCTCGGCGGCGAGACCGCGGAGCACCCGGGCCTGATGGACCCGGACGACTACGACCTGTCCGCCACCGGCGTCGGCGTCGTGGAGGCCGACTCGGTGCTCGGCCCCGACCGCGTTCGCCCCGGCGACGTCGTCATCGCGATGGGCTCCTCGGGCCTGCACTCCAACGGCTACAGCCTGGCCCGCAAGGTCCTGCTCGATATCGACCGGATGTCGCTGACCGGCTACGTCGAGGAGTTCGGCCGCACCCTCGGTGAGGAGCTGCTCGAGCCGACCCGCATCTATGCCAAGGACTGCCTCGCGCTGATCGCCGAGACCGATGTGCGCACCTTCTCGCACGTCACCGGTGGTGGCCTGGCCGCCAACCTGGCGCGCGTGCTGCCCGCAGGCCTGGTCGCCGAGCTGGACCGCGGCACCTGGAACCCGGCGCCGGTGTTCAAGCTGATCGCCCAGCGCGGTCGCGTCGAGCGCGTCGAGATGGAGAAGACGTTCAACATGGGCGTCGGCATGGTCGCCATCGTCGCGCCCGAGGACGCCGACCGCGCGCTGGCGGTGCTCACCGCTCGCCACATCGACTGCTGGACCCTGGGCCAGGTCAAGAAGGCCGCCGACGCCGACGCCCCGCGCGCCGTGCTGCTGGGCGATCACCCCAGGTTCTGACGCACTGTCTCCACCACGTGAGCCGGGTCGCTGCTGCGGCCCGGCTCACGTCTTTGCAGCGGTTTGTTTGTTCGCCGTAGAAACGGCTATCCCGAGCGAGTGGGGTAGGTGCCCGTCGGCTCGGGGCGGTCGGGGCCTCGAGGCGGCGAACACGACGAGCGTCCTGTGTGTGCACAGGACGCTCGTCGTCTATTCGGATGTTCGCCGTACTCCTGCGAGCCTGGCGCCGTGGACCGGACAACGGCTGAAGGGGGAGGCCGCGTTGGCCTCCCCCTTCACCGGCGTTCGGTCAGCGGCGCCAGCTGTCGTAGTCGTCGTCCTCGTTGTTCCAACGGGATGCCGACTCGTCTGCGTCGTGCTCATCGGAAATCACGCCGCCACTTCTCGGTTGAGAGTGCGGAGTGCTATCCGACAGCTCGCGCTGAAGGCTCGCGAAGTCGGTCGGCGCGGAGCTGTACTTGAGCTCACGTGCGACTTTGGTCTGCTTTGCCTTAGCCCGGCCACGGCCCATGGCTGACCCCCTCGCGTCACTGCGGGGCGGCCTGGGGTTTGTTGGCGGCCCCGTTCGAATTAATACTCTTCCTGACAGACACTTTAGCGTGTGTTAGACGGTCGCGCTCCCAGGAGTGGGTGAAGAACTACCGAACCGCCGCCGTTTGCCCCTTCTTCGCCCGAACCGCCTGGTCTCAGAGCACTCCCGGGATCGCCCGGATGACGCCGACTCTGGCGTCGCCGCCGAGCACCGCGGTGGCCGCGAGGTCGGTGTGCCGGTCGGTCCAGTCGACCCCGAGCCTGCGCAGAATCGCCAGCGTCAGCGGCATCCTGGCCCGGTCGTGACCGTCGTCGATCTTGTACGCGAAGGCCCGGCCGTCGGGGAGCGCGCCCGCGTGCACGCCGTCCGCGCCGATCTTGCAGAACAGGCCGGGGGTCGCCGCCATGGCCAGCAGGTCCGGGCCCTTCGTGCCCGAAATCACTCGCGGATTCGCCCGAACGGCATCGGCGATCCGGCGCGGCGCGGTACCGGGCTCGGCCGTGGTGAAGCCGGCGAACGCGCGCGCGAGATTGATCAGCGAGACGGGCACGATCGGCAGGCCGCAGCCGTCGATGCCCAGGTCGGTCTCCGGTTCGCCGGTGACGTCGGCGACGGTGGCGAGTACGGCCTGCTGCAACGGGTGCTCGACGTCGAGATACCCGGTGCGCGGCCAGTCGTTGATCACGCAGGTGGCCAGCATCGCCGCGTGTTTGCCCGAGCAGTTCATGTACAGCGGGCTCGGGCCAGAGCCGGTGAGCGCGGCGGCACGGGCCCGCTCCTCGAAGGGCAGGTCGGGCGGGCAGGCGAGGTCGGTCGGGCTGAAGCCGTAGCGGTCGAGCAGCCTGCGGACCAGGGCGATGTGGTCGGGCTCGCCGAAATGCGAGGCGGTGGCCACGGCCAGTTCGTCGTCGTCGACGGGGTCGAAACCGTTGCGCAGCAGGGTCAGCGCCTGCATCGGCTTGTTGGTCGAACGCGGGAAGATCGGGCCGTGCACCTCACCGAGTTCGAGCGTCGGGGTGCCGTCGGCGTCGAGCACCACCACCGACCCGCGGTGCACGCACTCACGGAAGCCCGAGCGAACGACCTCGACCAGTTCCACGCTCATGACCGCACCTCCAGGTCGACGTCGGCGCGGGTTCTGGTGTGCCGGTCGATCTGCCTGCGGACGTCGTCGGAGATGGTCGGCTCCTCGGTCCGCAGACGTTCGAGCAGGGCGGGGTCGGCGCCGGTGAACACGTCGCGCACGGTGATGCCGTGCGCGGGGACGTGCACCACGCGCGCCTCGTCGCCCGCGCCGATCGTGCCCTCGGTCAGCACCCGGAAGTAGGCGCCGGTGTCGGAGCGCAGCGTGAAGCGCTTCACCCACTGCCGTTCGCCGGTCCACTGCTGGAAGCTCGAGCAGGGCACCCGCGGCGCGCTGACCTCGAGCAGGGTGTCGCCGATCGTGAGGTGCGCGCCGAGCACCGCGTCGCTGATCGGCAGCCCGCTCAGCCGCAGGTTCTCGCCGAACCAGCCGGCGGGCAGGTCGCGGTCGAGTTCGCCGCCCCAGCGGCGGGCATCGTGCTCGTCGTAGGCGTAGACGGCCTGGTGCACGCCGCCGTGGTTGACGGTGTCGCAGACGTGGTCACCGGCCAGGCCGAGCGCGCTCACCGCGACCCGGCCGTCGACGGGACGCTTGTCGATCGCGCTGCGGCCGACCCGGCCGCGGACCTCGATCTCGGCGTGCACGACGCACACGGCCTCGACCCGGCCGGTGTCACCGACACGCAGGAGCGGGCGGCTCATCGCCCGCGCAGCCGGTCGACGGCGGCCCGGCCCGCCTGCACGACGTCGTCGGCGGGGACGGAGTCGGGGTCGATGGCGGCGGCCATGGTGCCGACCACCAGTTCGGTGCCGGCGGGGACCGACCGCTTGACCAGCGCCAGCGCGATCGGACCGAGTTCGTAGTGGTCGACGACGGTGCCGAGCCTGCCGACGGTGCGGCCGCCCGCGGTGACGTCGTCGCCGGTGGCCGGGCGCTCGTCGGCGGAACCGTCCAGGTGCAGCAGCACCAGGTTGCGCGGTGGCTTGCCCAGGTTGTGCACCCGGGCGACCGTCTCCTGGCCGCGGTAGCAGCCCTTGTTCAGGTGCACCGCGCCGTGCTCGTCGACGCCGCCGATCCAGCGGGCCTCGTGCGGGATGGTGCGCTCGTCGGTGTCGACGCCGATGCGCGGCCGCAGCGCGGCCACCCGCAGCGCCTCGAAGGCCCACATGCCCGCCGGCGCGGCCCCGGCCTGGGTGAGCTTGCTCCACCAGGCGGTGAGGTCGGCGCGCGGGACGACGAGGTCGAAGGCGTCCTCACCCGGCCACGGCATCCGGCGCAGGAAGCCGCCGCCCGGCAGCGCCACGGCGACGTACACCTCGGGCAGCGCATCGATGCCGAGCGCGCCGAGCAGCGTGCCGACCTGCGGGCCGAGCAGGCTCAGTACGGCGTAGTCGGGCGCGGCCACGGGCTTGGCGTCGGCCCAGAAGACCATCTTCTGCAGGAACGACAGCAGTTCGGCACCGCGCTCGGCCTCGGTGTCGAGCCAGGCGGTGCCGTCGAGGTCGGTGAGCACGAAGTGGTGCTGCACGCGGCCGTTGAGGTCGAGGTCGAGATTCTCGGCGCTGTGCCCGTCGGGCAGCGCGGCGATGTGCTGGCTGGTGATGGTGTGCAGCCAGCTCAGGCGCTCGGCGCCGGTGATCGTGGCGACGGCGCGATGGGAGCGATCGACCACCGCGACTTGCTGCGCGGCGGCCTTCTGTTCACCGAACGGATCGCCGTAATGCCAGGCGACGGCAGCGTCCGGGGAACCCGGCGCGCCCGCGACAGCACCCGGAGTGTGGAGAACAGGACTGGGGGCGACGACCACCGACACATCACCCACTGTAGGCGCGTCCACCGACACGCGCCGCAGCCGGGCGTCCGAATTGGAGCAGCCATAGGCATAACGGACCGATAACGCCTACGCTCGTCACATGGGAGAACGGGTTCTTGTGACACTCGACGGCGCGGTCGCTGATGCGGACGCGCCGTCGCTTTATGCCGACGACATAGGCGCACTGCGCGGCGATGGCGTCTTCGAAACTATTTTGGTGCGCGGCGGCACGGCGACCGCGCTGGAATTCCACCTGGCCAGGCTGCGCCGCTCGGCGCAGGCGCTGGATCTGCCGGAGCCGGGACTGTCGAAGTGGCGCGCCGCCGTCGAGGTCGCGGTCAAGGAATGGGGTGCCGAGGAAGAGGGCTTGCTGCGGCTGATCTACACCCGCGGCCGTGACTCGGAATACGACGCGCCGACCGGCCTGACCTCGACGGACCCGAAGCCCACCGCGTATGTGCTCGTCTCCCCGGTCCCGGCCCGCGTCGCGACCGCCCGCGCCGAAGGCGTCAAGGTGATGTCGCTGGCCCGCGGCATCTCGGTCGACCTCGCGCAGGCCGCGCCGTGGCAGCTGCTCGGCGCGAAGACGCTGTCCTACGCGACCAACATGGCCGCGCTGCGCTTCGCCCGGCGGATGGGCGCCGAGGACGTGATCTTCCACAGCACCGAGCACCGCGTGCTCGAGGGCCCGCGCTCGACCGTGGTGATCGCCCGTGACAAGCAGCTCATCACCCCGCCCGCGAAGAGCGGTGTGCTGCCCGGGGTAACCCAGCGTTCGCTGTTCGCGGTCGCCGAGAAGCAGGGCTGGGAGTGCAAGTACCAGTCGCTGTTCACCGCCGACCTGTTCGACTGCGACAGCATCTGGCTGCTGTCGAGCATCACGCTGGCCGCGCGGGTGAACCAGCTCGACGGTGTGCGCATGTCGGCACCGGACAACGCGCAGGAAATCATCGATATGGTGGATCTGGGGATCGAGCGGCCGGGGACCATCGGCGACTGGTGAGTCGTGTGAGGGGCACGGGTGGGCGTGCCCCTGCGGCGCCGGGATTGCCCGGTCGGACCGCGTATATCCAATCGTGCAGCAACTTTTCGGCGTGTCGTGGCGGTTGTCACGCGCCACGGGGGTAAATCCGGGCGTACGATCTACTACGACTTGTCGTAGTAGAAGCTGGAGGGTCGGATGGACATTGTGGACGTCTCCCGGTGGCAATTCGGAATCACCACCGTCTATCACTTCATCTTCGTACCGCTGACCATCGGTCTCGCGCCGCTGATCGCCATGATGCAGACCGCCTGGGTGATCACCGGCAAGGAACACTGGTACCGCCTCACGAAGTTCTTCGGCAAACTGTTCCTGATCAACTTCGCCATCGGCGTCGCGACCGGCATCGTCCAGGAATTCCAGTTCGGGATGAACTGGAGCGAGTACTCCCGCTTCATCGGTGACGTCTTCGGCGCGCCACTGGCGCTGGAAGCGCTCATCGCGTTCTTCATGGAGTCGACGTTCATCGGCCTGTGGATCTTCGGCTGGACCCGGCTCCCGAAACTGGTGCACCTGGCCACGATCTGGATCGTCGCGTTCGGCGTGAACGCCTCGGCCTACTTCATCGTCGCCGCGAACTCGTTCATGCAGCACCCGGTCGGCGCGCACTACAACCCCGAGACCGGACGCGCCGAGCTGGACAGCATCTGGGCGCTGCTCACCAACAACACGACGCTGGCCGCGTTCCCGCACGTCGTCGCGGGCGCGTTCCTCACCGCGGGCACCTTCGTCGCCGGTATCGCCGGCTGGTGGATGGTGCGCAACGCGCGCAGCGGCGACCCGGCGAAACTCGACGAGGCGCGCACGATGTGGCGCCCGGTCGGGCGGGCCTCGCTGGTGGTGGTCGCGCTGGCCGGCGTCGCGGTGATCTTCACCGGTGACATCCAGGGCAAGCTGATGTTCGAACAGCAGCCGATGAAGATGGCCTCGGCGGAATCGCTGTGCCACACCCAGACCGACCCCGACTTCTCCATCCTGACCGTCGGCACGCACAACAACTGCGACAGCGTCACCCACGTGCTCGAGGTGCCCTACGTGCTGCCGTACCTGGCCGAGGGCCAGTTCACCGGCGTCACCCTCGACGGCGTCGTCGACCTGCAGCAGACCTACACCGTCAAGTACGGTCCCGGCGACTACCGGCCGAACCTGTTCGTCACCTACTGGTCGTTCCGCGCGATGATCGGCCTGGCCGCCGGTTCGGTGCTGCTGCTGCTCGTCGGCTTCTGGGTGACCCGCGGCGGCCGCGTGCCCGACCAGCGCTGGTTCTCCTGGCTCTGCCTGATCGCGATCCCCACGCCCTTCCTGGCCAACAGCGCGGGCTGGGTGTTCACCGAGATGGGCCGTCAGCCGTGGGCGGTGGTGCCCAACCCGACCGGCGACCCGAACATCCGGATGACGGTGCAGCAGGCCGTCTCCGACCACGCGCCGGCGACGGTGGTGTTCTCGCTGATCGTGTTCACCCTGCTCTACGGCGTGCTGGCGGTGGTGTGGTTCTACCTCATCCGCCGGTACACGATCGCCGGGCCGGACGCGCCGACGCCGCCGACCCCGGACGACGGGCCCGACGGCCCGGACACCGGCAGGCATCGCAAACCGGAAGAGCCTGCCGTCGAGCAACTTTCCTTCGCTTACTAGGAGCCGGTGATGGATCTGCAGCAATTCTGGTTCGTCCTGATCGGCGTGCTCTTCACCGGCTACTTCGTGCTGGAGGGCTTCGACTTCGGCGTCGGCATGCTGATGCCGATCCTCGGCAAGGGCTCCGATACCCGTAAGCGGGTCGTGCTCAACACGATCGGACCCGTGTGGGACGCCAACGAGGTGTGGCTGATCACCGCGGGCGGCGCGATGTTCGCGGCGTTCCCCGAGTGGTACGCGAGCATGTTCTCCGGGTTCTACCTGGCGCTGTTGCTCCTGCTGGTGGCGCTGATCCTGCGGATCTGCGCGATCGAGTACCGCGCCAAGATCAACGATCCGAAATGGCGGGCCTGGTGCGATATCGGCATCGGGATCGGCTCCTGGATCCCCGCGCTGGCCTGGGGCTGGGTGTTCGCGAACCTGGTGCGCGGCGTGCCGCTGAACGCGGAGCGGCAGATCGTCGGCTCGGTGTGGGATCTGCTCAGCCCGTACGCCCTGCTCGGTGGCCTGGCGACCGGCATCCTGTTCGCCCTGCACGGCGCGGTGTTCCTGGTCCTCAAGACCGGCGGCGAGGTCCGCGACGACGCCCAGCGCATCGTCCGGCTGCTGCTGGTGCCGACCGCGGTGGTCGTCGGCGCGTTCGGGCTGTGGACCCAGCTCGCCTACGGCACCGGCTGGACCTGGGCGGTGCTGGTGACGGCGGTGCTCGGCCTGGTGCTCACCGGTGCGGCGAACGTGGCGGGCCGCGACGGCTGGGCGTTCGTCGGCACCACGGTGACCGTGGCCTCGGCGACCGTGCTCATCGTGGGCTCGATGTACCCGACCGTGCTGCCCTCGACCATCAGCCCGCTCTACGACCTGAACATCTACAACGCCGCCTCCAGCGCGTACACGCTGAAGGTGATGAGCTGGGCCGCGGTGCTGGCCACCCCGGTGGTGCTGGTCTACCAGGGCTGGACCTACTGGGTGTTCCGCCAGCGGCTGACCGTCGAGCAGATCCCGGCGCCGACCGGTCTGCCGCTGCGCAGCAAGGACTGAGCGATGACACGGGCGGACGCGGCCGCGGACGGATCGGCCGCCGAGCGGCAGCAGCCGGGCAGGCGTCCGCCCGTCGACCCGCGGCTGTGGAAGTACGCCCGTTCGGCCCGGCCGCATCTGGTGGTGTCGGTGCTGCTCGCGCTGGTCATCACCGCGACCATCGTGGTGCTGGCGGTGCTGCTCGGCCGGGTGCTGGCGGGGGTGATCACCGATCCCGGCAAGCGTGAGTTCGGCGCGTGGACAGGCGAATTGATCGGCCTGTCGATCGCGGTCGTGGTGCGCGCCGTGGCGAGCTGGTGGCAGGCGCGGCTGGCCCACCGGGCCGGTGCGACGGTCGTCGCCGAACTCGAATCGGCGGTGCTGCGGGCCGGTGCCGAACTGCCGCCACGCGAACTCGATGCCCATCGCACCGAGATCGCGGTGGTCGTCGGCAACGGCCTCAGCGGGCTGCGCGGGTGGTTCACCGGCTATCTGCCCGCCCTGCTGCTGGCCTGCCTGGTGCCGCCGATCGTGCTGGTGGTCATCGCCTTCCACGATCCGACCTCGGCCATGATCGCGATCATCACGGTGCCGCTGATCCCCGTGTTCATGATCCTCATCGGGCTGCTCACCCAGGGCCGCGCCGAGGCGACCCTCGCCGCGACCACCCGGCTGTCCGATCAGCTGCTCGACCTGTTCGCCGGCATGCCGACGCTGCGTGCCCTCGGCCGCGAGGGGCCCGACGGGCCCAGCATGGTGAATCAGGTGCGGGCGCTGGGGGATTCGCTGCGGCAGCGGACCATGCGCGCGCTGCGGATCGCCTTCCTGTCCTCGATGGTGCTGGAATCGCTGGCGACGCTGAGCGTCGCGCTGATCGCCGTCGCGATCGGCCTGCGGCTGGTCTACGGCGAGATGACCTTGTACGCCGGGCTCGTCGCGCTGATCCTCGCGCCGGAGGTGTACTGGCCGCTGCGGCAGGTGGGGGAGAAGTTCCACGCGGCGCAGGACGGGATGGCGGCGGCCGACAGGGCTTTCGCGGTCCTGGAATCGGCGAATTCGTCGGCCGATCACGCGGATTCGCCGGGCTCGCGGCCCGGCGCAACAGAGATCGCCCCGTGCCGTGCGGACCGCGGTAGGCATGCGGGACCGCGCATCGTGGTGCGGGGGTTGACCATCGCAGCGCGATCCGGGAGCGCGCCCGATCGCCTGACCGCGGACCTGGCCCCGGGCCTGATCACGGTGCTCACCGGGCCGAACGGATGCGGCAAATCCACCACGCTGCAAGCGATTCTGGGCCTGATCGCACCCGATGCGGGCGCGGTCGAAGTCGACGGCGCCGACGTCCGCGCGCTCGACCCGGACACCTGGTGGGCCCACATCGCCTGGCTGCCCCAGCGCCCGGTGCTGGTCCCCGGCACCCTGCGCGAGAACATCGAACTACTCGACGCGCACTCCACCGCCGCCGACCTCGACGAGATCAGCGCCGCAACGGGTTTCGACACCGTCCTCGACGAACTCCCCGCCCGCTGGGACACCCGGGTGGGTCAGGGCGGTCTGGGCCTGTCCCTCGGCCAGCGCCAGCGCCTCGCCCTCACCCGCGTCCTGGCCGCCCGCCGCCCCGTCCTTCTGCTCGACGAACCCACCGCCCACCTCGATTCCCACAGCGAACAACAGGTGCTCACCACCCTGCGCAATCTCGCCACCGCGGGCGCGACCGTCGTCATCGTCGGCCACCGCCCGACCGTCCTGGCGGCCGCCGATGTCGTCGTGGAGGTGGTCGGGAGCAGCGCGCCCGGCGTCGAAGACCCCGATTCCGCCCAGCCACCGACAGCGCCCGGTGGCGAGCACTCCGTCGACCCCGCTAGGCCGCTTGCCGTGCCCGGCAAGGGTGCGTCACCGGATGCGCAGCCGGACAATGGCATCGGCTGCCACGGTGTCGACGATTCCGGATCGCGCGGGCGGGGACGGGGCGACGTCGGCGTTCGTGGTGTGGAGGGGGTGTCGGTGTCGTGAGTGGAATCGGGTCGGTGCGTGGGGGTTCCGGGGGCGGGTCGTTGCTCGGGGACCTGCGGGAGATGTGGCGATTGCTGGCGCTCTCGCCGTGGCGGGTCGTGGTGGCGATCGCCTGGGGTGTGGCGGCGCTGGGCAGCGGGCTCGCGCTGGCCGCGCTGGCGGCCTGGTTGATCGCACGGGCCTGGCAGATGCCGCCGGTGCTGTACCTGAGCGTGGCGGTGGTCGCGGTGCGGGCACTCGGCATCTCGCGCGGGCTGTGCCGCTATCTGGAGCGGCTGGCCACCCATGATGTGGCGCTGCGGGCGATGACGACGGCGCGGACGACGGTGTATCGCACGCTCGCGCATGCGGATATCTGGTGGTGGGGCGGGTCGTCGGCGGACCGGCTCGCGGCGATGTCGTTCGACGGACGTGCTGATCTGCCGGGCGCGGCCGTCGATTCGGGGAGGGGCGCCGGTGATCTGCCCGAGTATCCGGACAGCGGCGTCGACGTGGGGGTGAATTCGCGCCGGAGCGGTGAACTGCCTGTGATCTCGGGTGGTGGCGATCTGCGGGAGATGCGGCGGGGGGATCTGATGGTGCGGGTCGGGGCCGATATCGATGATCTCGGTGCGGTGGTGGTGCGGGTGCTGGTTCCGGTCGCGGTGGCGGTGATCCTGTCGCTGGCCGCGATCGGGCTGATCGCGTTCATCTCGGTGCCCGCGGCGGGGATTCTGGCTGTCGCCCTTGCTGTTTCGGGGATGCTCGCGCCCTGGCTGGCGGGGGTGGCGGCGCGGGAAGCCGAGCAGGCGGTGCGGGCCGATCGTGCGGAGTTCACGGCGGAAGCGGTCACCGTGCTCGACCACGCGGCCGAACTGCGGGTGGCGGGCAAGCTCCACGCGGCACTCGCCCAGGCGGACACGGCGAATGGGCGCGCGGTGCGGGCCGAGGACACCGCCGCCGCGCACAGCGCGTGGGCCGCCGCGGCCACCCCGCTCTCGATCGGCGTCAGCGCGCTCGGCGCGCTCCTGGTCGGCATCGCGGCCTACGGCCCGACCGGCGGCCTCCCCGGCGGCATGACCCCGATGGCCCTCACCATCCTGGTCCTCGTCCCCCTGTCGGCCTTCGAAGCCGTCGGCGCCCTCCCGGCCGCCGCGACCACCCTTACCACCTCCCGAGCCGCCCTCCACCGCCTCCGCGCCGCCGAAACCGCCACGACCGACGCTGCCGCGCTCGAGGCGTCCCATACCGATGTCGGGGCCACCGCGCCGGGCAGGACTGCCGCGCCGGCTGCGACTGCCGCGACCGGCCCGACCGACACCGCAGATCACGGCACTGCTGCCCACAGTGCGGCGGAACCAGGGCGCGGGCCGGGCGAGGAATCGTCCTCGTCGCGAATTCCGCTGCCAGACGGCCGTCGCATCGTCGTCGTCGGGCCCAGCGGTGCGGGCAAGACGACGCTGCTCATGGCCTGGGCGGGCCTGTTCGACACCCCGCGCGACGGCGTCACCTTCTTCGCCGAAGACGCCCATCTGTTCGGCACCTCGATCCTGGAGAACCTGCGGGTCGCCAAGGGCGATCTGACGACCGAAGACGCCGCGGCCGCACTGCGCCTGGTCGGCCTCGGCCCCTGGCTGGATTCCCTGCCCGACGGGGTGCACACCGGGCTCACGGCGGGTGCGGCCACGGTCTCGGGTGGTCAGCGCCGCCGCCTCCTGCTCGCTCGCGCGCTCGTCGCCCCGGCACACACCCTGCTGCTCGACGAGCCCACCGAGCACCTGGCGGCCGCCGAGGGGGAGCGGCTGCTGCTGGACCTGCTCGACATCGACAGCGGCTTGGTCGCCCCGGATCGGACGGTCGTGGTGGTCACCCACCAGCTCCCGGCGCACCACCGCGCCGACACGATCGTCACCGTCGACGCGACCGGTGCCCGCCATGTCGTCCACCCCGCGCACTGACCGGCATCCGCCCAGGTCAGGCCCGCGAGAAAATCAATTGCCGACCTCGCGGCGCACCGATAGATTCGTCGGTACACAAGAGAGGAGGTGGTCTGAAGAATGTATGTTCATCGGATGCGTGAGGTGGCTGCCCGCTAGCAGCACCACTGCGGGAGATTCCCCAGCGGTGCGCTGAGCGAATCCCAGGCAGTCACCCGACCCCCGAGCCCCCGGACTATCCAACCGGGACCGTCATGTTCTCGAGCGTGGCGGAACGGCTCGGGGGTCGCTCCATTTCCACCGGAGAACGTCGAAGGCCCCGCACGGGTACGTGCGGGGCCTTCGGTGCGTCTGTCAGCCGATGTAGCGCTGCAGGCGGGCGGAGAGACGGGGTTCGAGGGCGCCGTCGGCGTCGACGCGCTCCTCGACGTAGGCCAGGTCGCCGCCCTCGACGATGCCGTAGAGGCGCTTGGCGCCGCCGACGACCGCGCCGGACTGGCTGCGGATCACCACGTCGGTGGCCAGTTCCCAGGAGGACTGGGTGCGGGCGGTGCCGTAGAACAGTTCGACGATGCCGTTGCTGTGGGTGAGCAGGAGTTCGAGCATCTCGTCGTCACCCTCGGTGCCGACGCGCCAGAAGCCGCTCTCGCGCAGATCGGTGCGCTCGAAATTGCCCTCGCCGTCGAGCTTCCAGGTCTGCGACTCCCAGATCAGGTAGTCGCCGCCGTCGTGCGAGACGACGATCTGCTGGCCGAAGCGGTAGTCGCCGTCGGTGGAGTGATTGCCCTCGCCCTCGCCGCGCCACACGCCGACCAGCGGCAGCAACGCCAGCATGGCGTGGTTCAGATCGGGACCCTCGCGCAGATTCGCGGTGTCCTCGGGCAGCGGAAGACCCGGCAGGACCGAAATGTTTCGGACGCCGGTCTCTTTCGCGCGTTCGACAGCGGTGTTCACTGCCTCGTCGCCGCTTCGACGCTCGGCCGGAGCGTCGTGCTCGGTGCTCGCTCGCTCGGCCGGATCGGAACCCTCGCTCGCGAGCCCGCTCATGACTCGGTGAACAGCCGGTAGAAGACGTACAGGCCGAACCAGCCGATGAGGATCGACACGGCGATGAGGAGAATCTCGAAGAAGAGGACCACGATCGGAGTCTAGCGACTCCGCCGGGCGGACACGAAAACGGCCCTGGTAGTTCCCGCACAGGAACTACCAGGGCCGTTGTGAGGTACTTACTTCGCGACCTCGACGTCCACCGAGTGGATGCCGGCGCCCTCGGGGCGGACCTCGGCCGAGCCGTTGCCCGACGAGGACAGCGCGCGCAGGGTCCACGAACCCGGCGCGGCGAAGAAGCGGAAGTCACCGGTGCCGGAGGCAACGACCTCGGCGGTGAAATCACCGTTGCCGTCGAGCAGACGCACGAACGCGCCGCCCACCGGCTGACCGTCGGCGCTCAGGACGCGGCCGGTGATGACCGTCTCCTTCTCCACGTCGACGCCGGCCGGGATGGCCTGACCCTGGGTAGGTGCTGCACACATAGATTTACGCTCCCAACTCGATAGGTGCACCGACGAGCGAACCGTATTCGGTCCAGCTGCCGTCGTAGTTCTTGACGTTCTGGTGGCCCAGCAGCTCCTGCAGCACGAACCAGGTGTGCGAGGAACGCTCACCGATGCGGCAGTAGGCGATGGTCTCCTTCTCGCCGTCCAGGCCCGCGTCCTTGTACAGCTCGGCGAGCTCGGCGTCGGAACGGAAGGTGCCGTCCTCGTTGGCCGCCTTGCTCCACGGCACGTTGATCGCGCCGGGGATGTGGCCGGGACGCTGGCTCTGCTCCTGCGGCAGGTGCGCGGGCGCCAGGATCTTGCCGGAGAACTCGTCGGGCGAACGCACGTCGACCAGGTTCTTGGCGCCGATGGCCGCGATGACCTCGTCGCGGAACGCGCGGATCGAGGTGTCGGGGGCGGCGGCCTTGTACTGGGTGGCCGGGCGCGAGACCGCGTCACGCGAGAGCGGACGACCGTCGAGCTCCCACTTCTTGCGGCCACCGTCGAGCAGCTTGACGTCGTTGTGGCCGTACAGCTTGAAGTACCAGTAGGCGTACGCCGCGAACCAGTTGTTGTTGCCGCCGTACAGCACGACGGTGTCGTCGTTGGCGATGCCGCGCGCGGAGAGCAGGTCGGAGAACTGCTCCTGGTTCACGAAGTCGCGACGAACCTGATCCTGCAGGTCGGTCTTCCAGTCCAGCCGGACGGCGCCCTCGATGTGGCCACCCTCGTAGGCGGAGGTGTCCTCGTCGACCTCGACGAAGACGACGCCGGGGGCGTTGAGGTTCTCTTCGGCCCAGTCAACGGAGACCAGGACATCGGAGCGAGCCATGTTGTTCCTTTCAGAGATGACTTGCAGGGGTTCAGTTCGATGCCGGGGCAGTGGACCGGCGGAAGCGGGCCACCAGCGGGTAGATCTGGCAGCCCAGGCAGACCCCGAACGCCGCGTTCAGGAACGCCGCGAACAGGGCGAAGCCGGCGAACACCGCGCCGACGATCGGGGAGCCGAGCGCGAAGCCCAGCAGGGAGAGACCGGCGAACGCGAAGCCGAGCAGCTGCGCGAAACGCAGCGGCGGCACGGGCTCGGTCTCGGTGGTCGGACCGTTGCGCGGCGCGACGAGCGCGGCGTAGATCCGGCCGTACGGGTGCTTGGCGGGGCCGCCGGACGCGCCGATCGCGAACACGACGGCCTGCAGGCCGATCAGGATCGCGGCGGCGACGGTCGAGAAGGCGGCGGTGACGAGCACGAGAACCAGCACACCGGTGGTGATCCAGGCCACGAAACGCGGCCCGCGAACATCCACCCGGGGGGTGGCATCAGGGGAAATGGTCATGGTGCGAACTCCTGCGCTGAGTCGATTCAGTGGGAACTGCAGTTCGCCGGGGGATCGTGTCGATCACTCGCGCGGCGGACAGAGGTCGGCGTCAGGAATCTCGGGAGAGAAGCCGACCGTTCAGCGGCACAGGCAGCAACAACCACCGAGCCGACACAGATCAACTGTGCGGCGTCGGGTGAGCATCAGCTCGTGGTCGGATTGCACGGAGAGTAGTTTACCCGGTCTCGTCGGGAAATGTCCCGGCCCCCCGGAACAAGGGGCCAGATCACACTGTCAGCGGTTCCAGCGCGGTGCGCAGATCGCCCGCCTTCGGCACCCCGGAGATGCGGAAACGCTCCTTGCCGTCGGCGTCGAAGACGAAGGTCGTCGGCAGCGAGAGGACGTTGAGCTCCCTTGCCAGCGCGGGGTCGGCGTCGATGTCGATCTCGATGTCGCGCGGGGCGTTCGGGGACGTGGCGAGGTCAGCGGTGACGCCGGCGACCACGCGGCGCACCGCGTCGCACGGGCCGCACCAGTCGGCCGAGAAATGCAGCACCGCGGGGGTGGCGCCGGTGACGCCCGCCGCGTCGAGCAGGCGGGCGCGCTGCGCGGTCTCGGGGTCGAGGGCGGCCGGGCGGACCCGGCCCTGGTTGCGCCGCAGCAGCAGGCCCACCGCGACGGCGGCCAGCACGACGGCGGCGAGGATGGCTAGTTCGATCATGGTTGCAGCAATCGGTCCAGGTCGATGGTCAGGGAGCGGCCGACACCGTAGACGATGATCTGGCCACCCTTGGCCTCCACTTCGGTGGGGGCGATGCCGAACGGCAATTCCTTGGTGTCGATCGTACGGCTGAAGCGCTCGAGCACCGCGGGCCGATCGACGTCGAGGATCTCGGTCTTGGTGGTCGAGACCGGGGTGTCCGCGGTGGCGGAGCGGTCCTTGTAGAAGCGGGTGGCCTGGATCCGGATCTTGTCCCCGTCCAGCATCAGGTCGGCCTCGACCTGCACTTCGACCCTGGTCGTGTTGTTCGACGGGGTGACGCCCGGCGCGAGGATCCGGCCGTTGGGCGCGACCGGCAGTGTGCCCTTGAGCACATGGGCGCCCGCGGTCGTCAGGCCGGAACCGCCCGAACCGCCGGTGCCGTCGGCCTTGTCGGCGGGCGGGCCGAGGACCTGCAGATCGGGGATGCCGAACAGGCGGCCGAGCTCGGTCGGCTCGATCGCCATCTGGGCCTCGACCCGGTCCACCTGCACCGCGCGCGCCGTGCCGTCGATCAGCTGACTCGCCGAGGCGTGCAGCCCGTAGAGATTGGCCTCGAGCGCGATCTCACCCGGGATGTCGGGGCGCATGCTGCGGGCGCGGACCAGGACGTCGTCGTAGCGGCCCGACACCGCCTGGGCGATGAACGGGAATCCCTTGATGGTCACTTCGGGGTCGGCCGACAGATCGGCTCCGGCCCGCAGTTGCCGCGATACGTGGTACTCGGTGTAGGCGGCGGCGCCGAAATCGATCACCACCGCCACACCGGCCAGGCACAGCAGCCCGATGATCAGCTTGCGCATGCGAGCCAGCCTATCCGGCGCTACCGTTCGGGCGAAGCGCGCGCCGACGCGTTACCTCGTGGCCACCATGTTGCGAGGTCATGGCCGCGCACGCGCTAATGTTGCAGACGACTTACCTGTGTTTCGGCGACGTAGCTACGCGGCTGCTGTCGTCCGCGGAGCCACGAGATAGGAGGAGAGCCCGGTGGAGCTGCTCCTACTGACCTCCGACCCCAACCCCGATGCGGTGTTGCCGTCGTTGTCGCTGCTGGCGCACAACGTGCGGCCCGCGCCGACCGAGGTGTCGTCCCTGCTGGAGGCGGGGAGTGCCGACGTCGCGCTGGTCGACGCCAGAACCGACCTGGCCGCGGCCAGGGGGCTGTGCAGGCTGCTCGGCAGCACCGGCTCCTCGGTGCCGGTCGTCGCGGTGCTGACCGAGGGCGGTCTGGTGGCCGTCAACGCGGACTGGGGCCTGGACGACATCCTGCTCCCCGGTACCGGCCCCGCCGAGCTGGACGCGCGCCTGCGCCTGCTGGTCGGCCGCAACGGTGGCGTGGCCAGCCCCGAGAACACGGGCAAGATCACCCTGGGTGAGCTGGTGATCGACGAGGGCACCTACACCGCGCGGCTGCGCGGCCGCCCGCTCGACCTCACCTACAAGGAATTCGAGCTGCTCAAGTACCTCGCCCAGCACGCGGGCCGGGTCTTCACCCGCGCCCAGCTGCTGCAGGAGGTGTGGGGCTACGACTTCTTCGGCGGCACCCGCACCGTCGACGTGCACGTGCGGCGCCTGCGCGCCAAGCTGGGCAGTGAGTACGAATCGCTGATCGGCACCGTGCGCAACGTCGGCTACAAGGCGGTGCGCCCGGCCAGGACGCCCGCGGCCAAGGGCGATGTGGTGAGTTTCCCCGACGAGGACGTCGACGGCGACGACACGCTGGCCCCGCTCAACGGCACCGCGCAGTAGTCGCGCCGAGCAGCGCCAGGACGGTACGGCGCGGCGCGGCAACGGCGCGCCGCGCACAGCGAGGAGGACGTCGATGTCGCAGACAGCAACCCTGACCTGGACCGACCGGGTCGAGCCGGACACCGCGCCGCTGGTGCGCGAGCTGCTCGCCAGGGCGAAGGCCGCCGACGGCGTCGCGCCGGTCTCCGAACAGGCCGTGCTGTCCCTCGCCGAGACCGACCCGGCGACCAGGCATCTGCTCGCCGAACGCGGTGGCGAACTCGTCGGTTACGCGAATCTCGTTGCGGCACATGCCGAACATCCCGCCATGGCCGAGGTCGCGGTCGACCCGGCGGCCCGGGGCGCCGGTGTCGGCACCGAGCTGGTGCGCGCCGCGCTGGCCGAGGGCGGACCCGGCGCGCGGGTGTGGGCGCACGGTGACCTGCCCGCCGCCAAGGCGCTCGCCGCCGGCCTCGGACTGGTCACCGCGCGCGAACTGTGGCAGATGCGCCGCTCGCTGGCAACACCGGAGCTACCCGAGCTGGTGGTGCCGGACGACCTCGTCCTGCGCACCTACGCCGGTCCCGCCGACGACGCCGAACTACTGCGCGTCAACAACGCCGCCTTCGCCTGGCATCCCGAGCAGGGCGGCTGGACCGAGCGCGACATCGCCGCCCGCCGCGCCGAATCCTGGTTCGACCCGGCCGGGCTGTTCCTGGCCTTCGACGCCGCCGATCCGGCCCGCCTGCTCGGTTTCCACTGGACCAAGGCGCATCCGGACGCCGCGCCCGCGGGCGAGGTCTACGTGGTCGGCATCGATCCGGCCGCGCAGGGGCGCGGTCTCGGCAGGCTGCTGACCCTGGCCGGGCTGCGGTACCTGCGCGCGGAAGGGCTCGCCGAGGTGCTGCTCTACACCGAGGCCGACAACACGGCCGCCGTGCACACCTACACCCGGCTCGGGTTCGCGCCCGCGCATATCGACGTCGCCTACGCGGCGTCCTGACCGGGTGCGAGACACCTCACACCCGCGGTGAATTCTTCAGCGCCGCTGAATAGTGCGCGGCTGACGGGGTACGCGCGAGTAAAACTGGGGCAAACGTCACAATCGTGGCCCTAATCGCGCCGGGCTGTTCATTTTGCGTTAACCCACGTCGGGCCAACTGTCAACCGGGCGACCTTACGTTACTTCTGGGCGGCACAGTCGTCGCCTGGTGCGCGCGTTTCCCCGCGATCCGCACCGCCCAACTCGCCCGGGCCGGTGAGGGACCGAGCGAGTCGTCAGCAATGTCGGAGGAAAAGTGAACTTCAAGCGCACCAGTGCCCTGGTCGGCGTCGTCGCCGCGGGCGCCATGACCCTGGCCGCCTGTGGCAGCGATGACAACACCACGGGTGACACCAGCAACGCCGCCAACACCAGCGTCGCCTGCGGCGGCAAGAAGGCGCTGAAGGCGTCCGGTGCCTCCTCGCAGAAGAACGCCATGGAGCGCTTCGTCGCCGCGTACGAGAACAACTGCGACGGCTACACCCTGAACTACACCTCCAGCGGCTCCGGCGCGGGCGTGAACGAGTTCATCGGCGGCCAGACCGATTTCGGTGGCTCCGACTCGGCGCTGAGCTCGAAGAAGGAAGAGCCGGCCAAGGCTCAGGAGCGCTGCGGTGCCCCGGCGTGGAACCTGCCGACCGTCTTCGGCCCGATCGCCATCACCTACAACGTCGACGGCGTGACCGACCTGGTCCTCGACGGCCCGACCGCCGCCAAGGTGTTCAACGGCTCCGTCGCCACCTGGGATGCCCCCGAGATCAAGGCGCTGAACCCCAACGCCAAGCTGCCGGCGGAGAAGATCGCCGTGATCTTCCGCTCCGACGAGTCGGGCACCACCGACAACTTCCAGCTCTACCTCGACGCCGCCTCCGACGGCGCGTGGGGCAAGGGCGGCGGCAAGACCTTCAACGGCGGTGTCGGTGAAGGCGCCAAGGGCAACGAGGGCACCTCGGCCGCGATCAAGAACACCAAGAACTCGATCACCTACAACGAGTGGTCCTTCGCCAAGGCACAGAGCCTGTCGATCGCGCAGATCATCACCTCCGCGTCCAAGGACCCGGTCAAGCTGTCGGCCGAGTCGGCCGGTAAGTCGATCGACGGTGTGAAGGTCAAGGGCGAGGGCAACGACCTGGTGCTCGACACCAGCTCGTTCTACAAGCCGACCGCCGCGGGCTCCTACCCGATCATGATGGCGACCTACGAGATCGTGTGCTCCAAGTACGCCGACGCCGAGACCAGCAAGGCCGTCAAGGCGTTCCTGACCTCGGTCGTCACCAACGGTCAGGCCGGTCTGGCCGACGCCGGCTACGTGCCGCTGCCGGACGCCTTCAAGACCAAGCTGACCACCGCGATCAACGCCATCTCCTGATCGCTTCCTGGCCATGACCATGCACCCTGAGGTGACCGCCGTGGGGGGGGGGGGATTAGCAGTGGCCCCGGCGGCCGGGGCTAAATCGGATATTGTGAGCGCCCCACCAAAAATACACCGCGCCGCGGGGGGGGGGGTTGGGGGGGGGGCACGCCGGCT
>NZ_JBHVWX010000002.1:0-146383 GCF_042882065.1 Nocardia sp. NPDC058244 | reverse complement strand
TGTATATGATACTGGTTTCCTGGCCATCACCTGGCCCCCTGAGGTGACCGCCGGGGGACCGACTATTTCGACGAGCCCACGGGCGGCCGGAGATACTGCGAATATGCCGACCGAACCGAAAATCGACAAGGCCCCTGAGTCGGGTCGCGTAGGCCGTCTGAACGCCGAGACGATCTTCCGGTGGCTGGCCACCGCAGCTGGTGCGACCATCGTCGCGGCTATCGCGCTGATCGCGCTGTTCCTGCTGATCCGCGCGGTGCCGTCGGTCAGGGCCGACGAGGTCAACTTCTTCACCAGCACCGAGTTCGCCACCAACGACGCCAACCACCTGCGGTTCGGCATCCGCGATCTGTTCATGGTGACGGTGCTGAGCTCGATCTTCGCGCTGATCATCGCGGTGCCGATCGGTATCGGCGTAGCGCTCTTCCTGACCCAATACGCGCCTGCCCGGCTGTCCAAGCCGTTCTCGATGGTGGTCGACCTGCTTGCCGCGGTTCCCTCCATCGTGTTCGGTCTCTGGGGTGTTCTGGTGCTGGCGCCGCAGATCGGGCCGATTCAGGAATTCCTGAACCGCAACCTGGGCTGGTTCTTCCTGTTCTCGCATACCGAGGGCGGTGTCTCGATCAACAGCGGCGGCACGATCTTCACGGCGGGCATCGTGCTCGCTGTGATGATCCTGCCCATCATCACCTCGGTCTCGCGCGAGGTGTTCGCGCTCACGCCCCGCGCCCACGTCGAGGCCGCCCAGGCCCTCGGCGCCACCAAGTGGGAAGTGGTGCGGATGACCGTGCTGCCGTATGGCCGGTCCGGCGTGATCGCCGGATCGATGCTCGGTCTCGGTCGCGCGCTCGGCGAGACCATCGCCGTGCTCATCGTCCTGCGCACCGCGACGGTGCCCGGCGAGTGGTCGCTGTTCGACGGCGGCTACACCTTCGCTTCCAAGATCGCCTCGGCGGCCTCGGAGTTCAGTGCGCCGCTCCCGACCGGTGCGTACATTGCCGCCGGCTTCGTCTTGTTCGCATTGACCTTCATCGTCAACGCGCTCGCTCGCCTGGCCGCCGGTGGAAAGGTGAACGGCTGATGACCACTACATCGACGCTGGACAAGCCGGTCAAGGCACCGACCTTCCGGCATGTCAGCCCGAGCCGCCGAATCCGCAACAATATCGCCGCAGGCCTGATCACGGCGTGTTTCGCCATCGCGCTGATTCCGCTCGGCTGGATCCTGTGGCTGGTCATCAGCAATGGTCTGTCCGCGATCGTCAGCTCGGACTGGTGGCTCAACTCCCAGAAGGGCATCCTGCCCGATCAGACTGGCGGTGGCGTATACCACGCGATCTACGGCACGATCGTCCAGTCCGCCGTCGCGTCGTTGATCGCGGTGCCGCTCGGCGTCATGGCGGCCATCTACCTGGTCGAATACGGCCGTGGCCGACTTGCCCGGGTCACCACTTTCATGGTCGACATCCTCGCCGGTGTCCCCTCGATCGTGGCCGCGCTGTTCATCTTCGCGTTGTGGATCGCCACCTTCGGCATGCCGCAGAGCTCCTTTGCCGTTTCGCTGGCGCTGGTGTTGCTGATGCTGCCGGTGGTTGTGCGCAGCACCGAGGAAATGCTCAAGCTGGTGCCCGACGAGCTCCGCGAGGCGTCCTACGCACTCGGCGTGCCGAAGTGGAAGACGATCGTGCGGATCGTCATCCCGACCGCGCTGCCCGGCATGATCAGCGGCATCCTGCTGTCGTTGGCCCGCGTCATGGGTGAGACCGCGCCGGTGCTCGTGCTGGTCGGCTACAGCAAGTCGATCAACCAGAACATCTTCGACGGCAACATGGCCTCGTTGCCGCTGCTGATCTACCAAGAGCTGGCCAACCCGGAGGCCGCCGGTCGCGAACGTGTCTGGGGTGCGGCGCTCACGCTCATCCTGATGATCGCGGCGCTGTACCTGGCCGCCGCCGGTGTCAACAAGTGGCTCACCCGGAACCGATAGAAGCGAACGGATAACTCAGATGGCCAAGCGGATCGACGTCAAAGATCTCAACATCTACTACGGCGCCTTCCACGCGGTGTCCAACGTGGAGCTGACCGTGCTGCCCCGCAGCGTCACCGCCTTCATCGGTCCCTCCGGTTGTGGCAAGTCCACCGTGCTGCGTTCGCTGAACCGGATGCACGAGGTGACCCCGAACGCCCGCGTCGAGGGCGCGGTGCTGCTCGACGGCGAGGACATCTACGGCGCCACCATCGACCCGGTCGGCGTGCGCCGCACCATCGGCATGGTGTTCCAGCGGCCGAACCCGTTCCCCACCATGTCCATTCGCGACAACGTGGTGGCGGGCCTGAAGCTGCAGGGCGTGCGCAACAAGAAGGAACTCGACGAGGTCGCCGAGCGCTCGCTGCGCGGCGCCAACCTCTGGAACGAGGTCAAGGACCGGCTGGACAAGCCAGGCGGCGGCCTCTCCGGTGGTCAGCAGCAGCGTCTGTGCATCGCCCGCGCGATCGCGGTCTCGCCCGACGTGCTGCTGATGGACGAGCCCTGTTCGGCGCTGGACCCGATCTCCACCCTGGCGATCGAGGACCTGATCACCGAGCTGAAGAAGGAATTCACCATCGTCATCGTCACCCACAACATGCAGCAGGCCGCGCGCGTGAGTGACCAGACCGGTTTCTTCAACCTCGAGGCGCAGGGCAAGCCCGGCAAGCTGATCGAGATCGACGACACCGAGAAGATCTTCTCCAACCCCACCCAGCGCGCCACGGAGGACTACATCTCCGGCCGCTTCGGGTAGACACCAACCACGAGAAAGCCCCCGCCTCCGATCGGAGTGCGGGGGCTTTCTCGTTGCCGTGTCCTAGCTTTCGAGGTCCTCGTCGCCGGGGAGCACGCCGGTCACCAGGAAGATGACGCGGCGGCCGATCTCGACGGCGTGGTCGGCGAAGCGCTCGTAGTAGCGGCCGAGCAGGGTGACGTCGACGGCCGAGGCGACGCCGTACTTCCACTCGCGGTCCATCAGCAGGGTGAACAGGTGGCGGTGGAGGTCGTCCATCGCCTCGTCGTCCTGGTTGAGCTGGGCGGCGCGCTCGGGGTCGCGGGTCTCGAGCACCTCCTTGGCGCCCGCGCCCATGTTCACCGCGATCCGGCCCATCTCGGCGAAGTAGCCGTTGACCGACTCGGGTAGCGCGTGGTTGGGGTGGCGGCGCCGGGTCACCTTGGCGACGTGCAGGGCCAGCGCGCCCATCCGGTTGACGTCGCCGACGATCTGAATGGCGCTCACCACCTGGCGCAGGTCGCCCGCGACGGGGGCCTGCAGCGCGAGCAGGGCGAAGGCCTTCTCCTCGGCCTCGGTGATCATCACCGAGATCCGGTCCTGCTCACCGATGACCTGCTCGGCCAGGGCGAGGTCGGCCTGCAGCAGGGACTGGGTGGCCTGTTCCATCGCCTGGCCAGCGAGACCGGCCATCTCACCCAGGAGGTTGGCGAGATCGGCCATTTGCTCGTTGTAGATGACACGCATGATTGCAGACCCTAGTGGGTACCCCCGGCGCTGTCACCCAACGGTGGGTGAATGCCGTGTGGCAGTGTCGTGCCAGCTCAGCGGGGTTGCTACCGCTGAGCCGCCCGCCGACCTGCCGCCGTCCGAACTAGCGGGTGATGATCCAGTGTCCACTCGCCGTTTGCGCGCAGTAGTACGTGAACGGCGGGGCGTCGTAGGTGCCGTTCTGGGTCATGGCCCGGATCGCGGCCCAGCATTCATCCGAGGACGCGTAGAGTCCGTCCGCTTCGACTGCGGCCGCGACTGCTGGGAACATCGTGATCCCCACCGCGGCAGCTCCGATAACAAGGGCGGCCGACATCGTCTTCTTCATCTACTTCTCCCCACGGTAGACGGCACGGATCGATTGAGCCGGAAGGCCCAATTCCCTTCCGTGCCAATGGTGTTCGGTCGATCTACACATTTGGACGCGAGGGAAGGTCGTACGGTTCCGCGTTGTGATCTACATCACAAAGTGCCACGGCTCGGGTGGTGGCGGATGGCTGCGTGGGGCTCAGTCGCAGCTGGTGTCGGCCGCGTTCATGTGCTCGAGGTCGGACGGGAGGGCCACCGGTGCGGCCGCGATCGCTTTGCCGGTCTCCACGTTGGGGATTTCGGTACCGACCGCGGTGGGGGTGCGGACCTGTCCGGCGAAGCTCGAACCCAGGATGACTTCGACGATCCCGTCCAGGCTGTCGTCGCGTTCGATGACCGCGCCGGGGATCGAACTGGCCACAGTCGCGGCCGCGGCCTCGTTGCCCATCGAGTAGTGCACCACCGTCGACTCGCTGCCGTCGGGGTAGTTCCCGACGCTGTAGATGCCGAAACCCATCGTGCTGAGCTTGTTGGCGGCCTGCTGTGCGACGCCGGTGCGGCCGGTTCCGTTGGATACCCGGACCGACACCGAACCCGGACTGACGGCATGCACCTTGGGCGCCTGCGTCGGCGGTGCCTCCACCGAGCTCGTGACCGGCGGGGCGGTCTGTTCTCCTGGCAGCGGCTGGTCGTCGATGATCGCGCGGAAGATCGCCTTGATATCGGACTCGCGCGGAATCTCGTTCCCGTAGGTCGTGGTCCCGGCGGTCGGTGCGGTAATGAACGTCACCGCGCCGGCATTGACCTTCTGCAGCGATCGGCCGAGCAGCATCAGGTCCTGGGTACCGACGCCGTCGACGAACGTGTGCTGCCGGAAGGCATCGACGAACCCCTGCAGCTTGCCCGGGTCGAGCAGGACCTTGCTCGACAACGCACCGCGGAGCAGGGCGGCCAGGAACTGCTGTTGCCGGTGGATCCGGTCGTAATCGCTGCGCTCCTCACCAACGACGTGGCGTGCGCGCACATAGTTGAGCGCGGTCTCACCGTTGATGCGCTGCTTGCCCGAGGTCTCGAGGACCGTGCCGAGCACGCTGTCGATGATCGGCTTGGTGGAGCAGACCTCGACGCCGTCGACCTGGTCGACCATCGCCTGGAATCCGGCGAAGTCGATGCCGATGAAGTGGCCGATGCTCAGACCCGACATCTTGCGCACCACGTCGACCAGGCAGCGGGGGCCGCCGATCGCGTAGACGGCATTGAGCTTGTCGCCCATGAACGGGGGGAACTTCTGGTCGGTGTAGGCGGCCTTCTCGTTGTCCCAGCCCGCGCACTGCGGCCGGGTGACGTCGAGGTCGCGGGGGAAGGAGACGACGACGACGCGCGAACGGTTCTTCGGGATGTGAACCAGCATGACCGTATCGGCGCGCGCGCCTTCGGCGTCGTCGGTGGTCCCCGCGCCCAGCTGGGCGTTGACGCCCGCCCTGGTGTCGGTGCCGACGATCAGGTAGTTCTCGTCACCGAGCTGCATGTCGCCGTCGAGCACGTCCTCGGTGGCGCCGTCGAGCGCCGAGACCTGGTTGAAGCTGTTGTTGGTGGCGCGCAGATAGCTCCAGCCACCGCCGGTGACGACCAGCGTCAGCACCGCGAAGAAGATGAGGGCGCCCCGGCCCGCCATCCGCGCCTGCTTGCCGCGGCGGCCGTCGGCGGAGGGGCGGCGCGGTGGCGCGCCACCCGCGGCGGTCTTGACCGGGCGGGCGCGCTGCGGCGGCTCGGCGGTGACCGCGGGGAGGATGTCGGTGGCCGGGTCGCCGATCGGATCGTGGGTCCGGCGGGGCGGGGTCGGCTTGCGCGGCGGCCGGCCCGCCTCGGGGGCCTGGGCGGGCAGCGCGGTGGTGGCGGTGCGGTCGGCGGGGGATTCGGCGCGATGCGGAGTGCCCGCGATGTCGTCGACGACGGGCGAGCTCTCGACGCGCGGGGATAGGTCGGGGCGCTGGGTGGGCCGGGGCGCCTGCTCGCGGGCCCGGCGGCCCGCCCGCGATCCCTCGGCCTCGGCGGCGCCGTTGCGCCTGCCGCGCCGGGTCCGTTCGCTGTCGACCCGGTCGACGAGGTCCTGCACCGTCAGCGGGGCCGCCGCCGCGGGGTCCTGTGCCGCGTCCGCGTGCCGGGAACGTCGCGCGCCCGTCTCCGGCTGCTCGGTGGGTTCGGCCGTCGGATAGCGCTCCCAGGGGGCGCGACTTCCGGGCCGGGGCGTTCGCCCACGCCGATCGTCACCCACCAACGAACCTCACTTCTCTATCTGCCGCAGCATGCGCGTCATCGCCCGGCTCCGCTTCGAACCGCAGCCGAACGATGTCCGCAATGATAACGATTCCGCCACGAGTGGCCACTCCTGTGCACAACAGATTCGCTGACGATCTCGTTGCGACGCTCTGACCGGCGCGGAAGGCGGAAGGTCGGGCAGGCGGAAATCAGCCGCCGCTGTGCATCACGTCGGCGGCGGCGGGGACGGTGTCGTCCTCGGGGTCGTCGAGCCAGCCGTCGGGGAGGGCGACCTTGGTCTGCGGCGAGCCCTGGCGGCCGCGGGGGCCGAGGGCGTCGGTGGGGAAGGGGACCGCGGGGTCGAGCTGGGCGACGAGGTCCTCGAGCTGAGCGAGCCGGGAGACGGTGGCGAAGCTGCGGCGCAGCTGCGAGCCGACCGGGAAGCCCATCAGGTACCAGGCCATGTGCTTGCGGATGTCGCGCATCGCCTTGTCCTCGCCGTCGTGCGCGGTGAGCAGGGTCGCGTGCCGGATCAGGATCTCGCCGACGCGGCCGAGCGTCGGCCCGTCGGGGATCGGCTCGCCGCGCAGCGCGGCGCTGAGTTCGGCGAACAGCCACGGGCGGCCGAGGCAGCCGCGGCCGACGACGACACCGTCGCAGCCGGTCTCGCGCATCATCCGCAGGGCGTCGTCGGCGGAGAAGATGTCGCCGTTGCCGAGCACCGGGATGGTGGTGACGGTTTCCTTGAGCCGCGCGATGGCCGACCAGTCGGCCGCGCCGGAGTACAGCTGGGCCGCGGTGCGGGCGTGCAGCGCGACGGCGGCCGCGCCCTCGGCCTCGGCGATGCGGCCGGTGTCGAGGTAGGTGTGGTGGTCGTCGTCGATGCCGACGCGGAACTTGAACGTCACCGGGACGCCGGCGGGTTCGGCCGCCGCGACCATCTCCCGGACGATGTTGGCGAACAGCCTGCGCTTGTACGGCAGCGCCGAGCCGCCGCCGAGCCTGGTCACCTTGCGGACCGGGCAGCCCAGATTGAGGTCGATGTGGTCGGCCCAGCCCTCGCCGACGATGATCCGCACCGCCTCGCCGAGCGTCTTCGGATCGACACCGTAGAGCTGCATCGAGCGCGGGTTCTCGTCGGCGTCGAACGACATCATGTGCAGCGTCTTCTCGTTGCGCTCGACCACCGCGCGTGCGGTGATCATCTCGCAGACGTAGATCGAGGTCGCGCTGCCGAATTCGCGGCACAGGGTGCGGAACGCGCGGTTGGTGATGCCCGCCATCGGGGCGAGCACGACCGGCGGATCGACCGGGTAGGGCCCGATCCGCAGCGGCGTCGTCACCTGGGGCATCGTGGTAGTCACGTCGGCCATTGTCTCATCACCCGAGGTCGCGACCACAAAAAGCCCTGGTGCGACCGATCACAGGGCCGCCGCGCGGCCGTTGCCGACCGGTGCGCGGGGCGTGTCGCCGACCGGACACGCGCGGTGTGATCGATATCGCGTACTACCTGTTTCGCGTGGTTACAGCATCATGACCGCGCCGGAGCGCCCGCGCGTGTGAGCAACACGACAGCATTCGGCCGTGGCCGATCGCCGCGCGCGCTACGGCTCAGTAACCTGTGTCTGCCGGCACCGTCGCCTCGGGCGGTGCGCTGTCCCCACGTAATCGGAGAAACCACCCCATGGCCGAACCCGCTGACGACGCCACCGACCTGACCAAGCCCGCCGCCCCAGCGCAGCCGGACAAGGGGACGGTCGCCGTGCAGATCTCGTCGCTGATCGGCGGCGCTGTCATCGCCGTCCTCGCGATCATCGCGATCGTGCTCGGCGTGCTGCTCGGCTCGGCGCGCTCCGAGCTGTCCGACCTGAAGGCGCAGGCCGCCGACGACGCGAAGGCCGAGCAGATCGCCCTCGACTACGCCGTCGGCTCGGCGACGCTGAACTATCAGGACGTCGACGCCTGGGTGGCCAAGCTGAAGGCGGGCACCTCGCCGGAGCTGTCCGGCAAGTTCGAGGCGACCGGCGACAAGCTGGAGCAGATCATCATCCCGCTCAAGTGGACCTCCAGCGCGACGCCGATCACCGCGAAGGTGATGTCGCACGAGGGCGACGTCTACAAGGTGGCCGCGTTCGTCGACGTGAGCACAACCAACGCCCAGAACCCCGACGGCCTGCGCAACACCGTCACCTACAACATCACCGTCGACGCGGGCAAGGACTGGAAGATCACCGACGTCGGCAGCACCGACGGCGCCCTGCCGACCAAGTAGCCCCACCGACGACAACAGCGCCGCCCTCCGGATCCGGGGGGCGGCGCTGTGTGGTTGTCGGCTAGACGCGCGCCAGCTCGAGCTTCTTGGCCTCGCGGGCCAGCATCTTGTCGCGCTGCTCCTCGAACTTGAGCACGTCGGCGCCCAGCTTGTCGAGGAAGTCGGCCAGGCGCTCACGGGTGGCCTCACCGCGGGCGGTGAAGTCGGTCCGCTCGAAGATGTTCCACTTCTTGAGCACCGGCTGGACGACCTCTTCGAGGTGCTGACGCAGGTCGTAGATGCCGTGCTTGGCCATCAGCACGCCGTTGCGCCGGAAGTTCGGCATGCCCGCGCCGGGCATCTGGAAGTTCTCCACGATCAGGGAGATGGCCTCGATCGCCTGGTCGGGGCTCAGGTCGAGGGCCGCGCCGCAGAGGTTGCGGTAGAAGATCATGTGCAGGTTCTCGTCGGCGGCGACGCGCTGCAGCATGCGATCGGCGATCGGGTCGTCGCAGACCTTGCCGGTGTTGCGGTGGCTCACGCGGGTGGCCAGCTCCTGGAAGGTCACGTACGCGACCGAGTGCAGGAAGCCGGCGTCGACCTCGGTGGGCGAGGCGAAACCGTTGGTCATGTGGATCATGCGCGCGTTCTCGAGAGCGACCGGGTCCACACCGCGGGTGACCACCAGGTAGTCGCGCATCACGATGCCGTGCCGGTTCTCCTCGGCGGTCCAGCGACCGACCCAGGTGCCCCAGGCGCCGTCCTGGGAGAAGTTCTCGGCGATCTCACGGTGGTAGGACGGCAGGTTGTCCTCGGTGAGCAGGTTGGTGATCATGGCCGCCTTGGCGACCTCGTTGAGCTTGGACTGCTCCGGATCCCAGTCGATGCCGCCCATGGCGGCGAAGTTGCGGCCCTCATCCCACGGGACGTAGTCGTGGGGATGCCATTCCTTGGCCAGCGACAGGTGCCGATTGACGTTCTCTTCGGCAACCGGCTCCAACTCTGTGAGCAGTTCGAGTTGAGTCAGATCCCTTGCCATGTAAAAAACCCTTCGCTGTCGTGCTTACGGTCGAACGTCGCGATGCGGCCATACCTTACGGCACCGTAGGTGTGATGCGAAACGCAACTGAGCGGAATACTGCCGAGTTTGATCAACGCCACAACCTCGGCCGACGCCGTCTCGTCGTGCTGACGAGTCTAGGTGTTCGGCCCGCAGCGTAGGGACTATCGCTGCGGGCCGCGCGGTGTTAGCCCCCGGTGGGGAACCTCTCAGCGCTTGCCACCGAGCAGGCCGCCCAGAATGCTGCCAAGTCCGCCGCCCGCGTTCTTCGCCAGCGCCTCGCCGATCACGCCGCCGAGGCCGCCGCTGCTGGTGCTGCCGCCGATCAGCCCGCCCAGCAGATCGCCGAGACCGCCGCCGGACGCCTGCGGCTGCGGTGCCGGTGCCGGCGCGGCCGCACCGCCACCGCCGGTCAGCTGTTTGGCGACATAGGCGAGCACGATCGGCGCCAGGATCGGCAGCAGCTTGCCGATCAGGTCGTTGCCGCCGGTCCCGCCGGTGCCACCGAGAGCGCTGATGACGGTGTTCTTCTCGTCGCCGAAGACGTTGTCGACGATCTTCTCGCCGTCGGCCACGTCCACCTGCTGCAGATCGACGGCGCCCTCGCCCTCGACGAGACCGCCGTGGTTGTCGAGCGCGCCGAGCAGCGACGCGGCGCCCTGCGGTTCGGCCGCGTTGGCCTGCAGTCCGCCGAGCAGCGTCGGGAGCGCGGCCTGGACGGCGTTGGTCGCGGTCGCCTGGTCGACGCCGAGCTGGTCGGCGATCTGGGCGATCGGTACCTGGGAGAGCAAATCATCGAAGGAAGTCATCGGCTCCGCCTGTGTCGAATGGGGCCCGGTAGTGCCCGGGTCGGGCTCAGGGTAGGGGACCGAGATGGCGGAATCGGGGGTTTCGGCGGCGTCTGCGTCTGGCGCGTCGCCACGTGACGTTGGTCATCCGGGCCTCGTGGTCGAACCCGAGTAGCCGGTTACGCGTGCCCCGGGAACCGCGGAAGCCGACGGTGGAGGGAACGGCGCAACCTGTTGGGAGTGAGGACGATGGCCGAGCCGATGACGATCGCGGCGGACCCGCCGCCGAAGCAGGCGTCACCGCCCACCTACGACGCCTTCCTGTCCTACTCGCACGCCGACCGCGCCATCGCGGCGGGCATCCAACGCGGCCTGCACCGCATCGGCCGCCGCGTCGGCCGCCTGCACGCCCTGCGGGTCTTCCGCGACGCCACCGACCTGACCGCCAGCCCCGACCTGTGGGGCAAGGTCGCCGAGGCGATGGACCAGGCCCGCTACTGCATCGTCGTGCTGTCCCCGCATTCGGCCGCCTCGGAATGGGTGGACCGCGAGATCGCCTACTGGCTGCGCACCCGCGGCCCCGAACACCTGCTGTTCGTCGTCGCGGGCGGCCAGGTGAAATGGGACCGCGAGCTGCACCGCTTCGATCCCGACCGTTCGACCGTCGCACTCCCGGTCCTGACCGAGCCCGGCGCGCTCCCCACCGAACCGCTCTACGTCGACGTCACCGAAGACGCCCCGTGGGACCCCCGCGCCGCGCTCTTCCGCGAGAAGCTCACCGACCTCGCGGCGCCCATCCACGGCAAGCCGAAATACGAACTGGCGGGGGAGGACCTGCGGGAACAACGCCGGTTCCGGCGGTTGCGCCGCGCCGCCATCGCGGGGCTGGTGCTGCTCACGGTGCTCGCGCTCATCGCCGCCGTCATCGCCGTCGACCGGCAGCGGGAAGCTGTGCGCCAACGCAACCAGGCGATCGGGCTGCGTTTGGTCTCCGACACCGAGTCGATGCTGGCCGGTGCCCGTCCGCGCGACGACGTGCGGGCGATCCAGCAGACGCTGGCGGCGCGCCAGATCACACCCGACTTCGACGAGGGTGCGTTGCTGCGGACGTTGAATGCGGAAGCGGCGGTAAACAAGATCGTGCAGACGGGGAAACCGTTCAGCACGGACGCCTTTCTCCAGGATCAACCCGCGATGGGTGAGTCCTTTCGGACAGCCAAGCCGACCATCGGCGTCGCGTTCGGTCCGGCCGGCGATCGAATCCTCACCGGTGGAGTCGAGATGCGGCTCTGGGACGTGCGGACGGGAAGTCGAATCGACCGAACCTTCGAACCGCAGCCGGTCGCGCTACGTCCGGTTTTCAGCCCGGACGGTCGTCGGATAGCGGGCACCACCATGGACGGTGCGGTCCAGATATGGGATGTGGAGTCGGGCAAGGCGGCGGGGCCGCCACTCGTCGGATTCCAGGGCGTCGTCAACGGCGTCGTGTTCGCACCGGACGGCCGGTCGGTGGCGGCGTGTGGCGCAGACGGCGTGATTCGGTGGTGGGACCTGGACAGCGGTCGCGCGGAGGTGTTCACCGGCCACGACGGTGAGGCGTCCGCGGTGGCATTCAGCCCGGACGGGCGGCGCATGGTGTCCGGCGGCCAAGACACCACCGTGCGTATCTGGAACGTCGAATCCCCCACGGAGCCGCCGCAGGTGCTGCGTCGGCATACCCGCCCGGTGAGCAGCGTTGGGTGGAGTCCTGACGGTCGGCTGATCGCATCCGGAAGCAGCGGCTCGGCGAAAGCGGCCGAACTGGCGCCCGACCTCGGTGCGGCACTGCTGCTCTGGGACGCCGATTCGGGCCGGCTGATCGGCGATCCGCTGGTCGGGCACGAAGGGCAGATCACCTCGGTCGCCTTCAGCCCGGACAGCACCGAACTGGCCTCCGCGGCAACCGACACCACGATCCGACTGTGGAACACCGGTACCGGTAGCTCGGCGGAGACACTGACGGGACACACGGGATGGGTGTTGGGTGTCGCGTTCGCCCGCGACGGCCGACAACTCGCCTCCACATCCTGGGACGGAACGATGCGCGTCTGGAACGTCGACCGCGCCGGTTCGCTCGGCGCACCATGGCCGTCGGACCAAGGATCCGCGAAGCCCGGCTACGGCCCAGTGCTGACCTCCGATCGGGAGGGCAGGCGACTCGTGAAGCAGGACAACGAGAATGCGTCGGTCTGGTTGGTGGATTCGCAGACCGGCCGCAGCACCGCCTTGGTCGACTACCCCGACGGCTCCGATGCCGGTGCGGCGATCACCCGGGACGGCCGCCGCGTAGCCGTCGCCGGACCGGATAAGACCGTCACCTTCTACGACGCCGAGACCGGCAACCAAGTAGGCGGTCCGCTGACTGGATTCGGTGAGCCTGTGCGTTCGCTGGAATTCGACGCCCGCGGTACCCGCCTCGCCACGCTCAGCACCGGAAACGTCGTGCAACTATGGGACGCCGAAGCCGCGTCGCCCATCGGTGGCCCGATCGCCGGACCGTCGGAGGCCGACATGGTCGAGCTCAGTGCGGATGGTCGCTTGGTCGCTGTCGCCGCCGGCAACACCGCACAGCTGTGGAACGCCGAGTCCGGCACTCCGATCGGTGAGCCGATGACCGGCCACGGCGCCGATATCAGAAACCTAGTCTTCGACCCCGCCGGAACGCGTCTGCTCACCCACAGCGGCGACTCGGTGCGGTTGTGGGACGTCCGCACCGGCGATCTGGTCAAGGAGATCCGCGCACAGGGGATCTGGGCGGTGGCGATGGCACCTGACGGCTCCCGGTTCGTCACCGGTGAGGAAACGACCCTGCGGCGGTGGGACGTGCGGACCGGAGAGCAGGTCGGGCCGCCGATGGAGGGGCATACCGAGATGGTGCGAAGCGTGACGATCAGCGCCGACAGCCGGTACATCGTCTCCGGTTCCCGCGACCAGACGCTGCGCTTCTGGGACCTGGCCGACGGTCACGTAGTCGGGGTGCCGTTGCAGGGATCACCGGGCTGGATCGAGGCTGTCTGGATCAGCGCGGACAACTCGACCGTTCGCACGATCCACCAGGAATTGACCAACGAGGCAGGCGCGTGGGTCTGGCCGGGGCCGAGCACATGGGCCGGTCGGCTGTGCGACAAGCTCGCGGCCGACATGAGTCGTCACCAGTGGTCGGAGTGGATTTCCCCCGATCTGGAATACCGCCCCGTCTGTCCGGGTCTCCCGCCCCATCCAGACGACAGCTGACGCCGGATGAGCGTGTCGGGAATCACAAGGATTCGCCCTGGCGGCACCGTAGGTCCGAGCGCGGGGACTCGCACAGCGATCCACCCGTGCGTGAATCATCAGGATGTCGACCGCATAGCGGCCCGCCGACAGTCGGTCTTACATGGCACGCAACCTCGGCCAGATCGCTCAGCTCACCTATACCCGCAGGTCAGCCGGTAAAAATATGGTGCCCCCTGTAGGACTCGAACCTACGACCTAGTGATTAAAAGTCACCAGCTCTACCAACTGAGCTAAAGGGGCGCGGTGGGGAGTCTAACCGACACCGGCCCGTCGGGCCGAATACCGGCCCCCGGCACCGCCGGGAGCCGGGGGAGGCGCTGGTGGGCCCCGGTAACGAACCGTCCGGCCTGGACGATTCGTGGTAAACAACTGGTACCCATCACCGTTCGCGCTTGGGGCGCTGACGTGGTATCGAATACTGTTGTATTGCAACAGTTTTCGATGAGCAGGGGTTTCGTGGCCGATGAGGTGGTCCGGTGTTGGCGCGGTTCTCGCGATCTACGGGCGAACAGCAGGGGGTTCGCGCGTGGGCGGTGGGCCGGGTCAACCGGGCTGTGCGCCTATGGAATTCGTAGCTTACGAAACCATTCCGGTTGCGCCTCGTTTGCTGGCCTGGATAACCGAACCGGATGTTCGGATGGGTGTTCCATTTGCCGCGTGTCGGCTGCGGAATGCGGGTACGGTGATCGCCTGGTGAATTTCGGAACAATCACCGGTGCTGCGTTATCCGACGGCCGCCCGGTGCTGGGTGCGGTGTCGAGGAATTCATCGAGGGTTCGAAGTGCCGGGGCAAACGCGATGGGCGCGCGAATCTTCGGCAAAGGGGCAATCGTTACCGCAGGAGGAGGCGGTTCTCACAGGTAGTTGAGCCCGAGTGTGCACCCCCTGCGGCGCACTCGGGCAGGCGAACTATACCAGCCGGAGGGGTACCGGCTTTTCTGCGAGATTTCATACCGAAAGTTTGTAATAAAACCACAATTCGCGCTACCGGTTGGTTATTGATCGTTAGCGACGAGAAGGTTCGGAGGCGTTTCGAGCATGGCACGGCAGCAAGAGCGGGCGCGCCGGACACGCGCGGCGATAATCAAGTCCGCGGCCGTCGAGTTCGGGAAGAGCGGATATGCGGCGGCATCGCTCAACCGCATTCTGGAAGGTTCACGCGCGACCAAGGGCGCGATGTACTTCCACTTCGACTCCAAGGAAGACCTCGCGCGCGCGGTCCTGGAGACCGCGGTCGAGCGCTACCGCACCTGTGCGGAGCGCTGGCTGGCCCGCGCCGATCTGGGGCCGCTCGACGTCCTGCACGGGATGGTGGACGAGATCGCGCTGCGGCTCGAGCACGACACCATCGTGCAGGCGGAGTACCGGCTCGTGATCGAGCCCGAGTTCCATCGCGACGCGGGCAACGGTGGCGGCCGCATCGTCGGCCGGGCCACCCGGGTGCTGGCCGTGCGCGCGATCGACGACGGGCAGCTGCGCGCCGACGCCGACCCCGACCGCTTCACCCGCACGCTCTCCGCGGCCCTGGCCGGCCAGCGCTACCTGGTCGACCCGATCGCCAACGGCTCGGCCGCCGATCTGCGCGCCCGGTTCGCGGAGGTGCTGGAGGTTATCGTGGAGGCGATGGCGACGCCGGTGTGGATCCAGAACTTCCGCAGCGACGGGTGGCGCTCACAGGCGCGCCTGGATGACCTCGGTTTGGGCGCCTGACCAGCCGATTTGGAAGTCTGCGCACACCTGTCATAAGCTATGCGAGCTCCCAACGGAAACGTTGAAAGCCGGTCCGGAGAGATCCGGGACGAGCCCCCTTCGTCTAGCGGCCTAGGACGCCGCCCTTTCAAGGCGGTAGCGCGGGTTCGAATCCCGTAGGGGGTACAGTCTTCGGACTGTGTAGTACAGCAAGGCCCTGTGGCGCAGTTGGTTAGCGCGCCGCCCTGTCACGGCGGAGGTCGCGGGTTCGAGTCCCGTCAGGGTCGCAAGTAAGCGCCGGAGTGATCCGGCGCTTCGCGTATGGCATTCCGTACGGGTGCCTGCGGCCAGGTAGCTCAGTTGGTACGAGCGTCCGCCTGAAAAGCGGAAGGTCGCCGGTTCGATCCCGGCCCTGGCCACTCAGGAAGACCAGCCTTTCGGCTGGTCTTCACTCATTTCCGGGCTCGGTAGCGAGGCTAGGTGGTGAGGTCGACGAGTGCGGCGCCCGCGGCGTTGGTCTGCACCGAGGAGATGCCCTTCTTGGCCGCGTCCTTGGACTCGTAGGCCTGCGACTGGGCGATGATCTCGTTGTTGCCCGCCTTGAGCCGCCACCGGAACTTACCCGCCGCGTCGGCGAAGATCTCGAACTTTCCTGCCATGATCGGGCCCCGCTTTCGTTCGAAGGGAAAACGCGCCTACCAGCACAGAATAGGCCAGCAGTGCGGCCGGGCGGGGGATTCGCCGCGTCAGCGGGTGGTGGGCATGCGCAGGGCGTTCACCCACAGGCGGGTGACGGTGTAGACGATGTCCTCGAGCGGGCGGGGCTCGCCGTCGAGGTGGCCGTCGGCGACGACGAAGTAGTGGAAGGCCAGGCGGCTGACCATGCCGGAGAGGGCTCGCGAGGTGAGCATCGGGTCGAGCTCGGGGTCGGCGAGGCCGCGTTTCTGCAGGTCGGCGATGCTGCGGGCGTTGCGATGGATGAAGGCGTCGGCGCGGTTCTGGCGCAGCTTGCTGAACTCGGGATCGATATTGGCGACCTGCTCGAGCAGGCCCATCAGCTTGGCGTTGCGCCGGTAGGCCTCGAAGTAGGCGCGGTTGCTCGCCTCGACGATCGACGCGGGGTCGTCGTCGCCCGCCACGTGCCGCATGCCGGGGTGCAGCATGTCCTCCTGGGCGTGCTCCAGGATGGCCGCGAAGATCTCCTCCTTGCCCGCGAAATAGGTGTAGAAGGTGCCCGAGGAGCAGTTGGCTTCCTGGGTGATGTCGACCAGCCGGGTGTCGAGGTAGCCCAGCCGTTCGAAGACCGTGCGTCCCGCGTCGATCAGCGCCGACCTGGTGCGCAGGCCACGCGGGGTGGCGGGTAGCTCACGCAGCAGCGAAGTGCGCGCCATCGAGGGCGGCGCGCCTTCGCTGTCGGTGTGGTCCATGCAGTATTTATAGCGCTCAGGGCTGGAACACGACGCGGCCGACCGTGCTGCCGTCGCCGAGCCTGCCGAGGCCGTCGGGCACGTCGGCCAGCGAAAGCCGCTCGCTGATCAGCGGTTTCAGCTGACCGGCGGCGGCCAGCCGGGTGAGTTCGGCGTGGCAGTCCGCGATCGCCTGCGGGTTGTACTGCTTGTACAAGCCCCAGTGCAGGCCGATGATCGAGTAGTTCTTGATCAGCGCGTGGTTGAGCGCGGGCTGCGGGATGGTGCCGCCGGCGAAGCCGATCACCAGGATGCGGCCCTCGAAGGCGACGCACTTGGTCGACTTGGCGTAGGCGTCGCCGCCGACCGGGTCGTAGATCACGTCCGCGCCGCGGCCGCCGGTGAACTCCTTCACGATCGGCACGAAGTCCTCGGTGCGCCGGTCGATGACGAGGTCGGCGCCGAGCCGACGGCAGTACTCGGCCTTGTCCGGCCCGCCGACCACGCCGATCACGGTCGCGCCCGCGGCCTTGCCCAGCTGCACGGCGGTGCTGCCGACGCCGCCCGCGGCCGCGTGCACCAGCAGGGTCTCGCCCGGCTTCAGCTGGGTGCGCCGGTGCAGCGCGAACCAGCTCGTCTGGTAGCCGATGGACAGCGCGGCGGCCTCGGCGTCGTCGAGCGCCGCCGGAGCGGGGAAGACGTTGTCCGCGTCGAGGACCGCCAGTTCGGCGAACGCGCCGCCGGGCAGGGTGGTGGTGCCGACGACCCGGTCACCGACCGCGCACCGGGTGACATCGGCGCCCACCGCGACCACCGTGCCGCACAGCTCCACCCCGGGCGTGAACGGCAGCGGCGGCTTGATCTGATACTCCCCGCGGCACAGCAGCACGTCCGGGAAGTTGGCGGGCGCGGCCAGCACGCGCACCAGCACCTGGCCCGGCCCGGCGACGGGGTCGTCGATGTCGTCGAGCCGCAGCACCGCGCGTGGTTCGCCGAGCTCGTGCACCTGCCAAGCCTTCATGATGACCTCCTGCTAGATTCCGGCGTCGTCGGCGACGTCGCGGGCCAGACGCAGCACGGCGTCGAGGCGTTCGGCCGTCGGCGTGCCCGCCGCGGCCTTGTTCTCGGGGTTGTCCAGCGCGCGGCGCAGCACGCCCTCGCCGATGATCGCGAGCTTCCACAGCCCGAGGACCTGCCAGAACTTCAGCGCGGCCGGGTCGCGGCCGGTCAGGTCGAGGTACTGGCGGGCCAGCTCGGCGCGGTCGGGGAAGCCGTCGAGTGTGGACGCCGGGAAGTCACCGGCGATGAGCTCGCCCGGCTCCGCCCAGTAGGCGAGCATGCTGCCCATGTCGGCCAGCGGGTCGCCGAGCGTCGACAGTTCCCAGTCCAGCGCGGCCGTCACCGCGCCGGTCTCGCGCGAGGTGATGACGTTGCGGAGATGGAAATCGCCGTGCACCAGGCAGACTTCGGTCTGCTCCGGCACCGCGGCGGTGAGCCTGCGGGTGAGATCGTCGAGCTCGGGCAGGTCCCTGGTCTTGGACCGTTCCAACTGACCGCTCCAGCGCTTGAGCTGACGCGGCGCGTACGGGGTGTGCGCGGCCAGATCGGCCAGGCCGACCTCGGCCGGGTCGACCGCGTGGATGCGCGCCAGCGTCCGCGGCAGGGATTCCGCGATCGCCCGGCGGCGCTGCGGCGTCAGCGATTCCACGATCGGCATGGTGTCGACCACCTGCCCGTCGACGTACTCCATCAGCACCAGCGGCGCGTCGACCAGCGCCGGATCGGTGAGCACGCCGAAGATCCGCGGTACCGGCACCTCGGTGGACTCGAGCGCGGCGATGATCCGCGCCTCCCGCACGACATCGTGGGCCGAGGCCAGCAGCTTGCCGAGCGGCGGCCTGCGCAGCACCCACCGCCGGTCAGCGGCATCGGTGACCAGGTAGGTCAGATTCGATTGGCCGAGCCCGATCCGGGCGAAGCGCAGTGGTGCCGCGCATTCGATGCCGAGGGTGGCGAACCAGCTGGTCACCACGGCCGGGTCGATCCCGACGATTGCTCGCGTGTCAGACACTGATCGAGGCTCCGCTCCGGAACAGGGGCGCGTCGCCCAGTCGCTGTCCGCCGTCGATCACCAGGATCTCGCCGGTGATCCAGCGCGCCGCGTCGGACACCAGGAACGTGACGGCGTCGGCGATATCGCCGGGCTCACCGATCCGGTTCAGCGCGATGCTGTGCGCGACGGCGTCCTCCTTGTTCTTCCACAGCGCCTCGGCCAGTTTGGTGCGGACCACGCCGGGCGCGATCGCGTTGACGCGGATCGCCGGCGACAGCTCCAGCGCCATCTGCTTGGTCAGGTGGATCAGCGCGGCCTTGGCCCCGTTGTACATGCCGATGTTCGGGTCGAGGACCAGCCCGCCGATCGAAGCGTTGTTCACGACGGCGCCGCCGTGCTCGCCCATCCACGCCTCGGTGACCAGCGACGTCCACAGGATCGGTGCCCACACGTTCACGTCGAAGGTCTTGGCGAACCGGCCGTGGTCCTGGCTGACCACCGGGCCGTACGCGGGATTGGTGCCCGCGTTGTTGACCAGGATGTCGACGCTGCCGAAGTGCTCAACGGTCAGCTCGACGCATCGTCGGGCCGCCGCCTCGTCGGTGGCGTGCGCGCCGACGCCGATGGCGTTGCCGGTCACCTGCGCGGCGGCCGCGTCGGCCGCCTCCTGGGTCCGCGCGGTCAGCACGACATTGCCGCCCGCCGCCGCGATGGCCTGGGCGATCGCCAGCCCGATGCCGCGGGAGGCACCGGTGACGATCGCGGTGCGACCCGTCAGATCGAGTGCGGTCATCAGTTGCTCTCCTTGCCGCGGTACTTGCTCAGTTCCTGGCGCGCGATGGCGCGCTTGTGCACCTCGTCCGGGCCGTCGGCCAGGCGCAGCGAGCGCAGCTGCGCCCAGGCCAGCGCGAGCGGGAAGTCGTCGGTGACGCCGCCCGCGCCGTGCACCTGGATCGCGCGGTCGAGGACCTCGAGCGCGATGGTCGGCGCGGCGACCTTGATCGCGGCGATCTCGGTGCGGGCGGCCTTGTTGCCGACGGTGTCCATCAGGTGCGCGGCCTTGAGCGTCAGCAGCCGGATCATCTCGATATTGATCCGCGACTCGGCGATCCAGTCCTGGATATTGGCGTTCTCGGCGATCGGCTTGCCGAAGGTGACCCGCGACAGCGCCCGCTGACACAGCATCTCCAGCGCGCGTTCGGCCATGCCGATGCTGCGCATGCAGTGGTGGATGCGGCCGGGCCCGAGCCGGGCCTGGCTGATCGCGAAGCCCTCGCCCTCACCCTTGAGCACGTCGGTGACCGGCACCCGCACATCGGCGAAATCGATCTCGGCGTGGCCCTCGCGCTCCTGATAGCCGAACAGCGGCAGGCCGCGCAGGATGGTCACGCCGGGGGCGTCGATCGGGACGACCATCATCGACTGCTGCCGGTGCGGCGCTGCGGTCGGATCGGTCTTGCCCATCACGATCAGGACCTTGCAATTGCGGTGCAGGGCGTTGGTGGCGAACCACTTGCGGCCGTTGAGCACATACTCGTCGCCGTCGCGCACCATCGACAGTTCCACATTGGTGGCGTCGGAGCTGGCCACGCCGGGTTCGGTCATCGCGAACGCGGAGGCCATGGTGCCGTCGAGCAGCGGTTCGAGGTACTTGCGCTTGTGCTCCTCGGTGCCGAACAGCTCGAGCACCTCCATGTTCCCGGTGTCGGGGGCGTTGCAGTTGCAGGCCTCCGAGGCGAGATGGCTGCGGCCCATGATCTCGGCGAGCGGCGCGTACTCGAGGTTGGTCAGGCCGGGGCCGCGACCGGGGTGCGGGTGGAAGAGGTTCCACAGGCCGCGCCGCTTGGCTTCGGCCTTGAGCTCCTCGAGGATCGGCGGCTGGAAGTGCGGGTCACCGGACTCCCGCATCTGCTCCTCGTAGACGGGTTCGGCGGGGTAGACGTGCGCGTCCATGAAATCGAGCAGGTCGGCGCGGTATTTCTCGGCGCGCTCGGAGAGATCGAACAGCGACATGGGGGCTCCCGATGATCGGCGGTGACTTGTCAGCGAACCTATTAGAAGTTGACGTCAACTTCAAGTCTGTTCCATCGACGCCGCCCAGGTGGGGTGGCCGAGCTGGGCGGGTGGCTTACGACCGGACCAGGGTGGCGATCCAGGCGCGGGTGTCGGCGGGGTCGATGACGTCGTCGAGTTCGAATCCGGTCGCCGCGGTGAGCGCCTTGCCCTGCTGATAGGCGAGGGTGAGCAGCTGCTGGAACAGCGTCTCGCGGGCGGCCGGGTCCGCGGCGGCGGCCAGCTCCTTGCGGAAGCCGAGGCGCACCGCGCCCTCGAGCCCCATCGGCCCGATCTCGCCGGTCGGCCAGGCGACGGTGAAGTCCGGCGCGCGGAAGTGCCCGGCCGCCATCGCCATCGCGCCGAGGCCGTAGCCCTTGCGCAGGATGATCGTGCCGAAGGGGACGCTCAGCCGGGCGCCGCGCACGAACAGGTCGCTGAACCGGCGCACCGTCGCGGTCCGCTCCGCGTCCGGGCCGACCATGAATCCCGGTGTGTCGCACAGGGCGACGACCGGGAGTCCGAACGCCTCGCACAGCCCGAGGAAATCGCCCATCTTGTCGGCGGCCTCGGCATCGATGGCGCCGCCGAGGTGGTGACTGCTGTTGGCCACCAGGCCGAACGGCACGCCGTCGACCCGGATCAGCGCGGTGACGATGCCGACCCCGTAGTCGGAGCGCAGTTCCAGGATCGAGCCGAGATCGGCGATCGCCTCGATCGCGCGGTGGATGTCGTAGGCGCGCAAGCGGTTCTCCGGCACCACGTGCCGGGCCAGGCGCGGGTCGGGCGCCGTGTAGTCCGCGATCGGGCCCTGGAAATAGCCGAGGTACTGCGTGGCCAGCGCGACCGCGTGCGCCTCGTCGCGGGCGACCAGGTCGACCACGCCGTTGCGCCGCTGGACCTCGATCGGCCCGATGTCCTCGGGGCGGTACACACCGAGCCCACCGCCCTCGATCATCGCCGGGCCGCCCATGCCGAGGTTGGCGTCGGGCGTCGCGATGATCACGTCGCAGACCCCGGCCAGGGCGGCGTTCCCGGCGAAGCAGCGCCCGGACACGATCGTCACCAGCGGCACCTGCCCGCGCAGCGCGGCGAGCGCGCGGAAGGTCGGCACATCCAGACCCATACCGGTCACGTCGGTGTCGCCGGGCCTGCCGCCGCCACCCTCGGCGAACAGCACCACCGGCACCCGCTTGCGGGCGGCCAGGTCGAAGGCGCGGTCGGTCTTGGCGTGATTGTTCTTGCCCTGGGTGCCCGCGAGCACGGTGTAGTCGTAGGAGACCACCACCGCTTCGGCGGCCGCCTTGCCGAAACGGTCGGCGCCGATGGTGGCCAGGCCGGTGATCAGGCCGTCGGCGGGGGTATTGGCGATCAGGTCTTCCTCGGTGCGCCTGCTGCGCTGGGCGGCGACGGCGAGGGCGCCGTATTCGACGAAGCTGCCCGGGTCGACCAGGTCGGCGATGTTCTCCCTGGCCGTGCGGCGGCCGAGCCCGTGCCGCTTGGCCACCGCGTCCGGGCGGGATTCGTCCAGCGTGCCGAGGTGGCGGGCGCGGATCTCCTCGACATCGGTCCGCGAACGGCCCGGGTCCAGCTCGGCGTGCGCGCTGTCGGCGGCGTCGGCGCCGGTGCGGCTGACGATCACCAGCGGATCGCCGGGCGCGACCACCTGGCCCGGGTGGACCAGCATCCGGACGGTACGCACGGCGGCCGGTGCGGCGAGCACGTGCTGCATCTTCATCGCCTCGAGCACGAGCAGCTGTCCGCCTGCCGCGATCTCGGCGCCCTCGCCGGTCACCTCGACCACGGTGCCCGCCAGGTGCGCCCGCACCGCTTCCTGTCCCGGATACAGCTCGACCGCGGCGATCGCGATCTCCGGCCGCCCGGCATCGGCCGCCGCGACCAGCGCGGGCAGGTGCTCGCCGAGATAGCCGGTGGTGACGGTGCCGGTCTGGAATCGGTGGTCGCCGAGGACTTCCCGCAGGAAGCCGAGGTTGGTGCGCGGGCCGTCGACGGTGAATTCAGCCAGCGCGGTGGCCGCCTTGCGCGCGGCGGCGGGGAAGGAATTCCCCCGGGTGCGCGTGATGACCTTGGCCAGTAGCGAGTCGTAGCGCGGGCTCGGGGTGAGGCCGGGGCGGCCGAAGGTGTCGACGCGCACGCCGGGGCCGGTCGGTGGGGCGAACGCGGTCAGCGTGCCCGCGGTCGGGACGGCCGACCCGTCGGCCGTCATCGTCTCCATGTTCACCCTGGCCTGGATCGCGATGCCGTCGGTGGTGGCGGGTGCGCCGTCGGATCGCGTTCCGTCGGAGACGATTCCGTTCGGCAGACCCAGCTCGGCGAAGGTCGCGCCCCCGGCGATGGCCAGCTGCACCGCCACCAGGTCGACACCGGTCACCTCCTCGGTGACGGTGTGCTCCACCTGGATCCGCGGATTCACCTCCAGGAAGACGAATCGCTCACCGGTGACCAGGAATTCGACGGTGGCGAGCCCGCGGTAGCCGACCCGCGCGCACAGCCGGGCGGCCGCCTCGTGCAGGTTCCGGCGCAGACTGTCCGAAAGTCCCTGCGCCGGGGCGATTTCGAGCAGCTTCTGATGCCTGCGCTGCACACTGCAATCCCGATCGCCGAGCGCGAGCGCGGTGGTGCCGTCACCGGTAGGCGCGGCGACGATCTGCACCTCGATGTGCCGGGCGTCGGCGAGCAGTGCCTCGGCGAACACCGCCGGATCGCCGAAGCCGAGCTCGGCCTCCGCGGCGCACTGCCGATAGGCGTCGTCGATCTCCGCGGCCGTGCGGACCACCCGCATGCCGCGCCCACCGCCACCGGCCAGCGCCTTGATCATGATCGGGCCCGGCTGGGCCGCGAAGAACACGCCGACCTCGGCGAGCGTGCTCGCGCCGTCGGTGGCGGGCAGGACGGGGACGCCCGCGGCGACGGCGGTGCGCCGGGCTGCCGACTTGTCGCCGAACAGGTCGAGCACGGCCGGGTCGGGGCCGACGAAGGTGCGGCCCGCCGCCGCGCAGGCCCTGGCGAACTCGGCGTTCTCGCTCAGGAAGCCGTAGCCGGGATGGATGAGCTCGGCGCCGGATTCCTTGGCGGCGGCCAGGATCGCGGCCTGGTCGAGATAGGGCGCCGGGCCGGCGCCGGCCAGGCCGATCGCCTCGTCGGCCGCGTGCACATTCGGATTGTCCGCGTCGTCCTCGGCGTAGACCGCCACGGTGCGCAGGCCGAGTTCGGCGGCGGTGCGGATGATGCGCAGGGCGATCTCGCCGCGATTGGCGATCAACAGGGTCACGTGGCGTCCTCGATGTCGGCGAAGCCGATCAGCCGTTGGGCGATGGCGATGTGGTCGGTGACGAACTGTTCGCGCTGGTCCGGGCGGGCTCGGGCGGCGCCGATCAGCAGTGCGTCGGAGAGGGTTTCGACGATGCGTGGCAGCGGCGCGCAGGGGTCGATCTCGCCCTCGACACGTTCGAGAAACGCGGTGAACCGATGCCGCAGGCGCGCACGCACTCGGGACCACCGCGCGCCGATCGCCGCGTCGACATCGGCGCGATGCTCGATCAATGTCACCAGGGCGCCGTTGGCGAACACCGCCTCCGCGAAAGCCCGTGTGGTGGCGGCGATGACGTCCACCGGCGCGGTGACCTCGACGTCGACCACCAGCTGCGCGTCCAGGAACCGCGCGCACACCCGCTCGGTGATCGCCTGGAACACCTCGTCTTTGGAGGAGAAGTACGCGTAGAACGTCGCCCGCGAGACCCGCGCCCGCGTGGTGATCGTCTCCACCGAGGTCTGGTCGTACCCGAGCTCGGCGAAGCACCCCGCCGCCGCGTCGAGCAGCTCGCTCCGCCGCGGCCCGGCGCTGTCCTTGCGCGCCGACCTGGCCCGTTGCTGCGCCTCGCTGGTGGTCACCGCCCGAGTGTCGTTGACATTGACGTCAATGTCAACGCTCGGTCGACCGGCCCACCTGCACGATTACCGCCCGAACGCTTCCACGGGGTACAGTCCACCCTCGTTGTAGCGATACATCACGGCCCTGTGGCGCAGTTGGTTAGCGCGCCGCCCTGTCACGGCGGAGGTCGCGGGTTCGAGTCCCGTCAGGGTCGCAACGAGATCCCCTCATCGATCATCGGTGAGGGGATCTCGCGTTTCCGGGGTCAGCGGCGGTGGTCGATGCTGGTGATGCGGTAGCGCCCGGGGGCCACTTCGGCGGTGCGCATGGTCTGCTGGATCTTCTCGATGGCGGTGTCGCCGGGCCACTGCTGCTGCACGGTGACATTCCAGACGGTGGGGTCGGTGGAGTCGGCGCGGGTGATGTGGATGCAGTACTTGACACCGGTCGGGAAGGTGGAAATGCCTGCGGCCAGGGCTGATTCGTCGCCGACATGGGCGTCGTCGGTGACGTAGGTGCGGGCCTTGGCGGCGTCGCGGTCGACGTAGTAGCTGTACTCGAAGCCGAGGATCGCGCCCTGCGGGGTGGCGGTGTCGCCGCGTTCGGCGCTGATCGTGATGGACTGGCTGCGGAAGGATTCGCAGCCGGCTACCGCGTGCGCGGGCAGGGGCGGAACGGTGGTCGCGGTGGATCCCGTTGTCGGCGAACCGGACACGGACGCCTGTTTCGCCGCGACCGGTTTGTCGCCGGAGCCGAGGAAGATGTTCGCCGCCAGGCCGAGTACGACCACGAACACGAGCGCGCCGACGATGCCCTTCACCGCGGCGGCGGCTTTCGCCCGGCCGTTGGGGTCGTCGTAGCGTTCGTCGTCGTACTTCTTGCGCGGCCTGCGCGCGATCGGCCCGCCACCGCCGAAGTCCTTGAGGCGCGGCAGGACCGGCATCTCGACCCGGTCACCGCTCTGTTCGGTCGCGGTGGCGGTCGCCCAGTCGTTCCAGTCGACATCGTCGGTGCGCTGCGGAGCCTCCTCGGCGGGCGCCTCGTCGTTCCAGTCGTTCCAGTCGCCGGTGAACCCGTCCTCCTCGGCGGCGGTGCGATAGATCGGCTCGGTCGGCGCGGTGGCGAGCACGCCATCGGCCTCGTCGTAGTGCTCCGGCTCCGGCGGCGGCCACGTCTCGGGATTGGTGCCGATGGTCTGCGGTTCGGCCTCGCGCCGCCGCCTGCGTCGCCGTTTGCCCTGCGGACGACGGCGCGCCGGATCGGCGGGCGAGGAGAAATAGGCCCCGAACGGATTGTCCATCCGGTGCCCTTACGCGGTCGCCGGGACGACTCCCGGCTGCCCGTGCTTGGGCGCGGCCGACGGACGCTCGCTCTCCTGATCCTGTTGCGGACGGCTCGCCGGCGGAATCACGCCGGTCTGACTCGGCTGCTGCTGCGCGGGCGCGGGCGCGGCGGGTGCCTGCTGAGGCTGCTCGACGACCGGTGACTGGCCCGAGGGCGCCGGTGTCGACGGGGCCGCGGGGGCGGGCTTGGTCGACGCGCCGTTGTTGTTGTTCGACGGCTCCGGCTTGGTGGTGGTGTCGCCGTTGCCGAGCCCGGCGAACAGGCCGCCGGAGTTGCCGCCGCCGTTGGTGGACGGTGTGGTGGGCGACGGTGTCGTGGTGGCGGGCGTGGTCGCGGTGCCGTCGGTGCCCGTGCCGGTGACATTCGCGGCGAGGGTGTCGATGCCGGTGGTCGCCAGGTCGGCGCCCGCGTCGATGCCGTGCATCGCGACCTCGGCGATCTTGTCGATCAGGTGCGTGCCGAAGGTGACGCCCGCGTCGATCGCCGCGGTGCCCAGCGCGACGCCACCGTCGATCAGCGCCTCCTGCAGCGCGATCTGGGCCGCCGTCGCCGGATCGGTCGTGGTGGTGGTGTCGGTGTCGATGGTGTTCGTCGACGTGCCGCCGGTGCCGAGGACGTAGACCCCCGGCGACACCTCGACCGCGCCCGGCGGCACGGTGACGCCGTTGGTGCCGCCCAGATCGGAGGTGAGCTCCTTGGTGTTGCGGGTGTGCTCGTCCATCTCGGTGCTCGCGGTCCCGACGACGGTGACGGCCTCCTGGATCGCCTCCTCCGCGAGCTCGACGATCGCGTCCAGGTTGTTGCCGTTCACCGCGGGCGCGGCGGCCTTCGCCTTGGCGCGGAAGTCGGCGATGATCGCGTCGACCTTGGCCGCCGCGGTGGACTGGGTCGAATGCGCCTGGCCGAGCAGGGTACTGAGTCGCTGGCCGCGGTCGGCGGCCGCGGACACCTCGGTCGCGGTCTGGCGCAGGGCCGGGGTGGCCGGTGCGGCGGTGTCGGTCGACTCGAGCGCGTACAGGCCGAGCCGGTGCGGGTCCTCGGTCGCGCTGGTCGCGGTGCTCGCGGTGGTCAGCGCGCTGACCACGGTGGCATCGGGGTCGGCGGAGGTGTTGGAGCCCAGCGATTTCCGCAGTTCCAGCAGTGGCACCTCCAGCAGCGCGACCACCGGCGCGATCTTCGCCTCGGCCTCCTCCTGGGTGATCGTGCTCAGTGTGGTCTCGGTGACCAGGGATTTCGCGCGCATCACGCCACCTCGCTCTCGATCGCGACCAGGTCGCCGGCCAGCCCGGTATCGACCCCGGTGACATCGGCCCCGTACCGATTCAGGATGTCCTGATACGCGGTGACCAGATTCCCCGCGGTGCTCAACGTAGACGCGTGCGCTCCCGCGGCCGCCGTCCACGCGGCCGCGAATTCCTTCCCGAGCATCCCGAGCCCCGACAGGTCCACCTCCGACGCCGTCGTCGTGCTGGTCGCCGCTTCTCCGAGTAGATCCGCGACCCGAGCGGCAGCGCGCTGATACGCGTCGAGCGCTGATGGGTCGAATGACATTTCCGCCACGATGCTCTTCCCCTTCACGATCGCGGGTGCTCGTCGGGCACTCCCGGCACGAAAAGCGTAACGAGATCGGCGCGGTTGTGGGTGGTACTGGGTCGGACCCACCGACCGGGACACGCGTGGCGCGGCGAGTAGGGTCGCGGGGGTCATGGGTGTCCTGTTGATCACGTTGCTGGGGTTTGCGGTGGTCGACGCGCTGGATGTGCTGTTGGTGGCGATCACGACGGCGGTGGTGGCGGACAGTCGGCTGGCGCGGCGGTCGCCCGTGGTGGGTGGGCTCAGTTTCCTCGGTGGCGTGTTCGCGGTGTCGGTGGCGTTCGGGATCGCGACGGTGCTCGGGATCGATTTCCTGGTCCGGTTGTTCGACTTCGAGCTGACGCCGGTGCTGCGGTACTGGGGTGAGTTGCTGATCGGTGTGGTGCTGATCGCGGTGGCGGCGTTGCCGATGGATACGACGATGAGCGGCGGCGGGCGCTGGGTCCGGCCGGTGCGGAAGTATCCGTGGCTGATGGGGGTGGTCGGGGTCACGCTGGGGCTGGCGAAGGTGCCGACCTCGGTGCCGTACCTGGCCGCGCTGGCGCTGGTGTCGGCGCAGCGTCCGCTGCCGGTGGTGTGGCCGTTGATCGTGGTCGTCTATTGCGCGATCGCGCTGCTGGTGCCGCTGGTGGTGCTGGCGCTGGCCCTGCGCACGACCCCGCGCGCCCGTCGGGTCTACCGGCTGCTGGTGCGGTGGATCACCCGCTACGGGCCGCCGGTGGTCCGGGTGTTGTTCGTCGTTTTCGGCGTCGTCCTGGTGGTCGACGCGCTGGTCCACGCCCGCCAGCTGTGGTGACGCGGCCACGGCCGCTCAGGTTCGCGTCAGGTCGATCGAGTACGGTCATAACGAATCGATGACATGCTCGCGCGCCCGTTCGGTGGGGCGCGGGGCGTAACCAGGTGAGCAGGGAGGGCGACCCTTGAGGGTTACCGTTGTTGTGCCGACCTACAACGAGCGGGAAAATCTGCCGGTGGCGGTGGAGCGGCTGACGGCACTGCCGGTTCCCGATCTGCACGTGCTGGTGGTGGACGACAACTCACCCGACGGCACGGGCGAGGTGGCCGACAAACTGGCCGCCGAGCTGCCGAACGTGGTGGGCGTGCTGCACCGCACCGAGAAGGACGGCCTCGGCCGCGCCTACATCGCGGGCATCACCAAGGCCCTCGACGAGGGCGCCGACGTGGTGATCCAGATGGACGCCGACCTGTCGCACCCCGCCGAGGTGATCCCGGCCATGCTGGAGAAGCTGAGTTCCGCCGATGTCGGCGTCGTGCTCGGCTCCCGCTACGTGCCCGGTGGTTCGACCGCCGCGGAGTGGAAGTGGTACCGCAAGGCGCTCTCGGCCTGGGCCAACTTCTACGTGAACCTGATCCTGCGCCTCGGCGTGAAGGACGCGACCGCCGGCTTCAAGGCATGGCAGGCCGACACCCTGCGCGCGATCGACGTGGCCTCGATCCGCAGCAACGGCTACTCGTTCCAGGTCGAGATGAACTACCGCGCGATCAAGAAGGGCTACACGATCGCGGAGGTGCCGATTCGCTTCGAGGAGCGCACCCTCGGCGCGTCGAAGATGAGCCTGAAGGTGCAGCTGGAGTCGGCGCTGATGCCGTGGAAGCTGCTGTTCGGCCGCTCGGTCTAGGACATACGGCGAAGGGCCCCACCGGTTTTCCGGTGGGGCCCTTCGCCATCCTCGGACTACCGAGTGGTGATGCTGCGACGCACGCCTTCCAGCGCGACCACGATGACCGGCACCAGCACCACGTGCATCACCGACAGCGCGATGGTGGAGGCGGTGTCGAAGTCGGCGTCGACGGTCATCGCGATCGTCGCGATCGACAGCAGCGATCCGACGACCGCCGCGACCCGCAACACCCCGGTCCACAGGTAGGACACCAGCACGGCGACGGTCAGGCCGATCAGCAGCGGCACGGTCGACATGAAGATCACGCCGCCGGGAGCGACGTCCATCACCTTGCCGCTGTCGGTGGTGATGAAGGATCCGCCCGCGGCCGCGCCGATGCCCCAGACGATCAAGTTCGCCACGACGGCGGCGACCACGCCACCCAGGACGGCGACGGGCCGGTTCAGCGCGGGCAGGGTCAGCGAGCGGGTGGCGGAGGCGGTGGTGGTGGTCATGATGTGCTCCCTCATTCGGTGGTGAGACAATCATCAAACCTAAACAATCCTTGAGGTCAACCCCGCATTCGAATTCTTTTCGCCGGATCGATGAGACGCTGGTCATACGCCCTGCGCCCGGTTACTACGACAGTTGGTCGTAGCATGGCGGGGTGCGCTCACCGACGGATCACACCGCGCGCTTTCGCGGCGCCGCGGTGGGTGCCGCCTCGGGTGTGGTCGCCGTGCTCGCGCATGGACTGGGCGGTGCGACCGCGGTTCCCGGCGGAGCGTCGGTGACGCTGCTGCTCGCCGCCTGCGCGCTGATCGGCGTCGTCGCCTCGGCCCTGCCGCGCGGGAACACGCCGCTGGCGACGATGGCGGTGCTCGCCGCCGGCCAGGGCATCGGGCACACCGCGCTCTCGCTGGGACACGCCCAGCATCACCACACCTTCTCCGCCGCCATGCTGCTCGCCCACCTGGTGGCGATCCCGGTGGGCGCGCTCGCGATCCGCGCCGCCGAGGTCGGGGTGCGCCGGGCGATCACCAGCGTGCGTCGGCTGGTCCTCGTGCTGGATGGGGTGTCGTCCCCGTCCGCGCGGCCGATTCCACTACCCCGCGCCGACGATCGCGCGGTGCTGCGGCAACTCCTCCTGCGACCCGGAATCGGGCTGCGCGGTCCGCCCGCCGACGGCCACCTCACCCTTCACCCCGTTCCGGCGTAGCCGCCGAAATCCGCCGTAGCCGCGGATGATTCGCCGTGCCGGTCCGGGTTCTCACCTCACCCGATGATCGGAGATCTTTCGTGTCCGTATTCCCGCGTACCCACCTGCGTTCGCCCCGCGCCGCCCGTCGGCTCGGCGCCGCGACCGCGCTGTCCGTCCTCGCCGTCTTCGCCACCGCCTGCGCCGATTCCGAGCCGACGCCCGCACCCGCCGCGGCCGGTGACCGGGTCACCATGAGCGATCAGTGGATCAAGGCCGCCGACTCCGGTATGTCCGCCGCCTTCGGCAATCTGCAGAACACCGGTGACGCGCCGGTGACCCTCGTCGCCGCGACCAGCCCCGCCTCGGACCGGGTCGAGATCCACGAGGTGGTCCCGGACAGCACCGGCGCCAAGACCATGCGCCCCAAGGCCGGTGGCATCACCATCCCCGCGCACGGTGAGGTGACGCTGAAGCCCGGCGCCGAGCACCTGATGTTCATGGACCTGAAGCAGCCGCTGCGCACCGGCTCGGAAACCTCGCTGACCCTGACCTTCGCCGACGGCTCGAGCACCGTCGTCACCGCGCAGGTGCGCGACTTCGCCGGCGGCAAGGAGAACTACGCGCCGGGCACCGAGAACTCCTCGCACGGTGGCTGATCCGCAGCCCAAGCTCTCCCGCCGGCGGTTGCTCGGCGGGGGAGCGGCGGCGGTCGGCGTGGTCGGCGCCGCCGGGATCGGCTGGGGTGCCGCCGGACTCGCCGAGCCGGAACCCGAACGAGACGACGCGCTCGAGGTCGTCCCGTTCTACGGCACGCACCAGGCGGGCATCGAGACGACGCCGCCCGGTCACGTCGCCTTCGCCGGCTTCGATCTGGCGCCGGGCGTCGGCCGCGAGGACGTCATCGGCCTGCTCCGGATCTGGACCGACGACGCGTCCCGGCTCACCCAGGGCCTGCCCGCGCTCGCCGACACCGAGCCCGAGCTGGCGGTCCGGCCGGCGCGCCTGACGATCACGGTCGGTTTCGGTCCCGAGCTGTTCACCGCCACCGGCCTGACCGCGCGTCGGCCGAGCTGGTTGCGCCAGCTGCCGCCGTACGCCATCGACCGGCTCGAACCCGCCTACACCGGCGCCGACCTGGTCCTCCAGGTCTGCGCCGAGGAGGCGACGACGGTCGCGCACGCGGTGCGGGTGCTGTCCAAGCACGTGAAGTCACTGGTGACGGTGCGCTGGGTGCAGCGCGGTTTCCGGGACGCGCCGCGCGGGCAGACCATGCGCAATCTCATGGGCCAGGTCGACGGCACCGTCAACATCGCCCCGCGCACGGTCGACTTCGACCGGCTGGTGTGGGACGACGGCACCTCGGCGCCGTGGCTGGCGGGCGGCACCTCCCTGGTGCTGCGCCGCATCGCCATGGACCTCGACACCTGGGACGAACTCGACGCCGACGGTCGCGAACTGACCGTCGGGCGCCGGGTGGCCGACGGCGCCCCGCTGACCGGCACGGCCGAACACGACGAGCCGGACCTGGCCGCCGTCGACCGCAACGGCATCCCGGTGATCCCGCCGTCGTCGCACGTCGCCAGGGCCCGGCACACCCATGACGGGGAGCGGTTCCTGCGCCGCGGGTACAACTACGACGAGGCCCCGGCCCCGGGACAGGTGTCGAATTCGGGCCTGCTGTTCGTCGCCTGCCAGCGCGATGTCGCCGCCCAGTATCTCCCGGTCCAGGCCCGGCTGGCGGAGTTCGACGCGCTGAACGAATGGACGACCCCGGTCGGCTCGGCGGTCTTCGCCCTCCCGCCCGGCGTCCCCGGCCCCGGCCACTACCTGGGCCAGCAGCTGTTCGAGGGCTGAGGCCGAGTCCGGCCGGGCACCCACCCGGCCGGGCTCAGCCTGCCTGCGGCCAGTCCAGCAGGGTGTTCTCGAACAGTCGGCGGACGCCTTCGACCTCGTCGTCCATGTCGGCGGGGTCCCAGCCGGAGACGTCGATCGGCGGCAGCACGGCGACGTCGACCAGGCCCGAGCGGGCGATCGGTGAATCGCGCCAGGCGATCTCGCCCGCATTGCGGATCACCACCGGGATCACCGGGACACCCGCCTGGATCGCGATGTGGAAGGCGCCCTTCTTGAACGGGCCGACGCCGGGGGTATAGGACCGGGTGCCCTCGGGCGCCACGGCGATGGACAGCCCGTCGCGCAGGGTCGAGACCACCGGCGCCAGCGCGGCCTTGGCGCGTTCGGTGTCGGTGCGGTCGATGAAGGTGACGCCGACGAACCGCATGAGCGGGCCGAAGAGGGGATGGTTGGCGAGTTCCTTCTTGCCGATGCCGGTGACCGCGCCGTCGAGCACCTTGGGCACGATGATCACGTCGAACTGGCTCTGGTGGTTGAACAGGAACACCGCAGGGCGGGGGGAGCGGGCGTGCTCGGCCCCGACGACCCGCAGTTCCACGTCGATCGCCGCGAGGGTCGCGGTGGTGGCGTCGTGCATCAGCCCGTCGGCCATCGATTGCCGCTTGCGGGTGTAGGTCTTGCGCAGCACGCCGACCAGCGCGCCGCCGAGCAGCGCGGCGAATCCGGCGACCGTGCGCAGATAGTCGATGGGCTTGGGCGCGAGCCGGGGACGGAACGTCAGCGCGGGCCAGCCGCGGTCGGTGGCGATCCGCGCGAGTTCGGGGTCCGGATCGACGACGGTCGGGATCTCGGCCAGGTCGAGCAGGGTCAGATCGGTGATGCTGTCGGCGTAGGCGTAGCCGATCTCCACCTCCGCGGCGGCGGCGAATTCGGCCACCGCCTCGGCCTTCTCGACCCGCCACAGCGGCGCGCCGTCCGGCTGTCCGGTCACCAGCTCGTCGCGCACCGCCAGCTGCGTGCACAGCACGTGCTCGATGCCGAGCCGCTCGGCGGCGGGTTGCACCTGGAAGCGGGTGAGTTCGCTGACCAGCACCACCGTGTGCCCGGCCAGCTGATGCGCGCGCACGAGCTGCCACGCCTCGGGGAACAGCCGCCCGTAGATCTCCCGGCGGAAAGCGCTGCGGCCCAGCTCTTCCAGCTCGGCCTCGGACATCCCGGCCCAGGTCCGGTCGACGGCTTGCAGGAACCGCCCGAAGTCGCCGTCGCCGCCACCGCGCCGGATACCGCCGAGCAGCGCGGCCCGGCGGGCGTCACCACGGCGCAGCACCCGGCTCGCCAGGCCGCGCCGGGGCAGTCCGTCGACGACGGTGCCGCCGAAATCGAAGACGGCGGCGACGCCCGGTCCCTGCTGACCCGTTCTGATCGCGGCGACGGCCTCGGCGAGGGTGCCCATCAGATCGTGGTCCGGTTCGACGGGTCGAGACTGGCCGCGCGCGCGATGCGATCGCCGAGATCGCGCAGGCGTTCGGCGAATTCCAGTCTGCGCGCGGTCAAGTCGTCCTCGGCGCCCTCGGCGGCGGGTCCGATGAGGCCGTGATTGGCGGCCAGTTTCCAGGCGCTGGTGAACAATTCGGTCGACACCGATTCGGGGCTGTGCAGCCGCTGTTGCAGCAGCATCTGTTTGCCGACGGCCACGCACTCGTCGATGAACTCCTTGCGATCGATCGTCGCGTCGGCCGGGCGCGCGGCGAGTCGTTCGGCCACCACGAGCTGCGCGTCGAAGAACGAGCGCAGCACGCGATGGGCCATCACGAAGCCGGAATCGGTGAGGGCGCCGAGGAATTGGCGATCCAGCCGGTCGTCGGGGGTGTTCTCGTCCCATTCCGGCACGATCAGCCGCACCTCGTCGATGATCTGCTCGGCGAACTCCTGGCGCTCGGGGAAGAAGAACTCGAACTTGAGCAGGTCGCGCAGCGCGAAGGCGGCCTTCCACGCCGAGCGCAGCGGATCCTCGCCGGGTTCCTCGACGGCGGTGAGCGCGGCCAGCTCGAGGATCGCGCGGTTGACGAACCAGTGCACCGCGCTGTTGCGATAGAACGCGGCCTCCAGGTGCGCACCGGGTTCGATCGCGTAGACCGGTTCCAGCCCACCGCGATACACGGTGACCACGCCGGCCAGCGCGAGCTGTTCGAGGACGACGCGCAGACCCTGTTCGTCGCGCAGCGTGGACAGCTCGCCACTGGGCAGGCCGCGCTGGGCGATGTAGCCGAGCACCGGATCGACCACCGTGCGCACCTGCCTGAGGGTCAGCGCGCGCTCGTGCACGCCGAGCAGGGCCAGGGTGACCAGTGCGTTCACCGTGATCGGGGTGACCGCGTTGATCCCGACGGCGACGTCGAAGGCCAACCGCTGCACCGCTTTGCGCTCGGTCTCGCTCAGCGCCGACTCGTCGGGGACGCTGGTCGCGCCGGTGGTGGTGTCGCGCAGCGGGATGGTCAGCGGACGCTGGTCCATCGGATCGCCGTGCGCGCCGAGCCGTTCCCGCGCCGAGAGCGGTTCGCCGAACCGCACGTACACCCGGCCCGCCGAATGCTGCTGGCTGCGGACGTATCTGGCGAGCCAGCCGATACCCTCCGGCTTCTTCTTGCCGCCGGATTGCTCGCTCGCGATCGCCCCCAGCTCGTTGAGCCGCTCGTAGGTGATCGACACCGGCACCAGCAGCACGTCCTCGACCCGACGCGAACGCACAGCGGCGGCAAGGTAATTCAGCAGGCCGTAGCGCGGCGGGCGCAGCTTGCCGGTGCGGGTGCGCCCGCCCTCGAAGTACCACTCCATGTTGAAGCGCTTGGCCAGCAGATAGGCGAAGTACTCCTCGACGACGGCCTTGTACACCTCGTCGTCGCCGAAACTGCGGCGGATGAACACCGTTCCGGTGCGCCGGGCGATCGGGCCCATCGGCCAGAAGTTCAGGTTCGCGCCGCCGATCACGTGATTGGGCGGGAAGTCGTTGCGCGCCAGCACGTCACCGAGGACGAACGCGTCGACGTAGGACCGGTGCGAGGGCAGGAACACCAGCGGGTACTTGCGGTTGAGCTTGCGCAGCGCGTCCAGGCCGTGCAGGTCGGTGTCGACCTTCCAGGTCGAGGCGTGCACCGGCCGCATGGCCTGGGTGAACAGGTCCGAGACCAGCCTGCTCTGCGCGGCGACGAGTTCGCGCAGCGCCTTCTCCGCGTTGCGGTACACCTGGTCGGGCTCGGAGCCGATCTCCTCGGCGATGTAGTCGAGTTTGCGCTGGAACTCGGGGGAGTCGAGGATCTCCTCGGCCACCAGCTGCGGCACCTTGTAGCGGTCGCCGATGACGGTGCGTTCGGCCCGCTCCAGCGCGACGACCGCCGCGCGCACCACCGACCGCGCGAACGGATCGGCCGTGCCGGCGCGCAGCAGAGCGGCGGCCTCGGGGTTGTTGGTGCGCAGTTCGCTGAGCCGGGCGGGCGCGCCGACCAGCACCCGGTGCCGGTCGGGTTCGGTGCGCAGCAGCCTGCGCTGGACCAGCCGATTGGGCTTGCGCGGGTTGGTGAGCAGGGCCAGATCGGCGAAGGTGACCCGGCGGACGCCGTCGCGCTCGGGCGGTAGCCACAGCACCCGGACCGGGACGACGAGCGGGTCGTCGTGCCTGCCGACCAGGCGTTTGGTGATCGCCTTCGCGTCGAGGTCGAGCTGGGTCACCGGAGCATCGGAGCCGATGTCGCGGGCCAGGCCGCCCTCGGCGATCCAGTTGCCGATCAGTTCGCGTTCGACGCCGGAGGCCGCGTCGACCAGGGCGACCACCGAGTCCGCCCCGGATCCCGTTCGCGGGCCGCGCCGCCCACCGATGTCGATCATCCCTCCATTCAAGCGGCAGATCCGCCTCGGCGCACCGAACTTGGGCTACCGCGCGTTGCGACGGCCGATCGGGGTGGCCTAGGTTACCCAATACTGGTCTGGCCAACCGACGAGGTAATGCTAACCTAACCCGAGAAAGTTAGGTCAGCATTACCTTGGAGGATCGTTGTCGTCGACGGAGCAGCCCGTACGGGTGGAGTATGTGACCGATCCAGCGGCAGCGATGGCCCGCCTGGCCGCGGCGGACCGTTTCGGTGAGTACGTGATGTACGAGCAGCCCGGGGAATGGGTGTTCGCCGCCGATCCGCTCGGCAGTGTGGAACTCGACGCCGGTGAGCTGCGCACGGTCTGGGGCGGGCGGACCACCGCGCGCGCGTGGACGGGCAGCCCCGCGCAGGTCGTCGACGCCGCGCTGGCCGAGCTGCCGCTCGACGGCCGCAACGCCTTCGGCTGGATCGGGTTCGAGTTCTGCGCCTACTCGCTGGACGCCACCCGCTACCTGAACCAGCGGACCCCCCTCGCGCACCTGATGATCCCGCGGATCGAGGTGCGCATCGACGCCGCCGGCGTGCGGATCAGCGGCGCCACCCCGAACGAGGCCTGCGATATCCACGACCTGATCGCCGCGTCGCAGGGCACCGACCTGCCGGTCGCGCACCCGGTCGACGTGCGCCCCGACCCGACCGACTACCAGGGCCGCGTCGCCGACGCGGTGGCCGAGATCCGTTCCGGCAGCTACCAGAAGGTCATTCTGTCGCGCAAGGTCGCGCTGCCCTTCGCGGTCGACGTGCCGGGCACCTATCGGCTCGGCCGGGCCAACAACACCCCCGCGCGCTCGTTCCTGCTGCGTCTCGGCGGGCTGGAGGCCGCCGGGTTCAGCCCGGAGCTGGTGGCCTCCGTCGACGACGATCGCATCGTCACCACCGAGCCGCTGGCGGGCACCCGCGCCTTCGGGCTCGGCGCCGCGGCCGACGACGCGGCCCGCACCGAACTGCTCGCCGATCCGAAGGAGATCGTGGAGCACGCGATCTCGGTGCAGACCTCCTTCGCCGAGATCACCGCGGTGGCCGTGCCCGGCACCCCCGCCGTCTCCGACTTCATGGCGGTGCGCGAGCGCGGCAGCGTGCAGCACCTGGCCTCGACCGTGCGCGGCACCCTCGCCGCCGACCGGACCAGCTGGGACGCGCTCGAGGTGCTGTTCCCGTCGGTGACCGCCTCCGGCATCCCCAAGCGCGAGGGCGTCGACTCCGTCTTCCGCAACGACCACGACCCGCGCGGCCTGTACTCCGGTGCGGTGGTGTGTGTCTCGCCGACCGGTGCGCTCGAGGCCACCCTGGTGCTGCGCGCCATCTACCAGACCGGTGCGGGCGCGTGGCTGCGCGCCGGGGCGGGCATCGTCGGGCAGTCGCGGCCGGAGCGCGAGTTCGAGGAGACCTGCGAGAAGCTGGGCAGCGTAGCGCCCTACGTCGTCAAGGCTTGAGACAGCAGAACGGCGGCTCACCTTTCGGTGGGCCGCCGTTCTGCGTTCCGGTCAGCCGTGCAGCGCGCGCAGGGCTTTCTTGTCGATCTTGCCGACCGCGGTGATCGGGAGTGCGTCCGCCTGGCGGACCACGTCGGGCAGCTTGTAGGTGGCCAGGCCGCGCTCGGTGAGGAAGGTCTTGATCTCGCCGAGGCTGGGCAGCTCGCCCGTGACGACCAGGACGACGCACGCCTTCTCGCCGAGCGAGGCGTCGGGCAGGCCGACCGCGGCCGCGTGCCGGACGGCGGGGTGGGCGAGCAGGTGCTCCTCGAGCTCGTCGCAGGAGATGTTCTCGCCGCCGCGGTTGATCACGTCCTTGATCCGGCCGCTGACCACCAGGTGCCCGCTGGGCAGCTGCCGCACGAGATCACCGCTGCGGTAGTAGCCGTCGGGGGTGAAGGCGCGGGCGTTGTGCTCGGGCGCGCGGTAGTAGCCGCGCAGCGTGTACGGGCCGCGGGTGAGCAGTTCGCCCTCCTCGCCGGGCGCGACGTCGTTGCCGTCGGCGTCGACGACGCGCAGTTCGTCGGCGGGGGAGAGCGGGCGGCCCTGGGTGGTGTAGACCAGCTCGTCGTCATCGTCGAGGCGGGTGTAGTTGAGCAGGCCCTCGGCCATGCCGAACACCTGCTGGAGGCGGCAGTGCAGCGCGGGCTCCACATCGCGGGCGTTCACCTCGGCCAGGCGCGCGCCGCCGACCTGCAGCAGGCGCAGCGAGCTCAGGTCGGCGTCCTCCCATTCGACCGCGGCGCTCCACAATTGGGCCAGCGGCGGGACGACGGCGGTGACGGTGACGCCGTGCCGCTCGATCGCGGCGAAGGCCGCCTCCGGGCTCGGGTCGAGGGTGAAGGCGATCGCGCCGCCGGTGGCGACGACACCGAGGATGCCGGGGCAGGCCAGCGGGAAGTTGTGCGCGGCGGGCAGAGTCGCGAGGTAGACGTCGTCGCTGGTGAGTTCGCAGACCGCCGCGCTGGCGGTCGCGTTGTAGGCGTAGTCGTCGTGGGTGCGGGCGATCAGCTTGGGCAGGCCGGTGGTGCCGCCGGAGACCAGCATCAGCGCGATCTCGGACGGGTCGACCGTCGGCAGCGACGTGCCGTCGGTCGCGATCGAAGCCAGCGCGGTGAACTCGCCCGGATCGCCGGCGACGAGGACGTGGCGCAGGCTCGGGACGGCCGCGCGCACCGTGGCGGCGAGCTCGCGGTAGTCGAAATCGGCCAGAGTGTCGGGGATCAGGTAGGCCACGGCGCCGGCGAGCGCGGCCAGGTGCTCGATCTCGGCGCGGCGGTGCGCGGGCAGCGTCAGCACCGGGATGATGCCTGCTCGCAGCAGGCCGAACAGGGCGGTGGCGAACTCCGGGATGTTCGGCAGCTGGACGACCACCCGGTCGCCGGGGTTGATGCCGAGCGCGAGCAGGCCGTGCGCCATCCGGTCGGCGGCGGCGTCGAGTTCGGCGTAGGTCCGCGCGCCCGTGTCGGTCAGGATCGCGGGCCGGTCCGGCCCGCTGCGGGCGGAGTCGCGCAGGAGGTCACCGAGGGTGCGCCCGGTCCAGTAGCCGTCGGCGCGGTACTGCTGTGCGGCGGCCTCGGGGAAGGGGACGAAGCCCTCGCGATGGTCTGCTGCGGCTGATGTCGACGTCACGTGCTGCCTCGCTGCTCTGGCCGGTAGTGCGGTGGTTCGGCGCCCGCGTCGCAGGCTACCCTTGCATAGGTTAGGCAACCCTATCTCAATGGAGTAGGCTGCCGCCGAGCAGTACCGAAATCCGTCCGGCCCGGACGGCGAGCAAGGAGTGAACCGGCAGATGGACACAGCACCCGCAGGCGTCGTGATCGACCGCGCCGAGATCCGTGCCGCGATCGCCCGCCAGCTCGAGCTCACGCCCGAAGACGTCGCCGACGCCACCGACCTGATCCAGCTCGGCCTGGACTCGATCCGCACCATGAAGCTCGCCGGTGGCTGGCGCAAGCGCGGCATCGCGGTGAACTTCGCGCTGCTGGCGGCCCATCCGACGGTCGACGCCTGGTACGCCTTACTCAACGGCGCCGATCCCGACGACTTCGGCACGTCCGCAGGCGAATTCGCGATCGTGCCCGACGACGGCACCCCGTTCGCGCTGGCCCCGATGCAGCACGCGTACTGGATCGGCCGGTCCGACGCGCAGGAGCTCGGCGGTGTCGCCGCGCACCTCTACGTCGAATTCGACGGTGCCGATGTCGATCCCGAGCGCCTCGAGCGGGCCGTCGAGCAGCTGCTGGCGCGGCACCCCATGCTGCGCACCCGGTTCCTGCCCGACGGCACCCAGCAGACCCTCGACCGTCCGGGCCGCGCCGTGTACAGCGTCACCGACCTGCGCGAATCCGCCGCCGACGAGGCCGAGCTGCGGCTCGAGGAACTGCGCACCGCGCGCACCCATCAGCGGATGGCGGTGCAGGACGGTCAGGTGATCGATATCGCGCTGACCCGCTTGGCCGACGGCCGCACCCGCCTGCACCTCGATGTCGACATGCTCGCCGCCGACGCGATGAGCTACCGCGTCCTCGTCACCGACCTGGCCCGGCTCTACCACGGCGAGCAGCTGCCGCCCCAGGACTACACCTTCCGGCAGTACCTGGCCGAGCACCCGGCGGGCACCGGTGACGAGCACGCCCGCGACCGCGCCTGGTGGCAGGACCGCCTGTCCGAGCTGCCCGGCTCGCCGGAACTGCCGCAGTCCCAGCACCTCTCGGACCCGAGCCGGACCGTCCGCCTGCACCGCTGGCTGTCCCCGCAGGCCAAGGCCCAGGTGTTCGACGCCGCCCACGCGCGCGGCATCACCCCCGCGATGGCGCTGGCCTCGGTGTTCGCCGAGACCATCGGCGGCTGGTCGGCGCAGCGCCGGTTCCTGCTGAATCTGCCGCTGTTCCACCGGGAACCGGTGCACCCGCAGGTCGACGGCGTCGTCGGTGACTTCACCTCCTCGGTGCTGCTCGAGGTCGACGTCACCGAGCCCGCCACCGTCGCCGACCGGGCCCGCGCCCTCCAGCAGCGGCTGCACGAGGCGGGCGCGCACTCGGCCTATTCCGGCCTGGAAGTGCTGCGTGACCTGGGCCGTCACCGCGGCGAGCCGGTGCTCGCCCCGATCGTCTACACCAGTGCGCTGAACCTGGGCGAGCTGTTCGCCGACACCGTCACCGACACCTTCGGCGAGCCGGTCTGGATCATCTCCCAGGGCCCGCAGGTGCTGCTCGACGCCCAGATCACCGAGGTCCGCGGCGGCCTGCTGCTCAACTGGGACATCCGCGAATCCGCCTTCCCCGCGGGCATGGTCGAGGCCATGTTCGCCCGCTACATCGATGCGATCGAGCGGCTCGGCGGCCAGAGCACCACACTGGATGGTGCCGAGTCGGCATCGGGTGACGTGGGTTCGATCGCCGCAGCCGCACGGGCGGGGACGGCCGACGTCGGCGTTGCGGGCCGAGCGCCGTCGACGGGTGGTGCGGTGAGCGCGACCGAGCCGGTGTCGAGTGTGGACCTCGCGTCCGCTGACGCGGGCAGCCGCGGACGCACCGCGGCGCCGGTCGGCGACGCGGGCTGGCAGGCCGAGGCCGGTGTGCGAATTCCCGTGGAGCAAGCCGCGACTCGTGCTCGCGTCAACGCCACGGTCGGTCCGGTCAGCGGTGGCCTGCTGCACACCGGTTTCTTCGCCAACGCCGCCACCACTCCGTCCGCGCCCGCGGTGCTCTGGGAGCCCGCGGGGCAGCTGACCTACGGCGAACTGGCCGCCGACGCGCTGGCCGTGGCCGGTGCGCTGCGCGAAGCCGGTGTGGCGCCCGGTGATTCGGTCGCCGTCCAGCTGCCGAAGGGGCCGGATCAGGTCGTCGCGGTGCTCGGTGTGCTCGCGGCGGGCGCGGTGTACGTGCCGATCGGCTTCGATCAGCCCGCCGCCCGGCGCGCGGAGATCCTGCGCACCGCCGACGCGGTCGCGGTGCTCACCGTCGGCGGCGCGCTGATCCCCGACGCGCGCGCGATCGATCTGGCCGAGGCTCGCACGCACGCGGAACCGCTGGCGCGCCCCGTCTTCGGTGATCCGGAGAACATCGCCTACGTGCTGTTCACCTCCGGCTCCACCGGCAAGCCCAAGGGTGTCGAGGTCCCGCATCGCGCCGCGATGAACACCATCGACGACCTCAACGAGCGCTTCGGCCTCGGCGCGGACGCTCGGGCGCTGGCCCTGTCTGCGCTGGAGTTCGACCTGTCGGTCTACGACATCTTCGGCCTGCTCGCCGTCGGCGGTGCGGTCGTCGCCGTGGACGACACCCAGCGCGCCGACCCGGCCCGCTGGGTCGACCTCATCCGCCGCCACCGGGTGTCGATGCTCAACTGCGTCCCGAGCCTGCTCGACATGCTGCTCACCGCGGCGGCGGGCGCGGCACTGCCGTCGCTGCGCACGGTGATCCTCGGTGGCGACTGGGTCGACGTGGCCCTGCCCGCGCGCCTGGCCGCCGTCGCGCCGGAGTGCCGGTTCGCCGGTCTCGGCGGCGCCACCGAGACCGCGATCCACTCGACCATCTGCGAGGTCGTCGACGCGCAGGTGCCCGCCGAGTGGAGCGCGGTGCCCTACGGCACTCCGCTGCGCAATGTGCGGTGCCGCGTCGTCGGCCCTGCGGGCAACGACTGCCCCGACTGGGTGACCGGCGAGCTGTGGATCGGTGGGGACGGCGTCGCCGCCGGGTACCGCGCCGATCCGGAGCGCACCGCCGACCGGTTCGTCACCCACGAGGGTGTGCGCTGGTACCGCACCGGTGACCTGGCCCGCTACCTGCCCGACGGCGGCCTGGAATTCCTCGGCCGCGCCGATCACCAGGTCAAGATCCGGGGCTACCGGGTGGAGCTGGGCGAGGTGGAGAGCGCCCTGCGCGCGGTTCCCGGCATCCGGCACGCGGTCGCGGCCGTGGTCGGCGCCGCGGCACCGAAGCTGGTCGCCGCGATCGTGGCGACCCCCGACGCCGCCGTCGACGTCGACGCCGTGCTGGCCGCGACCGCCGAGCTGGTGCCCGCCTACATGGTCCCGACCCGGCTGGAACTGCTCACCGAGCTCCCGCTCACCTCCAACGCCAAGCCGGACCGCAAGGCGGTGCGCGCGGTGCTGGAGCGCAACGAGGCGGCCGTCGAGTTCGTCGCGCCGCGGACCGAGCTGGAGCGCGCGCTCGCCGCGGTGATCGGCGAGGTGCTCGCGACCGAGCGGATCGGCGTCACCGACGACTTCTTCGCCCTCGGCGGCGACTCGGTGCTCGCCACCACCGCCGTCGCTCGCGTCCGCGAGTGGCTCGACGCCCCCGACACCGTGGTCGCCGACCTGTTCACCGCGCGCGATATCGCCGGACTGGCGGCGCGCATGCTCGAGCGTGAAGCCGCCGCGGGCACCACCGGCAGGCTCGACGCGGTCGCCACGATGTACCTCGAGGTCGCCGCGATGACCGACGAGGAGATCCTCGCGCAGCCCTGACGACGAGAGCCGGTGCGAACCACGCACCGGCTCTTGCCGATTCGCGCTTTTCGCAGGTCGCAGTAGACTTTCGCCGGTGAGTAAGTGGACTACCGCGAACCTGCCCGACCAGACCGGCCGCACCATCGTCGTCACCGGAGCCAACAGTGGCCTAGGCGCCGCCACCACGCGCGCGCTCGCCGCCGCGGGCGCCCAGGTGATCCTGGCGTGTCGAGATACGGGCAAGGCGGAGCGGGTCGCGGCGAGTCTGCCGGGCGAGACCGAGGTCCGCGAGCTCGACCTGGCGAACCTGAACTCGGTCCGCGCCTTCGCCGACTCGATCGAGCGGGTCGACGTGCTGATCAACAACGCAGGCGTGATGGCGCTGCCGCTGCGCCGCACCGCCGACGGCTTCGAGATGCAGTTCGGCACCAACCACCTCGGCCACTTCGCGCTCACCAACCTGCTGCTGGACCGGATCACCGATCGCGTGGTCACGGTGTCCAGTGGCGCGCACCGCATCGGCCGGATCGACCTGGACGACCCCAACTGGGAGCGACGCCGCTACGACCGCTGGCTGGCCTACGGCCAGTCCAAGCTGGCCAACCTGATGTTCGCCTACGAACTGCAGCGCCGGCTGGCCGGTGAGGGCGCCGCGGTGGTCTCGGTCGCCGCGCACCCCGGCTACGCCGCCACCGAACTCATGTCGCACACCGAGTCCATCCAGGACGCGGTGATGTGGCTGGGCAACCGCACCCTGGCACAGAGCGCCGAGCAGGGCGCGCTGCCGACGCTGTACGCCGCCACCGCCGACATCGTGCCCGGCGCGTTCTACGGCCCCGACGGCCTGCTCGGCCTGCGTGGCTACCCCGCCCGCTGCGGCAGTACCGCCGCGTCGAAGAATCGCGCGGTCGCGGCCGAGCTGTGGGAGCTCTCCGAGAAGCTCTGCGGCCTGATCTGATTCATGGTGACCGGCATCACATGTGGTGGTGTCACACCCGGGGTGGCTCCCTCGTCGTCTCTGTAGAACCCCGCAGAACGACGAAGGAGTCATCATGGAACCGCGCTTCAACCTCTACGGCAACCCGGTCGCCGCCAGCTTCGCCAAGCGCCTGACCATGGCGAGCAAGGTGATCGACGACTCGACACTGGACAAGGCGACCTACGAACTGGTCAAGCTGCGTGCCTCGCAGATCAACGGCTGCAGCTACTGCACCGACATGCACTTCAAGGACGCCGTGCACGCGGGCGAGTCGACGACGCGGCTGAACCTGGTCGCCGCCTGGCACGAGGCCACCGTCTTCACCGAGGCCGAGCGGGCCGCCCTCGCGCTGACCGAGGAGGCGACCCGCGTCGCCGACGGCGGTCACGTCTCCGACGACACCTGGGAGCGGGTGCGCAAGCACTTCGACGACGACCAGACCGCCGCGCTGATCGCCGCCATCGCGATGATCAACGCCTGGAACCGGATGAACGCCATCGCCCGCACTCCCGCGGGCGACTACGTGCCGGGTCAGTGGGGCTGAGTGCACCGGGCGCTCGGCCCGGTCGGCTGGGCTGAGCGAATCGGCGCCGGGCGCTCGGCGCGGTCAGCTGTCCCAGGCGAACCGGTGTCCGTGTTCGGCCGCCCACTGCGCGAAGGTGCGCGCCGGGCGGCCGAGCACGTTCTCGACCGTCGGATCCACCGTGTGCGACTCCGGGCTCGACTCCGCGTACCAGCCGATCACGTAGTCGGCGTCGGCCTGCGAGACGCCGGTGGCGAGCAGCCGGTCGACGGCCTGCCGGTGGGTGATCCTGGCGAACTCGATCGGCCTGCCCGCCGCCGTGGCCAGGATCGCGATCCGCTCGTGCGTGGTCAGCGGCGCGGGCCCGGTCAGGTTGTAGGCGCGGCCGTGATGGCCGTCCTCCAGCAGCGCGACCGCGGCGACCGCGCCGATATCGGTCTCGTGGACCACCGCGCTCGGGTGGTCGTACGGCTCGCGGACCACGCCGTCGGCCAGGATCGTCTCCCGCCAGGTGAGCGCGTTCGACATGAATTCCTGCGGCTCCAGCCGCGTCCATTCCACGCCGGACTCCGCGACGGCCTGCTCGACCGGCCCGACCCCGCCGCCCCAGAGCACCGTGATGCGGCGTACGCCCGCGTCGACGGCCCGGCCGATCAGCTCCGGTCCGACCTCGGCGAGCCCGGCCGTCGACGTCACATGCAGCCGGTCGACGCCGTGCCAGGCGTCGTCGAGCGTCGACGGCACGGTGTGCGTGCCGGTGATCAGTTCCACCTCCGGACCGAGCAGCGTGCGCGCGGCGGCGGCATCGCGCGTGAGCGCCTTGACCTTCTCCCCGCGGCCGACGAGTTCGCGGACCACCTGGCGGCCGGTATTGCCGGTCGCGCCCGTAACCAGTGTTGTCACAGTCGATTTCCTTTCCTCGGCTACCGACGCTAAAAGCTCGAGCAAGGTAGAGGTCAAGGGCTTTCGGCCGGAACCTTCGGGAGCCCGGAGGTGTGATGGTCCGCACTTCGGGCAACCAGGCCCCGGCCGTCGACGTTTCACCGGTGGTACAGTCCACGGCATGCAGCGCGCATATTTCTGGTTTAGCGAGCCGGCCCTGGGTGGGCCGGTCTGCGACCCTGCGCGCTGACCTCTTCCACCCCGAGCCGGACACTGACCGGCTCGACGGGTTCGCGAAAGTCCGTGGGTCGGCCTCGAAGAATAGGAAACCCACACATGACCACCGCAGCCGATGTCGACTCGCGGCATTCCGATCTCGATGACCAGCGCACCCTCAGCGTGAGCCCGTTGCGCTCGCCCGCCGAGGTCCGCACCGTCCACCCCATCACCGACCAGCTCGCCGACACCGTGCGCGCCGGCCGCAAGGCCACCGTCGACGTGCTCAACGGCGACGACGACCGCCTCATGGTGATCGTCGGCCCGTGCTCGGTGCACGACCCGGCCGCCGCGCTGGACTACGCGCGCAAGCTGGCCGCCAAGGCCGCCGAGCTGAACGACCGGCTGCACGTGGTGATGCGGGTGTACTTCGAGAAGCCGCGCACCACGCTGGGCTGGAAGGGCCTGATCAACGATCCGCACCTGGACGGTTCGTTCGACGTCAACACCGGCCTCGGTATCGGTCGCAAGGTGCTCGTCGACATCACCGCGCTCGGTCTGCCGGTCGCGTGCGAGTTCCTCGACCCGATCACCCCGCAGTACATCGCCGACCTGGTCTCCTACGGCGCGATCGGTGCCCGCACCGCCGCCAGCCAGGTGCACCGGCAGCTGTCCTCGGCGCTGTCCATGCCGGTCGGCATCAAGAACGGCACCGACGGTGACGTGCAGGTCGCCGTCGACGGTGTGCGCGCCGCCGCGGCCAGCCACGTCTTCCCCGGCACCGACCTCGACGGCCGCTCCGCGCTGATCCGCACCACGGGCAACCCGGACTGCCACGTCATCCTGCGCGGTGGCAGCAACGGCACCAACTACGACGCCGCCTCCGTCGCCGAGGCCAAGCTCCGGCTGGAGAAGTCCGCGCTGGCCCAGCGCGTGGTGGTCGACGCCAGCCACGGCAACAGCAACAAGGACCACAACCGCCAGGTCGACGTCGTCACCGACATCGCCGAGCGGCTCGCCGCCGGTGAGCAGGGCGTGGTCGGCGTGATGCTGGAGTCGTTCCTCGTCGCGGGCCGCCAGGACCTGACCCTCGGCAAGGCCGACGAGCTCACCTACGGCCAGTCCATCACCGACGCGTGCATCGACTGGAACGTCACCGCGGCCCAGCTCGACCGCCTCGCCGCCGCCGTCGAATCCCGTCGCGGCTGAGTGTCTTCCGTACCGTGGCCCCGGAGAAATCCGGGGCCACAGTGCTTTCCGCTACTGGTTCTGCACCGCGAGGCGGCCGGCCAGCGCGACGAACGAGGCGCCGAATACCCGGCGCATCCACGTCACCACGACCGGGCGCGCCAGGATGTGCGAGCGCACCGCCGCCGCGGCCGCACCGTAGACGGCGAAGACGACGAACGTCGCCAGCATGAACAGTCCGCTCAGTTCGAGCATGCGCGCCACGGCATTCGGTGCCCCGGTGGGCACGAACTGCGGCAGGAACGCGAAGAAGAAGATCGTCAGCTTCGGGTTCAGCACATTGAGCAGAATCGCCGACCCGATCACCTTCCGCGCCGACGGCGCGGGCCCCGCCCCCGCCTCGGGAACCCCCAGCGCCCCCTTGTCGCGGAACGTACTCCACGCCATGTACAGCAGATACGCGACACCGAGATACTTCAGCGTCTGAAACGCGACCGCGCTGGTGTGCAAGACCGCCGCCAGCCCGGTCACGGCGGCGATCATGTGCGGCACGATGCCGAGCGTGCACCCGAACGCGGCGATCACACTCGCCCGCACCCCACGCGCCAGCCCGGCGGCGAGGGTGAACAGCACCCCGGTCCCCGGCGTAGCGACGATGACGAGCGTGGTCAGAACGAACTCGATGCTCATCTCCCGCAGGGTAACCGCCCGACCCACATCGAGGAAGACCCTTTCCACGCGAGCGTATGGTGTGCCGGTGACCGGGCGCCGAGACAACCCACACGACAGCTTGTTTCGCGGCATCATGGGCGAGCCGGCCTATGCGGCCTCCGAATTGCGTTCGGTGCTACCTGAACCTCTATCGGCCTGGCTGGATTGGTCGACGCTGCGTAAAGGGCCCGCGGACTACGTCACCGAGGAGATGCGGGTTCGGTTCGGTGACTTGCTGTTCGAGGTCGACAGCCGAGATGGTGCGGCGCTGATCTATGTGGCGATGGAGCATCAGAGCAGCAGTGACGAGCTGATGCCGTTTCGGATGCTCGAGTACCTGACGCAGATCTGGGCACGCCATCTGCGCATGACCAAGCCGCGACCGCGACGGCTGCCCGTCATCATTCCGCTGGTTGTGCACATCGGCTCACAGGGAGTCCGATGGTGTCACTCGACGCAGTTCGCCGACCTTTTCCAGCTCCCGCCAGGCGTCGCCGACGTGGTGGGTGACTATCTGCCGCGATTCCGGTTCATGCTCGACGACGTCACCGCGCTCGATGCGGCCGAACTGGCGGAGCGTCCGCTGGTCCCGGAGGTGCGGCTGATGCTGAACGTCATGAAGGCTGCCCCGAACAACTCCGGATTGGACAGCGCACTCGCCCAATGGACCGAGGACCTGGCGGAGGTCGCCGATGGTGCGGACGCTTTTCGGGTACTGAATCTGCTGGTTCGCTACATTATGCTGGTCGGTGAGACCGAAGAGAAGGCGTTGACGCCGCTGTTCGATGGGTTCGGGCCGAAAGCGAAGGAGGCGCTCGTGACTGCTGCTGATCGGCTTCGTGCCGAGGGGGAGTTGCGTGGTGAGGCTCGCGGAGAAGTTCGGGGTGTGGTCAAGGTGCTCCTGAATCAGCTTCAGCTCAAGTTCGGTGCTGTGCCTGCGGCTGTTGTCGAGACGGTTCGTGCTGCTGATCCCGAGGATCTGAATCGGTGGGCTGGGCAGATTCTTACCGCGGACTCGATCGAGGAAACGCTCCGCTGATCTTCGGCGCACCGGCGGGGTCCGGTGGCGGGCTGGTCGGGTGGGTGCTGGACGGGGCGGTGCGGGTCGGCAGACTGGTGGGTGATGAAGCTGCCTGAGTTACCCGAGCTGCCGGTGCGGTCTGCGCTGGGGGAGATCGTCGAGACGCTGGTCGGGCGTGGGGTGGCGGTGCTGGTCGCGCCGCCGGGGACCGGGAAGACGACGCTCGTGCCGTTGGCGTTGGCGGCGGGGACCGAGGGGAAGGTGGTCGTGGCCGAGCCGCGGCGGCTGGCGGCGCGGGCCGCGGCGGCGCGGATGGCGGCGTTGCTCGGGGAGAAGGTGGGGGAGAGCGTCGGGTATTCCGTGCGTGGGGATCGGAAGGTCGGGGCGCGGACGCGGATCGAGGTGGTGACCTCGGGGTTGCTGGTGCGGCGGCTGCAGAGTGATCCCGAGCTGGACGGTGTCGGCACGGTCGTGCTCGACGAATGCCACGAGCGGCACCTGGACGCCGACCTGTTGCTCGCCCTGTTGCTCGACGCCCGATCCGGACTCCGGCCTGACCTGCGGGTGCTCGCCACCTCGGCAACGGTCGCGGCCGGACGCCTCGCGGCATTGCTCGGTGCGGGGGATGCCGTGCCCGAGCCGGTCGCATCATCCGCGACGAGTGAAGTCGCTTTGCTCGACTGTGGCCCGGCGACTTCAGAGGTCTGGACTGGAGACGGCTCCGTGGCAGCGGGGTCCGCGTCCGATGGTGCGGCGACGGTGGTCGCGCCTGCTGGTGGTGCGGCGGCTCCGGAGGGCGCGCCCAACGGTGGCGTGGTGCAGCCGGTGGGCGTGCCCAATGGTGGTGCGGTGCAGCCGGTGGGCGCGCCCAATGGTGGTGCGGTGGTCCCTTCTGTCGCAGCCGAGGACGGCCCGGCGACTCCGGTCGTGGTATCGGGCGATGACTCGGCCCCGCGTGTTCGGCCCGAGGTGGATGCGTCCGACCGTGGTGCGGTGGCCCGGGTGAGCACTGAAGGCGGTGGGGTGGCGCCGGTGATCGAGGTGCGTGGGCGGGCGTATCCGGTGGCGGTCGGTTATGTTCCGGCGCTGGCTCGGGAGCGGGTCGAGGCGCACGTGGCGCGGGTTACTCGGCGGGCGCTGGCCGAGACCGAGGGGGATGTGCTGGTGTTTCTGCCCGGGGTCGGTGAGATCAATCGGACCGCGGGGTTGTTGCGGGATCTCGACGGGGTCGACGTGGTGCCGCTGCACGGGCGGTTGGGCAGCGCGGTGCAGGATGTCGCGTTGCGGCGGGGTGTGCGGCGGCGCGTCGTATTGGCCACGGCCGTAGCTGAATCCAGTCTCACCGTGCCCGGAGTTCGTGCGGTCGTGGACTCCGGTTTGTCGCGGGTGCCCCGCATCGATCATCGGCGTGGCCTGTCCGGCCTTGCAACCGTGCGTGTTTCGGCTGCCGTCGCCGAGCAGCGGGCGGGGCGTGCCGGTCGTGAAGCGCCAGGTCACGCCTGGCGGTGCTGGCCCGAATACGAGCATCAGACCCTGCCCGCCTATCCCGAAGCCGAGATCCGCACCGCCGAACTCACCCGCCTCGCACTGGAATTGGCGTGCTGGGGCACTCCCGACGGCACCGGCCTCGCCTGGTGGGACGCCCCGCCGGAAGGTGGCCTCGCCGCGGGCCGCGCGGTCCTGCACGCGCTCGGCGCCCTCGACGACGCCGACCGCATCACCGACCGCGGCCGCGCCATGGCCGCCCTCGGCCTGCATCCCCGCCTCGCCCGCGCCCTCCTCGACGGTGCCGCCCACGTCGGCGCCCGCGCGGCCGCCGAGATGGTGGTCCTGATGGACGATGATTCCCTCGCCTCCGGCGTCGACGCGACAGCCGCCCTGCGCACCCTGCGCACCGAGCGACCGCCCCGCTGGACCAGAGAGGTCCAACGACTCGTCCGGCTGATCGGCGCACGCGACCTGAGCGCCGGCGCCGACGAGAACCGCGAGTCGGCCACCGATGGCTCGCTCACAGCTGGCCGTGGGCGCCGCGGAGCGGCAACAGCTGGTGGCGGCATAGGAACTGAAGCCGCCGGCGGTGGGAACGCTGGGGCGGCCGCCGCCTCGCGGACAGGCAGCCGTGCAGGCAGCGAGGCGGGTGCAGGCGGGTCGATACGTGGCGGAGCGGTCACCGCTGGAGGCGGCGCAGGCGTTGATGCCGCCGGTGGTGGGAACGATGAGTCGGGCACCTCTGGGCATGGCGGAGCGGTCACCGCTGGGGGCGGCGCAGGCGTTGATGCCGCCAGCGGTGGGAACGCTGGGTCGGGCGCCACTGGTCATGGCGGAGTCCAGGACTCGGGCGAGGAGCGGCGTGGGGTCGGGAGTTCGGGGTCGGCGGCGGAATCCGCGGCGCTGCTCATCGCGTTGGCGCATCCGGAGCGGTTGGCTCGGCGGCGGGCGAACGGGGCCTCGTATCTGATGGCGGGTGGGACGGCGGTGACCTTGCCGCCGGGGTCCGGGCTCGCGGCGGCGGAGTGGCTCGCGGTGGCGGTGGCGGATCGGGATCCGGGGCGGGCCGAGGGGCGGATTCGGTTGGCGGCCATCGCCGATGAGGATCTCGCGCGGGCGGCGGCGCCGGGGCTGGTGACACGGGCCGACGAGGTGCGCTGGGAGTCGGGTGATGTGGTCGCCCGGCGGGTGGAGCGGCTCGGGGCGATCGTGCTGTCGGAAAAGGCGCTGCGCGAACCGGATTCACGGTTTTTGGCGGAGGCGGTTCGCGCGGGTCTGCGTTCGGAAGGGCTCGGGCTCCTGCGCTGGGACGAGGACGCGCGTGGTCTGCGGCAGCGCCTCGACTTCCTGCACCGCACCCTCGGCGAGCCCTGGCCCGCCGTCGACGACGACACGCTCCTCGCCGACCTCGATCTGTGGCTCGGCCCCGAACTCGCGACGGCCCGTCGCCGATCCGACCTGGCCCGTATCGACGCGGGCACCGCGCTGCGCCGACTCCTCCCGTGGCCCGAGGCGGCCCGCCTCGACGAGCTGGCGCCCGAACGCCTGGAGGTCCCCTCCGGCAGCCGCATCCGCCTCGACTACAGCGCCGACCCGCCGGTCCTCGCGGTGAAGGTCCAGGAGATCTTCGGCTGGACCCAGCCGCCCACGCTCGCCGGTGGCCGCGTACCGATCGTCCTCCACCTGCTGTCCCCGGCGCAGCGCCCGGTCGCCGTCACCGCCGACCTCCCGTCCTTCTGGCAGAACGGCTGGCCCCAGGTCCGCGCCGACCTCCGCGGCCGCTACCCCAAACACGCCTGGCCCGAAGACCCCACCACCGTCACCGCCCACCGAGGCACCGCCCGCAACGCCAACCGCTGACCCCGCCACCGCCCGAAGGCGCCGGTGAACCGACGCACTACGGCCGGGCAGGGACAGCGTGGGCGGCGAGGAGATCGCCGGAAGTCGTTATGTCGCAGTGAAATCCGGCAGCGGTCAGGCGGGTGGTGAGTTGGTCGGTGGTGGGTTTGGGGCTGGTCGAAGGGCTGGTGGGGCTGCCGTAGCCGTAGCCGTAGCAGAGCCATAGGCGGCCGGTGGGGGACAGGCACTCTCGGATCATCGACCATGCTGGTGTCGCCGGGCCGGTCCAGAACAGGTTGACGTTGACCGCGAACACCAGGTCGAATCGTTCGTTCCCGTCGAGCTGGGCCAGCACCGCATGCGTCGAATCGGGGCCGACCGCTCCCTCGACCAACCGCACCCTGCCGTCCGCGATCTCGGCGGCGCACCGGTCCGCTGCCCGGCCGATCGCGGTGGCCGATCGATCGAGACCGACGATCCGTCCGCCCCGCAGCCGCTTCGCGATCCGCACCAGCGAGGCGCCCGATCCCGGGCCGAGTTCGAGCACACGATCATCGGCCCGCACACCCATGGTGTCGGCGAACCACTCGAACCGCGCGTCGTCAGGCATCGGTGCTCCTCGGTGTGGGCGTGCCCGTTCACACATGCTGACACGGCTGTCCAGGTCGTTGGCCTGGTCCGCCCGGGCGGTACAGCTCAGCGCGGCGCGATGTCGGCGGGCCACCCTTCGGCGAAGACACCGGGATCGGACGCGAGGCGCGCCGCGTGCCATTCGTCCACCCGGGTGCCCCGCTGGATGCCACCCTGCCGGGCCAGCCCCTCGTAGTGGAACCCGACCCGGCGGACGGCGGCGGCCGAGGGGTGGTTGCCGACCATGGCGCGCCAGGTGATCCTGGCGAGGGCGAGGCCATCGGGGTCGAAGGCGAAGTCGCAGGCCAGGGTGATGGCGCGGGTCATCAGGCCCTTGCCGCGGTGGCCCTCGGTGAGCCAGAAGCCGATCTCGCAGACGCCCGGCCCGCGGGTGTGCAGGCCGAGCATGCCTTCGACGGGGCCGTCCGGCGCGGTGCGGATGGCCCAGACCGCGGCATTGCCCGCCCAGGTGGGGGCGACGACCTTGTCGAGGAATTCCTCGGCGTCGGAGCGCGTGTACGGGACGGGGATCGTCGTCCAGTGGCCCACCTCGGGGTCCTGGCAGCATTCGACGATGCGGTCGATGTCGGCACCGGTGGGGCGGGTGAGCCAGACGGTGCCGTCGGTGAGCGTGTGCTCGTACATCGAGCCATCTTGACAGGTCGGCGCCCGGTTTCTCAGCTGGTTTTCGCCGACCGTAGGATCAGCGGCGATGGTTTCCCCGTTACTCGCCGACCTGTTCGAATCGCATCGAGCGCATCTGCTTTCGGTCGCCTACCGACTCACCGGAAGTGTCGGTGACGCCGAGGACGCCGTGCAGGAGAGCTGGCTGCGGATGGCGGGCGTGCACCAGTCCGAGATCGACGACCTGCGCGCCTGGTTGACGACCGTGGTCAGCCGGATCTGCCTGGACCACCTGCGCAGCGCGGCGGTCCGCCGGGAAACCTATGTGGGGCAGTGGCTTCCGGAGCCGATCGTCACCACCCCGAGCCGCACCCCCGACCCGCTGGACGTGGTGGTCCGCCATCAGGACAGCCGGCTGGCGGCGCTGGTGGTGCTCGACGCGCTGACCCCGCAGCAGCGGGTGGCGCTGGTGCTGCACGACAGCCTGGACGTGCCGTTCGACGAGATCGCCGACATCCTCGGCGTGTCGGCCGACGCCGCGCGGCAGTTGGCGGTGCGTGCCCGCAAGGCGGCGGCGAAGGCGCCGGAGCCGGTCGCCGACGACGTGCACGACGCGGCGGTGCGGCGGTTCCTGGCGGCGCTGGCCACCGGCGACGTCACCGCGGTGGCGGCGACGCTGCATCCGGACGCGACCTTCGTCGCCGACGCGGGCGGCACCACCAAGACTGCACTGAATGTCGTTGCGGGAGCGGAGAAGATCGCGCGCCTGGCGCTCGGCCTGTGGCGCAAGCAGCAGGAAGAGCTCGGTCTGGAGCTGGGTTCGGCGACGGTGAACGGGCAATCGGGCCTCGTTGTCACCGATCCGAACTCGCCGTTCGGGCGGCCGGTGCGGGTGCTCGGCTTCGCGGTGCGCGAGGGAAGAATCTGGGCTGCTTACGATTTCGCCAATGTGGCGAAGCTGTCGGGTGCGCGGCTGCGCTGACCTGGCATCGGACCGGACCCGCGCGATCCGGTCCGATGCGCCGGGTGTCTACGGGTAGGTCGACCCCCACTGGTGGTTTCCGGTGGACGAACCGAGGTTCGTGTCGCCGGTGGAGGAACCCATGTTGTTGTCCGGGGTCGCCGAGCCGGTGAAGTAGTCGACGATGGGGCTGCCCATCAGATGATCGTGGATGAACCGCAGAGCCGAACCGGCAACCTCCGACGCAGCCGGGCCGACAATGAAATCGAGCAAGGGTGAGGCCATAGGGAGCCCCTTTCGATATGCCACCACGCTGTGGTGTGTGAGGTAGAACACGGCGAGGCTAGCTCAGCCTGGGTGATCGCACAATAGTGCAGGTCAACCCCGCAAAACGTTTGTGAAACATGCGTGTTCGCTATCGGACGGCAACGGTCGGGAAAAGTGGGATACGCTGCGGAGATGTCGTCTGCGCCGCCCACCGTCTCCCGTTTGCGCCCGTTCGGATCGACCATCTTCGCCGAGATGACCGAACTGGCGATCCGCCATGACGCGGTGAATCTGGGGCAGGGGTTCCCGGATACCGACGGGCCCGCCGGCATGCTCGAGGTCGCCAAGGCCGCGATCTCCGACGGCCTGAACCAGTACCCGCCGGGCCGCGGCATGCCGGTGCTGCGCCAGGCGATCGCCGACGACCGCGCCCGCCGCTACGGCACGGCGTACGACCCGGCCACCGAGGTGCTGGTGACCGTCGGCGCCACCGAGGCGATCAGCGCCGCCGTGCTCGGGCTGGTCGAGCCGGGCCAGGAGGTGGCGCTGATCGAGCCGTACTACGACTCCTACGCCGCCGCCGTCGCGCTGGCGGGCGCGCAGCGGCGCACCGCGCGCCTGGTCGCCGACGGCGATCGGTTCGTCCTCGACCTGGACAGCCTGCGCGCCGCGATCACCCCGAAAACCCGGATGCTGGTGATCAACTCGCCGCACAACCCCACCGGCGCGGTGCTCGACCGCGCCGACCTCACCGCCATCGCGGAACTGGCGCGCGAGCACGATCTGCTGGTGCTGGCCGACGAGGTGTACGAGCACCTGGTCTACGACGGCGCCGAGCACATCAGCATCTCCACGCTGCCCGGCATGCGCGAGCGCACGATCGTGGTGTCGAGCGCGGCCAAGACGTTCAATGTCACCGGCTGGAAGATCGGCTGGGTGTGCGCGCCCGCGCCGCTGCTCGACGGCGTCCTGGCGGCCAAGCAGTTCCTCACCTTCGTCGGCGGCGGACCGTTCCAGCCCGCGATCGCGCACGCGATCAACGCCGAGATCGACTGGGTGCACGCCCTGCGCGACAGCCTGTCCGACAAGCGCCTGCGCCTCTCGGCCGCGCTGCGCGACACCGGGTTCGGCGTGGCGGCCAGCTCCGGCGGCTACTTCGTCTGCGCGGACATCCGCCCGCTCGGCGCCGAGGACGGTATGGCGTTCTGCCGCGAACTGCCCGCGCGGCTCGGTGTGGCCGCGGTGCCGGTGAGCGTGTTCGCCGACCACGCCGACGACTGGAAACACCTGGTGCGCTTCACCTTCAGCAAGCGCGACGAGACCATCGACGAGGGTGTGCGCCGCCTGCGGGCCGGGATGGCGGTGCGCTGAGGGGGTGTTCCGGCTGTCGCCTGCCGGTGCGTCCTCAGTCGCGGGCGTGCCGGGCCGTCGGCGCGTGCCACTGGTAGTGGCGGGCCAGCAGGCGGAAGCCGATGGCGCCGAGCGCGGCGAGCAAGCCGGTCCACGTCCGGTACAGGTCGAAGTGCAGCAGGGTGGCGGTGGCGGCCGCGCCGAACAGGGCCGGGATCGCGTACAGGTCCTGGTCGGGGCGGAGCACGAACGGGACCTCGCCGCTGAGCACATCGCGCAGGACGCCGCCGCCGATGGCGGTCGTCATGCCGAGCAGCGCGGCGGTGGGGGCGCCGACGCCCGCCGAGTACGCGATGACCGTGCCGGTGACGCAGAACAGGCCGAGCCCGATCGCGTCGGCGACCTCGAGCGGTCCCTTGGTGAGCCGGCGCGATGGCGCGATGAAGTACAGGACGAGCGCGGTCACCAGGGACGCGGACAGGTAGGTCAGGTCGGTGAACGCGCCCGGCGGCGTGCGCCCGATCAGCAGGTCGCGCACGATGCCGCCGCCCAGCGCGGTCGCGGTGGCCAGGATCGCCATGCCGAACAGGTCGAGCCGCTTGCGCACGGCGACCAGCGCGCCCGACGCCGCGAACGAGATGACGCCCATCAGCTCGCCGCCGCGATGCACGGCGGTCAGCGCCGAGTCCAGCTCCGTCGCCGACGGCCCGGCCACGACCATCGCCACCAGCAACCCACCACTCACCGCTCACTCCTTCTCGCCCGGATCACTCAGCAGCGTGACATGGCGGTGAGGGTGGCAGCCGACCAGGCCGCGCATGTCGCGCGTCCGTGTCGAGTGGCGCGGGTCAGGCCGGGGCCGGGCGGGCGCGGTCGGTGGCGAGCATGATCGCGATCCCGCCGAGCGCGGTCCCCATCAGATACCGCTGGGTGCGCAGCCAGAGCGGGCGCGCGGTGAGGAAGCCGGCCAGGCCGGCCGCGCCGAGCACGATCAGCGCGTTGACGGTGAGGGCGACGGTGATCTGGATCGCACCCAGCGACAGGCTCTGCAACCACAGCGCGCCGCGTGCGGGGTCGACGAACTGCGGGATCAGCGCCATGTACATGATCGCGATCTTGGGATTGAGCAGGTTCGTGACGAAGCCCATGGTGAACAGGCGCCGGGCGGGATCGACGGGCAGGTCGACCGGTGCGAAGACCGACACCCCACCCGGACGCACCGCCTGCCAGGCCAGCCAGAGCAGATAGCAGGCGCCGGCGAGCTTGAGCCCCAGGTAGAGGCCGGGAACCACGGCGAACACCGCGGTGATCCCGGCGGCCGCGGCCAGCAGATACACCGCGAACCCGGCGGCGACCCCGGCCAGCGAGATCAGCCCGGCGCGGCGTCCCTGCGCCACCGTCCGGGACACCAGATACATCATGTTCGGCCCCGGCGTGAGCACCATGCCGAGCGCTGCCGCACCAACCCCGAGAACCGCCGTCGTCTGAAGCACGCATCGAGTCTGACCTGGTCAGTGCGGCCTTGTCGCGGTCCAGTCGACACCTGCTGGACCGCACACCCACCGCTTCACCCCGAGTCGTGTCGGCCCGGGTCCGTACAATCGACAAAGGCTGCCGAAGCGATCCACCCCGGCGGCGCCAACGTAGAAACACCCCGGCCGAACGCACCCCGCACAGGGCGAGCTCGACGAGCCCGTTCGGGGCCGCCCCTCGATCGAGCGCTCGATCGAGGGGTCACGAGGCCCCGAACCCGCGGCCCCGGCCGCTAAGGAACACTGTGACCGACGGTCCGCTGATCGTGCAGAGCGACAAGACCCTGCTGCTCGAGGTCGACCACGAGCTGGCAGGCAACGCGCGACAGGCCATCGCGCCGTTCGCGGAGCTCGAGCGCGCGCCCGAACACGTGCACACCTACCGGATCACGCCGCTGGCGTTGTGGAACGCCCGCGCGGCCGGACACGACGCCGAGCAGGTCGTCGACGCGCTGGTGAACTTCTCGCGCTACGCGGTGCCGCAGCCGCTGCTGGTCGACATCGTCGACACCATGGGCCGCTACGGCAGGCTGCAGCTGGTCAAGCATCCGGCGCACGGGCTGTGCCTGGTGAGCCTGGACCGCGCGGTGCTCGAGGAAGTGCTGCGGCACAAGAAGATCGCCCCCATGCTCGGTGCCAGGATCGACGACGACACGGTGATCGTGCACCCGTCCGAGCGCGGCCACATCAAGCAGATGCTGCTCAAGATCGGCTGGCCCGCCGAGGATCTGGCCGGCTACGTCGACGGCGAGGCGCACGACATCGGCCTGGACTACACCGAGGGCAAGTGGCACCTGCGCGACTACCAGGAGATGGCCGCCGACTCGTTCTGGGCGGGCGGCTCCGGCGTGGTCGTGCTGCCGTGTGGCGCCGGCAAGACGATGGTCGGCGCCGCGGCCATGGCCAAGGCCAAGGCGACCACGTTGATCCTGGTCACCAATACTGTCGCGGGCAGGCAGTGGCGGCGCGAGCTGCTGGCGCGGACCACGCTGACCGAGGACGAGATCGGCGAGTACTCCGGCGAGCGCAAGGAGATCCGCCCGGTCACCATCGCCACGTACCAGGTGATCACCCGCAAGACCAAGGGCGAGTACAAGCACCTGGAGCTGTTCGACAGCCGCGACTGGGGCCTGGTGATCTACGACGAGGTGCACCTGCTGCCCGCGCCGGTGTTCCGGATGACCGCCGATCTGCAGTCCCGGCGCAGGCTCGGCCTGACCGCCACGCTGGTGCGCGAGGACGGCCGCGAGGGCGACGTCTTCTCGCTGATCGGACCGAAGCGCTACGACGCGCCGTGGAAGGACATCGAGGCGCAGGGCTGGATCGCGCCCGCCGACTGCGTCGAGGTGCGGGTGACGCTCACCGACGCCGAGCGGATGGCCTACGCCACCGCCGAGCCGGAGGAGCGCTACAAGCTGTGCTCCACCGCGCGCACCAAGATCCCGGTGGTGGAGTCGATCCTGGCCAGGCACTCCGGCGCGCCGACGCTGGTGATCGGCGCGTACCTGGACCAGCTCGAGGAACTGGGCGTCGACCTGAACGCGCCGGTGATCACCGGCGCCACCAAGAACAAGGAGCGCGAGGCGCTCTTCGACGCGTTCCGGTCCGGCGAGGTGCCGGTGCTGGTGGTGAGCAAGGTCGCGAACTTCTCCATCGATCTGCCGGAAGCCTCGGTGGCGGTGCAGGTTTCGGGCACCTTCGGCTCCCGGCAGGAGGAGGCGCAGCGCCTCGGCCGACTACTGCGGCCGAAACAGGATGGGGGACAGGCGCATTTCTATTCGGTGGTCGCCCGCGACACCCTCGACGCCGAGTACGCCGCGCACCGGCAGCGCTTCCTCGCCGAGCAGGGCTACGCCTACCGCATCACCGACGCCGACGATCTGCTCGGACCGCCGATCGGTGACGGCGCGTAGCAACGAACGGCCGGTCGGAACGCGGTACCGTGCGGTGAAGTCCTCGGCAGATAAGTGGAGGCAACTCCTCCGCAACTTGTGCTAGGAAGGAACCGTGCGCCGCTTCGAATTCGTGGTCGACCGTGAGCACGCTCATGCGGTCAACGAGACGTTCACCGGGTTACGCAGGTTGCGGGTGGTCGCCCTGCTGGTGGCCGGGCTGGCCGTCGCGGCGACGGCCGCGCTGCTGTGGAGCGGGCAGGCCTGGGGGTATCTGCTCGCCGTCGTGTGCGTACTGGTCGCGGCGATCGCGCTGTGGGTCGCGCTGTGGACGCCGCATCGCTCCAGTATCGAAAAGCTCTACCAGGACGGCGCTTTGGTGCCCGCCGTGGTCACCGAGGCCGAGGACTCCGGCATCGTGCTGCTCGCCCTCGTCGACATCGCCGAGCCCGCCGCGCCGACGCGCAGCTGGGCGCTGATCACCCGCAAGGTGCGCGCGCTGCCCGGACATCTGCCCGAGCCGGGGGAGCGGGTGCCCGCCGTCGCGGTCCGCACCGATCGCGCGCCCCGGCAGGTCGGTGAACGGTGGCAGCTGGTCACGGCCATGCCGATCGCCTGGGGCACCCGTGATCGGCTGGTCATCGAGCGGGCCCGCGCCGCCATCACCGAGCGGGAATGGCGGCTGCTCGCCGAGAACCTGGCGCTGGCCGCGCGGGTGAAGCGGACCGCGACCAAGCGCCTGCTGCTCGACCCGCAGCAGCTGCCCGGCGACCTGGGCTGAGCGCGCGGGCGACGGATATTAGGACCTGCGCGGCGCGGCTGGAACGATGGAAGGTGTCCGCGAGATCCGAGCCAGAGCAGGCGAAAGGTGTCAGTCGACGATGCGATGGTCGGCCGGAGTGTGCGCGGTGCTCGCCCTGCTGGCGCTGGGTGTGCGCCCGATCGGCGCCGACCCCGGCCTGATCGGGGCGCCGGGGCTCGGCGATCCCTACTACCCGCTCGACGGCAACGGCGGCTACGACGTCGCCCACTACGACCTGGCGGTCGACTACGACCCGGCCACCTATGTCCTGCGCGGCACCGCGACCATCGACGCCAGGGCGACCCAGCCGCTGGCCCGGTTCGACCTCGACTACCGCGGTCCCGAGGTGCTGATGGTGACGATCAACGGCCAGCCCGCGGGCTGGACCCGCGAGGAGGACCAGGAACTGGTCGTCACGCCGCTGCTGCCGCTGCCCGCCGGGCTGCCGATGCGCGTCGTCGTCGACTACGCGGGCCCGACCGCCGACACCGAGGGCGAGGGCTGGACCTACGCGCCCAGCGGCGGCGCGTTCGCCGTCGGCCAGCCGCACAGCGCGAGCACCTGGTACCCGCTCAACGACACCCCGCTGGACAAGGCGACCTTCACGCTGCACGCCTCGGTGCCCGAGGGGTGGGAGGTGATGTCGACCGGTGACCGCACCCGGCACGAGGTGCGCGACGGCCGCCTGCACACCACCTGGGAGACCAGGCAACCCGTGATCGGGTACCTGACCACGATCGCCGTCGACCACTTCACCTTCCTCGAACAGCGCACGTCCGACGGCACACCCGTGCTCAGCGCCTTCGCGCCGGAGTCGGAGAGCAACCGCGACGACGAGCAGCGGCTGCCGGAGATCCTCGCCTTCCTCGAAAACCTGTACGGCCCCTACCCGTTCGATGTCGCGGGTGGCATCTACGTCGACGCCGAGCTCCCGTTCTCGCTGGAGACCCAGACCCGCCCCACCTACGCGCCGTGGACCGACCTGAACACGGTCGTGCACGAACTGGCGCATCAATGGTGGGGCGACACGATGTCGGTGCGGCAGTGGTCCGACATCTGCCTCAACGAGTGCTTCGCCAGCTACACCGCCGACTACCTGTGGCCGGAGCGGATCGATGGCGCCGACGTCGACACCAAGTACCGCGAGAAGATCGCGAAATACCGTGACGATCCGGAGTTCTGGGAGGTCGCGCTGGCGAGCCCCGGCGCGGGCAACGAGTTCACCTCGGTCTACTACCGCGGCCCGCTGTTCCTGCACGCGCTGCGCAAGCTGCTCGGCGAGGACGTGTTCTTCACCGCCGTCCACGATTTCGTGAACGCGCGCCGCGACGGCCACGGCTCGATGCCGGAGTTCCGGGAGTTCCTCCAGAGCCGGACCTCCTTGCCGCTCGGTGAGTTCCTGGCCGAATGGCTGGACGCGACCACGCCGCCGCGCGAGGCGTTCCTCTATCCGGGCACGTTGGGCCGCTGACCCACCCCGCGCGGTCAGTCCTCGTCCACGCGGGCGCGCGCCCGCTCAGCCCAGCGCTGCATCCGCTCGAACTGGCTACGCGCCGAGGTCAATTCGCCCCGGGCGCGATGGTCGGCGGTGCGGGCGAAATGGCGTTGCTGCTCGGCGTGCTCGAGTGCGGCGCGCAACTCGTCGATGCGGGACTCGACCTCGTCGAGCGCGGTCTTCGCCTGGGCGGCGGCGGCTTCGGCCTCGTCGCGCGCGGAACGGGCGGTCGCCAGCGCGGATTCGGCGTCGTCGAGTTCCCGCGCGGCCTCGGCGCGGCGGACCGCCTCGGCGTCGGCGGGTGACTTCCCGGCCTTGCGGGGCGCGCGCTTCGCCGGGGTGGCGGCCTTGCCGCCGGTGATCGCGACCAACCCGGCCGGGCCGAAGCCGTCGTAGGTGATGGTGGTCGGCAGCAAGCCGGCGCGGACCTGGTCGGCGACGCCGGGATCGGCCAGCGCGGCGGTCAGGGTCTGGCCGACCTCGCGCAGCACCTGGTCGCTCGCCGGGCGGTCGTGCTCGGCGGCCAGTTCACCCGCCCGCTTGGTCATGGCGTTGACCACCTGCTGGCGCTGGGTGCCCAGGGCGCGCAGCTTGTCGCCGGAGAGCTGGCGCTGGGCCGCGCGCAGGGCCTCGCCGAGGTCGAGCAGGGCCGCGATCTCCTGCGGCGCGTGCCGGGCCAGCAGGTTGACCGTCCACGCGGCGACCGTCGGTTTGCGCAGCGCGGTGATGGCCGCGGCGAGCTCGCGGTCGCCGTCGGCACGGGCCTGGGCAGCCCGCTCGGTGCGGGTCGGCACGAAGTCGCCGGGGTCCAGGCCGTACAGCTCGCCTGCGACATCGTCGAGGGTCATCTTTGTGATGGTAGCCAGGGTTCGACGGGGCCGAGCGCGGGCGCGGCCGGCTTGGGTATCGTCACCGGCGGTCATGTTCGCCTGAACCGTTCGGTGAGTGAGGTTTTCAGTGTTGTTCCCAGGAAAGCGACTGCTGGCACGGGTTGTGCTCGCCCCCGTGGCGACGGTCGCACTGGTCGGGGCGGTCGCCGCCTGTTCGTCGGACAGCGACTCGGCGGGCGCTTCGCTCGCCAAGGGCTCGTGCGTCGAAGTCACCGACAACGCCGCCGACGCGATGGTCGGCACGCTCGGTGACTGCGCGGCGGCGACGTCGAACTACCGGATCGTGCAGGTCGGCACGGCCCCGCTGACCTGCGACGTCTCCGACGCCACCTTCAACGGCACGGTCGGTGACACCAAGACCGCGCTGTGCCTGGCGCCGAACTTCGCCCAGGGCAGCTGCTACGCCGACGCGGGCAAGCGCCCCGCCGAGGCCGTGGCCTGCACCGCCCCCGAGGCGACCTTCAAGGTCGTCAAGCGCATCGACGGCGTGGCCGACGAACTCCAGTGCGGCGGCGACGCGACACAGTTCCGCACCGTCGCCGACCCCAAGGCCACCTTCTGCATGGCCAAGCCGGCCTAGCTCAATCCAGCAGGGCGACCGACGCGATCCGGTGCAGGGTGAAGTGCCGGGTCGCGCCGGTGACGGGGTCGACGGCGTCGAGCTGGCCGTTGCCGACGCGCAGCGGTTCGACCACGCGCTGGCTCGCGACGCCCTGGGCGTCGACGTAACCGATGTTCACCGGGCGGCCGACCCTGGCGGCCAGCTGGAGCAGGGCCAGGGTGGCCGCGGTGCCGGTGCGGGTGCCGTCGGCGCGCACCGACTGGCCGGTGCGGGCACCGGCGGCGCGTTCGCCCGCGCGTAGTTCGGTGACCAGCAGCGCGAGCTGTTCGTCGCTGGGCGGGCTCGGGCGATAGGGCTTGCGGGCGAGCGGGCGGACCGCGATGCGGGCACCACGCGGACGCAGGTCGACGATCGCGCCCGCGGAATCCTCACCGGCCGGTGCGAAACCGGCCGCGCGCAGCTGTTCGAGCAGCTCGCCCAGCGGGGCCAGCGCGATGGCGACGGTGGGCGCGATCGCGCGCAGCGCGAGGGTGTCGGCGACCGGCGCGGCCAGCACCTGGGCGAGCAGCGCCGGGTCGTCGCTGCGCAGGAACGACTGCGCCATGCCCGCCCGCAGCTGGCCGTGGCGGCGGGCGACATCGTCGATGAGATACGTCAGCGACTGGGGGACCGGGGTGCGGGAGTGGTTGGCGAACAGCGCGTGCAGTTCGGCGGCGGTCATCCCGGCGTCGAGCGCGCGGCGCACCGAGGTGTCGCCGACCCGGTAGACCGTGGCCGCGCCCGCCGACTCCACATCGGCGACCAGCGCGATCCGGCCGCGTAGCTCGGGCACCAGCGGGCCGGGCGCGATGACCGTGAGGTCGGCCTGGACGAGCACGTGATCGACCGGCTCGGGCAGCGCCGCGGCCATCTCCGCCTCGGCGTCGGCGACGCTGGTGTCGGCGCCGTGCAGCAGCGCCCGCGCGGCGGAATCGAGCGCGCCACGCCCGAGCAGGCCGAGGGTGGCGGCCTCGGCCAGCGTCGCGGTCACCGCGTCGAGCCGGAAGTGCCTGCGCCTGCGCGGCATCCGCCAGGCCAGCAGCTTGCCGATATCGGTGGCGGTCAGCGCGGTTCCGCTCGGGTACTCGGCGAGCAGGCCGAGGATCGCGTGGCGGTCGCGCACCGCGTGCGGGATGCGCAGTTCCGCCGAGAGCGCGGCGATCGGCTTGTCGGCGGCATCGCGCAGCCCGATCATCCACGGCATCCGGTCCAGATCCAGCCAGGCCCGCGCGAGCAGCACCCAGCGGGTGGCGGGCGGCGCGTCCAGCCAGGCGTCGGCCGCGGGCGTCGGGGCCCAGAAGTCGTCGGTGGAGTCCACCTCCGGCACCGGCTCGGGCAGGCCCTTCTCGACCAGCTTGGCCGCCGCCAGCAGCTCCAGCAGCAGACCGGTGCGCGTCTCGTCGACGCCGGTCTGCTTGGCCAGCCTGCGCAGCTCGCGCACGCCGAGCCCGCCGGCCCGCAGCGCCGGGGCGGGTAGTCGGCCCAGCGCGTCGAGCAGGTCGGCGCAATCGCGCAGCAGCTCACCGACTTCGCCCGCGCCGACCGCGTTCACCTCGGCGGGCGCGTGCTTGGTCAGCGTCGGCTTGGGCGGGGCGAGGGCGTGCGGGTCGGTCACCGGCTCGCCGCGCAGGATCTGGCCGACCGTCACCGGCAGTTCGACGGTCTCGTCGTCGATCCGGTGCAGCAGCCGGGCCGCCAGCAGCCGCGGTACCGGACGATCGGGGGCCGTGCCGGGTGCGGCGTCCCTGGTGCGCCCGCGCGGGCCCGTGGTGGCCAGTTTCTCCAGCAGCGCGCGTTCGGCCGGGCTCGCCGCGCTGAGCGCGGTGGCGACCTCCGGCTCGGTCAGGGCGTCGGGCAGCGCCGTCGTCGCGCCCAGGGGCCAGGGGAGGGCTTCGGCGGCGCTGGGGGCCAGGTGCAGGCCGTCGCCGGTCTGCCAGATCAGCGCGCGGTCGAGCAGGCGGGTCAGCGCGGCGGTGAGCGCGGTCTTGGTGACCCGGTCCTTCAGCTGCGCGTGCAGGGTGATCCGGGTCAGCGGGGTGACCTCGGTGCCGATCGTGCGGGCGTCCTCGTTGGCGGTGAGCGCCTCGATGATCGCGAATTCGAGGGTGTCGAGATCGTCGGCGGCGCGCAGCACCGAGGCCCGCTGCTGGGCACGCACCGCGAGCACCGACATCGACGCGGGCAGCGGCACCGCCAGATCGGGCCGCAACTGCAGCAGTTTCACCAGCTGGGGGTCGGTGCGCGCACCGAGCCAATCGGCGAGGGAGTCCGTCGCGATCATCCGATCCAGCCTACGTTGTGCGTATGCCAGAATGAGCCCGTGGTGAACAAATCGAAGAAACCCTACGTCGACAACGGCTGGCCGCAGGTGGCCGACGGCGAGCACGCCGTGACCGAACTGTCGGCGACCCGCGCCGGTAACCTCTCGCCCTTCGGTGAGGACACCGAGTTTCCCGTCCCGGCATCGAAGCTGCCGTACATCCACCCGCAGACGGTGATCAACCGGGTGTAGTTCGGACGGGAAAGACAAGAGCCCGCATCCCTAGGGATGCGGGCTCTAGTTGTCTGCGTGGGCGATCAGGAGGGCAGCAGGCCCTTGTTCGCCTCGAAGAAGTCGATCACGGCCGGGTCGAGCTGAGTGCCCTTGGCGGCGTTGAAGAAGTCGAGCGCCTGCTGCGGCACGGCGACACCCTGCTGCTGCACGACGGAGAGGGCGCGATCGACGGCCTGGAACACTTCCTGGCTCGGATCCTGCACCTGCGGGACGGTCACCTGCGGGGCCCAGCTCGGGGTGGAGGGGGCGATCCGCTCGCTCGGGCCGCTGCTCAGACCCAGCTGGGACGAGCAGGAGGGCCAAGCGCCCCAACCCTGCGAAGCGAGAACCTTTTCGGCGACCACGATCTGCTGTTCGCGGGTGGCCTGGTTGGCCGTGGCGGCGTACTCGCCACCACCGTGCGCGTTCCAGGTGGAGGGCGAGAACTGCAGCCCACCCTGGTAGCCGTTGCCGGTGTTGATGCCCCAGTTGCCGCCGGCTTCACACTGCGCGAGGCGATCCCAGTCGGAGTCGGGGGCCGCGCTGGCGTTTCCTGCGAAAGCTGCACTGGCGGTGCCGATGATCGCGCCGGTGACGGCGACCTTGGCGACAGTGCGGCCGGTGGAAGTCGGCTTGCGGTGGCGTCCACTCATATCGGGTTTCTTCCTCTCGTGCGCACCTGCATGTGGCCCGGACTGAGAGGTCTCCCGGTCCGCCCTCACTCCTGATTCCAATCGGGGTCCGGTACCCGCGGGGTGAGGTTCGGTGCGGCGGGCCGGTGGTTCCGGGGGTTGCCCCGGCTGAGAGAAACGGTACGACGGACAGCGGGGAAAGTCACTATTTGGTAACCGGCGTGTACGGGTGGGTCTCGGGGTGGTCTCAGGGTGATCCCCGAGGCGTCCGCGCAGGTAGTCGCGGTGCCATGTGTGCGCGACGGTTGCACGCTCAGTTCGTTATCTACCCGTTATGTGACGAAGGTCACACCGCTGTCTGGGTATCGATTCGCCGGGGTAACCAGTTGACGCGTCAACGCGCGCGTCGGCCCGACCACAGCGCGAACACCACGGCGAGCAGGAAGCCGACCGGTGCGAGCATCGCGAGCAGGTACAGCCACAGCCCCGGCGACGAGTCCGACACGATCGGTGTCACGAAGATGGCGATCACCGCCAGGATTCCGACCCCGAACAGCGCGAGGGCGAGTTGCAGCAGGCGATCGCTCGGCCGACGGGGGTCGCGCTCCGGCGGAGTGGCGGCGGGCGGAGGTGAGTTGGTCACCGGTGCACCGTAAAACTGATGTGCTCGCGTTATAGCAACCGGGGTAGACTCTCAGCACATCGCGTCCTGCCTTGCTGTGGGGCGCGTTCTTTTCGCGACAAGCAGCTGTAACCCGGGCCACAAGGGTCCGGGTGTCGAATGATGAACGGGTGAGCGCAGTGCCGACCGGCCGGGTGAAGTGGTACGACGTCGAAAAGGGCTTCGGCTTCCTTTCCCAAGACGAGGGCGAGGACGTCTACGTCCGTTCCTCCGCGCTGCCCGAGGGCGTCGAAGGCCTCAAGCCCGGTCAGCGAGTCGAATTCGGCATGGCCGCAGGCCGTCGTGGCCCGCAGGCGCTCAGCTTGAAGCTGCTGGAGGCCCCGCCGACCGTGCGCGGCAACCAGGCGCAGCAGCCCGCCCGCAAGGACGCGGGCCCGCGCAAGTCGCCCGACGAGCTGCACGGCCTGGTCGAGGACATGATCACGCTGCTCGAGACCAAGGTCCAGCCGGACCTGCGGCGCGGCAAGTACCCGGATCGCAAGCTGTCCCAGCGGATCTCCGAGGTCGTGCGGGCCGTCGCCCGCGAACTCGACCACTGATTCGATTTCCTCGGTCCCGGGCACCCACGGTGTCCGGGACCGAGTCGTCTCAGGCCTCGGGGGTGCTGATCGACCAGGCGGCGTGCGGGATGTAGGTCTCGCGGCCGGTCACGGTGTCGCGGGCCAGGATCGGCAGCTGCACCTCGATGCCCGCCAGGCGCAGGTCGGGTTCGGGCTTGGTGTCGATGGTGAGCGCGCGTGCGCCCGAGGGGAAGTCGGCGAAGCTCAGCACCCGGTCGACCTGCTCGCCGGAGGGACGCTGGTAGATCAGCTGGACCAGCCACGGTGACTCGGCGATCTTGTCCGGCAGCGACAGCTGCACCGGAAGGCCCGCCACCGTAGCGAGCTCGGTGGTCTCGCCGTACCGGCAGTCCTGCATGGTGACGGTGCAGTACAGGAACGGGTCGACGGTGACCGCCTTGCCGTGCGCGAACGCGGTGATCTGCGGCTCGTACTCGGGCGCCTTCGAGACGCCGTAGGCCACCAGGCCCGCGGTCACCGCGGCGACGGCGACGAGTCCGGCCGCGACCAGGGCGACGATCGTGCGGACGTTGAGCTTGCTCACCGGATGGGGTCTCCTGTCCCTCGCGGAACCGTACCGGGGCCTGCCCGGTGCGGATGGGTGTTGGGCACTTCCTGCTCGGCGTGCTGCGGACGGTTGCCGCCGAGGCCGGGCAGCAGCGAATGTCCGGTGTAGCTGACGAACGTCTGGATCAGGCCGATCACCAGGATCACGCTGATCACCGCGAAACCCTTCCAGAATTCGATCGGCAACAGCACACCGGCCGCGCCGCCGATCACCCAGCTCAGCTGGAGCACCGTCTCCGACCGGCCGAAACCGGACGCGATCGACTCCGGCGGCAGGTCGTCCTGGATCGCCGCGTCCAGCGACACCTTCGCCAGCGCGCTCGCCGCGGAGGCGATCAGCGCCGCGAACGCCGCGCCGAACAGATTGCCGGTGAACATCGCGAACAGCGCGACCGCGGTGCAGGCGGCGGTGCAGCCGAGCACCACCAGCGACGGCCTGCCCAGTTGCAGCCTGGCCCCGGTCGCGTTGCCGCCGAAGTTGCCGATGCCCGCCGCGACGCCGACCACCGCGAGCATGGCCGCCTGCTCGGTCGGGCTGCCGCCCGAGCCCTTGGCGACGAAGGCGATGTAGAAGGTCAGGAAGCCGGTCAGCACGCGGATGGAGCTGTTGCCCCACAGCCCGGTGACCACGGCCCGGCCCAGCGGCTGCCGTCGTTTCCGGGCGGGCACCGAGGATTCCGTGCCGGGTTCGAGCACCTCGGTGTGCGCGTCGTCGCCGTGATAGCTCAGCGTCGCGGGCACCTCACCCTCGGTGACCTCCACCCACGACGGAATCCGCAGGCTCAGATACGCACCGGCCACCGCGATGCCGGTGGCCAGCACCAGCGCGCCGGTGGACCCGGCGATCATGGCGGCGAGCGCGGCCACCGCGCCGGCGCCGATGGTGCCGCCGACCAGGCCGAACACCGTCAGCCGGGAGTTGGTGCGGACCAGATCGATGTCCGGTGGGAGCACCCTCGGGGTGACCGCGCTCTTGAGGACCGCGAAGGATTTCGAGCCGACCATCATGCACAGGGCCAGCGGATACAGCCCCCACGTGTCGATCTCGATGATCAGCAGCAGCGCGAAGATCGCGCGCAGCCCGAACGTCGTCGCCAGCGCCAGCCTGCGGCCGCGCTGCAACCGGTCAAGCAGCGGGCCGATCAGCGGCGCGATCACCGCGAACGGGGCGATGGTGATCAGCAGGTACAGCGCCACCTTGGTCTTGGACTCGGCGGTGGCGCTGGCGAAGAACAGGGTGTTGGCCAGCGAGACGGCGATCGCGGCGTCGAGCGCGAAGTTGGCCATCGTGGCGTAGGTGAGCGCGGTCAGGCCCGACTGGTCGGCGCCGTCGGCCTTGGCGGCCCGCTGGAAGGTGGCGAACCCGCGTTCGGTGAGTTCGCGGCTGCGCATGGCCGCGACCCGGGTGACGGTGAGCTTGCGCGGTACCCGCTGCTTGACCTCGTCGTCGGCGGGCTCCTCGGGCCGGGGCAGCGGGCGGGTGCCCGCCGGGCCTGCGTCCTGCTCGGGCGGCACCGGCCTGGCGCGCGGCGCGGGGCCGCGCAGCGGGGCGGTCGGGGCGGCGTCGGGCTCGGACCGTCCGCGCCGGAACGGGTTCTTCGACCGGACCGTCGGCGGATCGGGCGAGTCCGGGCGCGGGAAGACCTTGCGCGGAGTGCCCGAACGCGGCGGGTACTGCCCGAAGCCGGGATGCCTGCCCGCGGGGTTACCGTCCCGGCGACCACGGTCGGGACCGGAGGGATCGCGGGGAGTAGTCACAGTCCAATTCTGGCCCACGCGGGATCTCCGTGTTCACTCGCGGCGCGGCAGTGTTCGCCACAGCTCGCCTATTTCGGGACGAACCGCACCTCGAACATGCGCGGCCAGTACTTGCCGGTGAGCAGGAATCGGTCGGTGCCGGGCAGGTGGGCGATGCCGTTGAGGACATCGGTGCCCGCGCGCTCGCCCGCGGTGAGCAGCCCGCCCGCCTCGATCACGGCGAGCACCCGGCCGGTCTCCGGATCGATGCGCAGGATCTCGTCGGAGGGGTAGTTGTTGGCGTAGACCGTGCCGTCGGGGGCGCAGTCGAGTTCGTTCGGCTGCGGGGACGGGTAGCCCGACAGCGTCACCGAACCGGTCTTCGCGAAGGTCACCGGGTCGCGGAAGGTGAGGGTGGGCGTGCCGTCGCTCATCACCAGGCGCTGGGGCTGGGCGCACACGCCCCAGCCCTCGCCCTCGTACTCGGCGCGGCCGGTCTCGGCCAGGGTGACCGGGTCGCGCGCGATGGCGAGGTGGTCCTGCCAGGTGATCTGCCAGACGATCCCGCCCGCCTTCGTCATGCCCTCGCCGAACAGGTTGCCCGGCAGATCGACGCGCGCGGTCTCGACGCCGGTCGCCTGATCGGCGGCGCGCGCGCTCGACACGCCCCACATGCCGGTGCTTTCGTAGCGGACGCCGTCGACCACCTCCAGCCCCTGGGTGAAGGCCCGCGGATCGTGCGGTGACGAGCCGATCACCTCGACGCGCCAGCGCGGCGGTCCGGGCTCTTCCCGGCCCCCGCAAGCCCCCACGCCGAGCAGGCTGACCAGCGCAGCGACGGCCAACGAACTCCGATTGCACTTCATACGGCAAAATGTATGCCGTGAGCGCAGTATCTGTTTCGGAGTCCGGCGTGCGTCCTGTTCTGGCCGATGCGGCCGAAGTCGCACGTCGTGCGCTCGTGGAGTTGGAGCCCGACGGGGTCGGAGCGCATCTGGGGGTGTCCGGCGAGGACGAGTCGGCGGCCACCCACCGGTTCGAGGCGACCCTGCCCGGCTACCGCGGCTGGCAGTGGGCCGTCGTGGTCGCCGCGCCGCCGGAGGCCACATACGCCACGGTCAGCGAGTCGGCGCTGCTACCCGGCCCCGACGCCCTGATCGCCCCCGACTTCATCCCGTGGGAGCAGCGGGTCCGCCCCGGCGACCTCGGTCCCGGCGATCTGCTCGCCCCGCCCGCCGACGATCCCCGCCTGGTCCCCGGCTACATCGCGACCGGCGATCCCGTGGTCGACGAGGTGTGTCACGAGATCGGCCTCGGCCGCACCCAGGTGCTCAGCCTCGAGGGCCGCGTCGAGGCGGCCCAGCGCTGGTATACCGAGTTCGGCCCCGACACCGAGATGGCCAAGGCCGCCCCCTCCACCTGCGGCCTGTGCGGCTTCTTCCTGCCGCTGGCCGGCGCCCTGCGCGAATCCTTCGGCGTCTGCGGCAACGCGATGGGCGCGGACGGCCACGTCGTCCACATCGAATACGGCTGCGGCGCCCACTCCGACGTGATCGCCCCCTCGGGCAACGGTTCGCCGCGCTACGAGGCGTTCGACGACCACGCCGTGGAACTCGTCGAGATCGTCCGCACGACGCCGGAGCCCGTGCCGTCCGCCGAGGTCGCCGAGGCTGCCGCGATCGGTGAGGCCGCTGCGCCCGCTGAAGCCGTTGCGACTGCCGAGGCCGCTGCGACTGTCGAAGCCGGTGAGGCCGCTGCTGAATCCGCTGAGGTGTCCGTCGCGGACGTGGCCACCCCGGCCGTGAATGCCGCGACCACTGTCGACACCGACGCCGCGACGGATGCCGCTGCGGTCGAGACCGGTGAAAACGCCGATCAGCAGGAGACCGCCGAGGCCGAGGCCGTCGACGCGGCTACCGCCGCCCGCGCAGCGCTCGCCGAAGGCGCGCAGCCGGAGTCGGCCGCCGAGGTCGTCGCCGCCGAGCCGGCACCCACTGCCGAAGCCGCCGTGGTCGCCGAGACCGTCACCGAGGCGCCCTCGGGTGCGACGGAAGTCGACACCACCGAGTCGCAGACCGTTGCGACCGAGTCGACTACCGAGGCCGCCGCCGAGACCGTCCCGGCGGCCGACGCTGCCGAGATCGCTACCAGCAACCTGGGCGCCGAGTCCGGGCCCGCTGCGGAAACGCAGTCTGATGCCGAAACGGTCGGTGCCGAATCGCAGGCTGCAGCCGCCGACACGGTGACCGAGGTCGCGGAGGATGCCGCCGAGGTCGCCGAGGACGTGGCTCCTGCCGCTGACGCGGCGGGCGAAGACACCACGGCCGCAACGGCTTCGGGTGCCGAGTCCGACGCGGTCCAGGGCGACTCGGTGGACGAGCACGGATCGTCGGTGGCGCGCTGAACGGATCGGCGGATCCCTTCGGCACCGCGGAGCTGCGTGCCGGAGTGCTTGCCGCCTGGCGGGATTCGCCTACCCGGTTGCGCGAGGACAGTGCGACCGAGGCGGATCTGGTGGCCGCGGGCTACCGGGATCGGGTGCTCACCGAGCTGGCGCAGAACGCGGCCGACGCGGCGGCGAAGGCGGGGGTCGCGGGTGAGCTGAGCGTCCGGGTGCTCGACGGGCGACTGCATGTCGCGAATACTGGTGCGCCGCTGAGTGTTTCCGGCGTGCACGCGCTCACCGCGTTGCGTGCCTCCGGGAAGACCGAGGCGGAGCAGGTCGGGCGGTTCGGCGTCGGTTTCACGGCGGTGCGGTCGGTGGGTGACGAGATCGAGGTCAGGTCGACGACCGGCTCGATCCGATTCTCCCGGACCGCGACCCGCAACGCGTTGCACGACATCGGCATCGAGATCCCCGAGGACCTGCCGACGATCGAGCCGCCGGTGCTGCGCCTGGCCTGGCCCGTCCCGACCACCCCGGTCGCCGGCGCCGACACCGAGGTCGTCGTGCACCTGCGCGCCGATATCGACGCCGACGCCCTGCTCGCCGCCCTGCGCGCGGAAGCGACCGACCTGCTGCTGGAACTGCCCGCCCTGCGTCGCATCCGGATCGGCGCCGACGAATTCACCAGCACCGGCACCGATCTCGGCGCCGACGGCCTCACCGAACTGGCCGTCACCCAGCCGGACGGCACCACCCGGCGCTGGTGGCAGTACCGCACCCCGAGGGCGCGCTGGCTGCTCCCGCTGCGCGCGGGCCGCCCCGTGGCCGCCGCCCCCGACGTGCTGCGCGCCCCCACCCGTTCCGACGAGGAACTGTCCCTGCCCGCGATCCTGGTGGCCGACATCGCCATGCAGCCCGATCGCCGTCGCCTCCTCCCCGGCTCCCGCCTGTCCGAACTGGCCGCGGGCTACGCCGATTTCGCCCGCGCCCTCCCGCCCCGCGACCGCCTGGTCCTCGTCCCGGCCCCCGGCTTCGCCCGCAGCGAGGCCGACGGACTCCTCCGCGAAGCCGTCACCACCGAACTCCGCACCAACCCGTGGCTCCCCGTCTGCGCCACCCAGCTCGCGGACCCGGAGCTCGTCGACCCAGAATCGCCGCCGACCGGTGACTCCCAACCACCCGCGACCGACGCCGCACGAGCCGCGGCCATCGCGCTGGGCGGGTTCGACCTGCCCGAAGCCACTGCCGAAGAGGGCCTTTCCGGTCGCTCGGAGATCGCGCGCGCACCCGAGAGTCCCGGCCTGGCCGAAGTCGCCGGAACGGCCGTCGCCGGCCGGGACGAGACGGCACATGCGATCAACGACCCCGGCCTGGCCGCCGCTGCCTTCGCTCTCGGCGCATCCCTGCCCCCGGCTCGCGTGGTCGAGGCGCAGGCCGGGCCGACCACCGGCACCGACGCGGGTCGTCTCGATGCCTGGTTCTCGGGCGTCACGACGGACCAGGTCGCCGTCCCGACCCGCGCCAGCGTATTCCCGGACCTCACACCGGAATTGGCGGCGCAGCTCGCCGATATCACCGGCCCCCTGCTGATCCCGGAACTCTCCGGTCGCGCCCAGCAGGAGAAGCTGTCCGTCCTCGACGTGCACCGCCTCGGCCCGGCCGCGCTGGCCGACCTGTCGAGCGGCCTGGATCGCGAACCGCGCTGGTGGCAGCGGTTCTACGCCGCCCTCGAACCGTTCGTGGTCGACACCAGGACCGCCGAGGAGTTCGGCGCGCTGGCGGTGCCGCTGGCCGACGGCAGGCTCGTCACCGGTCCGCGCACCGTCGTCCTCGACGATCAGCTCACCGTGGCCGTTCCGGTGCACTGGGCCCGCCTGGTGCACCCCGACGCCACCCATGCCCTGCTGGCCCGGCTGGGCGCCCGCAGCGCCACCGCGGAGGACCTGCTCACCGACCCCGGCCTGCACGACCTGCTCGAACAGGACCCGGCCGACCCCGACACCGTCGACGCGGTCCTGCGGCTGGCGCCCTTCGCCACCCCGGAGCTGCTCCCGACCTGGCTCGGCCTGCTCGAACTGCCCGACGACACCGGCGAACCGCGGCCCGCCGACGAGCTGCTGCTCCCCGGCGCGCCGCTGGCCGCCGTGCTGGTCGAGGACTCACCGTTCGGCACCGTCGACGCCGACACGGTCGCCGAATACGGCACCGACGCCCTGCGCGCGATCGGCGTCGGCTGGGACTTCGCGGTGGTCACCGACCCCGATCCGGTCGGCCCCGACCACGACCTCGACGACGAACACGCCTGGTGGGACGGTCTTTCCGCGGACCCGCGCGAGCTGGCCGCCGTCCGCGACCTCGATCTGGTGGACGAGAACCGCTGGCCCACCGCACTGCGCCAGCTGCTGTCGGAGCCGCGCACCCGGGCCCTGCTCGCCGACCGCGAGGGCTACACCGCCTGGTGGCTGCACCGGCACGCGCACATCGGCGATATCGCCCTCGGCCGCCTGCGCCATCCCGACGACGACGAATTCGCGGGCCTGCTCCCGGCGTTCGAGGTCGACGGCATCACCGGTCCCGACCTGGACGTGCTGCGCTCGCTGCTGGTCCGCCCGGACGTGATGTCGGCCGAACTGGCCGAAGAACTCCTCGACGCGCTCGCCGATCCGTCGAAAACCCCCGCGCCCGAGGTCATCGCGCACACCCACGCCCGGCTGGCCGCCGCCGTCGAGTCCGGCGCGCTGGACCCGCGCGAGCTGGATCTGCCCGAGCAGGTGCGCTCGCTGTCCGGCGCGGTCGTCGACGCGAGCACGGTGCTGGTCCTGGACCAGCCCTGCTTCGGCCTGGTCGTCCCGCCGGAGCGGCTGGTGGCCGGGGACACGGGCAGCGCCGAGGGGCTGGCGACCCTGCTGGACGTGCCGCTGGTCTCGGAGGAGGTCAGCGCCGAGGTGCTCGGCACCGGCAGGCGAACCACCTGGGCGGCCGACGCGCTGGGCGTCGTGCTGCGTCAGCTGTGGTCACCGCGGGACACCGCGGGCGCGCTGGTCCTGCACGAGACGCTCGAGGTGCATCTGCGCGGTGCGCTGACGGGCACGGTGCGGGTGCCGTGGTGGCACACCGAGGACGCGGTGCACGTGCAGGTGCCGCGGGGCTAGCGCGCGTGCGCGGCCACCATCGCGGCGAGCAGGTCGAGCTGGGTCTGCACGGCCTCGCTGTCGTCGTCGACGAGCCAGCGCAGCACCACACCGTCGATGACGCTGAGGATGAACCGGCTCAGCTCGGTGACGGGGGTGGTCCAGGTGGTCGCGGTGGCTTCCCGGCAGTGGTCCATGACGTCGGCGACGGTGGTGTCGTTGAACGCGTACTGCTCGCGGGCGATCGCGATCTTGGCCGGCGTCGCCTCGCCCTCGCGCAGGGCGTAGGTGGTGGTCTCGTAGGTGAGCAGCTGACGCTCGGGAGTGGCTTCGATGTTGCGCCACATCAGTTCCAAACCGGAACGCACCAATTTCTGAAGCGCTTCTTTTCCGGTTCCGGCATCCGCCCAGAGCGAATCATCGGCATCGACGGAATCGCGCAATTCCATGGACAACGCTTTGACCAGCTCGGTCATCAGTGCGTCCTTGTTTTCGAAACAGTAATGCACCACACCGAGTGAGACGCCCGCTGCTTGTGCGACATCGCGCGTGGTCACGCCCGCGACGCCTTTTTTCTCTGCGAGACCGATCGCTGCCTCGATCAGGTGGGCTCGTCGTTCTTCGACGCTCAATCGGGAGGACACGTGTGCGAGTTAAGCGCCCGCGTGGCAAACAGTCAATTCGCCGGTCCGCGAGAAAATCCTGGACATCTGACCAGTTGATGTGGTTGTCTCCGAATCGGAAGTTGCGAAGGAGTCGCCTGATGTCCGTGTCCCGCCGTACCGTCCTGGCCGCCTCGGCCCTGGGTGTGGCCGCTGTGCCCGCTGTCTCGGCCCTCACCGGTGCCGCGACCCCCGCCGCGCGCGCCGATCCGAAACCGGGCGGATTCGAATTCGGGCTCGGCATCGCCGATCTCACCGGCCCGGCCGCGGAATGCGGCATGATGGGCTACTCGCAACTCGATCAGGCGACCGCCGGAATTCATCTGCGGCCCCGGGCGCGCGCGTTCGTGATCGGCGCCGACGGAAATCGCATCGCTTACGTCGCGGTGGAGAACGGCGCGGTGTTCGGCTCGGTCCATGGTGGGGTACTGCGCGCCCTCGCGCAGCGTTTCGGTGACCGCTATACCGAGCGAAATGTGGTGCTCACCTCGACCCACACCCACGCCAGTTGTGGCGGCTCCGCGCACGACTACGCCTATACGCTGGCGACGCTGGGATTTCAGCAGCAGGTCTACGACGCCGAGGTGAACGGCATCGTCGAGGCGATCGTCGCCGCCGACGCCGATTTCGGGCCGGGCGCCATCGCGCTGGGCCGGGCCACCCTGCACGACGCCAGCGTGAACCGGTCCCGCGTCGCCTTCGAGCGCAATCCCGAGGCCGATCGCGCGGTGTTCCCCGACGCCATCGACCCGGCCGTGACCACGCTGGTCTTCACCAGGGCGGGCCGCGAGGTCGGCGCGCTGACCTGGTTCGCCACCCACAACACCTCCATGACCAACGCCAACCGGCTGATCAGCTCGGACAACAAGGGCTACGCCAGCTTCGCCGCCGAACACATCGAGCACGGGGTGCGGCATCTCGACGGCGCGCCGTCCTACATCGCGGCGTTCGCGCAGACCAATGCCGGTGACATGTCGCCCAATCTGAATCTGCGCCCTGGCGACGGACCGACCACCGACGAGTTCGAGAACACCAGGATCCTCGGCGAGCGCCAGCACCACGCGTCGAGAGCGGCTGCCGCGCACGCGGTGTCGATGGCGGCCTCGGTCTCCGCGTCGCTGTGCTACATCGACCTGGCCGATATCGCGGTGGACGGCCGCTACACCCCGGACGGGGCGCCGCGGCGCACTTCGGCTGCCGCCGCGGGTGTTTCGCTGGCCGCGGGCAGTGTGGAGGACGGGCCGGGCCTGCCCGGCGGGCCGATTCCCGAGGGCGTGCGCAATCCGATGGTCGACTTCCTCGGCGGGATCGATCATCCGCATCCGGCGTGGCTGGCGGACGCGCAGGCGCCCAAGGCGGTCGCGGTGCCGCTGGGTCTGCTCCCGCCGGTGGCCTGGGTGCCGAATGTGGTGCCGATCCAGCTGATCCGGATCGGCGGGCTCTATCTGGCCGCGGCGGGCGCTGAGTTCACCATCGTCGCCGGGTTGCGGGTGCGGCGGGCGGTGGCGGCGGCGCTCGGTGTCGATCCCGACCAGGTGCTGCTACAGGGCTACGCGAACTCCTACCACGAGTACGTCACCACGCCGGAGGAGTACGACGCGCAGCAGTACGAGGGCGCCTCGACGCTGTTCGGCCGCTACACGCTGTGCGCGTATCAGCAGGAGTTCGCCCGGCTGGCCGCCGCGTTCGTCGCGGGCGGGGCGATCGGGCGCGGTCCGGCGCCGCGCGATGTCTCCGCGCTCCAGCCGAACTTCGCCACCGTGCCCGGCCCGGACGCGACCCCGCAGGGCCGCGGCTTCGGTGACGTCCTGGTGCAGCCGCCCGCGCGGTGCGCGCCCGGCGAGCGGGTGGCGGTCGAATTCGTCTCGGCCCATCCGAAACACAACCCGCGACGCGGTGACACCTTCCTCGAGGTGCAGCGCCGCACCGGCGCGGGCGACTGGGCACGGGTGGCCAACGAGGGCGAGTGGGACGTGCGATTCCACTGGCGCAAGGAGGGCGACGCGGTCTCCATCGCCAGGTTCACCTGGGACGTGCCCGCGACCGCAACGGGGGTGCACCGGTTCGTGCACTACGCCGACGCGCTGGGCGCCGACGGCGCGCTGCGTCCGGTCACCGGGACCAGCGCCGAATTCGAGGTGACCGGCTAGTCGGTCGACAGACCCACCTGCGCGCCCTTGTCGCCACGGCGGGCCGAGCGCAGCTGGGCCAGGTAGATCGAGACGCCGAGCACGCCGACCGCCAGCCCCATCAGGCACACCGGCCTGGCCTCTGACCAGGCCGGATTCAGCCACGCCAGGGCGGTCGCGACGAGCCAGGCGACGAATCCGGCCACCACCACCGGACGCGGATCTACCAGACTTCGGGGCAGTTCGGGGACCGCCGAGCTGACGTGACCGTTATCCATACCCAAACAGTAGCCGCGTGAAACACATCAGGTGGCGCGGACGTACCGTAGAGTTCTGCACTGTGACAACGCCATCGGACGTCCGTGCCCTGGCCGGTGATCTCTCACTGGCCGTCGTACGGCTCACGCGACACCTGCGCGGCCGCCGTGCCGACGCGCAGATCTCGCTCACCCAGCTGTCGGCTCTGGCGACGCTGGCGCGTGATGGTGCCATGACCCCCGGGGCGCTCGCGGGCAAGGAACGGGTGCAGCCGCCGTCGATGACCCGCGTCATCGCGTCGCTGTCGGACCTGGACCTGGTGCAGCGCCGTCCGCATCCGACCGACGGCAGGCAGATCATCGTCTCCCTGTCCCCGGCCGGGCGCGCGCTGGTGGCCGACGAGACCAGTGCCCGCGAGGCCTGGATGACCGATCAGCTCGCGCGCCTGGAGCCGGAGCAGATCGAGATCCTGGACCGGGCGGTCGAGATCATGAACCAGATCGTCGCCGAGTCCGAGTGATCAGCGCGCCTCGTCGGAGTCGACGACTTCGTGGCCAAGCGGGAACAGCGACAGCGGCACCAGCTTGAGGTTCGCCCAGGCGAAGGGCAGGCCGATGATCGTCACCGCCAGCGCGATGCTGGTCGCGATGTGACCGATCGCCAGCCACCAGCCCGCGAAGACGAACCAGATGATGTTGCCGATCAGCGAACCCGCGCCCGCGCCCGGTTTGTCGACCACGCTGCGCCCGAACGGCCACAGTACGTAACCGGCGATCCGCAGCGACGCGATACCGAAGGGGATGGTGATGATGAGGATGAAGCAGATCAGGGCGGCGAGCAGGTAGCCGAGGGCCATCCAGAAACCGCACAGCACCACCCACAGGATGTTCAAGATCAACTGCACGATCTTCATGCATCCATCATGCCAGGATTGTCCAGTGGCCGAAGTGATCGACATCGACGACCCCGCCGACCCGAGGGTCGACGACTTCCGTGACCTGTCCTCCGCCGACCGCAGGCCCGACCTGCCGGGGCGCAAGGGCCTGGTCATCGCCGAGGGTGTCGTTGTCGTGCAGCGGATGCTCGCCTCCCGGTTCACCCCCAGCGCGCTGCTGGGTGTCGGGAAACGCTACGAGGCGCTGTCCGAGGACCTGGCGGGCCGCGACATCCCGTACTACCGGGCCAGTGCCGAGGTGATGGCCGAGGTGGTCGGCTTCCACCTCAACCGGGGCGTGCTCGCGGTGGCGCCGCGGCCCGCCGAGCTGTCGGTCGACGACGTGCTCGACGGCGCCCGCACGGTGGCGGTGCTGGAGGGCGTCAACGATCACGAGAACCTGGGCTCGATGTTCCGCAACGCGGCCGGGCTCGGCGCGGACGCGGTGCTCTTCGGCGACCGCTGCGCCGATCCGCTGTACCGGCGCGCGGTCCGCGTCTCGATGGGGCACGTGCTGCGGGTGCCCTTCGCGCAGCTGCCGACCTGGCCGGACGGGCTGGAGCTGGTGCGCGAGCGCGGCTTCCAGATCATCGCGCTGACGCCGAATCCGGCGGCGGTGAACCTGGCGACGGCGATGACGGGGAAGCGGGTCGCGCTGCTGCTCGGCGCGGAGGGCCCTGGACTGACCGAAGAAGCCATGCGCGCCACCGATGTTCGCGCGCGAATTCCGATGTCGCCGGGCACCGATTCGCTCAATGTCGCGACGGCGGCGGCGATGGCCTTCTACGAGCGGGTGCGAAAATCGTGAAGCAGGAACCGGACGGTCCCTATCGCGCGCAACCGGATTCGGTGCCGTGGGCCGCGGGCATCACGGTAGTGGTGCTGGTCGCGGTGCTGAGTGCCGTGGCGGTGTACGCGTTCGGCGCCGCGCTGGCGACCGTCCACTGGCTGCTCGCGGTGGCCGTGAACGTGGTCGCCGCGATCGGGGTGGCACCGACCGCGTGGCGCTGGCGGTTCACGCCGGTGGTGCGGTGGGTGCTGGCGGGCGCGGCGCTCGGGGTGGTGCTCGGCTGGCTGACGTTGCTCGGCGACCAGCTCGGCTGAACCGGCTCACAGCACCCGGTCGGTCCGGTGCAGCCAGCCGAACAGGCCCCGCTTGCGCCGGGTGGCCGCACCGGGACTGCCCGTCTGCACCAGCGGCGGTGGCTGCGGTGCCTGACCCTTCGGGTACAGGGTGAAGCCGCAGACCGCCAGGTCGCCGGGGATCAGGCCGCCCGGCTCGGCCGGGGTGCGGTAGCGGAAGCCGAGCCATTCGTCGTTGGCGGCGTCGGCGAAGTCGGGCGGATCGAAGGGCAGCGACTGCGGTCCGGGATGGTCGGCCGCCTGCCACGGCACCGGATGGTCACCGGCCCAGAACGGCCGCTCCCACACCATCGGCAGCCCCTCGTTCTCCAGGATGTCGACCCGGGTGGAACTGAACGAGCGCCGGAACTCCCCGCGCTCCCAGTGCGCGAACGCGCCCCAGTGCAGCTTGGCGTCGAAGGAGACCAGGTAGGTGTGCTCGGAGGCGAGCGGGCGCACCAGCAGATCCGGCAGCTTCGTCGGCCGCACCAGTGCCGCCTCGGCCGTGCACACGACCGTCAGCCCCGGATAGCACCCGATGTACACCTCGTCCCGATCCGGCGCGGCGCACCCGTTCAGCGTGCCGATCATGATCGGCCGCACATCGTGCTCGGCGTACAACTGCCCGGCCAGCGCCGCGGCGGCCGCCGGGTCGGGCTCGGGCCGCTCCCGCAGCACGGCCACGGGATCCGGCGTGTCGACATACCAGAGCGTGGAAGCGGAAAGCACCGGCAACCACCTCCCACCTCGACCGAATCACCAGCTCACGCAAGAACATGGATAACTCGAACCCCGACCCCGCACCGCGGCCCGGCCGAAACCCCGGGGCGGCGGTTAGTGCCCGGAGCTGCGGACGCCGAGGAGGACGTCCTCCCAGGACGGCATCGGCGCCTTGCCGCGCTTGGCCCGTGCGGGCTTGGCGGCGGGCTTCTCCGGAGTCGCCGGCTGCTCCGGAGCGGGCTCCTTCGCCACCGGCTCCTTGTCCTGCTGCGCCACCGGCTGCGCCGGCGTAGCGGGGACGGCCGGGATCGGCGCCGCGGGGACCGGGGCAGCCGGAATCGCCGCCGCGCCACCACCGGCGGCGACCGCGCGCTGCTCGTAGTACTCGTCCAGCGTCGGCTGGGCGGGCCGGGCCGTCGGACGCGCGGTCGGGGCGACCTGCTCGCGCGGGCGCGGCTCGACCGGGGTCGGCGGCTCCACGATCGGCGGAGCCTTCTCCACCGGGGTGGGCAGGATGGTGGCCAGCCCGCGCAGCGCGCGCCCGAAATCGGGATCGATCAGGTCGTTGGCCGGGTCGTCGAGCGGGGAGACCGAGCCGCCGTGCGCGTCCGGCTGGTAGCGCCAGTGCGCGGCGATCTCGGAGTGTCCGTGCCGCCACTGCAATTGGGCGACCCAGAATCCCTTTTCGTCTTTCCAGGCGTCCCATTCGGCCTGTTCGATGGTGTGCCCGCGTTCGGCGAAGGCCGCGGTGACGATCTCGTGCAGCGTTTCCAGCGCGGGACCGTCCGGGCGCACCGGATGCGCTTTCTGCGCCAGTTCGGCGGCGCGGGCGCGCTCCAGCAACACCGGGTAGGCGAAACGTTCGACTTTGGTGGCCGGCATCCCGGACTCCGCCGTGACCTGCTCGACGGACGCACCGGCTCGAATACGGGCCTGGATATCGCGAGGACGCATAGACGCTTCCGTTTCGATCTCGATCTGGCCGAATCGTGCGAGGTCGCCGCGCGCCGCCGCGCGGAGCTTGTCGTCGGCGGGCAACCGGAACTTGGTGCCGGACTCGGTGTCACTGCACACGATGTGCGTGGAGTCGGGCGTCACCCCGATCACTCGAAGTTCACGCACCGTTACCTCCCTATCGCGTCGGCTACGACACCGCCCACTTTCCTAGACAGTAGTGCACATTACTTGCCCGCGGCAGCAGACACGCACGACCGAAATCGCGCACCGGGACCCCAGGTCCCGCTAATCTGATCGGCTCACCATACGAATCCTGGTCGTGTGCAGGGAGTTTGGTGATAGATCAACATCAAATACCGGGTCGCGGCGGTGTGCTCGAATGCAAATGTTGCGAACCCGTGGAGAACCCGACGCAAAGGGCCGGTGCCCGATGAACCGGAAAAGGTTCATCGGGCACCGGCCCTGATTGCGGTCTTATCTCAGAGCTGACCGACGACCCAGTCGATCGAGCGGGTCAGCTGCGAAACGTCTTCCGGATCGATCGCCGGGAACATGCCGACGCGGAGCTGGTTACGGCCCAGCTTCCGGTACGGCTCGGTGTCGACGATGCCGTTGGCCCGCAGGATCTTCGCGACCTGGGCGGCGTCGACCGCGTCGTCGAAGTCGATGGTGCCGACGACCTGCGACCGGTGCGCCGGATCGGTGACGTACGGGGTGGCGAAGGAGCTCGACTCGGCCCACGAGTACAGGCGCGAGGACGAGTCCAGGGTGCGCTTGACGGTCCAGTCCAGGCCGCCGTTGGCGTTCATCCACTCGATCTGGTCGGCGAACAGCAGCAGGGTGGCCAGCGCCGGGGTGTTGTAGGTCTGGTCCTTGGTGGAGTTGTCGATGGCGATCGGCAGCGACAGGAACTCCGGGGTCCAGCGGCCCGAGGCCTTGATCTCCTCGACGCGGGCCAGCGCGGCGGGGCTCATGATCGCGATCCACAGGCCACCGTCGGCGGCGAAGCACTTCTGCGGGGCGAAGTAGTACACGTCGGAGTCGGCGATGTTCACCGGCAGGCCGCCCGCGCCGGAGGTGGCGTCGATGGCGATCAGGGCGTTCTCCGAACCGGCCGGACGCGAGACCGGGATGGACACACCGGTCGAGGTCTCGTTGTGGGCCCAGCCGATGAGGTCGACCGAGGGGTCCGAGACGGGCTCGGGCGCGCTGCCCGGCTCCGACGAGACGACGATCGGGTCACCGATGAACGGGTTGCCCTTGGCGACCGAGGCGAACTTCGAGGAGAACTCGCCGTTGGTCAGGTGCAGCGAGCGCTCGCGGATCAGGCCGAAGGCGGCGGCGTCCCAGAACGCGGTGGTGCCACCGTTGCCGAGCACCACTTCGTAGCCCTCGGGCAGGGAGAACAGCTCGCGCAGGCCGTTGCGCACCCGCGCCACGACGTCCTTGACCGGCTTCTGGCGATGCGAGGTGCCGAACACCGAGGCGCCGACAGTCACCAGGGACTGCAGCTGCTCCGGGCGGACCTTGGACGGGCCGCAGCCGAACCGTCCGTCGGCGGGCTTGAGGTCGGCGGGAATGGTCGGGAACGCACTGGTCATGGGGGCGAGTTTAGTGGTCCGCCGATGGTCGAACGCGCACGGGGGCGAGGTCACGGAGCGGCTGTGAGGCGGCCCACTCGCGCGCGCGGTCGGTTGGACGCTTGCTCAGGATGTGTGGGTCGGAAGTCGGCAGAGTCGGCGGTCGCGTGGTCGCCCGGGCGCGGGACCGCGAACGATTCCTCGCGGGGATCGCGGCTGTCGGTCGGGCGGGTGCGGGGAATTTGCCCCTGTCGGAAGGTGGTTCGCATTACGCTTTCGCTATGAGCCTCGCCGTGGCCGACTCGGGTCGGACCCTGTTCGACCGGTTCGCCTGGGCGTTCGGGCGGCGGCCGGGATTGCTGGCCGAGAGTTCCCGGCGGGAACTGCTGATCAGGGGGTTGCCCGCGACCGCCACCGTGCTGTCGGTGCGGTCCCGGCGCGGGGAGGGCGGCTACCGGATCTCGGTGCGGGTGCAGCTGCCCGGCGAGCTGGCCTACGACGCGCGGGTGCGGCAGCGGGTCCGTAGCCAGGACCTGGAATGGATGCAGCCCGGCGACGCCGTCGGCTGCCGGGTCGATCCGGGTGATCGCGAACGCGTGGTGCTGTTCATCCCCGAGATGCCACAGTCGGGCCGCAGCGCGGCCGCCAAGATCCTGGCCAACGGCCGCCGCGCCGAGGCCACGGTCCTCGCCGTCGCCCCCATCGCCGCCGACTACACCGGCCGCGACGACCCGGTCCTGCGCCTCGACCTGGAGCTGCGCGCCTGGGACGAGCCGACCCCGTGGCGGGTCCGCCTCATCCAGCCGGTGCCCCTGGCCGCCGTCGGCCTCATCGAACTCGGCACCCGTCTCGACGCCGCCTTCTTTACCGTCGATCGCGGCGCTTCCGTCGCCATCGACTTCACCAGCCTGGCCTGATCACAGCCTGATCGGCAGGCACCGAGCCCGCTACTACCGCTGGACGGCGTCCGCGACTACAGGTGTACGAAGGTGAACCCGGACGCGCGCAGTGCCGGAATCGCGGCGGCCATCCCCGCCGCCGTACCGGACTTCGGCCGGTGCATATGGGCGAGCACGATGCCGCCGGGCGCGGCCGCGCTCATCGCGCGCTGGACCTGGGCCGCCGACGCGGTGGCGCCGAAGTCGGCGTTGACCGTGAACCCGAGCGGGGTCTCGCCCAGTTCGGTGACGATGGCGACCGCGACGTCGTCGTAGTGCGCGGTGCCCGCCCGGAAGAACCGTGGCGCCCGGCCGGTCAGCGCGAGCAGGCGTTCGTGATTGGCCCACACCTCGTGCACGGCCTCCTCGGCCGACGCGGTGCCCGCGATGTTGTAGGCGGCCCGCCCGGTCACCGAGAGCGGCTTGTGCGCGACACCGTGACTCGCCAGCTCGAACAGCGGGTTCGCGGCCAGCCGCTGGACCCGGCCGGGATCCGCGTCGACCCAGCGCTTGTTGAGGAACAGCGTCGCCGGAACCCGCTCGGCGACCAGCAGATCGATCAGCGCCTGGTCGATCTCGCTGTTGCCCGGCCCGCCGCAGGCGTCGAAGGTGAGCGCCAACTGCTTGCCCGCGGCCGGGAAACCGCTGGTGATGCCGGGCAGATCGACACCCCACCCGTGCGGCCGCGCACCCGCGTACCGGGCGGCGACCGCGGCGGGGGAGACGGCGGGCGGCGCGGCAACGGTGGAGATCGGTCGCGCGGACACCGGCGCGGCGCCGGACGGCCCGCCTGTGATCGGCGTGGCACTCGACGACCCGGGGGTCACCTCGGGCGCGGCCGAATCACCCTGCGCGGCAGCACAGCCGGTGATCACACTCGCCGCAAGCGCGGCACCCGCGCCGAAAAGCCCACGCCGGGACAGACCCTCGTTCCGCACCGCCCACCCTTATCGTTCAGGTCGGCTGAACACTACCTCCGCCGAGCACATCCACCAGGCCGAACAGGCCGTCTACCTGCCGTGTTCCGCGAGCAGATCATGTCGGCACCGGGTTGCGCGGCGACGAACAGTCGCTGAACAGCGAACGACCGGGCGCCGGCGGCCGGGGAGGCCGTCGACGCCCGGTCGGGCGATGCGGGGGTGGATCAGTCGCCGGCGATGGTGGACCAGCCGGCGACTTCCTCGGGGGTGCGGGGGCCGGGGCCGGTGTAGATGGCGGCCGGGCGGACGAGCTTGCCCAGCTGCTTCTGCTCCAGGATGTGCGCGCACCAGCCCGCGGTCCGGCCGCAGGTGAACATGGCGGGCATCATGTGCGCGGGGACCTCGGCGAAGTCGAGGATCACCGCGGCCCAGAACTCGACGTTGGTCTCGATGGCGCGGTCGGGACGGCGCTCACGCAGCTCGGCCAGCGCGGCCTGCTCCAGCGCGGCGGCGACCTCGAAGCGCGGGGCGTCGAGGCGCTTGGCGGTGGCGCGCAGCACGCGGGCGCGCGGGTCCTCGGCCCGGTACACCCGGTGGCCGAAGCCCATCAGCTTCTCCTTGCGGTCGAGAATGCCCTTGACCAGCGCGCGGGCATCGCCGCTCTGCTCGACGGCCTCGATCATCGGGAGCACGCGGGCGGGGGCGCCGCCGTGCAGCGGGCCGGACATGGCGCCGATCGCGCCCGACAGCGACGCCGCCACGTCGGCGCCGGTGGAGGCGATGACGCGGGCGGTGAAGGTGGAGGCGTTCATGCCGTGCTCGGCCGCCGACACCCAGTAGGCGTCGATCGCCTCGGTGTGGCGCGGGTCCGGGTCACCCTTCCAGCGGGTCATGAACCGCTCGGTGACCGTGGTGCACTCGTCGATCTTGCGCTGCGGAACGGCGGGCTGGTAGATGCCGCGGGCGGACTGGGCCACGTAGGACAGCGCCATCACCGAGGCGCGGGCCAGGTTCTCGCGGGCGGTCTCGTCGTCGATGTCGAGCAGCGGCTCGTACCCCCAGATCGGGGCGAGCATGGCCAGGCCTGCCTGCACGTCGACGCGCACGTCACCGGTGTGCACCGGCAGCGGGAACGGCTCGGCGGGCGGGAGACCGCGGCCGAACTGGCCGTCGACCAGCAGGGCCCACACGTCGCCGAAGGTGACCCGGTTGGCGACCAGATCCTCGATGTCGACGCCGCGATAACGTAGCGCGCCACCATCCTTGTCCGGCTCGGCGATGTCGGTGGTGAAGGCCACCACGCCTTCCAATCCGCTGACGAAATCCTGTGGTACCGAGCTGGTAGTCATGGTGACTCTCCTTGCAGGGGCATGCCGATCTTTCTGAACCATAGCCCTGGGGATACCGGGTAGTAACGTCGCCCCTGGCCTGACCTCGACCCCTTCCCGGCCGACGTCCCGGCGTACCGTCTGTCCCCATGGTTGACCAGGAACCCGCGACCGCGGCAGACCTCGCCGCGATGCGCGTCGACTACGGCGACCCGCTGTCGGTGCCCGAGGAGACCGACCTCGACGAGACCTGGGTGGCAGGCGGCTGGGAACCGTTGCTGCGCCGCTGGATCGAGCAGGCGCGCGGCCTCGGCATCGCCGAATCCAACGCGATGGTGCTGGCCACCGTGTCGCTCACCGGCCCGGCCCCGCGCCCGGTCGCGCGCACCGTGCTGTGCAAGGGCCTCGCACCCGAGGGCATCACCTTCTACACCAACTACGACTCGGCCAAGGGCAACCAGCTCGCCGCCGACCCGTACGCCGCGGCGACCTTCGTCTGGCCCGCGCTGGCCAGGCAGGTCCACCTGCGCGGGATCACCGAGCGGGTGTCGCCCGAGGTGACCGCGGCCTACTGGCAGACCCGCCCGCGCGACTCGCGCCTGGGCGCCTGGGCCTCGCGGCAGTCGCGGCCCGCGGCCTCGCGCGCCGAGGTGGACCGGTCGCTGGCCGAGACCACCGCCCGCTTCGCCGACGTCGACGACATCCCGGTGCCGCCGTTCTGGGGCGGCTACCTGCTGCGGCCCGACGAGGTGGAGTTCTGGCAGGGCAGGCGCGGCAGGCTGCACAACCGGATCGTCCTGCGGATGGGGGACGCAGGCACAACCGTGGAACGTTTGCAGCCCTAACGAGCGGTGGGCTATGTCACCGAGCGCATCCGTTCTCGGATCGCCCGGCAGTGGCTAATCTGCGGCGAGTGAGACTGCTCGCCGACACCGAACCCCTGCGTCACCCCGACTACCGCAGGCTCTGGACGACCAACATCGTCACCGTCATCGGCGCGCAGCTCTCGGTGGTCGCGGTTCCGCAGCAGATCTTCCAGATCACCGGCAGTTCCGGCTACGTCGGCCTGGCGGGCCTGTTCGGCCTGATCCCGCTGGTCGTGTTCGGCCTGTGGGGCGGCGCGCTGGCCGACGTGATGGACCGGCGCACGCTGCTGATCATCACCACCGCGGGCACCGGCGTGACGGCGGTGGCGTTCTGGGTGCAGGCCGCCCTCGGGATGAACAACGTGTGGCTGGTGCTCGGCCTGTTCGCCGCCCAGCAGGCGTTCTTCGCGGTCAACCAGCCCACCCGCAGCGCGGCCATCGCGCGGCTGCTGCCGCCCGAGCAGATCGCCGCGGCCAGTTCGCTGAGCATGACGGTGCAGAACGTGGGCATGATCGCGGGCCCGGTGCTGGCCGGTCTGCTCATCCCGGTGCTCGGCCTGCCGACGCTGTACCTGATCGACGCGATCGCCCTGCTCGCCACGGTGTGGGCGGTGTGGAAACTGCCCGCCTTCCCGCCGACCGGCGATCAGCGCCGGGCCGGGTTGCGCGCCGTCATCGACGGTTTCCGCTACCTGACCGGGCAGCGCATCCTGCTCGCCTCGTTCGTCGTCGACATCATCGCCATGGTGTTCGGCATGCCGCGCGCGCTGTTCCCGCAGATCGCGCACGAGACCTTCCACGACCCAGCCGAGGGCGGCGTCGCGCTCGGCCTGCTGTTCGCGGCCATCTCGGCGGGCGCGGTGCTCGGTGGCGTGTTCTCCGGCTGGGTGCCGCGGATCCGCAGGCAGGGTCTGGCGGTGATCGTCTGCATCGTGATCTGGGGCGTGGCGATGATCGGGTTCGGCCTGGCGGTGGGGCTGGCCGGGCACCTGTTCGGGCTGGGCGTGTGGCTGTGGATCGCGGTGGCCTTCCTGGCCCTCGGCGGCGCGGTCGACATGATCTCGGCGGCGCTGCGCACGGCGATGTTGCTCAACGTCTCCACCGACGAGATGCGCGGCCGCCTGCAGGGCGTGTTCATCGTGGTTGTCGCAGGTGGGCCGCGGATCGGTGATGTTGCCCACGGTTTCGCCGCGGCGAGCCTGGGTACCGCTGTAGCTGCCGCGGGTGGCGGTGTCCTGGTCGTCATCGGGGTGGTGCTGGCGGCATTGGCCTTCCCCGCCTTCGTCCGCTACCGGGTGACCCGCGCGCAATCCGATTCTCTGGTTAATTGAGTTGTGCGAGAAGGGAATACATGGTTTTCGCCGATCCGCGCCGACCGGGTCCCGCCGCCCTGCGCGGAGCCGGTCCGTGACGTCGGCGAACAGGGGATCGGCGCAGGTCGGCACCTGTGCGCCGACCTCACCGCCGATCGGCCCCGGTGTGAGAACGGCGCAGGACAACCCTGATTGCTCGTCTCGACCGAACAACAGCTAGCGTTAGCGCAAGTGCACCGCGTGCCGACCGCACCGGTGCCTACGGTTCTAGCCTGAGAGGGATCCTTCCGTGCCCGCTGAGAACATCACCAACGTCGCCGATGACGCCAAGGCGGTACTGCAGTACCCCGGAGGCGAGTTCCCGATCTCGGTCACCAAGGCCGCAGAGGGCAACGACGGACTCGACTTGGGCAAGCTGCTGGCCAGCACCGGTTACGTCACCTACGACCCCGGTTTCATGAACACCGCGTCGACCAAGTCGGCCATCACCTACATCGACGGTGAAGCGGGCATCCTGCGCTACCGCGGCTACCCGATCGACCAGCTGGCGGGCCGCTCGACCTTCATCGAGGTCAGCTACCTGCTCATCTACGGCGAGCTGCCGACCCAGGCCCAGCTCGACGACTTCACCGATCGCATCCGCCGCCACACCCTGCTGCACGAGGACCTGAAGCGGTTCTTCGACGGCTTCCCGCGCAACGCGCACCCGATGCCGGTGCTGTCGTCCGCGGTGAACGCGCTGTCGGCGTACTACCAGGACTCGCTGGACCCGCGCGACCCCGAGCAGGTCGAGCTGTCCACCATCCGCCTGCTGGCCAAGCTGCCCACCATCGCGGCCTACTCGTACAAGAAGTCGGTCGGCCAGCCGTTCCTCTACCCGGACAACTCGCTGTCGCTGGTGGAGAACTTCCTGCGGATGACCTTCGGTTTCCCGGCCGAGCCCTACGAGGTCGACCCGGAGATCGCCGCCGCGCTCGACATGCTGCTGATCCTGCACGCCGACCACGAGCAGAACTGCTCCACCTCGACCGTGCGCCTCGTCGGCTCCTCCGACGCCAACCTGTTCACCTCGGTGTCCGGTGGCATCAACGCGCTATGGGGCCCGCTGCACGGCGGCGCCAACCAGGCCGTGCTCGAGATGCTCGACGAGATCAAGGCCAACGGCGGTGACGTCAAGGAGTTCATCCGCAAGGTCAAGAACAAGGAAGACGGCGTGAAGCTCATGGGCTTCGGGCACCGCGTCTACCGCAACTACGACCCGCGCGCCACCCTGGTCAAGCAGGCCGCCGACAAGATCCTGTCGAAGATCGGTGGCGACGACCAGCTGCTCGACATCGCCAAGCAGCTCGAAGAGGCCGCCCTCACCGACGACTACTTCGTCTCGCGTCGGCTGTACCCGAACGTCGACTTCTACACCGGCGTCATCTACCGGGCCATGGGCTTCCCGACCCGCATGTTCACCGTGCTCTTCGCCATGGGCCGCCTGCCCGGCTGGATCGCCCACTGGCGCGAGATGCACTCCGAGCCGCTCAAGATCGGCCGCCCGCGCCAGATCTACACCGGTTACGGTGAGCGTGACTACCGCGATATCGCTGGTCGTTAGTCCGAACCGAAACTATCGAAGGGGATAGCTGAATGACCAAGCCGGAGATCGAATTCCAGGAGGGCCCCGCGCCCACCGAGCTCGTGATCAAGGACCTCGTCGAGGGCGAAGGCAAGGAAGCGGTGCCCGGTGGCACCGTCGAGGTGCACTACGTCGGCGTCGAGTTCGACAGCGGCGAGCAGTTCGACTCTTCGTGGGACCGCGGCGAGTCCATCACCTTCCCGCTGCGCGGCCTGATCCAGGGCTGGCAGGAAGGCATTCCCGGCATGAAGGTCGGCGGCCGCCGCCAGCTGACCATCCCGCCGGAGCTCGCCTACGGCCCCGCCGGCGCGGGCCACCACCTCTCCGGCAAGACCCTGGTCTTCGTGATCGACCTGCTCAACGCGAACTGACCAGCCGAACGCCACTGTGGCCGGGTTCCCTTCGGAACCCGGCCACAGTCGTCTGTGCGTAGGTGCTCTCAGCGGGTGAGGTCGGCCATCGGTATTTCGCCGACGACGACGTGACTGAGCGCGACGATGCCGCGATGGATCTGGTGCAGTCGGTACTCCCTGGCATGCGCGTCGAGGCGGAACTCGAGCACCTCCTCGATCCCGAACTTGGCGTCCAGCATGACCACGAGATAGAGCGGTATCCCGACCCGCGCGTACTGTGCCTTCTTGTCCAACAGGTCCTCGGCCGCCGTCGACGGCGATGACACCTCTACCACGATCAACGCGTCGGAGGCCTCGGGTTTCGCTCCCGGCCTGTCCAGGCAGCGGTAGAGCACCACGTCGGGGCGCCGGAAGGTGAACTTCGGAACGCGCCACAGCACCACGTCGATGTCGGTGTCGACCCGGATGCACGGCTCGGTGCTTGGCAGCCGCTCCATCGCGTCGGCCAGGCGCCGGGCGATGCGATTGTGTTCCGGGGTCGGCGATTCGCACACGATGACGTGCCCGTGGACCACTTCGATCTCGCGCGCCGCGGCCTCCGGCAGCCGGAGGTATTCCTCCTCGGTCATCAGATGAGGGAGCGAATCCGTGGGCTGGATCGTCATGTCGGTGAGCATACCGCCCGGTCGTCGGCGACCTTGTGGCCTGGAAGAACGCCTCTCGACGAGAGCGACCGCGATGCCCGGTGCCTACTCGTGGACGACTTCGACCGGGTCGGTGAGGGCGAGGGCGAGGGCGGAGTTCTGGGTGGGGCTGCGGGTGGGGAGGGCTTCGATGGCCTTGCCGGTCTGGGTGTTGAGGTTGCCGACGATGGTCTGGAGGGCGCCGACGCCGGTGGTCATCTGTTCGATGGCGGAGGTGATCTGGGTGCCGCCCTGTTCGGCGAGGGCGGGCAGGCCCTCGGCGAGTTCGGCGCCCTGGGTGAGCTGGGTGCGGGCGCTGTCGAGCCGGGTGACGACGGTGCGCAGCAGGGTGCCGAGGTCGGTGTTCGGGTCGACGGCGGCGCCGGTCAGGTCGGCCAGGCCGGTCAGCTGGGCGCCCGCCTGACTCGAGATGCCGCGCAGCGCTTCGAGTTTGGTGATGATGTCGGCCAGCTGGGGGTCGGTGGCGAACGGCAGGGCGCGCAGCAGCGGCAGGATCTGGTCCAGGCCGGTGGACAGCGCGGTGGCGCTGCGCTCCACGCCGGCGATGGTGACGCCGGTGGCGCCGAGCGCGTCGGCGAGCTGGTTCGCCTGCTTCGTCGCGCCGTCGACGGTCTGGTTCAGCAGCGCGATGGCCGAGGTGAGTTCGCCCGCACCCTGTTTCGCGAAGTCGAGGAAGCCGAGCATCTCCTGCGCGCCGCCGCTGAACTGGGCGGCCCCGTCGGCGGCCGCGTTGACACCGGCGTTGAGCAGCTGGGCGGTGAACTGCACCGAGGTCATCTGATTGCGGGCCTGCGCGACCGCGGCGAGCGCGGCGTCGACCCCGGAGGCGCCGATCCGGTGGGTCACGGCGGCGACCGCCCCGTTCACCACGTTCTCGTCCGCGCCGTCGTGCGCGGCGACGGTGACCTTGGCGCGCTTGGGTTCCGGCGTGGCCAGCGTCGCCATCGACGCGGTGAGATCGGCGGGCAGGGTGATCACCGCGGCGTAGTCGGCGGCGTCGACCTCGCCCGGCTTCGCCACCGTCCACTCGTAGCCGCCCGCGTCCTGCACGGCCTTGGCGACGCGCTCCCCGGTCGGCCCGGTATCGGCGTTGACGAGCGCGAACCCCGTCGGGGCGTCCGACGTGCCTGCGCACGCCGCGATACCACCACCCGCCAGCGCGACAGCAGCGACGAGACAGACCAACCTGGTGCGTTTTCCGATCACGCCGCCGACGGTATCGAGCGAGTTCGCGCCGGGTCGTGGGAGATGTCTGAGAGTTCGGTGAGGACAGCGGCGGCGGTGATAGCCGACCGTGTGCCGGAACCGCCTCCCGCGCGGGCGATTCCCGCTCATCGGGACGCCAAACCGCACCGGAATATGTCGTACGTCACACTGCCTTCCATTGTTTCGCTGGGTCCGATACAAATCTCGAGTCAATCGAGATCGAGATTTCATCGATTCGTCCGGGGGGTTCGGGGATTCGCCGGGGGCATCGGGAGGGAGACATCGAACATGTTCCACCGCACCATCACCCGCGCGAGCCGGCGCGCCTTCGTCGCCGCGCTGCCGCTGGCCGTCGCCACGTCGCTGGTCACCGCGGGTGTCGCGGCCGCTGACGTCGACACCGAGCGTCAGGCGCAGATCGCCACCGGCCTGGCCAGCGCCGGTGCCGCCGATGGCGTCGACTTCCGCACCACCGTCTCGCCGGACCTGCGCACCATCTCCGCGAGCGTCGACAACGGCCGCTTCGTGATCACCCCCGATGCCGTCACCGTGGTCTCGGCCGCCGGTGTCACCGTCGGCGAGGTCCCGCTGAAGCTGAACACCGTCGACGGCAACGCCATCGCGATCGCCTCCGTGGTCTCCGCCGACGGCAAGACCGTGCAGATGGCGCCGCAGCTGTCGACCGACACCAGCACCGAGCTGAAGGACATCGCCACCAACCCCGAGGCGGGCAACCACGACCCCGTCCAGAACGGTGCGGCCGCCGGTGCCACCATCGGCGCGCTGGCCGCGGCGATCATGTGCGTGCCCGCGCTGGCCGCGTTCATCATCGGCTACGTCTTCTGCGCCATCCCGTCGGTGATCTCCACCGCGCTGACCGGTGCCGTGATCGGCGCCGTCATCGGCCTGGTGATCCCGGAGTCGGTGCCGCAGGTGCTGCCCTGATCTCCGTGGGCGGCTGATCAATAGCTCCGCGATAGCCCCGTTCTCGCGCATCGGCGCGGCGGCGGGGCTTTCGCGCGTCTAGGGCGCGTCGCGGATCGGCAGTTCGACGACCAGGCGAGCGCCACCGAGCGGACTGTCCTCGAAATAGGCGCGCCCGCCGTGTAACTGGGCCTGCTGGGCCACCAGGGCAAGGCCGAGGCCGGAACCGCCCTTGCTGGCATTGGTGCCGCGGGCGAACCGGGCGAAGACGGCGTCGCGCTCGGCGGGTGGCACGCCGGTGCCGTTGTCGTCGACGGCGATGACGATGCGATCGCCGGGCGCGCGATGCGCCGAGACGACGGCGTGCGTTGCCCCACCGTGTTTGACCGAGTTGGTCAGCGCGTTGTCGATGGCGAGGCGCAGCCCGGCGGGCAGCCCGCGGGTCACGAGTTCGGCGTCGGTATCGATCCGGACCGAGAGACCGGGGTTGTGCCGCATGGCGTCGTGGGCGGCCTGATCGCACAGGTCGGCCACATCGGTGGGGATGTGGTCGGCCTCGGCGGTGAGGTCGCCGCGGGCCAGGCGTTCCAGCGCGGTGAGGGTGGTCTCGATCCTGGTCTCGTTGCGGGCGAGGTCGTCGAGGATCTCGCGGCGCTGCTCGTCGGTGAGGTCGAGGGTGCGCAGGACCTCGAGATCGGTGCGGATCGCGGTGAGCGGGGTGCGCAGCTCGTGCGCGGAGACGGCGGCGAAATCGCGGGCGGTCTCCAGCGCGGCGGCGGTCTCGGCCTGCGCCTCGTCGACGCGGGCCAGCATGGTGTTCACCGCGTCGGCCAGCTTCACCGCCTCGTCGACCCCGGACCCGTCGACCGGCTGGGCGGTGTGGTCCGGGTCGCCGAACGAACTGCGCGCCGAGACCTGCTTGGTCAGCTTCACGATCGGCCCGACCGCGCGCCCGGCCAGCAGCCAGCCCAGTGCCGCGGCCGCAGCCACCGCGATCGCGGCGCCGGCGAGCACCCAGCGCTGCTGATCGGCGGTAGCCTTGGCGGCCTCGGTGGTCGGGATGGCCAGCGAGACGGTGCGACCGGCGGGCTGGTTCTCGGTGGTGGTGAGTACCCGGTAGGGCTGGTCGTTGACCTCGACGGTCTGCGAGCCCGGCGGCAGATCGGGCAGCTGGGTGGAGCTGGACGCGGTCACCTGGCCGTTGTCACGCACGGTGAGCGCCATGGTGGTCTGCAGCCCGGTCAGGTTGACGAAGCCGGTGGCCAGCACCGGCTCGATCAGCACGATCCGCGAGGCGATCTCGAGCTGCTGGTCGGTCTGGGTCACATTGTTGCGTTCGATCGCTTGGAAACCCACGAACGCGGCGATAGAGACGATGACGACGGCGCCCGCCGCGGCCGCTCCCGCGACCCTGGTTCGCAGCGAAAACGATTGTCTCCGACGGTGTTTCGGCGGGGCCTCGATCATTTCGGTTCCCGGAGCACGAACCCTACGCCGCGAATCGTGTGCAAAATCCTTGGCGTGTCATCTATTTCGAGTTTGCGTCGCAAGTATCCGACGAACACGTCGACGACATTCGTATCGGCTATGAAATCGTAACCCCACACCAATTCCAGCAGCCGTTCGCGCGTCAACACCACACCCGCATTCCTGGCCAGGGTGGACAACAATTCGAATTCCCGTTTGGTGAGCTCGATTTCCTTGCCGTGCAGCAGCGCGCGGTATCCCGCCACGTCGAGCTGCAGCGGGCCGACGGTGATCGCGCCGGGCGCGACCGGCTCCGGGGTGTCGGTGCGGCGGCGCAGCAGGGCCCGGATCCGGGCCACCAGCTCGGCCAGCTCGAACGGTTTCACCAGGTAGTCGTCGGCGCCGGACTCCAGGCCCGCGATCCGGTCGTCGACCGAGGCGCGGGCGCTGAGCACACAGACCGGCACGTCGTTGCCCATCGCCCGCAGGGCCGTCACCACGCCCGCGCCGTCGAGCACCGGCATGTTCATGTCGAGGACCACCGCGTCGGGCGCGTGCTCGGACACGGCGCGCAGGGCGGCCGCGCCGTCGCGCGCGACCAGCACCTGGAACCCGGACAGCCGCAGGCCACGTTCGACCGAGGCGAGGACGTCCTCGTCGTCGTCGACGACCAGGACAGTGGAGGCAGCACGATCGGTCACGCCGCAATCCTAGGGGCGGTGGCCGCCACCGGGCCCGATGGTCAGGCCGTGGGGGCCACCGGGTCGCCGTCGAGGTCGGGGGTCGGGGTGTCCTGCGCGGCCGGGGGCGGATTGCCCAGTGGGGGGTTGGCCAGGATGCGGTCGGCCAGCGCGGTGAGCACGGCCGGGTCCTCGATGGTGGCCGGGGTCTCCACGTGTTCCCCGGCGGTGAGCTGGCGGATCGTCTTGCGCAGGATCTTGCCGGAACGGGTCTTGGGCAGGCCCGAGACGATGATCGCGCTGTGCAGGGTGGCGATGGCGCCGATCTGCTCGCGCACCCGCTCGGCGAGCTCGGTCCGCAGCTGTTCCGGATCGACCTCGACACCCTGCTTGAGCACCACGTACGCCAGCGGCAGGTGGCCCTTGAGCTCGTCGGGGACGCCGATCACGGCGCATTCGGCGATCGCGTCGTGCCCGGCGATGGCGGCCTCGATGCTGCCCGCCGAGAGCCGGTGCCCGGCCATGTTGATCACGTCGTCGCTGCGGCCGAGGACGTAGAGGTAGCCGTCCTCGTCGAAGTAGCCGGAGTCGCCGGTCAGGTAGTGGCCGGGGAAGGCCGACAGGTACGAGCGGATGAACCGCTCGCGGTCGCGCCACAGGCCGGTCAGCGCACCGGGCGGCAGTGGCAGCCCGATGACGATGTTGCCCTCGACGCCGGTCGGCACCGGATTGCCGTTCGCGTCGAGCACCCGCAGCCGGTAACCGGGCACCGGCACGCACGAGGAACCGGGCTTGACCGGGAGTTCCTGCAGGCCGAGCGGGTCTGCGCAGATCGGCCAGCCGGTCTCGGTCTGCCACCAGTGATCGACCACCGGGGTGTCGGGGTGCTCGGCGAGCAGGGTGCCGGAGGCCCATTCGAAGGTGGCCGGGTCCAGTCGCTCGCCCGCGCAGAACAGCGCCCGCAGCCGGGACAGGTCGTGGCGACGGGCGGTCGTGGCCTCGGGGTCGGCCCGCCGGATCGCGCGCAACGCCGTCGGCGCGGTGAACAGCACCCGCACGTCGTGCTCGTCGATGATCCGCCAGAAGACGCCCGCGTCGGGAGTGCCGACCGGTTTGCCCTCGTAGAGCACGGTCGTCGCGCCGACCAGCAGCGGCGCGTAGACGATGTAGGAGTGGCCGACGACCCAGCCCACATCGGAGGCCGCCCAGAACACCTGACCTGGGCCGACGTCGTAGATATTGCGCATCGACCAGGCCAGCGCGACCGCGTGCCCGCCGTTGTCGCGGACCACGCCCTTGGGTTTGCCGGTGGTTCCCGAGGTGTAGAGGATGTAGAGCGGATCGGTCGCGGCGACCGAGACCGGCTCGGCCGGAGCCACGTCGGCGACGGTGGCGGCCCAGTCGACCCAGCGGGCCGCGACGGTCTGCTCCGAGGACGGCAGCACGTCGGTGGCTGGCTGCGCGGCCGGGAACTCGATGGTCGGGAACTCGGGGCGCTGCTTGACGATCACCGTGCGCACCGACGCCGTCTGCGCCAGGTCCAGGGCCTGCAGCACGATCGGCGGGTATTCGATGCGGCGGTTGGGCTCGAGCCCGCCCGAGGCGGTGACCACCAGGACCGGTTCGGCGTCGTCGATACGGGCGGCCAGCTCGGGCGCGGCGAAGCCGCCGAACACCACCGAGTGCACCGCGCCGATGCGGGCGCAGGCCAGCATCGCGATCACGGCCTCGGGGATCATCGGCAGGTAGATCACGACCCGGTCACCGGCGACGACGCCGAGATCGCGCATGGCTCCGGCGAATCGGGCGACCTCGTCGAGCAGTTCCGCGTAGGTGTAGGCGGTGGTGGTGTCCGTCATAGCGGAGACATATATGAGGGCGGCCTGATCGGCGTGCCCACCCTCGGCGACGGTGCCAGCCCTGACGTGCCGGTCCAGCGCGTTGACGCAGGTATTGAGCCGGGCGTCGGGGAACCAGCGGGCCGCGCGCTTGTCGGCGGCGTCGACGATCTGCTGCGGGGCCACGTCCCACTCGATGGCCTGAGCTGCGGCGGACCAGAAGTCGGCGGGGTCGACCAGACTGGTCTGATAGACCGGTCGGTACTCGTGTTCCACGTCCAAGCCCGTGACTCCCTAGCCTCGCTTCGATGCCCGCTCGATAGATCCTGATGATTGTGGCAGACTTCACGCGACACCCGAGGGGGTGCCGCGACCTTTGGTTTTGCCTGGAACGGGCAGGTCATCGCGCGGACCTCTACCGGGAGTCAGCCAAGAAGTTATTGATCCGTTAGAATCTGATGTCACTTATTCGGGCAGTCGTAGACGCAATTTCTCGGCCAGCCGCAGTTCTCGGCCAGCTAGCCTGGCGAGCCACCATTGCGCCTGTGGAGGTTCGCTGATGGCGCTTGGTAGAGGCCAGTTTGGAAAGTGAGTGGGAGATGCGTGACGCCGCTAGGTCCGGCAGCAAGCGCTGGGCGCTCGGCAACTGGGACCTGCGTTGGAAGGTTACGGCCGTACTGGCCGTGCCGCTCGCGGTCGCGGTCGGGCTCGGCGTGTCGAGAATTACCTCGGAGTTCTCGGAGGCCAACCGACTGTCGAGCATCAATGAGCAGATCGACACGATTCCGTCGGTCACCTCGCTGAGTGCGAGCACCGCGAAGGTGGCGGGTAGCCAGTTGGTGCCCGCTGGCCCCGGGGTCACGATGGTCACCGACAAGGACCTCACCGAACTCGACGCCGCCATCGCGGCGGCCGAGGGCTCGATCGGCAGGTTGACCGATCTGCCGAAGGCGCACGCCGCGCTCGAGCGGATGATCGCGCAGGCCAAGACGGTGCGCGGGCAGGGCAAGGCGATGACGACCTCGGCCGAGCCCGCGCTCGCCTCGGTCGAGCAGATGCGTAAGGAAAGCGTCGACATCGTCGAGACGACCGTCGCGCAGGTGAGCGACCCGGTCATGGACACGGCGAAGCTGCGCCTGGTCGACTCGCTCAACACCCGTTCGCTGCTCGTCGACGAACTCGCCGGTCTCTCGGAGATGCTGCGCGGTATGCCGACGGGAGCGCAGAACTTCCTCACCGGCGTCAGCACCGAGAACCACCTGCTCGAAGTGCTCGCCAACCGCTTCCCGGCCGGTGACCGGGTCGTCGCCGACCTGAAGGCGCAGGCCGACACCCGCAAGAACCTGATCAGCGGGCCCGAGGTGCAGGCGGGCAAGCTGCCCGTCGGCGACCTGCGTACCTCGCTGTACACCAGCCTCGTCGGCTACGAGGGCGTCGTCAACGAGGCCACCAAGGCGATCGAGTCCTCGATGGACGAGCTGGCCGCCGCCGCGGCGACCGGCGCGTGGACCTACACCGGCGTCGTCATCGCGACGATCCTCGCCGCGCTCCTGCTCGCCGTGTTCGTGGCGCGCTCGATGATCGTGCCGCTGCACCGCCTGCGCCTGGCCGCGCTGCGCGTCGCCGAATCCGATCTGCCGCACGAGGTCGCCCAGCTCCGTAACGGCGCCGCGCCCGAGGACGTGCCGCTCGAGCCGATGCCGGTGCGCTCGGACGAGGAGATCGGCCAGCTGGCCCGCGCCGTCGACGACATCCACGGTCAGGCGCTGCGCCTGGCGAGTGATCAGGCGCAGATGCGTTCGCAGGTCAACGACATGTTCGAGACCCTGGCCCGGCGCTCCAAGTCGCTCGTCGACCATCAGCTCACCCTCATCGAGGCGATGGAGTACGACGAGAAGGACCCGCGCCTGCTCGAGAACCTCTTCCGGCTCGATCACCTCGCGGCGCGCATGCGCCGTAACGGTGACAACCTGCTCATCCTCGCCGGCACCAAGCAGCGCCGGACCAAGTCGGCCCCGGTCGAGATCGCCGACGTGCTGCGTGCCGCGATCTCCGAGGTCGAGGACTACGAGCGGGTCAAGCTCGGCGCCACCCCGCGTGGCTCGCTGGTCGAACCGGCCGCCTCCGATATGGCGCACCTGTTCGCCGAGCTGCTCGACAACGCGCTGCGGGCCTCCCCGCCGGAGACCGACGTCAAGTTCACCTTCGCCCAGGCCCACGACCAGGGTCTGCTGATCGAGGTGGCCGACCGCGGTATCGGTATGCCGCCCCAGGAGATGTCGGAGATCAACCGCAGGCTCGAGCAGACCGCCGAGCCCGGTCCCGACACCGCCCGCCACATGGGTCTGTTCGTGGTCGGCAGGCTCGCGGAGCGGCACGGGCTGACCGTGCGCCTGCGGCCGACCTTCGACACCGCGCGCGATCCGGGCGTCACCGTCACCGTGCACGTGCCGGTCGGCCTGATCGTCTCCGGTGCCGGTGGCCCGGTGATCCCGCCGCAGCAGGCACCGCAGCAGGCGCCGCAGCAGCAGCGCCCGGCCCCGCAGAACCAGCCGAGCACGATGCAGACCCGCGCGATCACCCGGACTCCGGGTGGCAACGTGATGGTCACCGTCGATCCCGGCGTCAGCAGCGGGCCGATCCCGGCCGGTCAGGGTGGGCTGCCGCAGCGGCAGCCGGGTAACTCGATGGCCCAGGGGCTCCAGCAGGACGCCGCCGAGCAGTCCTCGCCGACCCTGCGCCCGCCCGCGCCCGGTCAGGGCAATGTGCCGCAGCGCGGCAAGCTGGCCGCGGCCAACCTGCCCAAGCGCAACCTCGCCGCCGGTGGACCGGGTGGACCCGGTGGACCGCAGCGTCCGCAGGGCGCGCCGGGTCAGCCGGGCGACGCCACGCCCGCCGGTGCGCCGCAGTCGCTGGCCGGTGGTCTGCCGCAGCGTTCGCCGGGTGCCAACGGCGCTCCGGCGCGCGATCAGGCACAGCCGCCGCGCGACACCGCGCCGCCCAAGCGCGACACCACCGCCGGTGGTCTGCCGCAGCGCTCGCCGGGCGCCAACGGCGCGCCGCCGCGCGACCCGTCGGCCGGGCTGCCGCAGCGTCCCGCCAACGGCCTGCCCCAGCGGGACCAGACCGGTGGCCTACCCCAGCGCGATCCGTCCAACGGTCTCCCGCAGCGTGAGCAGACCGGTGGTCTGCCGCAGCGTGACCCCGCGGGCAACGGTGCGCCGCAGCGTGATTCCGGTCCGGTGTCGCGTGATCCGTCGACCGGGCTGCCGCAGCGCTCCCCGTCCAACGGGCTGCCGCAGCGGGACCAGACCGGCGGACTGCCGCAGCGTGACCCGGCCCCGCGCCTTCCGCACCGCGAGCAGACCGGTGGTCTCCCGCAGCGCGATCCGGCCAACGGCCTGCCCCAGCGTGAGCAGACCGGCGGTCTCCCGCAGCGCGATCCGTCCAACGGTCTCCCGCAGCGTGAGCAGACCGGTGGCCTGCCCCAGCGTGACCCGGCCAACGGCCTGCCCCAGCGTGAGCAGACCGGCGGCCTCCCGCAGCGTGACCCGGCCACCGGCCTGCCGCAGCGCGGCGCCCAGCCGGGTGGTCTGCCGCAGCGTGATCCGGCGGGTCAGCAGCCGCGTCCGGCCAACGGCCTGCCGCAGCGTGGCGCGCCGGGTACCCCTGCGCCGCAGCGTGATTCCGGCGAGAACGGGCTCCCGCAGCGGGCTCCCGCGGCCGGTCTGCCGCAGCGGGAGGCGCCCAACGGCCTGCCGCAGCGTCCGGCTGCGCCGATTGGGCTGCCCCAGCGCGATCCCGGCGCTACTGTGGTACCGCAGGCGAACGCCGGGCCCGGAGTGGCTCTGCCGCAACGGGATCGGGATCCTGCGGGGCCGGAGAACGCTGCGTCGGCAGGGCGCGATCCGGGTCGGCACAGTTTCCGGTCGAATCCGGCCAAGGCTGCGTCGTTCTTCCAGACCAGGTTGCAGCCGGCACCGGAAGGTGATTCCGTCATGGGCGGAACGCCGATCTTCGCGGAGATGATGTCGGCGTGGCTCACGGATGAGAATTCCGACCGGTCCCAGATGGCCGCTGCCTTCGAATCACCGGGTGACGAAGGATGGCAGGCCGCTCGACGGGCCAGCGAGGCTCAGCCCGAGGTCCGTACCGCTGCGGGCTTGCCTCAGCGCAACCCGGGCGGCAGGCTCGTGCCTGGCGGTGTGACCGGTAAGGCCGACACCACCCCGCAACGTGATCCCGAAACGATCAGGTCCAGCTTGAGTCGTCACCAGCAGGGCGTCCGGGATGGCCGCGCAATGAAGGCAATGAACCTAACCGGAGATAAAGGAGACCGATGAACCCCGATCTAGGTGGTACGAACCGTCAGCTGGATTGGCTGGTTTCGAACTTCGCCAACGAGGTTCCTGGCGTAGCCCATGCCGTCCTGGTCTCGGCTGACGGCCTGCTGATGGCCGCGAGTGCCCAGCTCCCGGTCGACCGCGCGGAGCAGCTCTCCGCCGTCACCGCTGGACTGGCAAGCCTTTCCGTCGGCGTGTCCAATCTGTTCGAAGGCGGTACGGTACTGCAGTCCGTCGTCGAGATGGAGCACGGTTACCTACTGCTCATGGCAGTCGGCGACGGCTCGTATCTCGCCGTCCTGACCAACACCTCGTGTGACATCGGTCAGGTGGGCTACGAAATGGCTCTGTTGGTCGAGCGTGTGGGCCAGACCGTCCAGGCCACGCCACGCGTCACGATGGGTTCCTGATGGTGGGATGGACATAGACGATCACCGCATGGGGAGCGCCGAGCCCAGCCTCGTCCGCCCGTACTCCTTGACTGCCGGCCGCACCAGGCCGGCGGTCGAGTTGGCGCTGGAGGCACTCGTTGCATCGCATCCGGTCGCCATGGAGCGGCAGTTCGAACTGAACAACCTCGAAACGTCCATCGTGGAGTTGTGCAGGCAATCGCCGTCCGTTGCCGAGATAGCTGCCCAATTGGGTATCCCGATCGGTGTAGCGCGGGTACTCGTGGCCGACCTCATCGAGGCCGGTCATGTCCGGGTCTCGGCGACTTTGAAAGACGATTCCAGCGACGATGAACGTCGCGAGCTGATCGAAAGGGTTCTCAGTGGACTCCGGCGTATTTGATTCGACGGCGCAGGTCGACACCCGCACGAGCAAGCCGACTTCGGCGAAGATCGTTGTCGCCGGTGGCTTCGGTGTCGGTAAGACCACGTTGGTCGGTGCGGTGTCGGAGATCGTTCCGCTGCGCACCGAGGCGCTGGTCACCAATGCCAGTACCGGAATCGACAACCTGACCGGCATTCCGATGAAGTCGACCACCACGGTGGCGATGGACTTCGGCCGGATCAGCCTCGCCGACGACCTGGTCCTGTATCTGTTCGGCACGCCCGGCCAGTACCGGTTCTGGTTCATGTGGGACGACCTCATCCGCGGCGCCATCGGCGCCGTGGTGCTGGTCGACACCCGCAGGCTGGAAGACAGCTTCGCCGCTGTCGACTACTTCGAGGCTCGCGGTCTACCGTTCCTGGTGGCGCTCAACGAGTTCGACGACGCACCGAAGTACCCGCTCGAGGACATCCGCCAGGCCCTGGCCGTCCCCGCCGACGTGCCGATCATGTCGATCGACGCCCGCCGCCGGGAACCCGCCAAGCAGGCCCTGGTCTCCTTGACCGAGTACGCCCTGCGCAAGGTCATGCAGGGCTACTGAGCCGAGTCCGGGGCTGCCGCGATGAAGGCAGCAGCCCCGCTTCGCCCCTCAGCCCCCCGCAGCCCCGATCCGCTCCGCCAGCCCACACAGCGGATCGATCACCTGCTCGGCCGCATTCGGTAGTCGCGCATAACCGAAACCCTCGACGAACCGCCCCGCGTACCCCGTACCCAGGCGGCGATCGAGCGTGAGCAGCGCGTGCACCGCCGGTGTCCGGCTCGGACACATCGCAGATGCGCACTGGCGGGTCGAGGCTGGGGTAGTGGTCGCCGCGCTCGAGCGCGCAGGGCCGCTGCACTGTTGTGGCCTCGCCGAGTGTGGATCCCGCTAGGCTCGGCGCGTGCGTACGTCGGCGTTCGACCTGATCGGGCAGTTGCTCGATACCGATTCGTTCCTGAGCTGGGATCGGCCGCCGGTCGAGCCCGTGGTGTCGCCGAAGTATCGGCAGGAGCTCGTTGCGGCGGAGCGGCGGGCGGGTACCGACGAGTCGGTGGTGACGGGGGAGGGGTTGTTGCGCGGGCGGCGGGTGGCCGTGATCGCCTGTGAGTTCGCGTTCCTGGCCGGGTCGGTGGGGGTGGCGGCGGCCGAGCGGATCGTGTCGGCGGTGGAGCGGGCGACTGAGCTGGGATTGCCGCTGATCGCGTCGCCGACCTCGGGCGGGACCAGGATGCAGGAGGGCACAGTCGCTTTCGTGCAGATGGTGAAGATCGCGGGGGCGGTCGCGGTGCACAAGGCGGCGGGGCATCCCTACCTCGTGTACCTGCGCGATCCCACGATGGGCGGGGTGTTCGCGTCGTGGGGATCGCTGGGCCACATCACCTTCGCCGCGCCCGGCGCGCTGATCGGCTTCCTCGGGCCGCGCGTGTACGAAGCTTTGTACGGCAAGCCTTTTCCGCCCGGCGTGCAGACGGCGGAGAACCTGTACCGCAACGGCGTGATCGACGGCGTGGTGACCGTCGAGGTGTTCCGCCGGATCGCCCACCGTGCCCTCAGCGTCGCGAGCGGCGTCGTGCTTCCGATGGCGGCCGAACCGGGATGGGCCGCGCCGGTGCGCAGTCCGGCCGCGGCCGCCGATTCCGCGTCGACCGCCTGGGACTCGGTGCTGAGCACCCGCCGCCCCGGCCGCCCCGGCCTCCGCGACCTGCTCCGCCATGTGACCCAACGGGTTCCGCTCAGCGGCACCGGCCAGGGCGAGTCCGATCGCACCGTGGTGCTGGCGCTGGCCCGCTTCGGCGGACAGCCCTGTGTCGTCTTCGGCCACGACCGCTCCGGCCAGCAGGGCGAGCACACGATGGGCCCGGCCGCCCTGCGCGAGGCCCGCCGGGCGATGGCGCTGGCCCGTGAGCTGCGCCTGCCGCTCGTCCTGGTGATCGACACCGTGGGCGCGGCGCTGTCGAAGGAGGCCGAGGAGCGCGGCCTCGCTCCCGAAATCGCCCGCTGCCTGGCCGATCTCGTCACCCTCGACACCCCGACCGTCTCGATCCTGCTCGGCCAGGGCACCGGCGGCGGCGCGCTGGCCCTGCTCCCGGCCGACCGCGTGCTGGCCGCCGGCCACGGGTGGCTGGCCCCGCTGCCGCCGGAGGGTGCGAGTGCCATCGTCTTCCGTGACACCGCGCACGCGGCGGAACTCGCTGCGGCCCAGGGTATCCGGGCGATCGACCTGCACGCCGACGGCGTCGTCGACCGCATCGTCGACGAACACCCCGACGCCGCCGACGAACCCGTCGCCTTCGCCCGCCGCATGGTGCTCGCGGTCACCGAGGAGCTGGCCGCCCTGCGCGCCACGCCGACGGCGGAACTGCGCGTCCTGCGGCAGGCGCGCTACCGGCGAATCGGCCTTCCCGGGGTCGTTCCCTGACCGGCGCCCCGCTTCCTACCCGGTCCGGAACCGGGGGAAACACGCGAGGGCGCGTCGTTGACGGTACGGCGAAGCACTTCTACCGTCGGATGGGTGACCTTCCGTAGCGCTAACAGCCCTGTTCCCACCATCGTGCTCAATGACGGGAACGTCATTCCGCAGCTCGGCTTCGGTGTGTTCCAGGTGCCGGAGGACGACGTCACCCCGGTGGTGGCCGCCGCGCTGGACGTCGGCTACCGCAGCATCGACACGGCCGCGATCTACGGCAACGAGGAGGGCGTCGGCCGCGCCATCCGTGCCTCGGGCATCCCCCGCGACGAGATCTACGTGACCACCAAGCTCTGGAACGCCGAGCAGGGTTACGACAGCACGCTGCGCGCCTTCGACGCCAGCATGCGGCGCCTCGGCCTGGACTATCTGGACCTGTACCTGATCCACTGGCCGGTGCCATCGGCCGGTCGCTACGTCGACACCTTCCGCGCCTTCCAGGCGCTCAAGGCGCAGGGCCGGATCGGCTCGATCGGCGTCTCCAACTTCCGGGTGATCGACCTCGAGACCGTGATCGCCGAGACCGGCGAGACCCCGGCGGTCAACCAGATCGAACTCCATCCCACCCTCGCGCAGCGCGAACTGCGCCAGTACGACGCCAACCACGCCATCGCCACCGAGGCGTGGAGCCCGCTGGGGCAGGGCACGCTGCTGGACAACCCGACCGTGGTCACCATCGCCAAGGAACTCGACCGCACGCCGGCGCAGGTGATCATCCGCTGGCACCTGCAGCTGGGCAATATCGTCATCCCGAAGTCGGTCACCCCGTCGCGCATCGCCGAGAACTTCGACGTGTTCTCCTTCGAACTGGACGCGCAGGCGATGGAGGCGATCAACCGGCTGGACACGGGCACCCGCGTCGGCCCCGATCCGGGCACGTTCAGCGCCGGGCTGGCGTGATCCCCAGGTAGCCGGTCAGTTCGGCGGCCGCGGCCCGGCCCGCCCGGTTGGCGCCGATGGTGCTGGCCGACGGTCCGTAGCCGATCAGGTGCACGCGCGGGTCGACCGCCACCTGGGTGGCCAGCCTGCCGGTCATCGTGATGCCGCCACCGGGCCCGCGCAGCCGCAGCGGCGCCAGGTGGTCGAGCGCGCTGCGGAAGCCGGTCGCCCACAGGATGACGTCGGCCGCCTGGAACCGTCCGTCGGCCCAGCGCACCCCGGTCGGTTCGACCCGCTCGAACATCGGCTGCCGGACGAGGACGCCGCGGTCGCGCGCGGCGCGCAGGCGCTCGTCGAGCGGCAGGCCGGTCACCGAGACCACCGATCCGGGCGGCAACCCGCGGCGCACCCGGTCCTCGACGATCGCGACGGCCGCGCGCCCGTCGTCCTCGCGGAACGGCAGCGAGCGGAACACCGGCTCGCTGCGGGTGACCCATGTGGTGGACGTCACCTGCGAGATCTCGTCGAGCAATTGCACCGCCGAGATGCCGCCCCCGACGATGACCACGTGTTTGCCGGCGAACTCGGCGGCGGTGCGGTAGTCGCGGGTGTGCAGTTGCCGTCCGGCGAAGCTGTCCGCGCCGGGGTAGACCGGGATGAACGGGTGCTCCCAGGTGCCGGTGCCGTTGATCAATCCGCGGGTGCGCAGCGTCCCCGCGCCCTCGGTCTCCACGTGCAGCACCTCGCCGCGACCGGCGCAGGACTGGCCGTCGGCGGTCCGGTCGCACACCACGTTCACCGTCACCTGCCGGCGAACCCGCAGGTCGAAGCGCTTCTCGTAGAGCTCGTAGTAGTGCGGCACCGCGCTGGCCGCCGGCGCGGACTCCGAGCCGGGCGGCAGCGTCTCGGCGAAGGACATCCCCGGCAGATCGTGCACCCGGTTGACGGTGGTCAGCGTGAGGGAGGGCCACCGGAACTGCCAGGCGCCGCCGGGGCCGGGGGCGTGGTCGACGATGAGGAAGTCGCGTTCGGGGACCAACCCGAGGCGGCGCAGGTGGTAACCGGCGGAGAGTCCGGACTGGCCCGCACCGATCACCAGGATGTCGAAGTCGGTCGCCACAGCCGCCGATGCTATCGCCTTACCGGGCGCCGACGGCCGCCTGTGGCAGAGTTAGGGCAACGATGGTGTCGGTACTTCTGGGGAGGACGCATGCTCGGCGTGACTCGCGATGGTGACGTGATCACCATCGAAATGCAGCGCGAGGAACGGCGCAACGCGCTCAGCGAGGAACTGGTCGGTCTGCTGCGCGACGCGATGATCGACGCGGTAGCGCAGGGCGCGCGGGCGATCGTGCTGACCGGCCGTGGGCCGATCTTCAGCGCGGGTGCCGATCTGTCGGGCGTGTACTCCGAGTCGTTCCTCGGCGGCCTGCTCGACATGCTGCACACCATCGAATCCCTCCCGGTGCCGGTGATCTCGGCGATCAACGGCGGTGCGCTCGGCGCGGGCGTGCAGCTGGCGATCGCCTCGGACCTGCGGGTGATCGAACCGGACGCGTTCATCGCGGTGCCCGCCGCCAAGCTGGGCATCTCGGTCGACCGCTGGACGGTCTCGCGGCTGGTCTCGTTGATCGGCGGCGGTCCGGCTCGCACCATCCTGCTCGCGGCCGACCCGGTCTCGGCCGCCGACGCCTACACCTTCGGCTTCGCCAACAAGCTCGGCACGCTCGCCGACGCGCAGGACTGGGCGAAGTCCATCGCCGCGCTCGCGCCACTGTCGCTCCAGGCGATGAAACTGATGCTCAACGACGACGGCACCCGCGATCCGGCCAGCGCCCAGCAGCGGGCCGCGCTGGAAGCCGCCTGGTCAAGCAACGACGCGAAGGAGGGCCGATTGGCTCGGCAGGAGAAGCGCCCGGCGAAGTTCGTGGGCCGCTGATGCGGCTCGCACGCGTTGCGGGGTCGGTGGCGAGCACGCTCGGGCTCGCCTGGGTAGCGCGTGCGGTGTGGGGACTGCCCACCGCGCTCGGCGCCGGCCCCGCGGACATCGAACCGACCGCACTGGGCAAGTCGTCGTATCGGGACGGCCGGTTCCACAACACCGAACCGAGCAGCATGATGGCCGCGGGCGCGGCACCGTCGCTGCTGTGGTCCGGGCTGACCAAGGGCCGGGTGGGCAGGCCGTCGCGTCCGGTGCCACTGGAGACGCCCGCCCCGCCCGCCGAGGCCGCCGACCTGGCGGTGACCTGGTACGGGCACGCGAGCGCGCTGATCGAGCTCGACGGCTACCGCGTGCTGGCCGACCCGGTGTGGAGCGAGCGGGTCTCGCCGTCGCCGGTGATCGGCCCGGCCCGGCTGCACCCGGTGCCCGGCGAACTGACGGAGCTGCCCGCCGTCGACGCGGTGATCATCTCCCACGATCACTACGACCACCTGGACAAGGCCACCGTCGACGCCCTGGTCCGCGAACAGCTCGCGCCGTTCGTCGTGCCCACCGGCATCGGCGCCCACCTGCGCCACTGGGGTGTGCCCGAGTACCGGATCATCGAGCTCGACTGGGGTGGCTCGGTCTCGCTCGGCCGCGGCGAGAACGACCGCGGCCTCACCATCACCTGTGCCGAGGCCAGGCACTTCTCCGGTCGCGGCCTGGTCCGCAACACCACGCTGTGGGCGTCGTGGGCGCTGGCCGGACCCACCAAGCGGGTCTATTTCGGCGGCGACACCGGCTACACCAAGGCCTTCGCCCAGGCGGGCGCCGTCCTCGGCCCGTTCGACCTGACGCTGCTGCCGATCGGCGCCTACGACGAGCGCTGGACCGACGTGCACATGAATCCCGAGGAGGCGGTGCGCGCGCACGCCGACCTGTGCCTGGGCGACCCCGGGTACGGGCTGCTGGTCCCGATCCACTGGGCCACCTTCAACCTCGCCTTCCACGGATGGTCCGAGCCGGTGCATCGATTGGTGTCCGCGGCGGCCGCGGCGGGTACCTCCACAGTGGTGCCCAAGCCGGGCCAGCGGGTGGTTCCGAATGACCTCCCACCGCGGGTTTCGTGGTGGGAGGATGTGGAGTGACACCTTCTTACGGGAAAGGAACATCGGCAGATGAGTCTCGTGGATACCTTGAAGGGCTTGCTCGGTAAGGGCAAGGAAGCGGCTGCGCAGAACGCCGACAAGATCAACGAAGCGGTCGACAAGGCCGGCAGCTTCATCGATGACAAGACCGGCGGCAAGTACAGCGACAAGATCGAGAAGGGCAAGGACGCGGCGAAGAAGGTCGTTCCGCCGCAGGCCGACCCAGGGAGCACCGCAGGCGGCGCCGCCCCGACCGATCCGGGACCGCAGGCCTGATTCGGTGCGCGGGGGCCGCAGGCCGTCGGTCCCCGCCGCCGAACCGCGTCGATGGTCCGCCGGGAGTTCCGGGGTCCGCCGGGAGAACCGGCGATCGAGGTTGAGCTCAGCAACCTCGACAAGGAGCTGTACCCGGCGACCGGGACGACCAAAGGCGAGGTGATCGCCTACTATTCGGCGATCGCCGAGGCGATGTTGCCCCATCTCGCGGGGCGGCCGGTCACCAGGAAGCGGTGGCCCAACGGGGTGGATCACCCCGACTTCTTCGAGAAGAATCTGCCGGAGCACGCACCCGCCTGGATCCAGCGCCGGGTGATCGAGCATTCCAGCCGCACGGTGACCTACCCGCTGATCGACTCCGAAGCGGGACTGGCCTGGCTCGGCCAGCAGGCGGCCCTGGAAGTCCATGTGCCGCAATGGCGTTTCGACGGTGACCAGCGCGGCCCGGCGACCAGGATCGTGTTCGACCTCGACCCCGGTCCCGGTGCGGGCCTGGCCGAATGCGCGCGGGTGGCGCTCGCCGTGCGCGACCTGGTCGCCGAGATCGGGATGCGCGCGTTCCCGGTGACCAGCGGCAGCAAGGGAATTCACGTCTACGTGCCGCTGGATCGGGTGGTGAGTTCGCGCGGGGCGTCCACCGTCGCCAAGCAGGTCGCCGCCAATCTCGAACAGCTGCACCCGGATCTGGTCACCGCGACGATGGCGAAGTCGGCCCGCGCGGGCAAGGTCTTCCTGGACTGGAGCCAGAACAACGCGGCCAAGACCACCATCGCCCCGTACTCGCTGCGCGGCCGGGCCGAGCCCAATGCCGCGGCGCCGCGCGACTGGGCCGAGATCGAGGACCCGGAGTCGCTGCGCCAGTTGCGCTTCGACGAGGTTCTCGTGCGCTGGCAGCGCGACGGCGACCTGCTGGCCGAGCTCGATCCGCCGCTGCCCAGCGGGCCCGACGCGCTCACCAAGTACCGCAGCATGCGCGATCCCGACCGCACGCCCGAGCCGGTGCCCGCCGCGCCGCCGGAGCCGGGGCCCGGTGATCGCTTCGTCGTCCAGGAGCACCACGCGCGCCGCTTGCACTGGGATGTCCGGCTCGAACGCGACGGCGTGCTCGCGTCGTGGGCGGTGCCCAAGGGCCCGCCGACCGAACCGCGACACAATCGGCTCGCCGTGCGCACCGAGGACCATCCCCTCGAATACCTCGACTTCCACGGCACCATCCCGAAGGGCGAGTACGGCGCGGGCGAGATGACGATCTGGGACACGGGCACCTATCGCACCGAGAAATGGCGCGACGACGAGGTGATCGTGGAACTGGACGGCGGCCGGCTGCACGGCCGCTACGCCTTCATCCGCACCAACGGCGACCAGTGGCTGATGCACTTCATGCGCGACCAGAACCCACGAGAACCTGTGGAGGACAGCGGCAGCGGGGACTTTCCGCGTGGTCTGTCGCCGATGCTCGCCACGGCGGGCGAGGTGGACGGGCTCGGCGTGGGGGACTGGGCCTTCGAGACCAAGTGGGACGGCTTCCGGGTGATCGTCGAGATCGACGACGGCATCGTCACCGTCCGCAGCCGCGCGGGCAACACCGTCACCGCCCGCTATCCCCGGTTGGCCGCGCTGGGCGGCGAGCTGGCCGGGCACCGCGTGGTGCTCGACGGTGAGGCCGTGGTCCTCGACGCGAACGGGCTCTCGGACATCTCCGCGCTGCAAGCGGATTCGGCGCTCGCGGTGTTCGTCGCCTTCGACGTGCTCTACCTCGACGGCACCTCGCTGCTGCGCAAGAAATACAGCGACCGGCGCGCGGTGCTCGAGGCCCTGGGCAAGCTGGCGCCGTCGATGAACGTCTCCCCGCTGCTGGCGGGGTCGGGAGCCGAGGCGATGGCGGTCAGCCGGGAACAGGGGCAGGAAGGGGTCGTCGCCAAGCGGGTCGACTCGATGTATCAGCCGGGCAAGCGCACCCAGACCTGGCTCAAGCAGCGCAACTGGCGCAGCAGGGAGGTCGTCGTCGGCGGGTGGCGGCGCAGCGACAAGCGCGAGTTCAAATCGCTGCTGCTCGGTATCCCGCACGAGAACGGGCTGGTCTACATCGGCCGCGTCGGCACCGGTTTCGGCGTCGAGCAGTCCCGGCGGATCGCGGCGGAACTGCGGCGGCTGCACCGCGCGAGCTCGCCGTTCGTCAACGAGATGACCGCCGAGGAGCGCCACGACGCGCAGTGGGTCACCCCCGGACTCACCGGCACCGTCCGTTTCCAGTCCTGGACCGACACCGGCAGGCTGTGGCACCCGGTGTGGGACGGCGTGACGAGTTCACCGAGCTGACCCTGCCGCGAAAGCTGCGGTGTTGCTAGGGTGATCGCGTTGGACCGGTTCGAATCAGCGAGGAGTGCACGGTGGATTTCAAGAACCTGGCGGGCAAGGCGATGGATCTGGCCGCCCAGCATGCGGACAAGGTCGACGGGGTCATCGAGAAGGCCGGTGACGTGGTCGACGAGAAGACCGGCGGGAAGTTCTCCGGTCAGGTCGATTCCGCCCAGGACGCGGCCAAGAAGGCCATCCGGGACTGAGATATAGGCGGCTGGCGCCGCGGGTTTCCGGCCTCGTGACCTCGCGTCCGAGGGGCGATACTGCGCCTTCGGCGGTACGTCTCGCCCCTCGGACACGAGGCGGCCGGAAACCGTGTGCGGTGGGTTAGCTGACGGGGTTCTTCATCAGGTCGGTGATCGTCGCGACGTCGGTGACCAGTGCGTTTCCCTGGAAGGCGAACTCGTCGTAGGCCCTCGCCATGGCTTCTTCGTCGCGGCCGCCGCAGGCGTCGCCGATCACCACCGGGACGAAGCCCAGGTCGGTGGAATGCGCCACGGTGGGCACGATGCCGATCTCGAGCGCGACGCCGGCGATGGCGTAGGCGCCGATCTTCAGGTCGCGCAGGAGTGCGGCCAGCGGGGTGCCCTCGAAGGCCGACATCGTCATCTTGTCCAAGACCAGTTCGTCCGCGCGGGGAACCAGTTCGGGCACCAGTTCGAAGCCCGGGGTATCGCGCTGGAGGATGAACTGCACGTCATCGATGGATTCCGCGTGCTGCCAGCCCATCAGCAGGCGCATCGCGTAGACGCCGGAGAGGCGGCGCGGCGGGAAGAAGTGCCGCAGGAAGATCACCGGATAGCCCGCACTGCGGGCGGCCTCGACCACGCGCACCACCCGTTCGACGACCTCCTGGCCGTCGGGCAGCTGGCCGAGCACGCCGACCTGCATGTCGTAGACGATCAGCGCCATCCGATCGGGCGCGCACAGATCGCCGAGGGTATCGGGAATGTCGAGTCCGTTGCCTTGTCGCACCGACGCCAGTGTAGGCGTCGGTGCGATCGGCAATAGGGCTGTTGCGCAGACTATTTGGTCTGCTGCGCCCACTGCGTGGTGCCCGGCGGCGCCAGCAGGGTGTTGATCAGGTCGAAGCCCGCGACGGCCAGCGTGGGTCCGCCGACGACGAGGGTGCCGATGATCCCGCCGACGGTGGCGCCGGTGATGAAGCCGGGAATCGCGCCGACGCCGCCCGCGGCCGCGCCGATCACCAGGCCGATGACCGCGCCGACGGCCATGCCGACGAAGCTGCCGATGGCGGTGGCCAGGCCGAAGGTGGAGGCGAAGTTCGCCTGTGCCGCATAGTTTTCCGCGGGCGAGGCGACCGGGGTCAGGTTGGGCCTGGCCGCCGCGACGTCCTTGACCGCGGTCAGTTCGAGGACTCGGCTGTCCTCACGAACCGTGTGCGGCAGCGGGTATTCGAGGCTGCCGTCACGGATCGAGAGCGGCAGCGAGACCAGGGTCGCGCCCGCTTCGTCACGGACGTGGACGGTGCCGCCGTCGATGGCGAAGGTGCCGTGGGTGAGGGTGGTGATGACTTTGTTGCCGACCAGGTCGGTGCGGTACTCGACGTCCGGGGTTACCGGATCCGCCCCTGCCACACCGGTGCCGACGAGCGCTACCGCGAGGACCGGAATGGCCGCGGCGGCGATCTTGCGGATGATCATGTGAACGTTCCCATCTGGTTCATCAGGTGACGTGCCCAAACGAAATGCGCCGTGATCATGGCTCCCCCGAGAAAGCTAGTGACGGCGCGTAAAGCGGTCCAGCTCGATGTCGAGATGAACCATAGCCTGCCCGAGGGTAGCTGAACAGTGAATTCGGGTTTTAAACATCAAATCTTTCATAGATATTCGCTATCGCGAACCGTGCTCGGCCCCTACTCGATGATGTTGATCGCGCGCGCGACGATCGTGACGACGATGACCACGGAAATGGCGGATTGCGCCATCATCAGCACCTTGCACCACCGTGACAGCGGGAGCACGTCGGCCGGGGCGAAGGAGGCCGCGTTGGTGAAGGCCAGGTAGAGGTAGTCGAGGTACTCCGGCCGCCAGTCCTTGCCGCCCAGCCGCTCGTCCTGCATCTGTGGAAACAAGAAGTCTGGTAGAGGTTTCCGGCCGTTGGCGCGCGCGGCCGGACCGCCCCGATCGAACTCCCAGTACAGCAGGGAGAAGGCGATGATGTTGGTCGCCCAGATCATCGCCCCGCTACCGAGCAGCGTCCCCGCCCCGCGGTTGTCCTCGCCCGTGAAGATGGTCTGCACGAGGCGCAGCGCCGACACGGTGGTCGCGAAGCTGATCAGGCCGGACAGCAGCAGGCTGAGCCGGCGGATCCAGGGTTCCTCGCGATCCATCCGGCTGGGGTTGGCGATCAGCAGCACCGCCATCACGCCGAGCTCGAGCATCGGCAGCAACCACACCGGGGCGGGCAGGAACTCGCTCGGCAGCAGCACCTGGACGACCACGATCGTCAGGATCGCCGCGGTGGCGGCCAAGCGGGATTCGCCCTCGGTGGGCTCGCGCCAGGCGGGTACCGCGCGCTCGCTGTGCGTCACGCCAGCCAGTATCGCCCGCCCCGCGCCCCGCGCGGCGCAGGACGCCCGGCCGGGTTCAGAGCGCGACGCTCAGCGCGATCGCGCCGACACAGACCGCGACGACGACGCCGAGGGCGATCGCGTCGCGGCGGGTAGGCGCGCTGGGGTGCGCGGTGAGCATGCCGGTGCCGCCGCGCGCGGTGATCGCCTCGCCGAGTTCGCCCGCGCGGCGGGTGGATACCGCCATGCACGCGGTGAGGATGTCGATGAGCGGGTTGGCATCGGCGGCGCGATGCAGCAGGTTCTCCTTCGGGCGCAGTTTGCGCGCCGCGCGCAGCACCCGGATCTCGTCGAGCAGCAGCGGCAGGCCACGCAGCGTCAGCGCGACGACCACCGCCCACTCGTCCACCGGCAGGCGCAACTTGCGCAGCGGCGCACCGAGTTTCGCCAGCGCGGGCGCCACCTCGCCCATCGGGGTGGTGTAGGCGATCAGGAACGACGCCGCCACCAGCACCATGCCGAACACGAAGACCTGCGCGTACCCGAGCACCGCCTTCATCCCGATCGGCGCGTTGATCAGCCCGCCGAGCAGCACCAAACCCCAGAACCACCAGGGCAATCGGGGCAGCGCGCCCAGCGGCAGCCGGGCCACCACCCAGATCAGCACCAGGAACGCGATCATCATGCCGAGCACCGGCCAGGTCGGCAGGAACATCAGCAGCAGGCTGATCAGGAAGGCGGCGATCATCTTGGTACCCGCCCACAACCGGTGCACGACACTGTCGACCGGAACCTCACGCAGCAGCACGGTACTCATCGGACGACCCCGCTTCCCGGTTCGTTGTGCGGTGGCTTGTCCAGTCGCCAGACGGTTTCCGGGCGTCCCGGCAGTAGTGGCGCCGGCTGCGCGCCGACCGGGCGCCGCGCGCCCGCGGTCTCGACGACGACGCCAGCGTCCAGATGCACGGTCCGGTCGCACACCGCGGTCACATCGGCCACGTCGTGGGAGATGACGATCAGCGTCTGCCCCGCGTCGCGCAGCCGGGCGAGCAGTTCGACGATCTCGGCGCGGCCCTGCGGATCGAGTCCGGCCAGCGGCTCGTCCAGCACCACCACCTGGGGATGACTGGCCACCATCGCCGCGAGCACTACCCGCTTGGCCTGCCCGCCGCTGAGTTCCTCGACCGAGCGGGCGGCGAGGCGGCGATCGAGGCCCACCGCGTCCAGCGCCCGGCCGACCGCACCGGAGCCGGTCGCCCGGCCGCCCCAGTCGGCGATCTCGGCGCCGACGGTCTGCTTCTGCAATTGCAGCCGGGAGTGCTGGAAGGCCAGCGCGACCCGGCCGATCTGCTGGTCCACCGGATCGCCGCGCAGCTCGCAGCGACCCGAGCTGGGCGCGATGAGCCCGGCGATGATCCAGGCCAGCGTCGACTTGCCGGAACCGTTGCCGCCGACGATCAGCAGCGCCTCGCCCTGCCGCACCGCCAGGTCGACGCCGTGCAGCGCGGGCGCCTCCCACGGCGTGCCGCGGTTGTAGGTGTGGCGCACGTCGGTCAGTTCGAGGATGGTCGCGCCCATCGGGCCGCGGCGCTGGTCGCGGGCGGGCTGCGGCCAGCGGGCGAGGTGGTCGACCATGCGGCCGTTCGCCAGGTGGATCACCCGGTCGGCGGCGCTCGCGTCGGCCTCGTGGTGGGTCACCAGGACGACGGCGGTGCCGTGCCTGCGCGGCAGTTCGGCCAGCAGCGCGACGAGGTCGCGGCGGCCGTCGGGGTCGATCATCGAGGTCGCCTCGTCGGCGATGAGCAGCGCGGGGCGCCGGGCCAGCGCGGCGGCGACGGCGAGGCGCTGCTGCTGACCGCCCGAGAGGGTCGCGGTCTCGCGCCTGCCCATGCCGGTCAGGCCGACCTCGGCCAGCAGCGCGTCGACGTCGACCTCGGCGGCCAGCTCGGCCGACAGGCCCCACACGACGTCGTCGGCCACCGAGACGCCGAGGGTCTGGCTCTCCGGGCGTTGCAGCACCAGCGCGGTGCCGCCCAGCTCGCCCAGTCCGGCCGAGCCCGGCCTGCTGACCGCGCCCGAGGTCGGCGGCCTGCCCGCGAGCACGCGGGTGAGCGTCGACTTGCCCGAGCCGTTGTGACCGACCACGGCGACGAACTCGCCCGGGTGGATGGTCAGGTCGATGCCGGACAGCGCGTCGGCGGTGGCGCCGGGATAGCGGTAGCCGGCGCCGTGCAGGGTGACCGGCAGCGGGCCGATCGCGCGGTCGTCGTCGGGGGCGTCGAGGCGGTCGCTGCCGGGCAGCCAGGCCAGCCGGTCCAGCACCGTGCCGAGCACGAACCACGACACGATCGCGCTCACCAGCACCCCGAGGAAGACCGATCCGCCGAGGTAGAGCCACCAATTGCGAAGCAGCGCGTCGGTGAGGTCGGTGGCGGCGCGGCCGAGCGGTTCCAGCGCGGGCTGCCGGGCGGCCAGGTTCTGGATGCCCTTGGCGGTATTGCGGATGGCCTCGAAGAACAGCTCCCTGGTGCGCGCGAAGAGCAGCAGGCTGCCGACCGAGAACAGGCCCCAGCCCACGCCGGCCAGCGTCGCCAGCGCCAGCACCGCGGGCAGCCCGCCACCGCGCCGCTTCACGATGCCGATGATGCCCGCGAGCGTCGCGGCGCCGAACACACCGAGCGCGGGCATGATGCCCGCGGCGACGAAGGTGACCAGCCCCGCCGCGACGCTGGCGGTGACCAGCGCGCGCAGGCGATAGCGGTGGGCGAGCAGACCCAGCGGAACCGCCGCGACCAGTTGCAGGGCCGCGGCCATGGGCACCAGGGAACCGACGGTGATCAGGCCGACGGTCAGACCGGCCATCACGGCACCGGTGGCCAGTTCGATGGGGCGCAGGGGTCCGCGGGGCAATTCCGCGGGCGTGTCTCTCACCTGTCCCAGTCTGCCAGGGGTGTATGTGGCCGGTCTGTGACCTCGTGTAGCGGTTGTGTGAGGAATCGGTGGAGAAACCGGGCTCAGACCGGCGGTTCGGCCAGCCAGCCGCCCATCGCCACCGTGCGGAAATGAGTTGTGAGGGTATTGGTCTCATCGATGACGTGCAGGGCGACCGCCGGATCGGGCGCGTAGTCCATGACCTTGTGCGGCAGCGTCACCTCCCAGGCGCCGCCCAGCACGGACGCGGTGCTCGGGCAGGTCACCATGGGTTTTCCGGCGAAGGTGGTCGCGATGGGGGAGTGCGCGTGGCCGGTGAGGACGCCGATGATGCGCGAATCGCCCGCGACGACGGCGGCGAGGCGGTCCGGCTCGGCCAGCGCGATCACGTCGACGACCGGGCTGGCGACGGGTTTCGGCGGATGATGCAGCGCCACCAGGATGGGGCCGTCGGCCGGCGCGGCGGCCAGGGTCGCGCGCAGCCAGTCGAAGGTCTCGTCGGCGAGCAGGCCGCCCGATTCGCCGGGAACGCTGGAGTCGAGCAGGATCACGGTGAGCGGTCCGACGCGGTGGACGCTGTTGATCGGCGCGGTGGACGGCGGTTCGCCCAGCAGCTCGGTGCGGAAGGCGACGCGGTCGTCGTGGTTGCCCGGCAGCAGGTAGACGGGGATATCGGCCGCCAGGGCCAGGCGGGCTTCGGCGTACTGCTCCGGCTTGCCGGAGTCGGTGATGTCGCCGGTGACGAGGATGACGTCGGGCTTGCGGGGGAGGTCGGCCAGATAGGCCATCACTCGCTCCACGCGCTCGGTGTTGCGCGGGGTGAGGTCGAAGTGGGTGTCGCTGAGCTGAGCCGCCAGGATCATCGGCAGTCGCTTTCTTCTCTGGGATCGCTCCGTTGCGTCAGAGTGTGCCGGTATGAGTCTTCAGCACCTCTCAAGGCTAGATGACCTGGGCTTATTCGTCTTCATGAGGCGTACCACGGCCGGTAACCTCATCGCCGGTCTGTGTCATCGATCACGCGTCGGAGATCTGCGTTCCGCTGCGTTCGGACAGCGTTTGTAGTACTCGCAGGAAGGTGTGTCGATCCGCGGCGGGGAGGTCGGCGAGAAGTCGCTGTTCCTCGGCCTGGATGTCGTGCTGGGCGCGGTCGCGCAGGCTTGCTCCGGCGGGAGTCAGCCGGACGAGGTTGACGCGCCGGTCGGCCGGATCGGGTTCGCGCCGGATCAGGCCGCGTCGCTGCAGGTCGTCGAGGACCGGGATGATCCTGGTCTTGTCCGCGCGGACCGCCTTGGCCAGCGCGGCCTGGGTGTGGACCGGCTGTTCGTCGAGTCCGAGCAGCACCGCGTAGGCCCACATGGTGAGCCCGTGCCGGTCGAGGACGGGCCGTTCCGCCTCCGTCAGCGCGCGGCCGAGCGGCACGAGCATGGCCGCGAGGTCGGGGCGGGTCGCTTTCGGCATGGTCGAAATCTACCGGGGTGATCGCCTTGGCAGATCATAAGCATATGCATACGATCTACCTATGCATACTATTTCGGAGGATCAACTCCTGCTCGCCCGGCATCGGCGCGCCGTCCGGTTGAGCGTCGACGCGGTCTCGGCGGTCGGCGACGCTCCGCTGACCGGCGAAACGCCCTGCGCCGGGTGGGATCTGCGCGACCTGCTCGACCACATGGGCACCCAGAACCGGGGCTTCGCGGCCGCGGCGCGCGGCGAGGACGACCCGCGAGTGTGGGAAGTCCGGCGTGCCGCCGACCCGGTCGGTGACTACCTGCGTTCGGCCGACGAGGTGCTCGCCGCCTTCGCCGCACCCGGCGCGCTCACCCGCACCCTGGCCCTGCCGGAGATTCCGCCCGGGCGGTTCCCGGCCACGATCGCCCTGGGCTTTCATCTCATCGACAGCGTCGTGCACGCGTGGGATGTCGCCCGATCCGTCGGCGGCACGATCGATCTCGACCCCGACCTGGCCCCGACCGCGTTGCGCGTCGCCCTGGCCGTCCCGACCGGAAAATCGCGTCAGCGTCCCGGCGCGGCCTTCGCCCCGGCGCTCGAGATTGCTGACGACGAGGCGACGCTCGACCGCATCCTGCGTGTCCTCGGTCGTTCGCCGCACTGGCGGCCGTCCGGTCGGTCCGGCTGAATCCGTGTCACCCGGTGTCTGCGTCCCGCTTCCGGCTGTGCCGAGTCGCGCGGCCGGTGACCTCGCACCGGGTAGCGGCGGCCCGCCCGGATGGCCGACCATGGGGGGATGATGCTCAGTACCGACCAGGCCGATGTGTTCGAGGCCTCCCGCGGCCGCCTGGAGGCGATCGCCTACCGGCTGCTCGGCTCGGCCGGTGACGCCGAGGACGCGGTACAGGACACCTACCTGCGCTGGCACGCGGCCGACCGGGACCGGATCGAGACCCCGGTCGCGTGGCTGACCAAGGTCCTCACCAATATCTGCCTCAACCAGCTCACCTCGGCCAGGGCGCGGCGGGAAACCTATGTCGGACAGTGGCTTCCGGAGCCGGTGCTGGCCGGTGACCGGATGCTCGGCCCGGCCGACACCGTCGAGCAGCGCGAATCCGTCTCGCTCGCGATGCTCGCCGTGATGGAACGGCTCTCGCCCAACGAGCGCGTGGTGTACGTGCTGCGCGAGGCGTTCGGGTACCAGCACCGCGAGATCGCCGAGATGCTCGAGATCGGCGAATCGAACTGTCAGCAGATCTATCGGCGGGCCAAGCAGCATGTCGGCGGGCGTTCGCGCGTCACCGTCGACGCGGCCACGGCCGAGCGGATCGTCGAGGAGTTCCTCGCGGCGGTGCTCAGCGGTGACACCGACCCGCTGGTCCGGCTGCTCGTCGACGACGCGGTCGGCATCGCCGACGGCGGCGGCCGGATCCCGGCCCGCAAGTCCCCGGTCCTCGGCGCGCTCGGCATCGCCCGCTACCTCAGCCACGTGTTCCGTCCGACGGCGGCCAAGCGCGCCTATGTCGGTGGGACGCCGGTGTTCTACGCCTGCGTGGTCAACGGTGGGCCCGGCGCGCTGGCTCTGGTCGGCGACGAGGTGATCGCGGTCGTCGGGCTCGATGTCACGCCCGACGGCATCGCCGGGGTGCAGATCCAGGTCAACCCGGCGAAGCTGGCCCGGGTCACCCAGCAGTGGACGGCCGAGGGGCCGCATATCCCGCTCGATTTCGCCTGGTGACCCAGATCACATCGATGAAGTGTCAGGGTTCGCGCGCCTGTCCGGTTCAGGAGGGGAGTCCATCCCGATAGGAGCGAGCCATGAAGCACCGCATTGTCGTCCTCGGCGCCGGGTACGCCGGAGCCATCGCCGCCGGACGTCTGGCCAAGCGGCTGCATCGCGATGATGTCGCGATCACCGTCGTCAACGCCGACCCCGATTTCGTCGAGCGGGTGCGGATGCACCAGCTGGCGACCGGTCAGGAACTGCGCACCCGCTCGCTGCGTGAGGTGTATGCGGGCACGGGCGTCGAGGTTGTGGTCGACAGGGTCAGCGCGGTCGACGTCGAGCGCAAGCACGTCACCCTGGCCGACGGCACGACCATCGCCTACGACACCCTCGTCTACGCGCTGGGCAGCACCGGCACCGATCAGGGCGTCCCCGGTGTCGCCGAGTACGCGCACAGCCTCGCCGGAAAGCAGGCCGCGCTGCGGCTGCGGGCGCGGCTGGGCGAACTGCCGGCGGGCGCGCCGGTGGTGGTCGTCGGCGGTGGCCTGACCGGTATCGAGGCCGCGACCGAGATCGCCGAGGCCCGCCCGGATCTCGCCGTGTCGATCGCCGCCCGCGGCGGTGTCGGCGGCTGGCTGAGCGAGAAGGCGCAGCGGCACCTGGGCACGGTGATCGACCGGCTCGGCATCACGGTGCACGACCACGTCGGCGTCACCCGCGTCACCGCGAACGCCGTCGTCGCGGGCGATACCGAGATTCCGGCGGCGCTGACCGTGTGGACCGCGGGCTTCGCGGTGCATCCGATCGCCGCGGCCACCACGCTGACGGTGTCGGACACCGGCCGGATCGTCGTCGACGCCACCATGCGCTCGGTCTCGCACCCCGACGTCTACGCCGTGGGCGACGCCGCCCTCGCGGACGGCCCCGGCGGCACACCGCTGCGGATGGCGTGCGCGACCGGCAGCCCGATGGCCTGGCGGGCGGGCGACGCCATCGCCGCGCGCCTGACCGGGCGACCGGTCCCCGACGAGCAGATCGGCTATGCCACCCAGTGCATCAGCCTCGGCCGCCGCGACGGCATCCTCCAGAAGGTGACCTTCGACGATCAGCCGACCTCGACCGTGCTGACCGGCCGGCTCGGCGCCCGCGTCAAGGAGTTCATCTGCTCGGGCGCCGCGTGGAGCGTCAGCCACCCGACCCTGATGATGCCGAGCCGTCGCCGGCGGATCATCACGACCGCGGCCGAAACGGACCAATTCGTCGCTCCGTGACGGTCGGCGAAGTCGGCCACCCGCCCGGTCGTTGGCCCGACCCGGCCCGGTCTGGCGCGGCCCGGCGCGGCGCGACCCAGCCCGGCGCGGCCCGGTTGGCGTGGCTCAGCCTGGCTCGCCCGGCGGGGCGGCCCGGTCGTTCGAGCCGGGCGGTGGGGAGGATTCTGCCGGGTATCAGACGGCGAGTTCGGCCAGCCGCTCGGACGCGTTGCGGAGCAACTTTTCCGCCGCGTCCGGGTCGGCGGCCAGTGGAGTCCAGAAGTCGGGGCCCGGGGTGGCCTCGAGGTCGAGGACGGGCGGGGTGAGCCAGTCGGCGTCGAGGCCGAGCTGCCAGGAGTGCAGGTGGGTGCGGGGGAAGGTGGCGGTGCGATCGAAGAGGGGATCGCCCAGGATCGGGTGGCCGATCCAGGCCAGCTGCACCCGGATCTGGTGGCGTCGGCCGGTGACCGGCGCGACGGCGAGCAGGGTGTGCTCACCGTGCCGGGCGACGGTGGCGAATCGGGTGAGCGAGGGGTAGTTCTTCGCGGGCAGCAGGTCGGCGTCGTCGACGGACCAGCGCTCGCCGTCGCGGCGGATCGCCTCGCGCGGCGCGGCGATCCGCACCCGGTTCTTGCGCCCGACACTGAGCGGCAGATCGATCTCACCCCGCTCGGGCAGGTCGGTGCCCGACACGATCGCCAGGTACGCCTTGCGCGCGGTCTGCTTGGTGAACTGCCTGGTCAGCTGGCCGTGTGCGGCCAGGTCGACGGCCAGCAGGACCAGCCCGGAGGTGACCTTGTCGATCCGGTGCACCGGATACAGCTGGGTGCCCGCCGCCTGCGCCAGCTCGACCAGGTCGGTGTCGTGCCGTTCCCCGGTCACCGAGATCCCGGCCGGCTTGTTCAGCGCGAGCACGGCGTCGTCGGCGAACACGGTGTACCGCTCGCGCACGCTCTGCCAGTCCATCTCCACGTCGACACCCTAGAGAACGGTGTGGCCCGGCGGTCAGGAGGCCGGGCGCAGCCGGTGCGGGCGCAGCCGGTTGAAGCCGCGCACCCGCACGCTGCGCAGATGCCGGATGGCGAACTCGCGGTTGCCCGCGAGCGCCTCGGCGGCCGCGTCGTCGATCAGGATGTTGCCCGGCCTGGCGACGCCGGTGAGCCGCGCGGCGATATTGACCACCGAGCCGTACAGGTCGCCGAAGCGCTGCAGCACCTCGCCGTAGGCGAAGGCGACCCGCAGTTCCGGCGTTCCACCGACCAGCATCGTCGACTCCTGGATGGCCAGCGAGATCCGGGCCGCGTCGTCGGCGGTCTCGGCGGCGAACATCACCTCGTCGCCGACGTTCTTGATCACCCAGCCGCCGTTGTCGGTGATCGCCGAGGTGGTGGTCGACTCGAAAGCCTCCAGCAGCGTGGACAATTCGTCGGGATGCAGGTGCCGGGTGAGCCGGGTGAAGCCGACCATGTCGGCGAATCCGACGGCCAGCGTCCGCGTCGAGTCCTCACCGGTGGTGGCGTCCACCGACCGGGCGACCGCGGCCGCCAGGTGCCTGCGCCACACATAGGACTGCAACTGCTCGATGCCCGCCATGGTGGATTCGGTGGCCGCCCTGACCCGTTCGTCGAGCGGCAGCGCCGGATCGGCCGCGGCGGCGCGCGCCTTGATCTCGGCCAGCACCAGGTCGGCCTGCCATTCGGCCAGCCGCGCCATGCCCTGGCCGATGGTGCGGGCGGCGGCGGCCTGCTGCCGGATATCGGAGGCGGCGACGACGATCATGCTGCGGAAGTTGGTGACCGAGGTGATGTCGGTCTGGGTGTAGTCGACCTGGTTGTCGTCGGTGGCGGGGAAGCCGAGCGCCGTCCACAGCCGCCGCGACTCCGCCTCCGGCACCCCGGACTGCTCGGCGACCTGCGTGCGCGTGTAGCGGCGCGGTCCGCCGAGTAGCGCCTCCTCCACACTGCGCTGCACCAGCTCGGTCATTTCGGCATCCGACATGAGCGAAACTCTACGACGCGCGCTCGAAACGCAGGTCGGCCCGACGCGACCTTGGCGATCTTCACAAAGACCGGCCCGGCTCGCCCGGCCGCCGGTGACCCCCGGCACAGCCCTGCCGAAGCCATCGCACTGACCTGGATGTTTACCCGAAGGTGCGCAACTGACGGCAAAAGTGCGTACTTGTCGGCCCGCGCGGCCCGCGCCGACACTCGGAGCACCGCGGCCCACCCCGAGCGCCGCGCAGTGGATCGGAGTCGCAGATGACCGCAACCGACAAACCGCCGGTGACAGTGCTCGGCACGGGCTCGATGGGCGGCGCGCTCGCCCAGGCCCTCCTCGCCGCGGGGCACCCGACGCACGTGTGGAACCGCAGCCCGGACCGCACGACGTCCCTGGTCGCCGCAGGCGCGACCGCCCATCGCGACATCGCCGACGCGATCGCGGCGGGCTCGGTGACCATCAGCGCCCTGACGACCTTCGCCGCCACCCGGGAGAGCATGTCGCTCGCCTCCGCGTCGCTCGCGGGCCGCGACATCATCACGCTCAACAGCGGAACACCCGCCCAGGCCCGGGAATTCGCGCAGTGGGCGCGCGCGGCGGGCGCCCGGTTCCTCGGCGGCGCGATCAAGAACGTGCCCGCGGCGGTCGGCCTGCGCGACACGCTGCTGTACTTCGGCGGCGCCCGCGCGGTGTTCGACACCCATGCCGCCACCCTGCGCGTGCTCGGCGGCGAGCTCGACTTCCTCGGCGCCGAACCGGATCTCGCCGCGCTCTACGAAGCCGCGGTCGGCGCCACCCTGCTGCCCGCGCTGCTCGGCTTCGCCGAGGGCGCCGCGGTGCTGGCCTCGCGCGGACTGCCCGCGCGCACGATGGTGCCGTACTCGGTGAAGTGGTTGCAGATGATCGAGTCGCTGCTGCCGGTCCTGGCCGAGGAGATCGACAGCAAGGACTACACCCGCCTCGGCGCGAGCGTCGACCTGTTCCACACCGCCCTCGTCGACGACCCGCAGCTGGCCGCCGAGACCGGCGTCGACCTGTCCTGGCACGCGCCCATGCACGAACTGCTCCGCCGCGCCGTCGACGCGGGCCGCGGCGACCAGAGCATCACCGCCCTCTACGACCTGCTCGCGGGTTGATCAGCGCAGCACGCTGTACACGGCCGCCAGCGTGAAGCCGTGCTCGCCGACCTCGCAGCTGACCGTCCCCTGATACCCGATCCCGCAGGTGGTGTTCTCCAAGCTGATCCGATGCCCCTCCGGCAGTACCTTCGCGGCGGGGTGGGTGAAGATCGGCCGGTCGGCATCGACGAAGTGCGCGGCCTCGAGGATCCCGACCCGCAGCTGATCGGTGCCCGCCGGCGCGTCCATCGACACCGCGTCGCAACCGGCCGGACCGTTGTTCCAGTAGATGGCGCAGTGCCGCCCGTCGGGCGTGGTGAAGAAAACCGTCCCCGCGTACTCGGGTTCGCCGACCTGATAGTCGAATCGGTCGACCGGCGTGTAGTCGTCGAGGCCCGATTGCGCGGCGGCGGGCCCGGCGGCGGCGCAGACCCCGAGCGCGACACCGGACAGCGCGATGAGTGTGGAGCGTTAACGCCGATCTCACCCACAATGTGTGACGCGTCCTGGTCTCGGCCCGACCTAGCGTGACCGGATGGGCTCAGTCATCGGTGATCTGCTTCCGCTGGCCGTGGGTGTGGCGATCTCGCCGATCCCCATCGTCGCGGCCATCCTCATGATCCTGTCCAAGAACGCGGGCGGGGCGGCGCGGGGATTCGCGGTGGGCTGGGTCGGCGGGATCCTGATCGTGACCGCCGTGGTGACGCTGCTCGCCGGGGCGCTGGGCGATTCGGGCGAGAAGGAACCCTCGGCGGTGGCGTCCTGGCTGAAAATCGTGCTGGGCGTGCTGCTTCTGGTCCTCGCGGCCGAACAGTGGCACGCGCGATCGGACACCGCGGTGCCCGCCTGGATGCAGGCGATCGACACGCTCACCGTGGTCAAGGCGGCCGGACTCGGCGCGCTGCTGTCGGCGGTGAATCCGAAGAACCTGCTGCTGTGCCTGTCCGCGGGCGTCGTCATCGGTTCGGCGGGGCTGAGCGCGGGCGGCGACCTCGTCGCGATCGTGGTGTTCACCCTGCTCGCCTCGACCACGGTGCTCGCGGTGGTGCTCGGCTACGCGCTGGCCGCCGACAGGCTCGGCCCCACCCTCGACAGCGCCAGGCAGTGGCTGCAAGCCAACAACCACGCGGTGATGGCGATCGTGCTGCTGGTGATGGGCGCGGTCGTGGTCGGCAAGGGCATCGGCGGTCTCTGAGGTGCGCCGGCCGCCGATCTTCGAATCGCTGCACGGTTATCAGCGTTCGTGGCTGCGGCCCGACGTCATCGCCGGGCTCACCGTCTGGGCGGTGCTGGTGCCCGAAGCACTCGCCTATGCCTCGATCGCCGGGGTGCCGCCGGTCATCGGCCTGTACGCGGCGGTGCCCGCGCTGGTCCTGTACGCCCTGGCCGGGAGTTCGCGGCATCTCGTCGTCGGCCCGATGTCGGCGACGGCGGCGCTGTCGGCCGCGATCATCACCCCGCTGGCGGGCGCCGACGCCGGTCGCTACCTGGCGCTGTCGACCGCGCTGGCCATCGCCACCGGCATCGTCGGCCTGCTGGCCGGACTGATCCGGTTGGGGTTCATCGCCGCGTTCATCTCCGAGCCGGTGCTCAAGGGCTTCATCGTCGGGCTGGCCCTGACCATCATCATCGGCCAGGTGCCCAAGCTGCTCGGCATCGACAAGCACGACGGCAACTTCTTCGAACAGGCCTGGGGCGTGCTCGGCCACCTCGGTGACACCCAGTGGCGCACACTGCTGATCGGCCTGCTGAGCCTGGCGGTCGTGCTCGGCCTGAAGCGCTGGCTGCCCCTCGTACCCGGCTCGCTGCTGGCCGTGCTGCTCGGCATCCTCGCGGTGCGGCTGTTCGACCTCGACGACAAGGGCGTCGACATCGTCGGCCACATCGACGCGGGCCTGCCGTCGATCGGGCTGCCGTCCGGCGTCGGCTTCGACGACTACCTCGACCTGCTCGGCCCCGCCGTCGGCGTGCTGCTGATCGGTTTCGCGGAAGGACTCGGCGCGGCGAAAACCTATGCGGCCAAGGCGGGCTACTCGATCGACGCGAACCGCGAGCTGCTCGGCCTCGGCGCGGCCAATCTCGGGTCCGGGCTCGGCTCGGGCATGGTGGTCAACGGGAGTCTGTCCAAGACCGCCGTCAACGGTGGGGCCGGCGCTAAAACCCAGGCCAGCGGGCTCATCGTGGCCGCGCTGACGGTACTCACCCTGCTGTTCCTCACAGGGCTGTTCGAGAAGCTGCCCGAGGCGACGCTGGCCGCGGTGGTCATCGCCGCGGTGATCGAACTCGTCGACATCGCGGCCCTGCGCCGCCTGTACCGGGTCTGGACCCAGCTGCTCGGCAGCATCTACGGCAAGGCCGCGCGCGCCGACTTCCTCGCCGCCCTCGCCGCCATGTTCGGTGTGCTGCTGTTCGACACCCTGCCCGGCCTGCTCATCGGCATCGGCGTCTCGGTGCTGCTGCTGGTCTACCGCGCCTCGCAGCCGCACGTCGCCGCGCTCGCGAAAAAGGGCTCGCTGTGGGTGGATACGGTCCGCCACCCCGACCTGACCCCGCGCCCCGATCTGCTGGTGGTGCGCGTCGAGTCCGGCCTGTTCTTCGCCAACGCCGACTACGTCCGGTCGCGGATCGAGGCCCTGTGCACCGACGCCACCCGCCTGGTGGTGCTCGACGCCGAAACCTCACCCGCCCTCGACGTCACCGCCACCGCGATGCTGCTCGACCTGCGCAATGCCCTGGCCCACCGGCGCATCGACTTCCGCATCGCCCGCTCGGTGGCCCAGTTCGGCGAAGCCCTCGGTTCGGCCGAGGCAGGCGACACCCCGATCGGCATCTACCCGACGGTCGCCGCCGCGGCCGCCGACCTCCCCGAACACCCACCGGTGGGCTAGCCGAACCCGAGCCCGTTCGTCGCAGTCCCGGCCCGGGCGCGCCTGAGCTGGAATTCATCCGCGCCGGGTGATGCCCGGGCCCGGTGTTCCACCGAGCATCGGGTGGACGTGTACGCCGAGCTGAGGAGCTGATGTCCGATGGCACTGGACTACGACGATCGCACCGATTTCGAGAACGCCGATCGCGGGTTCATCGCGACCTTGACGCCGATGCGCATCACCAAGGCCGACGGCACCGTCGTCTTCGACACCAGCGGCTACAGCTTCCTCGACGGCCCCTGCCCGGACACGGTGAACCCGAGCCTGTTCCGCCAGGCGCAGCTCTGCGTGAAGAACGGCCTGTACAAGGTGGTCGACGGCATCTATCAGATCCGCGGCTTCGACATCTCCAACATGACGATCGTCGAGGGTGACACCGGGATCATCGTGATCGACCCGCTCATCTCGGCCGAATGCGCCGCGGCCGGGCTACGGCTGTACCGCGAGGAGCGCGGTGATCGCCCGGTCACCGGCGTTATCTATACCCACTCCCACGGTGATCACTTCGGCGGCGTCGACGGTGTGCTGCCCGACGGGCGCGGCGATGTGCCGATCCTGGCGCCCGCCGGCTTCATGGCCGAAGCCGTCTCGGAGAACGTCTACGCCGGCGTGGCGATGACCCGCCGCGGCACCTACATGTATGGCATCGGGATGCCACCCGGCCCGGAGGGCCAGTGCAGCACCGGCCTCGGCATTCGTGCCTCGACGGGCACTTTCGGCCTGATCCCGCCCACGATCGACATCACCCACACCGGACAGGGGGAGACGGTCGACGGCGTCCCGATCGTGTTCCAGATGACGCCGGGCACCGAGGCGCCAGCGGAGATGAACTTCTACTTCCCGCGCCACCGCGCCCTCTGCCTGGCCGAGAACGCGACCCACAACCTGCACAATCTGCTGACCCTGCGCGGCGCGCAGGTCCGTGACCCCCGGATCTGGTCGCACTACATCGACGAGGCGATCGAGATGTTCGCCATCGACGCCGATGTCGCGTTCGCTTCGCATCACTGGCCGACCTGGGGCGCCGACAACATCGTGGGGTTCCTGTCGGTGCAGCGCGACCTCTACATGTACCTGCACGATCAGACGCTGCGGATGATGAACGAGGGCCGCAACGGCCCGGAGATCGCCGAGGTGATCGAACTGCCGCCCGGCCTGGCCGACGCGTGGAGCGCACGAGGCTACTACGGCTCGGTCAGCCACAATGTGAAAGCGATCTACCAGCGGTATCTCGGCTGGTTCGACGGCAACCCGAGCTCGCTGTGGGAGTGGCCCGCGCAGGAGAAGGCCGTCCGCTACGTCGAGACCATCGGCGGGATCGACGCGGTGATCGAGAAGGGCCGCGCCTACGCCGACGCGGGTGACCTGCGCTTCGCCGCTGAGCTCCTCAAGCACGCGGTCTTCGCCGCGCCGGACAACGCCGACGCGAAAGCCGCACTGGCGCAGACCTATCAGCGACTCGGCTTCGGCGCCGAGAACGCCACCTGGCGCTGCTTCTACCTCACCGGCGATGACGAACTACGCAACGGTGTCCGCCCGACCGCATTGAATCTGGGCGGCGGCATGGCGGCCGCGCTGTCGATCGAGCAGCTGTTCGACACTCTCGCGATCCGGGTGAACGGTCCACGCGCCGCCCAGGATTCGTTCCGCATCGAATGGCACTTCACCGACCTGGACACCGTCCTGCGACTCACCCTGTCCAACGGCGTCCTGATCCGCACGGTCGACCCTCGTTCGAAGGCCGACATCGACCTCACCCTCACCCTCACCAAGCCCCAGCTACTCGGCATCCTCGCAGGCAAGGGCCTCGATGGAATCGGCCTCACCGGCGACCCCGCGGTCCTGCAACGCCTGTTCGGCCTCCTCGACGACCCGGACCCGAACTTCGCGGTCGTCACGCCCTGACCGCCCCGGTGATGCGGTCGTGCCCGAGACGGACGACCGCATCACCGGTGGACGAGTTCGTAGGACGTACTTCGCCCACCGGACTCCGACCGGCGAAGGGCGCCGATCTCGATCAACTCGTTGATGTCTCGCAGCGCGGTGTCCTGGGAGGACTTGGTGAGAACAGCCCACTTGCGGGTCGTCAGTTTCCCATCGAAGCCGTCGAGGAGCCGATTGAGGACGGTGATCTGGCGGGCGTTCAGGGCAGTCTGGTCCCACCGTCGCCAGAACCGCGCCTTCTGCAGCACGGTGTCGACGTTCGCATCGGCCGAGGCGATCGCGCGGCCCATCGTCTCGAGGAACCATCGCAGCCAGTCGGTCACCTCCAGCGAGCCCTTCTGCGTCCGCTCGAGAATGTCGTAGTACGACTTGCGATCCCGCTGGATCTGCGCGGAAACACTGTAGAAGCGCCGGATGCTCCCATCGGCGCGGGCGAGCAGGACATCGCCGAGAGCTCGGGCGATGCGACCGTTTCCGTCGTCGAACGGGTGAATGGTGACGAACCGCAGGTGCGCGAGACCGGCTTTGACGAGCGTTGGCTCCGGCGAATCCTCGTCGAACCAGTCGATGAAGCGGCGCATCTCGCTGTCGAGTCGGGACGCCGGCGGCGCTTCGAAATGGACGCGCTGCCGACCGTACGGGCCGGAGATCACCTCCATCGGCCCGGTCTCGTCGGTGCGCCACCCGCCGATCCGCACGCGGCTGATGCCCGAATAGCCGGTGGGGAACAAGCCGGCGTGCCAACCGAACAACCGCTCGTCGGTCATCGGTCGATCGTGGTGAACGGTCGCGTCGAGAATCATGTCGACGACCCCGTCGACGCGCCGGTCGGCCGGGACCGTCGCCCCGATGTCCACTCCGAGTCGTCGCGCGATCGACGACCGGACCGATGCCACATCGAGTAATTCGCCCTCGATCTCGCTGGTCTTCACCACATCCGCGGTGAGCGTCGCGAGTCCGGCTTGGTCGCGTAGCTCGTCGGGGGTATCGGCAAGCCTGCCGAGGAGCCTGCCCTGCGCATGGGCGATATCCGCGACAGGTTTGGCCAGCGCCGCGGTGTCGAACCGCAGGGCAGGCCATGCGGGATCCTCCCAGATGTACCGTCGCGGGCTGGGTGCCATGCAGCGATTGTAGCGCTTATTCGCCGCATATTCTGCGGTGAATAAGCGGCGGTTCCACCGCGGCACGAGGTCGGGGTTCGGTGTTCCCGGTTCGGGTTCGGGGTGGCGGGCGGCTCGGTATGGTCGGCGGGAATGGTTGTGGTCGGAAAGGTGGATGTGGTGGGGATCAAGCAGCGGGCCGTGGTGCAGATGAGCGCGGACGAGATCGCGGCGTTTCTCGACCGGAGCCGGGTGCTCACGCTGGCCACGCTGAATGCCGACGGCAAGCCGCATCTGACGGCCATGTGGTTCGGGCACATCGACGGCGTCCTCTACTTCGAGACCAAGTCGAAGTCGCAGAAGGCGGTCAACCTGCGCCGCGATCCCACCATCACCTGCATGGCCGAGGCCGGTGACACCTACGACCAGTTGCGCGGGGTCTCGATCGAGGGCACCGCGCACCTGATCGAGGACACCGAGGACGAGGAGTACTGGAAGGCGGGCATCGACATCTACGAGCGCTACGTCGGTCCGTACAGCCCCGAGGTCCGGCCGTTCGTCGAGGCCATGATGAACAACCGGGTGGTCGTGCGGGTCGAGCCGACCCGCGTGCGGTCCTGGGACCACCGCAAGCTCGGCCTGCCCGCCATGCCGCTGTCCGGCAGCACCGCCGACGCGCTCTGATCACTCGGCGAGCAACTCGCGCAGCGCCGCCGCGCCATCGAGCAGCGCGAGCGAACGCGCGGTGATCGCCGCGTCCCTGGCGGCCAGCGCCGCCCGCACCTGTCCCGAATGCCGCCGGAACTCCGGCATGACCGCGCGCACCTGCGCGATCCGGTAACCCGCCCGCCGCAGCTGGTGGACGATCCGCGCGTCGCGCACCTGCGCGGGGGAGTAGTGGCGGCCCGCCGCCGCGCGATCGGGCACCACCAATCCCTCGGCGTCCCAATGCCGCAGGGTCGAGGTCCGCAGCCCGAGCGCCGCGGCGAGCTCGGTGACGCTCATCGCGTCCGAACCGCGCACCTCGGTGATCGGCTCCGCCGCGATGGCTTCGGCGGCCTGCCTCGCCAGCGCCAGCTCGACGCGTTCGGTGTGCAGCCCGGCGTGCGCGGCATCGAGCAGCGCCAGCACCTCCGCCCGGTCCCCGGTGTGCGCGGTACGGACGATCCGTTTGGCCTCGACCGGACCGACCCCCGCCGCGAGCGCGCGGTAGGCCAGCGCCGACCGCACATGAATCTCGCGATAGCTCCGGTGCCCGCCCGGCGAACGGTCGGCGGGCGGCAGCACGCCGTCGCGTTCGAGATTGCGCACCTGCTGGACCGAGTACCCCGCCCGCCGGGCCACATCGATCGTCCGGCCGACGGGCGAGTTGAGGTTTGTCACCGGAAACTCCTCGTCATCGGCCAAAAAGTCCACACAAGCACTTCAATGAGACGCTCGAACCATGACGATAGACGAGATCATCGAATACGTGACCGGCCTCGGCGGTGTCCTGCACCTCGCGCCCGGCCCCGGCGGCGAATGGCCCGAGATCAGCTGGGGCGACTCCTTCTTCTACTACGCGCCCGACGGCGTCGTCCCGACCACCACCCAGCCCTTCGCCACCATCGTGACCAAGGACTACCCGGACGACCGCGACTCGCGCCTGGACCGTCCCGGCACCTTCCGGCTCAATATCTCCGCGGGCCGGGAGGCGTTCGGCGAGTGGGCGAATCCCCAGGTGGACGCCGCCACCGAGGACACCCTGATCGCCCACCCGGTCTACGCCGCCGCCAACTGGCTCGCCGTCGTGAACCCCGGTGCGCGTACCGATGCCGTCGTCCGCGACCTCCTGCGCACCGCCCACGACCGGGCACGACACCGGGTCGAGCGGCGGACACGATGAGAACGATGCTGTTCGTCGCCGAGAATCGGTGTCAACATCGACGGTAGTGACCGAGGCTCGCCTCACTCGGTTCGGCGGTTCGGCGCGGTACCGTTGGTGCGCGGTTCAGATGCACTTCCGAGTGGGTTCCCGAAGGGGGATGGCATGACTGTCGAGCATCGTTTGCTACACACCGGCTCTCGGGGCGGCAAGTGGTCGTTCAGCTCGGTCGAACTGACGACCGTCGGTCTCCTGCTGACCGCCGCGAGCCTGGCGATGATCGGCCCGCTCGTCGCGGCCCTGCTGATCCACCGCAGCGGCGCGCCCGGCGCCGGCGCCGCGACGACACCGCTCATCCTGCTGACGGTCGCGATCGTCCTCGCGCTCGCGGCCGGTATCGCTCTGTTCGTGACGGCGAGCCGCCGTCGCTGATCGACTACGGAGGAATGTCCATGGCTACCTCGAAGTCTCGCAGCGCCGCCGCGTTCTCGGCCGAGGAACGCGCCGCGATGAAGGAACACGCCCAGGAGCTGAAGACCGCGGCCCGGCGGGGCAAGACGTCGAAGGCCGACGGCGAGGCGGACCTGCTCGCCAAAGTCGCCGAGATGCCCGAACCGGACCGCTCGATCGCCACCCGCATCCACGAGATCGTCATGACCGAGGCCCCCGACCTCACCCCCAAGACCTGGTACGGCCAGCCCGCCTGGGCCAAGGACGGCAAGGTCGTGTGCTTCTTCCAGTCCGCGGCCAAGTTCAAGACCCGCTACGCGACCTTGGGTTTCAGCGACACCGCCACCATCGACGACGGCACCATGTGGCCCACCGCCTTCGGCCTCACCGCCCTCACCCCCGCCGACGAAGCCCGCATCGCCGAACTGGTGCGCAAGGCGGTGCACTGACCTCGGTATCGGGGTTGTTGTCGGCGCCCGATGGCACGATGCCGGTGTGGGTGACTATTTCGAACGCATCATCGACATCGACGTCACCGCGGCCGACGCGGGCGCGCTGGCGGCGCGGACCCTCGACTGGATGGTGACGCGCGGCTGGCTGTTGCGCGAGACCTCGCGGGACGCGATGTACAGCCTCCAGGTCGACGAAGGCTATCGGCCGGGCCCCGAATGGTCACGGATCACCCAGGATTGGGGCGCGGACTGGACGCCGGGCCCGGTCGCCGTCATCGTCGGCAGGCATCCCCACTTCCCGGGACAGGGCGCCATCGAGCCCTCCGCCACCGACTGCCCGCGCTGCCGCGCCACCACCGTGATCATCGACTACCCGCAGCAGTGGGAGGCGGACGAGGCGGTCTGGCAGCCGTTCGCCGACGCGATCGACGCCTGGCGCGACACCGGCTCCGGCGCGGTGACCTGCGCGTCCTGCGGCACCGCGAGTCCCGTCACCGAGTGGGAGTGGGCCGACGACTTCGCCCTCGGCGCTCTCGCTTTCGACTTCTGGGGCTGGCCGCCGCTCAGCGACGAGTTCGTCGCCGAGCTGGGTGCCCGACTCGGTCATCGAATCGGGCACCACACCGGCAAGTTCTGAGGCGGGCGCTCAGTCCTCGGACGCGGCGGTGGCGGCGGGCACCACCTCCGCCGCCTGGCTCAGCAGGGCGGGCATGCGATCGAAACCGTGCAGCGTCGACAGCCCGCGACGGTGCGGTTCACCGTCGAGCCGCAGATCGGGGAAGCGCTCGAACAGGGCGGGCAGCGCGTTGATGCCTTCCAGCCTGGCCAGGCTCGCGCCGATGCAGGCGTGCACGCCGCTGCCGAAGGCCAGGTGCTCCTTGGCGTTGGCGCGGGTGACGTCGAAGCGATGCGGATCCTCGAACTTCGCGGGGTCGCGGTTGGCGCCCGCCAGCGACATGATGACCGACTTGCCCGGCTGTAGTGGCGCGCCGCCCAATTCGACGGGTTCCAGCACCCGGCGCGCGGTGAGCTGCACCGGCGGCTCGAACCGCAGGATCTCCTCGATCGCGTTGGGCCAGTGCTGCGGCTCGGCGCGCAGGAGCTCGAGCTGGTCGGGATGGGCCAGCAGCAGCGGGATCGCGTTGCCGAGCAGGTTCATCGTGGTCTCGAAACCCGCGCCCATCAGCACGTTCGCGCTGGCCATCAGCTCGGTGGTGTCCAGCTCGCCCGAGGTCACCAGGGTGCTGAAGATGTCGTCGCCGGGGTCGCGGCGCACCTTCTCGATGTGGTCGGCGAGGTAGGTCTTCATCGCCGCCGTCGCCGACATCGCGCGCTGGTGCGTCTCCCACGAGATGCCGACGTCGAGCAGCGGCGTGACCACCTCGCCCCAGGCCAGGAACATCTCGCGGTCGGAGTCCGGGAACCCGAGCATCTCGCCGATCACGGCCACCGGGACCTGCGCGGCGAATTCGCTGATCAGCTCGGCCGATCCGGTGGCTGCCATCGAATCGAGCAATTCGGTGGTGACCTCGCGGACCCGGTCACCCAGCCGGGCGACCGCGCGCGGGGTGAACGCCGAGGCGACCGGCTTGCGCAGCCTGCTGTGCTCGGGCGGGTCCATCATGAACATCGACGGCGCTTCGATCGGATTGGGCGGCAACTCGATCGACTCGACGTAGCGGCGGATAGGTCCCGGCAGCATCGGATCGATCGGGGTCCGCACACCGAAGCGCCGGTCCCGCAGGATCTCCTTGCACAGCCCGTGCTCGAAGACGGCGTAGCCGGTCTTGACTGTCTGCACCCCGCCCTCCCCGCGCAGCTGATCGATCAGCGTGTACGGATCGTTGCGTCCCTCGTCGCCGCTGAGCAACTGCGCGAACGTGTCACCCTTGCGGTGCAGCGCCATCAGCCCCAGCCGCGGCAACCCGTGCTCAGCCGCCCATCTGACCGCATGCCCTACGTTCATCAAACCCTCGATCCATCGCAAAGAACTCGCAACGCGACGTGTCGACGCCCGCGGTACCGGGTCGAACCCGCACGGTCTCAACCGCTTTCAGCGCCACCGATGCCGAACATCGCATGTTCAGCAGTCTTCCACGCTGGGTAATCCCGCGCACCGTTTGCTTCGCCGAGCGCACCCCAGGGTATGACACTAGACTTTATGTTCACTCAAGTTATAGAGTCAGTGTCATGACCACGCTGGACGAGATCGCCGAGCGCGCGGTCCGGGAAGCCGAGCGGCTGAACCGCCCGGTCGCGGACCTCACCCTGGCGGAGATCGCCACGGCGGCGGGCGTTTCGCGGTCGACGCTCATCCGGCGGATCGGTAGCCGGGGCGCGCTGGAGGATGCGCTGCGAGCGCGGGGGATGGGCGAGGCGAGTCGGCGGAGCACCGCCGCCGACCGGGCGATCGCGGCCGCGGCGCGGCTGTACGCGGAACGTGGTGTGGGCCCGGTGAGCCTGGAAGATGTCGCCGCCGAGGCAGGCTGCACCGTGCAGGCGATCTACGGGCAGATCGGTGGTCGGGAAGCGCTGCTGCTCGCGGTTGCCGACCGGTACAGCCCGCTGCCGGAGATCGAGCAGGCGCTGGCCGAGCCGGCCGCGGACCTGGCTTCCGGGGCGCTGGCCCGCTATCGCCGGATCATGGAATCGGTGTTCGGCGACCCGCCGGTGGTGATCGCCCTGATCGCCGAGATGCTGTCGCGCCCCGACGGTCCGATGGCCGACTACCTCCGGTCCAGTTACGCGCCCCGCTCGGCCGCCGCGCTCGAAGCGTGGCTGCGCCCGTTCCTGGAGTCCGGCCGGATCCGGCCCCTGTCACCGTCGGTGCTGCTGAGCCTGTTCGCTGGCCCGATCGTGCTGTTCAACATGGCCCACATCGTGAATCGTCAGCCGCTGTCCGCGGTCGACTTCGAGCCGATCGCCAGGGAACTCGCCGAGGCGTTCGTCCGCGCGGTCGGCGCGCCGTAGCCCGCCGAGTGCTTCTCCGGCCGAACCGTTTTCGCACCACCGAAGGAGAGGTCCTATGTTCGCCGCCTACCTCGTCTGCACCCTGCTCACCGCGACCGCCGCCGCCGTCGGATGCTGGATGAACTATGCCCGCCACCCCATCCCGGTCGCCGCGGCGAAGGTGGTCCAGGTACCCCAGTCCTGGATTCCCGTCATGGGCACCCTCCTCGGCGCGGGCGCCCTCGGCCTGCTCGCCGGCCTCACCGTTCCGGTCCTCGGCATCGCCGCCTCGACCTGCCTGGTCCTGTACTTCGTCGGCGCCGTCATCGCCCACCTCCGCGTCCGCGACTACGCGCTGGGCCCCGTCTCCGCCTTCCTGGCACTGACCGTCGTCACCCTCGCAGCGACCCTGGCCTACCGCCTCGGCTGACGGTCACCGTGTCCATCGTCATGGGTTACGTCATCTGAGCCCCGAACGCACGATCTGGCGACGGATGGTCGAAATTTTGGCGATGTCTGAACGTGTGCCTGGCGAAGTTCGGATGACTAGGCGAGACGTCCACGCCGTGGGAGTGCATCGCCAATTGAATCGACCAATTCGGACACCTGGGCGGGTTGTGCCTGAGCCCAAATGGCCAAGAAAGCCGTGGCCACTGTGTGCCCGGAGAGGAAGTCCAGGTCTTCGCCGATCTGTTCCCAGATGACGTGCCTGTCGCGATTGGTCGATGCGCGGTTCTGCACCGCCGCGATCACATCTTCCTGTCGATTTATCGGAAGATGAAGTGCCACAGTCATTTTCGCGGCGAGCTCATCGAGACTGTCGAGGACCTGCTGGAAGACGTGAGCCTCGGGCGCTGCGGTACCCGGCAGCGCGTAGACCTTTCGCGTTGGATCGACATGTTCGGCCTGATCGCCATCGAGAAGACAGATCGCGGGGAAGGTGGTCGTTGGGTTGGCGTTGTGCTGCTCGGTCACTTTCATTGCTGGTGAGGCTCCGCCCATCGCGTGGATCTTGATTGCGTCCATCTCGATGCCTCCGTGGGTACGCAAGATCGTACGAACCATGGTCTCGGCGAATTTGTCCTCGACGAAGATAGCCAGCTCGGCTTCGATCTGCCCGGTTATTGTGCGGAGCGCCCTGACATCTGGCTTGCCTTGAAGGACGTCGCCGCTGAGCGCTGACCAGACGGCGACAGGGGGCAGCGGGGCGAGAGCATCATTAGAGTGCGTTGTGAAGATAACTTGGCAGGACTTTCGGCGTGCAACAAGTATGAGGTATTCGACCATCCGGCGCGTGGCTACCGGATGCAGTCCGTTCTCGATCTCTTCGATGAAGATGATCGCATTGTCGGAGGCGGCCTCGATCTCCGCGACGATTCGGATGACGCTGGCTTCACCCGCACCGAAGTGGAACTCCGAGTAACCCTCGCCGAGGCCTGTGATCCCAGAGAACATGCTGACCCGGTCGGCTGAATCAAGATACAACTGCTGGAATCCGGCGATCGGCTTGCCGAGAATCTTCTCGACTTCCCCGGTTACCTCCAATGGCAACTGAACTTCCTTGGCTGCCTGGAACGAACCACCGACAGCCTTCTTGAGATTCTGTCGTTCGGTGGCAGGGACGGTTCGCTCAACGCCGAAGATCAAGACGTCTCGCTCGACCGCATTGCGGTTCCACTTCAACTGCTTGAAGCTGGCGGTGCGTGCGATTGGCAGTCGCGGATTGAGGCTTCGGTCGATCAATTCGAACTCTACGGACCAGTTCTGCATACTGGCGTCGTATTTGCCACTCTTTGCAAAGAACCTACTAGGCGGCACATCGCGGTATACCAAAGCGGCAGATCCAAGGACCGTCGTCTTCCCGCCTCCGTTGGGTCCGACCAAGGCAGTCACCGGGAAGTCGAAGGTCACCTCGCGATCGATGAAACCGCGAATCCGTCGCAACGTAACTCGCTTGAGGTACTTGCCATAGCTGCCCTTCGAAACCTTCGCTGCCAGGTCATCGATGTCGCTCTGTCGGATCTCACTTTTAAACTCGCTCAACGTGTTCGACTACCCCTCGTGCGCGATCCTATGTATCAACGGACGTATGGCTGGAGCCTACCGCCCGAAACCTCGGTTGGCTCCGCGGTCTGAATCTCAGCTTCGGGATCCGGAGTCATGTAGTTCGGGATCATCGCCGTCGCGGCGCGTGTCTGCGTCGCTCACCGGGCAGTTAACCCGGAGGTAAGTTCCCGAACTGCGCTCAGGACTATCCCTCACCCACCCTTGCTCCCAGTTGGTGCTGGTGCCGCTCTGATCCGGTTAGGTAGGGTTCTGCGCAATACGACGATGCGGGGATCAACTCAGGATGGCCATCGTTTCGCTTGGGGAAATCGCAGACGAACGGCAGCCATCGGGGAATCTAATGTGCGGCGCAAAACCAGCTCTGAGCTGTAGTTACGCGGCGACAGGTAAGTGCCCTCGGCAGGATTCGAACCTGCGACACCCGCTTTAGGAGAGCGGTGCTCTATCCCCTGAGCTACGAAGGCGGGGTTGGTCGGGGTCGGGTTGGGCCCGGTTCGACCGTGCCGAGTATAGCGTGCGGGGGGTACGGGGAAGCAAAGCTGGGGATGGCTAGTCGAGCTGGCGTTCGGCGTCGGCGGGGATCCAGGGGAAGGGGAGGTCGGGCCAGCGGGCGGCGGGCCAGGTGGTGAGGTCGATGGCGAGGACGGCGTCGATGAAGGACTGGGGTGGGCGGTAGGCGTGGGTGGTGATGTAGTGCCGGATCATGGACGGGGCGGCGTAGGCGGTGCCCGGGGCGCCGGGGATGCGGACCTCGCCCGAGTTCTCCGGGGCCTCGGCTGCCGGGCACAGGTCGCAGGCGTGCAGGCCGAGGCAGTAGTTCATCATCTGGACTCGCTGCACGGCGTGTAGTTTCTCGACGAACTCGTGCGGGACCGTTCCGGTCGGATACGGGTGGCCGACTTCCAGCCAGCCGACGTTCAGCCGGGTGTAGGTCGGGCGGAACCAGGCGCCCTTGTAACCGGACTCGACGTCGATGAACGAATCCTCGTCTTCGTAGGTGTACTCGCTGAGGTCTTCGAAGAACATCCACCCATCCTGGCGCGCGGCCCGGCGACACGCTGATCTGAAACGGGTGTGGGCCCCTGAGGTGGGGTTTCGGTGTTCTAGCGTTCCCGGTGGTTTCCGCCCGGCCGGCCGGGCATTCGTGCACGCAATGACTTTCTGCCTTCGCTTGAGGAGTACGTGGTCATGGTTGTGGGGTTCCGCTTACGGCGGCACGGCGTATTGAGGCGCGCCGTGCCGCCGGGGTTGTTCGTGTCGAAGACGGTGCTCGACGTGCGCAGGTGGTGAGGGCGCTCGTGCTGGCCGCGGCGGTGTGCGTCGGGCTGGCCGGGTGTGCGGTCGACGGTGGGCTGGTCGATGCGGATTCGCCGTCGGCGCAGGCGGATCGGGCGGCCGCGGCGCGGACCGAGGAGATCGAGGGCGCGAGTGCGGCGACGCAATCGACGATGCTCGCGTTCTATCGGTCCGTCTGTGCTTTGCAGACTCGATATCGCGCCGACCTGAAAGCCGCCGACCGCGACGCCGGGACGCTCACCCCGGCGCAGTACCGCGACGTGGCCGCGATGATCCTCGGTGGCCGGGCCGCCGCGGCCGACGGCGCGCGCGACACCGCGCACCGCTTGCCGATCCCGGATCTGTTTCCCGACGAATGGCGTTCCGCGCAGGGCGAATTGGTCGGGCTCTTCGATCGGCTCGGGCAGGCGGACCGGGTGCGGGCGGGGGAGATGGGTGGCGCCGACCTCGCCGATACCGACCGGCTACGCGGCGTCGCCCGGGACCTGCTCGCGGCCTCGGCGCAGCAGATCGAGAACGAGAACCCGCGCATCCGGGTCGTCGCCCAGCGGCTACCCGCGTCCAAGCAGGTGCGGCGGGACGCGGGGGAGTTGACCGAGTGCCGGACGCCTAGCTGAGCGTGGTCTGTCGATAGCCGAAAGAACCAGTCCTGACGAGAAAGGAAGGAGTGTGTGATGCGCGCAGCCGGTTTCCTCCGTGGCGGGCTGCTGGCAGGCATGGTGTTCGCTGCCCTGTCGGTGGCCGGGGTGGCCGCCGCCGACGACCACACTCCGGCCATTCCGCTGGTCACCGCGTTCGGTCCGTCCTTGTCGCCGCCGATCGTCGACGTGATCGTGCCCATCGCTCCGGAGCCCGGACGCACGGAAGACGCGACAGCGGAAGGTATTCCGCCCTCGGAACCCGGAACGCCGTTGGCCGTCACCAGCCCTGAGCTGGACCGGTTCCTCCCGGCGAGCCCATCGCCGATCGAGCCGATCCTGTCGCTGCTCAACACATTCGGCATCGCAATACCGCACCAGGCCGACCCTGAGCCCGCTCCCGGCGTCGATTCATCCGAGCCCGCGGCTGAAGCCCGGCCGCCCGAGCCGTCGACCGAGAGTGGTCCCGGACATGGTTATGCCGAACCGGCATCCGAGGACGGTCCGCCCCGACCCCGTGCGAGAACCGAGCCTGCCGACCCGCCTGCCGGGGGCGATTCCGCTGAGCCGACGATCGAGGGTGCTTCTGCCGAGTCGACGGTCGGGGGTGGACCTGCGGGGGTGGCCGAGGGCGTTGCTGTGGAGTCGGCGGCCGGGGCAGGTGCAGGGCAGCCGATCGGGGCCGAGCTATCGACTGCGGGCTGTCGTACGTTGCCGACGCGCGAGGACGGGACGGCGACGGGGGCCTTGCCTTCTGGGTCGACCGTCAGGGATGGTCCGGCGGAGTCGGCCCTGGATGCGGGAGTTGCCCGGGCGGGGATCGAGGGTGGATCGAGGCCGTTGGCGGTTGACGGTCGGCTGGGTCAGCTGCCGATCGGGGCCGGTGGACCGGTTTGCCCTGGCGCGTTCGACTTCGGCCAGGTCGGCGTCGGCGCGTTCGACCTCGGCCCAGGCGGACTCTGGAAGATTCCGACGCAGGTCGGCCTATCGGTGAACGGTCTGCCCCCGCCGTGGGCGGATCGAGGTGACCCGGTCGTCGGGGTCCACCGGCTGTTCCCCGGTATCCGGGCCGAGCCGGCGATCAGTCGCACCGACGGTCGACACCGGCATCACGTGGGCCGTGCCGACGGCCGAGCCCCGGACGACCTCAACCCGACTCGCCACCGCGAGACATCCCTAACCCCCCATGGCCCCGGCTATCTCGGCGGCGCCAGAGCCGGTCCCGGACCACCGGCTGGTTCAGAATGAGTCGAACCCGCCGCTGTCGTATCCACCACCGTCGAAACCCTCGGAGCCGCCCCACCCACCTGAATCCTGACCCGGGTCGTACCCCGGATCCTGGCCGACCTCGCCCTGACCGGCATCCTGGTCGAGCGCCGCCTCGCCGGTGCCGTCCTCGAAGGCCTGGGCGTCGTAGCCGACTCCGGACATCCCGGCGAACAATGTCGTGAACAGCAGTGCCGAACCGGCGCCCCAGGCGCCGGCGATCAGCGCGGGCTTCCACCACGGCTCCGAGTACCACCCCGCGGGGACCGGCCGACCGGCCACCCGCCCGCCGGGGTAGTAGTTCGGCGTGCCCTGGGACGGGGCGGGGGAAGCCGCGATGCGGCGGCCGTTGTGCTCGACGACCCGTAGCTCGTCGACCTGTCCCGCGATGTCCTGACCATCGAGGGCCGGTACCGGCGGGCCCGGGTCCATATTCATCGCGGTGCGCGCAGCCCGGATGTAGTACAGCCCTTCCATCGCCGTCTGCTTGGCCAGGCGGGCCTGGGCGGGCGAGTTCGCCCTGTCCATCTGCCCGCCCGCCGCGTTGTAGCGTTCGGAGGCGTCGGCCAGCGCCTGCCGGGCCGCTTCGTTGCGCGGCGACAGCTGGTACACCTGGCCGCCGAGCCGTTCGATCGTCACTCGCGCGTCGGCCTGCGCTTCGTCGAGTTCGCGCGCGTTCCGCTTGTTCTGCTCGGCGCGCAGATACAGCAGTGCCACCACGCACACGATGACGATCACGATCAACCACCACAGCATCGCGCACCTCTTTCGCCCGAGGTCTCGAGACGCCGTCCAGTTTACTGGCCGGTTGCCGGATCGGGCTGAGGCTGCTTGATCAGCGCGTTGCGGGGTAGCTCACCCCGCGAGATGGCGGGCGATCACCAGCCGCTGGATCTGGTTGGTGCCCTCGAAGATCTGCATGACCTTGGCCTCGCGCATGTAGCGCTCCACCGGGAAGTCCTGGGTGTAGCCGTAGCCGCCGAAGACCTGGACCGCGTCGGTGGTCACCTTCATCGCGGCGTCGGTGGCGACCAGCTTGGCGACGCTGGCCTGGCGCGAGTACGGGAGGCCGGCGTCGCGGCGCCGGGCCGCGTCGAGGTAGGTGGCGCGGGCGGTGTCGACGGCGGCCGCCATGTCGGCGAGCACGAAGCCGAGGCCCTGGTGGTCGATGATCTTGCGGCCGAACGCCTCTCGCTCCTTGGCGTAGGCGACGGCCTCGTCGAGCGCGCGCTGGGCGACGCCGGTCGCCACCGCGGCGATGCCGAGGCGGCCCGCGTCCAGCGCGCTGAAGGCGATCGACAGGCCCTGGCCCTCGTCGCCGATCCGCCGCTCGGCGGGCAGGAAGGCGTCGTCGTAGGCGGCGGTGGTGGTGGGGATGCCGCGCAGGCCCATCTTCTCCTCGGGCTTGCCGAAGCTCAGGCTCGCGGTGTCGGCGGGGACCAGGAAGCAGGAGATGCCGCGCGAGCCCTCGCCGGTGCGGGCGAACAGGGTGTAGAAGTCGGCGCGGCCGCCGTTGGTGATCCACGCCTTGGTGCCGGTGAGCCGGTAGCCGCCGTCGACCGGGGTGGCGCGGCAGCGCAGGGCGGCGGCGTCGGAGCCCGCGTGCGCCTCGGACAGGCTGTAGGCGCCGATGGTTTCGCCGGAGAGCATGCCCGCGAGCCACCGCTGCTTCTGCTCGTCGGTGCCGTAGGTGAACAGCGGGTGGCAGGACAGGCCGTGCACACTCACCGCGACCGCGACGGCGGCCCAGCGGCTCGCCAATTCCTCGAGCACCTGCAGGTACACCTCGTAGGGCTGCGCGCCGCCGCCGAACTCCTCCGGGTACGGCAGGCTCAGCAGCCCGGCCGCGCCGAGGGCGGGGAAGACGCCGTCGGGGAAGACGCCGGTCTTCTCGCTCTCGGCGACGCGCGGCTCGAGCACCTTGTCGGCGATGTCGCGGGTCAGCTCGATCAGCTCGCGCGCTTCGTCGGTGGGCAGCATCCGGTCAACAGCCATGCTCGACACAGTACGTCCAGCATTGAATTGCGTGCAAGGCAGCACGGAATTTTGACCCCCTATACTGGGTCGATGCCCGAGCTGCCACCGAACAAGCATCAGGAGAAGAGTCTGCGAACGCGGACGCTGCTGCTCGATGCCGCGATCGAGAGCCTGGCCGAGGTCGGCTACGCGGGCGCCTCGATCGCCGACATCACCGCCAGGGCCGGGGTCACCCGGGGCGCGCAGCTGCACCAGTTCCACACCAGGAGCGAGCTGTTCGCGCAGACCATCGGTCATCTCACCGAGCGGCAGCGGGAGGCCATGCAGCGCAAGGCGAAAGCCCTGCCCGGCGACAGCGCGGCGGGCGCGGTGCTGGTCGAATTGGTCACCGCGACGTTCGCCGGGCAGCTCGGTCGCGCCGCCGTCGAGCTGTATGTCGGCATCGCCAACGATCCGCCGCTGCGCCGCGAGATGCTGCGGGTCCAGCACGAGCTGACCGTCGAGCTGCTCGACCGCTGCGCCGGGCTGATCGACCCGGCGATCACCCGCGAGCGGCTGGAGAGCGCCTTCTGGCTCACCATCAACCTGGTTCGCGGCGCCACCCTCGACGAGATGGTCGGGCGCGACCGGGTCCGGCGCAAGCAGGTGCTGGCCGACTGGACCGCGCTGGCCGACCTCGCCCTGCGCTGAGCGGGCCTATCATCTGCGCATGAACGCAGACGGCGGACCGGGCCGCGCGCCGCTGGCCGACGACCAGGTGGGACTCGTCGTCGAGGTCTTCCGGATGCTGGCCGATCCGACCCGGGTCCAGGTGCTGTGGGCACTGGCGGACGGTGAATTGTCGGTGAACGAACTGGCGACCGCGGTCGGTAAGCCGGGGCCGTCGGTGTCGCAGCATCTGGCCAAGTTGCGGATGGCCCGGCTGGTGCGGACCCGGCGCGAGGGCACCACGATCTTCTACAGCCTGGAGAACGATCATGTCCGCCAACTGGTCCTCGACGCGGTGTACAACGCCGAGCACGCGGGTCCGGGCGTGCCCGCGCATCATCGCGGACCCGACGCGCAGCCGCCGCACCGGACGCAAGAGGGCTGACGCTGAACACGCCGTTCACCAGGAAAAGTTACGCCGGGAAACGGTTGCCGCCCGCTCTCCCTTCGGTAGCATCCGCTTGTGACGTGGCTCATGCCGCGGCGAGACCGAAGGAGTTTTCGATGCTGAGCACCATGCAGGACGACCAGCTGTCGCTGGCCAAACTGCTCAACTATGCCGCCACCTTCCAGGGCAATTCGACCGTGTCCACCTGGACCGGCGACGGTGTGCGCACCATGACCTTCCGCGAGCTCGGCGCGGACGCCGCGCGGCTGGCCAACGCGCTGCGTGGTCTCGGCGTCGAAGAGGGTGACCGCGTCGGCACCTTCATGTGGAACAACAACGAGCACATGGTGGCCTACATCGCGGTGCCCGCGATGGGCTCGGTGCTGCACGCGCTCAACATCCGCCTGTTCCCGGAGCAGCTGGTCTTCGTCGCCAACCACGCCGAGGACAAGGTCGTCCTCGTCGACGGCACCCTGGTGCCGCTGTTCGCGCAGTACCTGCCGAACCTGAAGACCGTGCAGCACGTGATCGTCGTCAACGGTGACGCGGCCGCGCTGACCGCGCCCGAGGGCGTGCAGGTGCACTCCTACCGCGAGCTACTCGACAGCCAGCCGGCCGAATTCGACTTCCCGGTCGTCGACGAGCGTTCCGCCGCCGCCATGTGCTACACGTCCGGCACCACCGGCGACCCGAAGGGCGTCGTCTACTCGCACCGCTCCAACTGGCTGCACGCCATGCAGGTGAATCAGCCCAACGGCATGGGTTTCCAGGGCTCGGACTACGTGCTCGCGATCGTGCCGCTGTTCCACGCCAACGCGTGGGGCCTGCCGTACGCGGCGCTGATGTCGGGCGCGAACATCCTGATGCCGGACCGCTTCCTGCAGCCGGGCCCGCTGCTGGAGATGATGGCGGCCGAGAAGCCGACCTTCGCCGCCGCCGTGCCGACCATCTGGGGCGGCGTGCTGGCCGGCCTGGCCGCGCAGCCGCAGGACATCTCGCACCTGCGCACCGCCGTCGTCGGTGGTTCCGCGGTGCCGCCCGCCATGATGCGCGCGTTCGAGGAGAAGCACGGCGTGCGCATCCTGCACGCGTGGGGCATGACCGAGACCTCCCCGCTGGGCAGCGTCGCGCACGCGCCCGCCGGTGTCGAGGGCGACGAGGCCTGGGCCTACCGCTACACCCAGGGCCGCTTCCCGGCCAATGTCGAGGCCCGGCTCGTCGGTGACGACGGCAAGGTCGTCCCGAACGACGGTGAGTCGCTCGGCGAGCTCGAGGTCCGCGGCGCGTGGATCACCGGCTCCTACTACTCGCCGACCGGCGCGGAGATCGACCCGGACAAGTTCGACGACGGCTGGCTGCGCACCGGCGACGTCGGCAAGATCAGCCCCGACGGCTACCTCACCCTGGTCGATCGCTCCA